>CAWIVR010000009.1:0-160099 GCA_963839565.1 uncultured Actinomycetota bacterium | reverse complement strand
CTACGACGTGACCAACATCGGAGGGCCCCCATGGTCGACAGCGCGCGGGAACAGCAGGTCGTCAGCGCAGTACCCACCGGACTGCTCGTCGGGGGTCAGTGGCGCCCGGCGGCGACCGGCGCCACGTTCCCCGTGGAGGATCCCTCGACAGGCCGGACCATCACCGAGGTGGCCGACGCGACGAGCGCGGACGCCCTCCAGGCGCTCGACGCCGCCAGCAAGGCCCAGCCCGGATGGGCCGCGGTCCCACCCCGTGAGCGCAGCGAGATCCTCCGCCGGGCCTACGACCTCCTGAGCGAACGCCAGGACGACCTGGCGCTCCTGATGACGCTGGAGATGGGCAAACCCCTGCCCGAGGCGCGTGGGGAGATCGCCTACGCGGCGGAGTTCTTCCGCTGGTTCTCCGAGGAGGCCGTGCGCATCGACGGTGGGTACGCCGTCGCGCCCAACGGTCAGGGGCGCTTCCTCGTGATGCGCCAACCGGTAGGGCCCTGCCTGCTGATCACGCCGTGGAACTTCCCGATGGCGATGGGCACCCGCAAGATCGGCCCGGCAGTGGCGGCGGGATGCACGATGGTGGTGAAGCCGGCGGAGCAGACCCCTCTGTCGATGCTGGCCCTCGCCGGGATCCTCCAGGAGTCAGGCCTTCCCGACGGCGTCCTCAACCTTGTCACCACCTCGGACCCCGGCGCCGTCATGGAGCCGCTGATCCGGGACGGCCGGGCCCGCAAGCTGTCCTTCACCGGCTCGACCGCCGTGGGACGCAAGCTGCTCGAGCAGTGTGCGGACCAGGTGATGCGCACCTCCATGGAGCTCGGCGGCAACGCCCCCTTCCTCGTCTTCGAGGACGCCGACCTCGACGCCGCCATCGATGGCGCCGTGCTGGCCAAGATGCGCAACACCGGCGAGGCGTGCACCGCCGCCAACCGCTTCTACGTGCACTCCACGGTGGCCGAGGAGTTCGCCCGCCGACTGGGTGAGCGGATGGCGGCGCTGCCCATCGGCCGCGGTGTCGAGGAGGGTGTCGTGGTCGGTCCGCTGATCGACGGGGACGCCCGTCACAAGGTGACCACGCTCGTCGAGGACGCCGTACGACGCGGCGCCCAGATCGTCGTGGGTGGCGAGCCGGTCGCGGGTGACGGCTACTTCTACAAGCCGACGGTCCTGACGGGAGTCTCCGGTGACGCGCAGATGCGGCACGACGAGATCTTCGGACCCGTTGCACCGATCAGCACCTTCGAGAGTGAAGATGAGGCGGTCAACGCCGCCAACGACACGGAGTACGGCCTGGTCGCCTACGTCTTCACCCGTGACCTCGACCGCGCGATCCGGGTCAGCGAGCGGTTGGAGACCGGCATGGTCGGCCTCAACCAAGGCATCGTCTCCAACCCCGCGGCGCCGTTCGGCGGTGTGAAGCACTCCGGGCTCGGCCGCGAGGGCGGTCACGTGGGCATCGAGGAGTTCCTGGAGACCAAGTTCGTCGCCATGGCGACTCCGGCCTGAAGGGAGCGACGTGGACACCACGACGCCGGGGCGGCGTGTCGCGCTCATTCCCGGGGATGGCATCGGTGCCGAGGTCGCGACCTCGGCACAGACCGTGCTGGCGACTCTGGACCAGCGCTACGGGCTGGACCTGCGGATCGTCGAGTTCGACTGGTCGTGCGAGCGCTACCTCGCCGAGGGGGCGCTGATGCCTGCCGACGGGCTGGAGACCCTGCGCCAGTACGACGCCGTCCTGCTCGGGGCTGTGGGCTGGCCAGGCGTACCCGATCACGTCTCGCTCTGGGGCCTGCTGATCCCGATCCGACGCGCGTTCGGCCAGTACGTCAACCTGCGGCCGGTCCGCACCTTCGAGGGTGTGACCAGCCCGTTGGCCGACGGGGAGAACCGGCCCATCGACTTGGTCATCGTGCGGGAAAACAACGAGGGTGAGTACAGCCAGCTCGGCGGACGCTTCAACCAAGGGCTGCCCGACGAAACGGCGATCCAGGAGTCCGTCTTCACCAGGAAGGGCATCAGCCGGATCGCGGACTACGCCCTCTCGTTGGCCGCGGGCCGGGGCGGGCACCTGACCTCGGCGACGAAGTCGAACGGGCTGGTCCATAGCATGCCGTTCTGGGACGAGGTGATTCGGGAACGCGCCGAGCTGCGACCCGAGGTCCAGCTCGTGGAGGAGCACGTCGACGCCCTCGCCGCCAAGCTGGTCCTGCGACCGGAGTCGTTCGACGTGATCGTGGCCAGCAACCTGTTCGGTGACATCCTCAGCGACCTGGCCGCCGGCGCGGCCGGCAGCATCGGCATCGCCCCGTCAGCCAACCTCGATCCCACGGGCGAGCATCCCTCGATGTTCGAGCCCGTGCACGGGTCGGCCCCCGACATCGCCGGCAAGGGGATCGCGAACCCAGTAGGGATGCTGTGGTCCACCGTCTTGATGCTCGAGCACCTCGGCGCGCCAGAGCCCGCGGCGCGGTTGATGTCGGCGATCGAGGAGTCACTGCGCGACCCGGCTACTCGTACGGCGGACGTGGGCGGTACTGCGACGACCGAGCAAGTGACCGCCGCGGTTCTGGCTCGGCTGGGGACATGATGTCGTGACGCAGGCTGCGGAGCCTGCGCTCGGCCGCTCGCTGTACCGCCCGACTCGAAGGAGGCTGGGATGAACTCGCGCAACAGCATGGCTGCGAACGCCACGCTGCACTGCCTCACCGGCTGCGCCATCGGCGAGATCGCCGGACTGATGATCGGGACCGCCTTGGGACTCGACACCGCCGTCACGATCGCGCTTGCCGTCGGCCTCGCGTTCCTGTTCGGCTATGCCCTGTCCACCCTGCCGCTGATCCAGGCCGGTCTCGGGTTCTTCGCGGCGCTCAGCATCGTGTTCGCGGCGGACACCCTCTCGATCGCCGTCATGGAGATCACCGACAACCTGGTGATGGCACTCATCCCCGGCGCGATGGACTCCGGTCTGGTGAACCCGATCTTCTGGATCGGCATGATGATCGCCCTGACGGCGGCCTTCATCGTCGCCTTCCCGGTCAACCGCTACCTCATCGACAAGGGCAAGGGGCACGCACTGACCCACCAGTTCCACGAAGGTCATGGCGACCACCACGGCGCGCATGGGAGACGGGGCACCACCGGTCGCCCCAGACCACGTCCACCCACATGACCATCCACATGACCATCCACATGACCACGCCTGACGCCGGCCTGGCCGGACACCCGACGCACCCTTGGAGGAGCGCGTGAACACCAACACCCTGGCCGCCGCGGTCATCGGCTTCCTGCTCGGCGGCCTCACCGTCTCCATCGCCGCGGAGCTCGAGGACGACGGTGCCCCGCCACCCTCCCACGGCTCGAGCAGCCACGAGGCCGACCGATCGTCAGAGCCACGCACAGCCAGGCGGCCCTCTCCCTGAGCCGGGGAGGCCTTGCTGTCACGTGTCGGCGCCGTGGACGCCGCACCTCTGCCACGAGGCGAAGACCGCCGGGGTGGTCCTATTCCGCGGGCACCACGACCTGGCCCGTCGCCGACGGACGACGCGCCGCGACGGTCGGCTGACTGCCTAGGCTCACATCACGGCCCTGGTCGATGACTTCGTGACGGGTCGGAATGGTCGAACCGTGTCAGTGACTGTGTGACCGGCAGAGAAGGCAAGAATCGTCGTCGAGCCGAGTGGAGCTGTCGCCACCGGCTCAGGCGCTACGGCTGCGATCGTCCGAAGCGTCAGGCGTTGGCGTACTTGGCGGGATCGGCGTCCCAGAGGGGTCCGCACGCCGCACAGCAGAACCAGTACCGCTGCCCCTCGTAGTCGCGGTAGAGGCCGGCGGCCTCGGCCTCGGCCTTCACGACCATGCTGCCCGGCATCACCACACACTCGGCGATCTCGTCGCTGGACAGGTTGGCGGTGGAGTCAGCGGCAGCAGTGCTGTGACCGTGGCCTTGCCCGTGTCCGTGCCCGTGTCCGTGCCCGTGCTCGTCGTGCCCGTGGTCGTGGTTCTCCGACATGGTGGTGGATGCCTTTCGGTGGTGGGATCAGAGGGGATCAGCATGGCCGAACGTAGGGATGCTGCGCGTGATCATATACCCTACCCCCCAGGGGCATCTAGCCCCGACGTGACGGAGGTTGACCACGGTGATCGAGACCAGCGCGGGCGTGGTCGTGGCCGGCGCGGGGGCTGCCGGGCACAGTGCCGCCAGGACGCTCCGCCAGGAGGGCTACGCCGGTCCGCTCACGGTCCTGCACCACGAGGAACACGCGCCCTACAACCGGACCCTGGTCAACAAGGCGGTCCTTCAAGGGCTGCTCACCGCCGCGCAGGTCGCTCTCCCTTCTCTGGACGACCTGGATGTGCACCTCGTCCGTGCAGGCGTCCACGCGATGGAGCCCGATCACTCGGTGCTCGTGTTGGACCACGGGGAGCGGTTGCCCTACTCCACCTTGATCGCCGCGACCGGAAGCACGCCGCGTCCGCACAGCGCCTACCTCGGCGAGGCTGCGCGGCTGGTGCACATCCACACGGTCGACGACGCCGCGCGGATCCGCGACTGGTTCCGCGACGACCCGGATGCCACGTCCGTCACCCTGCTCGGCGCCGGGTTCATCGGCGCGGAGACCGCCAGCTACCTGGCGGATGCCGGTGCCTCGGTTCACCTCGTCTCCCGGCCGACGGTCCCGCTCGCCGGCGTGCTCGGAGAGCGCATCGCCCGACGCGTCACCGAGCTGCATGCCGAGCATGTGACGACCCACTTCGGTCGCCAGGTCCGTGCAGTCTCGGGGGGCACGGACTCGGTCACGGTCACCCTTGACGACGGACACGTCCTGGAGTCCGACCTGGCCGTCGTGGCCCACGGCACGGTTCCGGCGTCTGCCTGGACGACCGACACCGAGAGGGGCATCGCCGTGGACGACCGGTTGCGCGCCGTGGACCTTCGCCGCGTGTACGCCGCCGGAGGCGTTGCCGTGCACACCGCCCGGACGGGCCAGCTCCTACCGCATCGACCACTGGGACGCCGCCACCGGCCAGGGAGCCCACGCGGCCAAGACGCTGCTCCACGACCACGCCGGCGGCGAGGACCCTGGCCCCTACGTGCCGTCCACCGGCTACAACTTCAGGGTCTACGGGCATGCGATCGCCGCCTATGGGGTCGTCCTGCCGGGTGCGGTGGAGCGCCAGCATCCGACGGGTAGCGCCGACGCCCTCCTCACCGCCTTCCACGAGCCATCGCAGCAGGCGATGACCGCCACCGCAGCATTCGGCGCGTCGCGGGAGCTGTTGGCGCTCCGCGCCCAGCTGGAACGTCCATGAGTGCTTCTCACGCACGAGAGGAGAGGTGGCAGTGACCACTCGCGACACCCTCCGGGTGGCCGTCGTCGGCGGCGGGATCCTCGGTGCCTCGACGGCCGTGGCGTTGGCCCGTCACGGCGCCGAGGTGACGCTGTTCACCGAGGGCCGGTTCTGCAGCGGAGCATCCGGCCGCTCGTTGGCCTGGTTGAACTCCCACGACCGCTGGTCCGCCGAGTACCGGAACCTCCGCCTCCTGGGCCTGGACCGCTACCGGACGTACGCCACCCGCGTCGAAGGCGCGTCGTCGTACCTGCGGTTCGACGGCGGTCTCGCCTGGCACGCACCGGGCGAGCTCGAGAACCGTCGGCACGCCTTCGAGCACATGCGTCGAGTCGGGTACGCCGCACAGTGGGTGTCCGCGGAGGAGGTAGCGCAGCTGACACCCGGGGTGGACCCGTCCGCCATCTCGCCGGAAGGCGCGATCTTCAACCCGCAGGAGGGATGGGTAGAGCTGCCCCGCCTCGTCTCCCACCTGGTCGATCAGCTCGCTGCCTTCGCCGGCGACGTACGTCCAGAGAGCGGGCCGTGCCAGATCACGGTCCGGGGAGGCCGCGTCACCGGAGTCCGCACCGGCAACGGCGAGGAGCTGCCCTTCGACAACGCCGTCCTCGCCACCGGCCCCGACGTCCCGAGAACGCTGGCAGAACACGGGATCGACCTGCCGGATGCGTCGATGGTCCCGTTGCTCATCCGCACACGCCCCTTCGACACCTCGCTGCGTGCCGTCCTCAACACCCCACGGGTGGCCGTCCGACCGACCCCGGAAGGGGGCGTCGTCTGTGACGCGGCTTGGACCGACCGTGAGGTGATCACCGGCGCCGACGGGACTTTCCAGGTGTCCGAAAAGACTGTGCGAGGTCTGCTTGAGGAGACCTCGGCGGTACTGGAGGGCCGTCCGAGCCTGACCATCGAGTCCTACGGAGTCGGGCGGAAGCCCATCCCGGGAGACGGCGACCCGGTCCTGGGGTTCCTCGAGGAGATCGACGGCTATCACGTCGCCTTCACCCACAGCGGCGCGACGCTCGGCCTGATCGCGGGAGAGCTGATCGCCGACGAGGTGGTGCACGACGCTCCGCACCCGCTGCTCGACCCGTTCCGGCCGTCTCGCTTCGCGAACCGCCAGGGCGCCTCCGAGGCTTCGTGAGCCGATTTGCCGGGACACGGGGTGCTGATCGGAAGGCGCCCTTCGCTTGTGATCTTTCAGGACCCGGCGGAGACCTCCTCGACGACACTGGCGTGGACGTGGAGCATCCGTGCGAAGAGGCCGTCGCCTCGGGTGAACTTCAACGGCAGCTCGCCGCCAGCGGCGACTGCGTCCTTGGTGCCGTCGAAGAAGGCGGGTCCCTGGTCGGGGGTCTTGTCGCTCTTGTCGTCAGGGTAGAGCGGATTCACGGTGTTCTCGATCTTCGGCCACAGCGCCCGCGCGGCCTCGGTGGACTCGAACTCCAGAATCAGCACCACGGTGTCGGGAAGGAGCTCGCCGGCCACCTCCTCGAGCACCGAGCCGCCGAGGTAGCCGGGGTGCCCGTCGAGCGAGCGAAGCCACTCGCCGAGGTACTTCCGTGCTTCGTCTCCGTGGCCGGGCTTGGCCACGTTGATGAAGATGTCGCGCCGCTTCATGTCGTTCCTTTCGTTGGCTTGCGACCCGAGGGCCGCCGGGGTGGTGCGGCCCGGCCGGGCGAGCAGTCGCGGGGCCGCGCGCCCGGGCCGGGGGCTTTCAGGCGCCGAGCAGTGCGGCGAGGCCGGCGAGGTCACTGACCTCGTGGTAGCCGTAGTAGGGCGTACTGGGCTCGTAGCCGCGGTTGACGTAGACCTTGTTCTGGACGCGGAGGTCGTGGGCGGGGATCAGGTCGTAGCGCAGGCTGGATGAGACGTGCAGGATGTCTCCCGGGCCGCAGCCGAGCTGGTCGAGCATGTACTCGAAGGCCTGGAGCCGGGGTTTGTAGGCCTGGGCCTGTTCGGCGGTGTACACAGCGTGGAAGGGCGCCCCGAGCTTGTCGACGTTGCTGTGGATCTGCTCGTCGGCGGCGTTGGACAAGATCACCAGCGGGAAGTTGTCCGCGAGCACGGCCAGCGGCTCGGGTACGTCGGGGTGCGGGCCCCACGTGGGGACCGCTTCGTAGATGGCTCGGCCGTCGGTGTCGCGGTGCTCGATGCCCCACAGCTTCGCGGTCCGCGCGAGCGCGTCATTGATGACCTGCTGGTAGGGCTTGTAGGCGCCGAGGACCTCGTCGATTCGGTAGGCCTCGAAGTCGTCGAGGAAGTCCTCCATCCGGTCCTCCGGGACCCGGTCGGCCAGCAGCTCGCGGGTGACGGCCGACATCCCGAACGCGGTGAGGGTGCCGTAGCAGTCGAAGGTGATGTACTTCGGCTGGAAGTCGATCATGGTGGGAGCGCTCCTTCTTTCCGTTGCTAGTTGATCTCGTCAGCGGCACCGTCGGGTGGTGCCCTTGCGGCGGGTGCTAGGAGGAGATCTGGCCCTGGCGGGCGAGGTACTCCTGGCGGGCCCGGGCGCTGGTGTGGTGCTGGGTCAGCTCGTGAAGCTCGTCGGGTTCGCGTCCGTCGACGACGGGGTTGACGTGGACCACGACGTTCTCGACGTGCGCCACGGAGTGCAGCACGGTGTGCTCGATCTCCTCGGCGAGGGCGTGGCTCTCCAGAACGGAGAGGCGCGCGTCCACGGCGACGTTGGCGTCAGCCTCCATGCGGTGACCGCTCCACCGGGCACGGACCCGTCCCACGCTCACCACACCGGGGACGGAGGCGATGACGGCGGTCAGCTGGTCGATGACACCGTCGTCGACACCGTCCATCAGGCGACGGCCGGTGGTCCGCACCGAGTTGACCAGGATCCACAAGATGGCCGCGGCGATGAAGAACCCGATGATTGCGTCGGCCTGCGGGAAGCCCAGCCACACCCCGATCACACCCACGACCACCGCGATCGAGGTGAACCCGTCGGCGCGGGCGTGCTGACCCTCCGCGATCAGGGCCGCGGAGCCGATCCTCCTGCCGGCGCGGATCCGGTAAACCGCGACCAACTCGTTGCCGGCCGCACCGACCAGGCCAGCGGCGAAGACCCACCACAGGTTGGTCAGCTCATGGGGGTCCACCAGTGCCTTGACCGACTCCCAGATGATCAGGCCGGCCGACAGAGCGATGATCAGGGAGATGAAGAGGCCGACCAGGTCCTCGGCGCGGCGGTAGCCGTAGCTGTAGCGCTTGCTGGCGGCGCGCTGGCCGATCTTGAAGGCGATGATCAGCGGGATCGTGGTGGCGGCGTGACCCACGTTGTGCAGGGTGTCGGCCAGCAACGCGATCGACCCGGAGATCGCGACGATGAAGATCTGCAGGATCGCCGTGGCGCCCATGCCGGCCAGGCCGATCCAGGCCGCGCGGATGCCCTCGTTGCTGGACTCCTCGGCCGACTGGATCGCCTCGTTCGAGTCGTGGGAGTGGGGCACCACGATGTGCTTGACCTTCGCCCACAGCCCCGAGCCGTGCTCGTGGTCCCCATGGTCATGGTCATGGCCATGCCCATGTCCATGGCCCCCGTGACCGTGCTCCTCGTGGTCGTGACCGTGCTCCTCGTGGTCGTGACCGTGCTCCTCGTGGTCGTGACCGTGGCCGTCGGCGTGAGGGTGCGCTGGGTGCTCCTCGGTGTGCGGGTGGGGGTGTGGGTGCGACATGGGGTGCAACCTGTCCTTCTCTGCTCGACTCGGGACGACACCTCCGACGAGCCTTGTGGAGCGTCACGTGAGGTGGATTGTGATGTATCACGAACTGTATTACGCTCACCCCCCGGTAAGTCAACCCAAACCCGAGGACCGTCTTGAGCCGAGCGCCCGCAAGTCCCCCCGAGTCGCGTGCCAACCGCAGTGGCACCGATGAGGCATACGCCTCCCTCAAGCGCCGGATCCTGATCTGCGACCTGAGCCCCGGGGAGGAGCTGCGCGAGGCCGCCCTCGCCGAGAGCACCGGATTCGGCCGGACCCCCATCCGGGAGGCGCTGCGGCGGCTGGTGCAGGAGGGCTTCGTGGAGGTCCGCCCACGACAGGGCTACCGAGTGTCGCCGATCACTCTGGCCAGCGTTCACGACGTCTTCGAGCTCCGGCTGCTGCTGGAGCCAGCCGCCGTCGAGCTGGCCATCCGGCGCGCTCCCCGGGAGTCCATCACAGCCCTGCACGATCTTGCGCACGCTCACTACGTGCACGGAGACCAGGAGAGCTACGAGCGATTCATCGTCGACAACCTGGTCCTGCACGTCCGGATCGCAGAGATCGCGGGCAACCAGCGCCTGGCCCACATGCTGGGCAACCTGCTCGAAGAGATGCAGCGGCTGTTCTTCCTCAGCCTCGACGCACGAGACAGCAGCACCGAGCAGATGCACGAGCATCACGAGCTCTACGACGCCATGCTCGCCGGTGACGTCGAGACAGCCCGGCGCATCGTGGTCGACCAGATCGAGCAAAGCCGCCAACGAGTCATCGACGCGTTGGTGACCCGGGTGGTCGGAGGGGCCGCGCACGACGGCCTGGCACAGGTGGCTACGGGCCCCCGGCGGCCGCAGTACCAGCAAACCCCGTAACACCGTCCTGGCGTCAAAGACTCCGGCGGTAGGTCGCCGCCTGATGCAGCAGGTGGGCGCGGCGTCGTCTTGGCCGGCGACTCAGAAGGCGGGCGCGGATCGCTCGGTAGTTTGCCCCCGTCGACGTGCCTCCAGTACCGCGTCTCGTAGCCGGTCCCGCGCCACCCCCAGGCAGGCGTACACCGCCCCTCGTGCCACCGACAGACCGAGAACCTGCGTCGGTGCCTTGACCTCAGGGACTGTCGACAGGCTGGTGTCGAGCCGTCTTCGTACTTCGGGAAGGACTTCCTGGGCGAGCGGCCGCAACCGACCCGTGAAGAAGACCGACTCGGGGTCCAGCGTCACGACCACGGCACTGACAGCAGTAGTGATCGCTGTGGTGAACGCATCCAGCACCTCGGCGCGCGGCACCTCGTCGTGCGGTTGCAGCCACAGATCCTCGATGCGCTCCAGCTCCAGGCCCCGCCCTCGAGCAAACCGCAGAAGACCGCTCGTGCTCAGCAACCCGTCGAGGATCTCGTCGTCGACCCCGGCGTAGAGCACACCGATATCGCCGAAGGCGGGCGTACGACCCCGGACGATCTCGTGATCGATGCAACTGGCGAAGTTCAGGATGCTGCTCAGGCTGAGGAGCGCGGCATTCCCGAGCGTTTCGTCCTCGGTGAGGAATCCGAGCAAGGAGGCGTTGGCGTCACTGTCGAGGAGCACCGGCGCGTCGACCAGGTCCGCGAGGTTTCGCTGGAGACCAGCGCCCGCGAACGCCTTCATCGCCTCCGCTGGACCGAAGATCTCCATGCCGGTCCGCACCCGGCCGGGTACGGCGACGACGATCTGTCGCAATGGTCCTTCTGCGGACCTGCTGGCCTCCGTTATCAGGTCGACCAGCCATGCCGCGGCGCTCCTGACCTCCTGGTGGTCCACTGTGGGCACGATGACGTGCTGGACCTCCCGACCTCTGAGGTCGGCCACCAGGACACAGGTGCTCTGCGCGCCGAAGCTGACACCGACGACGTGTCCCGTGGTGCCGGGCAACTCCAGGTTGGTGGACCGTCGGCCCCGGCCGGTGACCTCATCCACACCGCCGTCGACGATGAAGCCATCCGCTCGCAGTTCCTCCACTGCTCGAGACACCGTGGCCTTGCTCAAGCCCGTCAGCTCGATCAGCTCGGTGCGCGTCAAGGGGGCCCGGGAGAAGACGACATCAAGGACTGACGCCTTGTTGTAGTCGCGCGTCGTGGGATTGCCCGTCACCTCAGGACCATACCGAGCCGGATTCGCTCGGCGAGCCGACTGCGGCTCGGCCAGCCCACAGCTGCGCGACGACATCCGACATCGGCACGGCCATGGACCGCTCCACGTTGGTCCAGTCATCCTTGGCATGGGCCAGGAGGTAGTCGCGCCGTTCTGGTACGCGCCCTGCGCGCCAGTTCGCGATCAGCGCGCGCAGCGTGAGCCGTGCCAACGCGGCGACCGGGAGCAGGGGTAGTTCCCGGTCCTTGATCGGCCGCGCCCTCTCGTAGCCGGCAACGAAGGCGCAGGCATCCTGCCAGGGCTGATCCGGCGCCCGGCCGACAAGGTTCGCCAGCGCTACGGCAGGGTCGAAGATCACCGCACTGCGCATGGCGTCACCGAAGTCGATGACGCCGACGACGAAGTCGTCGTTCCCTTCGTCGACGACCACGTTGTACGGGCTGTAGTCACCGTGGATCACTTGCGTCTCGAGGTCGTTCAGCCTCGGGACGATCGCTGCCTCGAACAGCCGGAACACCTTGTCAGCCAGCTGGCGGTGGGCGGCGTTCGGCGTGTGCTCGACGAGCCCCGTGAGGTCGTGGAAGTGGCGAAGGTTCCATGCCAACCCTCGTCGGTCCGCGGGGTGGGCGAACCCCGTCAGCGCCACGTCGACCCGCCCGAGGATCTCGCCCACCTTGGCGAGCTGCTCGACGTCCGGGCTCGTCTGAGCCCAGAGCGCACCCTCGACGAAGTCGAAGACCCGCATGACTCGAACCCTGCCTGCGGTCTCCAGAACCACGTGGTCGCTTCCTTCGACGGTCAGCTTCACCCGTTGGATGGGCAGTTCTGGAGCGGCGTCTTCGAGAAAGCGCATCGCGGCGGTCTGCAGCCCGACGACCGACTGTGCCTCATCGGGCGATGAAACCTTCACGAGGTGATCCGTCGACTCCGTCGTGAGCCTGAACGTGTCGTCCTTCTCCGTCGGCAGCGGCTGGAGCCGTCCGGTGAGGTCGTAGCTCCTCTCCAGGATGCTGCCGACCATCATCACGTCGACCGGCTCACGAGAGGACCCCAAGCCGCTTTCGGCCAAGAGCCGTTGAAAGGGACTCACGGGCGCTGAGGCGTTCACTGTCACTCCCTTCAGGAGCCCTGCTACAGACGGTCTTTCGCGACCTCGGCAAAGGTCTCCAGGAGCCGGGTCACATCGGCTGAGCTGAATGCCAACGGAGGACGGATCTTCAGCACGTTCGCCGCCTTGGCACTGCCGCTGATGAGAACCCGACGATCGCGCATGTCGTTGATGACGTCCTCGGCGCGGGCGCGGTCAGGCTGGAGCGTCTCGGTGTCCTGGACGATCTCCACTGCGTAGTACAGACCGCTGCCGCGCACCTCAGCGACGTACGGCGACTCGCGGGTGATCTCCTCGAGGCCGGCGCGCAGTGTCTTGCCGTTCTCGAGTACGCGCTGCTGCACGTTCTCCTGCTCGAAGACGTCCAGCACCGCGGCACCGGCCGCCACTGGGATCGAGCTGCCGGCAAAGGTGTTGAAGTAGCGGACGTTCCGCCCGAACTCCTCGGAGACTTCGGGGCGGAAGACGACGCCCGAGAGCGGCACCCCGTTGCCCATCGGCTTGCCCATGGTGACGATGTCCGGCACCACACCGTGGCGGCTGAAGCCCCACATCGAATCTCCGAGCCGGGCGAATCCGGACTGGACCTCGTCCGCGATGTAGACACCGCCGGCCGCGTGCACCTCCTCCACTACCGCCGGCATGTACCCGACCGGATCGGTGAAGATCCCGTCGCTGCTGTAGGCACTGTCGGTGACCAGCGCCGCGAGTCGGTAGCCGTGGCGCTCGAGGTCATCGATTGCGTCGCGCACCTGATTGCGCATGTGCTCGGTCAGCGTGGATCCGGGCGCCACGAGGCGGGGGTCAGGAGGATCGATGAGCCGGACGTTGGGTCCCAGCGGTGAACCCTTGCCCAAGGTCGGGGAGAAGCTCGAAACCTCGCGGGTGATGCCGTGGTAGGCCCAGCGAGTCACGATGATTCCCTCACCACCGGTGTGGAACCTCGCCACCCGCATCGCGAGGTCGTTGGCCTCCGAACCGCTGCACGCAAGGCTCAGCTTCGACAGTTCCTCGGGGAACGTCGCGAGCAGCCGCTCCGCATAGTCGACGAGCGCTTCCTGTACGTAGCGCGTGTTGGTGTTGACGGCCGCCAGCTGCCAGGAGACCGCCTCGACGACCCGGGGGTGGGCGTGTCCCACGCAGGGAACGTTGTTGTAGGCGTCGAGGTAGTCATTGCCGTAGTGGTCGATCAAGTGCGCTCCGTAGCCGGAGACGAACTCGACCGGCTCCCTGTACATCAGCATGTAGCCAGGGCCGAGCACCTCGTTCCGCCGTCGGATGGTCTCCTGGAGGTGCGCCGGCAGTGCGCCCAGCACACCGGGGTCGAACCGGTTGGGAAAGGTGTCGATCGCTCGACCGAGAGTGGAAGGCATCGTGGGGTCCTTGTCCTGAGTCGCTAGACAGATCTTTTGGCGCTGCTCCGCCTGGGCTAGTCGGCACCGATGCCGAGCATCGTGTTGAGCTCGTCCAGGGACTTCACCGTCACCAGGCCGTAGCCCGGCGGCACCGGGTCGTAGCCACGATCCAGCAGCACCAGGTTGCGAAAACCCATGTCGTGCATCGGCAGCGGGTCATAGCGGGTGTGGGAGGACACGTGCACGAAGTCATCGGGCTCGGCGTCCAGCTGGTCCAGCATGTACTCGAACGCCGCGTACCGAGGCTTGTAGTAGCCGGCCTGCTCGGCGGTGAAGACGGCGTGGAAGTCCGCACCCAGCCGCGGCACGCTCTCGGCCAGGAAGGACTCGTCGGCGTTGGACAAGATCACCAGCTTGTAGTGCTCGCCCATCTTCTTCAGCGGCTCAGGCACATCCGGGTGCGGGCCCCAGCTCCTCACGCCGTCGGCGAAACGCTTCCCCGCGGTGGGGTCCGACTCGATCCCCCACTTGCGGCAGACCCGGTCGAAGGCGTCCTGCAGCACCTGGTCGTAGGGGTAGTACTCACCCAGCACCTGGTCATAGCGGTAGCCGCGGAACTCCGCGACGAACTGGTCCCACCGCTCCGCGGGGACCTGGTCACCGACCAGCTCCTTGGTGATCGGGGTCATCGGCCAGCTGATCAACGTGCCGTAGCAGTCGAACGAGACGTACTTCGGACGAAACGTGGGAGTGCTCATGAGTGTCCTTCCGCTCAGTGTGCTCTGGGAATCACGACCTACGCCTTGTCGAACACTAGCGCAATTCGTTCCAGTTTCAAACTGAAACCTATAGCTGGTTTCTGCGGTCTCTACAGAGTGACGGCACCCGATGCTGGATCACCAGGTGGCTAGACCGTCCACGAGTCTTGGTTGCGCTCCTGTGCCGAGCTGTCATGCCCGCAGATCGACCCGACTGGGTCGTGGAATGGGATCGTGCGAACGGCTGGAAGCAGCTAGTGCGGTGGCAGGAACGGTGCAACAAGGCCCACGCGCTTCGCCGGCTTCCCGGTGCGCTCCTCATAGGCGTCAGCCGACGCGAGCGTCTGGTGGATGAGCGTCGAGGCGATGAACCGTAAGGGCTCAGGTTCCCAGTCCCGGGTGTGGTGTCCGACCCATGGAAGTGATGTCAGGTCTGTGCTGTGGCCCAGAATCAAGTCGCGCATCGTGCGGCCAGAGATGTTGGAGGCGGTAACGCCGTGACCGCCGAACGCACCGACGAATCCGAGCCCCGCCGTGCGGTCGAAGGTCGTCCTCATGCACCAGTCGCGCGGGACCGCCAGGGAACCGCCCCAGTGATGGGTGATCCGCGCCTGCGCCACAGCCGGAAACGCCTCGCGCAGGGTCTCACACAGCCGCTCGTAGACGTGGGCGTTCTGCTCGTTGTCGGGGGCGATGGGGTTGGTCAGTCGATACGGCGCTCCTCGGCCGCCGACCACGATCCGGCCGTCCATCGTCCGTATGGCGTAGTAGTAGAGGTGCGCCAGGTCTCCGTACCCGAGGCCGTCTCGCCATGCGAGCTCATCCCAGGTCTGCTGCGGGAGGGGTTCGGTAGCGACCAGCAGGGAGTAGAGCGGCAGGAACCTGCGTCGCTGCCCCCGCTCCCGGATCGTGTAGGACTCCGTTGCTCGGACAACAACATCGGCCGAGACCCGTCCGTTCTTGCACTGAACCACCTTCGGGCCCAAGTGTTCTGCCGGGCTCTGCTCATAGATCTTGACACCAAGACGCTCGCAGGCCGTGGCCAGTCCGCGAGCCAGCCGGGCGGGGTCGACGCGAGCACAGTGCGGCGTGAAGGACGCAGCAAGGAGACCCTCCGGTCCGCCGATGAGGTCGGCGCACTCGTCGGCCGTCAGAATCCTGATGTCCTCGGGGCCGAGCCCCGACTGGTGCTTTGCCTCGACTCTGGCGCGGAGACGTTGCAGTTGCGGTTCGGTGGTCGCCACCGTGAGCGCCCCCGCCTTCTTGTAGCCGCAGTCAATGCCCTCCAACGACACGACGCGGCCGATCTCGTCGATCCCGTGCAGGACCTCGCGCTCGGCTCGACGGACGCTGTCCCAGCCGCTACGTCGTGCGTAGCGCGCGCCGCTGCCGGCGATACCAGACGAGACAAATCCGCCATTGCGACCGGCAGCGCCGAATCCCGCTATCTCAGCCTCGACCACGGTGACCCGCAGGGACGGGTCGGCCTCCTTGAGGTAGTACGCGGTCCACAGCCCGCCGAAGCCGGCTCCGACGATCGCGACATCACACGCGTGGTCGCCCGAGAGCTGTGCTCTCGGAGTCAGGTCCTGGACCACGCCGTCGAGCCAAAGGCTCCGCGCCCACGGGTTGTCAGATGCTGGTGGAAACCCGGCCGTACCATCTGGCCCCCTCCTCGGTCGCTCTACGTTGAACACGACTTCACCTTTCCTTCTCGCGCCAGAAGGTCAGCGCCTCCAGGACCAGTACAACAAACGCCGATCACGCCTCCTGTGGAGCGCGGTGCGCCTCGTTTGTCAGCTGTGCATCCATCGGATTGCTTCGCCCACCGAACCGTGACCGCCGTCACGGTCCAAGACTCGTTTGCAGGCTGGGTGATAGCTGTTCCCTATCAGTACCTGAGTCCGAGCAGCGGGAACAGGTTGAGAGCAGCTGAGCTGGTGGAGTGGTAGTTCGGGATGCTTGGTTCGGCCCCGCGCTCGATGTGGACCTTGTGCTCGATGCCCAGGTTGCACCGCGTCTTCGCAGAGAACGCGTCCAGCGAAACCTGAACTGAGGAAGCCCGCACTGACACCGTCGAGCAGGACGACGTCGATCCCACAGCTGCATCTGGGCGGGGCCCGGGGCGCAGCGCGCGCGAACAGCGGATCAGCGGGCGGATTGTGCGGACGACTTGACGCGAGCCCTCGCAGTGGTCAATCATCGCCACGTGGCGATGATAAAGCCGGACGGCGTTCAATCCCCGCCTCCTATCGAGGTCAACGGTCTGACGGCGGCCGCCTGCCTGTTCCACGGGTTCAGCGACCCGTCCCGCATCGCCATCCTGCAGCACCTGGCGCTCGGCGAACACCGCGTCGTCGACCTGACCGCACACCTCGGGCTCGCCCAGTCGACGGTCTCCAAGCACCTCGCCTGCCTGCGCGACTGCAGGCTAGTCACCGCGCGACCCGAAGGACGGGCAACGTTCTACGCGCTCCACCATGCCGAAGCGCTCATGGACATGTGGGCCGCCGCCGAGCGGCTCCTCGCCCTGACCGGCGACCGCGTCGCCCTGTGCACGAACTACGGCACCGACACCCTGCCCAGGATCGACCAGTCGTGACGATCACCGCACAGTCACGGCACCGCCGTCTCGGCGGGAGACCGTCATCGGCTACGGACGCCGGGCGCAACTGCTGGCCGGAACGTCCGTCGCCTACAACTTGGTCGAGGCCGTCGTCGCCATCACCGCGGGCATCGTCGCCGGCTCGGTCGCCCTGGTCGGCTTCGGCCTTGACTCCATCGTCGAGGTCTCCTCCGGGCTCATCATCTTGTGGCAATTCCGCCACCCCCTGCCCGAGTCCCGCGAGAAGACCGCGCTCCGGCTCATGGCGTTCTCGTTCTTCGGCCTCGCCGCCTACGTCACCTTCGAGTCACTCCGCGCCCTCCTCACCGGACACCAAGCAGACTCCTCGACTGTCGGCATCACCCTTGCCGCCACCTCGCTGGTCGTCATGCCGTTCCTGTCCTGGGCACAGCGCCGCACCGGACGCGCCCTCGGCTCGAACGCCGTCGTCGCCGACTCCACCCAGACCCTGCTGTGCACCTACCTGTCCGCCGTCCTGCTCCTCGGGCTGGTCCTCAATGCGACGCTTGGCTGGTACTGGGCCGATCCCATCGCCGGGCTCATCATCGCCGCCGTCGCCATCAAGGAAGGCCGCGAGGCGTGGCGCGGCGAAGGATGCTGTAGCCCCATCGGCCACCCACGACGACGCCCGTGATGGAGTGACGAGCGGTTCCACAGACAGCGCGGAGGACTGCACCGATGGCTGCTGCACAACAGCAGATGGCAACGCGAAGTCAACGAGGAACGATGTTTCGACGGGCGTCCTCGACCATGCTCAACCTGACCCCTACAGATAGCGGTCCGAACGACTAGATGTCACCCGCACATCGGTGCGGTTTGGCGGTGTCCTTCACGCGGCGCAGGACGCGCCAGGACGTCATACGACTGGTCGCCCACGCTCTTTACCGGACCGTACGCCCCCGACACCGACGTCCCCCCGATCTGGAACCCACGGAGGACCAGGAAGCGGGAGTTGTAGCCTTTGAGGACACGGAAGCGGTAGCGCCGGGGCTCGACGTCCAGGATCGGCCAGGTGCGGCAGGGCTCGATCCCAACGCTCCTCAATGGGGGCCGGACTCACCCTTCGGCGGCGGCGGCTTCCGGCCGGCGGGACCCCGGGCCACGGGGAGGGTGATGCAGTTCCGAGCGGTGCTGCCGTCGCAGGCGAACTTCGTCGACCCCAGTACGCCAGCCGACCTGGTGGTGATGCCGCCAGTCACTCCGGTCTCTGCCGCGGTGCGCACCCGCTCGCTGTCCCTGGTCGAGGAGGTGCCCGACCCTCCAGGCCCCGACATCCCGACCGCGACGAAGCTCGGCCCTTCGACCTTGCCGCCGGGCTGCCGAGTGGCATCCAGGCGCTGGAGCGGCGCGATCCGGTCACCGAGAACCCAGCGGTCGGCGACTCGGAGCTGGCACCGGCGTTGGACGGGCCGTTGAACCCTGGTGCCTCCAAGCCGGTGCCCCCAGTCTTGTCCTGGGAGGCTCAATGCCATGACGACCACCAGCGAAGGCAGCGCATCGACCGGCTCTACCGCCACGAGGTCACCTGAGGTGGTCCAGGTACCCCCTTGCGGTTCCTGTGCCTCGACGGGCATGGCGACCCCCACTCGGGCCCGGCGTACAGCACCGCGGTCCAGGCTCCCAGGTCGGCCAGGCCGTCCGATTCCGCACTGCGGCGCAGCTGCCCCCCGGCCCGGTGGACCCCAACCACCGAGCGTCCGAACCCACGCGCTGCGCAGCACGAGGACGAGACGCTGTGGGTTACCGAGACCTGACTATTCAGGTCCACGAGCGGCTGGACGACTTGTGGCCAGCGGCAGTGACAAGACGAAGGTCGCTCCGCGTCCACGTCCAGCCGAGGTCGCGGTGACGTCCCCGCCGTGGGCACGCGCGAGACCCCGCGCGATGGTGAGACCGATCCCCGACCCCTCAGACCGACGCGTGTTGCCGGGAGCGCGGTAGAAGCGCTCGAAGACCCGCTTGGTGTCCGCCGGCGCGAGTCCGATGCCGGAGTCACTGACGATCACCTCGCCGTGACCGCCGTTACGGCTCACGGCGAGGGTGACGGTACCTCCGGCAGGCGTGGCGAGCAGCGCGTTCCCGAGCAGATTGGTGATCACCTGGGTAACTCGGTCCGGGTCGACGTGAACGGGCACGGCCGTGTCGGCTTCAACGGACAACGTGAGCTGTGCGTCGGAGAACTGTGGCGCCAGGCGGGCAGTTGCGCGCCGGGCCAGGGCGGCTAGATCCGTGTCGGCGAGGTCCAGCTCGAGGCCCCGTTCCTCGGCGCGGGAGAGGCTGGAAAGGTCGTCGGCGAGCCGGTGCAGCCTGCGTAGCTCGGCGCTGAGGGAGGCCAGGGTGTGCGGGTCCGGGGCGAAGACGCCGTCGATCATCCCCTCGACGTAACCGTCAAGAGAGGTCAGCGGGGTGCGCATCTCGTGCGCGACCTCGCCGAGCAACCGGGTACGGCGGGTCTCAGTCTCCGCGAGAGCCAGTGCCAAGGAGTTCACGTCGCCGGCCAGCTCTGCCAGCTCCGGCTCGGACGGTAGCGGGACGCTCGCCCGGTAGCTGCCAGCGGCAATCTGTCTGGTCGCGAGCCGGATCGCCTCTAGAGGGCGCACCAGCCGGCGAGTGACAAAAGCCGCCACGAGGGCAGCCGCCACGACGCCAGCCATCACGCCCACGATCAGCGCGGTGTTCAACGCCGACGCGAACGCGGCGTGCACGTCAGCCAAGCCGTTGCCCTGCATCATGCCCGAGCTGGCGCCGTCCATCATGTCCATGCGCGCGTCGAACAGGTGGGGGCCCAGGAGCCGCACGGTCAGGTAGGCCACACCCGCCCCGACCGCTGCCACGAGAGCGTAGGAGACGAACAGACGCAGCCGAAGACGCACCTTCATAGCGGCCGCCCCACGAACTTGTAGCCCACACCCCGCACCGTTGCGATCAGGTGCGGGTCGGTCGCGTCATCGCCGAGCCGCGATCGCAGGCTGCGAACGTGCACGTCCACCACCCGCTCGTCGCCGTAGAAGTCGTAGCCCCACACCTGCTGGAGCAACTGCGCACGGGAGAACACCCGTCCAGGTGCGCGGGCCAGCGCAGCGACGAGGTCGAACTCGAGGCTCGAGAGCTCGACCAACGCGCCGTCGACCACGACCTCACGGCGAGTCGGATCCACGGTCAGACCCTCGAACAACAACCGGTCGTCCTCGACCAAGCTCGCGCCGCGGCCGCGACGCAGCACAGCCTTGACTCGGGCAGCTACTTCACGTGGGCTGAACGGCTTGGTCACGTAGTCGTCGGCGCCGACGCCGAGCCCGACGAGTTTGTCCAGCTCCTCGGTGCGGGCGGTCACGAGGATGACGTAGGCGTCGGTGAACGTGCGTAGCTGGCGCAGCGTCTCGAGGCCGTCGATCCCGGGCAGCATGACGTCGAGGAGAACAAGGTCCGGCGCTCCAGCGCGGACGGCGGCGAGCGCTGCTTCTCCGTCGGCGGCTTCCGCGACTGCGAATCCCTCCGCCTCCAGGTAGCCGCGCAGCACCGTCCGGATGTGCGGCTCGTCGTCGACGACCAACACCTTGCGCATGTCTCACCCCTCACAGAAGCTCGGCGCGGGGCCGACGACTAGCTCCCCATCATCGCGTTGCCCTGGCCACCACCCATCATCTCGTTGCCGAGGCCACCCATGATCCCGTTGCCGTGGCCACCCATCGTCCCGTTGCCCATGTCTTCGATGTCCATGCCGGACATGTGGGTTCGGGTCATCATCGTGTCGAGGTGGTTGTCCATGAGTGCCAGGATCGCGGTTCGCTGTGCCTTCGTGAGCGACGCGTCCGCAGCAAGGCTTTCCCTCATGGCCTCGTGCATCTCCGCCCTCAGACCGACCGCGCCCTTACCCTGAGCCTTGGCGATCTCGGCCAGCGACTTGCCGCCGCACATCCGCGTGATGAGCCCTTGCGTGTTGAGACCGAGGTACCTCGCTGCGGCGTCCATAGGCCCTTGAATTCCGGATGCCATGCCGTATGCCCCGCCACAGTCACTTTCGGCAGAGCTCGCCCTTGCCGTCCGGCTGCTCCCATCGGCCCAGGCGATACTGCCACCTGCCACGCCGAGGAGTGCGACGGTCGCCACGACTGCGATTGCGATTCTCTGATTGCGCTTCATCTCTCTCCACTCCCATCTCGTGTCAAGGCACCCGATCGGTGACTCACCCTCAAGACTGCTGGCCGAATGTGAGGCAACCGCGACCGCGCTCATGAAGATCGGATGAAGGTCCCAAGACCCGGTCGGTGCCACTATCCGGTCGGCTCGAGACCCGAAGGCTCGGCTACGCGCGTGGTCCAGAACTGGCTGAAGCGACAGGAGGTCGACTCCGGCGCAGTCGCCCGCTGCGTGAAGCGCGCCTCCGGCTGACGGAAGCAGTCGTTCCGACGCGAACTCCACACTCCCCCGCGGGTCCTGAGGCACCGCGAGCGGTCGCGGTGCCGCCGCAACCGAGTTCCAACCGCCTCCACTGAAGGAAGGCCCAGCCCGTCGTGTGCGCAGGGAACTCGCACTTGTCCGCGGCCCCTGCACACGTGACGGATGCGGCGGCCCCTCGCGGTTCCGCGGTTCCGCGCGCCGAAAGATTCCGGCTCCCCGAGGTCCGGGACGCACGGAAGGCTGGGGCCGATAGGTAAGCCTCACCTAGATTGTCAACTGTCTACAGAGTTCATTAAGATGAGCGCATGAACGATTCCTCTGTGAAGACTGGGGCCGCTGAGGTGGGGCACACCCACGCGGATGTGTCCGGGGGTGCGCTGCGTGCCTCGGTGTTCGGTGCGATGGACGGGCTGGTGACCAACATCGCGCTTGTCGCCGGCGTGGGCGCCGCGGGTGCCAGTGCCGATTTCATCATCCTGACGGGTCTGGCCGGCCTGGTCGCGGGAGCCTTCTCGATGGCCATGGGTGAGTATGCGTCGGTGAAGACGCAGAACGAGCAGCTGGACCGGGAGTGGGTCAAGGAGCGCAAGGAGATTGCGCAGAACCCGGTCGCCGAGCAGCGCGAGCTGGCGCACATGTTCGGGACCTTGGGCATGACCAAGCAGACCGCCGCGGCGGCAGCACAAGACGTGCACCGCGATCCGGAGCACGCGGCCTTGGTGCACGTGATCCAGGAGCTGGGTCTGGACCCGCGGGACAAGCCCTCGCCGAGGGTGGCGGCGGTCTCGTCGTTCATCTTCTTCTCGATCGGCGCCCTCATCCCGTTGATCCCCTACCTGCTGGGGTTCGACTCGCTGGTCGCTGCCTTGGTGGTGGGCGCGGTAGGGCTGCTGGTCGCTGGCGGGCTGGCCTCGCTGACTACCGTGATGCCGTGGTGGCAAAGCGCCCTGCGACAGCTCGCCTTCGGCGCGATCGCAGCAGGAGCCACCTACGTCGTGGGTCTGGTGTTGGGCGTCGGCACCGTTGCCTAGCAGAGGCAGACCCAGGTCCCCCGTCCATACCGATCAGAAGGCGACTCCATGAGCACTCCCACGTTCCGTCCGAAGTACGTCTCGTTCGACTGCTACGGCACGTTGATCAGCTGGCCGATGACTCCGATCACCAAGGAGCTGGTCGGTGACCAGGTCCCCGCGGAGCGGTGGGACCAGTTCGTCGCGGAGTTCCGCGGCTACCGCTATGACCAGGTGCTGGGTGAGTACTACCCCTACGACCAGGTGCTGCAGGACGCCTTCGACCGGGTCTGCCGCAAGTGGGGGATCGAGTCGGACCCCACCGCGGGGAAGCGCTTCGCCGACGGCGTCAGGAGCTGGGGCCCGCACCCGGATGTGCCTGAACCGCTGAAGAAGATGGGCGAGCACTACAAGCTGGTGATCTTGTCCAACGCCGACGAGTCCTTCCTCGCCGAGAGCGTGCCGCGGCTGGGTGCGGACTTCCACGCCGTCTTCACCGCCGAGCAGGCCGGCTACTACAAGCCTCGGTACGCGGCGTTCGAGTACATGCTGGACCAGCTGGACGCCGAACCGGATGACTTCGTGCACGTGTCCTCGCACACCCGCTATGACCCGCTGCCGATGCACGACATGGGTTTTCGCAACCTGGTGCTGCTGGATCGTGGCTACGACCCGGTGCCGCCGGGCTACGGCCTCACGGCGGTGAAGTCCCTGGACGAGCTCAACACGATGCTGGGTATCTGAGCCGACCCTCGCCGGGCGCCCAGGCGTCCGCCGCACTTCTGGGTCCGAACGAGGGGTCGAGGAGGAGGCGCATGAGGCGGATCATCGTGGTCGGCGGTTCGCTGGCCGGGCACCAGGCAGCCAGATGGTTGCGCGTGCTTGGCTTTGACGGCGAGCTGACGGTCCTAGGTGCCGAAGTCCATCGACCCTACGACCGTTACCCATTGTCGAAGGCCTACCTCGCCGGCGACCTGGACCGGAGTGGCTTGGAGATCGAGCCTCACGATCTCGATGTCCGCTGGCGTCTAGGGCAGGCCGCCACAGGTCTCGACCTGGCCGGCCGGTACGTCACCATCGACGAGACCGACCGGGCTCACTTCGACGGCCTGGTGGTGGCGACCGGTTCCCGTCCACGGGTTCCGTTCTCGGTCAGTGGCGAAGTTGCGGGCGTGTTCTCCCTACGGACCGTCGAGGACGCCACGGCGCTCAAGGACGCGCTTTCGGGTACGAGGTCTCGGCTGGTGGTGGTGGGAGGCGGACTGATCGGCGCAGAGGTGGCCTCGATGGCGACGGCCGCTGGGCACCGGGCCACGCTGGTGGAGAGCGCATCACTACCCACCTCTCGCGCGCTGGGGGTCCGTGTCGCGGAGCATCTCCGCACGCTGCATGTCGCAAACGGCGTGCGGATGCTGTCAGGCACTCGGGTCTTAGCCCTTGACGTGCAAGCTGGCCAGGTCGGCGGGGTCCACCTGCACACCGGTCTGCGGCTGGATGCCGACGTCGTCGTCCTGGCGACAGGGACGAAGCCCAACGTCGAGTGGCTCCACGGCAGCGGCTTGGATCTCTCGAACGGGCTGAGCTGCCGTGCCACCCTGCACGCCAACGGTTCTGACGTCGTGGTCGGCGTAGGAGATGTCGTCCATGCGCCCCACCCTGCCCTCGATGGAGAGTCGGTCCGGGTGGAGCACTGGGCGAGCGCACGCCACCAGGCCAGCGTTGCGGCCGCGAACCTTCTGGTCGGTCCCTCCCGTGGATGCCCGCAAAGCGAACTCCCTACGTTCGGCACCACGATCCACGGTGCTGCCATCCGCGTCCTCGGCTTCCCGTCGCACGCCGACGACAGCGAAGTCGTCTGGGGCTCGATCCAAGACGGCGAGGGTCTCGTGGCGATGCGTCGCCGAGGTCGTCTGGTTGCGGCGGTCGCTGTCAATGCCACGGACAAGCTGCCCCTGCTTCACGATCGATGGGCGAGAGTGGGCGGGTCCGCCCTGGCGGACGGTCTAGCCGCGGTGGATGGTGCCGACCAACGCGGCTCCGCCGCTGCCGCAGCTGGTGGGGATGGAAGTGGGGCACTCCGGCGGCATTGGCGACTCGGTTGAGGATCCGGGTAACCGAGTGCTGGTCCAGCAGCCGGCCATTCTCTCGGGCAGCAGCAACCGGTGATCAGGCGGGACATGCGCGGCGAGTTAGTCACCCATCAGCTGCACCAGGTGTGGGAGAGGACAGCGTTGACTCCGTCGGTGAGAACTCAATTGGGTGAGCGCGCGGTCCGAGCCAACCCGAGCTCCCGACGGACGACCGGAAGTACCTCCGGCCAGAACGAAGCCGTTGGGACTCGGGTAACCAAGGCAAGTCGGGGGCCACCGAACTTCGGCGTGGGCATCTCCCGGTCGCTGTCGCTGAGATAGGCCCTGAGCAGGGACCGGGGCATCGCCACGGGGTGCCCGAGCAGTCGTCCCATCCGCACGGCGGTCTCCGCCGTCGCCGCCCTCAGCGCCGTGGCTCCCACGCTGACGACGCGCCGGTCAAGCTCCTCGCCCGAGTGGTCAATGGTGTAGGTGATCACGGTTCTCCCGGCCAGCTGCCGTCGGTCCGTCGAGCGCAGCTCGCAGGAGGCCGGCGCCAGGATCCCGATCGGGTCCACCCCCACGATTCGGCTGGTCACTCCCTTCGGCAGCTCCATCTGTCCAGCGATCGCGACGAAAGCGGCATCCAGCGAGCCTTCGGCGACCCATTCCACTAGCCGCGCACCGTGGTCGGTGATCTGGATGGTGTGGATGTGGGGCATGGCGACGTGCAGCGCGGGGAACACCAGCATGGCGAGGCTGCCGATGGTGCCCACGGACAGCGACTCCGACCGGGCAGCGCTTCGGCTCCGCTCAAACACGCGCTCCAGGTGTCCGAGAATGTGTTGCGCTTCTTTGACCATCGCGCTACCAGCGGCTGTGGGGCGTGCGCCGCTGTTGTCCCGGTCGAACAGACGCAGCCCGCAGCGTCTCTCAAGTGCGGCCAGCCGCTGACTAGCCGAGGGCTGGCTGACGAGGAGCTCCCTGGCTGCAGCCCCTAACGAGCCAAGCCTGGCGATGGCTGCGACCAGTCGCAAGTCGGCGACCTCAGGATATGGATCCATAGGCACAGGCTATTACCGGTGCCCAAGAACGGAGCGCTACCGGGAGGGCGATTCTGGGCCGAGAATTGAGAAGTGAAAAGGGACATGCGGCGCATCCTGTTCGGGACCTTTGTCAGCTGGATCGGTTTGCGGCTCACCGAGGTCGCCCTGCCCCTGATCGCCTTGCAGCAGACGGGCTCGGTGCTGGCCACTGGACTCGTGGCCGGGTGCTCTGGTATCGCTCTTCTCACGTCTCCTTGGTGGGCGGCTCGGCTCCGTCACAGGCTGACCTCTGGGCCGGCCCTGGCTGCGGTGCTCGGCGTTCAAGTGCTCGGCTACCTGACCGTCGCTGTCGCAGCGGCGATGGACGCGCTCACCGTGGTGCACCTGTGCATAGGGGGCCTCTTAGCCGGTGCGGCCACGTCCGTGGGTGGGCCCGCCACCCGCGCGCTTCTTGCCGAGATCGGAGACCGGATCGGACCCGGCGTCGCGATCCGCGGCGGTGGCCTGGCAGGACCTCGCCCACCGCATCAGCATGGTCGCCAGCCCGCCAGTCGCGGCCTTGGTGGTCACCCAGTACGGCGCGATGCCACTCATGTGGGCCGACACGATCGCAGTGCTGCTGGCCGCCGCGGTCGTGGCGCGGGTCGGCCGATACGGAAGTGTCCGAGCGACAGCGTTGTCGGTTCCGCGCCGGGCTCGTGATGTTCTGCGCGCCCACCCGGTGGTCGCCCATGGAATCGTGATGTCGGCGGTCGGCTGGTTCTGGTGGTTCGCATTCGTGCTCGGCCTGGCAATTCTTGGTGTGGAGACCGGGCAGCCGGGACTTCTCATCGGCGCCGGGATGACCGGCTACGGCATCGGCTCGCTTGCCGGGTCGGCGCTGGCGCCGCTGGTGGCGACACGGCTGCCGAGGGTCCCGACGATCATCACCGGTTGGGTGCTCCTGGGCGCGGCGTTCGCCTCTCTGCCATGGCTCGACGGTTCGCTGGTCGCCCTGGCTCTGGCGTCGGCCGTCGGTGGCTTCGTCACCCCGCTGAGCTTCGCCGCTCTGAACGCGCTGATCATCGAGCGCACGAGCGGCGAGGAGCGGCGAACGGCATTCGCGACGCAGCACGTGGCGATCAGTGGGGGTTCCTCGGTCGGGATGCTTTGCGGCGGCGCCGTGATCGCTCTGCTCGGCGCGGAGATCACCCTGCACGTCGCCGGCGCCGTCTTGATCGCTTTGCCGCTCCTCCTGCTCGTGCGGCCCGGCTCGACACCGACGTCGCAAGGGCCGACCGGCTCCGTCGACGGTCGAAGAGCCGGCGACGAGGCGAGCAAACCACAGAGGTCTGGCCATCCAGAGGCGCTGAGGAGCACGGGCAATGCGCGGGCCGCGAAGGGGACAGCGTCGGCGGACAAACGCAGAGGTTCAGTAAATGGACGCAATCTTTTTCTTGACTCGCTCCAGAAAACGTGCAAGGGTTGCAGGCATGCCGCCGAGCAGCATTCCCGCCCGAGACCGACTCGTCGACGCCGGGCTGCGCGTGACCGCGCCGCGTCTCGCCGTACTCGAAGCCCTCGACGAGCACCGACGGCCACGTGACGGCCGACGAGGTACGCCGTGAGGTGGTGGTGCGGATCGGCAGCGTCTCCGTCCAGGCGGCGTACGACGTGCTCGCGGCGCTCAGCCGCGCCGGACTGATCCGGTGCATCGAGACCCCCGGACACCCGGCTCGCTACGAGGCCCGGGTCGGAGACAACCACCACCACTTCGTCTGCCGGCACTGCGGCGCCACGATCGACATCGACTGCGCCACCGGCGAGGCGCCGTGCCTGGTCCCCCACGCCCTGCCCCGCGGCTTCGAGGTCGACGAGGCAGAGGTGACCTACTGGGGCACCTGCCCCGACTGCAAGCACTGACGTTCCCAGATCGCGACGAGCAGCCGAGAGGAGGTGACACCGATGAACTGTCTGACCTGCGCCCGTTTCCGGCTCCCCCCAGACTGCAGTCGCGCTCTGCCGGCACTGCAGCGCCGACCTCTGCCTGGACCTCGTCGCCGAGACCGCGTCCTTTCATAGACCCGGCGGCTTCGACCTCTCCTGCGGGCACCGTACCTGGGCGAGGCCGAGAAGTACCGCCCAGGGCCGCCGCCCGCCGGAGAGCTTTTCACGCCCAGCAGCTGACACCACCAAGAGTCCCGGAAGGACGTTTGATGAACCAGACCCCCGCCCCGACGACCAGGGCCGACGCCCCCATCGTCACCGAGGACCCGCAGGCCGAGGACGGGTGCCCGATCGCGCACGATCGCGCGCCGCACCCGACCCAGGGTGGCGGCGACCGGCAATGGTGGCCGAACTCCCTCAACCTGAAGGTCCTGGCCAAGAACCCCGCCCACCGCGACATGGACCCAGAGGTGCGCTACCCCGGAGCCGATGTGCCGACGGAGGATCTGATTTGGCAGGACCCGCTGCTGGAGGCCCCGGCCACGACCTTGGCCGAGGCGGACATCGCCGCGCCCAAGCGGCAGATGGCCGCCTCCGGGCTCACCGTCGCGCAACCGATCTCCACCGCGTGGGCGGCGGCCTCGTCGTTCCGCGGCAGCGACAAGCGCGGTGGCGCCGACGCTGCCCGGATGCGGCTCGAGCCCGAGCGCAGCTGGGAGGTCAACGTTCACATGCTTGCAGGCATGCCCTGAGTGGGTACCAGCCTGACCCGGAACGTTGGGACCGACCAGCGCTCTGACGCCGATGGGCAGGCTCGGCCGGCCAGAGGACATCGCAGCCGGAGTCGCTTACCTCGCGGATCCGCCCCGACGGGTGTAAACCCGAGCGACTCAGGCCGTCAGCAGCCAGGACGCCTGGAGATGCCGCTCGTCGACAGCGTCCTCGATGCGGACTGCAGCCAAGGCAGCTCCCGGGCGACGCGTACGCCGCCGGCCCCGAGGTGGCCCGGGCCACCACCGACGCCGACGGGCACTTCCTGGTCGAGGTCGCGGCGGGCGACTACGTCGTCAGCGCCGAGATCGGCATGTACTGCGAGCTCATGGACGTGAGGGTGGTCGCCGGTGGCGACGCGCGGGCCCAGGTCCCGTGCGACACCGGGATCCGCTAGCGGCCGGCTACGAGTCCCGCGTGGCGAAGCGGTCGTACATCACCAGGCTGATGGCCTCGCTGAGCCGGCGCTGGTCCGCGGGATTGGGGCACGCCCGGACCTCCCGTCCGACTCTGCGATGTGTCCACCCCGCGGCGCCCCGGCTTCGCAGGCGAGCACGAAGGCTTGGACGCGGTCTCTCGGATTGAGCTTGAAAGGGGAGCCCGGCTCCCTCTTGCGGCAGCGCCACGACGACGCAGGGTCGAACATCGGCGGCTACTCCTGCACACGTTGGTGTCGTGGCGCCCAGGACAGGTCCGATCAGTCGGGTGTGTCGATGGCGCCGGCCTCCATGAGAGCCACCGCGAGCGTTGCCAGGGCACGGCTGCCGATCTCGGTCCGCTGGGCGGGGACCCGGCTCAGCAAACGGGTCGGGTCTGGCGCAGCAGCCGGGTGCTGCCGCCCACCGCATCCAGGACTGCCGGTACCGCGGTGCCCGGGGCCCAGTCGAGTTCCATCGCTGAGCGGAGCAGCCTGATCAGCGCGAGGTCTACCGCGGTCGTAGGCCCGTGCTGGCGCCGCGCTGCAGGGAGGTGGACGTAGCTGTTCACCCAGAGGGTCCTCCACCTGCTGGACATGGCGCCCTTCCGCTCACTCCCACCTGACAGATGCGTGACCTGGTCGTGGGACCGGGCGGAAGGGCGCCAGCGGGACAAAGGTAAAGAAAGGGTCACGAGAACGCAACTGCGGTTGAAAGCTTGAGCGCCTTGGTGGTCCAAGGCCTACGGGCAAGGACAGGACCTCGTTGGTATCGCGGCAGCCGTCCCGCTGCTCGCCAGTGAGTCGCTTCGCTGAGGGCGCGAATAGAGCGGTTGCAAAATGAGCGCTACATAGCGTTGCCGGCTGCTGAGAAGCCTTCCCGAAACGGTCGACTCGCAGCGGATGACCTCGGGTCAGGTGCGGAACTGTGAAGGTCACCGAACCGATGCAGGAACTCCTGAGCGACGTCGTACGACGCAACAACCGCGAACGGTGGGACGTCACCCGCACCAGAGACACCGAGGACCGGGTCCGCCACGAACCATGGGTGCGGCAGGCGATCTACGACCGCGACGGCCGAGCCTGCGTCTCCTGCCGCGTCGCCGACCACCAAGTCCGCAACACCGGGTCCGCCTTCCAGCTCGACCACATCGTGCCCTGGTCGGCCGGCGGCACCGACGACGCGTCGAACCTCCGCACCATGTGTGGGAGATGCAACTACCAGCGCAGCAACCACCGAGACGTCGCCGAAGAGCGGCCCCGGCTGCCGGTGACGTACTCCTGCCCGGTCTGCCACGACCTGGACGTCCGCGCGGACGTCGAGCTCGAGGCGGGCGTCGACCTCGTCCTCGCCTACTGCGCGACGTGCGGGGGCACCACCTGGGAGATGCCCACCTACGTCCGGTAGCCCGGTTCTTTGGGTGACCCCGGGGACCGCAGATGCGATCCGGGCGGGCATGACAACAGCCCGCCCCCGAAGCGGGACGGGCTGCTGAGTCGTGCGGTGGATCAGACGCTCACGGGCAGGGGTTGTGGCTTGGACCGGTCGCTAACGGTGGGTGGTTCCAGAGGTTGGCGGGTGTCTCGTCGGCGCTGTGGCTCATGCGCGACTTTCCGTTCACCCATCCCCCCACGCCGGGAACCGGTCCTCGATGCCGTTGGGAATGGTGGCGCTAGGTGACCGTGCGGCGCGGCGCGGTGGAGCGGGCCGCCCAGGCTGTCCCCGCCGCTGGAGTCCTGTTGAGGAGGGCCCGTGACTGACCGCCGCACTGTCGAAGTCATCTGTGACGCGGGCCTATGGGCCCGCCACCAGAACCCCGGCCTCCTACGAGGCCTCTACCAGGGCGGGGTCATGTACGGGGTGACCGTGACGGCCTTGCCGCCGACCTCCACGTCCGAGACGCCGCTGCCAGGGAGGCTGGCGGGCCAGCGCGCGGTCATGTTCCGCTCCCACGACTCACCGGCGTTCGCGGCAGCAGCCAGCACGCCGAGGATGATCTTGCGCATTTTGGTCCTTTTGTAGAGGCGCCGTGGCCTTCGACGCTGAGGGCGACTCCACGCCGCTTTGTTGGCACAACGCTAATCGACTATTGCCAGATCGCCGATTTGCCGACGTCGAGAATGCAGGGGCGGGCGTATGACGGTGGTCACACCGGGTGTCACATTGCCGGTTTGGAGGAGGGGATCCCCTTCTCGGTTTTCCCCCGGGCCGGGGGAACCCCTGGCTCTGTTGCGTTGTTACATCGCAGGGCATGCCTGGCGGGACTTGGGCCCCTGTGCTGGTCAGATGGCGGGTCTGAGTTCGGCGAATGCGGTGGCCAGCCGGAAGGGTTGCTCGGCGTCGACCGCGAGCTCGTAGAAGCCACGGCGCAGATTCTGGATGAAGGCGTGCCCCCGGATCACCACGCTCGCGGTTCGATGGGGCTTCTGGCCGCGCATCGGCCGGAGCCGTGCCTTCAGGCGGCTGTGGTCGCATTCGACCCGGTTGTTCTCGTACTGGCCGGTGTTGTGTAACGCGGCAGGCACCAGGTCCTCGATCACGTTCGCCAAGGCCGGTGCCCGGTCGGTGACGACCTCGGCCGGTCACCGTGGACGGTCAGCGCAGTGGTGAAGAACGTCCTCGCAGAGGCGATGTCCCGGCGCTGCGACACATACACGTCGATGACCTGGCCGCGTTGGTCCACCGCCCGATAGACGTAGCGCCAGACCCCAGCGACCTTGACATAGGTCTCATCGACGAACCAGCGATCCCCGGCCACATGCCGACATGGCCGGGCCGCGTCGATCAACAAAGGTGTGAACCGCTGCACCCACCGGTCCGAGGACGCAAACGCGCTGAAGTACATGACCGAACCCCAGCCCGACCCCGACGCCATCGACCAGGTCATCAACCGATAGCGGGACAGCGGCTGGCACTGACCACGGAATCCGCAGCACCACCCCAACCCCGAGACCACAACGGAATCCGCAACCGGATCCGCACCACCCCAGGCACCCGCACACCGCAGCCCCGGACCCCTCACCCTCCTTTCATAGACCCGGCGGCTTCGACCTCTCCCGCGGGCACCGTACCTGGGCGAGGCCGAGAAGTACCGCCCAGGGCCGCCGCCCGCCGGAGAGCTTTTCACGCCCAGCAGCTGACACCACCAAGAGTCCCGGGGGCCTCAGGCTACGCCCGAGCCCCCCGCGGAAGGACGTTTGATGAACGAGACCCCCGCCCCGACGACCAGGGCCGACGCCCCCATCGTTACCGAGGACCCGCAGGCCGAGGACGGGTGCCCGATCGCGCACGATCGCGCGCCGCACCCGACCCAGGGTGGCGGCGACCAGCAATGGTGGCCGAACTCCCTCAACCTGAAGGTCCTGGCCAAGAACCCCGCCCACCGCGACATGGACCCAAAGGTGCGCTACCTCGGAGCCGATGTGCCGACGGAGGATCTGATCTGGCAGGACCCGCTGCTGGAGGCCCCGGCCACGACCTTGGCCGAGGCGGACATCGCCGCGCCCAAGCAGCAGATGGCCGCCTCCGGGCTCACCTTCGCGCAGCCGATCTCCACCGCGTGGGCGGCGGCCTCGTCGTTCCGCGGCAGCGACAAGCGCGGTGGCGCCACCGGTGCCCGGATCCGGCTCGAGCCCCAGCGCAGCTGGGAGGCCAACGTTCACATGCTTGCAGGCATGCCCTGAGTGGGTTCCAGCCTGACCCGGAACGTTGGGACCCGACAGGGCCGGCACCGGCGAACATGGGACCGTGGCCCCTGCCCACGGTCGGCAACCTGGCTCGTGATGCCACCGGGAGCTACGAGCTCGTGGCTGAGTCAGGGGAGGTGGCGCGCTCGGGCCAGTCGAGGAGCTTGGCGCGCAGACGGCGGTTTGCAGGGTGTAGCGGTGGGCCGGTCCAGCGGTCGAAGCCGGTCAGAGTCTTGACCCGGTCGAGGCGGTACGTCACGGCCCGCACGGAGAAGTGCAACCGGGCCGCGGCCATCGACGCGACGCAGCGGCTGTCGAAGTACGCCGCGAGGGTCTCTGCCAGCGGGCCGGCACCGCCGCGGGCCTGTCGGAGCGGGTGCAGGACGTAGTAGACGAGGTCGACCAGGGCCGGCTGGTCCCGGGCGAGCACGCAGCAGGTCTCGTGCCTCGACGACGGGCCTGTCCGCGTGCATCGGGCCGCCATGGTCAGCCCTTTATCAGCGATGTCAGAGGATGCACCCCGCAGCGCGCCACTGTGGTCAGTTGTGGAACCCCGGCAGGGAGAGGTACTTGAACTGCTGGTACTCCCGCAGCCCTTCCGGCCCACCCTCACGGCCGAGTCCGGACTGCTTAACCCCACCGAACGGCGCGGCGACGTCCGATATGAGACCCCGGTTCAGCCCCACCATCCCGGTCTGCAACCGACCCGCGACCCGGCGTGCTCGATCCAGGTCGGCGGTTATCAGGTACGCCGCAAGGCCGTGCTCGGTGTCGTTGGCCGCAGCGACGGCCTCGGCCTCGGTGGAGAAGCGACGGATCGCTGCCACCGGACCGAACACCTCCTCGTCCATGATCGCCGCATCTGCCGGGACGTGGTCGAGAACCATCGCAGGCACGTAGTGGCCCGGACCCTCGGGTGTCTTGGCCTCGGCCACCAGGACGGCGCCCTTCATCAAGGCGTCCTCGACCAGGCGCCGCACCTTCTCCGCGGCCCGGCGATCTGCGAGCGGGCCGAGGTCGACGTTCTCCGACAGCGGCGACCCCACCCGGATCGCGGCCATCCGTTCGGCCAACGCGGCCACGAACCGGTCCGCGATCCCGTCCTGGACCAGGAACCGGTTGGCAGCCACGCACGACTGCCCACCCAGGCGCATCTTCGCGACCATCGCCTCCCGCACCGCCAGGTCCAGATCCGCGTCGTCGAAGACCAGGAAGGGGGCGTTGCCGCCCAGCTCCATCGAGGTCCGCAGCACCCGCCGCCCGCTCTTCTCCAGCAGCAGCCTGCCCACCGGCGTCGACCCGGTGAAGGACAGCTTGCGCAGCCGCGGGTCCGACAGCAGCGGCATCGTGACTCGGCTCGGATCGCTGCTGGTGACCACGGTGAGCACCCCCGCAGGAACCCCCGCCTCGCGCGCCATCTCGGCGAACAACAACGAGGACAACGGTGTCAGCTCGGCCGGCTTCAGCACCGCCGTACAGCCGGCAGCAAGTGCCGGAGCGACCTTTCGCGCGGCCATGGCCAGCGGCAGGTTCCAGGGCGTGATCAGCAGGCACGGCCCCACCGGCTCGGCCACGGTCAGGATGTGGCTCTGACCGTCCGGTGCGACGGTGCTGCGCCCATGGGGCCGGACGGCCTCTTCGGCGTACCAACGCACGTAGTCGGCCGCGTAGTCGACCTCGCGCCGCCCGTCGGCCATGGTCCTTCCGACCTCCAGGCACAGGAGCCTGGCCAGCGGTTCACGGTCGTCGATCATCACCTCAGCGAGACGATGCAGCACCGTCGCCCGCTCACGCGGGCTCGTGAACGCCCAGTCGTCCGCAGCGGAGGCCGCGGCATCCAGTGCCGTGACCGCATCCTCCGCGCTGCAGTCAGCGACCCGGGCAATGACCTCCTCGGTCGCGGGGTTCCACACGGGGAACGTGCGTCCCCCGGTCGCCGGCCGCCAACCATCGGCCAAGAAGCCGCTCGGGATCACGTCCAGGACCACTGAGTCCCGCCACGCGGGGGTGAACGGTTCGCCGCCGTTGCGGCTCCACGCGCCGCAGCAGACGGTGTGACCCTCGGGCACCGCCACGTTCGCGCCCTTGCCCACCAGATGCAGGGCTGCCGAGGTTCCCCTCAGGCCGGCCCCGACCAGCGCAGCGTCAACCTGCCCCTCGATCTCGGCGTGCAAGCGGTCCGGCTCCGCACGGACGATGTCGATCCAGTTGGGGGGAATTTCATCGGTGAACTCCTATCGAAGGTCATTCCGGGCGATCTCCGGTCCGGCGTCGGGATGCCTAGAAGGCTGTGTACCCGCCGTCGACCGGCAGGACCGCCCCCGTGACGTAGGACGACTCCGAGGATGCGAGGAACACGACGGCGTCGGCGATCTCCTCGGGAGTGGCGAGCCGTTGGAGAGGGATCTGGGACTCTCGCTCACGGCGGTAGGCCTCGGGGTCGGGCCGGCGGTGGATGGATGCTTCGATGACCGGGGTGGAGGTCAGTCCGGGTGCGACCACGTTGACCCGGATGTTGCGCGGGGCCCATTCGATCGCCGCACCCTTGGCGAGCATGATCAGGCCACCCTTGGCCGCGGAGTACAGCACCTGCCCCGGCATGCCGACCATGCCGAGCCGTGAGCTCACGCACACGAACGAGCCCCCGGCCGCGGGCATCAGCGGCGCGAAGTGCTTCAGCACCAAGAACGCGCTCAGCAGGTTGCTGTGCAGCACGTTCTTCGCGTCTTCGTACCCCATCTCGGTCAGCGGGCTGGTGGCCTGCAGACCATGGTTGAGGACGACCACGTCTACTGTGCCAAAGGACTCTGCGGCCTGGCTGGCCAGACTGGCGACGAACACCTCGTCGTTGAGGTCTCCTGGGACGTACACGTCATCGGCCTCAGCGGTGTCGAGGTTCTCCCGACGACCGGTCAGCAGCAGCCGCGCGCCCTCGCGTCGGAAGTGGGCGCTCACCGCCTCGCCGATCCCACTGCTGGCGCCGGTCACCAGCGCCGTCACCTTCTCGAGTCTCATCAGAGCTTCTCCTTGGGCTTCGAAGTGGGTCTTGCAGCGAGCTTCCGCAGCCAGTCAGCTGAGCAGTCCACGGGCGGCCACCGGCCACCGCTCCAGCTTCGTGCCCTCGCTGTCGGTCACGATCAGCTCCTCGAAGCTGGCCACGACCGGGCAGACGTGGTTGGGCACCACCGGGACCACGGTGCCGACGCTGGGGCGGGACTCGCCGCCTGGCACGGCGAGGAACCCGTGGTACTCGTTGAGCTTCGCCAGGACCGCCTCCCTGCCGGCGATCCCGCCGTACCCGATCTCGGGGGTGCCCTCGCGGCCCATGGCCTTGGTGCCGACGTCGAGGATGACCTGGCCAGGCACCCAGTCGCTGACCACCGTGGCCGCCACGAAGAGGGCGATCTGGTCCTCCTCGCACGCGCCGAGCCGGGTGTTGCCCAGGTCGCAGAAGACGTACTCGCCCGGACGGATCTCGGTGATCACGCCGCCGGTCGAGAACGCGAACGTCGGTGTCGAGCCGGCGCTGACCACCTCAGCGGTGACCCCGACGTCAGCGAGGCTACGCACCGCGGTGGTGAGCGCGGCTTCCTGGTCCTGGGCCGCCGGCTCACGGGAGCCCGGACCAGCGCTGCCATGCCCGGGATAGGTGTAGACCCCGACCGGCACCAGCCCGCGCTTGCGCGCGACCAGGGCGAGGTCACCCGCGGCCTCAGGCGGGGCCCCGGACCGTCGGGCGCCGCACTCGACCTCCACCACGACCTGGAGCCGGTCCGGCTCGTCCCCCATGGCGTCGGCCAGGGCGTCGATGGCGGCAGCGTTGTCGACTCCCACGCGGATCCGGGCGGTCTGCGCCAGCCGGCGGATCCGGTCGCCCTTGGTACCCGAGGGCCAGACCGGGTAGGCGAGGAAGATGTCGTCAAACCCGGCGGCAGCGAACACCTCGGCCTCACCGACGTTGCCGGCAGTGATACCAACCGCCCCGGCATCGAGCTGGCGCCGACCGATCTCGACACACTTGTGCGTCTTCACGTGCGGCCGCAACTCCAGGTCGTGCTGGGTGGCGAAACCCTGCATGCGGTCGATGTTGCGTTGCATCACGTCGGCCAGCACGATCGGCGACGGGGTGTCTACCCGGTCGATCAGGCGGTTGAGTACTCGTTGAAGCCGGTGCACGCGTGCACTCCTCAAGACAGTCAAAAGCGGGTTCGGTTCGAAGGCGCGCGCGCGACTCCCTCAGCCACAGACCGAGGCTGGTGCGCCGATGGTCGGCCGGTTCTACGTCGTCGTGCAGATCATCTGGATCTCGACCGGGCTGTTCCGCGGCAGACTGGCGACACCGATGGCGGTGCGGGCGTGCCGACCGTTCTCGCCGAGCACGTCGACGAGCAGCTCACTGGCCGCGTCGGCGACCTTCGACTGCAGACCGAACTCCGGCGTACTGGCCACGAAGACCAACATCTGCACGATCCGGACCCGGTCCAGGTCTCCCACTGCGTCGGCTGCGACCGCGAGCGCGTTCAGCGCTGCCTGTCGTGCGAGGCTCCGTGCCGCCTCCACCTCGACGTCGCGGCCCAGCGTGCCCTGTCCCAGCAGCTCCCCGTCCTTGTAGGGCAGCTGACCAGCCACGTAGGTGCTGGAGTCGACGCTTCGGTGGTTCACGTACTTCGAGTCGCTACCGACACTCGGAAGGTCCAGACCGAGGGCCCGGAGCCGGTCGACCGCCGAGCCACCCATCGTATGAGTCTCGCTCATCTGCTCTCAGCTCCCCTTGTTCTCATTGTCAGCTTCCGCCGACGGCGAGGTCAGCAGTTAGGACGTAGTACTCCAGCGGGTGGGGCTCGAAGTTGGCTACGTCGGCCTGGGTGCCGTAAACGCCGTGCTCGTGGATCAGGAAGACGCTCGCGGCCTCGCTCTGCAGCTTCTCGGCGAGCTCGGCGTAGGCGTCGCTGCGCGCTGCCTCGTCCTCTATGGACACCGCGTCAGCGATCATCTGGTCGGTCTCGGAGTCGCAGTAGTGGGCGATGTTGTATCCGCCCTCGCAGGTCCAGTCCGAGACGAGGTACCCACCGGGCTCGGCCACGTCGACCAGGTACCCGCGCGAGAGCAGGTAGGCGTCGAAGTCGCCGGCGAGCGCGTCAGGCTCCACGGCGGCGGCCTCCGCAGACTTGATCTTCACCGTGACCCCCAGCTGACCCAACTGGTCCTGGATGACCGCAGCGACGTCGGCGAACTCGGGCCGGTCGTTGTAGGCGATCAGCTCGATAGACAGCGACTCGGGGTCCACCCCGGCCTGGTCGAGCAACGCACGCGCCTCGTCCAGGTCCACCGGGATCGGCGCGGCGCCCTCCGGCGCCCAGTCCGTACCAGGCCCGAACGGGCCCACCGCCGGATCACCACTGCCCTCATAGACACCATCGACGATCGCCTGGGTGTCCACCGCATACTGGATCGCCTGCCGCACCAGCGGGTCGTCGAACGGCGGACGAGAGTTGTTCAGCAGCATCACCGTGGTCCGGTTCAGCGGGAGGTCGAAGATCGCCAGCTTGTCATCGCCCTCCAGCGCGGCCAGATTGGCCACCGGCAGCGTCTTGGCGATCTGCGCCTCACCGGTCTGCAGCTGGGTGGCCCGGGTGGCGCCGTCGACGGCGAACCGCACCTCCGCCGAGTCCAGGGCGACATCGCCGCCCCAGTAGTCGTCGTTGGCCTCCAGGGTCAGCGACTCCCCTGGCGCTTCCTCGGTCACCGTGAACGGACCGGTGCAGGTGCCCATGATGTCGATCTGCTCGCCCTCATAGGCCTTCGGAGCCAGGATCCCGGCGTTCGGGTTGGCCACTCGCAGCGGCACCAACGGATCCGGCTTCGGCGTGCTGACCTGCACCGTCGACGCATCGGTCGCCTCCACACCCGAGATCACATCGGCGTTGAACGCCCGCGCCGGGACCTCCACCTCCAACACGTGGGTCAACGCACCCGCCACCGCCTCGGCATCCATCGGGGTGCCGTCCTGGAACTTGACGTCGTCCCGCAGCGTGAACTCCCACGTTGTGGGCTCCACTTGGCTCCATTCGGTGGCCAGCATCGGCTCCGGCTCACCCTCGTTCGAGTACTTGACCAGCGTCTCTAGACAGCCTGCGCGGGTCAGCGTAAACGCATCGTTGGTCTCCACCGCCCAGGCCGCCGCAGGCGCGAACTGCTCGGCATAGACCAGATGACCACCACTCGAACCCTCTCCCTCGGCGGAGTCACCATTGTTGCCGCTGTCGTCGCCACCCATACCGCAAGCGGTGACAGTCAGGGCGACCACTGCGATCCCACTTGCCCAACGAATTCGAGTCATCTGATCTACCCTGATTCCTGTGATGGCGTGGGAGAGAAGAAACCTTCTCCGGGAACGCCAACTCTTGCGAAGAGCGGCGAATAGTGTGAGAGCCACTCAGTCTCGATAGCGGAGAACCACTCTGCGGTCGGGAGCACTGTGGAAGGACCGACGTCTAGCGAGAGGTAGTGCGTTCTCGCCCTCTCGACCCCCGCGCCGACTCGCCCTCGGGTCGCTCAAGGCGTCGAGAGTGAGGCCTGGCAGCGAGGCCGGGCACGCTTCGAGGACGGCTTGCAGGCCTTGCTCACGGTTGGCCTTGAACCCGTCCTGGATATCCGGCAAGCCGCTGACCTAACCAGGGAGAGTCAGCACTGTGTCAGCACCGAGGAGGTACGACCAGAAGCACGGCTGCCTGATCGCGCCGTCCACCTACTACGAGCGACGCCGACAGCCGGTCACCAAGGGCGAGCTCGAGACGTGCAGTCGCCCATGCGCTGGTCACCGTGCACCGGAGGAGTGGAGCGTCTACGCGGCCACTCCGATAGATCCAGGGCTGTCCGATCGGTGGGACCTTTCAGAGTAGGGCAGCGATGGCTTGGGCCTCCAACGCGGAGCCGTGGTGGAGCCTGATTACGCCGGCAACGGTGCGGGCGGGGCGGTGCTCGCCGATCCAGTCGGCGTAGATGGCGTCGAACGCGGGCCATTGGTCGATGTCGGCGATGTAGACGGTGACCGAGACGAGGTTAGAGCGGCGCGTGCCGGCCGTCGTCAGGCAGTGGTCGAGGTTCTGAAGAACCTGTCGTGCTTGGGTGTCGAACGGCTGGTCGGTCAGCGGGGTGCCGTGCTGGTCGATCGGCAGTTGGCCGGACAGATAGGCGAGCTCCCGGTGGATTGCGACGTGGGAGTAGTGGCCACGGGGCTCGATCAGTCCGGGACTGTCGTGGAGGTGCACGGTGTGGCTGGACTCGGTAACGCGCTTGGCCGCGCTTGGGTTGGGCATGTCGGTCTTTGCGTGGAGGCAGGTCGGGGGTGATGGGCTGACGGTCACGCTTGCTTGGAGTAGTTGTAGACGATCCGGAAGCCCGAGCAGATCGACGAATGTCTCGGTGGAGCTTCGAGTCGAATGGCCATCACGGTGGAGCCGCTTGACGGGCTCCTTCCTTGGCCCCGCGACCGAGTGTTCGTGGAGTGGCGGCTCGCTGGGCGGCGTAGGTCTCGATCGCTTCGCTCAGTGGCGTGCAGTGCGATGACGCAGAGTCTCCAGCGCCGTGTCGCGGTGCTCGACCTCGGTCGCGACAAGGTTGGCGAGATTGAGCGTCCTGGGCGAGAGGGCGGACACGTCGAGTCCAGTCAGATCGCGGCGACATGACGGTCCCGGGCGATCGACGTGCTCCCTTGAACGGCCGTCGGTCCCGGAGCTGGTTGTGGTCTGGATGACGCTTGGGCAACTTGGGTCCGCGATTCGGCGGCGCCTAACTCGGTGGCGGCGTCGCCCAACTGCCGGGCGGACAGGTCGCTCTCGGCCACGCGGATTGCGTTCCTGGGGCGGCGCATCCCGTGCAGGATCACCTCGCACAGACGCGGGAACATGCGGCCGATTCGTGTCACGACGGCCTCGCGCAGCAGGTGCTCGTCGGGATCGCGACGGCTCATCGGGGATCTCCTCCTCGTTGCTGGAGGCTGTCGATGTCGAAGACGGTGGCCATCTTCTCTGCGGACTTGAGGCCGGCACCGGTGAGGACGACGACGGTGGTCTCGTCCGGCCGGATGGTCCCGTCGGCGAGGAAGTGATCGAGAGCGGCGGCGGCTACGCTGCTGGTGGGCTCGGCGTAGAGGCCCCGCGTGGCGAGTTTGCGTACGGCCGCGCGGATCTGGTCCTCGGTGACAACTGTGGCGGCACCGTCCGAGCGACGAATCGCTTCCACCGTCTCGGGGAGCCGGACGGGGTTGGCGATGGACGCGCCTTCAGCGATCGTCGGAACACGCTGCCCGCGGCTCTTCGGATCAGTGCCGTTGAACGTGTCGACGATGGTGGCCCAGTGCTCGGGCTGACCGACCAGGAGCCGGGGACGGCGGTCGATCTGGCCGGCGGCGAGCAGCTCGCTGAAGGCGATGTCGCAGCCGAGGATGTTGCTACCGGCGCCGGCGACCAGGACCACGTTGTCAGGGGCGGTGAACCACAGCGACTCCCACATCTCGTAGGCGATGGTCTTCGTTCCCTGCAGGAAGAACGGGTTCCAGTTGTGGCTGGCGTAGGGGGTCTGGGCGGACTGTCGGATCGCTTCGTCGGAAACTTGGTCGCGCGTGCCGCCGACCAGCTCAATCTGAGCGCCATACGCACGCGTCTGGAGCACCTTCGCCGCCGATGTAGCGGCCGGGACAATGATCTTCGCCTTGATCCCAGCGGCAGCGGCGTACGCCGCGACGGAGGAACCGCCGTTGCCCGAACTGTCCTCTAGCACACGGGTAGCTCCCTGACCGCGGAGATGGGACATCATCACCGTTACCCCGCGGTCCTTGAAGCTTGAGGTGGGGTTGAACCACTCAAGCTTGAAGTGGACGCATCGCCCGTCCCACGTCAACGGCAGGATCGGTGTGCAGCCCTCGCCGAGACTCACCCGATGGTGACGGTCGACCGGGATCGCGGCCTGGTAACGCCACAGCGAACGTTCGGCGGTGTCGATCTGCTCGCGGCTGATCCCGGGCAGCGCACTGAGCTCAAGCGGGCTGCCGTCGTCACCGCGCCAGCGCCGGTCGGTAAGCAAGTACTGGGCACCGGACCGGTCGTACAGAAATGGGGAGTCGGTCATAGCGGGCGTGAGGTTCATGCAGTGCCGGAAACCTTTGAGTCGAGGAGGAGCGGGCACGGTGCGGACTGCAAGCGCGCTCCATGCCGCCCCCGCCGCCTTGACGATGTCGATGTGGAGTTTGCCCGGCGGCAGCGGCATCGAACCCGTGACGGTTCAGTTGATCACGTCCTGGAACTTTTAGTAGGCACCGTGAAGGGCAGGACCACGGGGTCCGACATAGCCGGGGACCGTTTGAACGGGCCGAGCTCCGACCGGGTCGACGCGTCCCGGCCGAAGCGCGCGCCAGAACGGGCGGGGCACGCTCGAACCTCGCGTGCTCGGCTAGCTCGGTGGCAGGAAGGGCTTGACGAGGCGTGCGCGTTTGGCGGGCTGTCCGGTGCGCTCTTCGTAGGCATCGGCCGCTTCGAGGGTGTTGGCGATGAGCCGGGAGGCGATGAACCGGATGGGTTCGGGTTCCCAGCGACGGGTGTGGTGTCCTACCCAGGGCAGAGTGGTCAGGTCGGTCTGGTGGTTCAGGATGAGGTCGCGCATGGTGCGGCCGGCGATGTTGGAGGCGACCACGCCGTGACCGCCGAACGCGCCGACGAATCCCAGTCCCGTCTGGCGGTCGAACGTCGTTCTCATGCACCAATCGCGTGGCACCGCCAGGGAACCGCCCCAGTGATGGGTGATCCGAGCCTGCGCCGCGGCGGGAAACGCCTCGCGCAGCGTCTGGCGCAGCCGCTCGTAGACGCCTGGGTCCTGCTCGTTCTCGGGTGAGATGGGATTGGTCAGTCGGTAGGGCGCGCCTCGCCCGCCGAGTGCGATCCTGCCGTCGATGGTCCGCTGGGCGTAGTAGTACAGGTGGCTCGAGTCGGAGACCCCGAGACCGTCGCGCCAGTTCAGTTCGTCCCAGGTCTGCTGCGGGAGGGGTTCGGTAGCGATCATCAAGGAGTACAGGGGCAGGAAGCTGCGGCGTTCGGCCCGCTCACGGATGGTGTAGGACTCGGTGGCTCGGACCACGACGTCGGCCGAGATCCGTCCGTTCCTGCACTGAACCACCTTCGGGCCCAAGTGTTCTGCCGAGCTCTGTTCATAGATCTTGACACCCAGACGTTCGCAGGCCAGGGCCAGCCCCCGAGCTAGCCGAGCGGGGTCGACCCGAGCGCAGTGCGGCGTGTACGACGCTGCCAGGACGCCCTCAGCCCCGCCGAGGAGGTCGGCCCACTCATCGGCGCTCAGCAGCCTGAAGTCCTCGCTCCCGAGCCCGAACCGGTGCTTGGCCTCGACCACGGCGCGCAGACGATCCACTTGCGGAGGAATGGTGGCGACCTTCATCGTGCCGCCCTTCCGGTACCCGCAGTCGATGCCTTCCTGCGACACCACGCGACCGATCTCGTCAACCCCATGCTGGGTTTCCCGCTCGGCTCGCAGCACGCTGTCCCAACCGCTGACGCGGGCGTAGCGCGCGCCGCTGCCAGCGATACCGGCAGAGACGAAGCCACCGTTGCGACCAGCAGCGCCAAACCCGGCGATCTCCGCCTCGACCAAGGTCACGCGAAGGGACGGGTCCGCCGCCTTCAGGTAATACGCCGTCCACAGACCTCCGAAACCGCCACCCACAACCGCAACATCACAGGAGTGCTGCCCCGAAAGCTGCTCCCTCGGCGTCAAGTCTTCGACCACACCCTCCAGCCACAGGCTCCGCGCCCACCGGCTGTCAGCCATCGTCGGAGGACCGGCCACACCCACTGGCTCGCTCTCTGGCCGCTTGTCTCCAATCACGACTACTCCTTCGCTGGTCTCAGGGCGGGTCAGTTGAGGAGGGTGGTCTGGGCCACGCGGCGGATCCGCTCCCCGTGGAGAGAAGGAACTACTCCCGGAAGACCAACTCTTGCGAACAGCGGCGAGTAGTGTGAGAGCCACTCAGTCTCGATAGCGGAGAACCACTCTGCGGTCAGGAGCACTGTGGAAGGACTCAAGTCGCGCGAGAGCCAGGTGCGTTCTCGCGCCCTCTCGATCTCCGCGCCGACTCGCCCTCAGGTCGCTCAAGGCGTCCAGAGCGGGGCAGCGCAGCGGGGCCGGGGCCGCGTCGAGGACGGCCTGCAGGCCATGCTCACGGCCGGCATCACCTTTCCGATGGATCCTGCAGCCAAAGAAGGCCTCGCCAACCAGCTCGCTCACGGCTTGCGTATGGCCATCACCGCCGGCCGCCTCCAACCCGGCACTCGGCTCCCGTCAACGCGCGCGCTGTCGCAGGTAGCTGGCGTCTCTCGAAACGTGGTGCTCGCCAGCTTCGGTGCCCTGATGGAGGAGGGGTTGATCACTGGCAAGCACGGCAGTGGCAGCTTTGTGGCTGACCGGCCGAAGGATGTCCAGCCATCACGCCCGGTTCCCGACCCAGAGCCAGAGTGGCTACGGCGCCTTGCATCCTTCAACGCTCGTCCCCAGACGAAGATGCCTGTTGTGGATGCGCGTTTGCGCCAGCGTCCCGCGGCCACGGTCCCTGCAAGGGCGTGGCGGCATGCTTGGCAAAGCGCGGCTATGCGGCGGATTCGTGGATATCACGGAGATCCAGCCGGTGAAGAACTGCTCCGCGACGGCCTCGCCGGATTTGTCAGTCACAGCCGGGGACTGCAAGCAGCCAAGGGGGACGTCGTTGTCACGAACGGTGCCGTGGATGCGCTGACCCTGCTGTTGAGCCTCGTGGTCCTGCCCGGTGAGTGGGTGGCCTTTGAGGATCCGGGATACCCATCCGCGCATCATGTGGCGCGGGCACACGGCGCGAAGGTTGCGACCGTGCCAGTCGATTCCGGAGGCCTGTCGGTCGAGGCGCTCGAGCAGCTCGATCCGGCACCGCGGCTGGTGCATCTCACGCCGTCTCACCAGTTTCCGACGGGCGTGGTGATGGGCACGGAACGGCGCCGACAATTGCTCGCATGGGCCTTCCGCAACGATGCGCTCATCATCGACAACGACTTCGGCGGAGAGTTTTCGTCAGGGTCTGTCCCACTTGCCACCGATGATGCCGTGGGTGTGGTCGCCTACGTCGGAACGCTGTCCTGCCTGCTGACCCCATCTCTTCGGATCGGCTACGTGATCGCGCCGAGGCCGCTCGCCGTGCACATCGCGCGGCATAAGCATGCGACCGACTCCTACACCAGTTTCCCGGTGCAGATGGCCGTGACCGAGCTACTCGCAACCGGGGATCTCCGACGTCATCTCCGCCGCGCCAGGCGCATTGTGGCCGAGCAACGGAAGACCATAGCTGCCGCGCTGCCGACCGACTCGTTCATGGTCTCGGGTCTTTCGTCTGGCCTCCATATCCACATCCCTCTTCCAGACTCGGCCTCCGAGGAGACCGTGACAGAACGACTGATCGCGAAGGGGGTGCTTGTCGATCGCTTGTCTTTCTTCTTCACCGGACAACCCACGGCGGCTGGCCTCCTGGTTGACTACGCCGGGCTGAGTGAGGCGGAACTGGAGCGTCTCGTCTCGACGTTGCGGGCAGCGCTGACCTGAGTCGAGGCCGCTGAACGAGACGCCGCAAACGCTCCTGACCGCAGAGTGGTTCTCCGCTGTCGAGACTGAGTGGCTCTCACATTCCTCGTCCCTGTTCGCGACAGTTGACGTTGTGAGCAGGACGGGTGCGGCCGGAGTGGGCGTCTTGGTTCTCGCGGACGACCTGACCAGCGCCGCCGAGGCGGGAGGCCATGCCGCATCCGCGGGGAGATGCGCGACGGTGGTCGTCTGGGACGCCTCAAAGGGAGGACCCGTCCGGTCTTCTGCCCCGAAGGATCACGACCTGGTCGAATGTCTCGATCTCAACACTCGCGCGCTCGACCCTGCGAGTGCCGCCCTCGCGCATGCCACAGCCTTGAGGATGGTCGACGCCACAGGCCGCATGGTCTACAAGACGGTTGACAGCTCGCTGCGCGGCAACTGGGCTGAGGAGATTGCCGCGACGCTCACGGCAAGCAAGCGCCGCACGTGCGTGCTCGCTCCTGCATACCCCGAGTTCGAACGACACACCCGATCCGGTGTCCAGCTCGTGTCTGGCGTCCCTACCAACGAGGGTCCAGCGGGATCCGACCCGGTTCGCCCGGTCACTGAGGCGCGTATCTGCGTCCCTCTAGCGGCGGCAGGCTTGGACGCGATGCGTGTCAGCGCCGTCGAGAGTCTCTCGGCAGTCCTTGCTACAGCCATGGGTGTGGACAAGGACGTCCGAACGGTCGTCGTCGTCGACGCGTGGACCCCGGACCACTTGTCCAGCATCGCCAGCACGATTGAACCCTTCGGCAGCGAGATTGTCGTAGCCGGCAGTCCCGGACTGTTCGAGGCGCTGCTGCCCACGCCTGCGCACGGATGTCTCGATGCTCGACGCGGCCGGAGCACTCGCACGCTCACGGCTGTTGGCAGCCTTCACCCTTCGAGCCGCGCGCAGGTGGAGTATCTCAAGCGGCGCGGGACACCGATCGTCACCGCACATGCCGACACACGAGCTTCCACTCTCACATCGGAGCTGGAAGCCATTCTCGAGGCGCGCGGTTGCGCCGTCGTGGTCACCTCGCCCTCGGCTGATGGTCCCAGCCCCTTGCCGGTGATGAGTGAGGCCGTCTCGGAGATTGTCTCCGGGCCTCGCGAGGTCGGCCTCGTGCTCGTCGGTGGCGACACCGCGCGTTCCGTCCTGGACGCTGCGCAAGTCCGCGCGATCAGCGCGGCTGGCGTCGTCACGCCAGGAGTTCCGGTCTTGCTGCTGACTCTCCCTCTCGGGCGCCGTCAGATCATCACCAAAGCCGGAGGCTTCGGCGACCCGAGCCTGCTCCACCGTTGCATCCAAGCGTTGACGGAAGGAGTCTCATGACCGACAGCCGCGACACCCTACCCAAGGTGGCAGTCACCATGGGCGACCCCTCGGGCATCGGTCCTGAGATCGTCGTGGGAGCTCTGGGGGACGGCTCGTTCGCAGACCAAGTCGACGTGATCGTCATCGGCGACGTGGGTCGGCTCCGGACCGCGGCGAAGATGATGAACGTCGACCCATCGATCGCCTCGGAATCGGACAGCCCCCCATCGGCTGACGGGATTCGTGTCCGGGAAATCACAAACCTACCAAAGGATCTGCCCTTCGGGGTGGTGTCCGAGGTTGCCGGCGCGGCTTCATTTGCCTACTTTCGTGAGGCAGTCCGGATGTCGATGTCGGGTGAGGTCGAGGCGATCGTCACGGCACCGATACACAAAGAGGCATGGCGGGCGGCCGGTGTCGAGTACGCCGATCACACATCCGCGCTCTCCGACCTGAGCAAGTCTAAGCGGCACGCCATGATGCTCGCCAACGACGACCTGCGAACCGTCCTGGTGACCACGCACCTGCCGCTTGTGGATGCCCTGGCGGCCATCACCGAGGAGCGCGTCCACGGGATCATCGAGCTTGCTCACGAAGAGCTTCGGGCCCAAGGCCTGGAGGATCCGCGAATTGCCGTCGCTGGGGTCAACCCTCACGCAGGCGAAGGCGGAATGTTCGGCAACGAGGAGAGCGAGGCCATCGCCCCCGCAGTCGCGAAGGCACGGTCCGCCGGGATCAACGCGACCGGCCCGCTGCCCCCGGACACCGTGTTCATGCGGGCGCGACGCGGAGAGTTCGATGTGGTGATCGCGCAGTATCACGATCAGGCGTTGATCCCCGTCAAGCTCCTTGGCATCGAGGACGGCGTGAACGTGACCCTCGGCCTGCCGTTCGTGCGGACCAGTGTGGACCACGGAACAGCGTTTGACATCGCTGGCACCGGTAAGGCGACCGCAGCGAGTCTGCAGTACGCGTTGAAGAGCGCTATCGCCATCACGCTCGCGAAGCGCTCCGCATACTCCGACCGGTTCAACCCGCGATGACAGCGGCGTCATCATTCTGCTTGCTTATTTCCGCCCTTATCTAGGAGACTTACATGACTAACTTCGTGCTCATGCTGACAGAGAACGATCGAACGGTCGCGAACGCCCACGCGATCCTGGACAACATTGGCCCCTGCCAGCTGGACCACATCGGCTTCAAGGACGTCGGCTTGCCCTGGAAAGATCTCCAGGCATTAGCGGATCGAATCCATGACCTCGGAGCGCGCGCCTATCTAGAGGTGGTGAGCGTCGACCCGGCCGCGGAACTTCGCAGCATAGAGGCCGGGATTGAGCTCGGCGTCGACGCCATTCTTGGCGGGACCCACGTTGACGAAGCTCTGTCCATCATCGCCGACGCGCCGGTCGAGTACTGGCCCTTTCCAGGCGAGATCATCGGTCACCCCAGTGTGCTCGCCGGCGACATCCCGAGCATCGTTGCCAGCGCAGTCGACCTCTCGTCGCGCGACGGCGTAGACGGTCTCGACTTGCTTGCCTATCGCTTCACTGGCGACGTGCCGGCGCTGACCCAAGCTGTCGTTCAAGCCGTTTCCGTCCCGGTATTGGCTGCCGGCAGCGTCGACAGTGCCGACCGGATCGCCGCGCTGCAGCGGGCCGGGGTATGGGGATTCACCGTTGGCACCGCCGTGCTCAACGGCAGCATGGCGATCGACGCTCCGTCCAGCTCAGTGGCTGACCTCGTCGCTGCCGTCGCGACCCGGGCCGGTGCCTAGACGGTATGAGGTGACCCGGTCGCAGTGACGGGGTTGCGGGTCGGGGCCTCACTCACAAATGGTCGTGGGTTACCGAGTAGGGGCTGCCTGCTCGGCCTATCCAACAGTTGTGGGAGGCCCCGATGTTCACCGAGCGTACGAGTGTTGGGCTCGACGTGCACGCACGATCGGTCGCGGCGGCGGCGATCGATGGCGTCACGGGCGAGCTGGTCCAAGCGAAGCTGACCCCTTCGCACGAGCACGTCCGGTCCTGGATCGACGATCTGCCCGGCCCGGTGGCGGTGGCCTATGAGGCCGGTCCGACGGGGTTCGGGTTGTCGCGGTCGCTGAACGCGCGCCGGGATCCGATGCGAGGTCGTGGCGCCCTCGAAGCTTCAGCGACCCTCTGGTGATCGGGTCAAGACCGACGCCAAGGACGCGGTCCACCTGGCCCGGCTGCTGCGGCTGGACGAGTTCACAGCGGTGGCGGTGCCCAGCGTCGAGCAGGAGGCCGCACGCGATCTGGTCCGCGCCCGCGAGGACGCTCGTGGCGACCTGATGCGGGCCCGGCACCGGTTGTCCAAGCTGCTCTTGCGGCAGGGATACGTCTACTCCGGCGGGCACGCCTGGACCGGCGCCCATGACATGTGGCTACGCCACACCGGCGCCCAGCTCGACTCAGCGGCAACCAGGGCGACCTTCGAGTCCGACTACGACGCCGTGCTCAGCGTGAAGGCCCGCCGGGACCGGCTCGACGTGCTGATCGAGCAGATGGCCGCCGACTGCGAGTTCACCCCGGTGCTGCGCCGGCTGGGATGCCTGCGCGGGATCGGCACCCTGACCGGGTTCGCGTTGGCGGTCGAGGTCGGCGACTGGGACCGGTTCACCGGCAAGACCATCGGCTCCTTCATCGGACTGGTGCCCAGCGAGTACTCCTCGGGCCAGTCCCGGGTGCAGGGGTCGATCACCAAGACCGGCAACACCCACCTGCGGCGGCTGCTGGTCGAAGCCGCCTGGCACCACCGCCCCGCCTACCGGGTCGGGAAGACCATGCGCGACCGGTGGGAGCTGGCCGGCCCCGCCGCACGGGCCCGCGGCGACGAGGGCAACCGGCGGCTGCACCACCGTTGGAACACCATGCGCGCCCGGCACAAGCGGCACACGTCGCCACAGTCGCCATCGCCCGCGAACTGGCCGGCTGGTGCTGGTCCCTGGCCGTGCTCGAGGAATAGGCCCACCCCGATCTGCTTCGTCGACCACGTCGGTGGCAGCAGCGCGAGGAGCGACCCGCGAAACAGCTATGAGCAACCGGCCCAGGTCGGTGACGCTCGACCCTAGACACGCGATCCGCTCCAGCCGAACAGCCCGTCCTGCGGTAACCAACCCGCGCATATCAGCCTGACCGCGCGTCGCCAACGACACGCTCAGCCACCCCACGCCGACGAAGCACGAGGCGCCCGCCCCGAACAATCGGGACGGGCGCCTCACCCTGCCTCTTGACAGGAATTGCCTACATATCACCTAGCGTCCCGCCAACGCACAGCCGGTGTTGGTGCGGCGACGCGATGGGGTCACGAGACGAGTCCCGCCGACTTCGGCGGCGTCATGTTGAACCCATCAACGGCACTTGAACGCGCCATGTTCCACCCACCCATTCCACCCTTGAAGAAGGGAAGCCGCCCATGGGCTTCGGACATAACCACGGCGATGTCGGCAATAGCGGCCACGAGCACGGGGACGACCACAAGCAGGACTACGGGCATGGCCATGGCCACAACCATGGGCTGAACGCCCTGGACGCGGTCAACGCCGGTGCCCGCTACAAGCGCCCCCTCACCTACGCCTTTCTCATCACGCTGGCCTTCGTCGGTGTCGAATTCGCCGTCGGCATCCTCTCCGGATCCCTGGCTCTGCTCTCGGACGCGGGTCACATGCTCTCCGACGCCGGGGGCCTGGGCATGTCACTCGCTGCAATCAAAGGCCGCATTCGGCACGACGACGGCGAGCGGCCCGAGGCCCCCTGAAGCCTGCGGCTTGACCGCCGCCCCTGCCTCCGCCGAAGCACTCTGCTCGCAGCCGATCGGCGCGTCAGCCTCAGGTCCGGGACAGGCCGCGGCCCCCTCCACGTGTCGCCCGCGCGCGGTTGCACCGCTTGACCGAGACTCGACCGACAGTCGAGCCGGTCGCGATTGCGCCCTGGTGTCGACCTCGGGCCCGGCGAAAACTTGGGCACGTATTGGGCACAGACGCCCGTAGAACACCGGTTTCGGCCGGTTACAGCCGGACAAAGCCGAAGGGGCTCCAGCCAGCGTTTCCGCTGGTCAGAGCCCCTTCTGAGCGTGGTACCCCCGACCGGATTCGAACCGGCGCTACCGCCTTGAGAGGGCGAGGCGCGTCCACCGCATCGGCGCAGGTCAGAGGCGCTGTAGGGGCCTGCGGCACCGCGACTTTGGCACACATAGGGCACAGATCGTTCTGAGGGCGGACCGGTGGGCGATCACGTGTATGGATCATCCAACTCCGATTGTTGTCCTCGGCAACACTCATGCCGAGAAGGTTTGGGTTGGGCGGCGCTCAGGCGTCATCGGCGCTGCACACCGCCCACTTTGACGCACGTCGACCCCGATACCGTCGGAACTCTGGCGGCGAACGTTCTTCCCATCGTCGTCCTCAACGCAGCGGGGAGACAGACAATGAGTCGCATCTCTTTCGTGCGCCCGCGAACCTGGTCGCGTGGGCGTCAGTGTCGTTGACGGGATCTCCGTTTGCCGTCCGTCTCCAGGCGCCCGAGGTCACCAGGACGAGGGCGCACATACCCAGGAGCCGCGTTCGCCGGACTCCTGGAACGACTCGAAGAACAGCCTGCCTGCCTTCTCGCACTGCGTGCGCTCTGCCCAGAAGACGCCCATCCCGTCGGTGCGGGTGTCCTGGCAGCGGTAGATGCCTCTGAACCCGAGGGCGAAGAAGCCGTCACTGGCCTCGCATTGGACGCGGAACGTGTGGAAGTCCGGTGGTGGGGCGGCCGCCGCGGAGGAGGCCACGGCGGTGCCTGCGGCCGAGCCGAGCAAGGCTGCGGCCGCCAAGATGCGCGCAGCGTGGAAGGTGGTTCTCGTCTTCATGACGGTTTCCTGTCTTACGTGATGGGGACGAACGCGGAGAGACTTCCGGACGTCGCTGTCGATGCGCTGGGATTGCTTCTCGGTGGCGGCGCCGCCCACGAACATCAAGGTCGAGGCGACCTTGCGAGGGTGGCGGGTGTTCACCGCCGTCGCCGACGACGGCGGCGCCATCGGCCTGAGCTGGCGAGTTCGACGTGTCCGCGGCGGACCGTCGGGCGATCTCGTCCTGGCGCTGACGGGCGAGCTCGAGGACGGCGAAGGTGTTGCTGGGCAGCATGGTGTGCTCCTGGGGTCGGGGCCTCGGCGAGGCCGGTGGACCGACACTCACACCGGGCGCTGGCACATCGGCTGCCGTCGCGCTGTCATTTGACTGTCGCCGGGCGATCGGGACCTGACGCGTCGCCGACAACCGGCTCGTCAGACCGGCCCTCAGCCTGTCCGGGCTGTTCGTGCGCCGTCGGCTGCGTACTCAGCAAGGCCACGACCGCGTGACCCGCGGCGTCCAGGTCGCGGGCGGCGCCGTCGCGCCAGGCGGCGTCGAACTCCGGAGGTGCCAGCACGTCTCGGGCCCTGGCCATGGCCGCGTCCAGGCGCTCGGCCTCGACACCGTACGGCGGTCGGTCAGGCGTCTGGGTGGTCGTCGTCGCCACCAGCTCGACGACCGCTCGGTGGGCGTCGAGCCGGTCGAGGAGCGAGACCACGTTGCGCAGACAGGTGATGAAGAGGTTCTCGTTGCCCGAGCCCAGCCAGAACCGGACGGCGTCGGCGGTCCTGCTCACGGTCTCGGTGTCCAGGGCTCCCACCCGCCCGAGCAGGGCCGTCTCGGCGGCCATCGCGACCCCGAGCACCAGCCGGTTGCCGGTCGTACGGGCCAGCTCCCGGGCCTCCGCGAACAGCCGAAGCGCGTGGAGCGGCTCGGTCGGCGGAGACCGCTTCGGCCTCGGCGTACAGCGCCATGGCCCGGATCATCGGGTTGTCGACGCGGCTCTCGTACGCGCGCAGCAGCGCGATCTCGTCGGTGACCGCCCGCTCGCCGTAGGTGCGGGCGAGGAGCATCCCGGAGACGCAGAGCACGGTCGCGTTCCAGTCGCCCGCGTCCATCGCGTGCCGCATCGCGTGCTCGGACGCCTCCCATGCTTTGTCCAGGTCGCCGACGGCGAGTGCGGTGTCCGCGGCGGCGTTGAGGGCGAGGTAGGCGGCCGGCGATTCCGGGCCGCCCGCCAGCTCGATCCCGCGGTCGGAGTACTCGGCCGCGCGGTCGTGGTCGCCCACCATCCACCAGTACGACGAGGCGACCGCGAGCACTGCCGGGGTGAGGGCCCCGGCGTGTCCCGACTCCACCAGTCGCCGTCCCCAGCCCATGACGTCGGCGCGGACCCGGAAGTCGGCCCAGGGGTACAGGTCGGGGACGATGCGCGTCGCCTCCTCGACCCGGCCGGTCTCGAGCGCCCAGGCGACCGCCCGGGCGAACTCGGGCAGCAGCGCCTCGACCCGCTCGATCCACCACCCCGCGTCCGCGGCCCGACATCCCGACGCGTGCCGCCGCGGCCGCATCCGCGGCCCACTTCGCGTGCGCGAGCCCCGCCTCGTGTCGCTCGGCGTCGTCCAGCAGCGCCCGCGCGAACGCACGGACGGTCTCGAGCATGCGGTACCCGCCTTGGGTCGGCGCGGGCCGCACGAGCAGTGACCGCTCGACGAGACCGAGCACCTGCTCGGTCGAGTCCGGGCCGAGCACGGCCTCCGCCGCGTCCAGGTCGAAGGGGCCGACGAACACCGAGAGCCATCGCAGCGCCCGCCGTTGCTCCTCGTCGAGGAGGTCGTAGGACCAGTCGATGGTGTCGACCAGGGTCTGGTGGCGAGCAGGCCCGCGCCGGTGGTGGGACCGCAGCAGGTCCAGCCGGTCGTCGAGCCGGTCGCGCAGCGTCGCCAGGCTGACCACGCCCACGCGGCTCGCGGCGAGCTCGATGGCGAGGGGGAGGCCGTCGAGCCGACGGACGAGCTCGGCGACGTCGCGGACGACGTCCGGCGTGGCCTCGAGGTCGGGAGCCGATGCGCGGGCCCGTTCGAGGAACAACGCCACCGACGGCACGTCCGCGTCGGCGACGCCGGCGCCGGGCAGCCGGAGCGGAGCCAGGGGGTAGACCTGCTCGACCGGGAGCCCGAGCCGCTCGCGGCTGGTGGCCAGCACACGGATACCCGCGCCGGCCGCAGCGATCTCGGTCGTCAGGTCGCCGACCGCGGCGAGCACGTGCTCGCAGTTGTCCAGCACGAGCAGTCCGGTCGCCGTCTCCAGTCGGCGGTGCAGCGCAGCCTCGGCGCTCCCGCCCGGGAAGACCTCCACCCCCAGCGCGGTGGCGACCAGCGCGCGCACGCCGGCCTCGGTCGAGACGCTGGTCAGGTCGCCCCACCACGCGACCTGCTCGGCGGCGGCGACGGCTCGCGCAAGGGAGGTCTTGCCCACCCCGCCGGGGCCGACCACGGTGACGCACCGGTGGCGAGCGGTGAGGGCGCGGACCTGCTCGATGTCGTCGTCGCGGCCGATGAGCCTGCCTGGTCGGCTCGAGGTCGGGGACGGTGGACCTCGCGGTAGCCCGGTCGTGTCACCGGTCGACTCACCGGTCGTCTCACCGGTCGTCCCACCGGTCGTGGCATGGGTCGTGCCGCTGCTTGGCGCCGGGTCCGGGGTGCGCTCGAGGATGTCGCGCTGGGCCTCGTCCAGCTCTGGGGACGGGTCCAGCCCCAGCTCTTCGGCCAGCGCAGTGCGGTGGACTGCGTAGACGGCCAAGGCGTCGGCCGAGGCACCGAGCCGGTGCAGCGCGCGCATCAGCAGCAGGGACGGCCGGTCGCGCAGCGGCTGCTCGGCGACGAGCTGGCGCAGCTCGTCGGCCGCCTCGCGTGCGCGGCCCAGCGCGAGGAGCACCTCCGCGCGCTCCTCGCGGGCAGCGACGTGCGCCTCCTCCAGACGAAGAGCCTCACCCTGGGCGACGTCGACGGCCAGTCCCGCCCAGGCCGGTCCGCGCCACAGCGCCAGTGCCTCGTCGTACGCCGCCAGCCGGCCGCCGTCCTCGAGGGCGCGCGCCCGCGCCAGCTCGGCGGCAAAGCGGTCGGCGTCGACGTCGACCCCGGTCAGGTCGAGCCGGTAGCCGACGGCGGTGCGCCCGATGCGCGTGCCCTCCGGGCCGAGCGCGCGACGGGCTCGGCCGACGGTGGTGTGCAGGGCCGCGCGCGCATCGATGGGGAGATCCTCGCCCCACACGTCGTCGACCAGCCGGTCGTCGGTGACGACCCGACCCCGGGCGACGAGCAGGGACGCGAGCAACCGTCCCGGGCGGCCTGCCGGGAAGGGACGCTCACGACCGCCGATGACCAGGTGGGGGTCGCCCAGGACGTAGACGTCCATGGCGGTCACCTCCCGTCCATGCACGCAGGATGCCCACCCCTGACGGGGAGTGTCCACAGCATTGTCAGCCACCCGTGAGCGCCCTGTCAGCGCGGCCTCCGGACCATGGGCGCGACCACCGACCCAACCCACATCGGAGAACCCATGACCATCGACACTGCCCACACCCTCGACCGGACCGAGGAGGCGACCGGCGCTCTCGCGGATCGGGTGTTCGCCTCGTTGCTCGGCGCCCTCGACGTCCTCACGATCCACATCGGCGACCAGCTCGGTCTCTACGACCTGCTGCACCGTCGCGGCCCGCTCGACGTCGCCGAGGTCGCCGCCGCGAGCGGCACGCACCCGCGCTACGCCCGCGAGTGGCTCGAGCAACAGGCCGTCGCCGGCCTGGTCGACGTGCTCGACCCGACAGTCGGTGCAGACGAGCGGCGCTACTGGCTGAGCGACGCCCACGCGGCCGTCCTCTGCGACCGCGACAGCCTGGCGTACACGACCCCCTTCGCCCGGATGATCGCGGCGGCCGCGGTGCAGCTGCCGCGACTGCTGGACGCCTACCGGACCGGCGAGGGGGTCGGCTGGAGCGAGTACGGCGAGCTGATGCGCACCGCCCAGGCGGACGCGAACCGGCCGCTCTTCCTGCAGGTGCTCGGCTCCGACTGGCTGCCGTCCGTGCCGGGACTCGACGCCGTGCTCCGAGACGGCGGCCGGGTGGCCGACATCGGCTGCGGCGACGGTTGGTCCTCGATCGGCATCGCCCGTGCCTACCCGGCCGTCACGGTCGACGGGTACGACGTCGACGCGGACTCGGTCGAAGCCGCCCGCGGCCACGCGGCCGCCGAGGGCCTGGGTGACCGGGTCAGGTTCACCCTCGTCGACGCCGCGAGCGTGCCCACGTCCGGGGACTACGACCTCGTGGCCGCGTTCGAGTGCATCCACGACCTCCCCGACCCCGTCGGCGTCCTGCGCTCCGCGCGGCGGATGGTGAAGCCCGGCGGCACGGTGCTCGTCATGGACGAACGGGTGCCCGAAGCGTTCACCGGCCCGGGCGACCCGGTCGAGCAGCTGATGTACGGCATCTCGATGCTGATCTGCCTTCCCGACGGTCTCTCCCACGACGGGTCGGTCGGCACCGGCACCGTCATGCGCCCCGACACGCTGCGGCGCTACGCCCGCGACGCCGGCTTCGCCGACATCGAGGTGCTGCCGATCGAGCACGACATGTTCCGCTTCTACCGACTGCTCGGCTGAGCCATGCGCAGCCTGCTGGCCGCTGTGTCGTGGTCAGGGGCCTGTACGCCATCTGAGAGAGAGTGCGAGCGTGCAGCCGGCCTAGGCCGAGAACCCATGCCCGACGTCGAGAGGGCGAAGTGCACGCTCAATGGCCATACCGGCTCAGGCTCCCAGGTATCAAGCACTGGATTGATGAGTTGCCCACCTGGGCTCGGTATCCTGATCCGGCAATCTCCCAGTCCCTCGGAGACCTGATGCCCAGCACCGGCTTTCAGGCGTGCCCGCTCCGCGCGCAGGTCGATCCGCGTCTTTTGCGGTTCAGCGCCGGGGCCACGGCCAGCGTGCTCGCCGTGGTGCTGCTCATCGTTCCCGTTGCTGGACCCTTGGCTCTCGGCCTGCTCGCCTCCCAGGTCGCGGTGTTCGCGTTCACCGCGTTCGTGAGTTTTCAGTGGTCGTTGTGGGCGCAGATCTTTGCCCGTGTCATCTGGCCAAGGGTCGGTCCACCGACCGACTTGGAGGACGCCCGGCCGCATAGGTTCGGCCAGTTCATCGGGTTCTTGTTCACCGCTCTCGCGCTAATCAGCTTCATGCTCGGCGCCGATGCGGCTGGCCTCGGCCTCACCGCACTCACCTTCGGCCTAGCAGCCGTCAACGCATCCACTGGGGTCTGCCTAGGCTGCAAGGCCTACCCGCTGATCCGCCGATTGCGACCGGGCTGAGTCCAGGCACCGTGCCCCCGGGACGATCGCACGTCGTCGTTAACCGCCGGGCGCGGTGTGCTTGTCTAGGTGCTGACGAACCGCCGTCATGAGGTGGGCGGCATGGTGGCGTCGCCTTTGCCGGCGTCGGTCTTAGGGGTGCCCATGAGAACTCTTGCCCATGCGTCACATCGCGGTGGAGCTCGTCGGGTCTGCCCTGACTTCGCCAAATCCCTCCGTGAGACCCAAAGGCGATTTAGTCACCGCGGGAACGTCCGGTTGAGCAGTTCCTCGCCGCCGTAAGTCTCGAAGCGGATGAGCTTGCCGTCGCGGTCGTAGCTGAGCACGTTCACCGATCCGGCCTCCTCCCCGCCAAGGGTGGTGTCGCAGATCGCGACTACCTTGTCGCCCTCGGCGATGAAAGCCTTCGGCGTGGTTCGGAACCCCTTCTCGAGGAGCTTCATCCACAGCCCACCGACCGCTTCCTTGCCGTTGTAGGAGCCGGTCAAGGAACTGTCACCTCTAACGACCCACTCGATGGAATCGGAAATGTCCTTCATCGCACCCTCGGCATCCATTGCGCCGAACGCCGCGTATCCGTCGATCGCCGCCTGCTTGTTGACCGTCGCTTCCATGTCCAAACCTCCCTATGGCTCTCTCCGTCTCGACGCTAGGACTCATCCTCGACCGCAACAAGACTGGGATGGTCATCGGATGACCCGAATAGGCCCCACGTAGTCCCCCAACCGACGTGTCATCAGACGCGGACCGGTGACCCCTCGGCCAGCGCGTCCCAAGCCCTCAGAACTGATCAACGACCTGGTGTTGCGTTGACCCTGTGAGCCCACAGTGCCAAAGGCGCTGCCCACCGCCCACAATGACGCGGGGCTCACCACGCGCATGAGCATCGCGCTCTCCGGACAGTCCCAGTCGCGAGCTCTGGCGCGGTGGGCTTGCTCGTGTAGGAGGGTGGCTGTCCGCCAGTGGCTGTCGATGAGACCCGCCGCCGACGCGACGCACCGGACGGAGCGCCGCGGAGGCCCGAAAGTGTTTCCGAACGGCCTCAGGATTGCCATTCCTTGTGTCCGGGCTCGGGGCTACGCTCATGGGTTGGGTGAAATTCGCTCTCATGTGGGGAAGGGCAATGCGATGGCAGTGACTGTGGCGACGCTGAGGGGCTCCGAGGCGACGATCAGCGACGAGAGCCTCGATGAACTGCGTACGACGATCCGGGGTGACGTGCTCACGCCCAGAGACGCCGGATATCCGCTGGTCCGTCCGGCGTACAACGCGATGCATCCGGGGAACCCGGCGCTCGTCGTGCGCCCTACCGGTACCGCCGACGTGGTCGGCGCAGTCAATTTCGCCCGCGAGAACGGACTGCTCCTCGCCGTGCGCGGCGGCGGTCACTCGATCGCAGGACTCTCCAGCGTCGACGGGGGCCTGCTCCTCGATCTCGCCCTGATGAACGGCGTTGACGTCGACCCGGAGGCTCGGACGGTGCGCGTCCAAGGTGGAGCCCTGGTCGGCGACATGGACCACGAGACCCAGACCTTCGGGCTCGTCGCCCCGTCGGGCATCGTCTCCGACACCGGCGTCGCCGGGCTCACGCTCGGCGGTGGGGAGGGGTGGGTCCGCCGCAAGCACGGGATGGCTGTCGACAACTTGTTGTCTGCCCAGCTGGTGTGCGCCGACGGCCAGGTGCGGACGGCGTCTGCGGACTCGAACCCCGACCTGTTCTGGGCCATCCGAGGCGGTGGGGGCAACTTCGGGGTGGTCACCTCGTTCACCTTCCAGTGCCATCCGGTGGGTCCGATGGTGGCGTTCGCCGGGGTGTTCCATCCCGTGGAGGACGCGGAGAACGTGTACCGAGAGTTCCGCGACTGGGCCGCGACGGCGCCCGACGAGATCTCGGCGATCATCGGATGTACCACGCTCCCGGCGAGCGAGCACACGCCGCCGGAGGTCCACAACACGCCGTTCATCGTCACCGGCGCCGTGTACTGCGGGGATCCGGAGGAGGGCATGAAGGTCATCCAGCCCCTCCGCGACATCGGGACTCCGCTCGTCGACATCTCGGGGCCACTGCCGTTCGTCGGCGTCCAGAGCGCCTTTGACGAGTTCTTCGCGCGTGGCACGCTGCGCAGCTACTGGAAGGCCACGAACGTCGAGGAGCTCACCGACCCGATCCTCGAGATCATCACGGACAGGGTCCGCAACCGCCCGAGTGACCGGACCTTCGTGGTCAGCTTCCTCATGGGCGGCGCGATCAATCGCGTGCCCGTCGAAGCCACCGCCTACAGCGAGCGATCGGCGAACTGGATGGTGTCGATCGATGGCAACTGGGAGGACGAGAGCGACGACGACAAGGTCATCTCGTGGGTGCGAGGGGCATGGGGCCAGGTGCACGAACTCGGCACGGGTTCGCTGTACCTGAACTTCACGGGCGTCTCCGACGAAGCAGTCACGGTGGGCGTCGAGAGCGCCTTCGACAAGGCGAATCTCCAGCGCCTCGAAGAGATCAAGGGGCACTACGACCCGGACAACTTCTTCCGCCTGAACAACAACATCCCCCCGGCTACCTAGACCGGTTGATCTGGGCCCCGGGAGCCCCGCCCGTCCAATCCTCGGACGCGCGGGGCGCTCCTCGTTGTCGTTTGCCCCGTCAGTAGCTCAGTGGACCCTTCGCGACGATCCTGAGGACGAACACCTCGGGCGGCTTGTTCTCGTCACATCCGAACCCCTGGCCGAGGACCTGGTAGGTGCCGTTGCCCTGAACGGCGGCGTAGGCACCGGTACCTTCGACCGTCTTCCAGGTGCCGCTCTCGGTGAACGTGAACAGGCAGGTGACCGGGTCGAAGGACTCCTTGCTGCTGTCCTTGTACGGCTTGTGCTTGATGACCACGTTGCCGTCCGGGAACTTGAACCGGTCCTTGAAGTCATCGATCACGACGTCGGTGCCACGGGCGTGGATCGGCCCGTTGGCCGCGATCGGTCCGCCCGACTCTTCCGGGTCGCTCTGGATCAACACGAACTTCTGCTGCTGCGCTCCCGCCTTGGTGGTCTGACCGCCGGACGCACCGACGGGCGGCGCGCTGAGCAGCGCGCCTGCCAACACGACGGCGGCGAACACGCGGATGCGTGATCTGGTCATGGGTTTCCCCCTTCGCTGGTGAACTGTGGATGCCTGAAGAACCGCGGCCCCCCTCGACCACAGCTGCGGGGCCCAACCGGGAGTCCGGGGAGCCTCCCGTCACCGCGGGCTGGTCCTTTCCGTCCGGGGGACGATGACCTCACCGCGACCTTCAAACGCTACGCCGCACCCCGCGTGTCGGCCAGACCCGAACCGAAAGCCACCGACACGAAGCACGAGTCCTTCCATGCTTCCGCACGCGCCACCCCACCGCCGGCGGCGGCTCTGGCCGAGACGGCGTCCGCGCATCGGCAAACTCGCTCGGATCGCGCAGTTGCGGTCGTCGGCGGCGGGGACCTTGACTGACCTAAGCGCAGTAACCCGTGGTCTCTCGTCCATTGGGTCTGTCCTTGACTCTCCCGCATCAGCGGCCCCTTCCGTCTGGAGAGTGCTTCCCGACGTACTCGTCCACATCACTAGGCAGCGCAGGTCCTTTGTTGGTGCTCCCCTCTCTGGGGCGTCCACACGCTCATTTGGCCCGACGGGGAGACGCCGCGCATCGGCACGTCCCCAACAGTGTCGTTGGTCGGCGATGCGGTCACCGGTCGGGGACCACACGGGGCCGACGTTGTGCCCCACCTCGCCGGTGTCGGCGAGGAGCAATCGTTCGTTGGCGCCGTCGGCGTCGACGAGCACAGCTCGTTCGGGTCGTTGCGCCGTCCGTGTACGCCAGACTCGAACCCGTCGGGCGACCACGAGAGATGCACAGCGTCGATGGAGCCGTGTTGGCGGAGATCGCCGGTCGAAATGGAGTAGACGGTGACCGGCGTCGACGACCCCTTAGGCGCGCGTGTCATGCCCATGTCGCCGGCGATCGCGAGCTGGTCGCTGCCGGGTCGCCACTCGAGATCGCTGGGCCGGAGGTCGGGCAAGGCTCCAAGACGCCAGGCAGGTCACGCGGCGTCGGACATGAGCCAGTCACGGCCCTCCATCTATTCGGGCATCTTGACGCTGCTGTTGGGACGGCACGGGCATCGGTGGGACATCGTGCGAACCGCCTTGGCGGTACCTTGTCGCCATGGGTGTGACCGACCTCGCCATGGAAGTGACGGACCGGAAGTTCACCCGTCGTCAGTACCTGCTGTACGAGGCGGTGATGAACGGGGACTGCACGATCGACGAGGCGATCACCGTCGTGAAGGAGCACGCCGCCGAGCATCCCGACGATGACCTGGAGGAGCGGTTTACGTGGGCCGAGTGGGATGCCCTGAAGGCGGCGGTGTAGCTGCCGTGCGATGGTCGCCTGACGCTGGGTGGTGATCCTCGTTGAGCGCGACCACGGTGTCGAGCCGCGGACGGTGTTTGGGCTCCCCCGGAACGGTCGCGGTGACGCGGAGGGCACCAGCCGCCCATCCTCGCATCTGCAGCGAGGCCCGCGGTCCCATCGGCCACGAGAAGGCCAAGGCGGCCCCCGCCCCCTTTGTTGCCCTGCAATCCCTAGGGGCCGCCTCGGCAAGCCTGGTGCAGTCCCCGTCGAGATCCCGTTGTGGGACGGGCAGGAGACTGCGATTCCGAGTATCCGCCGCTCGTGCTAGAGGGCAATCCCCGGACAGTTCCCGTCTAGACCGACGGATCGCCGGCTGGTCGTGTGGGCGCGTCGCGGGAGCCACGAGAATGCCTGCCCGCCGGCCCGACAGAACTGTCCCGGTCCCCTAGCACCACCCGGCGCGATCAGGCCCGGCCTTGCCGAGCCGGCGGACCTCTTAATGACTGGGTATCCGCAGCCGGAACCTTTTCGTACTATCCCGGTATGGCGATGGTTGCGCACTGGTGGGCTGGGTACAGCCCGTATCAAGCGGTCGGGACGACGACGTGGGACTGGGATGCGTTGGGCGAGGGCGATCACTACTGGAGCTTCTCGGTCCGGCCGAAGCAGGCGAACATGCTGGTCGAGGTTGAGCGTGAATGGACCACGACCGACAACCGCCTCAACGCCGTACAGCATTTCCAGGTGCGAGTAGCGGGCTACGACCGCTCCGACACCGGCGGCCTGTTGATGTTCAACGTGATCAAGGTGGAGGGCTCGTCGAGCTTGAGGCGGTATACGACCGCGAGGGGGTCATCGTCGCGGCGATAGCGTTCGATTCAGACGAGGACCTGCGCCCGCGTCCGCAGCCCGGCGAGGGCCAGCAGGTAGGCGTCTTCGACGTTCCCGGTGATCGTGTCGAGCAGCCCCTCGACGAGCTCTGCCGGAACATGGTTGTCGACGCGGCCGGAGGGGTGCTGGTGGACCGCGGCGCAACCGAGGCGTCCTAGGCCACGGGGGCCCTCCCAAATTTCGTCGTTGCCGTCACCGGCGTCGAATGTAGTCGCTCCGTGTCGTATCGGAGACGTAGTCGTTTCCGCCCCACGGAAGCGCCGCCACCCGCTATCCAGTGACCCTCTTATCGGGACGGCCCCGACGGCAACGCCCTGGTGGTAAGCGACCTGTCCGGGCGCGTCACACTGCTCGATCACGACCTGCGAGCGGCCGGTCAACCCGTCCAGCTCGACCAGCCCGTCGGCAACGTGGCCGCCGGGCCCGACGGCCACAGCGCCATAGCACTCACAGGGTTCCGACAACGCATCGGGGTTCTGGGTCGCAGATCTTGACCACTGGGCCCTGCTCGACCTGGAGTCGGGCCGGGTGGTCCGGGAGGGCGACCTCGGCTTCCCAGCAGGTGACCTGGACTTTTCCCCCAACGGACGCCATGTGGCCATCAGTGGCGGGCCCGGAGCGTTACAGGTCCTCGACGCCACGACCGGACAGTTCGCCCGCTCTGCGGCTTCAGCCGTTCCCAGGCCCAACTGGCTGACCTACTCCGCGGACGGCAGCCGGGTGCTGACGTCCGGCGGCGACGCCTTGGGAGCCCTCTGGGACGGTGACATCGGGGAGCTGCTCGCGCACGTCGCGACACCGGAGCGGTTCACCGTCGCCTCGTTTGGCCAGGACACCGCGGTGGTCCTTATCGTAGGCGAGTTCGGGGGACCAATCCTCAGGTGGAACACCGTGCCTGAGCACGCCGCCGAGTTCGCGTGCCGCGTCGCCGGCCGCGACATCACCGAGGCCGAGTGGACCGACCAGTTCAGTGACAGGCCGTACCAGCACATCTGTCGGCAGCAGAGCCTCTAACCGGCCTGTCTGCGCGAAAGAGCCTCCTGCGACGCGCTCTCGCCACAACCAAGGACTACGACAGCACTGACCCTGAGCAACCTCCCGTCGGGCACGAAAGCGCCTTCAGTGGGGATGCACCCGATGTCAAGGAGATGCCATCCGCGGGTCAGCTCGCTCAGGCGCTGCCTGCGAGAGCTTGCAAGTGCGTGACAACGCCGCCATGGACGCAGCTTGGAACCGCTTCATAAACCAATCTCGGTCCGCGCGGGGCCCTACGGAGATAGGTCTTGCCCTCCGGCCGGTGTGCGATGTGTTGGCGTGGGACGTTTCCGTTCAACCGTCCAGGACCAGGTGTGGCTATCGGCCTGGTGTCACGAATCCGGACTCGTAGGCGAGTACGACGGCTTGGACGCGGTCACGTACTCCTAGCTTGGCGAAGAGCCGGTTGATGTGTGTCTTCACGGTGGACTCGGCCAGGAACATCTCGCCGGCGATGTCGGCGTTGGAGCGTCCGGCGGCGACCAGTCGCAGCACCTCGGCCTCCCGCTCGGTGAGCTCGCCCAGTGGTCGAGGCTGGGCGCCGGGTCGCGGGTGGGACACGAACTCACGGATGAGTCGTCGGGTCACCTCTGGCGCCAGCAGCTCCTGCCCCGCGGCCACGGTGCGGACGGCATTCACCAGACCCTCAGCGGTGGTGGTCTTGAGCATGAACCCGGAGGCACCGGCCCTCAGCGCATCCCAGACGTTCGCGTCGGCGTCGTAGGTGGTGAGCACGATGATCCGCCCACCCCAGGCCGAGTCAGAACACAGTCTGCGGGTGGCTTCGATCCCGTCGAGCCTGGGCATCCGGATGTCCATCAACACGACATCCGGGTTCAGAGCACGGGCCCGCTCCATGGCGCCGACACCGTCGTCAGCTTCGCCCACGACGTCGAGGTCGGGCTGGGCTTCGAGAATGGCGCGGAAGCCGGCCCGCACCAGCGCCTGGTCATCGACAATGAGCACCTCGATCATCCGTATCACTTGGCCTCTAGCGGGAAGGAGGCCCACACCCGCCAGCCGGCGGCGTCGCGGCGCGGGCCGGCCTCGACGCAACCGCCGTAGAGCTGCGCCCGCTCGCGGATGCCGGTCAGTCCGAAACCGGGCTCTCCCTCCTGAGTCCGCGCCGCGGGCGAGTCATCCATCACCTCGACCTGGAGCGCGGCCGGCTCGAACCGGATGGACACCGTGGCGGACGCGTCGGCGGCGTGCTTGCGAACGTTGGTCAGCGCTTCCTGGACGATGCGGAAGGCCGACAGCTCGAGCCCGCGCGGCAGGTCCCGCGGGTCGCCGACGATCTCCAGGGCCACCGTGCGACCCGATGCCTGCTCGGCGCGCACCAGGTCAGCCAGGTCGTCCAGGGTGGGCTGCGGGATCCGGTCCGTCCCGCTGGCCGGCCGAAGCACGCCGAGGAGATGCTTCATCTCCACCATGGCCTCCCGCCCGGTCAGCTGCACCTGGTCGATGGCGACGCGCGCCCGGTCGGGGTGCCGGTCCAGCAGCTCTGCAGCCGCGGTGGCTTGAACCACCATGGCCGACAGGCTGTGCGAGACGACGTCATGCAGCTCGCGCGCGATACGGGCGCGCTCGTCCTCGGCGGCCTGACGCGCCCGCGCCTGCACGGTGGCGGCAACGGCGTCGGCATGGGCGTCGGCGGCCGCAGCAGCCAGGGTGCGTCTCCGCACCAGCAGTCCGGCCAGCCAGGGGCCGGCCAGCACCAGCAAACCGAATCCGTAGTCGGATGCTCCACCGCCGTCGGCGAAGATGATCGTGGCGATGCCCAGCAGGCCAAGCACCAGTCCTGCCACGGCAGCACGAGCCTGGCAGTGGGCGCCAACTGAATACGCCGAGATCAGCGCAGCGGCCAACGGCGCCAACTGGGCGTTGGCGGGCACACCGACCGCGGACTGGATGAGGAACAGCGACAGGACCGCGACCAGGACCACCAGGGGGCGGCTCCGGCGAAATGCCAAGGCGGCCGCCATGCCGACCAGGCATACCGAGGCAACGAGCCGATGCTCCACCACCGCCCCGGCCAGGATCTCCAAGAGGCCCATGAACCCGACCAGGGCGGCGAGCAGCAGATCCTCCCGCGCCGAACGTGATCGAGGCCGCTGCGCGCCGCGCCCGGTCATGGCGCCAAGTCTGCCACTGGGCTCGCGGCGGGCCATCCACCTTGCGGCTACCGACGGTTCCACCCCTGGGTGGAACGCACCCACCGCCAACCACCCCCCGAGCCGCCGACTGCAATGCCCCGGATGGACGCGGGCCGGGCCGCGAGACCCGACAGTCGAGGGACAGCAAACCTCTATCCCGAACTGAGAACCGCCATGACAACAACAGTGGAGCAACCACTTCCCGGTAACACCCCAGCTACTCCGGCAACCCCGGCCCGACTTCATCGCACCGTGACTGCGGTCAGCCTGGTCGGCTCGGCGGCGCTCGTCGCCGTGGGCGGGGCGATCGCGCCGCCCAACTCCGGTCGACCCGACGAGCTCTACAGGATCGCCACCGAGTCCTCCGGACGCCTGATGACCGAAGCCGTGGTGATGGTCGCCTCCTCGATCCTGCTCGTCTTCGGCGTCATCGGGGCCGCACGCCTGGTGCAGGGCCGCGGCAGGCTCCTGGCCCGGGCGGCCGCGGTGCTCGGGGTGATGGGGGCGCTGGGTCACACGGCGTACGCGACGTTCGCGCTGTTGCTTCCGCCGATCGTCAGGGCGGCCGGCAGCCGGGACGACGCGATCGGCACCCTCGAGGAGATCAACTCCAGCGCAGGCGGCGCGGTCGTGATACCGCTCATCGCCGCCTATGCACTTTCGGTCCTGCTGCTGCCGGTCGCGCTCTACCGCGGTCGACTGGTCGCCCTCTGGGTGGTCGGTCTGGCCGCCGCAGCGGTCGCCATGGAGGCCCTCCCCACCGGCGCTATCGACTTCAGCCTCGTCAAGTACGCACTGGCGCTGGCGGCCTCCGCAGCCGTTGCAGCCCGGATCCTGCAGCTCAGCGATGACCAGTGGCGCAACCCCTTGACGATCCCAGCTGCCGCCGACTAGCCGGGAACCACACCGGCAAGGAAACCCACCATGAAGATCGTCCACGCCCTGACCAGCGAACGCCGCAAGTTCACCACAGTGCGCCTGCCGGGTGCCGTGGTCGCTCTCACCGCGGCGGCCTCAGGATTCGGCGGTGCACTCAACGTCCACCACTTCGGTCCGATCGAACGGCTCGACGTGACCGCTGTTGCCCTGGACGTCCTCCGGCCGGTGTGGTTCTTGGTGGTGGTCACTGTCCTTGCCGCCGCATCGGCAATCCGACATCGCACCGTTGTCACGAGCCTGCCGTGGACGCCTCGCCGCGGCGACCTGCTAGCGGCCACGGGACTCGTCGCGGCCGGCTTTCGTGCGTTGATTTGCGTCGTCGCCATCGCCACCTCAGTGGCTGCAGGCGTCGTGACCAGCGTGATCGAGGACATCCCGTTCGGTAACAGCCCCGCGGAAGAGTGGGCTGGCCTCCTCGCCGGGATGGTCGCGGGTGCGCTCTTATGAGTGTCCCAGCGCGCTGGGTCTGCTCACCCCGCAGCACAGCCTTCGCGTTCACAGCGCTCCTGCTGTGGAAGTTCGTGCCGGAGGGCATCGTGCCCGTCGTGGCCCACGGGCCGGAACTGGCCCACCGGATGCCCTCGTATGTCGCAATCGCCTTCGTCGACCCGTCCAACCAGGGTTCGCGACCGTACCGAGCGGTGTCCTGCTGTTGAAGTACGTCGCGGTGATCGCCGGCGCAGCGGCGGCGACGTTCAGCCGACGAGACCCGTAGCCTCTCCCCACACAGCTGAGCGGTCGGCGGGATGAGGGGCTCGTGCGTCAGGTCACGCCGGCGTCAGCGTGCCGGGTCGTTCGGCGTGAAGAGGCCGAGGTGGGCAGGCTTGTGCCGGACCGAGTCAGCGTGGCACAGCTGCGCATCAGTTTCCCGCTGCCGGCGCGGACGCCGAGCTGGCCGCGGCGCCTAGGAGGCCGTGGGCAAGGGGACCGCACGAGAGTGGGTCACGCTGGCGTGGCCACAACGGGGGCAGTGGCCGGGCTGGGCGTACTCGAGGTCCTGCCCGCACCAGCAGACCCGCGGAGCGTCGAGGCGAGGTAGCGTCCGCGTCTCCATCTTCGATGTCATGGCGATCGAGCTCATCTCGTCCACTCCTTTCAGGTCCGGGGCTGAGGCTGGTCCTCAGCGGCCCTGGCGGTGTTCACGACGCTACGGGCGTGCACCCCTCGAGCGCGTCGTCGGAAGGCCTTCTTCGTGAGGGCACCAAGCGATGAGGAGCCGTCCTACCTTTGGAGGACGCCTGCAGCGATCGGGCCGACGTATTTTGACCAGGTGAGCCGAGTCTGGCTGTTCTTGTCGAAGCACGGTCTCGACCTGCTGATCGTCGTTGCGGCGATCGAGACCGCAATCAGTACCGCCTCGCGCGACGACGCGGGCCACCCGACCGGCACGACGCTGTGGCTCGAAGTGCTCGCGGTCTCCGCCGTCGTTCTCACCCTGCTCGCGCGGCGCCGCTTCCCCTTCGCCGCACCGGCAGTGACCTGGCTGTTGAGTGCGGTGCTTTCGTTCGCGGACGGCCTGCTCATCGTCGACAAGGCCGGGCTCTTCGTTGCCGGAATGGGTGCTGCCGTGCTGCTCGGCAACCTGGCCCGCGAGAGGCAAGCACGGGTCGGTCTGGCGATCGTGCTCGGCGGCGCAGCGATCGTCATCTACAACGACCCGAACCACGCGACGGGTGACCTGATCTTCACCCCGGTGCTCTTCGCGATGGGCTGGCTGGTCGGCTTCGCGCTGCGGGAGCGGACCAAGCAGACCGAGGCCGCCGAGGAACGCGCTGCCCGGGCAGAGAGAGAGCGGGAGGCGGCGGCTCGCGTTGCGGTGGCCGAGGAGCGCGGACGGATCGCGCGGGAACTCCATGATGTCGTCGCGCACGCCGTCAGCGTGATGGTCCTCCAAGTGGGGGCTGTACGCCACAGGATGCCCGAGACCGACACGGAGGATCGGGACACCCTCAAGAACGTGGAGCACGCCGGACGCACCGCGCTCGCCGAGATGCGCCGCCTTCTCAACGCGATGCGAGATGACGGCGACGAGCTCGAACTTCTGCCGCACCCGGGACTCGACAACCTCGACTCACTCGTCGACGACGTACGAGCCGCGGGACTGCCCGTGCGGCTCCAGATCCGCGGTGAGCCGTTCGCGCTGCCGCCAGGCCTCGACCTCTCCGCCTACCGCATCCTGCAGGAGGGGCTCACCAACGCCCTCAAGCACGCCCGTGCGAGCCAGGCGGAGGTAGAGGTCCACTACGACGCCACGGAGCTTCGCCTCGAAGTGCGTGACGACGGCCCCGGCATCGCGTCCACCGACGCTGGTCTCGGCCACGGACTGGTCGGCATCCGCGAACGCGTCAAGATCTTCGGCGGGGAGATGACCGCCGGCGCCACAGTTACCGGCGGCTTCGTGCTCCGTGCGTGGCTTCCGGTGGACGGCGGCGCCCGATGACCATCCGTGTCCTCGTGGTCGACGACCAGTCGATGGTGCGGGCAGGGTTCCGGCTACTGCTCGCAGACCAGCCCGACATAGAGGTGGTGGCGGAAGCGAGCAACGGCCTCGAGGCGGTGACCCAGGCTGCCCGGTTCCATCCGAACGTCATCTTGATGGACATCCGCATGCCCGAGCTCGACGGGCTCGAGGCAACCCGACGGATCCTGGCTGCCGATACGTCTGCGCGGATCCTCGTGCTGACCACCTTCGATCTCGACGACTACGTCTACGAGGCGCTGCGAGTCGGCGCGAGCGGCTTCGTGCTCAAGGACGACCCACCCGAGCAGCTGATCGCCGCCGTGCGCATCGTTGCCGGTGGAGATGCCCTCCTCTCACCCGCCATCACCAAGCGCGTGATCCAGCACTTCACCCGTCTGCACCGACAGACTCCGCCGAAGGCGGTGGACACCTTGACTTCCCGTGAGTTGGACGTCTTCCGTCTGATCACGCGGGGTCTCTCCAACGCCGAGATCGGGCAGGAGCTCTTCATCAGCGACACGACGGTCAAGACGCACGTCACACGCCTGCTGCAGAAACTCGACCTGCGCGACCGCGCACAGGCGATCGTCCTGGCCTATCAGACCGGCCTCTTCGACGACGCGGCGGCGACGCCGCCGCAGGACCGACCCGAGGGCCCACGCTGACCCTGCGCTTCGGGTCCCCAGGGCACCGAGTCCTACCTGGGTAGGACGCACAACTCATCGGCTGGTCGGACCCAAGCACGACCTCACGACGACGCGCTGACGCCGCCGCGTTCCTAGCGTTGAGGCACGCAGTCAACCAGTCCAAGGAGCAAAGCCATGAACCAATCCGAGCGAGTATGCACACGGGGAGGCGGTCGACCATGATCACCATCGACGCCCTGTCCAAGAAGTACCGCGCCACCACCGTCGTCGACGACATCAGCTTCGTTGCGGCAGCCGGCCGGGTCACCGGCTTCCTGGGTCCGAACGGGGCAGGCAAGTCCACCTCGATGCGGATGATGGTCGGCCTCACCACACCCACTTCCGGAAGTGCCACCATCTCCGGGCGCAGGTTCGCCGACCTTCCCAACCCAGGACGCGAGGTGGGCGTGATGCTGGACGCATCCGCCCAACACGCCGGCCGCACCGGCCGCGAGATCCTCACCATCGCCCAACGGACGATGGGGCTGCCCGGACCTCGGGTCGCAGAGATGCTCGAGACCGTCAGTCTCACCGAGACCGAGGCGAACCGTCGAGTGGGCAACTACTCACTCGGGATGCGCCAGCGACTCGGCATCGCCACCGCACTGATCGGCAACCCCGCCGTACTGATCCTCGACGAACCAGCCAACGGGCTCGACCCGGCCGGCATCCGCTGGATGCGGGACCTGCTCCGTGACTACGCCGACCAGGGAGGAACCGTCCTGCTGTCCTCGCACCTGCTGCACGAGATCGAGGTCATCGCCGATGACATCGTCATGATCGGCAACGGCAAGATCGTCTGCCAGGGCTCCAAGGCGCAGCTCCTGCACTCCGCGGGCACCGTCGCCCGCGCCGCAGACATGTACGCCCTCAAGCAGGCACTCGACACGTCCGGTCTGCACACCACCGTCTCCGATGACGGTGCACTGCGCACCGACGCGGACCCGACGCGGGTCGGACGAGTGGCGCATGAAGCAGGCGTGGCCCTCATCGAGCTGCGCACCGCCGACGGCGGACTGGAGGAGATGTTCCTTCAGCTCACCGCCGACACCCAACGAGAAAGGAAAGCGGCATGACCGCCCTGATCATCGACCCCGTCCGCGAGCAGCACGTCGAGCTCTACCAGGTGCCTCTCTCGCGGGTCATCAAGGTCGAGCTACGCAAGATGTTCGACACCCGTTCCGGCTTCTGGCTGTTGGCGAGCATCGTCATCACCGGCCTGCTCACCATGATCGCAACGATCGCGTTCGCCCCCGACGCCGACCTCACCTACTACAACTTCGCCAAGGCGATCGGATTCCCGATGACGGTCGTCCTGCCCATCATCGCCATCTTGGCGATCACCAGTGAATGGAGCCAACGCAGCGGTCTGACGACGTTCACGTTGGTCCCTCACCGAAACCGGGTCGTCTCCGCCAAGGCAGTCTCGTCGGTCGCCGTGGCCATCGCCTCGATGTTGTTCGCCTTCGTGATCGGAGCGATCGGAAACCTCGTGGGCGCCGCGATCGCCGGAACGGACCTGGTGTGGGACGTCTCAATCGGCGAGGGCATGAACATCGTGCTGGGCAGCCTGCTCTGTCTGCTGACCGGCACGATGCTGGGCATGTTGATCCGCAGCTCGGCGGGGGCACTGGTGGCGTACTTCGTCTACTCACTCCTCCTGCCCACCGTGTCCGGCATCCTGGCCTCCAGCCAGGAGTGGTTCCGCGACCTGCAACCATGGGTCGACCTCAACTACGCGCAGGCCGCCCTGTTCGAGGGCACACTTTCGGCTGAGCAGTGGGCCAACCTCGCGGTCACAGCGTCAATCTGGCTCGTCCTGCCCGCAATCCTCGGGCTCCGGCTGGTCATGAGGTCAGAAGTCAAATAGACACTCTCGCTCCGACCCCGATCATCATCGCCGACTCAGAGGCCCTGTCGCTCGACCCAGCGACAGGGCCTCTACCCTGCCCGTAACGACACGTTCCGGCTCGCATCCGGAGGGCGTCCGGCGTTGCGGCCGTCGGCGGAGATCCGCATCCAAGCTGCCCCTCGAAGCAGACCAGCTCTGCACCCGGAATCGGGGAGCCGCCTTCCGGCTGCAACGCCGATCTCGAGACCAGCACCACCCGCCTTCGTCCACGCGGCTCCGGGGGTGGCTGCGATCGCCGGCACCGCCGTACAGACCAGGGTCAGGATGATCACCACCAGAGCACTCGCCGACCTTCGCCCCCCGGCCTCCGGTCCGGGAGCTTCTCCTTGCGGGTGGGTAGCGGTGGGCTGACGGCTGGACGCATCATGGACAGGTGGCGATGACCGGGCGCGGTTGGGGCTACCGGGCATGACGACCTCCCGGGCTGCCCTGGTCGGCCGGGATGCCGCGCTCCGACAGATGGCAGCAGCACTCGAGACCGACGCCCAGGCGGTTCTCGTGGTCGGTGAGGCGGGGATGGGCAAGACCAGCCTGGTCGCCGAGCACATCCGCCGCGCGAACCGCATGGTGCTGGTGGGGCACTGCGTGCCGCTGGCGAACGCGAGCTCCATCTTGCCGTTCACGACCGCGTTCGCCTCGCGAGACCCGCGGGTCCGAGCCGCGATAGGCACCGCCCTCGGCAACATGCCGGCGGATCTTGCCCGCATGGTCGACCGACTGCTCCCACGACAGGCCCAGCCCGTCTCGGACCAAGCAGAGGTCGTGCAGGAGCACCTCTTCCTCGCCGTCGGCGAGCTCCTGGCCGAGATGGCCGAGAGTGCGCCGCTCAACGTCGTGGTGGAGGACCTGCACTGGGCTGATGCCGTCACCTTGGACCTGCTCACCTACCTGATGTTGGCGCGCCGCGACCAGGGGCTCACGCTGATCACGACGTTTCGCACCGACGAGACTCCCCTCGGGGACGCGCCGCGAGCCTGGCTCGACCGGATGCGGATGTCGCCCGACGTCGACGAGATCCACCTGCGGCCCCTCGACCGGCAGAGCTTCGATGCCCAGGTGGCCGCGTTAGCACCGGGCACCAGCACCGAGCAGGCGGACCAGCTGTTCCTGCGGAGTGAGGGCAACCCCTTCTTCACCGAGCAGCTGGTGGCATCGCGGGCGGAGCCCTCCGGCGAGAGACACCTGCCCGCCCGTCTCGCCGGCTTCCTGGGTGCACGCCTTGCGCGTACCTCCAGCGAGGCAGCGACGGTGATGACCGCGGTGTCACTGGCGGGGCGCCCCCTCTCCCTGACGCAGCTGGCGAGGATCTCGGGGCTGGAACCTGCCGCATGCCGAGCGGCCACCAAGGAGCTGTCGGCGTCCGCGCTCGTGACCGTGACCGAGGAACTCGTGCACTCCCGTCACGCACTCCTCGCGGAGGCCGCGCTGGCCCGCTGGACCACGCCATCACCGGAGCTGCATGCCCGACTGGCAGTGGAGCTCGAGGCTCTTGACGTGTCGGACCTGGCCCCCCAGATCGCCCGCCACTACCGGCTTGCCGGACTCCCGGTGGACGAGCTGCGGATGGCCATGACCGCCGCCCGGCGCAGCTGGGACCTGGCCCAGTACGACGAGTCCGGGCGCTGGGGACTCCATGCCATCGGGCTGCTGGACGAGGTCCCGGACCAGCGGCGCCCCGGGGCCGAGCTCGGCGACCTGTTCGGGCGGACCCTGTTTGCCCTCGCCTACGCGGGCCGACACGCCGACGAAGTAGCTCTCGCCGATGTCGCATGGGAGACGTTCATGGATTGGCCGGACAGCGCGGAGCGAGGGCTCGTACTGACTCGAGTCGCACGTCTCGAGGTTGCCCAGGACCCCCGGACCCTTCCTAAGCGGGCCATCCACGTCCTCGAAGACCCGACACTGCCCGCCAGTCCCGAGCGCACGTCGCTCATCGAGGACGTCGCGGTCGCCCGCGCTCGGCAGGGCGACCTGGCCGCGGCGACCCGGGAGCTCGAGCAAGCTCGGGAGATGGCCCTCCGACTCGGTGCTCTCGAGGAGCAGGCCAGCGCACTCACCTGGCTCGTGGTGATGCGGCGCGCGTCGGGAGACCTCGAGGCCTGCGACGCGCTGCTCCGTCAGGCCGCCGAGATCGTAGAGCGCGTGGGCACGCCCCGAGCCACCGTGACCTTCGCGGTGAGTCTCAGCGACATCCTTCTCAAGCAGGGCGACCTCGACCGCGCGCGCCTCGAGGCGCTCGCCGCCCTCGAGACTGCCCGGGACAATGGGCTGGCCGCATCGACGGGCGCCCTCATCCTCCTGGCCAACGCCGCCGAAGCAGCCATGGAGCAGGGCCGCGTCGACGAGGCGGCAGCCCTGATCGATCCCGCCTTCGACCGGCCGCTCCGAGCTGACGACGACAAGACGCTGGGCATCCTCGACCAGCTACGAACCCGCCTTGACCTCCTCCGGGACCAGGTCCCACAGTCGCGGGGCCGGCGCTACATCGGACACGACTTCGACCGAGAGGAAGCAGAGCAGGAAGCCGAAGCCGCCCTCTGGGCGAACGACGCCGACCGCGCGTACAGGGTCGCCACGGCAGGAGCGCAGGCGCTGCTGCGTCCTGAGGCGGCTCTCGAACACCCACTTGCCGGGCAGCTGCTCACCCTGGCGGCCAGAGCCTGCGCGGACCTCGCCGACCCGAGCCGACCCATGCACGCCCCGGAAGCCGTCGACGCCCTCGCGCGGTTGGCCGAGGTGGAGTCCCTGGCGGCGCGCTTCCTGACCGACTGCGGTGAGGATCCGTTCCGGGCGCGGCCGACCATCGGGCGGATCCGGGGCGATGCCGCTGGGTGGGATGCCGAGAGGAGCCGCGCCCGGGGCGTCGACGACGTCCCCGTGTGGCGCGGCGTGGCGCAGACCTGGGAGGAGCTGGGGTATCCCCACCGGGCCGCGTACGGATGGTGGCGTGCAGCGCGGTGCGCATTGCGAGACGACGTCGACCGAGGGCCCGTCGCAGCCGCGCTCCAGGCCGCCCATCGACTCGCCAACGGACACGCGCCCGCTGGTTCGCGAGGTCGAGCAACTGGCGGACCGGCTGCACCTCGCGGGCATCGTCCCCAGCGCCGACGCCCTGCCCGTGCCGCAGATGCACGAGTCGCTGACCGACCAGGAGCAGCGCGTGCTTCGGCTCGTCGCCCTGGGTCGGACGAACGGCCAGATCGGTCAGGAGCTCTACATCAGTCGCAAGACAGCCAGCGTCCATGTGTCAAACATTCTCCGCAAGCTGGGTGTCAGCAACCGAGGAGAGGCGGCACGCTGGGCACATTCGGCGGGCCTGATGCGGGAAGAAGCGCCGGCCGGTGAGCAGGGTCGAGCAGGCGCGGTGACACCGTGATCCGTCGAAGCCAGCACAGACCCACAGGGGAAAACACCAACTGAGCGCCGTGCTACCCCGCCCCTGGCTGCACACCCGGCTTCTTCCCCGGATGAACGGGGCTGAAGGTTCAGCTGTTCTGGGGTACGAATCCTGGTTGGCGCAAGGTCCGCACCCAGACGGCTGTGGAGATGATCGACTCCCCTACCCCTGCCCACAACGCATTGAGACCGACGTAGCGTCTCAACATGAACTACGAATACATGGTGATTGAGATGCGCTCGAAGATGTTTGGTGGTGCCATCTCGGGTGAAAAGCTCCAGAAGATGCTGAACGACCACGGGGCGCAGGGCTGGCAGCTGAAGTCTGTATCGGCCGTCGACGTGAAGGGCAAGATCGGTCCTGGCGGAACCGACGGACTCCTGGTGACTTTCGAGCGTCAGCGCTCTTAGTCCGAGGCAGCGCTCCATGCGCCGGCCGCCTTGGCCTTGTAGTGGCCTTGGGACGGACAGGCCGTACAGCACCGCCTCCCGGCCACGCACTCGACGCTTTGCAACCGGCCGCACTGGCGCCGCACGTCGGACCGTCCTTGCGATCCGTGTGCCTCGGCGGCTCTCCGGGAACCTTGATTGTCACGGGTTGGTCGTTGTCCAAGCTTTCGCCGAGTCGCTTGCGCCAGCGTCGCCGGCGTGAGGCCATTCCCCTCTCCATCCGCATCGCGCACGTGGCGCGTGACGCCGCGTTCCAGTACCTGCTCGCTGGTCACGACTTCGCCGTCCGCGTGGTTCGGAGCCGTGCAGGGGGTGCATTCGACCCCAACGTCGCCGAGGCCTTTACGAACCCGCGCGCGGGAGATCCTTGCCCGGGACCCGCAAGCCTCGGCCTGGCCGGAGATCCTGGATGTCGAGCCGGCTCCGCAGCGCCTTTTGGACGGCGGCGCGATCGACGAGGCCATGGGTGCGATGGGGGACTTCGCCGATCTGGGTTCGCCGTTCCTGCTCGGACACTCGGCCGGAGTCGCTCGGCTGGCCGAACATGCCGCGCGCCGATGTCATCCGAAGGATGTACCGGATGAGGACCCGCGGTGGATGTGCGGGAGCAGGCCCACGACCCACTCTGGTGGGCATGACCAACTCGACAACAACCTTCCGATCCACGGTTCTTGAGTCACCTCGTCAACATCGAGGTCCCCTCATGGTCAAGCGAGTCCTCCTTTGGGGCGTGGTCTCCGTTGTCGCGGTCGCCAGCGTCCTTGCGCTGCTGACCTTCACCTACTTCTGGCGCTCACCGAACTACTACGACGCCCCCGCCATCGCCGGGGAGGTCGAAGGCAGGATCGTCGGCCAGTCGGAGTACTCCGAGGATCACGAGAGCCCGTTCTTCTTCCGCGCCGGCAACGTCGTCGTCTTCGGCGCCGAGCACACCAAGGACCCGAACGACCCGCAGATCGCGCTCATCGACAAGCTTTGGGACCAGCTTGACCCTACCGTCGCGCTGGTCGAAAGCCGGCTGGGTTTCCTCGCGCCCGGGTTCATGGATCCGGTGCAGAAGTACGGCGAGTCCGGGCACGTGCTGGGCCTGGCAAAGGAGCACGACGCGGACGCCTACACCTGGGAGTTGCCGGAGGAGGAGCTGGTCGCCGTGCTGGCCGAGAGGCACCCCAAGGAGCGCGTCGCCTTGTTCCTGGTGCTGCGCCCCTACTTCGGCAACCTACGCAACGGCAAACCCGATGACCCCGAGGCTTTCGTCGAGGAATTTCTGGGCCGCGCCGAATATCCTTCGGTCGCCGGTCCGATCGCCGACCTGGCCGACATCGACCGAATCTGGGACCGCGACTTCCCCGCCGGGCCGGACTGGCGAGACGTCTCCGACGAGCACGGGTTGCCCGGCTACCTCCAGGACGTCTCCGACAGCTCGAATGATCTACGCAACCGGCACCTGGTCCGCGTCGCAGTCGACCTCGCCGCAAGAGGCCAACGGGTGTTCGTTGTCGCCGGCTCCAGCCACGCGGTCCTCACCCGAGGCGCCTTCGCAGCAGCCGCCGACGCCAGCGCTGCGGGCACCGGTGACGCCGCTACAGGTGGTGCGTCATGAGAGCCCTCGCCGTCAAGCAAGTACAGCTGGAGCTAGGCGTCGGAGGCGGATCAGGACCTTGTGCAGGCTCGAGCCAGCGCAGAACATGGGCACACATGTGGCACAGACCCCGACTCCCGAGATCGCAACGGAGGCACCGCCGACGTATCAGCCACCCGGGCTACCGCGCCAGAACTCAGCGTTATTGCAGGTCACAGGGGTTTTCTGCGGCCCATGCCCAGGCAACTTCCGGCCAGACTCAGAGCGACGCTACCGCCTCAACGAGGCGGTAGCGTTCCGTGGATAGCAAACGGGCTCCGATCAGCGTTTCCGCTGGTCAGAGCCCGTCTTGCTGGTACCCCCGACCGGATTCGAACCGGCGCTACCGCCTTGAGAGGGCGGCGTGCTAGGCCGCTACACAACGGGGGCCTGTTTGTTGCGCTGTCACTCGTGAGAGCAACGAGGAGAGACCTTACCGAAGCGTCTCCCAGCCAACAAAATCGCGGCTCCGGATGACCGGAACCGCGGCGCTTTGCTGAGCATTTGGCTGGGGTACTAGGACTCGAACCTAGACTAACTGGACCAGAACCAGTCGTGCTGCCAATTACACCATACCCCAAGGAACACAGGCTTTTGAGGGCCGCGGAGAACCTTACAGGCGGCCGCGCGGGGCCACCAAAACGGCCGGGAGCACGCGCGGATCGGTGCGGTTGGTGAGCCCCATCCGGCGGGCGACGAGCAGCGCCAGGCCGAGGTACACCAGCGACTGCGTGAGGGTGACCGGCAGCGTCCACCAGCTGCCGCCGGTGGGGTTGAGGGCCGAGCTCATGTCGGTGAACGCGAGGGCCAGGCCGAACGCCAGCCAGTTGTTGAGCACGTGCATCGCGATGCCGGCCTCGAGACCACCGGTCAGCACGACGAGGGTGCCGGCGACGAGCCCGAAGGCGAACCGGTCGAAGAAGATCGGCGCGCTCTGGCCCAGACCGTGCGCCATGCCGAACAGCAGCGACGAGGCCACGACCGCCACCCAGCGCGAACGGAAGAGCCCACCGAAGGCCTGGGTCAGGTACCCGCGGAAGGCGTACTCCTCCCCCGCGGCCTGCAACGGCGTGAGCACGGCCACCACGATGAGGAAGTCGCGCGTGGTGTCGGTGAAGCTGTTCAGCTGACCGCTCAGCTCGGTGCCCTCGCCCTGGGCCGGCAGGAGCGCGGAGACGAACAGGGTGGCGATCAGCGCCACGACGGACACGCCGAGGCAGGCGAGCAGGTAGTGCCACCGGATCCGGGGCCGGATCGAGGCCAGCCAGCCGGGTCGCAGGCCGTGCACGACCTTCACGACGGCCCAGGTGATCGGGATCGCGGCCGCCAGGCTGAGGTTGAGGTAGGCGAGGCTGGCGGGCGTGACGTCCGCCGTGTCGACGAGCGCGGTCATGCTGTCCGCGAGGTCCGCACCGGTCGCCAGGTAGTAGATGGCGAACGGCGCGAGCATCAGGAGCGGCCCGACGATCACCAGGCCGGCCAGCGCCAGCAGGAGGCCCACGACGTAGCGCCACCAGCCGGGACGGCCGGCCGTGAGGATCAGGTGGTAGGGCAGCCCGAGGGCTCGCTCGTACGCCGGCGGAGCGGCGGGCTGGGCCATGGTTACGCCAGGGCCGCGGACAGCCGCGAGAGGCTCCGGTCCCGACCGAGGAGCTCGAGGGACTCGAACAGCGGCGGCGACACCTTGCGGCCGGTCACGGCGATGCGCACGGGACCGAAGGCGTTGCGCGGCTTGAGCTCCAGGCCCTCGACGAGGGCCACACGGAGGGCGTCCTCGATCGCGGCCGTCGTCCACTCCGGGAGGCCGGCGAGGGCGTCGTACGCCGCCTTCACGACGCCGCGGCCCGGCTCGTCGATCTCGTCGACCACCGCGAAGTCCGCCTCGTCGACGAGCAGGAAGCCCAGCATCTCCACGGACTCGGTGAGCTTGTTGATCCGCTCGGCGACCAGCGGCATCGCGGCGTCCAGGACGCCCTGCTGCTCGGCGGTCGGCGGGTCGGCGACGAGGCCGGCGGCGGCGAGGTACGGGACCGAGCGGCGCCCGATCTCCTCGACCGAGAGCAACCGCATGTGCGCGGCGTTGATGGCCTCGGCCTTCTTCATGTCGAAGCGCGCCGGGTTGGGGTTCACGTCGCCGATCTCGAACGCCGCGACCATCTCCTCGATCGAGAAGATGTCGCGGTCTCCGGAGATCGCCCACCCCAGCAGGGCCAGGTAGTTGAGCAGCCCCTCCGGCAGGAAGCCGGCCTCGCGGTAGTTGAGCAGGTTGCCCTGCGGGTCCCGCTTCGACAGCTTCTTGTTGCCCTCGCCCATCACGTACGGCAGGTGGCCGAACCGCGGCGTCTCCTCGGCGATGCCGAGCTCGGTCAGCGCGGTGTACAGCGCGAGCTGGCGCGGCGTCGAGGACAGCAGGTCCTCCCCGCGGAGTACGTGGGTGATGTGCATCATCGCGTCGTCGACGGGGTTGACCAGCGTGTACAGCGGCTGGCCGTTGGCCCTCGCCACCGCGAAGTCGGGCACGTGCTCGGTCTGGAACGTGATGTCGCCGCGCACCAGGTCGTCCCAGGTGAGCTCGCCGTCGGGCATCCGGAAGCGGCTGACCGGCTGGCGGTCCTCGGCGCGGAACGCCGCGACCTGCTCGTCGGTCAGCTCGCGGCAGAACCCGTCGTACCCCTGCAGCTTCGAGCCCGCGGCCTTGCGCCGCGCGTCGACCTCGTCGTTGGTGCAGTAGCAGTCGTAGGTGTACGCCGCCTCGCGCAACCGGGCGAGCACGTCGAGGTAGATGTCGTGGCGCTCGGACTGGCGGTACGGGCCGTAGGGGCCGCCGACCTCGGGGCCCTCGTCCCAGTCGAAGCCGAGCCAGCGCATCGTGTCGAGCAGGAGCTGGTAGGACTCCTCGCTGTCGCGCGCGGCGTCGGTGTCCTCGATGCGGAACACCAGGTCGCCGCCGTGGTGGCGCGCGAAGACCCAGTTGTAGAGAGCCGTCCGGGCCAGGCCCACGTGGGGGTTGCCGGTCGGGGACGGGCAGAACCGCACCCGCACCTTGCTGTCACTCATCTGTCTGTACTCATCTCTGGGCGACCTTGTTCGTGAGCGTGCCGAGACCGGCGATCGAGACCTCGACCTCGTCGTCGACCTGCATGGGACCGACACCCTCGGGGGTGCCGGTGAGGATCACGTCGCCGGGCAGCAGCGTCATGGCCGCCGTGATGTGCGCGACGAGCGTGGGGATGTCGAAGATCAGGTCCTTGGTCGACCCGTCCTGCTTGAGGTCGCCGTTGAGGTAGGTCCGCACGGACCGGCCCTCGGCGAAGTCGTGGGGGTCGAGGTCGGTCTCGATCCAGGGGCCCAGCGGGCAGAAGGAGTCGAACCCCTTGGCCCGGCTCCACTGGCCGTCGGACTTCTGGAGGTCGCGTGCCGTGACGTCGTTGGCGATCGTGTAGCCGAAGATCACGTCGGTCGCCTGCTCGGCGGGGTACGTCGCGGCAGATGCGGCCGATGACCACGGCGAGCTCGCCCTCGAAGTCGACGCGCTGCGACTGCCGCGGGTAGAAGATCGGGTCGCCGGGTCCGATCACGCTGGTGTTCGGCTTGAGGAACATCAACGGCTCCGGCGGCACCTCGTTGTCCATCTCGGCGGCGTGCGCGGCGTAGTTGCGGCCGATCGCCACCACCTTGCTGCGCGGGATGACCGGCGCCAGCAGCCGCACGTCGGCGAGACGGTGCTGCTCGTCGAGCGGCTTCACGCCGGCGTACATCGGGTCGCCCGCGAGCGTGACGATCGTGGCGTCCTCGGAGAGCTCGCCGTGCTCGTCGAGGTCGCCCGTCACGACGCCGTACAGGGGGTCGTCACCCGTGGTGAACCTGGCGATACGCACGTCCCGACCCTACCGACGGGGCTGCACCGTTCAGGAATCCCCGGTCAGCCGGGGATTCCTGAACTTGTCAGGGAGTGCAGAGGCCGACAAGTTCAGGAAATGCCTGACAAGAAGCGGGCCGCCCTAGGATGACCGCGTGGACACGACGACACCCGAGGCGGCCCATCGCGCCCGCCTGGCGCCGTACGTCGAGCCGCACCTGGCCCGTCGGCGCGACGGCGAGAAGCACCCGGTGCACGACTTCCTCTTCACCTACTACTCCTTCTCCCCCGCCAAGCTGCTGACCTGGGAGCCGGGCTGGCCCGAGAGCGGCACGGCCGAGCAGCTCGAGCGGCTGCGGCCGCTGGCGCGCGGGATCCGCAACCTCCTCGCGGCGACGCGGTCGCGGCCGGCGCACACCGGCTGCTTCGGGCTGCACGAGTGGGCGATGGTGCACGGCACGTCCGCGACCCGCCACGAGGTCCCGCTGCGGCTGGGTCCGAGCGGCACCGACGAGGTCGTCGAGTCGCACCGGATCGCCTGCTCGCACTTCGATGCCTACCGCTTCTTCACCGACTCCGCGCGGCCCCTCAACACGCTGTCACCCGGCCGCGACGACCGGGCGGCGTACGAGCAGCCGGGCTGCCTGCACGCGACGATGGACCTCTACAAGCACGCGTTCCGGCTCTGGCCGCTGGTCGGATCCGACCTGGTCGCCGACTGCTTCGTGCTCGCGTGGGACGTCCGCGAGGTCGACATGCGCGCGTCGCCGTACGACTTCGCGGACTGGGGTTTCGCGCCGATCCGCATCGAGACCGCCGACGGGAAGCGTGAGTACGCCGCGTGGCAGCGCGGTTTCGCCGACCGTGCGGCTCCCCTGCGCGACCGGTTGGTCGACGCATGCGATGGACTGTCCTCATGACTCGTGCGATCCACCACTTCGACCTCTGGGTCCAGGACCCCGCCACCGCCGTCCCCGAGTGGAGCTGGCTGCTCGCGGCCTGCGGGTGGGAGGAGGACTTCGTCGAGGAGACCAGCGGGGCGTGGAAGCACCCGGACGGCACGTACACGTTCCTCGAGCGCTCCCCCGACCTCCTCGACGAGCGGCACGACCGGCTGCGACCCGGCATCAACCACCTGGCGTTCACGGTCCCGGACCTCGCGGCGCTGGACGCGCTGCGCTCCGAGGCCGGCGGGCACGGGTGGTCGGAGCTGTACGCCGACAAGTACCCGCACGCGGGCGGCGACGACCACACCGCGCTCTACCTGGAGAACTCGGAGTCGTTCGAGGTCGAGGTCGTCGTCGAGGCGTGACCGTCGTGCGCCGCGTCCTCGCCCTGCTGCTCGTGCTCGTGGCGGCGGGTTTCGTGACGGTCGCTGCGCGACCTCCTCAACCAGCGGGTGCGGCGGTGGCGAAGCCGGACCCGCGCTGGGTGTTCTACACCGACGACAAGACCTGGTACTCCTCGCCGTGGTTCGGCGGGAAGCACCGGATCATGATCCCGTTCGGCTGCACGGAGGCGCCGTACTACTCCCCCGACCCCCGATGCGAGGACGAGCACGGCTTCCACCACGGCATCGACGTGGCGATGGCGTGCGGCACCAAGCTGTACGCCGCCCGGCGGGCGACCGTCGTCGACCCGGCATCGCTGGGGCCGGCGTACGGCACCACACCCCTGCTGCTGCGCACCGACAAGTGGGACCTGGTGATCGGGCACGTGCGCAAGAGGTACGTCGAGCCGGGCGACGTCGTGCCACGTGGCCGGCTGATCGCGCTCGCGTCCGACAACGGTGCTCCCGACGGGTGTCACCTGCACTTCGAGAAGCGCGCACCGGGCGGAGGGCTCGACTCGGCGACGTACCCGAAGGGCCTGCTCGACCTCGAGGCCGTCGTACCGTGACTCTCATGAGCGACCGGGTACCCGAGAAGGTGCTTGCCAACTTCCTCGACGCCGACGGGCGGCTGCACACCATCCCCTCCAAGCGTCACAAGCTGTTGGTCGTGCTCGACTACCTGGCGCAGCGCTTCGAGCCGGGCGTGAGGTACCCGGAGACCGAGGTCAACGACATCCTGGTGGAGTTCCACCCGGACTACGCGGCCCTGCGCCGCTACCTCGTCGACAACGGCTTCCTCGACCGCGCCGACAACATGTACTGGCGCAGCGGCGGCTCGGTCGATGTCTGAGACGTTCGCGGGCAGGACGTTCCGCGGCGAGGACCGGTACGGCGACGAGCTGGTCGACGTCGTCTACGAGGGGTGCACCTTCAGCGACGTGGACCTGACCGAGGCGACGACGAAGGGCGTGGTCTTCCGGGAGTGCACCTTCCACAACTGCCGCTTCAACGCCTCGACCCACCACAGCACGGCGTTCATCGCGGCCGACTTCCGGCGCTGCAACTTCTTCGACGCGACGTTCGACGGGTGCAAGCTCGACGGTTCGGTGTTCGCGGAGTGCACGTTGCGGCCGCTGAAGGTGATCGGCGGTTCGTGGCGGTCGGTCACCCTGCGCGGCGCCAACCTCGGCGGCCTCCAGCTCGGCGGCCTCGACCTGCGCGAGTCGGACCTGTCGATGACCGACCTGACGGCCGCGGTCCTGCGCGACGCCAAGCTCGACGGCGCCACCGTGCGGGAGACGAACCTGACCAAGGCCGACCTTCGTGGCGCCTCGCTGGCCGGCGTCGACCTGCGCGAGGCCACCCTCAAGGGCACCCGCCTCGACCTGTTCGGCGCGGTGCACCTGGCCGAGCTGTACGGCGCCGACGTCGAGCCGTGAGTGGGCTCAGCCCTCGGCGAAGGGCTGGTTGAGGAACCACCGGTGGCCGAACGGGTCGGTGAAGACGGCAACCCGGCCGGCCGGCGGGCTGTCCTCCGGCCCGCGCGTCATCGCCACGCCGGCCGCGTTGACCCTGGCCACCGCGGCGTCGCAGTCGGCCACCGTCAGGTGGAGGGTGACCGCCGGGCCGCGGTCGGGGGCCGGCGGCGCCACGCCGGCCGACTCGAACGCGTCGGACATCATCCAGCGCGCTCCGTCGACGGCGAGCTCGCAGTGGCCGACCCGTCCGTCGTCCATGACGATCGGGTCGTAGGCGAGCTCCGCGCCGAGCGCCTCGACGTACCAGGCGATGGCGGCACGGCAGTCCCCGACACAGATGTACGGCGTCAGCTCGCTCATGCCGCCCAGCGTGTCACGCGGCGGGCTTGGCCTCCACCCGGTGCGAGACGAGGGTGTCGAGGGCGCCGAGCAGCCGGCCGACGAACTCCGGCTCGGCGAGGATGTCCTCGCGGTCGATGGTCGACTCCGAGATGGCGATGTCCGCGACGACGTGCGCGCCGGCCACGGTCGCCGAGCGACGGGCGTCCTCGTGCGACCACTTGCCGCCGAAGCGGGTGGGCGTCGCGCCGAGCGCCGCGAACGGCTTGCCGCTCAGTGCGCTGGCGCCGTACGGCCGGGACAGCCAGTCGATGGCGTTGTTGAGGACCGCGGGCATCGTGCCGTTGTACTCCGGCGTGATCGCGAGCACGCGGTCGGCGGCACCGACCTGGGCGCGGAGGCGGCTGACGGGCGCAGGCACCTGGCCCTCCACGTCGATCTCCTCGTTGTAGAACGGCAGCTCACCGAGGCCGTCCACGATCTCCACGACGGTGCCGGCCGGCGCCTGGTCGCGCAGGGTCTCGGCGATGCGCCGGTTGATCGACTGGGTGCGCAGGCTGCCGAGCAGGACGACGACGCGGGTGTGGGACATGGGATCTCCTCGAGAGTGGTGAGTGCGGCGTCCGATTAAACGGACCACGGTCCGCTTGTATTCCGATCGAGCTGAGACCTGTCCCACAACTAGTCTGTGCCGCGTGCACGACCTGTTGCCGATGTTCGACCAGCCGCCGCGGGAGCGCAGCGACGCGGCGCGCAACAGGGAGGCCCTGCTGGCGGCCGCGGCCCGCCTCGTCGAGGACCACGGTGTCGATGCGGTGACCATGGACTCCGTCGCGGCGGCGGCCGGGGTCGGCAAGGGCACCGTGTTCCGCCGGTTCGACAGCCGCGAGGGGCTGATGGCGGCGCTGCTCAACCGGTCGGAGACGGAGTGGCAGGGCCTGGTCATCAGCGGACCGCCCCCGCTCGGACCTGGCGCGCCGGCCATCGAGCGGCTGCACGCGTTCGGGCACTCGCGGATGGAGGTCAACCTCCAGCACGCCGAGCTGATCCGGGCCGCCGGCCGCGCGGGCGAGCGTTCGTACGCCGCCGTGTCGTTCGCCGCGATGCACATGAGGTACCTGCTGAGCCAGCTCGACGTCCGCGGCGACCTGTTCTTCCTGGCCACCGCGCTGCTCGCGCCGCTCGAGATGGTGGTCCTCGTCCAGCAGACCCGCGTCGAGGCGATCCCGCTCGACCGCGTCCAGGCCGGCTGGGACGACCTCGTCCGGCGCGTGGTGTGCAGCGAGGTCAACCGCCCGTAAGTCACCGCCCTCGGAACGGCGAGCTTGCGAGCCGGAACGAGCTCAGGCGGGGAGGTTGAGGAGGTTCGGCTCAGACCGGAGCTCGCGACGGGGTGAGCGAGCCGTCTCGAAACCTCACCAGCCCGGCGGGTGCCGGTCGTGCCAGGGGGCGGCCGCCTCGACCTGGGCGGACAGGGAGATCAGCAGCTCCTCCTCGGCGGGCCGGGCCGCCAGCATCACGCCGACCGGGAGGCCGTCTGGCGTCCAGTGCAGCGGCAGCGAGACGGCCGGCATGCCCGTGACGTTCCAGGCCGAGGTCCACGGCGTGAACGCCTTCTGCGCCTCGAAGTCGGCGGACGGGTCGTCGTCGTCGCGGATCGCCCCGACCGGCAGCGGCGGCACGGCCAGGGTGGGGGTCAGCACGGCGTCGTACGGCGCCAGGGCCGTCAGCGCGCCGGCCGCGACCCGGCGCAGCTCGCCGATCGCCAGCCCGAACTCGGGCCCCGACACGGCGCGGCCTCGTTCCGTCAGCCAGCGGGTGAGCGGCCTCAGCAGCGGCTCGGCCTCGGGCGGTACCACCGACAGCGCGGTGAGCACGGCCCAGCAGGTCTCGAAGACCGGCACCGCGTCCGGCGCCAGCGGAGGCGGCACGTCCTCGACGTCGTGGCCGAGGCTCACGAGCAGTGCCGAGGCGTCCTCGTAGGCCCGCAGGCACTCGGGATCGATGGCGGTGTCGGCGACCAGTGGTGTGCTGAACCTCGCGATCCGGAGCCGTCCCGGGTCGCGGTCGCAGGCTGACAGGAACGACGACGAGGGGGCTGGTGCCCAGGCAGGATCTCCCACCCGACGACCGGCGAGCACGTCCAGCATCGCCGCCGCGTCGCGGACGTTGCGGGCGATCGGCCCCGACGTCCCCAAACCCACCGGGTCGCCGTACATGGGGTGACCACTGATCCGGCCGCGGCTGGGCTTGAGCCCGACCAGGCCGCAGCACGATGCCGGGATCCGGATCGAGCCGCCACCGTCGGAGCCCTGGGCGAGCGGCACCAGTCCGGCGGCCACCGCCGCCGCCGCTCCGCCGGACGAACCGCCCGCCATCCGGGTGCGGTCCCACGGGGTGACCGCGGGCGGCAGACCCTCGGGCTCGGTGTAGCACGGCGAGCCGAACTCCGGCGTCGAGGTCTTGCCGAGGCTGACCATGCCGGCCGACTCGATCGCGAGGGTCACCGCGTCGGAGACCTCGGGCACGAAGTCCGCGAACACCGGCGACCCGAACGTCGTCCGGACCCCGGCCGTCATGTTCAGGTCCTTGATCGCGGTGGGCACGCCCCACAGCGGCTCGTCGGCGGCCGGCTCGTCGGCCGAGAGCTCGGTCATCAGGCCGGCGGCCCGGTCGCGGGCGAGCTCCGGGGTGCGCGTCACGAACGCGCCCACCTCGTCGGCCCGCTCGAGGTAGTGGTCGACCAGCTCCAGCGGTGACACCTCGCGTCGTCGGACGGCCCGGCCCTGCTCCAGCGCGGTCAGGTCGTGCAGCTCGCTCACGCACGCCACGCTAGCGGCGTCGTGAGAACGACCGCCGGGCCTCAGGCCTTGTGGTGCTTGCGCAGCCCGAAGGTGAGCCCGTCGACCAGGGCGCCCCACGACGCCTCGATCACGTTGTGACCGACGCCGACCGTGACCCACGAGGACTGGCCGTCGCTGGTCTCGATCAGCACGCGGGTGATCGCGTCGGTGCCGTGGCCCTGGTCGAGGATCCGGACCTTGTAGTCGATGAGCTCGAACTTGGCGACCTCGGGGAACGCCTGGCCGATCGCCTCGCGGAGGGCGAAGTCCAGGGCGTTGACCGGGCCGTTGCCCTCGCCGGTGACGACGTACCTCACGCCCTCGGCCCGGAGCTTGACGGTCGCCTCCGAGACGGCCTCGTCGCCGGGCCGGGTCTCGGTGATGACCCGCCAGGACTCGACGTCGAAGTACGACGGCCGCGCGCCCTCGACCTCCTCGGCCAGCAGCAGCTCGAAGGACGCGTCGGCGGCCTCGAAGGTGAACCCGTGCGCCTCCATCTCCTTGACCCGACCGGTGACCCGGGCGACCAGCTCGCGGTCGCCCGAGAGGTCGTACCCCAGCTCGCGCCCCTTCAGCTCGATCGACGCCCGGCCGGCCATGTCGCTGACGAGCAGCCGCATGTCGTTGCCGACGCCCGCCGGGTCCATGTGCTGGTAGAGGTCGGGGTCGACCTTGATCGCGCTGGCGTGCAGCCCGGCCTTGTGCGCGAACGCCGAGGTGCCGACGTACGGCTGCCTCGACGCCGGCGGCACGTTGGTGACCTCGGCGACGGCGTGGGCGATCCGGGTGGCGTCCCCGAGCCGGCCGGTGGGCAGCACCTGCCGGCCGAGCTTGACCTCGAGGTTGGCCACGACCGCGAGCAGGTCGGCGTTGCCGGTGCGCTCGCCGTAGCCGTTCACGGTGCCCTGCACGTGCGTGGCGCCGGCGTCCACGGCGGCGAGCGTGTTGGCGACCGCGCAGCCGGTGTCGTTGTGGCAGTGGATGCCGACCCGCACCTCGGCGGCCTCGACGACGTCGTGCACGACGTCGGCCACCCAGCTCGGCAGCATCCCGCCGTTGGTGTCGCACAGGGCGATCACCGAGGCGCCCGCGCCGTACGCCGTGCGGAGCACCTCGAGCGCGTAGTCGCGGTTGAGCCGGTAGCCGTCGAAGAAGTGCTCCGCGTCGAGGAACACCTCCTGGCCCTCCGCCCGCAGGTGCTCGACGGTGTCGCGGATCATCGCGAGGTTCTCCTCGAGCGTGGTCCGCAGCGCGAGCTCGACGTGCCGCTCGTGCGACTTCGCGACCAGCGTCACCACGCTCGCCCCGCTGTCGCGGAGCGCGGCGATCAGCGGGTCGTCGGCGGCTCGTACGCCGGCGCCGACGGGTCGCCCCGAAGGCCGCGAGCTTGGCGTGCTTGAGGTCGAGCTCGTCCTGGGCCCGCCGGAAGAACTCGGTGTCCTTGGGGTTCGCACCGGGCCAGCCGCCCTCGATGTAGCCCACGCCGAGGTCGTCGAGCTGCTTGGCGATGGAGAGCTTGTCGGCGACGGAGAGGTTGAGCCCCTCCTGCTGCGCGCCGTCGCGCAGCGTCGTGTCGTAGACGTGGAAGGCGCCCTGCAGGTCCATGGCTCGGTCTCTCGTTGTGGTCCGGACACAAAAAAACCTCTCGAGGACGAGAGGTCGGCGCGTCGGGGTCTCCGACGCGCTAGGTGATGATGATGCGGTACTGCTGCATGGACTCATGGTGCCACGACGGGTCACCGAGCGGCAGGAAGTCTCACGATCCGGGTCGCCCGCTCGCAGGGCGCCCAGTGCACGCCGGCCTCGGACACCAGGCCGAGCACGAGGGCGACCAGCAGCAGCGCGGCGAGGGCGAGCGCCCCACGTGGACGTGGCCCGGCTCAACGGGATCACCAGCCGCGACAGCGGACGGCGCACGCGCGAGCCGCCCGGACCGAGGTAGAGCCCGCCCGCCAGCGCGACCCCGCTGACGAACAGGGTGAGCTTCATGTCGACGGACAGGGCGTAGCAGAGCAGCCACGCCGCGACGGCGAACCCACCCGCCCAGAACCAGAGCAGCAGGGTGGTGGGGACCGAGCGGAGGAGGTGCCAGGGAGCGGACAGCGGGGCGACCACGGCGTCGTACCACTTGGCCGTGCCGCGGACCCGCTGCCGGTCGCCCGTGGCGCTCGCCGTCATCGAGCCGCTGCGCAGCAGCCAGACCAGGAGCAGCACGAGGCCGGTGGCGAGGTAGGGGTACGCCGCCACGGCGGCCCCGACGGTCACCGCGGCGGCGACGAGCAGCACCGCCCGCCGGGCCCGTTCGGCGCGCGGCGCGGGGGCCGGCAGCGGCGGGCCGACCCAGCCGTCGGGCGGCAGCCTGCGGTGGTCGTGCCAGTGGTCGTCCCAGAAGTCCTCCTGGGCGACGCTCGCCGCCGGGACCGGCGTCGGCTGCGGGACCCAGCGGCCGGGCGGTTGCGGATCGACCAGCGTGGGCCGTACCTCGGTGAGGTCGTCGGGCCTGACCTGCGGCAGCACCCCGGCCTGCGCCGCGATCGCCAACGGCATGGTGAACAGGTCCTCGGTCTCGTGCGGAGGGCCGTCGGGCAGCGGGGTGCGCGGGTCGTGGTCGGGGTCGAGCAGGTCGCGGATCCGCTCGAGGGTCGGCCGCCGCGCGGGGTCCGGGTCGAGGGCGGACTCGACCAGCCGGCGCAGGGCGTCCGGCAGCCCGGTGAGGTCGTGCTCGCCGCGGCGGACCCGGTCCATGATCGCCATCGCGGGGCCGGAGCCGAACGGCGACTCCCCGAGGCCGGCGTACGCGACCGTCGCGGCCCAGGAGTGCACGTCGGACGCGGCGGTCGCGTCCTCGCCGTAGAGGATCTCGGGCGGCAGGTACCCCGGCGTGCCGAGCAGCCAGCCGGTGTGGGTGAGCCGCGGGTCGTCGGCGACCCGCGCGAGCCCGAAGTCGATGAGGATGGGCGTGCGGCCCTCCATGAGCACGTTCGACGGCTTCACGTCCCGGTGCAGCACGCCGGCCGCGTGCACGCTCGCGACGCCCTCGGCCAGGGACCGGGCGAGCCAGGTCAGGTCGGCCCCGCTGATCGGGCCGTCCTCCTGGACCTGGTCGTGCAGGGAGTAGCCGGGCACGTAGCGCGTGGCCACGTACGGGATCGGCCCCCACGGGTCGGCGTCGACGATCTCGGCCACCCACTTGCTGCGGATCCGGCTCAGCGAGGACACCTCGCGGGCCAGCCGTGACCGGGCCTCGTCGTCGCCGATGATGTGCGGCCGCAGCACCTTGAGGGCCACCCGCTGGCCGCCGGGCTTGCGGGCCAGGTGCACCACGCCCATGCCGCCCTCGCCGAGCCGCGTCAGCAGCGTGTAGCCGCCGACGGTCAGGCCGGGCGGCGCCTGCGGGCGCTGCTGCCCGGGCGAGACGGTCACACCGACGAGCGTAACCGCCGGATCACCGAATCACCGGCAGCCGGGACCTGTACGAAAGGGTCAGCAGACGCGATGCATCCAGCCGAACGTGTCGTCGGCCCGGCCGTACTGGATGTCGACCAGCGCCTGCCGGATCTGCATCGTCAGCGGGCCGGCATCGCCGTCGGCCGCACCGACCTCGCCGCCGTCCCACCTGAGCTGGCCGACCGGGGTGACGACGGCGGCCGTACCGCACGCGAACACCTCGACGATGTCGCCGCTCGAGATGCCGTCGCGCCACTCGTCGACGGAGAACCGGCGCTCCTCGACCTGGTGGCCGAGCTTGCCGGCGAGCTCGATGATGCTCGAGCGGGTGATGCCCTCGAGGATCGTGCCGACCTCGGGGGTGACGATGTGCCCGTCGGCGTACACGAAGTACATGTTCATGCCGCCGAGCTCCTCGACGTACTGGCCCTCCTGGGCGTCGAGGAAGACGACCTGGTCGCAGCCCTGGCCGGTCGCCTCCTGCTGGGCGATCAGCGACGAGGCGTAGTTGCCGCCGGTCTTGGCCGCGCCCATCCCGCCGCGTCCGGCGCGGGTGTAGTCGGTCGAGAGCCAGAGGTTGATGGGCTTGACGCCCTTGCTGAAGTACGCGCCGGCGGGGCTGGCGATGACCATGAACGTGACGTGCTGGGCGGGCCGCACCCCGAGGAACTTCTCGGTGGCGATCATGAACGGCCGGATGTAGAGGCTCTTCTCCCCCGCGGCGTCCGGCACCCAGCGCTGGTCGGCCTCGACGAGCGCGTCCACGGCCTGCACGAAGTCCGCCGGCGGCAGCTCGGGCAGCGCGAGCCGGTGGCTGGAGCGGACCATCCGCTCGGCGTTGGCCTCGGGACGGAAGGTCCAGACCGAGCCGTCCTCGTGCCGGTAGGCCTTCATCCCCTCGAAGATCTCCTGCGCGTAGTGCAGCACCGCCGTCGCGGGATCGAGGGTCAGCGGACCGTACGGCGTGATCCGCGCACCGCTCCACCCGGCCGGCGTCCACTCGACCGTGAACATGTGGTCGGTGAAGTGGGTCCCGAAGCCGGGGTTCGCCAGGATCTCGGCGAGGCGCTCATCGGTCGTCGGGGACGACGTACGGGTGGTGCTGATGTCCATGGAGATCTCCACCGATCTGTTCGGGTGCTGGGTCGATAGTAGGACGTCCAACTGAGTGGGGGTTCCTGCCCCTTCGAGGAGCGTTGCAACGGCCCCGAACGTCCGGGATACCCGGTCGACCGGGTATCCCGCCCGCGGCCCTACCCGGCTACTCGGGCGGCGATCGCGTCGCCGACGGCCGAGGTGGAGCGGGGGGCGCCGGAACCCGAGGCGGCGAGGGCGGCCCGGTCGGCGAGGACGGCGCCCTCGACGGCGGCGGCGGCGGCGGGGTGGCCGAGGTGGTCGAGCAGCAGGGAGGCCGACAGGATCGCGGCGGTGGGGTCGGCGACGCCCTGGCCGGCGATGTCGGGGGCCGAGCCGTGCACGGGCTCGAACATGGAGGGGGCGGTCCCGTCGGGGTTGATGTTCCCCGAGGCCGCCAGCCCGATGCCGCCGGTGATCGCGGCGGCGAGGTCGGTGATGATGTCGCCGAAGAGGTTGTCGGTGACGATCACGTCGAAGCGCGACGGGTCGGTCGTCAGGAAGATCGTGGCCGCGTCGACGTGCAGGTAGTCCACGGTCACGTCCGGGAACTCCTCCCCGACGGACGAGACGAGCCGCGACCACACCGCGCCGGCGTGCACGAGCACGTTGGTCTTGTGGACCAGCGTGAGCTTGCGGCGCGGACGCCGGGACGCGCGGGCGAAGGCGTCGCGGACGACGCGCTCGACGCCGTACGCCGTGTTGAGCGACACCTCGGTGGCGACCTCGTGCGGGGTCCCGACGCGGATCGAGCCGCCGTTGCCCGTGTAGGGACCCTCGGTGCCCTCGCGCACGACGACGAAGTCGACGTCGCCGGGGTCGCGCAGCGGCGAGACCACGCCCGGGAAGATCCGGGACGGCCGCAGGTTCACGTAGTGGTCGAGCTCGAACCGCAGCCTCAGCAGCAGCCCGCGCTCGAGGATGCCGGCGGGGAGGCGGGGGTCACCCGGCTTGCCGCCGACGGCTCCGAGGAGGATCGCGTCGTGCTCGCGGATCTCGCCGAGCACGGAGTCGGGCAGCACCTCGCCGGTCGCGAGGTAGCGCTCGGCCCCCAGGTCGTAGCGGGTCGGCTCGACCTTGAGCCCGTCGGGTGCGGCCACCTCGAGGACCTTGAGGGCCTCGGCGGTGACCTCGGGGCCGATGCCGTCACCGCCGATGACGGCCAGGCGCAGCGACGAGGTCGAGTCGGGAGAAGTCACTGGAGGGAGGCTAGTTGTCGTCGGGGCGTTCGCCCCCGTTGTCCCGCAGGTCGAGCGAGGCCTGGACGGCCTCGTGGCTGTGCGGGTTCTCGGGCTGGTGGTTCGCCGGGCCCCAGTCGGGATACATGTCGTACATCGGAACTGCGCTCCTCAAGCTTGATGCTCACTCGGATGGATGGAGGAGCAGCGAGCCCGGGCGGAGGATGCGGACCGTCACCACGGATCACGTGGCGACCGGGTCGGTCATCGACCAGGAGAAGTGCGGATCACGCCGGATTCGAGGAGCCCGCCGCGGGTCTGCTGCTGCCGATACTGAGAGAACTCAGTGCTGCAAGGCCCGCAACGCCGATCACCGCGGCGAGGTGGCCCTGCGTCAGGCCCCGCCGCGGCAGTCGATGAGTACGAACACGCTCCGCATGATGACGACACGGTACGCCGACGCCCAGCGGCCCCGCAGCCCGTTTGCTGAAACGTTCAGCATCCGAGACGGCTGGCCCAGCATGAGAGACTGCCCGCATGTCCGCCCCTCCCGAGCTGCCGGACGTCGTGCACCGGGCCTTCGCGGTCTCGCGGAAGGCCGGCTACGTGTCGTTCTGCCGCAACGAGACCGGTCGCCTGCTCGCGGCGCTGGCCGCCACCCGTGGCGGCACGCTGGCCGAGTTCGGCACCGGCTGCGGCGTCGGCACGGCCTGGCTGCGCTCCGGCGTGCGCGACGACGCCCGCATCGTGACCGCCGAGCTCGACCCCAAGCTCGCCAGGGCCGCCGCCGAGATCTTCGAGGACGACCCGCAGGTCGAGGTCGTCGCCGCCGACTGGTCGACGCTGTTCGACAAGGGACCGTTCTCCCTGCTGTTCCTCGACTCCGGCAAGCCCTCGGCGGTCGGCCCCGAGAAGGTCTGGGACCTCGTCGAGGAGGGCGGCATCGTCGTCCTCGACGACTTCACCCCGTGCGAGCACTGGCCGCCGACGTACGCCGGCCGCGTCGACACGCTCCGCGAGGAGTGGCTCAGCGACGAGCGGTTCGCCGCGGTCGAGGTGATGATCGCCCCCGACGCGTCCGCCGTGATCGCCACCCGGCGCTAGGCCAGGCGCGCACCCGCCGACGCGACCCCGAGCCAGGTGTGGGGGTTGCCGTCCCAGCACCACCCGAGCTTGGGCGCGCGGTCGCTGATCCACAGCGCCGGGACCCGCCGGTCCTGGCGTCGCGAGCCGGACAGCATGAAGCACTTGTTCTTCTCCAGCAGCCGCGGCTCGTGCGTCACGACCGCGATGCCCTCGTCGATGGTCAGCGGCGTCCGGCCGCGGTCCCGGATGACCGGCAGCGCGTCCTCCGGCCGCACCCCGCAGAACTCCTCGCCACGGTCGACGCCCACCAGCAGGTACGCCGGCCCGGGGACCTCGAGCTCCGGCAGCGGGTCGTAGGTCGCCAGGTCGCCGGGCGCGTGGTTGCGGTCGACCACTCCCTGCCTCCCGCGCAGCGACAGCAACGGCACGGTGCTGTACGGGTCGACGAGCTCGCGGGTCACGACCACGACGTACGCCGCCCGGCCCGGGACCTCCTCGCCGGCTGCGGCGTCCAGCGCCTCGGCGGCGCCGCGCAGCGGCTCGAGCCGCTCCCGCAGACCGTCGTCCTTCATCCCCATCAGGCCCGGGTACCCGAGCTCCACCAACCGGTCGACCTGCTCCGTGAACGTCACGGGGCGCTCAACGCGCCGCGACGGGCCGGAGTTCCCTCAGGACAGGTCGATGCCGCGCACCGACGCGGCCTCGATGGCCGCCTCGATCTCGGCCATCGGCTCGCCGCCGATCGCGGAGTCGACCGACAGCGCCACCAGCGCCTGCCCGCCGCGCTGGTCGCGGGAGACCTGCATGCCGGCGATGTTGATGCCGGCGTCGCCGAGGATCCGGCCGACCGTGCCGACCATGCCGGGCCGGTCGACGTACGTCAGGAAGGCGAGGTGGTCGGTGGGCTCGAGGTCGACGTCGAACCCGTTGACCTCGACGATGCGCTCGCGCTGGTTGATGCCGACGAGCGTGCCGCTCACCGACACCTGCGAACCGTCGGCGAGCGTGCCGCGCAGGGTGATCAGGTTGCGGTGGTCGGGGCTCTCGGGGTCGGCGATCAGCCGGACGGCCGTGCCGCGCTCGGCGGCGAGCAGCGGCGCGTTGACGTAGGACACCTGGTCGGCGACGACGTCGGTGAAGACGCCCTTGAGGGCGGCCAGCTCGAGCACCTTGACGTCGAACTCGGTGATCTCGCCGCGGACCTCGACGTCGATCTGCTGGGCGACCTCACCGGCGAGACCGGTGAAGATGCGGCCGAGCTTCTCGGTCAGCGGGATGCCGGGGCGGACCTCCTCGGCGATCACGCCGCCCTGCACGTTGACGGCGTCGGGCACCAGCTCGCCGGACAGCGCCAGCCGGACCGACCGGGCCACGGCGACGCCGGCCTTCTCCTGGGCCTCGTCGGTGGACGCGCCCAGGTGCGGGGTGGCGACCACGTTCTCGAGCTCGAACAACGGGCTGTCGGTGCACGGCTCGGTCGCGAACACGTCGAGGCCGGCGGCGGCGATGCGACCCTCCTTGAGGGCGGCGTAGAGCGCGGCCTCGTCGACGATGCCGCCGCGGGCCGCGTTGACGAGGACGAGCGACGACTTGGCCTTGGCCAGCTGCTCGACGCCGATCAGGCCGGCGGTCTCGGGCGTCTTGGGCAGGTGCACCGACATGAAGTCGGACTCGGCCAGCAGCGTGTCGAGGTCGACGAGGCGGACGCCCATCTGCGCGGCGCGGCCGGCCTGGACGTACGGGTCGTACGCGATCACGGTCATGCCGAACGCCGAGAGCCGCTGCGCGACGAGCACGCCGATGCGACCGAGGCCGACGATGCCGACGGTCTTCTCGTAGAGCTCGATGCCGGTGTACCTCGAGCGCTTCCACTCACCGTTCTTGAGCGCGGCGTGCGCGGGCGAGAGGTGGCGGGCCGCCGCGAGCATCAGCGCGACGGCGAGCTCGGCGGCGGAGACGATGTTGGAGGTCGGGGCGTTGACCACCATCACGCCGGCCTGGGTGGCGGCCTTCACGTCGACGTTGTCGAGACCCACCCCCGCGCGGGCGATCACCTTGAGCCGTCCGGCCGCGGCCAGCGCCTCGGCGTCCACCTTGGTCGCCGAGCGGACCAGGATCGCGTCGACGTCGACGATCGCCGCGAGCAGCTCGCCACGGTCGGACCCGTCGCAGCTGCGGATCTCGAAGTCCGGGCCCAGCGCCTCGACGGTGGCGGGGCTCAGCTCCTCGGCGATCAGCACGACGGGCCGGGTCTGGTGCGAAGTCACAGCGAGAACCTCTGTCTGGAGTCACGGAGGGCGAACGGCGAAGACCTGCCGAACGGCGGTCGGAGCACGACGCTGTGCCCGCACAACCCTACCCGAGCCGGGTCTGCCTCCCCGACCCGTCTCGCCCGTAAACCGCGCGACCCACGTCACTCCCCTTTGCCATGCTGCGAGCGTGACGTCCATCCCGATCAGCACCGAGCGCCTGGTGATCCGCCCCTGGCGCGAGGACGAGGCGCCACGCCTCCTCGACATCCTGCGCCGCGAGGAGATCGTCCGGTGGCTCGGCCATCCCAAGACGCTCGAGACGGTCGAGGAGGCCCAGGCCAAGATCGCTGGGATGGCCATGGACCTGCCGCTCAGCGAGTGGGCCTTCGAGGTCGCCGCGACCGGCGTCCCGGCCGGCTCGGTGATGCTCGTCCCCATCCCCCGCTCCGAGCAGCCGGACGGCAGCTCGCTCGTGCAGATCGGGTGGTACGCGCACCCCGATGCCACCGGCCACGGCTACGTCACCGAGGCGGCCCGCGCCGTCCTCGAGTACGGCCTCGCCAGCGGCCTCTCCGAGATCCGGGCCCTGACGCACACCGACAACTACCCGTCGATGCGGGTCTGCGACCGGCTCGGCATGACGTACCTCGGCGTCACCGAGGACTGGTACGACGACGCGCCCAGCTCGCACTACGTCGTGCGCGCGGGCCAGTGGCCGGCCCGCGAGGCCGGTCACGCGCTGACGGACTCCGACCACGCCTGGTCGAGGGCCTGGGCGAACAGCTCGGTCGGCTGCGCGCCCGAGATGCCGTACCGCCCGTCGATCACGAAGAACGGCACGCCGGTCGCGCCGTAGGCGCGAGCCTGCTGCACGTCGGCCGCGACCTCGGCCGCGTACCGGTCGCCGGCCAGCACGTCGTCGACGGCGGCGGCGTCGAGACCGGCCGCGAGGGCGGTCCGACGGAGCACGGCGTGGTCGCCGACGTCCTCGCCGTGCTCGAAATGCGCGGTCACGAGGGCCGCGTTCAGGCGCGCCTGGACGTCGGGCCCGCCGGTCGCGAGGGCCAGGTGGAGCAGCCGGTGCGCGTCGACGGTGTTGCTGTGCAGGGTCGTCGCCATGTGCATGACCAGGCCCTCGTCGGCGGCCAGGCCCTCGGTCCGGGCCATCATCCGGACCGCCTCGTCGCGCGGCACGCCGTACTTCTCCGCCAGCACCTCGACCATCGGCTGGCTGCCACCGACCGGCGCGCCGGGGTCGAGCTCGAACGAGCGGAGGACCACCTCGACCCCGTCGGCGTGGTCGAAGTCGGAGAGCGCGGCTTCGAGCCGGCTGCGGCCGATCGCGCACCAGGGGCAGACCACGTCGGACCAGATCTCGACCATCATGTACTTTTCAACCATCCCGGCGCGGGTGGTGTTCCCGCCCGCGCCGGGGTAGCCCCACTCCGTGGGTGCGCTCAGGCGAAGAGAGCCTGCCCGACGTACTCCCCCGGGCCGGCCCCCGGCGGGACCGCGAAGATCGCCGACGAGGTGAACTTCAGGTACTCCATGAGGGCGTCCATCTGCGCCATCCGGTTCTGCAACGGGATGAACTGGGTCTCGGGGTCCCGGACGAACGCGATGAAGAACAGCCCGGCGTCGAGGCCGCCGAGCGCGTCGGAGCCGTCGACGAAGTTGTAGCCGCGGCGGAGCATGCGCGCGCCGTCGTTCTTGGTCGGGTGCACGATCCGGATGTGCGCGTCGCGCGGGATGACGGGTCCTTCGCGCCCTGGCATCCGGAAGTCCGGCTCGGTGAACTCCTCACCCCCCGAGAGCGGCGCGCCGGAGGCCTTGGTGCGACCGATGAAGTCCTCCTGGTCGGCCAGCGGCTGACGGTCCCAGACCTCGATCGTCATGTTGATCCGCCGGGTGACCAGGTAGCTGCCGCCGGCGAGCCAGTCGGCCCCGTCGTCGCCGTCCTGCACCCACACGAAGTCGTCGAGGGCCTCCTCTTCCTCGGCCTTGACGTTGGCGGTGCCGTCCTTGAAGCCGAACAGGTTGCGCGGCGTGGACTGCGCGGTCGAGGTGGTCGACGTCCGGCCGAAGCCGAGCTGGGACCAGCGCACCGCGACGGTGCCGAAGCCGATGCGGGCGAGGTTGCGGATCGCGTGGACAGCGACCTGCGGGTCCTGGGCGCAGGCCTGGATGCACAGGTCGCCGCCCGAGCGGGCGGGGTCCAGGTTGTCCCCCGGGAAGTGCGGCAGGTCCTGCAGCGCCTCGGGGCGACGCCCCTCGAGGCCGAAGCGCGTGAACAGTCCCGGGCCGAAGCCGAAGGTGATCGTCAGCCCGGACGGCGGCAGCCCGATCGCCTCGCCGGTGTCGTCGGGAGGAAGGTCCGCCGCGCCTTCGGTGGGCCCCACCGGGCCGGCCCCCTCGCCGCGCGTCATCCGCTCGGCCGCCTCGGTCCACGCCTGCAGCAGGGCGACCAGCTCGTCGCGGGAGTCGGTCCTGACGTCGAACGCCGCGAAGTGCAGCCGGTCCTGGGCCGGAGTGACGATGCCGGCCTGGTGAGCGCCGCGGAACGGGTACGAGGACGCGACGGCGTCCTCCGCCGGCGCCGCCGCGGGCCCGGGCGTGCCCGCGGCCTCGTGCCCGACGACGTACGCGCCCGCCACCCCGACGGCGGCCGCGCCGCCGCCGATCAGTCCGCGCCTGCTGACCTTCACGAGTGCCTTACCCGAGCACGGACGCCGTGAGGTGGGAGAGGGGCTCGGAGAGCGCGTTGACGGCGTCGGAGAGCTCCTTGACCTGCTCAGGAGTGAGGTCGTCGTACAGCGTGAAGCCGTCGCCCACGCGCTGCGCGTCGAGCAGCGTCTGGAGCTCGTCGAAGCGGGTGTCGAGGGTGGCGGCGAGGTCGGGGTCCTTCTGCTCGAGGATCGGGCGCACGCCCTCGTAGCCCACCCGGGCGCCGTCGACGTTGGCCTGGAAGTCCCAGAGGTCGGTGCGCGACCAGTACTCCTCCTCGCCGGTGACCTTGCCGGTGGCGACCTCCTCGAGGAGACCGCGCGAGCCGTTGGCGATCTGGTCGACGGTGAACTCGAGCTTCTGGATGCGCTTGTCGAGCGTCTCGGTGTTGGCCATCAGGTCGTCGGCGTACGTCGCCCGCTCCTTGGTCGTGAGCGGCGTGTAGTCCTCGGCGCGCTGGGGCCACAGGTCCTTCTCGATCCGGTGCCAGCCGGTCCACTCCTGGCCGGGCTCGAGGTCGGCCTCGCGGGCGTCCATCCGGGGGTCGAGGTCGCCGAACGACTCGGCGACGGTCTCGATCCGCTCCCAGTGCACCCGCGCGTCGGCGTAGATCGCCCGCGCCTGGTCGTCGTCGCCGGACGCGTAGGCGTCCACGAACAGCTGCGTCTTCAGCAGCAGCTGGTCGGACTGGTCCTGCACGTACGCGGCGTAGTTCGACTGCGCCTGGTCGATCAGCTCCTGGTCGTTCGCGCTGACCACCACCTCCTCGTCGGACTCGGTGACGGTGAAGTCGGCGCGGATGCCCTCGCCGGTCATCCCCGGCTTGCAGGCGGTGACGTACTTGCCGGCCGGCGCGTTCACGACGAGCTGGCGCGTCAGCTGGGGGCCGACGTTCTCGACCTCGGCGACGATGCGGAGCCCGTCCTCGCCGAGCAGGTAGAACTCGGTGACCTGCGTGCCCGCGTTGGTGACGTCGAAGGACAGGGTGCCGGCCGGAGCCTCGGTCGCCGAGAGGTCGCACGCGGAGTCCGTGGAGCTGACGGTCAGGGCGCGCGAGTCGCCCGCGACGTCGTCGCCTCCCCCTCCGGACGGGGCGTTCTCGGTGCAGGCGGCGAGCGCAGGGACCGCCAGCACGACGGCGAGCAGCAGGGTGGGACGCATCACGATGCTTGGTTCCTTCGGGTGGTGGGTCAGGCGGTGGGAGCCGGCACGCGCGGGGGCGGCTGGGCGGACGCGCGGCGGCGTACGGAACGGAGGAAGAGGGTGAGGGTCGGCACGACGTAGAGCACCCACGCGAGGGCCTCGAGCTTGGTGGTCACCGGCGAGAAGTTGAAGATCCCCTTGAGCAGGGTGGCGTACCAGGTGCCGGGCGGGATGGTGTCGGAGACGTCGAAGGCCAGGTTGTTCAGGCCCGGCAGGAACCCGGCCTCCTGGAGGTCGTGGATGCCGTACGACAGCACGCCGGCCGCGACGAAGATCAGGAAGACGCCGGTCCACGTGAAGAACCGGGTCAGGTTGATGCGGACGGCGCCGCGGTACATCAGGTAGCCCAGCAGCACGGCGGTGGCCAGCCCGAGCGCGGCGCCGAGCAACGGCTCCCACGTCGGCGCGGCGCCCGCACCGGTCTGCGTGACGGCCTGGGTGGCGGCCCAGAGGAAGAGCGCGGTCTCGAGCCCTTCGCGGCCGACGGCGAAGATCGCCACGACCGCGAGCGACCAGACGGTGCCGTCGGCGGCGTCGTCCACGCGGCCGCGCAGCTGGCCGGCCATGCCGCGGGCCGCACGCGCCATCCAGAAGATCATCCAGGTGACGAAGACGACCGCGATGATCGAGAGGAGGCCGCCGATCAGCTCCTGGGCCTCGAACGTGAGCCCTCGCGGCCCGTAGGTCAGCAGGGCGCCGAAGGCCAGGCTGATCACCACCGCCACGGCCACGCCGAGCCAGATCCGCGGCAGCAGGTGCCGTCGCTCGGTCTTGACGAGGTAGGCGATCAGGATGCTGACGACCAGCGCCGCCTCCAGCCCCTCGCGCAGGCCGATCAGGTAGTTCGCGAACACGGCGGCAGCCTACGCGCATCGATTAGGTATGCCTAACCTCACCCATGCCCGTCCGGGGTACTCCCGTGCACTTCCGGGGTGAAAAGTCCGTTCGGAGGCCGGAAACGCACGGGACTACCCCGGCAGGCGACAGAGGATCTCGGCGTGGTGGACGGAGAACCAGGCGTCGGGGTCGGCGGACCAGGAGCGCCAGGCGGCCGAGATCCGCTCCAGCTCCTCGGGCGTGGAGCGGCCCTCGCGGAGCAGCTGGTCCGCGAGGGCGGAGCCGAGGATGCGGTCGGCCCACATCCCACCCCACCAGCCGCGGGTCTCGGGGGTGGCCCAGCACCAGGTCGACGACGAGGCGGTGACGTCGGCGAGGCCCGCGGCGTGCGCCCACGCGAGGAGCCGGCGGCCGGCGTCGGGCTCGCCGCCGTTGGCGCGCGCGGCCGCGTCGTACAGCTCCAGCCAGCGGTCGAGCTCCGGCGGCCGCGGCCACCAGGCGAACGAGCCGTAGTCGGAGTCGCGGGCCGCGACCAGTCCCCCGGGCCGCGTCACCCGGGCCATCTCGCGCAGCGCCTGCACCGGGTCGGCGACGTGCTGCAGCACCTGGTGGGCATGCACGACGTCGAACTCACCGTCGGCGAACGGCAGCGCATGGATGTCCCCGACGCGTACGTCGACCCCGGGCGCCCCGGACCGGGTGAGGTCCGCGGCCTCCTCGTTCACCTCGAGGGCGACCACCTCGCCGGGAGCCACGAGGACCGCGAGGTCGGCGGTGATGCTGCCCGGCCCGGAGCCGACGTCGAGCAGCCGCTGGCCCGCGGCGAGGTGCGGCAGCAGGTACGCCGCCGAGTTCGCCGCCGTCCGGGTGCGGTGCGACCTCAGCACGGACTCGGCGTGGCCGTGGGTGTAGCGGGACTCAGGCACGGACACGCTCCCCCGACAACAGGCGTACGCCCGCAGACACCGGACCCTCGAGCGGCCCGCGCCGCCACGGCTCGACCCGGACCACGGCGCGCCAGATGAGTGCCAGGGCAGCCGAACCGAGCACGAGCAGAGCGACGTTGAGCCACGAGTCGTCGCTGGCGCCGGGGTGCAGTGTGTGGACGTCGTACGCCAACCAGCGCACTTGCAGGCAGTACAGGCTCAGGGACATGCCGCCCATGGCAGCCAGCGGCACCGCGACAGCCGGGAGCAGGCCGGCCGCGCCGGCCACGACCAAGGTGATGGCGACGACGAGCAGGGCGTCGAACGTGAGCACGCGGTAGGTGACGTCGTAGGCCTCCATCGCGAAGGCGCCTGCCTCGTGCAGACCGATCCACACGACAGCCACAACGCCACACGCGACCCCGGCCAGCAGGCGTTGCGCGTGGGTGACCCGGGTCGGGCGGAGGACGTACCTGGTCAGCAGGATGCCGATCGCCGCGAAGAAGACCATCGCCACGATCTGGTACGGCCAGTCCGCCACGAGGAACCGGGCCACCCGCAGTGTGGACTCCCCGCCGGGGAAGGTCGCGTCGCTCCAACCACTGGTGAGCTGATAGAGGTGCGGCGCGACCAGGAGCGAGCCGAGCCCGATGCCGGCGACGACCGGCGATGGCGCCCGTGCCAGAGGCGCGGCCAGCCAGGTGAGCACACCGAGGTGCGCGAGCACGATGAAGATGAGTGCTCCCCAGCCCTCGACGACCTGCGCCGCCGCGATCAAGACCGCCCCGCGGACGAGCGGCCCGACCCACGAGGCCCGCCCGGAGCGGGGACCCAGCTCAGCGCCGACGCCGACCAGCAGCGCGAACAAGGGGTACGTCGCGTACTCGCTCAGCGTGAGCACATGGCCCGGGCCTGTCGTCGGCGCGCAGTGGGCGACGTACATCGAGACGAGGGCGACGCCGCGCACGGCGTCGACCCGCAGGTCGCGCCGTGCGGTACGGGTCGCGAGCACCCCGGTGACGGTCACCGGAGCATCATCGCGTGGCGGTGCCCTCCGTGTAGTCGTCATCGTGCGACTTCACCCAGGCCATCAGCTTGCGGAGCTCGCGCCCGGTCTGCTCGATCGGGTGGGCCTCGCCCTTCTCGCGCAGGGCCTGGAACTCGGGACCGCCGGCGTCCTGGTCGTCGATGAACCGCTGCGCGAACGAGCCGTCCTTGATCTCGGCCAGGATCTGCCGCATGTTGTCCTTCACGTGCTCGTCGACGACCCGCGGGCCCGAGACGTAGTCGCCGTACTCCGCGGTGTCGGAGACCGACCAGCGCTGCTTGGCGATGCCGCCCTCGTACATCAGGTCGACGATGAGCTTCAGCTCGTGGAGGCACTCGAAGTACGCGACCTCGGGCTGGTAGCCGGCCTCGGTGAGCACCTCGAAGCCGTACATCACCAGCTGCGACGCGCCACCGCACAGGACGGCCTGCTCGCCGAACAGGTCGGTCTCGGTCTCCTCGGTGAAGGTCGTCTTGATGCCGCCGGCACGCAGCCCGCCGATGGCCTTCGCGTAGGACAGGGCGAGGTCCCAGGTCTTGCCGGAGTAGTCCTTCTCGACCGCGACGAGCACGGGGACGCCGCGTCCGTCGACGTACTCGCGACGGACCAGGTGGCCGGGGCCCTTCGGGGCGACCATGAAGACGTCGACCCCCTCGGGCGGGGTGATGTAGCCGAAGCGGATGTTGAAGCCGTGGCCGAAGACCAGGGTGTCGCCGGGGGTGATGTTGGGCTCGACGGACTCGGTGTAGAGCTGGCGCTGCTTGTGGTCGGGAGCCAGGATCACGATGACGTCGGCCTCTTCCACCGCCTCAGCCGGGGTCAGCACGCGCAGGCCCTCGGCCTCGGCCTTGGCCCGGGACTTCGACCCCTCGGGCAGCCCGATCCGGACGTCCACGCCGGAGTCGCGCAGCGACAGGGAGTGGGCGTGGCCCTGGCTGCCGTAGCCGAGCACGGCCACGTTCTTGCCCTGGATCAGGGCGAGGTCGGCATCGTCGTCGTAGAACATCTGGGCCACGGTGGGCGCTCCTTTGGGTGGTGGTGCGGGGTTCAGGCGGTGGCGGACGGGACGGGTATGGCGATCGGGCGCAGCGTCCGCTCGGAGATCGAGCGGGGGCCGCGACCGATGGCGACCATGCCGGACTGGACGAGCTCGCGGATGCCGAAGGGCTCGAGCAGGCGGCGCAGGTCGGCCAGCTTGTCGACGTTGCCCATCGACTGGATGACCACGGTGTCGGGCGAGACGTCGACGACCTTGGCCTGGAAGAGCTCGACGACGTCGAGGATCCGCCCGCGGGTGTCGGCGTCGGCCTTGACCTTGACGAGCAGCAGCTCGCGGTTGACCGAGGCCGAGCCGTCGAGCTCGACGATCTTGATCACCTCGACCAGCTTGTTCAGCTGCTTGGTGACCTGCTCCAGCGGGGAGTCCTCGACGCTGACGACGATGGTCATCCGGGACACCTCGTCGTGCTCGGTCGGCCCGACGGCGAGGGAGTCGATGTTGTAGCCGCGCCGCGCGAACAGGCCGGCGATGCGGGCGAGGACGCCGGGCTTGTTCTCGACGAGCACGGACAGGGTGTGGCGGCTCATTTCAGAGGTCGTCCTTGTCGAACTCGGGGGCGAGGTCGCGGGCGTACTTGATGTCGTCGTTGCTGGTGCCGGCCGCGACCATCGGCCACACCATCGCGTCGCGGTGCACGCGGAAGTCCACCACGACCGGCTGGTCGTCGATGGCCATCGCCTTCTCGATCGTCGCGTCGACCTGGTCGGGCGACTCGCACGAGAGGCCCACGCAGCCGTAGGCGTCGGCGAGCTTCACGAAGTCGGGGATCCGCCGGTCCGGCCCGGTGTGGAGGTCGGTGTTGCTGTAGCGCTCGTTGTAGAACAGCGTCTGCCACTGGCGCACCATGCCCAGCGACTCGTTGTTGATGATCGCGACCTTGATCGGGATGTCGTTGATGGCGCAGGTGGCCAGCTCCTGGTTGGTCATCTGGAAGCAGCCGTCGCCGTCCACCGACCAGACGGTCGTGTCCGGGCGGCCGACCTTGGCCCCCATCGCGGCGGGCACCGAGAAGCCCATGGTGCCGAGTCCGCCGGAGTTGATCCAGGTGCCGGGGTGCTCGTAGCCGACGAACTGCGCCGCCCACATCTGGTGCTGGCCGACGCCGGCGCAGTAGATCGCGTCGGGGCCGACGATCTTGCCGAGCCGCTCGATGACGTACTGCGGGGCGAGCGTGCCGTCGTCCGGGTTGTCGTACCCCAGCGGGTAGCGCTTCTTGATGCCCGCGAGGAACTCGACCCACTGCTCGTAGTCGCCCGTGTGGCCGGCGTCGGCCTCGGCCTTCAGCGCCACGACGAGGTCGGAGATGACCTCGCGGCAGTCGCCGACGATCGGCACGTCGACGGCACGGTTCTTGCCGATCTCGGCCGGGTCGATGTCGGCGTGGATGACCCGGGCGCCGGGCGCGAACGAGTCGAGGTTGCCGGTCACCCGGTCGTCGAACCGGGCTCCGAGGCTGATGATCAGGTCGCTGCGCTGGAGTCCGGCGACCGCCGCGACGGTGCCGTGCATGCCCGGCATGCCGAGGTGCTGCACGTGGCTGTCGGGGAACGCGCCGCGCGCCATCAGCGTGGTCAGGACGGGGATGCCGGTGAGCTCGGCGAGCACCCGCAGCTCGCGCGAGGCCCGCGCGCGGATGACGCCGCCGCCGACGTACAGGACCGGCCGCTTCGCCTCCAGCATCAGCCGGGCGGCCTCGCGGATCTGCTTCGCGTGCGGCTTGGTGACGGGGCGGTAGCCCGGCAGGTTGATCTCGGCCGGCCACGCGTACGTCGTGCGGGCCTGGAGGGCCGACTTCGCGACGTCGACGAGCACCGGGCCGGGACGTCCGGTCGAGGCGATGTAGAACGCCTCGGCGATGGTGTGCGGGATGTCGTCGGGGTTGGTGACCAGGAAGTTGTGCTTGGTGATCGGCATCGTGATGCCGCGGATGTCGGCCTCCTGGAAGGCGTCGGTGCCGATCGAGGCGGCCCCGACCTGGCCGGTGATGGCCACGAGCGGCACGGAGTCCATGTGCGCGTCGGCGAGTGGCGTGACGAGGTTGGTCGCACCCGGACCCGACGTGGCCATGCACACGCCCACCCGGCCGGTGGCCGCGGCGAAGCCCTGGGCGGCGTGCCCGGCACCCTGCTCGTGGCGGACGAGGATGTGGCGGATGGTGGAGTCCATCAGCGGGTCGTACGCCGGGAGGATGGCGCCGCCCGGGATGCCGAAGATGTCGGTGGTGCCGGCGGCTTCCAGCGCCATGATCAGGCTCTGCGCGCCAGTCACGCTGGTGTCCTGCTCACCCATGTCCGTTGGCTTCCTGTCGGGTCGATCGGTGACTACATGAAAAAACCCCTCGGCCGATGAGGCGACGAGGGGTGACGCGAGGTCGAGACCGGCTGGGGGCTAGTCCTCGCGTCGGGTGCGTACAAGCGTCGTGCACATGCGACCACGGTAGCCGCCGGGTCCGAGGTCCGTCATCCGACTCTCACCCGCGTCCCAACATGCGGGATCGTCGTCCCGGATGTTGGCGTCAGGCGATCTCTTCCGCAGCGGACTGCCAGGTGCAGACGCAGACCCGGTTGCCCTCCGGGTCGGCCAGGATCGTGAACGAGGGTGCTTCCTCGTCGCTCACCAGGACGCCGCCCGCGGCCAGCGCCGCGTCGATGCGCTGGTCGGCGACGGCCGGGTCGACGTGGATGTCGAGGTGCCAGCGCTGGCGGGGTTCCCCTGTCGACCCGTGCTCGTCGGTCTGCTGGAACCACGTCGTGGGCATCCGGCCGTCGGGGTCGACGATCTCGAGGTTCTCCTCGTCCCAGTCGTAGCCGAGGACCGCGGCCCAGAACGGCCCGGCGGCCTTGATGTCGGCCGTGTCGAGGCAGAGCTCGAGGTTCTGGGTCCTGGCCGGCGTCGCCGCGACGCCGAGCTCCTGGGCGATGGCACTGATGCGTCGGGCGAGCGCGATGTCGCGCTCCGTGACGCCTCGGGAGTCGTGGCTCCACAGCCGCACCAGGACGGTCGGCCACGTCAGCGTCACGTCGGGGTGGTGGTCGGCCTCCTCGGCGGCGGCGCCGATGCGCGCGACGAGCTCGAGGCCCGTCGCGAAGCCGTTGGTCTCGTACCTCGCCTCGAGCGCGCGCACGACCAGCACCCAGTCGGCGAGGCCCTCGTGCTGGATCTGGGCGGCGGTGAGCGTGGTCACGGCAGCACGGCCTGTCCGATGGGGCCCGGGTTCGTGGCGACCTCCCACCGGAACCCCGCCGGGTCGGCGAAGTAGCCGGTGTAGCCGCCCCACTCGCGCTCCTCGGGTTCGCCGACGTACGACGCCCCGGCCGCGCGGGCCAGGTCGAGGGCGGCGTCCACCTCCTCGCGCGTGGGCACGTTGTGGGACAGCGTGATCGGCACGTGGCCGTCGCCGCGGCGGATGGGGCCGACCTCCCCCTCGAACCCCGCCTCCGCCCACAGGGAGAGCACCAGCTTGTCGCCGACCTTGATCATCAGCACGTCGCCCTCGACCTCGAGGGCGGCCTCCCAGCCGAGCCCGTCGACGTAGAAGGCGTGCGCGGCGTCGAGGTCCGGCACGGCCAGGGTGATGAAGCTGACGCGGGGATCCATCAGTCCGCCTCCCGTCCCTGCCAGGTGCAGACGCAGACCTTGTTGCCCTCGGGGTCGGCGAGCACGGTCCACGCCGGTGCCCGGTCGGTGCTGATCGAGCGTGCCACCGGCGGCGAGGGCGGCGTCGATCCGGGACTGCGCCTGGTCGGGCGGCACCGTGACGTCGACGTGGAACCGCTGCCGTGGCTCCTCGTGCGCGTCGGTCTCCTGGAACCAGAGCTCCACCTGACGCCCGTCGGGGTCGACCACGGCCTCGTACTCGGCGACGTCGTAGCCCAGGACCGCCGACCAGAACCGAGCGGCCGCCGGGATGTCGGCCGTGTCGAGGCCGAACTCGAGCTTGGTCAGCTTCTCCGGCGTCGGCGTCACGCCCAGCTCGGCCGCGATCTCGCTGATCCGTCGGGCCATCGCGACGTCGCGGCTGGTGACACCGCCGGCGTCGTGGCTGACCAGACGGACGTGCACGAGGGGCCAGGTGAGGGTCAGGTCGGGGTGGTGGTCGGCCTCCTCGGCCGCGGCGCCGATGCGGTTGACGAGCTCGAGGCCGGTCGCGAACCCACCCGTCTCGTACCTCGCCTCGATCACGCCGACCAGCCACTCCCAGTCGGCGAGCTGCTCGGCGGCGACCTGCTTGCGGGTCAGCTTCGTGGTGTCAGGAGCCATGCCGCCGACTCTGCCACGCTCCTGCGACACCCGCGTGCCGGGTCGTGTGCCTGAGGCAGCGCTAGGGCGCGTCCTCAGGCACACGACTCGAGGGCGGAGCGGTCAGGTCCCCCAGCCGCCGCCGCTGGGCACCGGACTCGTCGAAGTTGGCCGGGTCCAGCCAGGCCTCGTGGGCGGCGCGGACGCGCGGCCACTCGTCGTCGGTGATCGAGAACCAGTCGGTGTCGCGGTTGCGGCCCTGGTAGACCATCGCGTGGCGGAACCGGCCCTCGTAGGTGAACCCGAGCCGAGCCGCGGCCAGCCGGGAGGGCTCGTTGAGGGAGTCGCACTTCCACTCGTACCTGCGGTAGCCGAGCGCGTCGAAGACGTGGTGAGCCAGCAGGTACATGGCCTCGGTCGAGGCCGGGGTGCGCTGCATCGTGCCGGCCAGCACGATGCCGCCGACCTCGACCACGCCGTTGGCCGGGTCGACCCGCATCAGGGTGGCGATGCCCTCGGGGCCGCGACCACGCGGGCAGATCGCGAACGTCACCTCGGTCGGGTGGGCGAGGAGGTCGGCGACGACGACCTCCATCGCGGCGGGCGTGGTCGGCATGCCGGCGATCCGGTAGGTCCACAACGCGGCGTCCTCGGGCCCGCACAACGCGTCGTACAGCGCCGGCGCATGCTCGTGCTCGAGCCCGCACACGGTCACGTACCTCCCGGTCAGCACCACCGGCACCGGCGCGGGCGCCGACTCCCAGTCGACGGCATCACCGATCGGCTGCCCGTGCTCGTTCGTCCGCGTCACGCGAGCAGCTCCCGCACGGCCGCGATGCCCCGGTCCACCTCGTCGTACGACGTCGACAGCGGCGACAGACCCACCCGCAGGCCGCCGGGGTCGCGGTAGTCCGGGATCACGTCCTGCTTCCAGAGCGCGGCCACGACCTCTCGCATCGCCGGGTGCACCAGCGTCACGTGCCCGCCCCGCTCCGACGAAGCCCGCGGCGACGCGACCGCCACGCCCAGCGGCGCCAACACCTCGTCGGCCAGGGCGATGGCGTGCTCGGTGAGCCCGACCGACTTCTCGCGGACGGCGGCCATCCCGACCTCGTCGAGGAGCTCGACCATGTCGCCCACCGCGATCATCCCGACGACCGCCGGCGTGCCGGACAGGAACCGGCGGATGCCGGCGGTCGGCGTGTAGACCGGCCCCATCAGGAACGGGTCGGTCGCGCCCATCCAGCCCTGGATCGGCTGGGTGAGGTCGTCGAGGTGCCGGGCCGCGACGTAGCAGTAGGCCGGCGCGCCGGGCCCGCCGTTGAGGTACTTGTAGGTGCAGCCGACCGCGAGGTCCGCCTCCCAGTCGTCCAGCGCGACGGGCACCGAGCCGCCGGAGTGGGACAGGTCCCAGAGCACCAGCGCCCCCGCGTCGTGCGCGATCCGGGTGAGCTCCGCGCCGTCGGCCAGGTACGCCGAGCGGTACGCGACGTGGCTCAGCACGACCAGGGCCGTCCGCTCGGTGACGGCAGCGGCGAGCAGGTCGGCGGTCACCCCGGCCGAGGTGTCGACGTCGATCCACCGCAGGGTGAGCCCGCACTCGCGGGCGACGCCGTCCGCGACGTACCGGTCGGTCGGGAAGTTGTCGCGGTCCAGCACGATCTCGGTCCGCCCCGGCCGCGCGGCCACCGCGGCCCGCATCAGCTTGTAGAGCAGCACCGTCGTCGAGTCGCCGACGGCCACCTGGCCCGGCGCGGCACCCAGGCACACCCGGCCGATCTCGTCGCCCAGGGTGAGCGGGAGGTCGAACCAGCGCTCGTCCCAGCCGCGGATGAGCCGCCCGCCCCACTCGTCGGTGACGAACGCCGCGAGGTGCTCGGCCGTGACCGCCAGCGGCCGCCCGAGCGAGTTGCCGTCGAAGTAGACGAGGTCGCTGCTGGCCCCGACGAAGCGGTCGCGGTAGGCGGCCAGGGGGTCGGTGGTCATCGATCTCCTTCTCGTACGACGCGTGCGTGCGCCAGTCGCTCGGCCAGCGGCTCCGGCCCGTCGGGGACCTCGGTCCGGCCGTCGCCATGGTCGGCGAGCGGCCAGGGGTCGGTCAGCGCCGCCAGCAGGTCGTCGTCGGTGAGCCCGGCGTCGACCAGCAGCCCGATCTCGCGGAGGTTCAGCGTGGGCGGCAGCGGTCCGTTGCCGAGGTCCGTCCCGTAGAGCACCCGGCCGCCGGCGGCGCGGAAGCGGGCGAGGTTGTCGACAGCGCGGTCCTGGTCGGCCGAGGGGGTGCCGTAGCCGTGGATGTCGAGGGTGCTGACCCACGCCTGTCCCGCCTCGACGGCCTCGGCGACCACCTCGTCGTCGAGCCGGTGGGTCCACGGCGTGTGCGCCACCGCGGCGATGCCACCGGCCAGGCCGAGCTCGACCATGCCGGGGCCCTGGCAGTGCGCGACGACCGGGAGCCCCGCGTCGGCGGCCGCCTCGACCACGGCGCGCAGGGTGGAGCCGTCCGGCACGGGGCCGGCGTCGCGGTTGAGGGTCACCTTCACCACCGACGCGCCGAGCGCCACCTGGTGGGCGACGGCCGCGGCGGCGTCGCGCGGCTCGGCCACCTCACTGGTGCAGCGCGGCGGCGCCCACCGGCTGGCGCTGGGGTAGCCGCCGGGCGCGGTCACGAACCGGCCGGCGTACGACGCGGCCACCGGGGCGCTCGACGCCAGCGCGACCACGTCGTCGGACCAGCCGAGGTCCACCACGCGGCCGATCCCCGAGCCGGCCAGACCCGAGGCATCGACCAGCCCGAGGTGCACGTGGTGGTCGGCGAAGGCGGGATGGAGCACGACTCCCAACCTAGACGTGGCTCACTGGTAGGACACGAAGCGCACCGCGGGCCGGATCGTGCGGACCCGGGCGGGGCTGAAGAGGTTCACGTCCTCGTCGTAGAACAGCTTGAAGCCCATGCGAACTGAGCCGGGCGCGCGACCGCGTGGTACGTCGCGAGCTTCTGGCCCTGGTTCCCGAACCCGTCGACGTGCTGCACCGTCGCCAGGCCGTCCCGCGCCCGGACCCGCTCGACGTCGCGGATCATCGTCGACCGGAACTGGTGCAGCACGAACGCCTTCTCGGGCAGCCCCTCGCGCTCGACCAGGTCGGCCAGCCACGCGGAGACCTCGTTGACCTCGGTGGCGCCCACGCTGCCGATGACACGGCCGGGCACCTGCCGCGGCCCCATCCGCCACTCCGGGTCGAGAGCGAGCCCGACCCAGGGGTCCCCAGCGCCCACGCCCAGCGCTTGGCCACGGTCAGGAAGTCGGCGCGCCCGGGCTGGATGTCGAGCACGACCAGCGCACCGTTGCGGTGCGCCGCCTCGATGTACGCCCGGACGCTGTCGGCGGCGATGTCGTGGCTGAAGTCCCCGTCGGGGCCGGCGATCGGGTCGGCCACCGTGACGATCAGCTCGTACACCGTCTGGATCCGCTCGCCCTCGAGCAGGAAGGGGTGGGCCGCCCGCCGCAGCCGGCGGTGCATCTCGTCGGGAGCGGTCTCGCCGAGCACGCCGAGGGACCCGGTGCCTGCCGTGCCGTAGTACGCCACCAGGAACCGGTGCTTCCCGAAGACGCGCGTGCCTCCTCCGGGGAGCTTCGGCACGCGGCGTACGGCGGCACTGACGACGGGTACCTCGGCCTCGGCGGCGACCTCGACCAGCGCGTCGGGTGACGGACCCGGCCGGCTCGGGCCGGAGGCGTGCCGCTCGGCTCCGAGCACCCCGAGGCCGGTCAGCAGCAGGCCACTCACCGCGGCACCGGCGAGGAGCCGACGCACCGTCGACGAGGTCATGGCCGAGAGGCTAGGCCGCGCGGCGCCCCGCTCGGCGAACGCGCGCCGAGCCCGGTCAGGCGTGCCAGGGCAGGGCGGCGGAGGGGTCGAGCTCGGCGGCGGCCAGGTCGGGGGCCTCGACGGGGGTGGCCCGTCGGGCCACGACCGTGGAACGTCCGGAGGCTGCCCGACGCACGACCAGCCCGCCGTCCTGGTCGGTGGCGCACAGGTCTCCGTCGTGACGCGCGGCGTCGACGAGCAGGCCGGCCACGTCGTAGCCGAGGGCGGTGACCGCGTCGGCCCGCGCTCCCGTGCCGCGTTCGAGGGTGACGACGAGGTCGGGCACGTCCGTGCGGTGCCAGGCCGAGGCGGCGTACACCGGGCCGCGCCGGCCCAGGTCGACCAGCGTCCGCTCGTCCACACCGCGACCGACCACGACGATGTCGGCCGGGACGCGAGCCGCGTGCAGGGCGCCGACGATCTCGTGCAGCTGGTGACCGGTGGCGTGCACCGCGATGACCCGGGCCCCGGACACCCGGGCGACCAGGGCACCGGCGGAGGCGCTCTTCGGCCACACCTCGACCGAGCCGGCGACGTGGCCACCGGCCTCGGTGAAGCCGGCACGCAGGGCGAGCACGGCGTCGCCGGCCTCCTCCTCGTGCGTGACCAGCTGGAACAGGCCGCCGTCGAGGTGCTGCCCCGACCACTGGCCCAGCACGTAGGCCTCCTGCCAGGTGCGCTCGGTACGACGCAGCACCCCCGGCCGGTGCTCGACCGGGTGCTCGACGCGGTCGCCCTCGTCGGCCACCACCAGGCCGACCCCGCGCGTGGCGCAGAGCGGACCGACCAGGCCGGCCACGCCGGTCGAGGTGACGACCAGGAAGTCCGCGCCGCCCTCGAGCAGTCCGGCCGCCGCGTCCAGCAGGGCGGGCCCGAACGGCGCCGAGCCCCGGGCCGTGATCACGGCGTCGAGGTCGCGGGCCGCGTCGAGCCCGAGCCTCAGCCCGTCGAGCAGCAGGGCGCCGCGGCCGGGTCGGTCGACGGGATCGGTGACGAGCACGCCCACGTGCAACGAGCGGCGCGGGGTGTCGGGCCGCGCCAGCAGGTCCCGGGCGGGAGGGACGAGACGGAGGACGACCGGTGCGACGTTGCCCAGCATCCTCGAGCCTCCAGGTGAGCGCGCGCGACGGCGTACCTCACGAAGGGGGGCGCCGAGGGCCACCGGGTGAGTAGGTCGGGGGCCGTGCTCAGGACGCTAGGACAGCCGCTCGGACCCCGGAGCAGAACTCCGCATCCTTCACTTTCCGGTCCAGTCCGGTCAGCCGCAGACGGCTCCGTGGGCGGCGGACTGCACGAGCTTGACGTACTTGCCGAGCACCCCCCGCGTGTACACCGGCGGCAACGGCTCCCAGCCGTCCTGGCGCGACTCCCATTCAGCACTGTCGTCGATCGCAACTTCAAGAGTGCGGTTCTTGACGTCGAGGATGATCGGGTCGCCGTCGCGGACGAAGGCGATCGGCCCGCCGTCGACGGCCTCGGGGGCGATGTGGCCGACGCACAGGCCGGTCGTCCCACCCGAGAACCGGCCGTCGGTCACCAGGAGCACGTCCTTGCCGAGCCCGGCGCCCTTGATCGCGCCGGTGATGGCCAGCATCTCGCGCATGCCGGGCCCACCCTTGGGGCCCTCGTAGCGGATCACGACCACGTCCCCCGGCTTGATCTCGCCGGCGGTCAGCGCGTCGAGGGCCGCCCGCTCGCGGTCGAACACGCGGGCCGTGCCGCGGAAGACGTCGTCGTCGAAGCCGGCGCTCTTCACCACCGCGCCCTCCGGGGCGAGCGAACCCGTCAGGATCGTCAGGCCACCGCTGCGGTGGATCGGCCGGTCGAGGGTGCGGATGACGTCGCCGTCGAGGTCGGGCGGCGTGAGCTCGGCGAGGTTCTCGGCCATCGTCTTGCCGGTGACGGTGAGCACGTCGCCGTGCATCAGCCCGGCGTCGAGCAGGGCGCGCATGACGACGGGGATGCCGCCGACCTTGTCGACGTCGTTCATCACGTAGCGGCCGAAGGGCTTGAGGTCGCCGAGGTGCGGGACCTTGTCGCCGATCCGGTTGAAGTCCTCGAGCCGCAGGTCGACCTCGGCCTCGCGGGCGATCGCGAGCAGGTGCAGCACGGCGTTCGTCGAACCGCCGAGCGCCATGACCACGGCGATGGCGTTGTCGAACGCCTCGCGGGTCATCACCTGGCGAGCGGTGATGCCCTGGCGGAGCATCTCCACCACGGCCTGGCCGGAGCGGTGGGCGAACCCGTCGCGTCGACGGTCGACCGCGGGCGGCGCGGCCGACCCGGGCAGTGACATACCGAGGGCCTCGCCCACCGCGGCCATCGTGTTGGCCGTGTACATGCCGCCGCAGGCGCCCTCACCCGGGCAGATCGCCCGCTCGATGCGGTCGACCTCCTCGCGGGTGATCTTCCCGGCCAGGCAGGCGCCGACGGCCTCGAAGGCGTCGATGATCGTCACGTCGTGGCCGTCGACCTGGCCGGGCATGATCGATCCGGCGTACAGGAAGACGCTGGCCAGGTCGAGGCGGGCCGCGGCCATCAGCATGCCCGGCAGCGACTTGTCGCACCCGGCGAGCAGCACCGACCCGTCGAGCCGCTCGGCCATCATCACCGTCTCGACGGAGTCCGCGATCACCTCGCGGGAGACCAGCGAGAAGTGCATGCCCTCGTGACCCATGGCGATGCCGTCGGAGACCGAGATGGTGCCGAACTCGAGCGGGTAGCCGCCGGCCGCGTGCACGCCGTTCTTGACCGCCTTGGCCAACCGGTCGAGCGACAGGTTGCAGGGCGTGATCTCGTTCCACGACGACGCGACCCCGATCTGGGGCTTGACCCAGTCCTCGTCACCCATGCCGACCGCCCGCAGCATCCCTCGCGCGGCGGTCTTCTCGAGACCGTCGGTGACGTCGCGCGAACGAGGCTTCATGTCGGGTGCATCGGGCATGCGGCGAGCCTATCCGCGCTCGTCAGCGGTAGGCCGGGGCGAGCGCGAGCGCGAGATCACCCCACTGCTGCCGGGTGTGCTCGAGCACCTCGCCGGCGAACGACGCCGCGGCGGTACCGGACTCCGCGACGAGACCGAGCCGGTGCTGCATCCGCGGGCGGGTGCCGGGGCTCAGCGGGTGCGGGGTCTCGTCCTCCCTCAGCGCCGTGGTCAGGGACCACGACACCGTGACCAGCGCCCAGCAGGCCCGTGCGGTGGCCACGTCGGCCTCGAAGGCATCGGTGGCGACGTGCGGAACGCCCGGGGCCGCCGTCGCGCGGTAGACGTCGAGCGCCCGGTCCGCGGAGGCCTCAGGGATCCGCCACGAGCACCAACAGGTCGGCCAGGGGACGGCGAGGTACGCGGCGTCCCACGCCGGGTGCCGAACCTCCGACCACTCGAAGTCGATCAGGTGCAGCCCTCGGTCGGTGAGCAGGTTGTTGTCGGGACAGACATCGGCCGGGCTGAGCGCATGGTGCTCGGTGTCGAACAGGCGCGCGGCCAGGGCGCGGACGTCTGGCGGTCCCGCCCATCCGTGCTCGTCCGCCTGCGCGGCCCAGACGACGGTGGCCTTGTCGAGGCTGCCGTCGATGCCGGCGTCGAACCGGTCGACCGGTTCGTCGTCGGCCACCGCGCCCTCGGCCTCGGCGAAGGCGCGGGCGATGGCCGCCCGGTCGGCGTGCGTGCCCGCGTGCAGCCGGCCCAGCGCGGTGGCCCAGGCGACCAAGCCCTCGTCGGCGGCCACCGGGTCGGTGGCGAGCAGGTGGTCGGCGACCCCGGGCGCCGAGCCGAGGTCCTCCATCACCACGAGCGGCGGGTCGGCGGCCACCCCGAGCAGACGGGGCGCCACGCCGACCGGCCCGGCGGCGGCCAGACCCACGCGCTCGCGTGCCCAGGAGAGCCGGCTGCCGCCGGCGTAGGACTTCACCACGACCGTGCCCGCGTCGTCAGCGGCCCGGTGCACCCCCGAGCGGTCGCTGCCCCCGAGCCCGCCGAGGTCGCGCAGCTCCCGCCCCAGGACGGCCGACGCTGCCGCGACGACGTCCTGGCTCACAGGGCAGCCGCGCGGACCACCATCACGTCGGGCAGGTCGGCGACGATCTGGCGCCAGGAGTCCCCGGAGTCGGACGAGGCCCACACGGCGCCGTTGCGGGTGCCGACGTAGATGCCCGCGCTCGCGTGGTCGTCGGTGCTCATCGCGTCGCGCATCACGCCGACGTAGAAGGCCTCGGGCAGACCCCGTCGGACGACGCCCGAGCTCCTCCCAGGTCTCCCCCGCGTCGCGGGAGCGCCAGACCCGGGCCTTGCCCTCGGGTGGGTAGCGGCCGGCACCGTCGTTGAGCGGGAACACGTACACCGTGTCGGGCTCGTGGGGGTGCACGACGATCGGGAAGCCGAACTCGGCGGGCAGGCCGTCGGCGATGGACTTCCAGACTCCGCCCTCGTCGTCGGAGCGGTAGACGCCGCCGTGGTTCTGGAGGTAGAGCCGCTCGGGCCGCGCCGGGTGCCGGGTGACCTTGTGCACGCACTGGCCGAAGGAGGGGTACTGCTCACCCTCCGGCAGGAACTCCGCCTTGATGCCCTGGTTGCGCGCCTGCCAGGACGCTCCCGCCGTCCGTGGTCTGGTAGACCCCGCCCGTGGAGATCGCGGCCGTCACCGACTGCGGGTCGGTGGGGTGCGGCAGGATCGTGTGGAAGGCCTGGCCACCGAAGCCCTCGCCCCACTCGGGCCGCTCGGGGTGGTCCCACAGGGCCTGCTCGAGGGCGAAGGTCTCGCCGCGGTCGGTGGACTTCCAGACCGCGCCCGGCTCGGTGCCGGCGTAGACGACGCCGTCCTCGGGACCGGGCACCAGCTGCCAGACCCGGGCCAGGGTCTCCTCGCTGCCGTCCGGGAAGCGGATCGCCCCGTTGGGCGTCTCCTGCCAGGACGCGCCGAGGTCGTCGGAGCGCCCGACCTGGGGACCGAGCCAGCTCGAGCTCGCGCCGACCAGCAGCCGAGGCGTGTCGCCTCGGGTGTCGACCATGCAGGAGTAGACCTCCTCCATGTCGAAGTGGGGGCCGGTGAACTCCCACTCCTCGCGGGCCTCGTCGGACCTCCCGATCCACAGACCCTTGCGGGTCCCCACCATCACGATCGTGCCGCTGTCGTCATGCCGTCTCCCTCCGGATCTCGAGGTGTCTCGCATGGTAGACCCGGCCTCGGACGCCGACTCATCGCTCGCCCGGTCACGGGCCACCCCTAGATTGGCCCGGTGCGTGGCAGCCGGATCTCTCCGATCTGGCTGGTGCTCATCGGCATCGCCTCGGTCCAGTTCGGGGCGGCGGTCGCCAAGGACCTGTTCGGACAGATCGAGCCCACCGCCATGGTGTGGCTGCGGCTGGCCACCAGCGCCGTGGTCCTGGTCGCCGTGGCGCGACCGCGGCTGCGAGGCCGCAGCCGCGCCGACTGGCTCACCGTGCTCGCCTTCGGGCTCACCCTGGGGTCGATGAACTGGGCGATCTACCAGTCGTTCGCCCGCATCCCGCTCGGCCTGGCGGTGACCATCGAGTTCGTCGGACCCCTCACCCTCGCCGTGGTGATGAGCAGGCGGCCGCGCGACCTGCTGTGGGTCGCCCTGGCGGCGGTGGGGATCGGCCTGCTCGGGTTCGAGAAGACCGAGCTGGACCCGGTGGGCGTCGCCTTCGCCCTCGTCGCCGGCGGCGCGTGGGCGGCGTACATCCTCCTGAGCGTGCAGACGGGCGCCCGCTGGCCCGGCCTCGACGGGCTGGCCATGGCGAGCGTCGTCGCGACGGCCATCCTGACGCCGTTCGCGATCCCCGCCGGCGGCTCCGACCTGCTCGAGCCGCACATCCTCGCCCTCGGGGTGGCCGTCGGCCTGCTGAGCTCGGTGATCCCGTACGCCGCCGACCTGGTGGCGCTGCGCCGGATCCGGCCCGGCGTGTTCAGCATCCTGATGAGCCTGGAGCCGGCGGCCGCCGCGATCGTCGCGATGCTGGTGCTCGACGAGTTCCTGAGCCCGCTGCAGTGGCTGGCCGTCGCGGCCGTGACCGCCGCGAGCGTCGGGGCGACCCGCGGCTCGGACGCGATCAGCGAGCCCGTCCCGAACTAGCCGCCCGAACTCGCAGGTGGGCCAGCAGGCGCGTCGCCCGGAACCGCCGTGTCCGCTGGGCGACCATGGCTCCATGACGGCCTCCAGTCCCGAGTCGGCGAGGACGAGCAGCTCGGACAGGTCGAGCAGACCGGCCGAGTCGGTCGTGGAGTTCCACCACATCCTCAGCGACGACGGCACCCGCCTGCGCGCCTGGACGAACGACCCGCTCGGCCGGATCGACGGGCCGACCGTGCTGCTGTGCAACGGCCTGGGCGTCAGCCCCTGGACCTGGCCGGCCCTGCTGCACGCCGACTGCGGCGTCCGGGTCGTCTCGTGGAACCACCGCGGCACCGGCGGCTCGGCCCGGCCACGCGACACCGACCGCGTCGGCATCGAGGAGTTCGTCGAGGACGCCCTCTCGGTGATGGACCACTTCGGCGTCGACCAGGCCGTGGTGATGGGCTGGTCGATGGGCGTCAACACGGCCTTCGAGCTCGCGCTGCGCCACCCCGAGCGGGTCACCGCGATCTTCGCGGTCGCGGGCGTGCCCGGCGACACGTTCGCCACCATGCTCGGCCCGCTGCGTCTCCCGCACGGCGTGGCGCGGCGGCTGACCGTGTCCCTCTCCCGGGCGCTGCGCACGACCGGCCGGGTGATCTCACCGGTCACCACCCGGCTCCCGTTCGGCGGTCGCGCGGTGACGGCCCTCACCCACTCCGGCTTCATGCTGCCGACGCCCGACAACGAGCTGACGGCTCGCGCCGTCCGCGAGTTCCTCGCCATCCCGGTCGAGTGGTACTTCCACCTCGCCCTGCGCACCTCCGAGCACGCCCGCGTCTCGCTGAGGCGCGTCAAGGTGCCGGTGATGCTGGTGGCCGCGACGTACGACGTGCTGGCCGGTGCCCGCGACATGCGCACCGCCGCCGACCGCCTGCAGGACGCGACGTACGTCGAGCTCCGCGCCAGCCACTTCGTCCAGATGGAGCAACCGGAGGTCGTCCACGACCTCCTCCTGGGATTTCTCGACGAGCTCGAGGGTTAGGGTTCCCGCCTGCCGGGGTAGGACGTGAGCACACGTCCGGGCCGGCCCTGCTCCGACTGGTCACGTTCTCGAGGGGGACCCATGTATCGCACCGCGCACCGACCTTCTGGGCGCGCCGCCGTCGGCGGGCTCGTCCTGGCCCTCGGCGTCGTCGGCGCGGCCACCGTGCCCACCGCGTCCGGCACAAGCCCGACCACGGCCGGCGAGCCGAAGGTCATCGAGGTCACCACCGACACCCCGCTCGGCACCGCGACGCCGCACCACCCGGGTGCGCCGGTCAACCCCGGTCCGTACTCCGTGGAGCAGCCCGACGGCTCCCGCATCACCATCACCGCGTGGGGCGACTCACGCACCAGCGGCTACCAGACCAAGGGCGGCTACGCCGTCACGAAGGACGCCTCCGGCGTCTGGCGGTACGCCGTTCGGCTCGACGCCGCGGGACGGCCCGTCGCGTCCGACCTGCAGGTCGGCAAGGCCGCGCCGCCGGCCGCCGCGCGCGGGCTGCGGACGAAGGTCGTCGAGCGTGCCCGCACCGCTCGGGCCGCCGCCGAGGCCCGGGCCCCCCGACGGGCGGCCGGCACGGGCAACGGCCCGCAGCCCGGCCTGGTCATCCTGGTGTCCTTCGCCAACCAGGCCAGCGTCGGCAGCACCGAGGACCAGTGGTCCCAGGACTTCTTCGGCGCCGGCAGCAGCGTCTCCGGCTACTACCAGGCCAACAGCTTCGGGAAGTTCGCGCTCGTGCCGGTCGCCGAGAGTGCCGGCGTGGCCAACAACGGGGTGGTCGGCTGGCTGCAGCTCCCCTACGACCACCCGAACTTCGGCAACGACTACGACGCCTCGGAGACCAAGCTCGGCGTCGACGCCGTCACGGCCGCCGACCCGTACGTCGACTACGCGTCCTTCGACACCAACAAGGACGGCTCGCTCAGCGTCTCCGAGCTGCATGTCACGGTGATCGTGGCGGGCTACGAGACGTCGTACGGCGGCGAGGGCAACGTCTGCGGCAACAGCGTGTGGGGTCACCAGGGAGGCCTGTACGACTCGGCGCCCAAGCTCGACGGCACCGTCGTGAACCGCTCCGGCGGCACCATGTTCGGCGAGTGGATGTGCACGCCCAGCAACGCGCCCGGCCAGAAGTCGACGATCGGGGTCATGGTCCACGAGATGGGTCACGACATCGGCTTCCCCGACCTCTACGACACCGACCTCACCAGCGCGGGCGTGTCCAAGTGGAGCGCGATGTCGACCGGCAGCTGGAACCGGGTCGGCACGGCCTTCTCCGGGACGACCCCGGCCGGGATGGACGCGTTCTCGAAGTCCTACCAGGGCTGGCTGGCGCCGACCCCCGTCGTCGGGGCCATCAACGGCGCCCCGCTGCCGTCGTCGGCGACCAGCCCCACGGCCTACCGGCTGGGGGCGAACCCCGACGACGTGGACTGGAAGTTCGAGGTGCGCAAGGGCGCGGGCGAGTACTTCCTCGTCGAGAACCGGCAGCTGGTCGGCTGGGATGCCGGCCTCCCGGCCTGCGGCGTGATCGTCTACCACGTCGACGAGGGCGTCACCTTCAGCAACAAGGCCAACGCCGACGAGAGCCACCGGCTGGTCGACGTCGTCGAGGCCGACGGCAGCCTGGCCATGAACACCTACGGCTATCTCGGCTCGGCCGCTGACGTGTTCCCCGGCTCCAGCGGCCACGTCGACTTCACGGACGCGACGAGCCCGGCGGCGACGCTCTACTCCGGCCAGTCGTCGGGTGCGGCGATGCACGTCAACGGCGGTTGCGCCGACCCGATGAGCGCCAACCTCTTCACCCCGCTGCCGAACGACTCGTTCGCGACGGCCATCGGGCTCACGGGCACCCATGGCACGGTCACCGGCGGCAACAACGGCGCGTCCAAGGAGGCCGGCGAGCCGGCCGTCGCGGCCAACGCCGGAGGGGCGTCGGTCTGGTACCGGTTCAGGGCCCCGGCCACCGGCACCCTGCGGCTCTCGACCGAGGGCTCGACCTTCAACACCCTGCTCGGGGTCTACCGCGGCACGTCGGTCGCCGCTCTCCAGGAGGTCGCGAGCAACGACGACGTGAACCCGACGACCGGCTGGAGCCTCCTCGAGGCCAAGGTCAAACGCGGCGTCACCTACCGCATCGCCATCGACGGGCAGAACATCGGCGCCGGCGCGGGCCAGGGGCTGGCGACGCTCGGCTACCGCTACTGGCCCGCGAACGACGGGTTCGCGCAAGCCACCAAGCTGTCCGGCAAGAAGGGCAAGAAGGTCAGCTCCAACGCCGGCGCCGGTCGCCAGAGCAAGGAGCCCCGCAAGATCGCCGGCAAGAAGGCCGGGCAGAGCGTCTGGTACGTCTACAAGTCCAAGCGAGCCGGCCGGCTGACCATCGACCTGTCCGGCTCGAAGTTCAACACCGTGCTCGGCGTCTACACCGGCAAGAAGATCACGAAGCTGCACAAGGTCGCCGTCAACGACAACGCGGGCAAGGGCAGGAGCAGCCGCCTGTCGTTCCGGGTCGCGAAGGGCACGAAGTACCGCATCCTGGTCGCGGGCGTGAAGACGGCGGAGGGCAGGTTCACCCTCCGCTGGCATTAGCCCTCGTTGGTCGAGGAGGTACTGATCAACGCCCGGCGGGACGCGCGGCGCAGCGTCGTGAGCACCGCCGGGCCGAGGACCGCGATGGCCACGGCGGTGGTGATCGCACGGCCGGTGTCGAAGCTGCCCGTCGAGGTCAGCAGGGTGTAGACCGCGAAGCGCTGGAGGTTCTCCGCCAACGGGGCACCGGCGACGAAGTCCAGCGAGCCCTCGTGGCCGGGCACCGCGATCCCGAGCGCGAACGGCCAGCCCGAGAGGTTCATCAGCAGGCCGAAGGCGTACGCCGAGACCACGCCGTACGCCGCCAGCATCACGATCTCGTTGCGTCCGGTGACGCGGCGCGGCAGCAGCCCGGCGCCCATCCCGACCCAGGCGGAGACGAGCATCTGGTACGGCAGCCACGGGCCGACCCCGGCGGTCACCAGCGCCGACGCGAAGAGCGAGGTGCAGCCGAGCGCGAAGCCGAAGCCGGGGCCGAACACCCGGCCGCCGAGGATCAGCAGGAAGAACACCAGCTCCACGCCGGCGGTACCGGCGGACAGCCCGCGCAGTACGGCGTTGCAGGCGCTCAGCACGCCCAGGATCGCCAGCGTCCGCGGATCGAGGCCGCCCTCGGAGAACTCGGCCAGCACGACCGCGATCACCAGCGGCAGCAGGGCGAGGAACAGGAACGGCGGGCTGAGGGTCTCGCCCTCCGGCAGGCGGACGAGCAGCGGCCAGCACAGCATCACCAGCCCGGCCACGGACGCCACGCCCAGGACGGCGGCGGAGCGGCGGGTCAGCGGGACGGCAGCGGCTCGTCCCGTGGTCAGGGTGTTCACAGCCGCGCGACGACCTCGTCGACGCGCAGCCACGGGGAGCCGAGGACCTTGGTCACCTGGGGCGCGAAGGCCGGCGACTCCGCGACCACGCGGCGTACGGGTCCGGACGAGACGACCTCGCCCTCGGCCAGCACGACGACGTGGTCGGCCACCTGGGCGACGAACTCGACGTCGTGGGTCGCGATCAGGACCGCCTTGCCGTCCCCCGCCATGGCCTTGAGCGTCGTGGCCAGCGCGTGCTTGACGGCGTAGTCGAGCCCCCGCGTCGGCTCGTCGAGGAGCAGCACGGGCGGCGCGCCGGCGAGCACGAGGGTCAGCGCGAGCGCGAGCCGCTGACCTTCCGACAGGTCGCGGGGATGGGTGTCGCCGTCGATGCCCGGGACCAGCCGCTCGAGCTCGGCGGCCGTCGCCCCGCTCGTCGCCAGCTCGTCGGCCACGGTCTCGAGGTAGAGCAGGTCGGCGGCGTTCTGCGGGACCAGGCCGACGAGGGTACGGCGCTCGGCGTCGTCGAGCGCCGCAGGGTCACGGCCGTCGATGCTCACGACGCCGCCGCGTCGCTTGCCGCTCCCCTGAAGGGCCCACATCAGCGACGACTTGCCCGAGCCGTTGCGCCCCATCAGGGCGGTGACCGTGCCGGGGCGGAGCCTGATCGAGACGTCGTGCACGGCCAGCGTGGAGCCGTGGGTGACCGTCACCCCGCCGGCTCCCAGGCCGCCGGAGGGAGTCTCGGCGGCCCTGGGCGCGTCGACGAGGGCGGGCGGCGGACCGAGGCGGTCCCGCAGGCCGTTCGCGCGCCGGCGCGCGTCGCGGACGGTCAGGGGCAGCGGGACCCAGCCCGCGGCGCGGCCGAGCTCGACGATGGGTGGCGCGACGGGCGAGTCGGTGAGCAGGTCGGCGGGGCTGCCCACGCGCAGGCCGCCGTGGCCGTCGAGGACCACCAGCGTGTCGGCGAACGGCACGACCCGCTCGAGCCGGTGCTCGGCCAGCACCACCGAGACGTCGAGGTCGTGGACCAGACGCGTCAGGGTGGCCAGCACGTCCTCGGCGGCGGTCGGGTCGAGGGCCGACGTGGGCTCGTCGAGCACCAGGATCCGCGGATGCATGGTGAGCACCGAGCCGAGGGCGACGCGCTGCTGCTCGCCGCCCGAGAGCCGGCGTAGGTCGCGGGCGCGCAGGTCGGCGATGCCCAGCAGGTCGAGGGTCTCCTCGACGCGGCGCCGCATGGTCTCGGCCGGCAGGCCGAGCTGCTCCATGCCGTAGGCGAGCTCCTCCTCGACGGTGTCGGTGACGAAGCCGGCCGCCGGGTCCTGGCCGACGTACCCGATGAGGTGGGCGCGCTCGCGCGGCGGGGTACGCACGATGCTCACGCCGTCGAGCAGCACGTCGCCGGTGAGCCGGCCGCCGGAGAACCTCGGGATCAGTCCGCTGAGCACGCCGAGCAGCGTGGACTTGCCCGACCCGGTGGGCCCGGTGACCAGCACCAGCTCGCCCTCGCCGATCGCGAGGTCCACGCCGTCGAGGACGCGGGTCTCGTCGTAGGTGAGCCCCACGCCGCGCAGCTCGATCATCGGGCGGCCACCACGGGCAGCGGCGACCGGCGTCTCGGCGCGGACGGGGACGGGAGCGGCCAACCCGCCCGCCAGGGCCAGGCCGGCCACGAGCAGGTGGGTGGGCGTGAGGACCGGCCAGGCGTCGAGGGTGGGGTACGCCGCCAGCAGGTCGCGCCGGGCGACCACGGCGATGCCGGCCGCGACCACGCCCGACCCGAGCACCAGCCACTCCGGCAGCCGCCAGGTGTCGGGTCGGTAGCGGCTCCGGGTCACCCGGCTGCCGGCGCCGACCAGCCCCGTCAGCGCGACGGCCGCCCCCACGGCCAGCATCGGCAGCGCGAGCACGCGGGGCGCGGTGCGGTCCAGGACGGCGTACGTCCCGACGCACAGGCCGCACAGCCCCGCCAGCATCAGCCCGCCGGTCGCCCGGCGACGGCCAGGGGTCAGCCCGGTCGCGCGGCCGTACCCGCGCGCGTCCATCCCGGCCGCGAGGGCCAGGGACCTCTCGAGGGCGTCCTCGAGGACCGGGACGACCAGGCGCCGCAGGCCGCCGACGCGACGGGTGTCGCCACCGCGCAGCCGCTGGGCGGCGCGGACGCGACGCAGGCTGTCGGCCAGCTGGGGCAGGATCGTGATGGCGACGACCAGGGCGGTCCCGACCTCGTAGAGCGCCGCCGGCATCGAGCGCAGCAGGCGCTTGGGGTTCGCCAGGCTGTTGGCCGCCCCGACGCAGATCACGATCGTCCCGAGCCGGAGCCCGTCGTACAGCGCGAACAGCAGCGACTCGCGGGTGACCGGGCCGAGGAGGTGGACGCCGAGGGCCCAGCCGGGCAGGGGTACCTCGGGCAGGTCGAGCACGACCAGCCCGATGTTGCCGCCGCCGAAGAGGATCCGGAAGACCACGCGGGTGGCGACGATCACCGCGGCCAGCGCGACGTAGATGCGGAACGACCCGGACCACGGATGGTCGCCCCGGCGGGCCGCGACCACCAGGGCGGCCACCCCGATGACGAGCAACAGCATCCAGATGTTCGTCGTGCACGAGGCGACGACCGCCAGCCCGATGGCCCAGCCCCACCAGGCCACGGGGTGGAGGTCGCGCGGCAGCCAGATCAGCCCCGGGTTCACGGCTGCTGCCTCCGTCGGGCGACGGCGACCCCACCGGCGGCGCCGAGGAGCACGACGACCACCACCGGAGCCACCCAGACCGGGAGCCCACCGTCGTCGCCGGCCCCGGTGGTGTCGGACGGGTCCACGGGGTCCTCGACGACGCCCCCCGCTTCGGTCTGCTCGTCCGCGGGTGGTTCGGAGGTGGGCGCGCTCGTCGTCTCGGACGGTGAAGGCGAGGGCGAGGGCTTCGGCTTCTTGGTCTTGCTCGGAGCGGCCGTGGGCTCGGCCGGGCTCGACGAAGCGCTGGGCGTGGCCGTCGGGCTCGGAGTGGGCGTCGCTGTCGGCGTCGGTGACGGCTTCTTCGTCGGCGTCGGCGTGGGGGTGGGCGTCGGTGTCGGGTGAGGCGCCGGGTCGGCCTGCGGCCGGACCGTGCCGGTGGAGCCGTCCCAGACCATGGCGACGTACCCGCCCGCCGGGATCGCGAGGGAGCCCGCGCCGAGCGAGGAGTAGCTCCACTCCCCCGTCTTCCCGTCCGACCACCACAGGCCCCAGTAGGCGTCGGCGGGCGGGGTGTTCACGCACGGGTCGTCGGCGGGCAGCCCGTCGATGCGGCAGACGAAGCCGGGGAACCGCTGGACGTAGGTCAGCGCGTGGCCGGTGTCCTTCAGCAGCCGGTCGGCCGTCTGCCCACCGCCCTCGGCGGCGCAGCCGGTGCTCGTGCCCGAGCCCAGTGCGCCGTACTCGACCACGACCGTCACCCCGGCGCTGCCGGGGCAGGCTGCCGCTGAGGCGGCCGCCGGGGTGACGAGGCAGCCCAGCCCGCCGGCCGCCGCGGTCACCAGGACCGCGGCGGCCGAGCGGAGCCAGGCGTGGGACACGGTCAGCCCGTGACCCGCACCGTGACGTCGCGGTGCTTCGTACCGGCCCAGATGGTGTAGGTGCGGACGCCGGGGTCGTCGAAGGTGAGGCTGCTCCGGGTGATCGGGTTGCGCCCGGGCCACTGCTCGAAGCCCTCACCCGCGGCCTGTCCGCACACCCGCTCGCCCGCGGCCACGCCGGTCAGCCGGATGGTCCACTGCTCGTCCACGGCCACGGTCCGCGGCGCGGTGACGGTGAAGTCGCCCTCGGCCTTCGGCGCCCAGCGCAGCACCGGCAGGGCCTGCGCCGACGCCCGACGCCACTGGTCGCTGGTCTTCTTGCGTGATGCCCGCGTTCTCGCCGGAGGTCAGCGCCTCGAAGTCGTAGGCGATCGCGCCGACGTGCTTCGCCAGCTTGCCGGCGCACGGGTTGGCCACGACCTGCTGAGCGCGCACCGCGGCAGCGGCCAGCTCGGCCGCGTCGGTGGCGCCGGTCTCGCCGAGGGCCCAGCCGGCCAGGCCGGTGCTGTTGGTGTTGGCGACGCCCTTGGCCTTCCCGGTGTCGGTGAACGCACCGCTGCCCAGCTGGGTGTCCTCGAGCCAGGCGACGGCCTTCTTGACCGCACCCTTGGCCTTCGAACCCTTCACGTCCTGCAGGGCCAGGACCGCCAGCGCGGTGGCGTCGGTGCTGGCGCCGCGCTCGGCGCGCGGCGCGCCCTGGCACGACTGGTCGGCGCGGGTCTTGTCGGTGGTGAAGTACTGCCGGAAGTAGCCCTTGTCGCACTGCTGCTGCAGCAGGAACGCCGTCGCCGACGTCGCCTTGGCGCTGCCCACGAGGCTGAGCGCCTGGGCGGCGTACGCCTGGCCGATCACGTTGGCGAAGTCGCCGCCGAACTCGTCGGTCGGGTCGAAGGCGTCCTCGATGCGGCCGGTGATCGGCGCAGCGGTCGCCACGCGGGACTCGAGCTGCGCGACCAGGTCGACGCCGCCGAAGGCGTGCGGGTTCTTGTCCTGGGAGAGCGCGAGGACGGCGGCCTTGGCCGTGGGGCCGGCGTACACGCTGGGCGCGAACGCGGTGTAGAAGGCGACGTTCTTGGAGACCGCCTTGGTGATCGCCTTGACGACGGTCGGCTTCTTGCCGGCGGCGTCGAGGCCGAGCGCGACGTCGATGGAGAGGCCGACGTCGTCGAAGTCGTACTGCTCGTTGTGGACGAGGCCGTCGGTGACCTGGTCGGACAACCAGGCAGCGCCGGACTTGGTCGGCGCGGGGTCGTACGTCGACGCGGCGCCCGCTGGTGCGGACGTCATCCCCGTGACGAGAGTGGCCGCGGCGGTGGCCACGACGATGGAGAGAGCTCGGGACTTGCCCATGACTTCCTTCCCGCTGCGACAGCGGGCAGGACGCCGGGCCACGTGAGGCCCGACAGCCACCCGCTGCGTTCCTCGACAGCGTGTGTTCAGGACGCCCCGTTGTGGGTGCTCCGGCTCGCCGTTCCGTCGGTCTCGCGAGAGACGACGGGCGGCCTACGGTTGCGGGTCAGCGCCGGACTTCGACCGGCTTTCCCCGACAGCGGGCGTTGTGTGGTGTGCCCCCGGTCGGGAGCGGGCTCAATGTACTCCCGCCCCGCTCGCGTCACACCACCTGTCCGGGTTCAGTTGCGCCCCGTGATGTGTTGAGTTGCGGCCCGTGGTGCGTTCAGTTGCGCCTCGTGACGGGATCGTCGCGTCATGAGGCGCAACTCAACGGGTCACGACACGCAACTCAACGAGTCACCAGGCGCAACTCAACCCCGGGATGGGTCGGGTCAGGTCAGCTTCTCCAGGATCAGCTCACGGACCCGGCCGGCGTCGGCCTGGCCGCGCATCTGCTTCATCACGTCGCCGATGAGGGCGCCGGCGGCCGCGACCTTGCCGTCGCGGATCTTGTCGGCGACGTCGGGGTTGGCGGCGATGGCGTTGTCCACGGCGGCCGACAGGGCGCCGTCGTCGGAGACGATCGCGAGACCGCGGGCCTCGACGATCTCGTCGGGCGTGCCCTCGCCGGCGACCAGCCCGTCGAAGACCTGGCGGGCCAGCTTGTCGTTGATCCGGCCCTCGTCGACCAGCGCCTGGACTCGCGCCACCTCGGCCGGGCTCACGCCGAGCGCCGCGATGTCGGTCTCGGACTCGTTGGCGCGGCGGGCGAGCTCGGAGAGCCACCACTTGCGGGCGGCCGCCGGCGAGGCACCGGCCTCGATGGTCTGCTCGACCAGGCCGAGCGCGCCCGCGCCGACGGTGTCGCGCATCTCGAGGTCGGAGAACCCCCAGGCCTCCTGGAGCCTGGCTCGCCGCTCGTGCGGCGGCTCGGGCAGCGAGGCCCGCAGCCGCTCCACCCAGTCCTTGTCCGGCGCCATCGGCACCAGGTCGGGCTCGGGGAAGTAGCGGTAGTCCTCGGCGTCGGACTTCTCGCGACCCGACGTGGTGATGCCGGTGTCCTCGTGCCAGTGGCGGGTCTCCTGCAGGATCGGCCGGCCCGAGGTCAGCACGGCGGCGTGCCGCTGCACCTCGTACCTCACCGCCCGCTCCACCGATCGCAGCGAGTTCACGTTCTTGGTCTCGGTCCGGGTCCCCAACGTGTGGCGAGGTCCGTCCGTCTCCTCGCCCGTGTCGCGGGGCGCGAGGGAGAGGTTCACGTCGCAGCGCAGCGAGCCCTGCTCCATCCGGACGTCGCTCACGCCGAGGCCGAGCAGCAGGTCCCGCAGCTGCGCGACGTACGCCTTGGCGACCAGCGGGACGATCTCGCGGGTGCCGAGGATCGGCTTGGTGACGATCTCGATGAGCGGGATGCCGGCGCGGTTGTAGTCGACGAGCGAGTAGTCGGCGCCGTGGATCCGCCCGGTCGAGCCACCGACGTGCAGCGACTTGCCGGTGTCCTCCTCCATGTGCGCGCGCTCGATGTCGACGCGCACGGTCTGCGGCCCGTCGGGACCCTCGACGACGACGTCGGTCCAGCCCTCGAAGGCGATCGGCTCGTCGTACTGCGACGTCTGGAAGTTCTTCGGCATGTCCGGGTAGAAGTAGTTCTTCCGGGCGAACCGGCACCACTCCGCGATCTCGCAGTTCAGCGCCAGCCCGATCCGGATCGCCGACTCCACCGCGATCGCGTTGACCACGGGCATCGACCCGGGCAGCCCCAGGCAGGTGGGGCAGGTCTGGGTGTTGGGCTCGGCGCCGAACTCGGTCGGGCAGCCGCAGAACATCTTCGAGTTGGTGTTCAGCTCGACGTGCACCTCGAGCCCGAGGGCGGGGTCGAAGCGCTCCAGCGCCTCGTCGTAGGACATCAGCTCGTCGCTCATGCGGACGCTCCTTCCAGGCCGCGGGCCTGGTCGAGCAGCGGGCCGCCCCACTTCTCGATCAGCGCCGCCTCGAGGGCCGCACCCACGAGGTACACACGGTCGTCCTTCATCGCCGGCGCCAGGATCTGGACGCCGGCCGGCAGGCCGTCCTCGTCGGCCAGGCCGCTCGGCACCGAGATGCCCGGCACACCCGAGAGGTTGGCGGGGATGGTCGCCAGGTCGTTGAGGTACATGGCCAGCGGGTCGTCGACCTTCTCGCCCAGCTCGAACGCCGTCGTCGGCGCGGTCGGCGAGAGCAGCACGTCGGCGTGGGTGAACGCTTCGGCGAAGTCCTGGCTGATCAGCGTGCGCACCTTCTGCGCCTGGCCGTAGTAGGCGTCGTAGTAGCCGCTCGACAGGGCGTAGGTGCCCAGGATGATGCGGCGCTTCACCTCGTCGCCGAAGCCGGCCTCGCGGGTCGCCCGCATCACCTCCTCGGCGCTGGGCGCCTCGATGCCCTCGGGGTACTTCCGCAGCCCGTAGCGCATGGCGTCGAAGCGAGCCAGGTTGCTGGACGCCTCGGCCGGGAGGATCAGGTAGTAGGTCGCGAGCGCGTGCACGAAGCTCGGGCACGACACCTCGACCAGCTCGGCGCCGGCCGCGACCATCAGGTCGACCGACTCCTGGAACCGGGCGAGCACGCCGGCCTGGTACCCCTCGCCGCCGAGCTCCTTGACCACGCCGATGCGCACGCCGGTGAGGTCGCCCTCGGCGCCGCGCCGGGCCGCGCCGACCAGGTCGGGCAGGGGGGCGTCGATGGACGTGGAGTCCTTGGGGTCGTGGCCGCCGATGATCTCGTGCAGCAGCGCCGCGTCGAGGACCGTGCGCGTGACCGGCCCCGCCTGGTCGAGGGAGTTGGCCAGCGAGACGAGCCCGTACCGCGACACGCCGCCGTACGTCGGCTTCACCCCGACCGTGCCCGTCACCGCGCCCGGCTGCCGGATGGAGCCGCCGGTGTCGGTGCCGATGGCCAGCGGCGCTTCGTACGCCGCCACGGCCGCGGCCGAGCCGCCGCCGGAGCCGCCCGGGATGCGACCGAGGTCCCACGGGTTGCGCGTCGGCCCGTAGGCCGAGTGCTCCGTCGAGGAACCCATCGCGAACTCGTCCATGTTGGTCTTGCCCAGGATCGGCAGGCCCGCCTCGCGCAGACGGGCGACGACCGTGGCGTCGTACGGCGGCACCCACCCCTCGAGGATCCGCGAGCCGCACGTCGTGGGCAGGCCCTTGGTGGCCATCACGTCCTTGACCGCGATCGGCACGCCGTCGAGCGGGCTCAGCGGCTGGCCGTCGGCGCGGCGCGCGTCGGAGGCCGCGGCCTGCTCGAGCGCGCCCTCGGCGTCGACGTGCAGGAAGGCGTGCACCTGCCCGTCGACCGCGGCGATCCGGTCGAGGTGCCGCTGGGTGACCTCGACGGAGGTCACGTTGCCTGCGGCGAGCTCCTCGGCCAGCCAGGCCGCCGTCGTCTTCGATCCGCCGGTCACTGCTCGTCCCCCAGGATCCTCGGCACCTTGAAGCGCTGCCCCTCCTGCTCGGGAGCCCCGGACAGCGCCTCGTCGGCCGTCAGCCCGGGCGTCACGACGTCCTCGCGGAACACGTTGGTCAGCGGCAGCGCGTGGGAGGTCGGCGGGGTGTTCTCGTCGGCCACACCGCTGATGGAGGCGACCGACTCCAGGATCACCGACAGCTGGGGCGCGAGGTGGTCGAGCTCGGCGTCGGTCAGGTCGATCCGGGCCAGGTTCGCCAGGTGGGCGATCTCGTCCCTGGTGATCGAGGGGCCGGAGGAGCTGGTCTCGGACATGGCGACGATCCTAGGAGAGGCAACCGATCGCTCCCGCACCGCATCTATCGGGTGAGAGCACAGGAGGTGCGATGGCGCGACAGGTCTCGGACGAGGCGTTCAGCGAGTTCGTCCACGGCGCGTGGCCGGGGCTGTACCGGACGGCGTACCTGCTGCTCGGCGACGCCGGCCTGGCGGAGGACCTGGTGCAGACGGCGCTGGCCAAGACGTACGCCGCGTGGCCGAGCGTCCGGGACGTGCAGGCCGCACCGGGGTTCGCCCGCACCACGCTGCTCAACACCGCCTCGTCGTGGTTCCGCAAGCGCTCGTGGCGCAACGAGGTGCCGACGTCCACGCTGCCCGAAGGCCGCCACGACGCCGACTTCTCGGACCGACCCGCCGTGCTCGACGCCCTGTCGCACCTGCCGCCGCGCCAGCGGGCCGTGGTGGTGCTCCGCTACTACGAGGACCTGTCCGTCGCCGAGACCGCCCACGCGCTCGGCGTCAGCGACGGCACGGTCAAGAGCCAGACGTCCAAGGCGCTGGACACGCTGCGCGGCCTGCTCGGCGACGCCGTCATCCCTCTCACCACGGGAGCCACCCATGACTGACCGACTGTCCGCCCTGCTCCACGAGGAGGCCGAACGCCTCGACGTCCCGATGCCGGTCGCCAGGGAGACGATCCGGGCCGGCCGTCGCATCAGGCGGCGACGCACCGTCACGCGCACTGTGGCGGTCGTGGCTGCCGTCGCCTGCATCGGGACGGGCGCGGCGGTGCTCGTCGACGGACCACGGGACGCGGACGACCCGGCCGCAGACTCCGCAACGTCGCCCGAGGGCCAGACCCTCCCGGCCGACGTCGGCCCCGTCTTCGCGACCGGCGACACCGTGTACCTCCAGGCGGGCACCGTGTCGGCCCGGATGGACGAGGTCGCCCAGACGCTCTACTACACGTCTGCCGGCCTGCTCGTGCGGACCAACAAGGACGGCGCCTCCGACGGCGGCGCCCCGTTCCACTTCGCCCTGGTGACGTCCGACGGCACGGTCGACCGACTGAGCCTGACCCTGGGTGAGGTCGTGCCCTCGACCGATCCTCTCCAGCCCTACCTCGCGTACGCCGACGCGGCGAGCGGCAAGGTCCAGGTCGTCGTCGTCGACGTCACCACCGGCGCCGAAGCGGCCCGCGTCGACGTGCCGGGGATGTCGGACTGGGGCGGCTGGGAGGCGCCGCCGGTCGCCCTCGACGGCGAGGACGTCTTCGTCGGCTCGCAGTCCGGCACCCTGGTCGTCAACTGGCGCACCGGAGAGGTCACCACCAGCGACGCCGTCCCGGGCGGGTACCCCGACGTGCACGGCGGCCGGGCGGTCGTGCAGGACCGTCGAGAGGTGCGCATCGTCAACGCCCGCACGGGGGCGACGATCCTCACGGTGCCCACCCAGGGCGGCTACACGATGGTGCGGCTCTCCCCCGACGGCCGGCTGGCGACCGTGGCCTCCGACCCGATGCCGGACACACCAGGCGTCGACCTCTACACCGTGGACACCGGCGCACACGTCCGGGTCGAGGACGGCGACCCGTACTCGTCCGGCTGGACCGCGCTCAGCCAGTACTACAGCGTCACCCAGGACGGCGTCCTCACCTGCCTGTCGGGAGGGGACCCGTGCCACACGCAGCCGCTGCCCGACGGGGTGCGGCTCGAGGGGCTGGTCCGGCTGGGCGGCGTGGTCTACGAAAGCTGAGCAAGTTTTGGTCGATCCCTGTCGATCACCTGTCGATTTCTGGGCACCACCGGCGCCGTACGTGGTGAACACTTGCCCCGGAACTTTCCGAGGGCCCGACGAGAGGGATCCACCATGAAGTACGTACTGATGTTCACCAGCCGGCCCGACCTCAACGCGTCCGTCGACCCGGAGCTCGGCCAGGCGGTCTACAAGAAGGTCTACGAGTGGTTCCAGGAGAACGGCGACAAGTTCGCCGACTCCGGCGCCGAGCTGCTCGGGGTCGAGACCGCCACCACGATCAAGCACGGGGACGACGGCCCGGTCGTGGTCGACGGACCGTTCAACGAGGCCAAGGAGATCGTCGGTGGCTTCAGCGTCATCGACGTCCCCGACATGGACGCCGCGGTCGCGCTGGTCAAGACCTGGCCGCACCTCGAGCTGCCCGGCGTCGCCGTCGAGATCCGGCCGATGGTCGAGGACTACAGCCAGTTCGAGTGACGCCCGCCCAGCAGACCGACGGACTCCTCGCGCGCACCCTGCGCGAGGAGTCCGGTCTGCTGGTGGCCCGGCTGGCCCGCCAGTTCCACGACTTCGACCTCGCCGAGGAGGCCGTGCAGACCGCGGTCACCGAGGCGCTCGAGGCGTGGCGGCGCGACGGGCCGCCGAACAACCCGGCCGCCTGGCTGCAGACGGCAGCGCGACACAACGCCCTGGACCTGGTCCGCCGCCGCTCGCGCCAGACGGCCCTCGCGATGCGGCTCGCACCGGCGCCCGAGCCGGTCGAGGCGACGTACCACCTCGAGGGCGACGTTCCCGACGGTCACACCGACGACCGGTTGGCGTTGCTCTTCGCGTGCTGCCACCCGGCGCTCGCACCCGAGGCTCGGCTGGCGCTCACCCTGCGAGCGGTGGTCGGCATGACGACGCCGCAGATCGCACGGGCGTTCCTGGTCAACGAGCGCACGCTGGCGCAGCGGATCGTCCGCGCCAAGCGCAAGATCGTGACGACCGGGATCGCCCTCTCCGTGCCCGCCGACGACGTGCTGGCCGAGCGGCTCGCCGACGTGCTGGCGGTCGTCGCGCTGATGTACAACGAGGGCTTCGTGTCCTCCGACGGCGGCACCCAGGACCGCGACCTCGCGGGCGACGCGGTCTGGCTGGCCGGCGTGGTGGCGACCAGCCTGCCGGGCGAGGCGGAGGCGTGGGGGCTGGCCGCGCTGCTGACGTTCCAGCACGCCCGCGCCGCCGCGCGGTTCTCCGACGCGGGCGATCTCGTGCTGCTGCCCGACCAGGACCGGTCCCGGTGGGACCACGCCGCCATCGCGGCCGGCGAGGCGATGCTCGAGCGCGCGGCGGCGCTGCACTCCCCCGGGCCGTTCCAGCTGCGCGCCGCCATCGCGGCCTGCCACGCGACCAGCCCGTCGTGGGCCGAGACCGACTGGCTCCAGATCGTGACGCTGTTCGAGGTGCTGACCCGGCACGACCCCTCACCCGTCGTGCGTCTGAACCGCGCGGTGGCGATGTCGCAGATCGGGCCCCAGGAGGTCGAGCCCTCGCTGCACGCCGTCGACGAGCTCGCCGACCGGCTCGACGGCTACCACCTCTTCCACGCCACCCGTGCCCAGCTGCTCACCCGACTCGGCCGCGACGACGAGGCCGCCGCGGCCAACGCCCGCGCCCTGGCCCTCACCACCAACGAGGCCGAGCGCCGCCTCCTCGCGACCCGCCTGCACCGGCACCCGCTGACCGACGGGTCGTAGGGTCCGGGCGTGCCCGCCGAACCCGAGTACCTCACCGAGTCCACCCTCGTCGGGTCCGAGCGCGACCAGGTCGAGGCGTTCCTCGAGGACAACCGCACCGAGATCCTCCACCTCCTCGACGGGCTCACCGAGGAGCAGGCCCGCCGGCGCCTGGTGCCCTCGAAGACCTGCCTCCTCGCCCTCGTCAAGCACGCCACGTTCGTCGAGCAGGTCTGGTTCCCGGTCTCGCTCGCGGGCCGCTCCCGCGAGGAGGTCGGCTGCCCCACCGACGCGGACGAGTCGTTCGACCTCACCGATGACGACACGATCGCGTCGGTGCTCGCCGCCTACCGGGCCGCCGCCGGGGAGTCCCGCCGCATCGCCGCGGCGTACGCCCTCGACGACCTGGCCCTCCACAACCGCCGCGGCCCGCTCACCCTGCGCTGGATCCTCGTCCACATGGTCGAGGAGCTCGCCCGCCACGCCGGACACGGCGACATCCTCCGCGAGCTGATCCTCACAGCCCCGACGGACCAGCCTCCAGCAACACCTTGAACCCCGCCTCGTCGAGGACGGGGACGCCGAGGCCCTCGGCCTTGTCGGCCTTGGAGCCGGGGTTGTCGCCGACGACGACGTAGTCGGTCTTCTTCGACACCGACGAGGAGGCCTTGCCGCCGCGGGCGAGGATCGCCTCCTTGGCGCCGTCGCGCGAGAAGTCGACCAGCGACCCGGTGACCACGAGGGTCAGGCCCTCGAGGGTGCGCTCGGTGGACTCGTCGCGCTCGTCCTGCATGGTCACGTCGGCGGCGCGCCACTTGGCCACGATGGCGCGGTGCCAGCCCTGCTCGGGCCCGTCGAACCACTGGCGGACCGACTCCGCGATCGTCGGGCCCACGCCCTCCGCGGCCGCGAGGTCCTCCAGGGACGCGTCCTCGATGCGTTGCATCGAGCCGAACTCGGTCGCCAGCGCCCGCGCCGCCGTCGGCCCGACGTGACGGATCGACAGCCCGACCAGCACCCGCCAGAGGGGCCGGTCCTTGGCGGCGCCGAGGTTGTCGAGCAGCCGCTGCCCGTTGGCCGAGAGCACCGGCGAGTCGCCCTCGCCCTTCTTCGGCGCCCGGGTGAACAGGTCGGCCTGCTTGAGCTTGTCCTCGGTCAGGTCGAAGACGTCGCCCTCGTTGGCGATCACGCCCGCGGTCAGCAGGGCGTACGCCGCCTCCGAGCCGAGCCCCTCGATGTCGAACGAACCCCGCCCCGCCACGTGGAAGACCCGGTCCAGCACCTGCGACCGGCAGAACTCGTGGTTGGGGCAGCGGAGGTCCTTGTCGCCCTCCTTCTCCTGCACGAGCGTCGTGCCGCAGGCCGGGCACGTGGTCGGCATCTTCCACTTCCTGAGGCCCTTCGGCCGCAGGCCCAGCACCGGCCCGACGATCTCGGGGATGACGTCGCCGGCCTTGCGCAGCACCACGGTGTCCCCGGGTCGTACGTCCTTGCGAGCCACCTCATGGGCGTTGTGCAGCGTGGCCCGCTCGACGGTCGAGCCCGCGACGCGCGTCGGCTCCATCACCCCGAACGGCGTGACCCGCCCGGTGCGGCCGGTGTTGACCTCGATCGAGATCAGCTTGGCGTTGACCTCCTCGGGCGGGTACTTGAACGCGATCGCCCAGCGCGGCGCCCGCGACGTCGACCCGAGCCGGCGCTGGAGGCTGACCGCGTCGACCTTGACCACGACCCCGTCGATCTCGTGCTCGACGGAGTGCCGGTGCTCGCCGTAGTAGTCGATGAACTCGCGGACCTCCTTCAGCGAGCCGAGCACGCGCACCCGGTCGCTGGTGGGCAGCCCCCAGTCCTTCAACGCGTCGTACGCCGCGGACTGCGCGGTCGGCTCGAACCCCTCGCGCGCGCCGATGCCGTGGCAGACCATGCCGAGGTCGCGGGTCGCCGTCACACGCGGGTCCTTCTGCCGCAGCGACCCCGCCGCGGCGTTGCGCGGGTTGGCGAACACCGGCTTGCCGGCGTCGGTCATCGACACGTTGAGCCGCTCGAAGGCCTCGGTCGGGAGGAACACCTCGCCGCGCACCTCGACCAGCGCCGGGACCGGGTGGTCGTCGGTCGCCGTGAGTCGGTGCGGCACCGACGCGATCGTCTTCACGTTGGGGGTGACGTCCTCGCCCGTGCGCCCGTCGCCACGGGTCAGGGCCCGCACCAGCCGGCCGTCCTCGTACAGCAGGTTGATCGCGAGCCCGTCGACCTTGAGCTCGCACAGCAGGTCGGGGTCCTTCACGCCGTCGCGCTCCAGCCGCGCGTACCAGGACTGGAGCTCCTCGTCGGTGAACGCGTTGTCGAGGCTCTCCATCGGCCGGAGGTGGTCGACCGCCGTGAAGTCGGTCGAGACGGCGCCGCCGACCTTCTGCGTGGGCGAGTCGGGCGTGCGCAGCTCGGGCCACTCCTCCTCGAGGGCCTGCAGCCGCCGCAGGCGGACGTCGTAGTCGGCGTCCGACAGCGTCGGGTCGTCGAGCACGAAGTAGCGCCAGCGGGCGTCCTCGATCTGCTCGGCGATCTCCTGGTGCTCGGCCCGCGCGTCCGCAGGCGTGGGCTGGACGTCCTCCGTCACCGCATCACTCACAGCATCACTCACGGGAACATCTTGCCCCCCGGGACGGACAACCCATCCCTGACCTTTGGCGGCGCCGAATACGGTGCGTGAACGTGACCCGATCGACCAGCCAGGCCGAGCCGCACTGGACCAGGTACGACGCCTCCGTCCGGCCGCAGGCCCTGATCCTGATGCTGCACGGCGGCAAGGACCGCTCGCAGGACGTCGTGGACAGCCGCAGCCTGTCGTGGCGCCGTTCCGCCTCGATGCAGCGCGACATCGCCCGGCGGGCCCAGGAGGCGGGCGCCAGCGTGTGGCTGCTCCGGTTCACCCGCCGCGGCTGGAACGGCGGCGCCGACCGCATCGCCGACGCGCGGGCGGCCCTCGACGACGTACGCCGCCAGCTCGGCGACGTCCCGGTCGTCCTCCTCGGCCACTCGATGGGCGGGCGCACCGCCGTGCACGTGGCCGACGACCCGAGCGTGCGCGGCGTGGTCGCCCTCGCTCCCTGGCTGCCGCCGGGCGAGAGCGTCGAGGCCCTGCGCGGCAAGAGCCTGTACGCCGCCCACGGCAGCCGCGACCGCATCACCAGCGCCCGCGGCACGGCCGCCTACGTACGCCGCGCGGCCGAGGTCGCGGCCACGGCCGAGTTCCGCGACATGGGTCCCCGGGGCCACTACCTGCTGCGCGGGCGGAAGGCCTGGAACACCTTCGCGATCGAGTCGTCGCTCCAGGTGCTCCAGGCCTCCTGACCCATGCTCAGCGAATCGCGCCGATCACCTGGTCGGCGACGGTGTGGCCGAGCAGGTAGCCGTCATCCATCGCGTCACGGAAGTGCAGGCCTCCCCAGATGCGGGCCAGCAACGCGTCGTGCTCGAGGGCGGACAGCGTCTCGTACGTGCGTTCCAGACCGCCCGACCTGAGCAGCAGCGGCACGTCGTCGCCCAGGGTGTGCCGCAGGACCTCGGCGAACGGGGCCGTGGCAGCCGCGTGTCCGCTGGTGTAGTCGGAGTAGGACGGGTTGGGGACCAGGGGCACCCAGGTGCCCGGGTGCGGGAGGGTGCCGGGGTTCCCATCGCTCTCGGCTGCGGCGATCGCCTGGAAGGGCCGCCAGAACCCGACGTCGTACTTGAGCCGCCAGGTCTGGATGAAGGCGGTCACCTGGGCCGCGTCGATGCGCGCGAACAGGCGGGTGGTCGGCAGGAGCCCCAGCGGCTCGGACTCGAGGTAGCGGCACAGAGCGTCGCGGTACTCCAGGACGGGGTTGCGCGAGAAGAACCGAGCGATCGCCGTCTGCTCCGGGGTGCGCACCTGGCTGTCGCTGGCGCCGATCGTCCGGACCTCCTCGTAGTCCTCCGCGTACGCCGCGCTGCCGAGCGGGTCGTGACCGTCGAGCACGACGGTCGGGACGTCGACGACCGGGTCGAGGAAGGCGAGCCAGGCGATCGCCATCACCCCGCCCGTGGGGGGCTGCCACACGCCCAGACCGGGATCCTTGGTGTAGACGACCGTGGTGTCGCCGCGGCCGTCGCCGACGCGCGAGGCGATCATCCGGTCGGCCGCAGCCTCGTCCCACCCGGGCGCCCTCGGCTTCCTGGCGGCCGTCGGGAACGCTCGCCAGCGAGGCCACGAGGTCGGCGTCGAGCCGAGCCCGGGACGCCGGGAAGTACTCGTGCAGCACGTCGTGCGCGGCCGTCGCCACGGCGGCCGTGGCCGCGTGCGAGCCCATGCGCTGGGCCTTGCGCGCGGCATCGTGGACCGCGAGCGACATGAACGACAGGTACATCGCGCCCACGGGCGGGGCGGGGGTCGGCACGGTCTCGCCGAAGATCGTCCGGATCGCGGTCTGCTGCCACTCGACGGCGACGGTGGAGGCCAGGGGCCCCTCGCCGTTCGCGGCGCGCGTCGCCGAACGTGACACCGGCGGGAGACGCCGGTCGAGGCAGCTGCGGTACCAGCCTTCGACGGCGTCCGGGGTGTGCGGCAGGTGTCGCGGATCGAGCCGGCACCCGGCTCGGGTGTCGACGCCGCCCGTGGCGGCAGTCCCCGTCGGGACCACGAGAACACCCAGCGTGAGCGGGACTGCCACGAGCGCAGCTGCGGCGGCCTTCGTGGTTCGGGCATGCGACTTCATGGCGTGCTCCTTTCGTCGGACCCGTGGGTCGGGTCCGAGACGGTGGGCTGGAGTCCCTCAGGACTCCGTGAAGGAGATGGACTCGACCATCTCGACGAGCTCGGCCTCCTGGGCCGGGGTGACGTCCGGCCCGTGACTGGCGCTGATGAGCACCGGGTGGCCCTCGACATCGAGCACCCACATCCGGCTGGACCAGCCGGGGTGCTCGAACCCCATGGCCCCTTCGTGCAGGTAGAGCTGGAACACGCTTCCGTGCGTGCACTGCAGGAACGCGTCGTGGGTCCGTGGCGCAGTGAGCCGGACGACGTACCCCTCGAGGCCGCCGAGCGTCATGGGAACCGGCGCGGCCCCTCCAGCCCGGGGAACCGACGACAGCGCGCGGGCGAGCCCCAGGGCGCCAGGAGCAGGTCGGACCCACTCGGGCGTGCACGGGTCGCTCTCGACCCGCAGCACCCTGCCGACCAGGTCGATCCGGCGTGCCGAGCTGTTCGAGCTCGGCGCCGTGGCGAGGGCGGAGTCGTTGTCCTGCCCCCATCCTGCGGGCACGTCGATCTCGACGTCCGGGCAGGCCGTCGACAGGCGGGAAGGCGAACCGGGCGCGGTAGCGGCCGGGATCCAGGTCCTCGGGGTCGACGTACTTCCCCCGCGCGGGGTCGAGCGCGCGCACCGGCACGTCGTCGACCGGCTCGGGCGTCTCGGCCTTCGGCACCCAGTCGCGGCCGAGCACGAGGGCGAGGACCGTGACGGCGGCGACCAGGCCGACGGCGTACGTCGTCCGTCGCCGGCGCGCGAGCGAGTCGGCGCGGGTGAGGAGCAGGTCGAGCTCGGCCTCGACGTCCGGGTCCAGGTCGGGGACTCGCGCCGTCAGCGCCGCTCGCAGCTCGTCGTCAGCCAGCATCGCCGACCACCCCTTCCACCAGGACGGCGCTCAGCCGGCCGCGCGCCTGGAACAGGTGCTGCTTGACCGTGGATGGTGACACCTGCATCAGGTCGGCGATCTCGTCCACGGGCCGGTCCTCCAGGTAGAAGAGCACCACGGCCGCCCGTTGGCGCGGTGGCAGCTCACCGAGCGCCGCAAGCAGGTCGAGGTCCGGCAAGCGATCGGTGGTGCCGCCGTCGACCAGGACGAGCGCGGGCTGCTGTCGGCGTTCGCGCTGCGCCCTGCGGATCGCGTCGCGGACCACGACCTTGCGTACCCAGGCCACCGGGTGGTCGTAGGAGACCGCCTGGGGCCACCGCTGGTAGAGCCGCAGGAAGCCGTCCTGGGTGACCTCCTCGGCCCGCCCCCGGTCGCGCAGCACGAGGTACGCCGTCCTGAGGACCGACGGATAGCCCGAGCGGAACACCCGCTCGAACTCTCCTCGGTCGGCGCTGCGCATCCGGACTCCTCGTTCTCCGCTCCCACGTTCCTGCCTGTCTCAAGACATGACCAGCACCGGGGGTTCAGAGCGGGCGGGGTGGTCCAGACCAGTGCGGAAAGTTCGGATGAAACGGAATTGTTTCATCGGCCTGGGTGGTTTACGGTTCTGACGAAACGAAACCGTTTCGTTTCATCCGTGTGAACAGGAGTCACCGTGACCCCGCTCTCCCCCATCGCCCCGACGACCGAGGGCACCCGTCCGCGCGTCGAGGGCGACCGCGAGCAGGAGATCTTCGACGCCACCCTCCAGGTGCTCGAGGAGGTCGGCTACGACCGCCTCACCATGGACGCCGTGGCCAGTGCGGCCAGGGCCTCGAAGGCGACGCTCTACCGCCGCTGGAACGGCAAGGTGGCTCTCGTCATCGACGCCCTGATCTCCCAGAAGGGCCAGCCAGTGGTCCCGGACACCGGCACCCTGCGCGGCGACCTCCTCGCGACCTTCTGCGGCGTCGGCGGTCTCACCGACCACAGCGCCGTCGCCACCTTCGCCAGCGTGCTCACCGCGATCAGCCGCGACGCCGAGTTCGCTGCGGCCTTCCGCGAGCGCGTCGTGGGTCCCAAGGCGGCCGCGGGCCGCTTGGTCTTCGAGCGGGCCCAGGCCCGTGGCGAGCTCCGCGAGGGCGTCGACCTCGACCTGCTGGCGCCGGCCCTCGCCGGCATCTGTCTGCACCGTCTCTTCCTGATGGGCCTCCCGCCCGACCAGGACACGATCCGCCAGGTGGTCGACCAGATCATCCTGCCCGCCGCGCTGGCACCCCACGTGGCGTCCTCGACCCTGCAAGAGAACTAGGAAACCCACATGTCCGACGAACTCACGATCGACGACGGCGCGACCCGCGACGACGTCGCCACCAAGCCGAAGGGCCACCAGAGGCTCGGCCTGGCCCTCGTGCTCATCTCGATCGCGCAGCTGATGGTCGTCCTCGACGCGACCATCGCCAACATCGCCCTGCCGTTCATCGGCAAGGACCTCGACATCACCGGCACCAACCTGACCTGGATCGTCACCGGCTACTCGCTGGTGTTCGGTGGCCTGCTGCTCCTCGGCGGCCGGCTCGCCGACCTCTACGGCCGGCGCCGGATCTTCATGATCGGCCTCGTGGTCTTCGCCGTGGCGTCGCTGCTCGGTGGTCTCGCCCAGAGCGAGCTGCTGCTGCTGTCCGCCCGCGGTCTCCAGGGCTTCGGTGCCGCGCTCGCGTCGCCCGCCGCCCTGGCGCTGATCACCACGACGTTCCCGGCCGGGCCCGCCCGCAACCGGGCGTTCGCCATCTACGCCGCCATGTCGGGCGCCGGTGCGGCCGTCGGCCTGATCCTCGGCGGCTGGCTCACCGGCTCCGACTTCAGCCTCTTCGGCCTCGACATCCACGGCTGGCGGATGACCTTCCTCATCAACGTGCCGATCGGCATCGTGACCGCCATGCTCGCGCCGCGCTTCCTGCCCGAGTCCGAGACCCGCCCGGGCCACCTCGACATCCCGGGCGCCATCACCGGCACCGCCGGCCTGCTCGCGCTCGTCTTCGGTCTCACGCACGCCGGCAACCCCAACTACGGCTGGTCCGACCCGTGGACCATCACCAGCCTGGTCGCCGGAGCGGTGCTGCTCGCGCTCTTCGTCGCGGTCGAGTCGCGGGTCGAGCACCCGCTGCTGCCGTTCCGGATCTTCGCCAACCAGACACGAGCCGCCAGCTTCGTGGCGATGGCGCTGCTGCCGGCCGCGATGTTCGCGATGTTCTTCTTCCTCAGCCTGTTCATCCAGAACGTGATGGGCTACAGCCCGCTGAAGACCGGCGTCGCGTTCCTCCCGTTCAGCGTGGGCATCGTGCTGAGCGCGGGCGTCGTGTCCAACCTGGTCGCCCGGATCGACGCCCGCTACATCGCCGGCATCGGCACGTTGATCTCTGCCGCGTCCCTGTACGGGTTCTCCCGGCTGGCCGTCCCGGACCTCGACACCGACGTCGTCTCGGCGGTCCTGAGCGGTCAGCCCCTCGGCGCCGACGTCAACTACTGGACCCAGCTGTTCCCGTTCATCTTCCTGATGGCGGTCGGCATGGGCGCGGTGTTCGTGCCGCTCACCCTGACCGCCGTCCACCACGTGCGCGCGGAGGACTCCGGCATCGGGTCGGGCGTGCTCAACACCATGCAGCAGATCGGTGGCGCGCTGGGCCTGGCGATCCTGGGCACCGTCGCGAGCCACGCGACGACCACGCACACCGAGGAGATCGCGCCGGGGGTCGCCAACGGGCTCCAGCAGGCCGACCCGAGCGTCCTGGACGGCCTGATGACCGCCTTCGGGGTCAGCTCCTTCCAGGACCTCGTGGGTCAGGTCTCCTACCTCGGCTCGTTCACGCAGGGTGCGACGGCCGCCTTCCTGGTCGGCGTGTTCCTGATGCTGGCCGGATCCGCGGTGGTCTGGGCGTTCCTCGACGTCAAGCACGAGGAGCTCGCCACCGACGGTCCCGCGGAGGGCGTGCACGTCGGCTGACGACGGACGACGCGACCGCAGGCAGGTCACAGCACAGGGCCCCCGGGGCGGATTGATCCGCTCTGGGGGCCCTGTGCCAGACTCGCGGGGTTTTCCCGGAGGGTCTCGCCGTCGGCCCTCCGGCACCTTTGTCCTGATCGAGGCGGTGGCCACCAGAGAGGGAACTCCCCCTGTCGACCGACTCCGAGTCCACCACCCCCATGGCCGGGGCGACCAAGCTCATCATCGCGCTGGTCGTGCTCGTGCTCGTGGCGGGCGCCGCGTTCGCCTACCTCCAGTTCTTCCGTTCCTCACCACAGACGGTGGAGGCGACCCTGCTCCCCCAGATCGCCCAGCCCGGGCCGGACCCCACGTCCAGCGACGGTGCCGTCGGCGCCGTCGCCGCGACCGTCGAGCCGGCTGACGAGGGCCGCGAGGCGGTCCTCGAGGTCAGCGCCGACGGTGGCTGGGAGGAGCAGGCGACCGCCGAGCAGGACGCCGACGGCCGGGTGGAGTTCCTCCTGCCGGCCGACGGCCTGAGCGCGGGGACGTCGTACCGCGTCTCCTCCCCCGGAGGCGACGGGCTCGACGCGGCCACCAGCGCCACGCTGGCCGGCGACGCGTGGGGCGACGCGACCTTCGACGACGAGTTCGACGGCGACGACGATGAGCGCCGACTGGATCAACCGGGGTGAGGCCTACAACCCCGAAGGCCTGAGGGCGTGCTCCCTCGCCTCAGGTGATGCGGTCGAGGTCGGCGGCGGCACCGTCGGCCTGAGCGTGATGATCGACCCGGATCGCACCGACGAGAAGTGCACCGCCAAGAACGCCAAGGGCGAGGTGATCGGCAAGTTCGACTACCGGCTCAACGGGCACATCATGACCAACGGACACTTCTTCCGGTTCGGCGTGCTGGCCGCCCGGATCAAGTTCCAGGAGCTCCAGGGACAGCACGCGTCGCTGTGGATGCAGCCCGCGATCTCCGAGAGCACCACGGACTCCCGCACGGGCGGCGCCGAGATCGACGTCATCGAGTGGTTCGGTGACGGCGTCAAGAACGGCGGCCTGGCCAGCTTCATCTACATGCTGACCGAGGACGGTCCGAAGAAGGTCGGCGGCTGGATCGAGGACCCCGACCAGTACCTCGCCGACCAGGACGACAGCTGGTTCGACGCCTACCACGTGTTCTCCGTGGAGTGGACGCCGGACGAGTACATCTTCCGCATCGACGGCCAGGAGACCTGGCGGACCGACCAGGGCATCTCGCACCAGCCGCAGTACCCGATCCTCAGCCTGCTCAGCTCCGACTACGAGCTGGAGAACCTGGGCAAGGTGTCGAACCTGCCGCAGACGATGCAGGTCGACTGGCTGAAGTTCTGGGAGGCCTGACCCGCCCGGGCCCGCGACGGGGCCGGAGGTGGCGGTCGCCTGTGAGAGACTGCCGCATCCGGGCGTCGCCCGCGTGAGCATCCCGTGCGGCGACCGGCCTCGGGGCCGCGGAGCAGTGCTCCGACCAATGCCCCAAACCAATGCCCCCAGCAAGCCCAACTCCCAACCGAGTGAAGGAAGGCGCATGCTCTCCAACCGCAAGAAGTTCGCCGTCAGCGCGAGCCTGATGATGGCGACCGCCGGCATCGTGGCGTCGGTACAGACCGCCGCCCCGGCGACGTCCTCGTCCCCCGCGTCGGCGCGCCAGAAGGCCGCCGTGACGGTGTCGATCGTCCCGGGTGTCATCGGCCCCGGCGGAGGCCTGCAGAGCTCCAAGAAGGCCAAGTGGGCCGTGATCGGCAAGTACGGCACCGGCAAGGTGGGCAAGAAGGTCGTCCTCCAGAAGCAGTCCGGGTCGAAGTGGGTGACCGCCGACAAGTCGGTGGTCGACAAGAAGGGCACCGTCATCTTCGCCGTGCCCACGCCGGGCAGCACCCCGGTGACCTACCGGGTCGACGGTCCTGGATCGGCGAGCGCTCCGGTGAGCACCGACAGCTGGGGCACCGAGGTCGACTTCGTCGACGAGTTCGGCGGCTCCAAGCTGAACCTGGCCGACTGGAGCTACCGACAGAGCTTCTACGAGCCCGCCTCCAAACGCGAGTGCTCGAAGGGCGACCCCAAGGCCGTCAAGGTGTCGGGCGGCGCGGCCAAGCTGAGCGTGCTGGTCGACAAGAAGCGCAACGCGCTGTGCAAGCCGAAGAAGCCCGGCAAGGACGTGATCTTCGGCAAGTTCAAGTACCGCCTGAACGCCAACATCGGCACCCAGACCAAGCACTTCATCACCTACGGCGTGGTGTCCGCCCGGATCAAGTTCCAGCCGCTCCAGGGTCAGCACGCCTCGCTCTGGATGCAGCCGGAGGTCGTGACCGGCGGGAAGGACGCGAAGACCGCGGGCAGTGAGATCGACATCATCGAGTGGTTCGGCAAGGACGTCCCCAACGGCGGCCTGACCAGCTTCATCTACGCCCCGAGCTACCAGGGCAAGAAGATCCCGCTCGGCGGCTCCGCTGGCGGTGGCTGGATCAAGAAGCCCGAGCAGTACCTCGAGAACGAGAAGGACGACTGGTACAAGCGCTACCACGTGTTCTCCGTGGAGTGGAACCCGTCGGGCTACATCTTCCGCATCGACGGCCAGGAGACGGGACGGATCAACAAGGGAGTCTCGGGCGTGCCCGAGTACCCGATCCTGAGCGTGCTCAGCTCCGACTACGAGCTCTCCAAGCTGCCCGGCAAGGACGAGAAGAAGAACCTGCCCCAGACCATGCAGGTGGACTGGATCCGCACCTGGCAGGACCCCGCGCACTACACGCCGCCGGCGCCGTAGTCAGCAGCGGTTCGAGGGCCCGGTCACCGTCAGGTGACCGGGCCCTCGTCCGTTCGGTCAGTTCCCTCTGGTCAACACCGTCACCAAAGTCAAAAGTCGGGCATTTCCGCTGTCCGCTCGCTGGCTGCGTGCCACACTCGCGGCGGGTTCAGGAGATGCGTCTCCTTGGGTCGACCCATCCCCCCGAAACGACCTGGAGGAAACAACCGTGCCGACACGTACCCCCCGACGTGTGACCACCAGAGCGCTCCGACGCCCGCTCGCCGCGGCGCTCGTCGCGCTGGTCGCCAGCAGCGCCGTCGCCACCCTCGGCCAGACGTCCGAGGCCGCGCCGCAGCAGGCGACCATCACCGTCCTGCCCGGGATCGTGCAGCCGGGCAAGAAGATCGCCAACGCCGACAAGGCCCTGGCCGCCGTCGTCGCCACGTTCGCGCCGGCCAAGAAGGGCCGCGCCGTGGTGCTGCAGAAGAAGGCCGGCAGCAAGTGGGTCGACGTCGCCACCGGCGTCCAGGACAGGGCCGGCAAGGTCGAGTTCGCCGCGCCCGCCGGCTCCGCGACGAGCCCGGTCACCTACCGCGCCGTCGCGCCGAAGGGCTCCGGGCTGGGCTCGGTCGCCAGCCGCGCGGTCGCCACCTCGCAGTGGGGTCCGGCCACCTTCACCGACCAGTTCCCCGGCACGGCTCCGAGCGCCAACTGGGTCCACCGGATGCAGTTCTACCAGCCCGAGTCGATGCGCAACTGCTCGAAGGGCGACCCGTCGGCGGTCGCCGTCTCGAAGGGCACGATGCGCCTGAGCGTGCTGCGCGACCCGGCCATGCCGGCCGGTTCGTGCACGGCGTACAAGCAGGACGGCACGGTGATCGGCAACTTCGACTACCGCCTCAACGGGCACGTGTCGACCGACGGCCACCAGTTCCTCAAGTACGGCGTCGTGGCCGCCCGCATCAAGTTCCAGCCGCGCCAGGGCCAGCACGCGTCCCTCTGGATGCAGCCGCAGGACCCGACGTACATCCCCAACGCCTTCGAGGGCGGGGCCGAGATCGACATCATCGAGTACTTCGGCGACGGGGTGCCGAACGGCGGCCTGACCAGCTTCGTCTACAACCCGACCGCGTCGGGCGTCCCGCAGAAGATCGGCGGCTGGATCAAGAAGCCGGAGCGCTACCTCACCGACAAGAAGGACGGCTGGTCCAAGCGCTACCACGTGTTCTCGGTGGAGTGGTCTCCCACGGCGTACGTCTTCCGCATCGACGGCCGCGAGACCGCGCGCATCACGCAGGGCATCTCGGGCGTGCCGCAGTTCCCGATCCTCAGCCTCCTGAGCTCCGACTACGAGCTCAAGAAGCTCAAGGGCGAGGCCAACCTGCCGCAGACCATGAGCGTGGACTGGATCCGCTTCTGGCAGGCGCCGGGCGTCACCTCCTGACCGGTGGGCCCGGTCACCACGTCGTCGAGGCGTGGTGGCCGGGCCCTCTGGCCGCCCCCCTCAGCGGCCACGTCCGGACAGACGCTCCAGCGACCCGAAAAGTTCAGCCCGCCGCCAGGCCGGGTCAGGTCAGGTTGGTCGCGACCTCGCGGCACAGGGCGAGGGCGCGTCGGGCCCACGCCGGCGAGGCGCCCGCCAGGCCGCAGGCCGGCGTGACGAGGAGCCGCTGACCGACCACGTCCGGGTCGAGGCCGAGCCGGTCGAGCCAGCCGAGCACCTGGTCGGTGAGCTGCTGGGCCGTGGGAACCGTGGTGGGGTCGACCGCAGGTACGAGGCCGAGCGCCACGCCCTCGCCCGTCTCGAGGGCCTCGCCGAGCACGTCGTGGTCGGCGGAGACCAGCACGGACGTGTCGACCGACAGCCCGCGGGCACCCGCGCCGCGCAGCAGGTCGAGGGGCGTACCCGCCGCGCACGAGTGGGCCCAGGGCTCCGCGCCCGACTCGGTGGCCGCCGCGAACAGCCACTCCAGGTGCTCGGAGAGCTCGGGCCGGTCCACCGCGCGGTGCCGGCCGAACCCCGAGGCGGTGGGTACCTCCGCGCGCAGCACCGCCCCGAGGGCGGGCTCGTCCACCTGGAGCAGGAGCGGACCGGCGCCGGGCACCCGGCGACGTACGTCGGCCAGGTGGTCGCGGACCCCCTCCGCCAGCGCCTGCGCCAGCTCACGGCGGTTGCCGTGGTCGGCCAGCACCTTGTCACCGCGCGGCCGTTCGACCGTCGCCGCCAGCGTCCAGGGGCCGGTGACCTGCACCTTGAGGTGCCCGGTGAAGCCCTGGAGCGACTCCTCCAGCATGTCGAGGTCCTGGCCGAGCTGGCTGCGGGCCCGCCGCTGGTCCAGGCCCGGCCCGCCGCCGGTCAGCCGCCAGCCCGCCGGCTGGAGGTCGGCGCCGAGCTCGGCGACGACGGCCAGCGCCCGGCCCGTCATCGACGCGGTGGCGCCGCGTTCGGGGAGCTCGGGCAGGTGCGGCAGGTCGGGCAGCTCGCCCACGACGATGCGCACGGCCTCGTCCGGGTCGGTCCCGGGGAAGGAGCCGACACCCGTCGCGAGGGTCACGCCGGGGTCTCGACGAGCTCGACCGACGACGATCGCGCCGTGGCCGTGATGGTGGCCGAGCCGACCACGCGCGTGCCGTCGTACACGACGGCGGCCTGACCGGGGGCGATCCCCTGGGCGGGGTCGAGGAGCTCGATGCTCACCCGGTCACCGTCGTCGCTGGTGGTGACCACGGCCCGGTGCTCGGCCCCGTGGGCGCGCAGCTGGACGGTCCCCTCGAGGCGGGTCGGTACGGCGCCGCACCAGCGGCCGCGGTCCGCCTCGAGCCGGTCGACGGTGAGGGCCTCGCGCGGGCCGACGCGGACGGTGCCCGACACCGGCTCGATGTCGAGCACGAAGCGCGGCTTGCCGTCCGGCGCCGGGCGGCCGATCCGCAGGCCCTTGCGCTGGCCGATGGTGAACGCGTAGGTGCCGTCGTGGCGACCCAGCACCTCACCGGTGACGTCGTCGACCACGTCGCCGTCGTGGTTGGGCGCCCGGTCGCCGAGCTTGTCGCGCAGCCAGCCGGCGTTGTCGCCGTCGGAGACGAAGCAGATGTCGTGCGAGTCCGGCTTGTCGGCGACCCGGAGCCCGCGGCGGTCTGCCTCGCGGCGTACCTCCGGCTTGGGCGTGTCCCCCAGCGGGAACAGCGAGTGCCGCAGCTGGTCCTGGGTCAGCACCCCGAGCACGTACGACTGGTCCTTGCCGGCGTCCTCGGCCCGGTGCAGCTCGATCGTGCCGTCGCCGGCCCCTCCCTCGACAGAGCGCAGCTGCGCGTAGTGCCCCGTCGCGACCGCGTCGAAGCCGAGGCCGATCGCGCGGTCGAGCACCGCGGCGAACTTGATCTTCTCGTTGCAGCGCAGGCACGGGTTGGGCGTCCGGCCGGCGGCGTACTCGTCCATGAAGTCGACGACCACGTCCTCGTGGAACCTCTCGCTCAGGTCCCAGACGTAGAACGGGATCCCGATGACGTCCGCGGCTCGGCGGGCGTCGTGGGCGTCCTCGAGGGTGCAGCAGCCGCGGGCGCCGGAGCGGTACGACGCGGGGTTGCGCGAGAGCGCCAGGTGGATGCCGGTGACGTCGTGCCCGGCCTCGACCGCCCGCGCGGCCGCCACGGCCGAGTCGACGCCGCCGGACATGGCAGCGATGACGCGCACGTCAGCGCACCACCGGGTTACGGGACGCGCGGGCCCGGTCGACGCACGGGCCGATCGCGGCGACGAGCGCGTCGACGTCGGCGTCGGTGCTGGTGTGGCCGAGGGAGAAGCGCAGCGAGCTGAGCGCGTCCTCCTCGGGCAGACCCATCGCCATCAGCACGTGGGACGGTTGGGCGACCCCGGCCGAGCACGCCGACCCGGTGGAGCACTCGATGTCGCGGGCGTCGAGGAGCATGAGCAGCGAGTCGCCGGCGCAGCCGGGGAACCGCAGGTGGGCGTTGCCCGGCAGCCGCTCGGTCGGGTGTCCGTTGGCGATCGCGTCGGGCACCACCTGCTGGACCTCGCTGACCAACCGGTCGCGCAGGGCGGCCAGCCGCTCCGCGTGCTCGGGCTGGGCCTTGACCGCCGCCTCGACCGCGGCCGCGAAGCCCGCGATGGCCGGCGCGTCCAGCGTGCCGGAACGGATGTCGCGCTCCTGGCCGCCGCCGTGCAGCATCGCGGTGACCTCGAGCTCGCGACGTACGAGGAGGGCGCCCACCCCGAACGGCCCACCGATCTTGTGGCCGGTGATGGTCATCAGGTCGACGCCGATCGCCGAGAAGTCGACCGGCACCGCGCCCACCGCCTGGATCGCGTCGGTGTGCACGGGGATGCCGTGCGGGGCCGCGATCGCGACGACCTCGTCGATCGGCTGGAGGGTGCCGACCTCGTTGTTGGCCCACATCACCGAGATCAGGGCGACGCTCTCGGGGTCGCGGTCGACGGCGGCGCGCAGCGCGTCGAGCACGAGACGGCCCGTCTCGTCGACCGGCAGCAGCTCGACCTCCGCACCGATCTCCTCGGCCAGCCAGATCAGCGGGTCCAGCACGGCGTGGTGCTCGACCGCCGTCGACAGGATCCGGGTGCGGCGTGGGTCCGCCTCGCGGCGCGACCAGAACGTGCCCTTGAGGGCGAGGTTGTCGGCCTCGGTGCCTCCGGAGGTGAACACCACGTCGCCCGGCCGGCAGTTCAGGGCCAGGGCGATCGTCTCCCGGGCCTCCTCGACGACCCTGCGGGCCCGGCGCCCGCTGGCGTGCAGCGAGCTCGGGTTGCCGACGTCGGAGAGGTGACGGGTCATCGCCTCGATCGCCGCCGGCACCATCGGTGTGGTGGCGGCGTGGTCGAGATAGACCGGCTCGCCCGTGAGGTCGTTCATCGCATCCGCAAGAGTACGGCGCGGCTGATCAGGGCAGAAAACCCGCCGCCCGTCGGACGACCCGCGCCGGACGTCATACGAATCGTGGCGCCTAGGCCTCGGTTCGTATGACGTCCCGGCCGGCGCCTCAGCTGCAGGTCATCACGCCGTCGACGAACCAGCCGTCCGGGCCCCGGAAGACCGAGACCGACGCCAGGATCTCGTTGGAGTCGGGGTCGACGACCCAGACCTGGGCGGGGCCCTTGCCCGCGTCGGGGGCCATCGTCAGGACGCCGTCGGGGACGCCGGCGGCGGGGCTGTTCTCCACGGCCTCCTCGGGGGTGCCGAACCCGGTGGGCATCCGGCCGTAGTCGACCGAGACGACCGAGCGCGAGCCGCAGCCGGTGGCGGGCCACTGGGCGAGGGACGGGTCGAGACCGTTCGAGCCAGCCGTGGAGCCGGTGGACCCGGAGACCCCGCCACCGCTCGCGCCCGATGTGGGGATCGGGTCGTCGGCGGCGGTGGTCTCCGGGGCTTCGGTCGCCTGGCCGCAGCCGGCGAGCACGAGCAGGGCGCACGACAGCGCGGCTGCTGAGCCGAGCTGACGAAGCACGGGGCGTCGGTTCATGGTGGGTCCTCCCGGGACGAATGGTTCGCCTTTCGGACGTCCCTCAGAGCCGTCCGGTTCCTTCAGGAGAGCAGAGCCAGCCAGGCGTGGTCGGGATACAACCGGGCGACGCTGTCGCGCAGCCACGCGCGCGCGTCCGGGCTGAGCAGCGGGAGGCAGCGGTCGAGGTCGCGGTCGTCCTTGCGACGCCCGAGGACGGCCTTGTAGAGCAGCCCGATCTCGGGGTTGAGGTAGCGGATGCCGTCGTCGGCCACCCAGGTCACGTCCTCCAGCGGGGCGACGTGGTCGGGCATCCGCTTGTTGGTCCACAGGCCGTCGCGGTCGGGCGTGATCGGCAGGTCGATCACCCACGGGATCCTGGGCGCTGCGCCGGACCCAGATCTGGCTCTCGTTGCTGAGCGGCTCGGGGAAGCTGTCGTCCAGCGGCCGCAGCGTGCCGCCGTGGTTGCTCCACAGGTGCCACTCGTCCTCGTCGACGTGCTCCCGCAGCGCCGGCACGTCGCAGGCGAGGATCGAGAGGTCCACGTCCTCGTGCTCGCGTGGCGCACCCGTGAAGGCCTCGATCGACCAGCCGCCCACGATCCACCACGGCCGCGGGAAGCCGGCCATGAACTCCGCCAGCTGCGGAGGGTCGAACGGCGCCAGCGCGCCGTACTTGCGGATGAACGCGCGTTCCTCGGCCTCCTCCTCGGGAGTGAAGGCGAGAGGTTCGCGCTCGCTCACAGCAGCACCAGGTCGTCGCGGTGCACGACCTCACGCTCGTACGCCGCCCCGAGCTCGCGCTTGAGGTCGTGCGACGAGCGCCCGAGCAGGGCGGGCAGCTCGGCGGCGTCGAAGTTGACCAGGCCCCGGGCGACGGGCCGGCCGTCGGGATCGGTGAGGTCGACCGGGTCGCCGGCCGTGAAGTCGCCCTCGACCCCGGTGAGGCCCGCCGCCAGGAGGGACGCGCGGCGCTCGACCACGGCGCGCACGGCGCCGGCGTCCAGGACCAGCCGGCCGCGCGGGTCGGTGGCGTGGGCGAGCCAGAGCAGGCGCGTCGGCCGGCGGCGGCCGGTCGGGTGGAACAGCGTGCCGACCGGCTCGCCGGCCAGCGCGGCCGCGGCGTTGACCGCTGAGGTCAGCACCACGGGGATCCCCGCACCGGTGGCGATGCGCGCGGACTCGACCTTGGTCACCATCCCGCCCGACCCGAGGCCGGCGGTGCCGGTCGAGCCGATCCGGACGGTGTCGAGGTCGGCGGCCGCCGTGACCTCGCTGACGAGGGTGGCCGGCCCGGAGGCCGGGTTGCCGTCGTACAGGCCGTCGACGTCGCTGAGCAGGAGCAGCAGGTCGGCGTGCACGAGGTGCGCGACGAGGGCGGCCAGGCGGTCGTTGTCACCGAAGCGGATCTCGCTGGTGGCGACCGTGTCGTTCTCGTTGACGATCGGCAGCACCCCGAGCTCGAGCAGCTTGGCGAAGGTCTGGTGGGCGTTGCGGTAGTGCGAGCGCCGGGTCACGTCGTCGAGGGTGAGCAGCACCTGGCCGACGACGACGCCGTGCCGCGCGAGCTCCTCGGTGTAGCGGTGCACGAGCAGCCCCTGGCCCACCGACGCGGCGGCCTGCTGCGCGGCGAGGCCGCGCGGACGCCGCTTGAGGCCGAGCGGGGCCAGGCCGGCCGCGATCGCGCCGGAGGAGACGAGCACGACCTCGGCGCCGCGACGGCGTACGTCGGCGATCACGTCGGCCAGGGCGGCCAGGCGCTGGGGGTCGAGGCCCCCGGCGGCGGTGGTCAGCGAGGAGGAGCCGACCTTGACGACGACACGCTTCGCGTCGACGACCGCCCGGCGGGTCACTCGTCGTCCTCCACCCGGTCGGGGTCGTCGCGGCCGCCGATCTCGTAGGCCATCGGCCCGGTGCGCTGCTTGGTCTGCTGGTCGAGCCGGCGGGCGACGTCGGCGCGGGTCTCGCTCTCGGACCGGTCGTCCATCGCGTCGTCGATCTCGCGACGACGGCGGGCGGCGGGGCGCGACTCGTCGAAGCGCTGGTCCTCGCCGCGACGGCCGAGGATCTCGGCGCCGGCCTCGATGCTGGGCTTGAAGTCGAAGACCACGGCGTCGTCGGGGTGCCCGATGAGGACCGCGTCGCCCTCCTGGGCTCCCGCTGCGACCAGGCGCTTCTCGACGCCGAGCCGGTTGAGCCGGTCGGCGAGGAACCCGACGGCCTCGTCGTTCGCGAAGTCGGTCTGGCGCACCCAGCGCTCGGGCTTCTCGCCGCGCACCTGCCAGCCCACGTCGGTGGCGGTGACGGTGAAGTCGTCGTTGCCGTCGGCCGACTGCGGGCGGATGATGATCCGCTCGGCCTGGACCTGCGGGCGAGCGGCCCGGGCGGCCTTCACGATCCCGGCCATCGCGAACGTCAGCTCGCGCAGCCCGGACCCACTGGCCGCCGACACCTTGAAGACGTCGAGGCCACGCTCGCGGAGGTCGTCGACCACCATGTCGGCGATCTCGGAGCCGTCCGGCACGTCGACCTTGTTCAGCGCGACCAGGCGCGGTCGGTCGTCGAGGCCGCCGTAGCGGGACAGCTCGTTCTCGATGATGTCGAGGTCCTCGACCGGGTTGCGCCCGGGCTCGAGGGTGGCGGTGTCGATGACGTGCACGATGGCCGCGCACCGCTCGACGTGCCGCAGGAAGTCGTGGCCGAGGCCGCGGCCCTCGCTGGCCCCCTCGATCAGACCGGGGACGTCGGCGACGGTGAACGTCGTCTCACCCGCGGTCACCACGCCCAGGTTGGGCACGAGGGTGGTGAACGGGTAGTCGGCGATCTTGGGCCGCGCTCGCGACATCGCCGCGATCAGGCTGGACTTGCCGGCGCTGGGGAACCCCACCAGGCCGATGTCGGCGACCACCTTGAGCTCGAGGCGGATCTCCAGCTCGTCGCCCGGCTCGCCGAGCAGCGCGAAGCCCGGCGCCTTGCGCTTGGAGCTCGCCAGCGCGGCGTTGCCGAGCCCTCCGCGGCCGCCGCGGGCGATCACCAGCTCGGTGCCGGCGCCGACCATGTCGGCCAGCACCTCGCCCGACCGCGCCTCGTGGACGACCGTGCCGTCGGGCACGGGCAGCACCAGGTCGCCGCCGTGGCTGCCGTTGCGGTTGCCGCCTGCGCCCTGCGCGCCGTTCTCGGCCTTCCGGCGCGGGCTGTGGTGGTAGTCGAGCAGCGTGGTGACGTCCGGGTCGACCCGGAGGATCACCGAGCCGCCGGGACCGCCGTTCCCGCCGTCGGGGCCGCCGAGCGGCTTGAACTTCTCCCGGTGCACCGAGGCGACGCCGTTCCCACCACGGCCGGCGCTGACGTGCAGCGTGACGCGGTCCACGAACGTGGGAACTGCCATGGGATCACCTTTCGGTGGTTGAGGTGCGAGCTTGCGAGCCTCGAAACCACCTCGTCAGTGTGGATCAAGCACGAAGGGCGCCCCGAGTCGGGACGCCCTTCGAGAAGTCAGCTGGTGACGAGCGTCGTCACTCGCCCGGGACGATGTTGATGACGCGACGACCGCGTCGGGTGGCGAACTCCACCGCGCCGTCGGTGAGCGCGAACAGCGTGTCGTCGCCGCCGCGGCCCACGCCGGTGCCCGGGTGGAAGTGGGTGCCCCGCTGGCGGACGATGATCTCGCCGGCGTTGACGACCTGGCCGCCGAAGCGCTTGACGCCGAGGCGCTGCGAGTTGGAGTCGCGACCGTTCTTGGTGGAGGCCGCGCCCTTTTTGTGTGCCATCTGGATCAGTCCTTGGTGAACGGTGAGCCCAGCTATCCGTGGGCTCAGAGGGAGATGTCGGTGACCTTGACCTGGGTGTACTTCTGGCGGTGACCCTGGCGCTTCTTGTAGCCGGTCTTGTTCTTGTACTTCTGGATGATGATCTTGGGGCCCTTGGTGGCGCCGAGCACCTCGACCGTCACGCCCGCCTTGTCGAGGCCGGTCGCGGTGACCGTCTCACCGTCGACGACCATCACGACCGGCAGGGTGAACGACTCGCCGACCTTGGTGGTGACCTTGTCGATCTCGATGACGTCGCCGACGGCAACCTTCTGCTGGGTGGCGCCTGCGCGCACGATCGCGTACACCGCGGTCTCCTTCGTCGATACTGCTCGGGCTCGCTCTTCGAACTTGTGTGCCGCGCCCTGCGCGCGCCACTGGCAGACAACTTCTCGGCCAGGGCGGACGGCGCTTGTCGCGGGTTGGGCACGCGTCAACGCACCGAGGGTCAATAGTACGGACCTGCCTGCTGGAAGCGCAAAACGATGCGGGCGCTCAGCGCTTGCGGGAGCCTCGTCGCTTGACCGGGACGTGCAGCGCGGGGCCGGACTCGTGGTGGTCGTGCTCGGCGCCGTCCACGCCGGCGCCGGCCTCGTCCACCAGGACCGAGCCGGTGGCCGCCTCGGGCGCGGGGACGACGGGCGGCGGCCCGGCCGGGCGGCTGGCGGCGCGGCGTCGGGTCCGCGTGACGACCTTGGGCGGCTCGGGCGGTGCGGTGGGCTCCGGTTCCGGCTCGGGCTCGGCGGCGGGCGCCTCCTCGGGCGGGGCTTCCTCGACGGGCGCCTCCTCGACGGCGGCCCTCGACCGGCGTCTCCTCGACGGCGCTCCTCGACCGGCCTCCTCGACCGGCGTCTCCTCGACGGGCGCGTCGACCGCGATCGCGACCTCGGCCTCGACCGCCTCCTCGACCGGGTCAGTGGTCTCGGGCAGCTCTGAGTGCTCCGGGTGCTCCGGGTGCTCGGCGTGGTGCTTCGCCATCGCAGCGACGTCCTTGGGCGTCGGCGCCGCCGCGGACCGTCCGTTGGACTGGCCGTTCGACTGGCCGTTCGACTGCTGGTCCCCGCGGCCCCGGCCACGACGGCCGGTCCTGCGACCGCCGTCGTCGTCGGAGCGCCGCGGCTCGACGGGCGTCTCCTGGATGACGACGCCACGGCCGTGACAGTGGTCGCACTCGTGGCTGAACGCCTCGAGCAGGCCCGTACCGATCCGCTTGCGGGTCATCTGCACCAGACCCAGCGAGGTGACCTCGGCGACCTGGTGACGGGTGCGGTCGCGGCCCAGGCACTCGACGAGGCGGCGCAGCACCAGGTCGCGGTTGGACTCGAGGACCATGTCGATGAAGTCGACGACGATGATGCCGCCGATGTCGCGCAGCCGGAGCTGGCGGACGATCTCCTCGGCGGCCTCGAGGTTGTTCTTGGTGACGGTCTCCTCGAGGTTGCCGCCCGAGCCGGTGAACTTGCCCGTGTTGACGTCGACGACCGTCATCGCCTCGGTGCGGTCGATGACCAGCGACCCACCCGAGGGCAGCCAGACCTTGCGGTCGAGGCCCTTGCTGATCTGCTCGTCGAGCCGGTACGCGGCGTACACGTCGCGGCCGTCGTGCTCCTCGGGCCGGTAGCGCTCGAGGCGGTTCTGGAGGTCGGGCGCCACGTGCACGACGTAGTCCTGGACGGTCTCCCAGGCGTCGTCGCCCTCGATGACCATCGTGGTGAAGTCCTCGGTGAACAGGTCACGGACGACCTTGAGCGTCAGGTCGGGCTCGCCGTACAGCAGCTGCGGGGCGCTGCCCTTGGCCTTCTTCTCGATGTCCTCCCAGCGGGCCTTGAGCCGCTCGACGTCGCGGGTCAGCTCGTCCTCGCTGGCGCCCTCGGCCGCCGTGCGCACGATGACGCCGGCGGTGTCGGGGACGATCTCCTTGAGCAGCGTCTTGAGCCGGTTGCGCTCGGTGTCGGGCAGCTTGCGGGAGATGCCGCTGGTGGTGCCGTCGGGCACGTAGACGAGGAACCGGCCGGCCAGGCTGACCTGGCTGGTGAGCCGGGCGCCCTTGTGGCCGATCGGGTCCTTGGTGACCTGGACCAGGATCTGCTGCCCGGAGCTGAGCACCGACTCGATCTTGCGCTGCTGACCGTCGGGGTGGCCGAGCGCGGACCAGTTGACCTCGCCGGCGTACAGCACGGCGTTGCGGCCCTTGCCGATGTCGACGAACGCCGCCTCCATCGAGGGCAGCACGTTCTGGACGCGGCCGAGGTAGACGTTGCCGATCAGCGAGGTCTGGGACTCGCGGGCGACGTAGTGCTCGACGAGCACCTTGTCCTCGAGGACGCCGATCTGGGTCAGCTCGTCGCGCTGGCGGATCACCATGACCCGTTCGACGGCCTCGCGGCGGGCCAGGAACTCGGCCTCGCTCACGATGGGCGCGCGGCGGCGGCCGGCCTCGCGGCCCTCGCGGCGGCGCTGCTTCTTGGCCTCGAGCCGGGTCGAGCCGGAGACGGCCGTGATCTCGTCCTCGGCGTTGCGCACCTTGCGGACCCGGGTCACGGTGTTCTGCGGGTCGTCGCCCGTGCCGCCGTCACCGTCGTCGCCCGAACGGCGGCGACGCCGGCGACGACGCGAGGTGCCTTCGCCGGCCGCCTCGTCGGAGCTGTCGGCCTGCGGGGACTCGGCCTTGGCGCCGTCGCTCTCGGCGGTGCTGTCACCGTCGCTGTCGGCGGCGTCCGCGCCGTCGCCGGACTTGCGGCGGCGGCGGCCGCCACGGCGGCGACGGCGGCGTCCGCCGCCGGTGTCGTCCCCCGTCTCGTCGGCGGTCTCGTCGGCCGGTCTCGTCGGTGGCCTCGTCGGCGGGTCGGCCGGCCCGGCTTCGACGGTCTCGTCGGTCTCGTCCTCGTCGGCCTCGGCCGCGGCTGCCGCCTCGGCGGCGAGCTGGGCCTTGGTCGGGCGGCGTCGGCGGGTGGTCACCGTCGGCTGCGGCACCTGGAAGAGCGGGACGGCGGCGGGCGCCTCGTCAGCGGTCTCGGCGACCGGCTCGGGCGACTGCTCGGGCGCGTCCTCGGCGGGAGGAGCGGCCGCGGCCTTCTTGCGGGTCCGCTTGGCCTTGGGGGGCGCCGACTCGTCCGGCGCCGGCTCCTCGGCGGGAGCGGCGGTCTTCTTGGCCGCGGTCTTCTTCGCGGCGGTCTTCTTGGCCGCCGCCTTCTTCGCCGGGGCCTTCTTGGCCGCGGCCTTCTTCTTGGGCTTGTCCGCCCCTGGGTCCGCGGTCTCGCCGGTGTCAGCAGCGTCGACCACGGCGTCGGGAGTGGGCGTCTCGTCGAGCATGAAGTGCTCCTCTGACCCGGAACGGCGTACCGCTCTGGACCGTGTCTGGCCCGGCCACCCGCAGACTCAGGGCGGCCACGCAAAGTCTTCGTTCGGCGGCGACACCCTCCGCGGTATGCGTCACGGGAGGCCTGGCGTCACCTGCCGCGGTCGCTGGGCCGACTTCCGAAGTGCGCCTGTCACCCGCACTCCACGGCCGCGTCGCGGTCTGGCGACGATCGGTCCTCGGGTGTGCCAGCCCCGCTCGGGTTGCGGGCGGGACGGGCGAGAACGTCGTCGGGTCGAGCCGGCTGGGAGCCGGTCCGGCCGCCGTCAGTATCGCACAGCGCGATCCGGGTGCGACCATTCCGGCGTCATCCGAGCGGGTCGCCGACCTCGCCGGTCGCCGGGTCGAGGGGTCCCTGGCGCAGCCGGGTGAGCAGCGGCGGAGTCTCCGGTCGCAGCCCCGCCACCGTGGCGAGACCGCTCAGCACGTCGTCGGGACGGACGGCGGGCACGCCGTGGCGCAGGGTCAGGTCGAGCTCGGACCAGCCGGGCTCTGCCTCGTGCGGACCGACCGTCAGCGCCACCACGGGCTCGCGGCTGTCGAAGTGGCGCAGGCCCTTCTTGGTCATCCGCTCGACCGGGACCGCGTCCAGGGCGAGGTACGTCGCCACCGCGGCCGCGACCTCCTCCTCGGGGAGCGCCACCACCACGCGCCAGCGGCTCGCCTCGAGCCGGTCGGCCAGGGCGCCCGGGCCGGCCACGACCACCTCGAGCACGTCGAGCCCGTCGGGGAGCGACTCGACCAGCGCGCGTCGGACGTCGTCGGGGTCGGTGGTCTCGGCGAGCGCGATCTCGAGGTACTCGGCCTCGCTGGCCGCCCCGGTGGGCGAGGCGCCGGCGTAGGAGATCCGCGGGTGCGGGTTGAAGCCCGAGGAGTACGCCATCGGGATCCGCGCGCGGAACACCGCCCGCTCGAAGGCCCGGCTGAAGTCCCGGTGGCTGGTGAACCGCAGGCGGCCGCGCTTGGCGTAGCGGATGCGCAGCCGCTGGACGGGCGGCGGGTTCTGCTCACGGGGCTGCGGCACGCGGTCACGCTAGCGGGGTATGTCAGCTGACCAGCAGGGAGCCGACCACCAGCACGATCGTCAGCCCCATCACCGAGGCAGAGAACCGCCTGACCCAAGAATTCGCGGCGGTCGCGGTGCCGAGCACGATCAGGAGCGTCGCCGTGGCGATGTAGTACCGCTGCTGCGATGGGGCCGAGCCAGACGCGAACCACGTCAGCACCACGAGCACAGCAGGCAGGAGCGCGGCAGTCAGGATGGCCGTCACCGAGAAGGCCGAGTCTGTGCGCGCCAGCGGTGGCGGCGTCCAGTCGCCCTTCACCGTCGGGTTCGGGCAGCCGGATCTGCAAACCCATGCCCCATGCCATTCCGGTCATGGCCACGCTGATCGTGAACAGCCACGGGTTCGCCATGACGACCCACACCAACCCCGTGAATGGCGCCATCGAGGTGTTGAAGGCGAACAACGCGCTCTGGTCAAGGGCGTCGAGTGGCAGTTGGCGGCCCGCTCCATCAGGTTGTCCCCACCTACCCCGCGCAGCACGGGCTGGGCCAGTCGGCTCAGCGCGGCCAGCGCGACCACGGCGCCGAAGACCACCATGACCGCTACCCACGTCCTCACCTGGTCTCGTCGCGACTGGCGAGCACTGATGAGGAAGCCAAGCAGCACCAAGCAGACTGCGAAGCCGACGAGGGCGGTCTCCTTCGCGGTCACCGCCAGCAGTCCTGCGAGACCCAGCACGGCCATTTGGGCGTAGGCCGACAGACGTTCGCGGCCGGCAAGCCGCACGGCCAACACCGCCAACCAGGCGATGGCCGCGTGCACGGCCGCGTCAGGGTTGACGGTGATGCCCTGGAGGAGGATCGCGGGTGCGACTGACGCTCCGACTGAGACGACGAGCGACATCATCCTCGAGCAGCCGATGAGCACCATCAGCACGAAGAAGCCGGCGGCAGCGGCGGCCAGCCACCCGGTGTTCGCCAATCGCGCACAGCTGCGGGGAGTCCATGGGGGTCAACTCCTCGCAGGCACGAAAGGGCGCGGCCGTCACGAGGTAGTAGGTCGGGGCGTA
>CAWIVR010000008.1:0-174475 GCA_963839565.1 uncultured Actinomycetota bacterium | reverse complement strand
GGGCCTGACCACGACGTCGCCCACGCACCGGCACCTGGACTGTCACGGTCGGCGTCGCGCCACTCTCACCCCGATCACCGACATCTCCTGGTCACCGTGGCTCGTCGCCTGCGGCATCGCACTGCTCCGCTGACCCGTATCGCTCGGGGGCCCGCTTGTCGGGGCAAGAGCGCGCGGATTGCGGCAGACGAGTGCACGTTCTTCTCTGTGGGGTACCAGGGGACAAGGCCCTGATGACGCCGCGGCGTGATGAGGTTCCAGGCCCCCGGGGTCGAAACAACGGACCCGGGGGCCGTCACCCGAACAGGGGATATGTCACGCACTCCTTTCGGGCGTAGCATTTCACCCGAACGCTGCCGGGACCCCGCAGCGTCACGACAACCACAAGACGTGTTTCCGTCAGCCGAGTTCCCGGCAACCGAAGCCGGGCGGCGGTCTCGACGTTTGCTGGATCGAGTCATCCATGCCGGCCGAGACCCCGGGCCCGGAGCGGTCCCCAACAGAAGCCGCCCTGGAGCACCTGGCGGTGTCCGCGGCGAGCACCATCCCGGGTGCCGACTTCGTCAGCATCACCGTGCACCACCAGGACCACTCGATGGTCACGTTGGCGTCGACGAACCCGCTGGCCGAGCAGGCCGACGCCCTCCAGTACGAGCTACGCGAAGGGCCCTGCTACGCCGCCGTCACAGACGAGCGCTTCGTGCTGGCCAACGACCTGGCGGCCGCGGTGCAGTTCCCGCGCTACGGGCCCAAGGCGGTGGCCCTGGGCTTGGGAGCACAAGCGGCCGTCCAGCTCTTCCACGAGAAGGAGCGCGCCGGGCTCAACCTGTACGCGTTCAGAGCAGGAGCCTTCGACCGCTCCACCGTGCAGCTGGCTGACCTCTTCGCCAACCAGGGTGGAGCCCTGCTCGGGTACGCCGAACAGGTCGAGCAGCTGAGCGAGGCGCTCCACAGCCGTACCGACATCGCCACTGCGGTGGGCATCCTGATGGAGCGCTACGGCATCGACCGGCACCAGGCGTTCGCCTTCCTGTCCCGCAACTCCCAGAACCGGAACATCAAGCTCCGCGTCCTGGCCCAAGACGTCGTCAACGGTGACTTCCAGAGCACACGGGCCGAGGACCGCAGGGCCCAACACTGGCCCTGAGGCGACCGGCCGAGCCTGGCCCCTGTGCCTCCACTCCGCGAGCGGCTGGACCGACGGTGGCCGGGGGAGGACGATGTCTTCATGGCAGTCCTGGTCTGTTTGGCCGGTTTCGTCGTCCTCGTGGGACTGCTGACGGCCAAGAACGCTCACCGGACGGACGGGCGCGCGTGCTGCTCACCCGCCGATCCCGAGCGGGATCTGCGGATGCGCGCCGCGGACGACGAGCAGGTCGGGCGCGCGACGTAGGCCCAACCGCGAATCAGTGACTCGCGTCGCCGAACTGCCCTGGCGAGCCTCCATTCGGGTGAACCCATCGGGGTGAACCGCCGCCCCCGGCCGCGCTCGTAACGTCGGTTGCTCATCCGGGAGACACCCGGACACTGGGGAGGTAACTCATGAGCAGCATGTGGGACTACCGCGACTCGACGTGGACCGACGGTCATGACCTGGCCGGGTATGACGTCGAAGCCACCGACGGCTCCATCGGCAACGTCGATCGGGCCACCAACGAGGTTTCCAACGCCTACGTCGTCGTGGACACCGGCTTCTGGATCTTCGGCAAGAAGCGCCTCATCCCGGCCGGCGCGATCTCATCGGTCGTGCACGAGGACAAGAAGGTCCACGTGGCGATGACCAAGGACCAGATCAAGGCCGCGCCCGACTACGACGCCGACCACTGGGACGACGACTCTCGTACCCGGCACGGGGACTACTACAGCCCCTACAGCTCGTACTGACGTCCGCGTCACGTCCGAGGGCGGTGGCAGCCACCGCCCATCACGAACCGCTCACCCCACTGCCACGGGGTGGGCGGTTCGTCCACGTCCTCACGGTTCGAGCCGGTACGCCTCTCCACTGCTTCGATGACGGTCGGGCAGACGTCGATCTCGTAGAGCCTCTCGACGGCCTGCATCCCACCGGGACTCTCTGCGTTGATCTCCAGGACCTTGTCGCCGATCACGTCGATGCCGACGAAGTACATGCCGTCGGCCATGAGCTTGTCGCTCATCGCCTCGACGATGCCACGTTCGACGTCACCGATCTGGAGAGGGACCGCGCGTCCGCCCGTGCTGATGTTGGCCCGCGGGTCGTTGCCCGTGGGCACCCGCCGGAAGGCGGCCAGCGTCCCGTCACGCTCGAGGATCTGCCCCTCGAGCAGGAAGATGCGGGAGTCACCGTTCTCCCCGCCGTCGACGAACTCTTGAACCAGCGCGTAGCCGTCCTGAAGCACCGCCTCCGTGATCTGGGCGAGGTTCGCCTCACCCTCGTCCTCCACCACGAACACGTTGCGACCCTTGGCGCCGTACAGAGGCTTGATGACGGAGTGGCCGACCTCCGCCACGAACCGTTCGATCGCCTCGGGGTCGCGGGTGACGAGCGACCGCGGCCGGATCTTCTCGGGGAACTCCTCCAGGTAGAGCTTGCTCGTGGCGCGCACCAGGGACATCGGGTCGTTGACCACGGTGACCCCTCGAGCCTTGAGCATCTGGCCGAGCACCACACCCAGGGGGCTCGCCCACGGGCGTTCCGGCCAGTCCTCGAGCGACTCGTTGCGCAGGAACAAGGCATCGAGGTCGTCCATGACGATGCGCTCGGCCTCACGTTCCTTGATGCGCTCCATGAAGCCCGCGAGCGTGTCGCCCTTCTGGAACACGGCGGCGTGAGCCCAGGCCACCAGCTGCCCTTCGCTCTCGCCGAGCTCCACGTCCTCGACCCCGACGTACGTGACCTGGTGGCCGCGCTGGGCTGCGGCCCTCGCCAGCCGTGTCGTCGTGTACTCGTCCACTTCCGTGGCGACGTCGTTGACGAAGAAGGCAAGCCTCATGCCGATGTCTCACCTTCGTAGAGGTCCGTGACCGATGCGCCCGCGCGCAGCCTGTCGAGGCGTTCCTGAGCGCCAGGCACGTCCAGCCAGCGCGGGCGGACCCATGGCGGGTGGAGCACCTCGCGGTCGAGCAGGTCCTGGACCAGCGGGATGTCGTCCAACGCGAGCTTGCCGACGAACAGGACGTCCAGGCTGATTCCCTCGGCGAGGGCATCGAGGATGCGGCTGATCCCACGCAGGTAGATCGCGTCCTTCACCGAGCCGCCCCCGACGACGACCCGGATCCCGATCGACCAAGCAGTCCTGGTCGGAATCCGGTACTCGCCCCGCAGCAGCTCGAAGACCTCCAGGAAGGTGGCGCCGTCGAGCATCTCGGCGATGGCGACGACCCTCGCGGCCAGCACGCGGAGACGTCGCGGGTCGAGTCCTCCGGTCAGGTACTCCGCCAGCACGGCGAGGCCCTCCTGGGTCTCGTCGTAGCCGGGCAGTCCGATCGTCAGCAGCTTCAGGGGTTGCCTGGCGCCGTTCTGGTACGTCACGACGTGGGTGCCGACCTCGTGATGCAGCAAGGGCTCGACGCGGTCCGCCCGGATGGCGGCGGTCGCCGGGATGAGCAGCCGGCCGAACGACACCATGAGCTCGGAGACGTCGTCGCGCACGTCGACGTGCGACGGGAAGTCCGGATAGACCGCTCGGTAGCGATCGATCTCCGCACGAGCCGCGTCCGCGAACACCCCGGCCGTGACGCTGCTCGTGCTGGGAGCTTGCTGGGGGATGATCTCGAGCAGCTCCTTCGCGGCGGATACGAGCGGCGGGGTGACCCCTCCGTAGAGCTGCAGCGATCCGTACAGGAACCGCGCGGTGTCGCGATCCTGCAGGGCGGTGATCTGTCGTGCTATCTCGTCCCGCTTCGCGAGGAACAGGGTGTGCAGCGCAGGGTCGTCCACGCCCTCGATCTCGAGGTCGTAGAGGGCGCGTCGCACCAGGTCCGGCTCGAAGTCGAGCTCCCTGAGCCGCAGGGTGGGCGTCGTCGCGAAGTCACTCCTCTCGAAGTCCGTCCACGCTTCTGCCGCATTGACCGGCGTGACGTTGAGCAGCAGGTCCACGCTGCGCTCGATCTCGGTGAGGCCGGCGTCGATGTCCAGAGCCGGAGCAAGCTGCTCGGTCGTCGGAGTCACGGCATGACCGTACCCAAGGCGGCCGTCGGCAGCCCGAGCGCGAGCCGTCTACGGCGCTCAGCCCCCTCTCGTCAGGAGCAGACGGCAGGGACGGGCTCAGCGTCACCCGACCGCGTCCCCCGTGCACGCTCACCGACAGCGGGCGCCCGGCGAACTCCAGGCGCTCGAGCGTCATGTCCGCCACCCCGGAGAGGTCGGGACGGACCAGCTCGACGCCGGACCGGTCGGCCGTCGGCTCCAGGCCCAGCATCGTCCGCACGAGCATCAGTACCGAGGCCGAGGACCACGCCTGGGGCGAGCACGACGACGGGTAGGCCACGGGCATGGCGACGTCCTCACGCGCCACCCCGGCGAAGAGCTCCGGGGGGCGGCCGTCGAAGTGGCGCGTGGCCTCGAGGGCCCCGTCGACGAACAGGTCGACGGCGTCCCAGCACCCGTAGCGAGCTGCGCCGGCGACGCAGAGGGCGGTGTCGTGCGGCCACACGGAGCCGTTGTGGTAGCTGAGCGGGTCGTAGGCCGCCATCGAGCGCGCGAGGGTGCGGAGCCCCCAGCCGGTCCAGAGGTCCGCGTCGACGAGCCGCTCCACGTACCGCGCGGCCTTGTCCTCGTCGGCGATGCCGGACCACAGCGCGTGCCCGGGGTTCGTGGTGAGCGAGTCGATGGGTCGACCGTCGGAGTCGAGGCCGAGGACGAACCAGCCCCGACGGTCCCAGAAGATCTCGTTGAAGCGGCCCTTGAGCTCCTCGGCACGCCGCCTGAGGTCGCTGGCCCGGTGGCCGATGTCGACCACGTCCGCCAGGGTCGCGGCACCCTGCAGAGCGGCGTACACGTATCCCTGGACCTCGACCAGAGCAAGGGGAGCCGTCGGCACCGTCCCGTCTGCCCGGGTGATGCCGTCCCAGGAGTCCTTCCACCCCTGGTTCGCGAGCCCGCGGGCGTCCCGGCGCCGGTAGTCGACGAAGCCGTCGCCGTCGGAGTCGCCCGGGCCGATGATCCAGTCGATGGCGCGACCGACGGCCGGCGCCAGGCTGCGGAGGGTGGCCTCGTCGATCGCCCGCCACCGCCACGCCTCGGCTGTCAGCCCGACGAAGAGCGGCGTCGCGTCGACCGTGCCGTAGTACCGGTTGCGGGAGGAGAAGGCTCCGCTGCCGCCGTGCCGGCGCAGCTCGTGCAGGATGCGGCCCGGCTGCTCCTCGGACGCGGGGTCGTCCTCGCGGCCCTGGAGGTCCGCCAGGCTGGCGAGGACCCCTCCGGCGAGGGAGCCGTCGAAGGGCAGCGTCATCCAGGCGGTCAGCAACGAGTCGCGACCGAACAGCGTCATGAACCACGGTGCCCCGGCGGCGACGACGGTGCGCTCTGGGTGCTCACGGTCGACGATGCGCAGGGCGGCCAGGTCGGCCAAGGCCTGGTCGACCGCGGTGGGGAGGCGGGGGTCGGTCGAGACCACGGTCGGTACGGTCGACCGCCAGGCCTGGAGGTCGCGGATCGCCACCCCTCGCGCCAGCTCGGACGGGCGTTCGAGCGCGGCGGGGACACCGGCCGAGACCGGCTGCACGGTGACGGCGACCTTGACCTCGTCCCGTCCCGGGATGCTCAGGCGCCAGCCCGCCGTGCCGCGAAGAAGGTCGACCTCGTCCGGCTTCGGCAGCAGGACCACCTCGGTGCGGTCCTGATCGTCGTGGGGCGAGCGCAGCGTCCACTGTCCCGGCGAGTCGGCCTCCGGCTTGGCCGGCTCGTCGTCGCTGGTGCCGCTCTTGACGTCGAAGACATGGGCGAAGTCGGCGGCGACCTCCAGCTGGAGGTGCACGCTGACGGGCAGCGGGTGCGGGTTGCGCAGGGTCAGCTCCTCGACCAGGCTGCCCGCGAGCCACCGGCGGCGGATCACCAGGACCTCGGCCACGTCGCCCCGCACGGCGTGACCGGCGTCATCGGTGCCTCCGGGGGGCCCGTCGACCGCCGTGACCACGCGCGAGACGACCACGGCGGAGAACGGCGTGGGCGTGCTGGCGGCCAGCAGCTCGGCCCGTACGCCGGCAACGGTCATGCACAGCCGGCTCAGGTGGCGCAGGTCGTCGTAGACCAGACCCTGGGTCGGGCCGGACATGTCTCCCGTCTCGCCGCTGATGGCGAAGCTGCGGCCGTCCACGGTGACGAGGTCGTGACGGTCGCTGGTCGGGACCGTGCCTGCCGAGAGATGGAGCTCAGACATCCCTCCACTCTGCACAAAGCCCCAGAATGATGCACATCGGGGTGAATCGGAGGTGGGCCGCTCTCGACTAACTTCCTCGGCAGGGAGCACGACCAAGGACCGGGGCTGAGGTTGAGGGGGAGGGTGTCATGAGCACCATTTTCGAAGTGCCGTGTCCGGACTGCGGTCGACCGATGGTCGTCGAGGCCACCGGGAACATGCAGTGTCAGACCTGCCACCGCGGCTACCGCGCCCGCATGGGACACCTCTTCGCCGTCGAAGAGCCGCCACGAACCGGGCCGAGCGGACCACCGGCGACGGCCGGCCGCACGCTCGAATCCCGTGCACTCGTGAGGATCGCGCAGGTCGCCCCGCTGTACGAGGCCGTCCCTCCGGGCGCCTACGGCGGGACCGAGCGGGTCATCGCCACCCTGTGTGACGGTCTGGTGGCCCAGGGACACGAGGTGACCCTGTTCGCGCCCGAGACGTCGGAGACGGACGCGGTGCTGGAGGCGTACGGCGAGCCGTTGCGCACCCGGTTCAGCCGCGAGGAGCTGACGGACCTCGCCCCGCACCTGCACCTGCAGATGTTGGCCGAGCTCTACTCGCGGCAGGACGAGTTCGACGTCGTGCACTCCCACCTCGACATCTGGACGTACCCCTTCACGCTCCTCGCGCAGGTACCCACGGTCCTGACGATGCACGGCCGGCTCGACCTCGAGTTCCTCCGGGACCTGCTGCCTCGCTACGGCACGGTCCCCCTGGTCTCGATCAGCGACGACCAGCGGCGGGCGGTGGCGGACCTCGACCTCACGTGGGCGGCGACGGTGTACAACGGGCTCGACCTGTCGGCGTACAGCGACGTCCCGCACGACTCCGACGGCTACCTCGCCTTCGTCGGTCGCATCGCCGAGGAGAAGGGACCGCTCGCGGCCATCGAGGTCGCGCGACGGTCGGGACTACCTCTCCGCATGGCCGCCAAGGTCGACCCGCTCGACGAGGTCTACTACGAGGAAGAGGTCAAACCCCACATGGGCCACGGCGTCGACTTCGTCGGGGAGATCGAGGAGCACGAGAAGGCCGAGTTCTACGCCGGCGCCCGAGCCACGCTCTTCCCCAGCGACTGGCCGGAGCCGTTCGGCCTGGTCATGATCGAGTCCATGGCTGCCGGCACACCCGTGATCGCGCTGAGGCGCGGTTCGGTGCCCGAGGTGATCGAGGACGGCGTCACCGGGTTCATCTGCGACGACGTCGACGAGATGGCCAAGGCCGCCGAGCGGATCGGCGAGATCGATCCCGACGAGTGCCGTCGGCAGGCCGCCCGGTTCTCCGCTGAGGCGATGTGCCAGGGGTACGTCGAGGTGTACGAGGCCCTGGTGGCCGCGCGAGCGACGCGGGGCTGAACTCGGAGGAGTTGTCCGCACCCAGCGTGTCAGGCGGGAGGATCGACGCGGTTGTGTTGTTCGGTCGTGGTCTGCGTGCCGTCGGAGTGGGTCGTGGTGCGGACGTTGTGCGCGCCTCGCGCGCGGTTCGCGGTCACCGCGGTGAGCACGATCGCCAGGCGCCGACGGCGGCGAGGATGTAGCCGACCATGGTCAGGTCGACGCCCGAGATGGCGTCGCGTACGGCGAACGCGAGGATCAGTCCCAGAGCAAGCATGAAGATGCCGAGTCCATATCCCATCAGGTTCTCCTTCGAGGCCGCTGGTCAAACCGGACCGGCCACGCTAGCGCTGCGCCCATCCCCAGGGCTCACCCTCAGGAATGGGTGGGGGGGTCCGGTGAGTCGGACCCCACCCGGGCTCCGCTTCCTTCCCTCGGAAGGGAGGCACGGCGGAGGCACCCCCGGGTGGGGTCGTGGTGGTTCCGTCCCACCACCATGACGGCCCAGGACCGGCCACATGACGCGGGCGCCCTCAGCCACCAGCGAGTCAGTACTGCTGGTAGGTCCGGTAGTAGTCGCCCTGCCGGTCGCGCGACTCGTCGGTCCATGAGGCTGCGTCGTAGTCGGGCGCCGCCTTGACCTGGTCCTTGGTCAGGGTCACCAGGATCGTCCTGGTGTCGTGCTCGACGGCGCTCGACCACTCCGGCGGGGATCACGCGCTTCTTGCCGAAGATCCAGAAGCCGGTGTCCACGACGAGGTAGGCGTTCGACACCTCGTTGGTCGCCGCGTCGACGCTGCCGATCGAACCGTCGGTCGCCCGGACGTCGTAGCCGACGAGGTCGAAGCCATCGGTCCAAGCGGAGTCTCGGTAGTCCCACATCGTGCTCATCTGGTGCCCCTCCAAGGAATTGATGTCTTCCCCGGTCCGCCCACGACGCTACTGGGCCGGGATGGCTCCGCAGACCACCCCTAGGTACGCGATCGCCGGCTCACTGCGCCCATCAGTCACTGTCGTCCCGCGGCGAGCGGGACTCCGTGAATGCCCGATGGGACATCTCGAACGACGCGATGAGATCCATCAACAGGGCAGAAGCCGCTCGGGCGATGCCCTGGGCCTCGTCGGTGTCGCGCGCGGTCGCGAGCACGTCGAGGAAGATCTCGTGGTGCACCCGGACCACGTCCAGCAGGCCGATCGACTCGCGCATGGCATCGCGGCCGAGCTCGTAGGCGAGCCGCAGGCTCGACTCGTCGCGCTGCGACAGGTACCTCAGCATCAGAGGCGTGTAGTCGAGCCGGAATCGAACCAGCGGATCGGACACGCGGTCACCCGCCCGACTGGGAGCGCAGTCGCGTCACGAAGCCAGGCACTGCAGCCCCTCTTCGAGATCGAGCGCTGTCTGCACCAGCGGCATGTGGACCGCCAGTCTCACCAGCGACATCGCGACGTCGGGCGCGATCCCGACCACGACGGTGCGGGCACCGCGAAGCCGCGCCATGTAGGCCAGGTTGCCCAGCGTGCGAGCAGCGAAGGAGTCGAGGACGTCGAGGGCGGCGACGTCGATCAGGATTCCGCGGCAACGCTGGCTCCCCACGCGGTCGAGCAGGTCACGCTGCAGCCGCACGAGCTGCTCGTCGTCGAGGGCCGCGTGGATCGAGACGATGAGGTTCGGCCCCTGCGTCAGGATCGAGGCCGGCAGGGGGGCCAGGGTGTTACCCGCTCCGTCAGTGGTCATCCGGCACCTTCGAGACCCTGAACCCCAGCTGGCGCTCGGCCTCCTCGATGCCGCCCTGGAGGTCGCCGACGGTGTGCATCTTGCTCAGGTCGACCCCGATGGTGACGAGCGTCTGGGCGATGTCCGAAGACAGGCCCGTGATGATCACGTCAGCGCCCATGAGCCGCGAGGCGGTCACCGTGTCGACCAACGAGTTGGCGACCGCTTCGTCGACGTTGGGCACGCCGGTGATGTCGATGACCACGAGCTTCGCCCGGTGGGCTCGGATCCCGTGCAACAGCTGTTCGGTCAGCTGCAACGCCCGCGCGGTGTCCAGGACGCCGATGATGGGCAGGATGAGCAGGCGTTCGCGGACCTGCAGGACGGGGGTCGAGAGCTCGAGCAGGGCGTCCTGTTGGTCCCGGATGACCCGCTCGCGCTGCTCGACGAAGCTCACGGCCACGGTGTTCGCGATGCGGTTGGCGGCCGGCTCGTAGGCGTCCAGCACTCGGTTGAGGAGGTCGAAGTCCTCGCGGTACTTCTCGAACAACGAACGCGCCAGGACGTCGCGCAGCAGCAGGACGATGCCGACCACCTCGTGGGTCTCGACGCCGCGCGGGATGATCCGCTCCGACAGGTCCCGGGCGTAGTGCTGGAGCGCCTGCACGCTGCCCGTCTCCAGCACCTCGACGTAGTTGTCGTAGACCGACGTCGCCTCCGAGAACACCTCCTGGGCCGTCATGGCGGAGAGCAGGTGCGCCTCGGTGATGCGCTCGGCCCATTGCTGGCGGAGCCGGGTCCGGTTCGCTCGCAGGTGAGCGACCAGCTCCGGCAGGAGCGCATCGCCCTCGTTGTGGGCGTGCTGGGTGCTGTCCTCGGTCTGGGTGTCCGTCGCGTCAGTCATGTGCGCTGCCTCTCTCGTCCGTGATCGAGTGTTCTGTCACGGCAACCACTTCTCCATGGTGACCGTCGTGCCGACGCCTGGAACCGACTCCAGGTCGAACTGGTCCATCAACCGTTTGGTGCCGGGCAGACCGAGACCGAACCCGTCGTACGTGCTGAAACCGTCCTGCATCGCCTGCTCGGTGTCCTGGATCCCCGCGCCGACGTCGCGCGCCACGACGCTCACGCCGCGACGTTCTCCCGCCGAGATCATGGAGATGACCACTTCCCCGCGTTCGGCGAACTTCACGATGTTGCGTGTCACCTCCGAGATGGCCGTCGCGATGAGCGTCTGGTCGGTGGCCGAGAACCCCACGAGTGCCGCGATCTCGCGACCCTTCTGGCGGGCGACGACCACGTCGGCGTCCCTCGACACCGGCACGCGCACCACGCCGTCCGTCGTCTGCTCCTCGCGGCGTTCGAAGAGCTCGGCCTTGATGCGGCTGCAGGCAGCGCAGCCCAGCACGTGACCACTGGCGTCCAGCTCCCTCTGACGCCGCCGGTCTCCGCTGGACAAGGCCCGCAGGACCGGGCGGCAACGGTCGGTCGGCGGCTCGATCCCCTCGGCGAGCAACAGGTACTCGACGCGGAGGCTCGCCCGGGCCCGGCTCAGCCGCGCCGCCACGGCACCGGGCGTCGAGCCCTGTCCCGCGGCCAGGGTGATGGTGTCCTGACCCTCCACCTCGTGGGCCATCAGGACGTCGCGGTCACCCGCCGGCAGCTGGGCCAGCGCGGCGCCGACCATCGCCCGCTCCTCCTGACGCAGCACGTCGGTGACGGGGGAGTCGCCCTCCTCGCTGTCCACCAGCAGGTGCGACCGACTGCGGGCCCGGTCGTTCTTCTCGGCCATGGTCGCGACGAGGTTGCGAGCCGTGACCGCCGCGTAGTGAGGCAGCTTGTCCGGCTCGACCCGGGAACGGGCCGCCATCACGCGCACCAGGGCCTCCTGCACGAGGTCGTCCACGGTGTGCGGGTCCTTGACGCGCGATCCGATGACGCGGCGGAGCATGGGCACGAGGTCGACGAGCGCGTCGTCGTCGGCCGCACCGTCGCCGGCCGGCAGGGCCTCGGTCGCCACGCCCGCGTCTCCTCCTCGAAGGCGCCCCACCCGTCGGGCACTCGTCCCGGAATCTAACCCACCACTTCTCCTTCTCGTACCCACTCTGCCTCTGACCAGCCACGATCCGGTAGACCAGTCCAAGCCTGTGACTCGCGTCGCGCGCCCGCATGACGCGGCGGTCCGGCGGGAGCTCGACGGCCCCGCGCGGGGGGCGGCGTCGACGGCGATCGCCAGCCGCCTGGGACCCCGCTGGCTCCGCGTCATCCCGTGACCGAGAGGACGTCATGGGGGTGCGTGGCGACACCGTGCCGCGCACATCGTCGCCCGAGGAACTCGGGCCGCCATCAGACCCCGGACCCCGGTGTGGCTCCGAGCCCCGGTCCGCCGCGCCGGGGTTCGGCTTTCCACGACAACGAAGGCCATGCCTGCGGGTGAGGCGCCCAGCCGGAGGCTCAGGCTACGTTCGTGACGCAGGAAGCAGCCCTGCACCGTCCTGAGCCCGGACCCGCTCGGTCGGTCTGAGAGGCCCATCATGCACACCACGCGTGCACAGAGCATCCGCGATGCCATTGCCGTGATGACCGCGTGGGCTGCCCAGCCCGATGGGCCACCCGACCTGCTCATCGACTGCCTCTGCGCCCATGTCGACAGGTACCCACCAGAGCAAGCACTCGCGGCAGCCACCGAGCTCATCATGGGCATGACCAGCCTGTGCGGCACGCTGCTGGCGCTCAACGAGGAGGCAACCGGCCTCGACACGCACGCCATCCTCCGGGAACTTGCGATCCAGTACGTCGAAGACTGACCTCGCTCCATCATCGTCGTGCGGCGCCGAGATGACCGGTGGGCGACGAGTCAGCTCTCGTACGCCGCCAACGCCTCGTCGACGGGTACCTCGCCGTTGTTGAACTCGACGGTGGCACCCGCCAGCCCGGGCCGGTCCAGGGTCTCGGCCGTGACCAGGGCGACGTCGGCCCGGCTGACCGACCCCTTCGTCGCGCCGGCGAGGGAGGTCGCGATGCGGCCGGTGGCGGCGTCCAGCGTCAGTCGGCTGGGGCGCAGGATCGTCCAGTCCAGGTCGCTCCTCGCGAGCACCGCGTCGGCTGTCGTCTTGGCGTCGGCATAGGCGAAGAAGGAGTCGTCCTCGGCGACGCCGTGGTCGGGCCCGGCCCCGAAGTAGGACACCATCACGTAGCGGCGCACGCCCGACCGACGTGCCGCCTCGATGGAGCGGATCGCAGCGTCGCGGTCGACGGCGTACGTGCGTTGCGGGTTGCCACCGCCCGCGCCGGCCGACCAGACGACAGCGTCGTGGCCATCGAGCAGGCCGGCGATCGCGTCGACGTCCGCCGACTCGATGTCGAAGACGACGCCCTCGGCACCGTCGGCCTCGACGTCGGCCACGTGGTCGGGGTTGCGGACCACCGCCGTGACCTGGTGGCCGCTCTCGTGGAGCAGCGGGGTGAGCAGGCGGGCGACCTTGCCGTGGGCTCCGATGATGGCGATGCGCATGCCGGGGCAACCCTGCCCGCCGGTGCGGGTATTCCGGCACGGCAGACTGACCGCGTGACTGACGACGCAGCCCCGCACGCCGGCCTGAGCGCGATGCTCGGAACCACCGATCCCGACATCATCGGCAACTTCGTGGCCTTCCTCGGGCTCGAGTTCACCGAGCTCGCGCCCGACCGGGTCGTGGCGACCTGGACCGTCGAGCCCAAGCTGCACCAGCCGTACGGGATCCTGCACGGCGGCGTGCACTGCAGCGTCGTCGAGACGCTGGCCAGCGTCGGTGCGGCCCTGTGGGTGTCCGGGCGCGACGAGACCGCCAAGGTCGTCGGCGTCAACAACAACACCGACTTCTTCCGCGCCGTCCGCGAGGGCGCCATGACCTCGACGGCGACGCCGCTGCACCGCGGCCGGTCGCAGCAGCTCTGGCTGGTGGAGACGCACGCCGACGCCGACGGCTCGCTGTCGGCGCGCGGCCAGGTGCGGCTGCAGAACCTGTACCTCGGCGGCTGAGCCAACGTACGACAGAGTGTTGGCATTTCCGCCGTTGGAGTGTAGAACGTTGGGATGACCACGGATGGACGGACCGGCCCGGCGCCGGTGCCGACGGGACCGCTGAGCAAGATCGACTACTCCGAGCGGATCCCCAACAACGTGAACCTCGCCGACGACCGGCGGCTCCAGCGGGCGCTCGAGGGCTGGCAGCCGAAGTTCCTCGACTGGTGGAAGACCCTCGGCCCCGCGCTGCCGACCAAGGACGTCTACCTGCGCACCGCGATCGCCGTCGGCCGCGACGGCTGGGCGCACTTCGACCACGTGCCGATGGAGGACTACCGCTGGGGGATCTTCCTCGCCGAGCGTGACCCCGACCGGGTGGTGAGCTTCGGCAAGCACCGGGGCGAGCCGGCCTGGCAGGAGGTGCCCGGCGAGCACCGGGCCGACCTGATGCGGCTGATCGTGATCCAGGGCGACACCGAGCCGGCCAGCGTCGAGCAGCAGCGCGTGCTGGGCAACACCGCGCCGAGCATCTACGACCTGCGCAACCTCTTCCAGGTCAACGTCGAGGAGGGCCGCCACCTCTGGGCGATGGTCTACCTGCTGCACGCGTACTTCGGCCGGGAGGGCCGCGAGGAGGCCGAGCAGCTGCTCAAGCGCAACTCCGGCGACCTCGACTCGCCGCGCATCCTCGGCGCCTTCAACGAGGCGACGACCGACTGGCTGCAGTTCTTCATGTTCACCTACTTCACCGACCGCGACGGGAAGTACCAGCTCGGCACCCTCAAGGAGTCGGCCTTCGACCCGCTGGCGCGCACCTGCGAGTTCATGCTGAAGGAGGAGGCCCACCACATGTTCGTCGGCACGACCGGCGTGCAGCGCATCGTGGAGCGCACCGCCGAGGTGATGAAGGAGAAGGGTGGCGCGGCGACCTTCGAGGACGGCGTCATCCCGCTCGACGTCATCCAGAAGTACCTGAACTTCCAGTTCTCGGTGTCGATGGACCTCTTCGGCGGCGAGCAGTCCACCAACGCCGGCAACTACTACTCCTCGGGCCTCAAGGGTCGCTGGCAGGAGACCCGTCGCAAGGACGACCACGTGCTGCTGGAGGACACCCGCACGATGCGGTACGTCGAGGACGGCGAGATCCGCGAGAAGGAGGTGCCGATGCTGAGCGCGCTCAACCTCGACCTGCGCGACGAGTACGTCGCCGACTGCGCCAACGGGGTACGTCGCTGGAACCAGGCCCTCGAGGAGGCCGGCCTCGACGAGCGGCTGATCCTGCCGCACGAGGGCTTCAACCGTCGGGTGGGCACCTACTCCCAGCACCACGTCAGCCCGGAGGGCCAGGTGCTCACCGACGAGGAGTGGGCGAGCGTCCGGGACGGCTACCTGCCGTCGGACCAGGACCGCGCCGACGTGGCGGCGCTGATGGTGCCCGAGTACGAGTACGGCAAGTTCGCCGGCTGGATCGCCCCGCCGCTGGCCGGGATCAACGACCAGCCGGTCGAGTTCGACTACGTGCACCTCGCCGAGGAAGGCCTGGTGTGACGCTCACCTGGCCCCGCGACGAGCAGCCCGTCTGGGACGCCGACAAGGCGCGCGTCATCGGCGGCGCGCCGCAGGGCGCGTTCGTCATCCCGTTCCACGAGGGCGACGCGCTGCCGGGCGAGTGGTTCGTGGCGAGGGACGGCGACGAGGTCGTGGGCTACGGCCGCCTCGACATCGGCTGGGGCGGCGACGCCGAGATCCTGCTCGCCGTCGACCCTCAGCGGCAGGAGGCCGGCGTCGGCAGCTTCGTGCTCGCCCGCCTCGAGGACGAGGCCGCCGCCCGCGGCATCAACTACGTCTACAACACGATCCGGCAGCACGAGGGTCGCGAGCTCGTGCACGACTGGCTGGTCGTCCGCGGCTTCCGCGGTGACCTCGACGGCGACCTGCGCAAGCGGGTCGGCAGCAGCCCCGCCACGCCCGCCCGGACCCCACGGCTGGAAGTGACGGCGTACGACGCCGCGGCCGACGAGGGCGGGCAGGCTCCGGGTCGCGAGGAGCAGGGCGGCTACGTCGACGTCGACGAGCACCGCTACTGAGTCCGCTGGTTTCGTGACAGGACTTCGTCCTTCCTCAACCAGCGGGGAGCGGGCCGGCGGCCTCGGCGAACGAACGCCAGGCGGCCTGGGCGGGGCGGTGCCAGCGGGCGTGCTGCTGGTGGAACGTGCTGGCGGCGCGCGGCCCGGGCCAGTCGTGGTCGAGCAGCTCGGCGGGCAGGTCCGGGTCGAGGAACGGGAACCGCCGCCACTCCTCGATCAGCTGCACCTGCGCGAGGAACGCCTCGAGGTCGGTGGGCGCGATCCGGATCTCGAAGTCGGACAGGAACGCGACGTACCGGTCCTCGACCTCCTCGAGGTCCCACGCCTCGGCCAGCAGGCGGCCCTCCTCGCCGAGCCCGCTGGCCGACCCGGTCCAGGCGAAGGCGAGGTCGGCCAGGCCGAGGTCGCGGACCACGGCCTGCACCTCGTCGGCCTTGGTGGCGTCGGTGGCGATCCAGAGCCCGGACGTCGGGCTGCCCAGGCCGAGCCAGGAGAGCCGGGTGCGCAACCGGTGCCGCAGCTGGCGCTGCGTCTCCGGGATCGGCACGCTGACCACCAGCCAGCGGCCGTCCCACGGGCGCCGCTCACGCATGAAGCCGTAGATGCGCCGCGTGCCGTCCTCCAGCAGGGCGTGGCCCCGCGGGGTCAGGCTCCACAGCACCCGGCGGCCGTGCCGCTCCGAGCTCAGCATCCCCTCGGCCGCCGTCCGGGTCAGGGCCTGGCGCGCGGCCTTCTCCTCGACGCCCAGGACCTGCAGTGCGTCGACGAGGGTGGCCGTCCACACCGGCGAGCCGTTCGGGTGCACGAACTCGCCCAGGACCGTGAGCAGCAAGGAGCGGGCGCTGCCGAGCTGGGTCACGCGCGACATGCTACAACCTGTTGACGTTCCATCACGCAGGCGTAGAGTGTCGGCCATGTCCGATGCCGTCCCCGTGGTCGACTTCGACACCACGCCCGAGCACTACCGCCACTGGACGCTGGCCACCGACGGCGACGTCGCGACGCTCACCCTGGCGGTCGACGAGGACGGCGGGCTCGTCCCGGGCTACGAGCTCAAGGCCAACTCCTACGACCTCGGCGTCGACATCGAGCTGTACGACGCGATCCAGCGGGTGCGCTTCGAGCACCCCGAAGTGAAGGCGATCGTGATCACCGGCGGCCTGGAGAAGATGTTCTGCGCGGGCGCCAACATCCGGATGCTGGCCCAGTCGTCGCACGCGTGGAAGGTCAACTTCTGCAAGTTCACCAACGAGACCCGCAACGGCCTCGAGGACGCGAGCGAGCACTCGGGCATCCGGTCGGTGGCTGCGGTCAACGGCACGGCCGCCGGCGGGGGCTACGAGATCGCGCTGGCGTGCGACGAGATCGTGCTGATCGACGACGGCTCGTCGACGGTCTCCCTGCCCGAGGTGCCGCTCCTCGGGGTGCTGCCCGGCACCGGCGGCCTCACCCGCGTCGTCGACAAGCGGCACGTCCGCAAGGACCGCGCCGACCTGTTCGCCACCAAGGCCGAGGGCTTCCGCGGCCAGACCGCCGTGGACTGGGGCCTGGTCGACTCCACCGTCCCGCGCAACCGCTTCGCCGAGCACGTGGCCGAGCGGGCGCGGGTGCTCGCCGAGGGGTCGAGCCGACCGGGCGGCCCGGGTGTCGCGCTGACCCCGCTGGTCCGCAACGAGGCCGACGACGCGATCAGCTACTCCCACGTGACCGCCACCATCGACCGGGCCGCCCGCCGGGTCGACATCGAGGTGCGCGGCCCCGAGACCGACCCGCCGGCCGATGCCGACGGCGTACGGGCGTTGGGCGTCGACTGGTGGCCGATGGCCGTCACCCGCGAGCTCGACGACCTGGTGCTCCGGCTGCGCACCAACGAGACCGCGATCGGCACCTGGGTCGTCCGTACCTCCGGCGACACCGACCGCGTGCTGGCCCACGACGCCCAGCTCGCCGACCTCGACGACTGGTTCGTCGCCGAGGTGCGGCACTACTGGAAGCGCACCCTCAAGCGCCTCGACGTGACCAGCCGCAGCCTGATCGCCGTCATCGAGCCGGGCTCGTGCTTCGCCGGGATGCTGGCCGAGCTCGCCCTGGCGTGCGACCGGCAGTACATGCTCGACGGCGTCTACGAGGACGTCGACCCGGACGCCGAGCCCGCCACCATCGTGCTGACCGCGGCCAACGACGGCGCGTTCCCGATGGGCAACGGGCTCAGCCGTCTGGAGTCGCGGTTCTGGGGACGTGACGACGAGCTGGCGGCTGCCCGCAAGGCGATCGGCGAACACCTCGACGCCCGCGCGGCCGACGACCTCGGCCTGGTCACCTGGGCGCTCGACGACCTCGACCTCGAGGACGACCTGCGGATCGCGCTCGAGGAGCGGGCGTCGCTCTCGCCCGACGCGCTCACCGGCATGGAGGCCAACCACCGGTTCGTCGGCCCCGAGACGGTCGAGACGAAGATCTTCGGCCGGCTGACGGCCTGGCAGAACTGGATCTTCTACCGCCCCAACGCCTCCGGCCCCGACGGGGCGCTGCGGCGCTACGGCTCGGGCCAGCGCGGCTCCTACGACTACCAGCGGGTGTGAGATGACCGACCGCTTCAACGCGCAGACCTACCTCGTCACCCGGAACGTCGAGGACGGGCTCGGCGACAAGGTCGCGGTCCGCGCCGCCGAGACCACGACGTACGCCGAGCTCGACGAGCTCTGCGGGGTCGTCGCCGCCTCCCTGCGGGAGGCGGGGGTCCGGTCGGACGACCGGGTCCTGCTGATGATGTCCGACGGGCTGCCCATGCTCGCCGCCATCCTGGGCTGCTTCCGCGCCGGCGCGGTCGCCGTGCCCGTCTCCACCATGCAGACCGCCACCGAGCTCGGCACCGTGCTCGCGGACTCGGGGGCGCGGCTGGTGGTGTGCACGCCCGAGTTCACGGAGGCCGTCGAGGGGGCCCTGCCGCTGGCGCCCGAGGTCGAGCGCCTGGTCGTGGCCGGCGACGCCACCCTTGCCGTGCCCGACGCCGTCGGCCAGATGTCGTGGGAGGAGTTCCTGACCGCCGGCCGCGCCGCACCCGACGTACGTCGCGCGGTCGCCGACACCGACGCCGACGCGTGGGCCCTGTGGCTCTACACCAGCGGCACCACCGGCCTCCCCAAGGCGGCGATGCACCGCCACGCCAACATCCGGCACGTCTGCGAGACCTACGGCCAGCAGGTGCTCGGCATCCGACCCGACGACGTGACGTTCTCGGTGGCGAAGCTGTTCTTCGCCTACGGCATCGGCAACTCGTTGTTCTTCCCGTTCTCGGTCGGTGCCACGACCGTGCTCGAGGGACGGCGGCCGACGCCCGCGATCGTCCAGGAGCGCGTCGCCACCGAGCGGCCGACGCTCTTCTTCGCCGTCCCGACCTTCTACGCCGCGCTGCTCTCGGGCGAATTGCCGGACGACACGTTCGCCTCGGTCCGGCTGGCCGCGTCGGCGGGCGAGGCGCTGCCCGGCCCGCTGCTCACCCGGTTCAAGCAACGCTTCGGCGTCGACATCATCGACGGCATCGGCTCGACCGAGGCGCTGCACATCTTCCTGTCCAACAGCCCGGGCGACATCCGGCCCGGCACCACGGGCAAGGCCGTGCCGGGGTACGACGTCGTGGTCGTCGGCGAGGACGGCCAGCCCCTGCCGGCCGGCCAGCCCGGCGCGCTGCGGGTGCGCGGTGACTCGATCGCCCTCGGCTACTGGAAGCGGACCGCCGCCTCGCGACAGGTCTTCCAGGGCGAGTGGCTGGTCACCGGCGACACCTACGTCTGCGACGCGGACGGCTACTTCACGTGCCTGGGCCGCAACAGCGACATGCTCAAGTCCGGCGGCATCTGGGTGTCGCCGGCCGAGGTCGAGAGCCGGTTGATCGAGCACCCGGCCGTGCGGGAGGCGGCCGTCGTCGGCGTGGCCGACGAGCACGGCATCGACAAGCCGGTGGCCGTCGTCATCGCCGAGGGCGTCAGCGCCGAGGACCTGGTCGCCTGGTGCCGCGACGGCCTGGCGCACTTCAAGGCGCCGCACCACGTGGTGTTCGTGGACGAGCTGCCCAAGACCGCGACCGGCAAGCTCCAGCGGTTCAAGGTCCGTCACCTGCTGGCCGGCAGCTCGAAGGGCTGAGAGGAGCAACCACGTGCCGTACGTCATCGCCAGCGCCTGCATCGACGTCAACGACAAGGCGTGCGTCGACGAGTGCCCGGTCGACTGCATCTACGAAGGGGTCCGCAAGAGCTACATCAACCCCAAGGAGTGCATCGACTGCGGCGCCTGCGAGCCGGTCTGCCCGGTCGAGGCGATCACCCAGGACCGCCGCGTCGCCGAGGGCGACGAGGCGTTCGTCGAGGACAACGCCACGTTCTTCGACGTGGTGCTCGAGGGTCGCGACGCGCCGCTCGGCATGCCCGGCGGGGCGCGGAAGGTGGGTGACCTCGGGACCGACACCGAGCTGGTCGCCGCCTGGGCGGCGGACTGATGCTCGACGGACACCTGCTGGTCGACGCCCACGTCCACGTCCCCGTGCTCGGGTCGCTCAAGCCCGCCTGGGTGCAGTGGGCGAGGGACTTCGGCCCGGACGGCATCCTCGACCGCGTCTGGGACGCCGACGGCCGGATCGACCCGGCGGCGCTGGACGAGCTCTTCGCGGAGCAGGGCGTCGACGCGGCCCTGCTCTTCTGCGAGTACAGCCCCAAGGTCACCGGCATCCAGCGGTTCGAGGACCTGCTGCCGATCGTCGCGCACAACCCGTCACGGTTCCGGCCGGTCGCCAACGTGAACCCGCACCTGCACTTCCCGATCGCCGACGAGCTCGACCGCCAGCTCGACCAGGGCGCAGCGGCGCTCAAGCTGCACCCGGTCCACGGCGGCTTCCGCTGCGACGACCCGGCGCTGTGGCCGGCGTACGCCGTGCTCGCCGAGCGCGGCGTCCCGCTGATCGTGCACTGCGGGACCTCGTCCTTCCCCGGCTCGATGAACGAGCTGGCCCACCCCGAGCACCTGCTGCCCGTCGTCCGCGACTTCCCGACCCTCGACGTGGTGCTCGCGCACGCCGGGCGTGGCTGGTGGTACGACGCAGCCGCGTTCATGGCGCAGCTGTACCCGACCGTGTGGCTCGAGCTGTCGGGCCTGCCGCCCAAGCGGCTGCCGGAGTACTTCGCGAGGTACGACCTCAACCGACTGGCCCAGAAGTGGATCTTCGCCACCGACTGGCCGGGCGCGGTGACGTCCACCAACGCGCGGGCCGTGGCCGGGCTCGGCCTCGACGACGACGTGGTGGCCGACGTGCTCGGCCGCAACGCGCTGCGCGTGTACGCGGGTCTCGACCACCTCGCCTGACTTCCCGTGGGGCCTCGGACCTGCGAGGAGCGTCCCGAGGATGGCCCCCAAGAACCTCGCGATCCTGGTGCACGACGACGTGGAGGTGCTCGACTTCTGCGGGCCCTTCGAGGCGTTCGGCGTCACCGGCGACGACGGCCAGGCCCACTTCAACGTCTTCACGGTCGCCGACGAGGCACGGGTCGTCCGCGCCAACACCGGCATGCTCATCCAGCCCAACCACACGATCGACGACTGTCCGCCGCTCTCGATGCTGCTGGTCCCCGGCGGCAACACCAGCGTGATCCTCGAGAACCCGCGGCTGATGGCCTGGATCGCCGAGCAGGAGAAGCAGGTCGAGCACCTGGTGTCGGTGTGCACCGGTGCCTACGTGCTGGCCGAGCTCGGTCTGCTCGACGGCCTCGAGGCGACCACCCACTACAGCGGCTACGACCGGCTGCAGAAGGCCGCGCCGACGGCCGTCGTACGCCGAGACGTCCGGGTCGCCGACAACGGCCACATCGTCACCGGTGCGGGCGTCTCTGCCGGGATCGACCTGGCGCTGCACATGATCGGGCGGATGTACGGCATGGAGGAGGCCCGCGCCGTGGCCGAGTACATGATGTATCGCTGGGCGCCCGAGGACGAGGCGCGCACCCAGGCTCTGATCGCTTCCTGACCTGGCTCACAGCGGACCCACAACTTCGGGTTCCACCGTGGGGTCATGACGATCCCACCCAGACTCATGGCTCGCGTGAAGCGCCCCCTCGCCACGGCGGCCGCCGCCGCCCTCGTCCTGCCGCTGACCGTCGCCGCCGTCGCGCCGGCCGCGGCCACCACCGTCCTGGTCGACCGCGGCTGGCCGCCGTACCCGGGCTCCGGCTACCAGCCGTACGGCTACGTCTCGCCGTACGCGACCACCTCGTCCCTCGACACCACGGAGGCCACCGCCGAACAGTCGGCGGGCCTGGTGACGATCACCAGCGAGGTCGAGTTCGGCGCGGGCGAGGCCGCCGGCAGCGGCATCGTCATCGGTAGCGACGGCCTCGTCGTGACCAACCACCACGTGGTCGAGGGTGCGACGTCGATCCAGGTCACGGTGGTCACGACCGGCCGTACGTACGACGCCGAGGTGCTCGGCACCAACGCGAAGCGCGACGTCGCCGTCCTGCAGCTCGAGGACGCCTCCGGCCTCACGACGGCCTCCACGGACGCCGGCGGGGTCAGCGTCGGCGAGGACGTGACCGCGGTCGGGGACGCGGGCGGCGACGGCGGCGCGCTGACCGCCGCGGCCGGCACGGTCACCGACACCGACCACCCGATCACCGTCTCCGACGAGCAGACCGGCGCGGCGCACCGGCTCACCCAGCTGATCGAGGTGGACGCCGACATCATCCCGGGCGACTCCGGCGGCGCGCTGCTCGAGTCCGACGGGGACGTCGTCGGGATGAACGTCGCGGCGTCGTCCGGCTCGGCGAACATCACGGGGTACGTCATCCCGATCAAGCGGGTCCTCCGGATCGCGGCGCATGTCGTCGCCGGCGAGGAGACGGCCTCGATCACGCTGGGGTACGACGCGTTCCTCGGCGTCTCCCTCGCCGGTACGGGCACCGCACTGGCCGGGGTCGTCGACGGGGGAGCGGCCTCGGACGCCGGCCTCGGCGCCGGCGACACCATCACCTCGCTCGGCGGCACCTCCGTCACGACGTACCTCCAGCTCCAGAAGGCCGTCGCCGCCCACGACCCCGGCGACTCCGTCCGCGTCACCTGGACCGACGCCTCCGGTGCCTCCCACTCCGCCACCGTCACCCTCGGCCGCGCCCCGGTCGCCTAGGGAGGCGAAATCTGCTGAGTAACCACCCTCTCGACCCACTTCTACCCCGCTCAAGCGGGGTAGAAGTGGACTCAAGGGGTGGTTACTCAGCGGGGATGGGCGGGTGGAGGACGACGCGGGCGGTCGTGCCGACCCGGCCGTCGACCATCCCGTCGACGTCGATGACGGCCAGCGACCGGCCGGCGTGGCGGGTCGTGGCGCGGCAGATGAGCTCGGCGCCGATGGGGATGCCGCGGGTGTAGGCGATGTGCACCGACGCGGTGACCAGGTCGGGGCGCAGGGCGCCGGCGACCAGGTCGGCGAGGAACATCGAGACGCCGCCGTGGAGGTTGCCGCTCTCGTTGGCGTGCACGTCGGTGGTGGTGACCGGCTCGTCGGCGCGGGTGGCCAGCAGCCGCTCGAGGTCGCCGGGCGCCGGCGGGCCGCCCCAGGCACCCTCCTCGACGAGGCCGTCCGGGGCGACGAGGTACCGACCCCGCTGGCTCGTCGACGCGAGCAGCAGGCCGTCCTCGTCGGTGACCGTGCCGGTGGCGTACCCGCCGAGGGCGTCGGCGTGCACGAGGCGCGCGTTCGCGAACAGACGGCCCGAGGTCGGCAGCGGCCGGAGCACGTCGAGGGTGATCTCCGCGCTGACCGACCAGTGGCCGCGGGGCAGGTCGGCGACGATCGCGTACCCCAGCAGGTCGTCGACGAGGACGGCGACCGCGCCGGCCGGCGTACGGCCCTCGACCTCCAGCCACGGACCGACCGGCATCGAGCCCCGGAACTCGCCGTCGTCGGAGACCGTCAGCTCGCTCATCCGCAGCAGGGCCTCGGGTCCCGTCTCGACGACGGGGAGCACGACGGTCACCCGCGCAGGCTAGCGACGCGTGGTTTCGAGGCTCGTCGCTGGCGCTCCTCGCACCTCAACCCCCGAGGATCGTCACGCCGTGTGGTGCACCTCCTGCAGCGCGTACACCGGGGTGTCGATCCCCTCGTACCTGGCCTTCAGCTGGAGGGCGAGGTACAGCGAGTAGTGCCGGGACTGGTGGAGGTTGCCGCCGTGCATCCAGAGGTTGTCGACCTGGGTGGGCTTCCACATGTTGCGCTGCTCGCCCTCCCACGGCCCGGGGTCCTTGGTGGTGTCCGAGCCGAGGCCCCACACCTTCCCGAGCCTGTCGGCGGTCTCCTGGTCGATGAGGTCGGCGACCCAGCCGTTCATCGAGTTGTAGCCCGTCGCGAAGACCACGACGTCGGCCGGCAAGGTCGTGCCGTCCTCGAGCACCACGGAGTCCTCGGTCAGGTGCGAGACCTGGCCGCGCACGAGCTTCACGTCGCCGTTGGCCACCAGGTCGGCCGCGCCCACGTCGATGTAGTAGCCGGAGCCGCGCCGCAGGTACTTCATGAACAGCCCGGACCCGTCGTCGCCCCAGTCCAGCCAGAACCCGGCCTTCTCGAGGCGGTCGTAGAAGTCCTTGTCCTTCTCGGCCATCGCCTCGTACGCCGGGATCTGGAACTCGTGCAGGATCCGGTAGGGCAGCGACGCGAAGATCATGTCGGCCTTCTCGGTCGTCACGCCGGACGCGACCGCACGCTCGGAGTACAGGTCGCCGAGGCCGATCTCCATCAGGCTGTCGCTCTTCACGATGTGCGTGGACGACCGCTGCACCATCGTGACGTCGACGTCGTTCTCCCAGAGCGCGCCGCAGATGTCGAACGCCGAGTTGTTGCTGCCGATCACCACGGCCTTCTTGCCTCGGTACGCGTCCGGCCCCGGGTGCGCCGAGCTGTGGTGCACGTCGCCGCGGAAGACGTCGGTGCCGGCGATCTCGGGCATCCGTGCCTTCCCCGACATCCCGGTCGCGAACACGAGCTGCTTCGGCCGCAGCGTCAGCGGCATCCCCTCGCGCTCGACCTCGACGGTCCACTCACCCGTCTCCTCCGACCAGGTGGCCGAGGTCGCCGTGGTGCTCGACCAGTACGGCACCTCCATCACCTTCACGTACGACTCCAGCCAGTCGCCGATCTTGTCCTTCGGCGCGAACACCGGCCAGTTGTCGGGGAACTTCAGGTACGGCAGGTGGTCGTACCAGACCGGGTCGTGCAGGCAGAGCGACTTGTACCTGTTGCGCCACTGGTCGCCGGGCCGCGGGTGCTTGTCGACGACGAGGGTCGGCACGCCGAGCTGGCGCAGCCGCGAGCCCAGGGCGATGCCGCCCTGGCCGCCGCCGATGACCAGCACGTACGGCTGCGTCGTGCTGCCGAGGCTCTCGGCCTCCGCCTGCCGCTTCTCCTTCCACGTCCGCCGGTCCTTGCTCGCGCCGTGCTCGGCGCCCATCGGCCGGTGCGTGCCACGCGGCTCCTCGTGACCCTTGAGCTCGTGGAGGGTGGTGAGGAAGGTCCACGCCTTGTCCTTCCCTTCCTCCTCCTTGAGCCGGAGCAGCCCGTTGCCCCGGCCGGTGGACGTCTCGAACGCGAACCAGGCGGTCACCACGCCGCCGGCCTCGTCGGCCGGCTCGGTCAGCGCGAAACCCGACGGGTCGACCCGCTCGAGGTTCGCCTCGAGCAGGTCGGCGACGCCGGGCGGGTTCTCGACGGTCGTGAGGTTCCAGGTGAAGGAGACGAGGTCGCGCCAGAAGGAGGAGGCGGCGAACATCGCGGAGGCGGCGCCGACGTCGCGGGCCTTCAGTGCGGCTTCGAAGTCGCGGAACCACGCCTCCGCGCGGTCAGAGGCCGACGACTGGCCGGGAGGGGCGTCGAGTGTCTGGGTCATGTGGGCCACCCAAGACCTCTCCGTCCGGCGAGGACAGGGTTGCAGCCTGTTGCACGTGGCGCCGGTCACACGGCGTGCCTATTCTCGACGCATGGCTGCCGCGGGCGCTGCCCCCGCCTACGGGGCGATCGAGCCCGGCACCGACCTGTCCCAGCACGCGCGCCAGCTGGTCCGCATCCACGACGCCGTGCTCGCCGGGTCGCGGCCGCCGGTCCGGCCGCGGGGCGTGGTGGCGCGGTCGTGGTCGCGGGTGGTCGGCATGGGGCTCGACCCGGACACCGCCAACGAGCGGGTCCACCTGCCCTGGCACGAGGTCGAGGCGCGGCGGACGGCGTCGCCCCTGGCTCCTGGTCATCGACGACCTGCGCGCGACCCTCACCCGGGTGGCCGACGCGTCGCTGTTCCTGATGGTCGTGTGCGACGCCGACGGTGTCGTGCTCTGGCGCGAGGGCGCGGCCCGCGTACGGATGACCGCCGACCGGCTCGGCTTCGCCGAGGGCGCCCGCTGGACCGAGCGCGTCGTCGGCACGAACGCCATCGGCACGGCCCTGGCCGAGGCCGCTCCGGTCGAGCTGTTCTCGGCCGAGCACTACGAGCAGGGCCAGCACCCCTGGTACTGCACCGCGATGCCCATCCACGACCCGCGGACGGGTGAGCTGCTGGGCGTGGTCGACGTCAGCGGCCCGGCGCTCACCCTGCACCCCGCGATCGGCGCGCTGGTCGAGAGCTCGGTCCGGCTCGCCGAGGCCGGCCTCTGGCGGCACCACGAGGGTCGGCTCGAGCGGCTGCGGCGCAGCGCCGAGCCGGTGCTCGCCGGCGTCAGCGGGCCGTTGCTCGTCGTCGACGACCACGGCTGGGTCGCGCACCACGCCGGCATCGCCGCCCGCGACCGGATCCAGGCCCCGCGGGAGCACCACGCGCTCGCGGTGCCGGGGCTCGGGCTCTGCCTCCCCGAGCGGCTCGGCGACGGCTGGCTGGTCCGGCCCCGCGGTGGGTCGGGCTCGGTCACCGCCTGCCTGGACCGCACCGGGGAGCCCGTCCTCGACGTCACCAGCGACGGGGAGTCGTGGCGCACCACGCTGACCCCGAGGCACGCCGAGCTGCTGGTGCTGCTGGCCCGCGCCGGTCGCGACGGGCTGACCGCCCAGCAGCTGAGCACCGCCGTGTACGGCGACGCGGAGCATGCGGTCACGGTGCGCGCGGAGGTGTCGCGGATGCGGCGGGCGATCGGCGCCCTCGTGGCCACCCACCCCTACCGCCTCGCCGACGGTGTCTCACTGACCCTGGTCGGCTGACGGGTGCCCGGCGTCCACGACCTGCTCCCCGCCGGCAGCACGACGGACGCCGACGGGATGACGCTGGTCGCCGGGTGCCGGCTCGACGACATCGCGGCCGAGGTCGGCACCCCGGTGCTCGTGGTGTCCGAGGACGCCCTGCGAGCGCGCGCCCGCGAGTACGCCGACGGGCTCACCGCGCGCTGGCCGCGCAGCCGGGTCGTCTTCGCGTCCAAGGCCTTCCCCTGCACGGCCGTGCAGCGGGTGATGGTCGAGGAGGGCCTCGGGCTCGACGTCGCCGGCGGTGGCGAGATCGTCACCGCGCTGCGGGCCGGGTGTCGACCCCGCGAAGGTCGTCCTGCACGGCAACGCGAAGGGCGACGAGGAGATCGCGATGGCCGTCGAGCACGGCCTCGGGCTGGTGGTCGTCGACGGCGCCGACGACCTCGACCGGCTGGAGGCCGCGCTGCCGGCCGGCGCCACGCAGGACGTGCTGGTGCGGGTGATCCCGGGCGTCGAGGCCGACACCCACGCGAGCATCCTCACCGGGCACGCCGGCTCCAAGTTCGGGGTCTCGCCCGAGCGGGCCCGCGAGCTGATCGCCCGCATCGAGGCGTCGCCGTCGCTGCGGATGCGCGGCGTGCACGCGCACGTCGGGTCGCAGATCATGCAGGTCGAGCCGTTCGCCGAGTCGGTGGCGGCGATCGCGGCGCTGGGGGAGTTCCCGGTCTACGACCTGGGTGGCGGCCTCGGTGCCCGCTACACCTGGGCGGACCGCCCGCCGACCGTTGCGGCGTACCTGGACGCCCTCGTCGACGCCGCGCGCGACGCACCTCCCCGCCGAGGCGGAGCTGATCATCGAGCCGGGCCGGAGCATGGTCGCCGAGACGGCGTGCACCGTCTACCGGGTCGTCACCGTGAAGCGCGAGGCGCGCACGTTCGTGGCCGTCGACGGCGGGATGGGCGACAACCTCGAGGTCGCGCTGTTCGAGCAGCGCTTCGAGGCCGGGGTGCTCGGCCGCCTCGACGCACCGGGCGAGGACTGCGACCTGGTCGGCCGGCACTGCGAGAGCGGCGACGTGCTGGTGGCGGGCGTGCCGCTCGCCGACCCGAGTGGTCGGCGACCTCGTCGTCGTGCCCGCGACCGGCGCGTACTGCTTCACCATGAGCAACAACTACAACGGCAACCGCCGCATCCCGGTGGTGTTCGCCAGCGAGGGCGACTGGCGCACCGTCGTGCGGCGCGAGACCTGGGACGACCTGCTCGCGCGCGACGTCTAGCCCCACCCGGATGGGCGTACTCGCCCATCCTCGGCCTGGCTAGCGTCGAACTCATGGCTACCGAGCAGCAGTCCCACAACCTCTCCGTCTTCGACAACGGCGGCGAGGGCCGTCCCGTCGTCCTCATCCACGGCTGGCCGCTGAGCCACGTCTCGTGGTCGGCGCAGACCGAGGCGCTCACCGAGGCGGGGTACCGCGTCGTGGCCTACGACCGCCGCGGCTTCGGCAAGTCGGACCCGGGTGACGCCTACGACTACGACGCCCTGACCGACGACCTGGCCAACGTGATCGACGACCTCGACCTCACCGACGTGACGCTCGTCGGGTTCTCGATGGGTGGCGGCGAGATCGCCAGGTACGTGTCACGGCACGGGCAGGAGAAGCTGCACAGCGTGGTCTTCGCCGCGGCCATCCCGCCCGCGATGCTGCAGTCCGACAGCAACCCCGACGGCCCGCTCGACGAGGAGGCCGCGACCCAGCTGCGCAAGGGTCTCGAGCACGACCGCGACGGGTTCTTCGACGAGTTCACCAAGAACCTCTTCACCGCGAACGGCGAGCTCAAGGTCGCCGAGGAGAAGCGTCAGGAGGCTCTGGCGATCGCCCAGCAGTCGAACCAGGAGGCCGCGCTGCTCTGCATGGACGCCTGGGCCACCGACTTCCGCAACGACATCGAGCAGGTCAGCGTGCCCACGCTCGTCATCCACGGCGACAGCGACGAGATCGTGCCGTTCGAGGGTTCGGGCCGACGCACGCACGCCGCGATCGAGGGCAGCGACCTGGTGGTCATCGAGGGCGGCCCGCACGCCATCAACGCGAGCCACGCGCGCGAGTTCAACGAGGCGCTGCTGAAGTTCCTGGAGAAGTAGCGTCGATCACTTGGGGACCGCCGTGTGGTCGGGGTTTCCCCGCGTGCGGCGGTCCTCCTTCATCTCGGCCTCGTACAGGTGTCGCTTGCCGAGCACCAGGCTGTCGCGCGCCTTGGCCTCCAGCTCCTTGAAGAGCCGGTAGTACCCGTCGTCGTACTCCTCGACGACCTGGAAGGTCCACCGTCCCTCGATCACGTTGCGGCCGACCAGGCGTGACTGCAGCTCGCCGGCCAGCGAGTCGTGGCCGGCCTCGCGCAGGAGGTCGACGGCCTCGCCGAGGGCGAGGTCGCCCATCCCGGTCAGGCGATGGAAGGCGTACAGGTAGCCACGGGCGTTCTCGACGACCTCGAGGGCCTCCGAGAGCTTGCCGAGCGCCTCGACGGTCTTGTCGTCGACGCCCTCGGGGCGGCGGTGCTCGGGTGCGGGCAGGTCTGGGTCGCTCATCTCGACACCGTACGACCCCGCGCCGGGTGAACGGTTCATCCGGCCGGTGCGTACTGCCCTGAAGGACAACGTCGAGGATCGGAGGCCCTCCATGTCCATGCAACTCCGTTCACGATCCGTCAGGTTCGGGATCGCCGCGGCCGCCCTCGGGTTGGTCGCAGGCAGCGCTGCGGCGGTGAGCGCAACCGGTGGAGGAGGTGGTGCAGCCCGTGACGGCAGTGGTGGGTCCAGCGGGCTGATCCACGAACAGCTCAGCGGCTACGAGGAGGCGCCGTTGGCCCTGTCGACAGCTGGCCACGGCACGTTCGGGGCGATGGTCACCGACGCGGGGATCGAGTACCGGCTGACGTACGCCGACACGGTCGGCGTCGTCTCGCAGGCCCACATCCACTTCGGTGCCGTCGGCCAGGCCGGTGGGATCAGCGTGTTCCTGTGCACGAACCTCGGCAACGGTCCTGCTGGCACCCAGACCTGCCCCGCCGCCGGCGAGGTCACGGGCACCATCGTCCCGGCCGACGTGATCGGCCCCGCGGGCCAAGGCATCGCGGCGGCCGAGTACGAGGAGCTGCTCGCCGCGATCAGGGCCGGCACGGCGTACGTCAACGTGCACAGCTCGAGCTACAGCGGTGGCGAGATCCGCGGTCAGATCGAAGGTGGTCACGAGGGACATCACTGACGGCCGGGAGCGTCACTCCTCGGGAAGGACGCAGAACTCGTTGCCCTCGGGGTCGGCCAGGGCGGTCCAGCCGGGCCGGTCCCAGCGGTGGGTCGCGCCCCGCTCGAGGAAGTCGTCCACGTTGCCCCGGAGGTCCCAGTGGAGCCGGTTCTTGACGGTCTTGGGCTCGGGGACGGGCACGAAGTCCCAGGTGAGCACCGGGTCGGGGGTGGCGCCCAGCAGGGTCCACCAGCCGCCGCCGTGCTCGGCGTTGTCGGACACCTCGGCCCCCAGCACGTCGCCCCACCAGGTGGCGATCCGCTCGGGGTCCGCGGAGTCGATGACCACGCCGTGGATGCGGTAGTCCGGCAGCTCGTCCCTGAGGAACGCGCAGAACTCGTTGCCCTCCGGGTCGCGCATCACGGTCCACGAGAACCCGCTCTCCTCGGCGGGGAGCACCACCTCGGCGCCGAGCGCCGTGAGGTCGCCGATCGCCGCGGCGTACACGTCGAGGTGGACGCGGTTCTTCACGGTCTTGCGCTCGGGCACCGGGACGACCAGGAGGTTCTCGTGCTCGGCGCGGCCGTAGACGTCCGCCGGTCCGCCGCTCTCCGCAGGCGTGACGGTGCCGCCGGAGACGGCGGCCCAGAAGGTCGCGAGGTCGCTGGCGGGGTCGGCGGTGTCGAGGCAGAGGCAGCGGAAGTGGGCCATGGACCGACGCTAGCGGCGGACCCAATGTGACCCGACACGGACGCGATGAGTTCCGCGGGTTGTCGTGGTCGACTCCCTTCATGACCGACAAGCAGGCCGTGGCCCACCAGTACGCCGCCGAGCTCGCCGCGATGGCGCGCGACGTCGTCGACGTGAACCGCTACTACGTGCTCGGCACGGCGCACGCCGACGGGCAGCCGCGCGTCTCGCCGGTGTACTTCACCCACCACGAGTACCGCGCCTTCTACTGGGTCTCGTCGCCCGACTCCCAGCACTCGCACAACCTGGCCGGCGACCCGCGGGTGAACGCGGTCGTGTTCGACTCCTCGGTCCCGTCTCCGCAGACGCGGGCCGTCTACCTGACGGGACGGGCGGCCGAGGTGCCCGAGGCGGACCTGCCGGTCGAGATCGGCCGGGCGTTCGCGCGCGAGGACACGGGCGGCGCCCGAGCGTTCAGCGTCGAGGAGCTGTCCGGTGAGGGCGACCTGAGGCTCTACCGGCTCGACGTCGACACGGCCGAGGTGCACGCCCGCGGCGGCCACCCCGACTGGGGCATGGGTATCGACACGAGGCTCCCGGTCACGCTGTAGGCAGCGGGTGCTCGGCGAGCAGGGTGTCGAGCACGTCGGCGACGGTACGGCGGCGGAGGCTGCGGCGGACAGCAGCGTCCGCGTCGGCGTACACGTCCGCGAGCACCGGCCGGATGCCGAACCCGACTGGGCAGTCCTGGTTGGGCTCGTGGGCGTGGAGGGCGTACGGCGTCTCCTCGCCGAGGGCGTCGTACACCTGGTCGAGCCGGATCCGTGCCGCCGGCCGGGCCAGCGACCAGCCGGCGCCGGGGCCGCGGCCGGACGTGACGAGGCCGGCGTCGCGGAGCGGCCCGAGGGCCTTGCGGACGAGCGCCGGGTTGCTGGCGAGGCTGGCGGCGACCCGCTCCGAGGTCAGCGACGGGTAGCCGCGGCGGGCGGCGAGCTCCAGCCAGCACAGGGCGTGGACGGCAGTGGTGAGGCGGGAGTTCGCGGACACGGCTAAAGTGTAACAATGTCGATTACACAATCGCCGGTGGTCGAGCTGCGGCAGTACGTGCTGAAGCCGGGCGCCGCCGACGCGCTCGTCGAGGTCTTCGAGGCCGAGTTCGTGGAGAGCCAAGAGGCGCTCGGGATGGCCATCGGCGGGCTGTTCCTCGACCGCGACGACGCCGACCGGTTCGTGTGGATGCGCGGGTTCTCGTCGATGGAGGCCCGGCGCGACGCCCTGGGTGCGTTCTACGGCGGGCCGGTCTGGAAGCAGCACGGCCCGGCCGCCAACGCCACGATGGTCGACAGCGACGACGTGCTGCTGCTGCGGCCGACCGACCCGCCGCACCCGGCGCTCGAACCCGGCCCGCGCGCGCCGGTCGGGGCCGCCGCGACCGGCGACGAGTGGGTCGTCGTCACCGCGTGGCTGCACGAGCCCGGCCACGGCACCTGCTCGTGGCTGGCTCGCGAGGTGCAGCCGCTGCTGGCCTCGGCGCTCGGACGACGGTCGCCACGTGGCGCACCGAGCCCGCCGAGAACACCTTCCCCGCGCTCCCGGTCCGCCCCGACCACGCGTTCGTCTGGGCGGCCACCTTCGCCGACCACGCGTCGTACGCAGCCGCCCTCACCGCCCTCGACCGCGACCCCGCCTGGCTCCGCACCATGACCGACCTCGACGCCCGCGGTGTCCTCGCCGAGACCCTCCGCCTCCGCCCCACCGCCCGCTCTTCCCACCCGCCTGCGGGATAGTCCCTCACGAAATGGCTGTGTGAAGCGGTGACGGAGCAGCCATTTCGTAGGGGACTATCCGAATTCGGCGCGCCTCAACAACAGCGAACGTTCGGCGTCGTTGCGGGTGAGGGAGGCGGCGGTGCGGAACTCGGCGGACGCCTCCGTACCTCGGCCGGCCCGGGAGAGCAGGTCGCCGCGGACGGCGTGCCACTGGTGGCCGTACGACGCCCCGGCGTCGTCGGCGACCGCGTCCAGCACGGCGAGGCCCGCGGCCGGCCCGAACGCGCGGCCGTGCGCGACCGCGCGGTTGACCTCGACGACCGGGTTGTCGCCGGCAGCGGAGAGCAGGTCGTACAGCGCGGCGATGCGGACCCAGTCGGTGTCCTCCGCGCGTCGGGCACGGGCGTGACAGGCGGCGATCGCGGCCTGCACGGTGTAGGCGCCGACCGGCTGCCCCGTACCTTCCGCTCGCGCGAGGGCAGCCAGGCCGCGGCGGATCAGCAGGTGGTCCCAGCGGGCGCGGTCCTGCTCCTCCAGCAGGACGGCCTCACCCGTGGACGTCGTACGCGCGTGCAGCCGGGACGCCTGCAGCTCGAGCAGCGCCTGCAGCCCGTGCACCTCGGCGTCACCGGGAGCCAGGGCGGCGAGCATCCGCGCCAGCCGGAGCGCCTCGAGGCAGAGGTCGGTGCGCATCCACGACGTCCCTGCCGTGGCGGCGTACCCCTCGTTGAAGACCAGGTAGATCACGGCCATCACGTCGTCGAGCCGCTCGGTGCGCTCGGCGCCGGTGGGCATCTCCAGGGTCGCGCCGGACTCGGCCAGCGTCCTCTTGGCGCGGGAGATGCGCTGCCCGACCGCGGTGTCCTTGACGAGGAAGCCGCGGGCGATCTCCTCGGTCGTGAGGCCGCCGACCAGCCGCAGCGTCAGCGCCGCCCGGGACTCCGGCGTCAGCGCCGGGTGGCACGTCAGGAACATCAGCCGCAGCACGTCGTCCTCGACGTGGTCGACCTGGTCGACCAGCTCGTCCATCGAAGCCTCCGACAGGTCGTGGCCGATGCGTTCGACCTGGGCGCGGTGCCGCTCGGCGCGGCGGAACGTGTCGATCGCCCGGCGCTTGGCCACCGTCATCAGCCAGGCGCCCGGGTTGGCGGGGATGCCGTCGTCGGGCCAGGACTCCAGGGCCGCGACCAGGGCGTCCTGGGCGAGGTCCTCGGCGAGCTGGAGGTCGCGGGTGATCCTCAGCAGGCCGGAGACGACCCGCGCCGACTCCAGCTGCCAGACCGCGACCACGGCCTCGTGGGTGGTCGTCACCGGACCATCATGAGGTCGGCGGACCCTCCTCGCGGCCGCTGATCCGGCGTACTTCGCACGAGCCCTCCCAGCCCGGCCAGTGGTCCAGGTGGATCTGCATCATCCGGCGGGCCCCCTCGACGGCCTCCTCGTGCGAGCGGACGTCGAGGACGGAGTACCCGCCCACGACCTCCTTCGCCTCCGCGAAGGGCCCGTCGACCCGGGCCAGCGCGCCGGATCGCAGCGTGAACGTCGTCGCGTGGTCGCCCATCAGCCCGCCCGCGTCGATCAGCAGGCCGCTGCCGACAGCTTCGCTCATCGCGACGTCCATCGCCTCGACCAGCTCCGGCGGCGGCGGGCCCACGTCGGACCGCATCGTCAGCATCACCATGTAGCGCATCTGCTCCTCCTCGTGGTTCGTACGCCGACGCGTCGACCGGGACGCCCCACCTTCGACATCCTGCCCGGACGTATCCACCATGGGCACGTGCACCCGCTCACCGTCGCCCGCGAGGTCGCCGCGCACCGTCGGCCTCGACGCCCGTGACGCCGTCGTCCTGCGCGAGACCGGCTCCACCGTCGTCGACCTGGCGCCCGCTCCGGTGGTGGCCCGGGTGTGGCCGGCGGGGCAGCGCGACCTCGACGTCGTTCGCCGCGAGCTCGCCGTCACCTCGTACCTCGCCCACGCCGGCGCTCCGGTCGCCGCGCCGTGGACCGAGGCAGGACCCCACGAGCGAGCGGGCCTGGTGGTGACGCTGTGGTGGCGCGTCGACCACGACCCGGACCGCCCGCTCGACGGCGCCGTGGCCGGCCGAGCGCTGCGCGAGGTCCACGACCACCTGGCCGACTACGACGGCGCCGGGTTGCCGCACTTCGCGCGCCTGGACGAGGTACGCGCGGTCGCCGCGACCCTGGATCTCGCTCCCGCGGAGGCGGCCGACCTCGACGAGGCGGTCGCCCTCGCCGAGGTCGTCGTCGCGGGCCTCGACGTCCGGCTCCAGCCGGTGCACGGTGACGCCTGGCTCGGCAACGTGCTGCGCGCGCCCGGAGGTCCCGTGTGGAGCGACTTCGAGCGGCTCTGCCTCGGCCCCCGCGAGCTCGACCTGACGTGCAACGAGACGGCGGCGCGCTCGCGCGGCCGCAGGCCGGAGGACGACGCGTTCCTGGCCGGGTACGGCGACCACGACGCCGCGCTGCGTGACCGGCTCGCGCCCCTCGAGCTGCTGCCGCTGGCCGCCTGGACCTACCAGCTGGCCGCGAGCCAGCCGGCGTACCTCGACCTGGCTCGCACCCGCCTGACCTGGGCCCTCGACGGTCTTCGCGGCTGACCCCCTTTCGGGTGGTGCTGGGGCTTGAACCGCGTGGAAGAGTCGAAGGCTGAGGGAAGGAATCTCGTGACTCTCGACACCGTCGTGCTCGACGTGGACGGCACGCTGGTGGACAGCGTGTACGCCCGCACCATCGCCTGGAAGGCCGCGTTCCGCGAGGTCGGGGTGGAGGTGCCGAGCCACCGCATCCACCGCGCGATCGGCATGGGCGGAGACCGGGTCGTCGCCCACCTGGCCGGTGAGGCCGTCGCCCAGGGCGTCGGCGACGAGGTGGCCCGCCGTCAGACCGAGTACTTCGAGCGGCTGATCCCCGAGGTCAGCGCGACCGAGGGCGCGGCCGACCTGCTGAGCCTGCTCCGCGAGCGGGGCCTCCGCGTCGTGATCGCCAGCTCCGGAGAGCCGCACATCACCTCGCGCCTGCTCGAGCTCGTGGACGGGGCGCCCGGGCTGGTCCACCGCATCGACGGGGGGTCGGTGACCGCACGCAGCAAGCCCGCACCCGACCTGCTCCACGCGGCCGTCGAGTCGGTCGGCGGCACCGACGCCATCGTCATCGGTGACTCGGTGTGGGACACGCGGGCCGCACAGGCCGCCGGCCTGCCGTGCCTGGCCGTCCGGACCGGTGGGTTCGACGACGCCGAGCTGATGGCCAACGGCGCCACCGCCGTCTACGAGAACCCCGGCGAGCTGCTCAAGGCACCCGAGCTCTGGGGCTGACGGTCGCTGCGCGACCTCCTCGACCAACGGGACGGCGCACTCCCTAGTCTCGGTCGGGTGAGCGACCGCAACGTCTCGCCCGACTCGGGACAGCACTGGGCGGACGAGGGCGCCTGGCCGGCCGCGCCGGGGGTGCACCGGATCCCGCTGCCGCTCCCGACCGACGGGCTGCGCGCGGTCAACGTCTACGCCATCGAGACCGATGAGGGACTCACCCTGGTCGACGGCGGCTGGGCGATCGAGGCCGGCCGCGCCGCTCTCGACAAGGGGCTCGCGCAGATCGGGTACGCCGCCTCCGACATCCGGCGTTTCCTGGTCACCCACGTGCACCGCGACCACTACACGCAAGCCGTCGTCGTCCGCCGCGAGTTCGGGTCGCGGATCGCCCTCGGGCTCGCCGACAAGCCGACCCTCGACCGCGTGCACGAGGGCACCGACGACAACCGGATCGCCGCTCTCCTGCACGACGCGGGCGCCGCCGACCTCGCCGAGCGCTGGGTGCGCCTGGTCGACGGCCCCGGCCCGGACCTGTCCCACTGGGGCTATCCCGACGAGTGGCTCGAGGACGACGTCGACCTCGCGGTCGGGGCCCGCACCCTGCGCGCCGTGGCGACGCCCGGGCACACCCGCGGGCACTACGTGTTCGCCGAGCCGGACGCCGGGCTGCTCTTCGCCGGCGACCACGTGCTGCCCACGATCACGCCCTCGATCGGCTTCGAGCCGGTGCCGGCCTCGCTGCCGCTCGGCGACTTCCTGTCCTCGCTGACCAAGGTACGAGCGATGCCGGACGCCCTGCTGCTGCCGGCGCACGGCCCGGTCGCGCCGTCGGTGCACGCCCGGGTCGACGAGCTCCTCGCCCACCACGACGACCGGTTGACGCAGTGCCGGAACGCCCTCGCGCCCGGAGGGCGGAGCGCGAACGACGTCGCCGCGCGGCTGACCTGGACCCGGCACGAGCACCCGCTCGCCGATCTCGACACCTTCAACCAGACGCTTGCGGTGCTCGAGACCCGGGCCCACCTGGAGCTGCTGGTCGCGCGCGGCGACGCCGTCGCCGTGGACACGGCCGACGGCCGTGCCTACGCCCCCTCAGTCGAGCGCTGAGATCACCCGGACCGCGGTGCGGTGACCCATGTCGTAGGTGTCGGCCATCGCCTTGCGGTAGTGCAGACCTCCCCAGATCCTGGCGTTGAAGGCCTCGAACTCGATCTCCGACACGTGGGCGTACGTGCGAGGTGCCCCGGCGGACGAACGCATCTCCAGCGGGGTCGCCTCGCCGAGGACGCGGCGGACCACCTCGGCCTGCGGCGAGGTCCCGCCGCCGTGGCCGCTGAGGTAGTCGGAGTAGTTGGGGTTCGCGACCAGGGGGGCCCAGCCGGGCTGCTGGGTGGTGCCGGCGTTGCCGTCGTCGTACGGGCCGGAGATCGCCTGGAAGGGACGCCAGAACCCCACGTCGCGCTTCTGCTGCCACGTGCAGATGATCGAGTCCGTGGCCGCGCTGTGCATCAGGGCGAAGATGCGCGCCGTCTCGAGGATCCCCTGCGGGTGGGCGGCGAGGTAGCGGACCACCGCGTCCCCGAGGGCCATGGCGGCGTTGGAGCCGTTGTAGAAGAGCGCCGTCGCCGTCTGGGCGGCCGTCCGTTGGTCCAGGGTGCTGGTCGAGCTCCCGACGCGGCGCACCTCCTCGCAGTCCGCGGCCCACGCGGACGAGGTCAGCGGGTAGGGACCGCTCTGCGGCTCCAGCGGGACGAACAGCGGTCGCAGCGAGCCCAGCCACGCCGCGACCATGTCCGTCTGGCCCGTGTTGGGCCACCACACACCGGGTCCCGCGGTCTTGGTGTAGTGGATGTCAGGGTTCCGCCAGCCGTCGTCGGCGCGGCTGGCCAGGAAGTCCCGGGCCGCTTCGGCGCCGATGCGGTCGCCCTTGTTGCGCGCGTGCCCGGGGCCGATCGCGTGCGTAGGTCGCCTGGAGGTCGGCATCGAGCGTGGTGGCCTCGGGCACGTAGTGGGCGAGCACGTCGTGGGCCGCCCGCGCGACCGCGGCCGACTCCGAGCTGGCGCCCAGGTGGGCGCTGCGCTGCGCGGCGCGGTACATGGTGAGCGACACGAAGCCCAGGATCGGCACGCCGACCGGGATGGGGATCGTGGGGTACAGCGGCGTGGGGTACACGGTCCGGAACGTGATCTGCTCCCAGTCGAGCACGACCTGCCCGCCCTCGGCGGACGTCTTGCGGCGGCGGCGGCGCGGAGCGGCGAGGGCCTCGGGTCCGAGAACGAGGGCGGAGGTGGCGAGTGCGGCGGAGCCGACCGTCACCGAGCGTCGAGTGAGCATCATGGTGTGGACCTCCAAGGGTGTCGTGAGGTGCTGTCCTCTGACGGACGAACCGCCAACGTGGGCGGAGGTTCCGTCTCTCCTTGGATAGAGGCCCGAGGGGTCGGACCGGTATACGCCTTCAGGCGAATCTGTCGACGCGCTCCTGCAGGTCGAGGCCGGGCTCGTCGCTCCCCCGGAGCCGCGCGATCGCGGCCATCCGGTTGGTGACGCCGAGCTTGCGGTAGGTGTTCTCGAGGTGCTTGCGCACGGTGCTGACCGCGACGGAGTAGTCCTCGGCGATCTCGGCGTTGCTGAGACCTGCGGCCACGTCGCAGAGGATGCGCCGCTCGGTGATCGTCAGGGTGGCCGGCAACCGGGGCGTGGGGCGTTCGCGGGCCAGCCGCTGCAGCACGGGGCCGAGCAGGTCCAGGATCGCGAGCTCCCGGGCGGTGAAGTGCTTGCGCGCCCGCCGGAAGCCGTACTGGACGACGTGGTCGGTGCCGTTGCGGAAGCCGATGGACAACGCGTCCTCGCGCGGGCGGAGGAAGTTGCCGCACGACTCGGCCTGCGCGGGGTGCAGCCGCCAGTGCATGACGCCCAGGTAGAACGGGCCGCCGTGCTGCTCGTGCATGTCGAGGTCGACGACGACGGTGTTGCGATGCCTGGCAGGGCTGACCCGGACGCCGGCGGTGACCAGCCCGGTCATGTCGACGTAGCCGATGCTCCATCTCGTCGCACGGGACCAGGACGTGGACCTTCTCGAGGACGGCCGGGTCCGGCAGCGGTTGCCCCGGGACGGGCTCCATGGCCATCAGGGCGCGGAGCGCGACGAGATCCCGACGCGAGAAGCTCGAGATCGTGCATCGCTGCCTCCTGACGAGGCCGACCACGTTACGCGGGCGGGCGCCTCATCGGCACGTGGAATACGCCGTCCTCGTCGAACTCCGGCCCGGTGACGACGAACCCGTACGACGCGTACCAGTCCCGCAGCCCGGTCTGCGCGTCCAGCCTGATCTCGCGATCGCCGATGACCTCGAGCGCCGTCCGCACCAGCTCGGCAGCCAGCCCACGACCTCGCGCCTCCGGCGCCACGAGCACCCGGCCGATCCGCGCCCACTCGCCGTCGTCGAGCACGCGCGCGTACGCCACGAGGATGTCGTCCGCCTCGCTGAGCAGGTGGCGGGTGGTCGGCTCGCGGTCGCGTCCGTCGAGGTCGGGGTACGGCGACTGCTGCTCGACGACGAACACCTGCTGCCGCAGGCGCCACACGTCGTACGCCGTGTGGGCGTCGAGCTCGTCGAACGCCAGCACCCGCACGGTCATCGCAGGAACTCGACCGTCTGCTTGAACGCCACCCGCGCCTCGGGGAGGTACGGCAGCAACGGGTACACGTGGATCAGGCCCGGCGTCTCGACCGCGGTCAGGTCCCACCCCGCGGCGGCTGCGCGGCGGACCAGCAGCCGGCAGCCGGGCGCGAGCAGGTCGCGGGTGCCGTAGAACATCAGCGCTGGAGGTAGTCCGCTGAGGTCGCCCAACCCCGGGCTGACCTCGGGGCGACCGAGGTCGTCGGGGGAGCCGGCCCACCACTGCGCGTAGGTCCGCATCTTCCCCTTGAACAGCCACGGGTCGACCTCGTCGTACGCGTCCGTCTCCGGCGTGCTGGTCGTCAGGTCGATCCACGGAGCGTGGAGCACGAGGTGCGTCGGCTGCGGGCCGCCGCGGTCGCGCAGGGCGAGTCCGACCGCGAGCGCGTAGCCGCCGCCGCTGCTGTCGCCGGCCAGCACGATCCCGCCGGGCTCGGCCGCCCAGCGCGCGGCCAGGTCGGTGATCGGTCCGAAGCTGTCGCGCCAGGAGTGCTCGGGGGCGAGCGGGTAGTCGGGCAGCACGACCCGTGCCCCGATGGCGTCGGCCAGCCGGGCGGCGTACCGCACCTGCCACGCGCTGATCGGCGCCATGAACCCGCCACCGTGCAGGTAGAACACCGTGCGCGTCGGCGCTCGACCGCGCGGTGTGAGGACGTACGCCGGGAAGCCGGCCACCTCCTCCGTCACGACCGACCAGTGCCGCGTGAACCGCGGCACCGCGCTCGTGGGCAGGGTGCGGTCGAGGGTCCGGTGCCACGCCTCGACCCGCGCCCGCTCGGCCGGCTCGTCGCCCGTCATCTCGCCGGCCTTCCGCATCCGCGGCACGAGGCGTGCGTACACGGCGTGCAGGCGGCTGGGCATGCGCCGCAGCCTAGGACCTGCGCCCGCTGGTCGAGGAGGGACGAAGTCCCGTCACGAGACCCCCGGACCGAAGGCATCTCACGTGGTCTCGTGACGGTCGCTGCGCGACCTCCTCGACCAGCGAGGGTGATCTGTCACAAACGCGGCCCGGCCGGTGTCTTCATGAGCGACAACAGACAACCGAACCTCTCGGAGGAGACATGGCGACCAGCAGCACGTTCCGCATCCCGAAGGCCACCATCACCGGTCTCTACGGCCGCGCCCTCTCGGCGTACGCCCGCCGCTCGTGGGGCCAGGTGCCCGACAACGCCTACGTCCTGTGGCACAACAAGAAGGTCATGAAGGCGGTGTTCTCGTTCGAGCAGAAGGTCGCGAAGTTCGACGCCCTCGACCGTGACCTGTCGGTGCTCGCGCAGGCGGCGACCGCCGCCACGGTCGGCTGCTCGTGGTGCCTGGACTTCGGCTACTACCTGGCGCACAGCGAGGGCATGGACCTCGAGAAGATCCGCGAGGTGATGCGCTGGCGCGACTCCGACGTCTTCTCCCCGGTGGAGCGCGAGGTGCTCGGGTACGCCGAGGCGATGTCCACCACGCCGCTCACCGTCACCGACGAGATGGTCGCCTCCCTGCTCGCGCACCTGGGCGAGGAGGCGATGGTGGAGCTGACGATGATGGTCGCGATCGAGAACGAGCGGGCCCGCTTCAACTCCGCGGCCGGCCTGAAGGCGCAGGGCTTCTCCGACGTGTGCGAGATCCCGCTGCCGCCGCTGCACTCCGTCAGCAACGTACGGTCGGTGTCGTGACCACGGGCACGGACGCCTTCGTCAAGCACCGGAACCTGCTGTTCACGGTCGCCTACGAGATGCTCGGCTCGGCGGCCGACGCGGAGGACGTGATCCAGGAGACCTGGCTGCGCTGGGCCGAGGTCGACCGGGCCGAGGTCCGCGACGACCGGGCGTACCTCGTGCGGATCGCCACCCGGCTCTCCCTCAACCGGCTGCGCACGCTGGCCCGGCAGCGGGAGACGTACGTCGGTCCGTGGCTGCCCGAGCCGCTCCTCACCACGCCGGACGTCGCCGACGACCTCGAGCTGGCCGACAGCGTCTCGACCGCGATGCTCGTCGTGCTCGAGACGCTGACGCCGACCGAGCGGGCGGTGTTCGTGCTGCGCGAGGTCTTCGACGTCGGGTACGACGAGATCGCGGCCGCCGTGGACAAGTCACCCGCCGCGGTGCGTCAGATCGCGCACCGCGCCCGCAACCACGTGGAGGCCCGGCAGCCGCGCGAGCAGGTGACCGCGCGGCAGCGCGAGGCGATCCTCGACCGGTTCGTGCTGGCGGTGGAGTCCGGCGACCTGCAGTCGCTGATGGACGTGCTCGCGCCCGACGTCGTGCTGATGACCGACGGTGGCGGGGTCAAGCAGGCGGCGCTCCGGCCGATCCTGGGCCGGGACAAGGCCCTGCGGTTCCTGGAGGGCGCGGCGACCAAGGGCGGCCCGATCGACGCGGTCCACCGCACGCTGGTCAACGGCCGTCCGGCGCTGGCGTTCGTCATCGACGGTCGCGTCGACACCCTGCTCACGATCCTGGTCGAGGACGGGGTGGTGGCCGGCCTCTACGCCGTGCGCAACCCGGCCAAGCTGACCCGGCTCGACGAGGCGGTCACGCTCACGCGGTAGTCAGCGTGGGCCGGGCAGGTTCGCGGTCTGGTCCCAGGACAAGGTCGTGGTCACGTAGGTGGTGAAGATGCGATCGACCTGGTCCGCGTCCACGAACCTGGTGCCCGCAGAGGTCTCGACGTTGATGCCGTCGAACACGTCGACCGGCTCGTCGACGAGGACCGCCGCGACGGTGCCGAACTCGCGGCCGTCGCTCGTCTGCACCGGCGTGCCGGGCTGCAGGGCGCCGTACGCAATGGGGAAGGGCTCCGCGTCCATGCGGCCACCCTAGCGAGATGCCCGTCCGTCAGGACGCGCCGGTGAGCAGGCAGAACGGGTGGCCGTGCGGATCGGCGTACACCCGCCAGTTCTCCCCGTCCCCCGGCAGCCTTTCGGCTCCCAGCGCGAGCGCCGCCCGCTCGGCCTCGTCGGCGTCGTCGACGGTGATGTCGAGGTGCAGCTGCTGCGGGTGCGCCGGGTCCGGCCACCTCGGCCGCTGGAGCTCGGCGACCTGCTGGAACATCACCTGCTGTCCCTCGGTCCCGATCAAGACGCCCTCGGGACCCTCGTAGGTCATGTCCAAGCCCAGCAGCCCGGAGTAGAACCGGCCCAGCTCGGGGGCGTCGGCCGTGTCGATGGTGACGGCGAAGACCTTGGTGCCCTCGACGTCCGCCTGGCACAGGTCGAACGGGTGCCCCGCCGGGTCGGCCAGCGTGATCCAGTGGTCGTTGCCGGACAGCCGGCGGGCGCCGAGGCTCTCGGCGTGCTGGGCGGACGCCTCGATGTCGGCGACCTGGAAGTCGACGTGCATCTGCTGGGGGTGAGCCGGGTCCGGCCACCGAGGAGGCACGTGGTCGGGTGCACGCTGCACCCCGAAGCGCCATCCGTCGGGCGAGTAGAGCGTGACCCACTCGTCGTCCCCGTAGTGCTGCGTCAGGCCGGCCACGCCGACGTAGAAGTCGGCCAGGGCCTGGATGTCCGGCGCGTCCCACACGATCGTCTTCAGCTTGCCCACCATGGTGGACATCCTGTCTCAGCCCACCCCCAGCGCGTCGACGAGAGGTCCGAGGTCGGTGCGGTCGGTGCGGCTGATCAGGTAGATGCCGCGGTACGTCGGGCGCTTGAGGCGCAGGACGGTGAGGTCTGCGCGGAGCGACGGGACGAGCAGGTCGGGCACCAGCGCGACGCCGAGGCCCGCGGCCACCATGCCGGTCTTGGCGAGCAGGTCGTCGGCCATCGTCGAGATGCGTGGTTCGAACCTCGCCCGCGCCGCCAGCTGGCGCAGCATCACCTCCGAGCCGGCGTTGTCCTCGATCCAGGTCTCGTCGGCGAGGCGCTCGATGCCGATCCGGTCGGCTCCGGCGAGCGCGTGCCCGGGCGCCGCGATGACGACCACCTCGTCGTCGCCGAGGTGCGTCGCGCGGAGCTCCGGGTCGCGGGGGAGGCCGGGCGGCGCGTCCGTGACCACGGCCGCGTCGAGCTCGCGACCGACGACCATCGGTCCGAGCTCGGGCGTGATCCGGGACAGGATCGTGACGTCCGGACCGCCCGTGTCGCGGAGCCTCCCGATGGCCCGCGGCACGAGCGCCGCGGTCGCCGACGGCACCGCGCCGAGCAGGATCGTCGCGGGCCGCTCGGTGGCGGTCCGGGCTGCCTCCCGTCCGCGCCGGACCTCGTTGACCACGAGCCGCGCGTGCGGGAGCAGCGCGGCGCCGGCCGCGGTCGGCGTGACCCCGCGTGACCCTCGGTGCAGCAGGCGGACCCCGACCTCGCGCTCGAGCGCCGCCACCTGGCGCGACAGGCCGGGCTGGGTGAACCCGGTGGCCTCGGCGGCCGCCCGGATCGAGCCCGTCCGGCACACCTCGACGAACGCGTTCCACGGCGTCAGCGACATGGAGTCATCATGACGGAAGCGCATGACGTCCATGCCTGATCTGCGCTTGTCGCATGTTCGGGGTCGAGCCAGGCTGGTGCGCATGACCTCTGTTGCCGTCCTCGGCCTCGGCCGGATGGGCGCGGCCATGGCCGCCCGCCTCGCCGACGTCCACGACGTCCGTACCTGGACCCGCAGCGCCGGTGGCTCACCCACCGTCGCCGTCGAAGGCGCCGAGGTGGTGCTCCTCTGCCTGTACGACGGCCCGGCCTGCCGCGACGTGCTCGCCGCGGTCCTGCCCGCGCTGTCCGCCCGGACGACCGTCGTCAACACCACCACGGTCGGACCCGACGAGGCGGAGGCGCTGGACGCCCTGGTGGCGACGACCGGGGCGGCGTACCTGCACGCGCCCGTCATGGGGTCGACGCCGGCCGTCGCCGCCGGCCGGCTGACGATCCTCGCCGGCGGCAAGCCGTCCGCCGAGGTCGACGAGGTCCTGGGCGTGCTGGGCGAGACACAGGTGTTCGCCGGCCCGGCCGAGGCCGCCGGGCTCAAGCTCGTCGCCAACGGCGTGCTCGGCGACTCGCTGGCCTCGTTGCGCCGGGCCCTCGCTCGTGGTGACGCGCTCGGCCTGCCGCGCGACGCGGTCCTCGACGTGGTCGGGCGGTCGGTCCTCGGCCGGTTCGTCGACGGCCGGCGCGACGTGCTGGACGCCACGGCGGCGCGGCCGGAGGCGACGTTCGCCGCCGGTGCGCTGGCCAAGGACCTCGCCCTGCTCGCGTCCGCCACCGACACGGTGTCCGACGCGCGTGCCGCGTTGGCCACCCTGCTCGCCGCGGGCGCGCTCGAGGCCGACGACGACATCAGCGTGGTCGGCGTCGCGGCTCCCGAGCTCGGCTGGCTGGCCGACGCCCGGCTCGACGTCTCGCCCGAGGTCGTCGCCGACGCCGACGTGCTGCGACCGCTGCACGCCTACGCCCTCACGCATGCCACCGGCGACCCGGCGTACCTCGACGACGCCTTCCTGCCGACCGCACACGTCGACGGGTACCGCGACGGCGAGCTCGTCTCCTGGACCCTCGACGAGTTCCGCCGCGTGTTCACGGGCTCGCCCGCCACCGACGAGAAAGCGCGCTCCCGGCGCATCGAGCGGCTCGACGTCCGCGGCTCGGTCGCCACCGCCGTGATGACGCTGCACCACGGCGACGTCGACTTCACCGACGTGTTCGTGCTCCTACGGGATCCGGGGTCGGGTCGGTGGCGGATCGCGAGCAAGGCGTACGAGCGGCGGGCCGCAGGGCGATGAGCACGCCGACGACGAGCACGCCCCCGCCGAGCAGCTCGGCCGGCGTGGGGACCTCGTCGAGGAGGAGCCAGGCGGAGGCCATCGCCACCACCGGGGCCAGCAGCACCCAGGGCACCACCGACGACGACGGGTTGCGGCCGAGCAGCGTGTTGAAGATGCCGTAGCCCACCAGCGAGGCGAGCCCGGCGGTGTACAGCGTCGAGACGACCGCCTGCCACGTGAACCCGGTGAGGGCATCGGCGACGGCCGTCGGGCCGTCGAGCGTCAGGGACAGCAGGAACAGCGGGATCGGCACGACGGTCGCCGACCAGACCGTGAGGGACAGCCCGCCCGAGACCCCCGACGCGCGGGACACGACGTTGCCGATGCCCCAGGACAGGGCGCCGAGCAGGCACAACGTCAGCGCGGCCACCGTGACGTGGCCGCCGCGGCCGAGGGCGACCACCACGAGCCCGGCCGAGGCGACGAGAACCCCGACGACCTGCGGGCGCGTCGGCCGCTCGCGCAGCACGACCGCCGCCAGGGCGATCGTGAAGATCACCTGCGCCTGCAGGACGAGGGCCGCCAGGCCCGGCGGCAGGCCGGCGTCCATGGCGACGTACAGCAGCCCGAACTGGCCCAGCGACATGAAGACACCCACCGCCGCCACCGTGCGCCACGGCGCCGAGGGCCGGGGGACGAAGAAGACCGCGGGCAGCACGACCAGGGTGAACCGGATGGCGGCGAACAGCAGCGGAGGCACGTCGTGCATCCCCCAGTCGATCACCACGAAGTTGAAGCCCCACACGGTGGCGACGAGCGCGGCCAGCAGCGAGTCGCGTCCGTTCACGCCCTCCAGCCTGGCTGCAGCGTCGCGGAAACACCAGCGAATGATCATGCGGCAATCCATGTAGCATCGCTTCATGATCGATCTCGCCTCCCTGACCGCGCTGCGAGCCGTCGACGACCACGGGTCGGTCGTGGCCGCCGCCGAGGCCCTGGGCTTCACCCCGAGCGCGATCTCCCAGCAGGTCAAGCGGCTCGAGCGGCAGACCAACGTGCCGCTGCTGGAACGAGTGGGCCGCGGGGTGATGCTGACCCGCGAGGGCCGCCACCTGGTCGACGCCGGCAGCCGGCTGCTCGCCGACCTCGAGACGATCGAGTCGGGTCTGCACCAGCAGGCGGGGACCGTGGCCGGACACCTGCGGATCACCGCGTTCTCCACGGCGATGCGCGGGCTGGTCGCTCCCCGGGTGCGGGCGCTGCGCGACGCCCACCCCGACCTCGTGCTGTCCCTGACCGAGCGCGAGCCGTGGGACACCGTCGAGCTGGTGGCCACCGGCCAGGCCGACGTCGGGGTGGCGCACAGCTGGGGCGACGTGACGCTCGCGATCCCCGACCACCTGGAGACCACCTCGCTGGTCGACGACGTGGCCGACGTCATCGTGCCCGTCGGCCACCGGCTCGCGAAGCGCCGGCGCGTGACCCCCCACGACCTGGTCGACGAGGGCTGGATCGCCACCCCGGACGGCACGATCTGTCGCGAGTGGCTCTCCCGGATGTACCTCGGCACCGGCCGCCAGCCCCGGATCGCCCACGAGTCGCTGGAGTTCCAGTCGCACCTGGCGCTCGTCGCCGCCGGCCTGGGCATCGCACTCGTACCCCGCCTCGGCCGCGAGGAGCTCGCCGCCGGCCTGGTCGCCGTACGGGCCCACGACCCGGTGCCGACCCGCAACATCGTGGCCGTGCACCGGCGCAGCATGAGCGAGTCGCCGGCGGTGCGGGCGGTGGTCGCGGCACTGTCCGGCTAGCCGTCGACCTACACTGGCCCCGAACCACCCACACGACAGGGGAGCACGTCGTCGCCGCCGGCAATGCAAATCTTTGGCTGGCAGCGGCCGCGGGCTGAGAGTGCGGACAGCCGCAGACCCTCGAACCTGCTCCGGTTAGCACCGGCGAAGGGAGTCACACCCGATGGACCGTCCGTTCCGCCTGCGCGCGCTCGTCATCGCGACCGCCGCCCTCCTCCCGCTCACGGCCTGCTCGCTCACCGGAGGTGAGGACAGCAGCAGCGACGCGAGCGGCGACGCCGCTGCGCCGCAGGAGGTCGTGCTCGTCACCCACGACTCGTTCTTCCTGCCGAAGAAGCTCATCAAGGCCTTCGAGCGGGACAGCGGCTACGACCTCGTCGTCCGCGCGTCCGGCGACGCGGGCACGCTCACCAACAAGCTCGTGCTCAGCCAGGGCAACCCGCAGGGTGACGTGGCGTTCGGCGTCGACAACACCTTCGCCTCGCGCGCGCTGGACAACGACGTGTTCGCGCCGTACGCCGCCGAGCTCCCGGCCGGCGCCGAGGCCTACGTGCTGCCCGGTGACGACGACGGCAGGCTCACGCCCGTCGACAACGGCAACGTCTGCGTGAACGTCGACACCACGTGGTTCGCGGCCGAGGGGATCGCGCCGCCGGAGTCGCTCGACGACCTCATCGACCCGGCGTACGAGGACCTCTTCGTGCTCCCCGGCGCGGCGTCGAGCTCGACCGGGCTCGCCTTCCTGCTCGCGACGATCGCGGAGTACGGCGACGACTGGCCGGCGTACTGGACCCGGCTGATGGACAACGGCGCCAAGCTCACCGCCGGGTGGTCGGACGCCTACGAGGTCGACTTCACCCAGGGCGGCGGCCAGGGCGACCGGCCGATCGTGCTGTCCTACGACTCGTCGCCCGCCTTCACCATCGACGGCGGCACCAGCACCACGGCGGCGCTGCTGGACACCTGCTTCCGGCAGGTGGAGTACGCCGGCGTGCTCACCGGCGCCGCCAACCCGGACGGTGCCGGGGCGGTCGTCGACTGGCTGCTCTCGCCCGAGGTGCAGGCGGCGCTGCCGACCAGCATGTACGTCTTCCCCGTCGACGGAGCGACCGAGCTGCCGGCCGACTGGTCGAAGTACGCCGTCCAGCCCGACGAGCCGCTCAGCCTGGACCCCGCCGACATCGCCGCGAACCGGGACGACTGGCTGACCACGTGGAGCGACGTCACCTCGCGATGAGGGCTGGGTCATGAGGATCGGTCGGCTCCTCCTCGTCGCGGCCGTCCCGCTCGGGGTGCTGGGCGTCTTCTTCGTGCTCCCGGTCGTGGCCATGGTGTCCCTGGGCTTCCAGCCCGACGGCACGTTCGACCCCGTGGGGGTGCTCGAGGTGCTCGGCCGGCCGCGGGTGCACCGGGTCGCTCTGGTTCACGCTCTGGAGCGCCTCCGTGGGCACCCTGGTGTCGCTGGCCCTCGGCCTGCCCGCCGCGCACGTGCTCTACCGCCGCCGGCTGCTGGGCGGGAAGGTGCTGCGCGCGGCGCTGCTGGCGCCGTTCGTGCTGCCGACCGTGGTGGTCGGCGTGGCGTTCCGGCAGCTGATCGGCGAGAGCGGCCCGCTCGGCTTCCTGGGCTTCGACGGCTCGGCCGTCGCGATCATCGCCGGGCTGGTGTTCTTCAACGCCTCGGTCGTGATCCGGGTCGTCGGCGGCGCCTGGGAGTCGCTGGACCCGCGACCGGCCGAGGCCGCCGCGGCCCTCGGCGCGACGCCTGCCCAGGTGCTGCGCACCGTGACGCTGCCGGCTCTGCGACCGGCGATCGTGTCCGCGGCCAGCGTGGTGTTCCTCTTCTGCGCCACGTCGTTCGGCGTGGTGCTCACCCTGGGCGGCCTGCGCTACAGCTCGATCGAGACCGAGATCTACCTGCTCACCACCCAGCTCCTGGACCTGCAGGCGGCGGCCGCGCTGTCGGTCCTGCAGCTCGTGGTGGTGACCGGCCTGCTGCTCGGGGCCGCGCGCGCCCGTCGTACGGCGGACCCGTCGGTCTCCCGGGTCGTGGCCCGGCCGCGGCGGCTCACGCGGGGCGACTCACCGGCCCTGGTCGCGACGACGCTGCTCGCGCTGCTCGTGGCCGGCCCGATCCTGGCCCTGGTCGTGGGCTCGCTGCGTACGGACGGCGTCTGGAGCCTCGCCAACTACCGGGCGCTCGGGTCGACGGGCGAGCAGCAGGCGCTGGTCGTCCCCGTCACCGAGGCGCTGGCCACGTCGCTGCGGACCGCGGTCGACGCCACCTGGATGTCGCTGCTGCTGGGGCTGACCGTGGCGGCCATCGCGACCCGGCGCTCGCGGTCGACCGCCGAACGCCGGGTGCGCACCCTCATCGACGGCGCGTTCATGCTGCCGCTCGGTGTCTCGGCCGTGACCCTGGGCTTCGGGTTCCTGATCACCCTCGACGAGCCGCCGCTCGACCTGCGCGACTCGCCCCTGCTGGTGCCGATCGCCCAGGCGCTGGTGGCCCTGCCGCTGGTGGTGCGCACCCTCGCGCCGGTGCTCGCCGGCGTCGACCACCGGCTCCGCGAGGCCGCCGCGACCCTCGGCGCCTCGCCCTGGCGGGCGTCGATGACGGTCGACCTGCCGGTCGTCGGCCGCCCGCTGCTCGCCGCCGCCGGCTTCGCGTTCGCGGTCTCGCTGGGGGAGTTCGGCGCGACCTCGTTCCTGGCGCGCGACGAGCACCCGACCCTGCCCGTGGTGATCTTCGGGCTGATCAGCCACCCTGGCCCGATGAACTACGGCATGGCGCTGGCCGCGTCGGTCGTGCTCGCCGCGACGACCGCCGGGGTGATGCTGCTGGTGGAGCGGCTGCACGTGCCGGCCGGGACCTACTGATGCTGTCCCTCCGCGACGTCGCGGTGTCCTACGACGGGGTGCCGGCCGTGGTCGACGTCGACCTCGAGCTGCCCGACGGGCAGGTGCTCGCCGTGCTCGGGCCCTCGGGCTGCGGCAAGTCCACGTTGCTGCGGGCCGTCGCCGGGCTCGAGCCGCTCGCCGCCGGGACGGTGAGCTGGGACGGCGCCGACCTGGCCGGCGTACCGACGCACAAGCGCGGCTTCGCGCTGCTCTTCCAGGACGGTCAGCTGTTCGGCCACCTGACCGTGGCCCGCAACGTGGGGTACGCGCTGCGGCTGCGCCGGGCGCCCGACACCGCGTCCCGGGTGGCCGAGCTGCTCGAGCTGGTCGGCCTGGCGGGGTACGGCGACCGGTTGCCCGCCACCCTCTCCGGCGGCGAGCGCCAGCGGGTCGCGCTGGCCCGGGCGCTGGCGGCCGAGCCGCGGCTGCTGCTGCTGGACGAGCCGCTCTCGGCCCTCGACGCCGGCCTGCGCGAGCGGCTCGCGACCGACCTGCGCGACATCCTGCGCGCGGCCGGCACCACCGCCCTGATGGTCACCCACGACCACGAGGAGGCGTTCACGGTCGCCGACCGGATGGCCGTGATGCGAGCCGGGCACGTGGTCCAGGAGGGGCCGATCGCCGAGGTCTGGCGCGAGCCGGCCGACCCCGAGACCGCGCTCTTCCTCGGCTACGCACGGGTCTACCGCGACGAGGCCGCCGCGGCGATCCTGGCGGCCGCGGGCCGACCGCCCGCGCCCGGCGGTCGCCGTACGACGCTCGGCCCTGGCCGTGGACCCCGACGGCGGCCTGGCGGGCGAGGTGCGGTCGTCGCGCGCGACGTCCGAGCAGGTCCGCCTGGTGGTCGACGTCGACGGGGTGGGGGAGGCCGACGCGGTCGCTCCGCTCGGCGCGCACCCGGCCGTCGGGCAGCGGGTGCGGCTGTCCGCGGACCCCGGGCGGCTCGCGGTCTGGTCGACCGCCGCGCGCGCTCTCCTAGACTGACCGCCGTGTATCGCCGTGCCTACGCCCTGCTCGTCGGCATCGCCGTCGTCATGGGCGCCCTGGCCGTGATCGCCGCCATCTCCGTCGACAAGAAGCTCGTCGACCCCGAAGGCTTCCTGGGCCCCTCGTGGCTGCGGCTGCCGCTGCTGCTCACCGGGGCGTTCGCGCTGGACCTGGTGCCGCGCACCCTCTGGCTGTCGAAGTTCAAGCCGGTCGCCATGCCCGCGATCTTCATGGCCCGGGTACGGACGCACTGGACGCGGGAGCGGTGGACGCTCGTGGTCCTGGGGCTGGTCTGCTTCTACATCACCTACGTGTCGTACCGGAACCTCAAGTCCTTCCTGCCGTTCGTGATGGGCGAGGACCACAAGTACGACCGCACGCTGCACCTCCTGGACCGCATGCTCGTGTTCGGCCACGAGCCGGGGGTGCTGCTGCACCACGTGTTCGGCACGGGCATCTCGGCCCACGTGCTGTCGTACGTCTACCTGTGGTTCCTGCCGCTGGTGCCGCTGGCGCTCACCGCGTGGCTGATCTGGTCGAAGAACATCACCTACGGCTACTGGTTCGCGACCTCGCAGAGCCTCGCCTGGAGCCTGGGGACGCTGTCGTACTACGCGCTGCCGACCCTCGGCCCCGGCCTCGCGTACCCCTCGATCTACACCGACCTGCCCGACACCCCCACCTCCGCGCTGATGGAGACGCTGGTCAACATCCGACAACAGGTGGTGCTCGGCGGCTTCGCCGACGCGGTCCAGTCGGTGGCCGGGTTCGCCAGCCTGCACACCGCGATCACCCTGCTGGTCGCGCTGATGGTGCAGTACACGGTCCAGAGCCGGGTGCTGCGCATCGTCTTCTGGGTCAACTTCGGCCTCACGATCCTGGCCACCATCTACTTCGGCTGGCACTACATCGCCGACGACGTCGCCGGCGTGATGATCGCCCTGGTCGCGTTCTACGTCGGCGGGGTCGCCAGCGGCCAGAAGTTCGAACGCCACGGCCTCGCCTCCCACCCCACCGCCGACTCCTCGGCCGTCCCGGTCCTCGAGGACTGAGCGCCGTACCGGGGTAGTCCCGTGCGTTTGGCGGCTCTCGACGGCGTGTCGAGCGGTCAAACGCACGGGACTACCGCGCCGCGCCGCGAATGACATTCATGTAGTTCGTCAAGGCGACACGCCGGGGACTGGTGAGAAAGTTGGGGAAATTGTTCCCCCTGTGACGAAATCGCACTAGCGTGCTCGACGGTGCCTCGGGCGATGGGGAAGTCGCCCGAGGCACCTGCCATGAACATGCAGTGAGTCCACCGGGGCTTGCGAGCCGACGCTGGGGAAGGCGCCGGCGAGGAGCTGAGGAGTACGACGACGTGCGCAAGCACCTGGTCGACGGCTTGGCGACCACCGCGGTCGCCCTGACCCTGGTCGCCGCCCTGGCGGTCTCGCCCGGCTGGATCGCCGCCGCCGACGAGGGCTCGGGGGACGCCCACCCGAGCCGCTCCGACGTCCGCGCCGCCCGGGATGCGGCCGACGGCAAGGCGGCCGAGGTCGCGGCCGTCCAGGCCCGCCTCGCCTCCGCCCAGGGCCGCCTCAGCGACACCGCCGTCCGCGTGGCCCAGGCCGAGGAGGCCTTCAACCGCGCGCGCTGGAACTACCGCGAGGCGCGCCGCGACCAGCGCGCCGCCGAACGCATCCACGCGACGACCGAGACCCAGCTGGGCACCATGCGCGACGAGTACGTCGACGTCGTCGTGTCGTCGTACGAGATGTCCCCCTCGCTCAGCGCGATGGCCGCGATCCTGGAGTCCGACGGCATCGCCACCGTCGTCGACCGCACCGCCTCGCTGCAGAACGCGCAGGCCGCGATGGACCAGGTGTACGACGACTACGACGCAGCCGCGTTGCTCGCGGGCGTGTCCAGCGACCAGGCGACCGAGGCGCGGCTCGCCGCCGACGCACTGCGCGAGGAGACCAAGCGGGCCCGCGCCACGGCGCGCGAGACCCAGCGGGCCGCGGCGGGCGAGGCCGATGCCGTCGCCGCCGAGCGGGTGGACCTGATCGGCGAGCTGGCCCGGCTCCAGGGCATCAGCGTCGCGCTGGCCGAGGAGCGGCAGGAGTGGCTGGAGGCGCAGGCGACCCCGACCGCCACGCCCACGCCGACCCCGACCCCGACGCCCACACCGTCCTCGGAGCCGACGCCCACCCAGGAGCCGACGCAGGAGCCCACGAAGGCTCCGACGACCGCGCCGACGGTGGCCCCGACGGCGACCCCGACGGCGACCCCGACACCGAGCCCCACGGCTGCTCCCACCCCGACGCCCACGCCGACACCGACGCCCACCCCCACGCCCACGGTGGTCCCCACCCCGACGGCGACGCCGACCACCCCACCGCCCGCCCCGGCGGGTGGCGCGGCGGCCGCGATCGCCTTCGCGCGAGCCCAGATCGGCGACCCGTACCAGTGGGGCGCCGCCGGGCCCGACAAGTGGGACTGCTCCGGCCTGACCATGCGCGCGTGGCAGGCGGGCGGCGTCGCGCTGCCGCACTACTCAGCGGGTCAGTACGACGCCTCCACGCCGATCGCCGAGGGCGACCTGCAGCCCGGTGACCTGGTGTTCTGGGGCTCGTCGAGCAGCCCGTCGTCGATCTACCACGTCGCCCTGTACACCGGCGGCGGGATGATCGTGCACGCACCGCGGACCGGTGAGGACGTCGCCGAGGTCCCGATCGACTACTGGATCAGCCCGAACTTCTTCGCCCGGCCGTAGGACCCGACACCGGGTCTCGTGACAGGCGCTAGCGCGCCTTCCTCGACCAGCGGGGCGCGCGGTCAGCCGGCCTTGACCTGGCCCTCGTCGCGGGCGGGTACCCCGCCCCGCGTCTCCACCCGGGCGGCGAAGCGCTCGGCCAGGTCGGACGGTGACATCCGGCCCGACAGGATCCGGACGGTCGGCCAGGCGTCGATGTCCAGCTGGGAGACCGCCCGGAACTGCGTCAGGTCGGCGGCGTACAGATGGGCGAGCGAGGCCAGGTCGGCCGCGGTCGGCGCGGTGCCGACGACCCGGTCGGGGCCGCTCATCAGCCGGCCGGCGTCGGGGTGGCGGCCGTAGCGGTCGACGCCGAGGAAGTCGGTGAGCTGGTCCAGGGCGCCCGGGAAGTCGGCGAGCATCGCCCGGAACTCCAGCCACAGCCACTGCTCGCGCGGGAAGATCGTCAGCCCGCGGGTGAGCTGGTCGCCGTAGTAGCCGCGCGCCACGCCCGAACGCTGCTTGAACGACAGCGAGGGCACGTCGGGCAGCGACGTCGGGGTCGTGGTGGGGCGGAACTCGGTGATGAACTCCGGCCAGTCCGGAGCGGTCGTCCAGCGGCCACGCAGCATCGTCCAGTGCGAGAACAGCCGCTCGAGCGGGTCGCGGAACACCGCGATCAGCCGGGTGTCGGGGTTGTAGTGGTGCATCCGCTCGAGGGCGTGCGGCCAGAACAGGTACGCCGGCGTGGCGTCGCCGGCGATCAGGTGCTGGGGCTTGCGCCGGGGGGCGCGGTAGCCGGAGTAGTCGGGTCGCGACCAGTCCATGTCCTCGCGGGTGAAGAACTGGAGCTCCTTGCGCGGGGCGCGGGCCACCTGCGGATGCCGGTCGAGGGCGGTCGACAGGGTCGAGGTACCGCTCTTCTGCGCGCCGACGATCGAGAAGCTGTAGGGCAGCCAGTCGTGGGCGTCACCCGAGCCGTCGACACGGCCACGGCCGTGCTGGCTGGAGTCCCTGGACACGTTTCCTCACCCTGTTCGATCGACGGCGAATCTACCAAGCATCGGGCGCGCGCTGGCCCGGTAGCGTGAATTGCATGGCCGCCGACACCAGGGAAGACACCGTCCCACCCGCCACCGACGACCTGACCCCCGTGACTCCGACCCTAGACCCGCGGCGTACGCCGCCGGAGATCGACGTCCCCGCCCTCGCGGCCCTGCTGGACGGCAGGTACGCCGACGTCCGCGCCCTCGTCCGCCGCAACCTGGCGACGTACGCCTCCGTGCTGGAGGAGGCCGAGACGCTGACGCGGGACGAGTACCGCGACCGGGTGCGCGACCTCGTCGTCGAGCTGGCGGCCACCGGTCAGACGGGGATGGGCTTCCCGGAGGAGTACGGCGGCGGAGGCGACATCGGCGCGTCCGTGGCGGCGTTCGAGACCCTGGCGTTCGGCGACCTGTCGGTGCTGGTGAAGGTCGGCGTCCAGTTCGGGCTCTTCGGCGGCGCGATCCTCCAGCTCGGCACCAAGCCGCACCACGACGCCTACCTGCGCGACCTGGTCACCGGGAAGCTGATGGGCTGCTTCGCGATGACCGAGACGGGCCACGGGAGCAACGTCCAGGCCCTCGGCACGGTCGCGGTCTACGAGCCCGAGACCGGCGAGTTCGTGATCACCACCCACGGCGAGGAGGCCGGCAAGGACTACATCGGCAACGCCGCCCGGCACGCCCAGGTGGCCGTGCTGTTCGCGCAGCTGGAGACCCTGGGCGAGGGCCGGGGCGTCCACGCCTTCGTGGTGCCGATCCGGGACGGGTCCGGGGCGCCGGCGGCCGGCGTACGGATCGAGGACGACGGCCTCAAGCTCGGCCTCAACGGCGTCGACAACGGCCGGCTGTGGTTCGACGGCGTGCGGGTGCCGCGGGCGGCGCTGCTCGACCGGTTCGCGCAGGTGGCCGAGGACGGCACGTACTCCAGCGACATCGAGAACCCGAACCGCCGCTTCTTCACGATGCTGGGCACCCTGGTCCAGGGCCGGGTCTGCGTCGGCGGCGCGGGCATCAACGCGGCGAAGGTCGCGCTGGCGATCGCGGTGAGGTACGGCGTGCGGCGGCGGCAGTTCGAGGCGGTGGAACCCGACGAGGAGCAGCTGCTGCTCGACTACGGGATGCACCAGCGGCGGCTGTTCCCGCTGCTGGCCCGGACGTACGCGCTGCACTTCGCCCAGGAGGTCGTCGCCGCGCAGCTGCACGACGTCTTCTCCGGGGTGGTCGACGACGAGAAGGCGCGTCGCGAGCTGGAGTCCCGGGCCGCCGGCACCAAGGCCGCTCGGCACCTGGCACGCGACCCGGACGATCCAGGAGTGCCGCGAGGCGTGCGGCGGGGCCGGGTACCTCGCCGTCAACCGGTTCGCCGCGCTCAAGGCGGACACCGACGTGTTCACGACGTTCGAGGGCGACAACCACGTGCTGCTCCAGCTCGTGGCGAAGGGGCTGCTGACCGACTACGCGGGCGAGTTCGAGGAGATGGACCAGCTCGGCATGGTCCGGTTCGTGACCGGGATGGCCGTGGAGACGGTGGTCGAGCGGACCAGCGCGCACAAGCTGCTCGAGCGGATCAAGGACGTGCTGCCGGGCGGCGACCGCTGGGACGACGAGGCGGGCATCCTCGACTCGAACTACCACCTGGCGATGCTGCGGTTCCGCGAGGAGCACGAGCTGGCGGGCGTCGCGCGCCGCCTCAAGCGCGGCATCGACGCCGGGATGAACCCCGGACTCGTGTTCTCGCGGGTGCAGGACCACGTGATCGCCGCCGCCCGCGCGCACGTCGAGCGGCTGGTGCTGGAGGCGTTCGTCGACAAGCTCGCGTCGCTGGAGGACGGCGAGAACAAGCGCGCGCTGTCCCTGCTGTGCGACCTGCACGCGCTGTCGGTGATCGAGGCGGACCGCGCGTGGTTCATGGAGCACGGCCGGCTGACCGTCGTCCGCTCCAAGGCGATCAGCCGTGAGGTGAACCGGCTGTGCCGCCGGGTGCGGCCGATCGCGGTCCCGCTCGTCGACGCGTTCGGCGTACCTCCCGAGATGCTGCGCTCGCCGGACCTCCTCGGATGAGGCCGCCCTTCGCGCGCTCCTGGGCCGACGACCCGCCGTGGGCCACCGTCTACGACTGGTCGGTCGAGCACCCGCGGGTGGGCGGCCTCGGGTGGCGCCTCGCGGTGGGCAGCGACCTCGGCCTCCTGTACGCCGCCGCGGCCGAGATCGGCACGCTGCCGGCGGGCTCGGTGGTGCTCGACGTCCCGTGCGGAGGTGGGGTCGCGCTGCGCGGGCTGCGGCCCGGGCAGGGCGTCACGTACCTCGCCGCCGACATCGCCCCAGCCATGCTCGACCGCACCCTGGCGTCCGCGCGCTCGCGTGGGGTGGCCGAGCAGGTCGAGCCGGGGCTGATGGACGTGGGAGCCCTGCCGCTCGCGGACGGTTCGGTGGACCTGGTCGTCACCTTCACCGGCCTGCACTGCTTCCCCGACCCGCGACGGGCGGTCGCGGAGATGGCGCGCGTGCTCCGGCCCGGCGGCGTGGTCACCGGCAGCATGCTCGCCACCGACACCGGGGCGAGGTACGAGCCGCTGCGTCGGGCGGGCCGCCGGGCGCGCCTGCTCGGGCCGATGTGCTCGCGCGCCGAGCGTGGTGAGGTGGTTCGCTGCCGACGGCGTCCCGGACCTGCGGGTCACGACGAGCGGCGCCGTCGCCTACTTCCGAGGAGTGAAGCGATGAGCGGTGAGACCTTGATGCGTCCCTTCGGTGGCACGCCCACCCGGTGGTCGCCGGAGGGGAGACCGGTCGGCACGGTGGTGGTGCTTCCGGGCGCCGGCTACGGGCCGGCGTCGCCGCTGCTGGAGTACGCCCGGCAGGTGGTTCTCGCTGCGGGTTGGACGGTCCAGCAGGTCTTCTGGGAGGTACCCGCCGACCTCACCGATGCCACATCCTGGGTCCGGGACCAGGCCGTGAGCGCCGTGACGGCCGAGGCGGACGGCGTACCCGTGCTCGTGGTGGCCAAGTCCCTCGGTACCCGCGCGGCGGAGTACGCCGCGGAGCGCTCGATACCGGCCATCTGGCTGACGCCGCTGCTGGTCGTGCCCGAGCTCGTCGCCGGCATCCGCGCCAACCCGGCCCGCCAGCTGCTCGTCGGAGGTACGGACGACGACCTCTGGGACGCCGACGTGGCCGCCTCGCTGGCGACCGACGGGTGCGACGTGCTCCAGGTCGACGGCGCCGACCACTCGATGACCGTCGGCGGCGACCCGGTTCGATCGGCGGAGATCCTGGTCGAGATCACTCGCGCGATGGCCGACTTCGTGGGCGTTTCTGCCCCTTCGTGACGGTTGCAACGACGCCAAACGTCCGGGATACCCGGTCGACCGGGTATCACGACCCCAGCCAGCCTCAGTGCTTGCGCTCGCCCAACGAGTCGTCGGCGATGTTGGCGAGGTCGTCGCCGTGGCCCTCGGTGATGGCGCGCTCGAAGGACGCCTTGACTTCCTTCTCGGCCTCGTCGCGGCCGACCCAGTTGGCGCCCTCGACGGACTTGCCGGGCTCGAGCTCCTTGTAGACCTGGAAGAAGTGCTCGATCTCGAGGCGGTCGAACTTCGGCAGGTGGTTGATGTCGCGCAGGTGCTCGAGGCGCGGGTCGGAGACCGGGACGCAGAGCACCTTGTCGTCGCCGCCGGCCTCGTCGGTCATCCGGTACATCCCGATGGCGCGGCACTTGATCAGGCAGCCGGGGAACGTCGGCTCGCCGATCAGCAGCACCAGCGCGTCGAGCGGGTCGCCGTCGAGGCCGAGGGTGTTCTCGATGAAGCCGTAGTCGGCGGGGTACTGGGTCGAGGTGAACAGCGTCCGGTCCAGCCGGATGCGGCCGCTCTCGTGGTCGACCTCGTACTTGTTGCGGCTCCCCTTCGGGATCTCCACCAGGACGTCGAACTCCACGGTTCCTCCACGATCACATCGGCGACACCCGTCCGCAGGGCTCCGCACGCGGCCCACCGGGTCAACAAGGGGCAGTCTCGCGCACAATGGCCGCGATGCGTCAGTCACGGTCCCAGACACGGTCGGGGTGGGCGACCCGGTGGATCCCGGTCGTCCTCGTCCTCGCTCTGCTCGCGAGCGGCTTCGCGGCCTACGAGTACGACCTCGGCGACCGCTGGTTCGGCGGGAGTACGACGCCTCGCTCGCCCGACCCGGGCACCGAACCGGCCGCCGTACCTCCACCCGCCGGGGTCAGCCTCCCGCTGCCGGCGCAGCCCGCCCCCGTTGCGCAAGCGGTCGCCGCCGACGACAGCGGCCAGATGGCGCCGCGCAAGGTCGCGCGGCTGCTCGAGCCGCTCCTGGCCGACCCGGACCTCGGCCGCCACGTCGTGGCGGCCGTCGCCGACCTGTCAACCGGCGAGGTCGTCTTCCAGCAGGGCGCCAGGGCCCGCCCGGCCTCGACGACCAAGCTGCTGACCGCGATCGCCGCCCTGCACGTGCTCGGCCCGGACCACCGGTTCACGACCCAGGCGGTTCTCCAAGGTCAGGGAGAGCAGCGGCGGGTCGTGCTGGTCGGCGGCGGCGACCCGTACCTCGCCAGCAAGCCGGCGGCGAAGGACGAGCCGGCGTACCCCGACCGCACCGACCTCCGCACCCTCGCCCGCCTCACGGCCGCCGCCCTCGCCGACCAGGGCGTCCGGAGAGCCGCGCTCGGCTACGACGACACCCTCTTCACCGGCCCGGAGGTCAACCCGCACTGGGAGCCGAGCTACGTCCCCGACGGGGTCGTCTCCCCCATCACCGCGCTGTGGGCCGACGAGGGTCGACCGGCCTCCGGCAGCGGACGGGTGCCGGACCCGTCGCTGACCGCGGCGACGTACTTCGCCCAGGAGCTGCGCGCCGCCGGCGTCCGGGTGACCGGCCAGCCCCTACGGCGCCGCGCGGCCGGCGCCGCCACCCCGCTCGCCGAGGTCGAGGGTCCGCCCGTGTCGCAGATCGTCGAGCGGATGCTGACGGTGAGCGACAACGAGGCGGCCGAGGTGCTCGCCCACCAGGTCGGGCTGGCCACCCTCGGCGAGGGGTCGTTCGAGGGAGGCGTCAAGGGCGTCCGACAGGCCCTGACCGAGCTGGACGTCCCGGTGGGCGGCGCTGACTGGTACGACGGCAGCGGGCTGTCCCGGGACAACGTGCTGCCCCCCGACACCCTGCTCGGCGTGCTCAGGGTGGCCGCCTCGGCCGACCAGCCGGCCCTGCGTCCCGTGCTCACCGGACTGCCGGTCGCGGGCTTCACCGGATCGCTCGAGTACCGCTTCGCCGACACCACGCCCGCGGCCCGCGGGCACGTCCGGGCCAAGACGGGCACCCTGCGGGGTACGAGCAGCCTGGCGGGCATCGCCACCGACCTCGACGGCACCTCCGTGGCCTTCGTGCTGATGGCCGACCGGGTGCGGTTCCTCAAGACGTTCGCCGCGGAGGGCGCCCTCGACGCGGCCGCGGCCGCCCTCGGCGGTTGCCACTGCTCGGTAGGTAGCGGTCGGTAGGTTCGGCGCATGACGGCAGCAGACATGGTCGACTGGGAGCTCGCGATCAGCGTGGCCTCGCGGCTCGCCGGCCCCGGCCCCGAGGTCAGCCGGTCGGAGGCCGACGCCGTGGTCGCCGAGCTCCGCGAGGACGCCGCGCGCTCCACCGGCCTGGTCCGCGAGTACACCGGGCTGGTCGCCGCCGACGCCGAGTCAGGGGTGGCTGCTCCGCTCCTCGTCGTCGACCGGCCGGGCTGGATCCGCGCCAACACCGAGAGCTTCGACCTGTTGCTCACCCCCTTCGTCGACAAGGTCACCGCGAAGAAGGGCCCGCCGAGCGGGTTCACCAAGGCCCTGGGGTCGCGGGTCACCGGGGCCGAGATCGGTGCCGTGCTGGGCTTCCTCGGCGGCAAGGTGCTCGGGCAGTTCGACCCGTTCCACGCCCCCTCGGGCCGGTTGCTGCTCGTCGCGCCCAACATCGTCCACGTCGAGCGCGAGCTCGACGCCGACCCCACCGACTTCCGGCTCTGGGTCTGCCTGCACGAGGAGACCCACCGCGTGCAGTTCACGGCGGTGCCGTGGATGCGCGACCACCTCTACGAGCAGATCGGCCGGCTCTCCGACGTCATCGAGCCGACCCGGCTGCTCGACGACGGCCTCAAGGGCCTCTCCGAGGCGCTCAAGGGCGAGTCCAAGGGGAGCCTGCTCGACATCCTCGGCTCTCCCGAGCAGCGCGAGATCATGGACCACCTCACCGGCGTGATGTCGCTCCTCGAGGGCCACGCCGACGTGGTGATGGACGGCGTCGGACCCAGCGTCATCCCGTCGGTCAAGGACATCCGCAAGAAGTTCACCCGCCGCCGCCAGGGGGTCGGGATGCTCGACAAGTTCCTGCGCCGCGCGCTCGGTCTGGACGCCAAGATGGCCCAGTACCGCGACGGCGCCGCGTTCGTCCGCGGGGTCGTCGACAAGGTCGGGATGGCCGACTTCAACGTCGTCTGGCAGGACCCCGCCCACCTGCCCACCAAGGCCGAGATCGCCGATCCCGCCGCGTGGGTGACGCGCGTCTCTGTGACTCCGCCACACTCCGCGCATCGTGACCGGGCCCGACCCCGCCGTCGCCGCCACCCGGGTGGCCGTACGGCGGGCGCTCACCGCCGGCGACCCCGGCTCCGCCCCCGTCCTGGTCGCCTGCTCGGGCGGGGCCGACTCGCTGGCCCTGCTGGCCGCCGCCGTCTTCGAGGCGCGCGAGCAGCCCTGGCCCGTCGTCGGCGTCACCGTCGACCACGGCCTGCACGAGGCGTCCGCCGAGGTCGCGACCCACGTGATCGGGCAGATGGCCGCGCTCGGCGCCGATGAGACAGCCTCGATCCGGGTGAAGGTCGAGGGCGACGGGCACGGCCTCGAGGCGGCCGCCCGACAGGCGAGGTACGCCGTCCTGGAGGAGCTCGCCGACCGGTTCGGCTCCTCGACCGTGCTGCTCGGTCACACCCTCGACGACCAGGCCGAGACCGTGCTGCTCGGGCTGACCCGCGGCAGCGGCGGCCGCTCGTTGGCCGGCATGCGTCGGGTGTTCGGGGTGTTCCGCCGGCCCCTGCTCGACCTGACCCGCGCCCAGACCGAGCAGGCCTGCCGTGCCCAGGACATCTTCTGGTGGACCGACCCGGCCAACGAGGACCCGCGCTTCACCCGGTCACGGGTCCGCCGCGACGTGCTGCCCCTGCTCGAGACCGAGCTGGGTCCGGGCGTCGCCCAGAACCTGGCCCGCACGGCCGACCTGCTGCGAGCGGACGTCGAGCACCTCGACGACCTCGCCGACGCGGCGTACGCCGTCCTGCCCGACCCCCTTCCCGTGGCCGCCCTCCTCGAGCTCGCGCCCGCCGTCCGCACCCGCGTCCTGCGCCTGGCGGCCCTGCGCGCCGGCGCCCGCGACGCCGAGCTGTTCCACGACCACGTCCGTGCCCTCGACGCGCTGCTGACCGACTGGCACGGCCAGGGTGCCGTCGACCTGCCCGGCCGGGTCCGCGGCGTACGTCGCGACGGGACGCTGGTCTTCGAGGGGGACTGAGCCGAATCGCGACGGCACTGTGGCAGGCTGCGCCATATGGACGTCAGCCACGTCGAGCAGGACCTCGTGAACGTGCTGTTCACCGAGAAGCAGATCCAGGACCGCCTCGGCGAGCTGGCCCGTGACATCGAGCGCGACTACGAGGGCCAGGACCTCCTGATCGTCGGCATCCTCCGCGGTGCCGTGATGGTCATGGCCGACCTCGCCCGCAGCCTCGAGCGGCACGTCGAGATGGACTGGATGGCGATCTCGTCGTACGGCTCCGGCACCAAGTCCAGCGGCGTCGTGCGCATCCTCAAGGACCTCGACACCGACATCTCCGGGCGCCACGTGCTGATCGTCGACGAGATCATCGACACCGGCCTGACCCTGAGCTGGCTGACCAGCAACCTGAGCTCCCGCGAGCCGGCCAGCGTGGAGATCTGCACCCTGCTCCGCAAGCCCGAGGCCCTGCAGATGCCGGTCGAGGTCAAGTACGTCGGGTGGGACATCCCCAACGAGTTCGTGGTCGGCTACGGCCTCGACTACCGCGAGCGGTACCGCAACCTGCGCGACATCGGCACCCTCGCCCCACACGTCTACAGCTGATCGTGTCCGGACGACGGTCTCCGGTTGCTGGGAACGTTCGACTCCCCGTGAGGCGTTCTCCCTGAGAGAATGGTGATTGTCGACTGGCTGTACCGTCGACCCTTCAGATGAGTGCCCCACCCGGGGCGTGCCGGAAAGAGTCTTGTGAAGCGTTTGCTCAAGGGTCCGTGGCTGTGGATCGTCCTTGCCGTCGTGGGCGTGCTCCTGGCTCTTCAGTACCTCACGCCCAACAACGGGGCCGACGAGGTCCCGACCTCCCAGATGGAGCAGTACATCACCTCGGGGCAGGTCAAGGAGATCACGTTCGTCGACGGCGACCAGCTGATCAAGGCCACCCTCGACCAGGGGGTCGAGCGGGACGGCGGCAGCGAGGTGCAGTCCCACTACATCCTGGGCCAGCAGGAAGGCATCCTCGAGGAGGTCAGGCAGGCGATCTCCGACGGCACCATCGAGAAGTCCAACTCCGAGAACCCGCAGCCCAGCCTGCTCGGCTCGATCCTCGCCACGCTGCTGCCCTTCGCGCTCATCGTGTTCCTCTTCATCTTCCTGATGAACCAGGTCCAGGGCGGCGGCGGCAAGGGCATCATGCAGTTCGCCCGCTCCAAGGCCAAGCTGATCACCAAGGACATGCCCAAGACGACGTTCGGCGACGTCGCGGGGTGTGAGGAGGCGATCGAGGAGCTCGGCGAGATCAAGGAGTTCCTGCAGGAGCCCGCCAAGTTCCAGGCCGTGGGCGCCAAGATCCCCAAGGGCGTGCTGCTCTACGGCCCGCCCGGCACCGGCAAGACGCTGCTCGCCCGCGCGGTCGCGGGCGAGGCGGGCGTGCCGTTCTACTCGATCTCGGGCTCCGACTTCGTCGAGATGTTCGTCGGCGTGGGCGCCTCCCGCGTCCGTGACCTGTTCGAGCAGGCCAAGGAGAACGCCCCGGCGATCGTCTTCATCGACGAGATCGACGCCGTCGGCCGCCACCGCGGCGCCGGCATGGGCGGCGGTCACGACGAGCGCGAGCAGACCCTGAACCAGCTCCTGGTGGAGATGGACGGCTTCGACGTCCGCGGCGGCGTCATCCTCATCGCCGCCACCAACCGGCCCGACGTGCTCGACCCCGCGCTGCTGCGCCCCGGCCGCTTCGACCGCCAGATCCAGGTGGACGCCCCCGACCTCAACGGACGCCACCAGATCCTGCGGGTGCACTCGCGCGGCAAGCCGATGTCGCCCGACATCGACCTGATCTCGGTGGCCCGACGGACGCCCGGCTTCACCGGCGCCGACCTGGCCAACGTGCTCAACGAGGCGGCGCTGCTCACCGCCCGCAACAACGGCAAGCTGATCAGCAACGACTACCTCGACGAGGCGATCGACCGCGTCATCGCCGGTCCCCAGCGGCACTCGCGCCTGATGAGCGAGCACGAGATCCTCATCACCGCCTACCACGAGGGCGGGCACGCGCTGGTCGCCGCGGCGCTGCCCGGCACCGACCCGGTGCACAAGGTGACGATCCTGCCGCGCGGCCGCGCCCTCGGCTACACGATGGTGCTGCCCGACCAGGACAAGTACTCCACGACCAGGTCGGAGATCCTCGACAAGCTCGCCTACATGATGGGCGGCCGGGCGGCCGAGGAGATGGTCTTCCACGACCCGACCACCGGCGCGAGCAACGACATCGAGAAGGCCACCGCGCTGGCGCGGGCCATGGTCACCCAGTACGGCATGACCGAGAGGCTCGGCGCGATCCAGCTCGGCAAGGACAACAGCGAGCCGTTCCTCGGCCGCGACATGGGTCACAGCCGCAACTACTCCGAGGACATCGCGGCGATCGTCGACGAGGAGACCAAGAAGTTCCTGGCCACCGCCCACCAGGAGGCCTTCGACATCCTGGTCGAGAACCGCGACGTCCTCGACGCCCTGGTGCTGGCGCTGCTCGACCGCGAGACCCTCGACAAGGAAGAGGTCGCGGAGGTCTTCCTGCCGTTGCGGCGGCGCTCCCCGCGCCCGGCCTGGACCGGGTCTCCCAACCGCGTGCCGTCGACGATCCCGCCGATCGAGATCCCCCAGGAGATCCGCGACCGGGTCAAGGTCAACGGGACCAAGCCCACGGAGGAGCAGTCCGCCCCGGTGCTCACCCCGCCCGGCGCCGGCGGCGACGTGCACGGGGACCCCGGCGTGGAGTCGCCCCACAGCGGCTCCGACCTCCCGGCATGACCCGGCCCGCATGACCACTCCTGGCGTCGACCGGGTCTCGGCCGCCGACCGCTCGCCTGCCGACGTGCCCGAGTTCGACCACGCCCGGGCCGAGGCCGCCGTCCGCGAGCTGCTGATCGCGATCGGCGAGGACCCCGACCGCGAGGGGCTGCACGACACCCCCGCGCGCGTGGCCCGGGCGTACGCCGAGCTCACCGCCGGCCTGCGGATGGCTCCGGAGGACGTGCTCAGCACCACCTTCGACATCGGCCACGACGAGATGATCCTCGTGCGCGACATCGAGCTGTGGTCGATGTGCGAGCACCACCTGGTGCCGTTCACCGGGGTTGCGCACGTGGGCTACATCCCGGCCGAGACCGGCAAGATCACCGGGCTCTCCAAGCTGGCCCGGCTGGTCGACGTCTACGCCAAGCGGCCCCAGGTCCAGGAGCGGCTGACCACGCAGGTCGCCGACGCCCTCATGCGGATCCTCGAGGCCCGCGGGGTGATCGTGGTGATCGAGGCCGAGCACCTCTGCATGACGATGCGCGGCGTCCGCAAGGCCGGGGCCCGCACCATCACCTCCGCCGTCCGCGGCCAGATGCACCACGCCGCGACCCGTTCGGAGGCGATGGCCCTGATCAGCACCGGCCGCAGCAGCCGCTGATGCCGGCGGGCCTTCCTGAGCAGCTCACCAGGACCGACCGCCCGGTGCTGATGGGCGTCGTCAACGTCACGCCCGACTCGTTCTCCGACGGTGGCCGCTGGGCCACTCCCGAGGCCGCGATCGCGCACGGTCGCGAGCTGCTGCTCGACGGAGCCGACATCCTCGACGTCGGCGGCGAGTCGACCCGCCCCGGCGCCACCCGGCCGCTGGTCACCGACGAGCTCGCCCGCGTCGTCCCGGTCATCGCCGCCCTCGCGGGTGACGGCGCCACCGTCTCGGTCGACACCATGCGCAGCGAGGTGGCGCTGGCCGCCGTCGCGGCCGGCGCCCGGATCGTCAACGACGTCTCGGGCGGCCTCGCCGACCCGCGGATGCACGAGGTGGTCGCCGCGAGCGGGGCGGCGTACGTCGCGATGCACTGGCGCGCCCACAGCGACACCATGCAGCAGCACGCGTCGTACGACGGGCCGGGCGGCGTCGTCGCGGCGGTGCGCGACGAGCTGGCCGAGCGGGTCGAGGCGATGCTCGCCGCCGGCATCGGGCCGGAGCGGATCGTGCTGGACCCCGGGATCGGGTTCGCCAAGAACGCCGAGCACAACTGGGCCCTCCTCCGGGGTCTCGGGCCCATCACCGACCTCGGGTTCCCGGTGCTGGTCGGCGCGTCCCGCAAGTCGTTCCTGGGGAGCCTGCTGGCCGGCCCGGACGGGGTGGCCCGCGGGGTCGAGGACCGCGAGCACGCCAGCTCGGCGCTGCACGTCCTGCTCGCCCAGGAAGGCGTCTGGGGTCTGCGCACCCACGACGTCCGGGCCGCGCACGACGCGCTGCGCGCCCTCGCCCGCTGGAACCGGACCCCACCCATGACGGAGCCCACCCCATGACCGACGAGCTGACCGTCACCGGGATCGAGTGCTACGGCTACCACGGCGTCTTCGAGCACGAGAAGCGTGAGGGGCAGCCGTTCGTGGTGGATCTCACGCTGGGGCTCGACACCCGGGCGGCGGCCGCCAGTGACGACTTGCGCGACACCGTCGACTACGGGAGTCTCGTGGCCGCGGTGAAAGCGGCCGTGGAGGCCGATCCGGTCGACCTCATCGAGACCCTGGCCCAGCGGCTCGCGGACGTCTGCCTCAGGGACGTTCGTGTTGAATGGGCACGGATCACGGTGCACAAGCCGGACGCCCCCATCGAGGCCACCTTCGGAGACGTCACGCTGACGATCACCCGAGAACGACCGAGCTCATGACCAAAGCCCCCTGAAGTGAGGCCCCCACATGACCGAGACCCCGAACCCGCACATCATCGACTCCGACACCCTCACGGGTGAGATGCGTCCCATCCGGCGTGCCGTGCTCTCGCTGGGCGCCAACCTGGGCGAGCGGCAGACGAGTCTCCAGGGCGCCGTGAACGCGCTGGCCGACACCCCGGACGTCTGGGTCACCGGCGTCTCGCCGGTCTACGAGACCGAGCCGGTGGACTGCCCGCCCGGCTCGGAGAACTTCCTCAACGCCGTCGTGCTCATCGACACCACTCTGGCGGCCAGCCGGCTGCTCGACCGGGCCCACGCGATCGAGGACGCCTTCGGCCGCGAACGCGGCGAGGGCATCGAGGTCAACGCCCCGCGGACCCTCGACGTCGACGTGATCGTCGTGGGCGACCGCCGGTCCGACGAGGACGCCCTCCGGCTGCCGCACCCCCGCGCCCACGAGCGCGCCTTCGTGCTCCAGCCGTGGCTCGACGTCGAGCCCGATGCGGTGCTGCCCGACCACGGTCCCGTCGCCGAGCTGCTCGAGCACACCGACCGCAGCGGGCTGAAGCTGCGCGAGGACGCGACGCTCCAGATCCAGTGAGGGACGCCCCGGCCGACCCCTCGGAGCCCGAGGGGCCCGACGAGCCACGCGGGTCGCTGCAGCCGACCTCCCCGCGCGTGCTGACGGTCTGGGGCCTGGTGGGACTGGTCGGCGGCTGGCTGTTCCACGCCTACGCCGACCGGCAGATGACCGCCGCCCCGGTCGTCACCTGGGCCCAGCCCCTCGCCCTGTTCTTCGTCGCAGCCATCCTCGGCGCCACGGCGTGGGCCACCTGGCGGGTCGTGCACGTCCATCGGCGGCGACTGCTGCCCCACCAGGCCGTCAACCGGCTGGTCCTCGCCCGCGCGTGCGCCTACGTCGGCGTCCTGGTGGCCGGCGGCTACCTCGGTTACGCCCTCAGCTGGCTCGGCGTCTCCGCCGAGCTGGCCGAGCAACGGGCCGTCCGCTCCCTCATCTCGGCCATCGCGGGGGCGTGCGTGGTCGCCACCGCGCTCCTCCTGGAGCGTGCGTGTCGCGTCCGAAAGGACGAGAACGCCACCTAGCCTGACCTCATGTCTTCCCCCAAGGCTCGTCGTCGGCAGCGCAGTACCCGCATCACGGTCGCTGCCGCCCTTGTCATCCTCGCGGCGGTCGCTGTCATCGGCGCCGTCCTGGCCGGTTCGTGGGGTCTCCTCGCGACCGCCGCCCTCCTCGGCGTCGCCCTCGGTGCGGCCGCCGTCCGGATCACCCACTCCGAGCTCATGCAGGCCCGCCGCGACGCCAACCGCGACCGGGCCGAGCAGGCTCAGGCCTACCGCGACCTGACGACCGAGCGTGCGGACGAGCACGCAACGTACGTCGCCGGCATGGAGAAGCAGATGACCGCACACCTGACCACGATCGAGGAGCTCGAGGTCGCCCTGACCTCGGCCCAACGACGGGCCGCCGACGCCTCGCGCAAGCTCAACGCCGAGGCCAAGCGCGCCGACCGCGCGGAGGCCGAGGGCGAGACCCTGGCCCGGCGGCTCGACGACGCCGAGACCCGGGCCGCCGAGGCCATCCTGCGGGTGGCCGAGCTCGAGGCCGAGATCGACGTCGCCACGGCCGAGCTCGCGGTGGTGCGCGCGGAGCTCACCGCGTGGCAGTCGGCTCCGATCGCCAAGCACGCCTGACCGTCGCCGTCGTACGGGAACCGGCCGTACGGTAGCGTATGGGCGTGGCCACGGGACATCGCGGGACGCTCAGCGCCGCGGACTGGAGCGAAGCCGCCCTCGTCGCGCTGGCTCGCGGAGGCCTCGCGGCCGTCGCGGTCGAGCCGCTGGCCAAGGAGCTGGGGGCCACCAAGGGCAGCTTCTACTGGCACTTCGCCGACCGGAACGAGCTGCTCGTGTCGACGCTGGAGCTCTGGGAGCAGCGCGACACGGTCCGGGTGATCGGCGCCATCGGCGAGACGGGCGACGCCGCGGCCCGGCTTCGTACCCTCCTGCGCGGGGCGTTCGCCTCGGTGCCGGTCGGGTCCCAGGGGTCGCTCGGCCGGGTCGAGCTCGCGCTCCAGGCCAGCGCGTCACATCCGCTGGTCGCGCCGGTGCTCGCCCGGGTCACCCAACGCCGGCTGGCGTTCCTCACCCGCCTCTACACCGAGCTGGGGTTGTCGCCGGCACGCGCCCGGGACCGGGGCCTGCTGGCCTACACCGCGTTCCTCGGACACGCCCAGCTCGCGCACGCCACGCCCGAGGTGTTGCCGCGGGGGCGGGCCTTCTCGGCGCACGTCGACCAGGTGACCGAGACGCTCATGCGTCTCGGCGACTGAGGGCGATCAGAGCAGCGAGGCGCGCAGCTGCTGGTGGATCCCCGCGGGAGTGAGGACACCGAGGAACTGGGCGCCGTCCTTGACCCCGACGACGCCCTTGTCGTCGCGGAGCAGGGCGGCCAGGGCCTCCTCGAGGCTGGCGTCGACGTCGACGGCGCTGCCGATGTCACCGGTGGTGACGCCGTCGAGCGGCTCGAGGTGGTCGCGGTCGATGGGCGTGACCGTCAGCCGGCGCAGGCCGCGGGTGGCGCCCACGAAGTCCTCGACGAACTCGTCGGCGGGGTGGGCGAGCAGCTGGGCGGGGGTGCCGAACTGGGCGAGCCGGCCGCCAGCCGCGAACACCGCCACCCGGTCGCCCATCTTGACCGCCTCGTCGATGTCGTGGGTGACCAGCACGACGGTCTTGCCCAGGTCGTGCTGGAGCCGCAGGAACTCCTCCTGGAGACGGATGCGGACCACCGGGTCGACGGCCCCGAAGGGCTCGTCCATCAGCAGCACCGGCGGGTCGGCCGCCAGCGCGCGGGCCACGCCCACGCGTTGACGCTGGCCGCCGGACAGCTGGTGCGGGTAGCGGTCGCCGTAGGTCGCCGGGTCGAGACCGACGAGGTCCAGCAGCTCGCGGGCCCGCTCCTGGGCGGTCGCCTTCGACTCGCCGTAGAGCAGCGGCACGGTCATCACGTTGCGCAGGATCTTCTGGTGCGGGAACAGGCCGATCTGCTGGATGACGTAGCCGATCCCGCGACGCAGCTTGACGGGGTCGACGGTCGTCACGTCCTGGCCGTCGATGAAGATCCGCCCGGTCGTCGGCTCGATCAGCCGGTTGATCATCTTCAGCGTCGTCGACTTGCCGCAGCCCGACGGGCCCACGAGCACCACCAGCTCGCCCGGCGCGACGTCGAGGTCGAGCTCGTGGACGGCGACCGTGCCGTCGTCGTAGGTCTTGCCGACACCGACCAGCCGGATCATCGACGATCCGGCCGGCCCGGTGTCAGCGTGCTCGACGCTCAGAGGAGACCCTTGTCCTCGAGGAACTGCTGGGCGACGTCCTCGGGCTTCTGGCGCTCGAGGTCGACCTTGAGGTTCATCGCGGCCAGGTCCTCGGTGGTGAGGGCGGCGGACAGCTCGTTGAAGAGGTCCTCGAGGTCGGGGTTGTCGGCCAGGAAGTCGGAGTTGACCGCCGGCGTGAGGTTCTGCGCGGGCTGGATGCCCTTGTCGTCCTCGAGCAGCACCAGGCCGAGGTCCGCGAGCGACGCGTCGGTCGTCCCGGTCTCGCCGAGGTCGACCTCGCCCTTGGCGACGGCGTCCTTGACCTGGGAGCTGCCGAAGTCGAGCGGAACGATCTCGGTGATGTCGAACCCGTAGACGTCGGTGAGCCCGCCCTCGCAGTCGGCCCGCCCCTCGCAGTCCGGCGGGGCGCCGAGCTTGATCGGCTTCCCGAGTGCGGCCAGGTCGGACAGGGTCTTCAGCCCGTTGGCGTCCGCGTTCTCCTGGGAGACGAAGAACGCGTTCTGGTCCGTGGCGTCGGACGGCGGCAGGATCGAGATGCCCTGCTCCTCGGCGAGCGGCTCGAGCGCCGCGACCGTGGCGTCCACGTCGTTGCTCGAGACCTGCTCGGCGTCGGGACCGTTCTTCTCGGTGTTGAGGTAGTCGGTGATGCCGGCGAGGTAGTCGGGCACGATGTCCACGTTGCCGCTGCTCAGCTCGGGCAGGTAGACGTCGCGCGTGGTGACCAGCTTGGTCTCCACGGTGTAGCCCTCGTTCTCGAGGAGCTGCTGGTAGATGGAGGCCATGACCTGCATCTCGGTGAAGTCCTGACCTCCGACGACGACGCTGCCCTTGTCGGCGCTGCCGCCGCCGTCGTCGCTGGAGCCGGAGTCCTCGAGTGAGTCGCCGCCGCAGGCCGCCGTGGCCAGGAGAAGCGCCGTTGCTGCCGTCATCCCGAGCGCGCGAGTGAAGCGCATGGGTGCACCACCTTCTGTGTCCCGCGGAGAGCCAGTCCCGCGCGTGTCCGATGGGCACCAATTTCGGCACCCGCCAAAGAACATAGACCGCGCCACCGACATTCCCCGGTGACGGTTCGGTTACGAAACGCTCAGACGACGGCCTCGGGCTGGGGGAGCTCCTGCTTGGCCGGCCGCCGGCGGGCCCTGCGCATGGGGTCGGCGTACCGCTCGACCAGCACGGCCAGGCCCTCCAGGACCAGCGCACCGACGGCCACGAGCAGGGCGCCGGCCACCACCTCCTCCGTGCGGTGGTTGGCGAACCCGCGGGTGATGATCCGGCCCAGCCCGGGGCCGGCGACGAGGGCGGCGATGGTGGCCGTGGCCCAGACCTGGACCAGGGCGAGACGGACGCCGGTCAGGATGACGGGCATCGCGAGCGGGAGCTCGACGGTCGAGAACACCTTGCCCTCCGACATCCCCATGCCGTACGCGGACTCGATGACGTCGTCGTCGACCTCGGTGACGCCGACGTAGGCGTTGGTGATCAGGGGCGGCAGCGCGAACAGGATCAGCGCGATCAGGGTGGCCAGGCCGGCGCGGCCGTAGGGCCCGAAGTGCTCGGAGCCGATCGGTCCCAGCGACAGCACCAGGAGCACCGCGAACACCGGGACCGCCCGCCCGACGTTGGAGACGTTGATGGCGAGGAAGCCGCCACGGCGCCGGTGCCCGGCGTACAGCGCGAACGGCAGTCCGATGATGATGGCCACCGCCAGGGCCGTGACCGTCAGCAGCAGCTGCTGCACGAGGAACGTGCCGATGCCCGTCGGGCCCGACCAGTTCGCCCCGTCGGTGAGGTAGTCGACGACGTCACCGGGCATGGCGCGTCCACGGGGTGAGGAGCCGCTGCACGAGCACCAGCACGAGGTCGAGGACCACGGCCAGGACGACGCCCAGCAGGCTGGCCGCGAAGATCTGCGCCTTGAACTGGTTGCCGACCGCCTGCAGCAGCAGGTTGCCGAGACCGCCGTAGGACACGATCGCGCCGATCGTGACGAGCGCGACGGTCGACACGGTGGCGACGCGCAGCCCGGCCATGATCACCGGCAGGGCCAGGGGCAGCTCGACGCGCGTCAGCAGCCGGGTGTTGGAGTAGCCCACCCCGCGCGCGGACTCGACCACCTCGTCCGGAACGGCCAGCAGCCCCGCCAGCACGTTGCGCACCAGGATCGTGAGCGAGTACAGCGCGAGTCCGATGATCACCGTGGTCGGCGAGAGCCCCGTGAACGGCAGCAGCAGGGAGAAGAGCGCCAGCGACGGGATCGTGTAGACGATCGTGGTGGCACCGATCACCCCCGACTCGATCCTCGGGCTCCGGCGGGCGAGCAACGCGAGGGGGACCGCCACGACGAGGCCGATCAGGACCGAGACGACCGTGAGCCAGAGGTGCTCGATCGTGGCGTCGACGAGCTCGGGACGGTAGTCGGTCCAGTAGCGACCGCAGATCCAGTCGTTGTCGACGTAGCACTGGGCTATGCCGTCGGCCGAGAGCATCACCACGGGAGACGGTAGTCCGACCCGCCGACGATGGCCGTGTGACCGCTGGTTCGAGGAGGGCGCGCTAGCGCCCGTCACGAGACCTCAGTGACGGTACGAGCGCTCGTTGCGTTGGGTTTCGAGGAGCGGGACTTCGTCCCTCCTCAACCAGCGCAGGTCACTGCTCGAAGTCGCGCAGGGCGAGGGCAGCCGGGTCGACGCCGGAGACGTCGAGCACGGAGGGCGGGACGACGAGGCGGTCGCCTTCCCTCGGCGCGGGTCCGTCGAGGGTGGCGAGCCACCGCACCACCGACTCCGCGTCGGCCCGGCGGTCCTGCTCGACCAGCCAGCCGACCAGCCGGTGCACGGGTGGGAGGCCGCTGTGCACCAGCGAGCGCTCGCCCCACAGGTCGTGGATGCCGTCGAGCAACAGCCGCCACCACTCGTCGGAGGCGCCAGGGATCTCGACGAAGTAGCGGTGCAGGTCACCGGCCATGACGCGGTCGACGAAGTACGCGGACGTCGCGGGGTCGTCGTACTCCTGCACGGCGTCGAGGGCCATCCGCTTGGTGCGCCAACGGTCGCGCAGGTCGGTCGTCGACGCGCGTTGCTGGGTGATCGAGGAGCCGTCCTGGCGGATCCGCCAGTGGTAGACGACCTCGGGCACGACGTCGAAGGTGCCGGCGAGGAAGGCCCGGGTGGTCGTCGGCTGGTCCTCGTACCTCACGCCCTCGGGCCACTCGAGCCCCTGCGCGCGCCAGAACGACGTCCGGAACAGCTTGTTCCACGCGAACACGTCGCCGAGGATCTCGGGGTGCTCGCGGGCGGTGATGCCGGTCAACGGCTCCCGGTGCAGTCGAGCCATCCAGGGAGGTTCGTGCAGACCGTCGCTCTCCCAGCGGGCGACCGAACCGGTCACGAAGTCGGACCCCGTCTCGTCGAGCTTCCACGCCAGGCGGGACAGCGCGCCGGCGGGCAGCACGTCGTCGGAGTCGAGGAAGCCCAGGTAGTCGCCGGTCACGTGCTCGGTGCCGATGTTGCGGGCCGAGCCGAGGCCGCCGTTCGGCACGTGCACGACGCGGACCCGGTGGTCGCGCGCGGCGTACCCGTCCGCGATCGCCCCCGACCCGTCGGGCGAACCGTCGTCGACGACCACGACGTCGAGGTCGACGCCGCTCTGGCCGAGCACGCTGTCGAGCGACTCGGGGAGCCAGCGCTCGACGTCGTACACCGGGACGACGACCGTGACGCGCGGCGGCACCCGCTTCGGTCGTTTCCCGAACCTCACGAAGCGAACCTATCCAGTGGCACCGGATAGGCTTCCCAGCCGTGAGCAGCCCCACCACTGACACCCGAGGCGGTAGCGCGCCGGGCGACCTCGAGCCCGAGGACTACCCGCGCAAGGTGCTGTTCGTGGCCGGCGCCGGCCGCAGCGGCACCAGCACGCTGTCGGGCCTCATGCAGCTGATGGGCCTGCACGTGCCGCAGCCCGAGGTGGTGCCCGACGAGTCCAACCCCAAGGGCTTCGGCGAGCCCGCCTGGGTGGTCGAGCACCACGACCGGCTGCTCAAGGACGCCGGCGTCCAGGTCAGCGACGCCCGCCCCGACGCCTGGTTCGAGACCGGCCGGGTCTCGACCCGCGAGCCGGAGCGGATCCGCACCGCCGAGTGGCTCGACGGCCACTTCGCCGTGAACCACGAGCTGGTGGTCAAGGACCCGCGCCTGTCCTGGTTCCTCGGTCTGTGGCGGGTGGCCGCGATCCGCGACGGTGCCGTCCCGGTGTTCGCGACCATGCTGCGGCCGCCGTCCGAGGTGGTCGGCAGCAAGCAGAAGTACTACGCCAACCGGCTGGGCTCGGCGCACCTCGCGGCCAGCTGGCTCAACATGCTGCTGCACACCGAGCGCGCCACCCGTGAGTCGGTGGCCGACGGTGGTCGCGTCTTCGTCCGCTACGGCGACCTGCTCGACGACTGGGTCAAGGTCGTGATGCAGCTCGGCGAGCAGCTCGAGCTGCAGAACGTGCTGCACGCCAAGAGCGAGCAGATCCGCGACGGCCACCGGTTCGTCGACCCCGGCCTGCGTCGGGTCACCCAGAGCCTGGCCGACCTCCAGCTGCCGCCCAAGCTGCACGACCTCACCGGGCAGACCTGGGACGAGCTCAACAAGCTGGCCGAGCCGGGCGGCGACACCGCCGAGGCGCACACCACCCTCGACCAGCTGCGGGAGGCGTACGTCGACCTGTACGCCGAGGCCGAGGCCATCTCGCGGTCCTCCGTCGTCGCCGCCGAGCAGCGGGTGAAGCGTGAGCTCAAGGGTGGCCGTTCCGCGGCGCCCGCGGTGGCCGAGGAGTCGCGCGACCTCGCCGACCGGATCCCGCACGGCCTGCGCGCCATCATCCCGCCAGGCGTACGTCGCGGCGTGCGCAAGGCGCTCGGGCGCGAGAGGTGACCGTCCCGGCCGCCGGGACCGGGATCTCGAACCTCGAGGGGCACACCGACTACGACATCGTCTGGCCCTGGACGAAGCCCGGCGGGCTGCGGCCCGGGACCACCGCGGTGCTGCGCGTGAAGAACGAGGCGCCGTCGCTGCCGTGGGTGCTGCCGCCGCTGCTGCGCGCGTGCGACGAGGTGCTGCTCGTCGACAACGGCTCGACGGACGGGACGCCCGAGGTGGCGGCCGAGACCGTCGCCCGCTCGGGGCACGCCGACAAGTTCCGCCAGACCGTCTACCCGTTCGACGTCGCGCGGGCCGGCGCCGAGCACCTGGCTCAGCACGAGCTCTCGGTGCACTCCCTCTCGTACTTCTACAACTGGTGCTTCGCCCAGGTCTCGACCCGCTACTCCTACAAGTGGGACGGCGACATGGTGCTGACCACCGAGGGCGAGGTCTCGATCGCCGACTTCGGCTGGCAGGTCGGCGACGTCGCCTCGATCCTCCGGGTGCCGCGCCACGGGCTGTACCTCGCCGACGACCGCCACGGCTACCTCGACCTCGGCCTGCGCAACGCCGAGGAGTGGGGCTTCCCCATCGGCCCGGACTTCGTGTTCACCAAGGCCTTCGAGTGGGAGATCCGGACGACGCCCGTCGGCGTCCGCTCGATCGGCCTGCCTCATGGCCTGTGCGTGGAGCTCAAGTACCTCGACGGCGACGAGTTCGCGCACTGGACCGACCCGGCGTCGTTCGCGACGTCCTTCCGCAACAAGCGCAAGCGGCGCGAGTGGGAGGTCTTCAACGCCCTCAAGGACGGCGTGGTGCCTGCCGGGGTGCACGACATCGTCGCCCCCGAGGGCACCCACATCGTGGACTTCGTGACCAAGGAATGGCTGCCCCGCGCGCCGCGACCGCTGCAAGTGGGCTGAGTGTCGGGTACGTCACTCCCGGTTCGGGTAGGCGGGCGGAAGAGCGCCCCGTAACCTCGTGTTGACCACCAAGAGCAATCGTCTGGTACCTGACCGGCTTCCTTCCTGGAAGTGGCGGCGGGACTGAAACGAGAGGTTCGAGGAAACATGACGCAGCCCCTTCGTGTGGGCGTGATCGGTGCCGGCCGTGTCGGCGCCGTCCTGGCCGCCGGCCTCCGCGCCGCCGGCCACGAGATCGTCGCCGTCGCCGGCGAGTCCGACGCCTCGCGTGAGCGGGCCGCGGCCCTGCTGCCCGGCGTACCGCTCCTCAAGCCGACCGACGTCGCGCGCGCGGCCGACGTGCTGCTGCTGACGGTCCCCGACGACATGCTCGACAACGTCGCGACCACGCTCAGCGGCGCCGGAGCCATCCGGAAGGGCCAGGTCGTCGTGCACACCAGCGGCCGGCACGGCCTCGCGGTGCTCACCCCGGCCATCGCGGTGGGCGCCCGCGCCATCGCCATGCACCCCGCGATGACGTTCACCGGCACCGACGTCGACCTGCCCCGCCTGCGCGGCTGCGTGTACGGCGTCACGACCGGCCCGGCGGAGCGCGAGCTCGCCGAGCGGCTGGTCGGCGACCTCGGCGGGCTGCCGATGTTCGTCCCCGAGGACAAGCGCACGCTCTACCACGCGGGTCTGGCCCACGGCGCGAACCACCTCGTCACCCTGGTCACCCAGGCCATGGAGCTGCTCGGCGCCGCCGGCGCCGAGGACCCGGCCGCCACCCTGCGCCCGCTGCTCAACGCCGCCCTCGACAACGCGCTGGCCCAGGGCGACGCCGCCCTGACCGGCCCGATCGTCCGCGGCGACGTCGGCACCATCCGCGGCCACCTCGCCGAGATCGCCGCCACCGCGCCGCACACGCTGCCCTCGTACGTCGCCATGGCGCGCGCCACGCTCGACCGCGTCGTCACCGACGGCCGGGTGCTGCCGATCCGCGCGAACCGCATCCGTCAGGTGCTCGACGACTCGCTGGCGGCCGTCGACGCCCCCGTCTCCCCGCGCGAACACATCTGAGGAACGCCATGTCCCCGGTGCTCGCGAGCACCCGCCAGGAGCTGGCCGACCTGCTCGCGCCCCGCCGCGCCCGTGGCGACCGCGTGGGCCTCGTCTGCACGATGGGCGCGATGCACGAGGGCCACGCCAGCCTGATGCGCCGTACCCGCGCCGAGATCGGTCCCGACGCGCCCCTGGTCGTGTCGCTGTTCGTGAACCCCCTGCAGTTCGGGCCCGGGGAGGACCTCGACCGCTACCCGCGCACGTTCGACGAGGACCTCGCGCTCTGCGAGGCCGAGGGTGTCGACGTGCTCTTCGCGCCGTCGGTCGACGAGGTCTACCCGGGAGGTACGCCGCAGGTCACCGTCGAGCCCGGCCCGCTGGCCACGATCCTCGAGGGCGCGTCGCGGCCCGGCCACTTCGCCGGCGTGCTGACGGTCGTGGCCAAGCTGTTCGGGCTGGTGCGCCCCGACGTGACGGTGTTCGGCGAGAAGGACTACCAGCAGCTGGCGCTGGTCCGGCGGATGAGCGCGGACCTGTGCCTGGGGGTCGACGTGCTCGGGGGAGAGACCGTCCGCGAGCCCGACGGCCTGGCCCTCTCGAGCCGCAACCGCTACCTCGACGACGAGCAACGGCGTACCGCCCTCGCGCTGAGCCGCACGCTCCGCGCCGCCCAGGGAGCCGCCGCCGACGGGCCGGCCGCCGCCGAGGCCGCCGCCCGCGCCGAGCTGAGCCGCTGGCCCGGGGTCGACCTCGACTACTTCGTGATCACCGACCCGGCCCTGGGTGACCTCCCGGCCGAGCCGCCCCCGGGCACCGAGGCGCGCGCCATCATCGCGGCCAGGGTCGGCAGCACCCGTCTCATCGACAACCTGCCGCTCGTGCTCGGCCCTGTGGTCGACCGCGAGGTAGTCCGACTCTCTCCACAGGAAGGCGCTTCCTGATGCTCCGCACGATGATGAAGAGCAAGATCCACCGGGCGACGGTGACGCAGGCGGACCTGCACTACGTCGGGTCGGTGACCGTCGACGAGGACCTGCTCGACGCCGCCGACCTCCTGCCGGGCGAGCTGGTGCACATCGTCGACGTCACCAACGGGGCACGGCTGGAGACGTACACGATCGCGGGCGAGCGCGGCTCCGGCGTGCTCGGGATCAACGGGGCCGCGGCGCGCCTCGTGCACCCGGGCGACGTGGTGATCCTGATCGCCTACGGGCAGCTGGAGACCGCCGAGGCCAAGGAGTTCCGACCGCGAGTGGTGTTCGTCGACGCGGACAACAAGATCCTGGCCAAGGGGTACGACCCGGCCGAGACCTTCGGCGATCCACGGCTGACCCGCGGCGACGGCCGCGCGGCCGAGCGCCACTAGTCTCGCGACATGTCCAGCGGGATGACGAGCGCGCCTCTGCCGGAGCGCCTGCTCGCTCCCGCACCCGGTTGGAGCACCACGTGCGACGTCGTGGTGGTCGGCTCCGGCATCGCCGGCCTCACCGCGGCGCTGCGGCTCAAGGACAAGGTGGGCCGGGTCCTCGTCGTCACCAAGGACGTCCTCAACGCCGGCTCCACCCAGTGGGCGCAGGGCGGCATCGCCGCGGCGCTCGGTCCCGGTGACACCCCGGACCAGCACGAGCGCGACACCCTGGTCGCCGGCGCGGGCGCCTGCGACGAGGAGGCCGTCCGCGTCCTGGTCACCGACGGCCCGGCCGCGGTCCGCGAGCTGATCGAGCTCGGCACGAACTTCGACCACGACTCCGCCGGCGACCTCAGCCTGACCCGCGAGGGCGGCCACCACCGCGACCGCATCGCGCACGCCGGCGGCGACGCCACCGGCGCCGAGATCCAGCGCGCCCTGATCGCCGCCATCCAGGCCGCGCCGGAGATCGAGGTGATCGAGCACGCGCTGGCCGTCGACCTGCTGCTCGACGACGAGGGCGCGGTCGCGGGCCTCACGCTCCACGTGATGGGGGAGGGCCAGATCGACGGCGTCGGCGCGGTCCACTGCCGCGCTGTGGTGCTGGCCAGCGGCGGGCTCGGCCAGGTGTTCTCGCAGACCACCAACCCGGCGGTCGCGACCGGGGACGGTACGGCGATCGCGTTGCGCGCCGGCGCCACGGTGCGCGACCTGGAGTTCGTGCAGTTCCACCCGACCGTGATGTACCTCGGGCCCGACTCCCGCGGCCAGCAGCCGCTGATCTCCGAGGCGGTCCGGGGTGAGGGCGCGTACCTCGTCGACTTCGAGGGCAACCGGTTCATGCAGGGCGTCCACGAGCTCGCCGACCTCGCGCCGCGCGACGTGGTGGCCAAGGCGATCACCCGCCGCATGCACGAGACCGGCCACCCGCACATGTGGCTCGACGCCACCCACCTCGGCGAGGCGTTCTGGGAGCGCCGGTTCCCCACGATCCTGGTGACCTGCCGCTCCTACGGCGTCGACCCGGTCACCGAGCTGATCCCGGTCGCCCCCGCGTGCCACTACGCCTCGGGCGGGGTGGCCACCGACCTGTGGGGCCGCACGTCGGTCCCGGGCCTGTACGCCACCGGCGAGGCGGCCTGTTCGGGCGTGCACGGGGCCAACCGGTTGGCGTCCAACTCGCTGCTGGAGGGGCTGGTCTTCTCCCGGCGCATCTCCGACGTGCTCCCCGGCGAGCTCCCGGAGCAGCGCACGGCCGCCGCCGACCGGCCGTACGGCCGGGCTCGTCTCCGGCGACCTCCGCGACGCGCTCGAGGGACTGATGACCGACCGGGTGGGCGTGCTGCGGTCGGCGACCGGGCTGGCCGGGGCCGTCGCCCGCCTCGGAGCCATGAGCGAGCAGTCGACCGACCTGGTCGACCAGGCGGCCTGGGAGCTGACGAACCTGCTGACCGTCAGCACCGCCATGGCCCAGGCGGCCGAGCTGCGCGAGGAGACCCGCGGCTCGCACTGGCGCGACGACTTCCCCGAGCGCGACGACGTCCGGTTCGCGGGGCACTTCGACGCCCGGATGAGCGACGGCCGGATCACCCTCGCGTTCGTCCCCGCGCCGCAGACCGACCCGTCCATGGTTCCCGTGACATGACGCCGTTCGACGCGCTGCCGGCCTGGCTCGTCGACGAGCTCGCCGACGCCGGGCTCGAGCCCCGTGACGTCTACGACCTGGTGGTCGCGGCCCTCGACGAGGACCTGCCCACCGGCGTCGACGTCACCAGCGCCGCCACCATCCCCGCGGACGCCCGTGCCGTCGCGGACTTCGGCGCCCGGGGCTCGGGAGTCGTGGCGGGGCTGGGCGTGGCCGAGCTGGCGCTCCGGGTCGTGCTGGGCGACGACCTCGAGGTCGAGCACCGCGTCGCCGACGGCACCCGCGTGGATGCGGGCGACGTGGTGATGCGCGTCGCGGGGTCGACCCGCGGCCTGCTCACCGCCGAGCGCACCGCCCTCAACCTCGCCTGCCACCTCTCCGGCGTGGCCACCGCGACGTCCCACTGGGTCGACGCGCTGGCGGGTACCCGGGCGCGCGTGCTCGACACCCGCAAGACCCTGCCGGGGCTGCGGGCCCTCCAGAAGTACGCCGTCCGGTGCGGCGGCGGCGTCAACCACCGGTTCTCGCTGGGCGACATGGCGATGGTCAAGGACAACCACGTCATCGCGGCCGGCGGCGTGGTGCCGGCGTACGAGGCCGTCCGCGCGGCGTACCCGGACCTGCCCGTCGAGGTCGAGGTGACCGACCTCGACCAGCTCCGCGCCCTGCTCGACGCGGGCTGCGAGCGCATCCTGCTCGACAACATGGACTCCCCGACGATGGCCGAGGCCGTCCGGGTCACCGACGGCCGCGCCAGCCTCGAGGCGTCCGGCGGACTGACCCTGGAGCGGGCGCGCGAGGTCGCGCTGACCGGCGTCGACTTCATCTCCGTGGGGGCGCTGACCCACTCGGTGATCGTGTTCGACCTCGGGATGGACCTCGAGGAGCACCGATGAGCCTGCTGGCCGCCGACATCGGGAACAGCCACACGGTGCTCGGCCTCGTCGACGACGGCGAGGTGAGCCACGACTGGCGGGTCGCCACGGCCGCGCACCGCACCGCCGACGAGTGGTCGGTGCTGATCCGGGGCCTCCTCGGCGACCTCGCCGACGAGGTCGACGGGATCGCGGTCTGCGCGACCGTGCCCACCGTGCTCCAGGAGTGGCGGTTGATGCTCGCCGCCCACTTCGCCGACGTGCCCAGCGTCGTCGTCGAGCCAGGGGTGCGCACCGGCATCCCGGTGCTCACCGACAACCCGCGCGAGGTGGGGACGGACCGGATCATCAACGCGCTGGCGGCCGCGACGAGGTACGGCGGACCCGCGATCGTCGTCGACTTCGGCGGCACCGCGACGACGTTCGACGTGGTGAGCCGGAAAGGCGAGTACATCGGCGGGGCCATCGCTCCGGGCATCGAGATATCGCTGGATGCGCTCGCCCGCCGCGGCGCGCAGCTGCGCATGGTCGAAATGGCGCGACCCCGGTCGGTGATCGCCAAGAACACCGTCGAGGCACTGCAGTCGGGGATGGTTTTCGGCGTCGCCAGCCAGGTCGAGGGAATTGTCGCGCGAATGATCACGGAATTGGCCGAGCAGCCGGGAGACGTCACCGTCGTGGCCACCGGATACCTGGCCCCACTGGTCGTGGACGAGTGCCGGTGCTTCACCGAAACCGACAACTGGTTGACAATGCGCGGACTCGAGCTGGTGTTCCGGCGAAACGTCTGACGGGTGTCGCAATACACCCGTCGTGAATGCGGCGACATTCATGGAATTGGTTAACCGAATTGCGTGGCAGGGGTCTAATGTTGATCGCCACGGGGGTTAGTCCTGCACATTCCATGACGCATTGAGGGAGCCCTGCACATGGCGCAAAAGGTCCATATCGTCCTCGAAGACGATCTCGACGGCAGCCCCGCCACCGAAACGGTGTCGTTCGGCCTCGACGGGAAGACCTACGAGATCGACCTGAACGACAAGAACGCCGGCAAGCTGCGCGACGCCCTCGCCCAGTACGTCGGTGCCGGTCGCTCCGTCGGCGGCGCTCGCCGCGGCCGCAAGAGCGCGAGCAGCGCGACCAACCTCGGGCCGAGTGCCCGCGAGGTCCGCGACTGGGCGCGTTCCAACGGCTTCGACGTCCCCGACCGCGGCCGCATCCCGGCCGACGTACGGACGGCGTTCGACGCCGCCAACTGACACGAGCCCTGGGGCCCCGGCGCGCTGAGACGCGTGTCGGGGCCCTTTGTTCGCTCTCAGCGGACCTCGTTGGCGCTGCTGCGGGAACGCGTACGCTGTGCGTGGGGTTGTAGACCCTGTAACCCGGCGGAGCCGTGAGGCGAGCCGGACCACGAACTTTCAGGAGCGATGAGCATGTTCGAGCGGTTCACAGACCGAGCTCGCCGGGTGGTCGTGCTGGCCCAAGAAGAGGCCCGCATGCTCTCCCACAACTACATCGGCACCGAGCACATCCTGCTCGGTCTCATCCACGAGGGCGAAGGCGTCGCCGCCAAGGCGCTCGAGAGCCTCGACATCTCGTTGGAGGCCGTCCGCGCCCAGGTCGAGGAGATCATCGGCCAGGGCCAGCAGGCGCCGTCGGGTCACATCCCGTTCACGCCGCGCGCGAAGAAGGTGCTCGAGCTCTCCCTGCGCGAGGCGCTGCAGCTCGGCCACTCCTACATCGGCACCGAGCACATCCTGCTCGGGCTGATCCGCGAGGGCGAGGGCGTGGCCGCCCAGGTGCTGCAGAAGCTCGGCGCCGACCTCAACCGCGTGCGCCAGCAGGTCATCCAGCTGCTCTCGGGCTTCCAGGGCAAGGAGTCGGCCTCGTCCGGCGCCTCGTCGTCGGCCTCCGGGGGCGACGCCCCGTCGTCGTCGCTGGTGCTCGACCAGTTCGGCCGCAACCTCACGCAAGACGCTCGTGAGTCCAAGCTCGACCCGGTGATCGGGCGCGAGCAGGAGATCGAGCGCGTCATGCAGATCCTGTCGCGGCGGACGAAGAACAACCCCGTCCTCATCGGCGAGCCGGGCGTCGGCAAGACGACCATCGTCGAGGGCCTGGCCCAGGACATCGTCAAGGGCAACGTCCCCGAGACGCTCAAGGACAAGCAGATCTACACCCTCGACCTCGGCGCGCTGGTGGCCGGCAGCCGCTACCGCGGTGACTTCGAGGAGCGCCTCAAGAAGGTGCTCAAGGAGATCCGCACCCGCGGCGACATCGTGCTGTTCATCGACGAGATCCACACCCTCGTCGGCGCCGGCGCGGCCGAGGGCGCGATCGACGCGGCGAGCATCCTCAAGCCGATGCTGGCCCGCGGCGAGCTGCAGACGATCGGCGCGACCACGCTCGACGAGTACCGCAAGTACCTCGAGAAGGACGCCGCGCTCGAGCGCCGGTTCCAGCCCATCCAGGTCGCCGAGCCGTCCATCGCGCACACGATCGAGATGCTGAAGGGCCTGCGCGACCGCTACGAGGCGCACCACCGCGTCACCATCACCGACGAGGCCCTGGTCTCGGCGGCGACGCTGGCCGACCGCTACATCTCCGACCGGTTCCTGCCCGACAAGGCGATCGACCTGATCGACGAGGCCGGCTCGCGGCTGCGGATCCGCCGGATGACGGCGCCCGCCGACCTGCGCGAGTACGACGACAAGATCAGCGAGGTCCGTCAGCGCAAGGAAGCCGCGATCGACGGCCAGGACTTCGAGGCCGCCGCGCGTCTGCGCGACGAGGAGAAGCAGCTGATCCTCAAGAAGGCCGACCGCGAGAAGCAGTGGCGCGCCGGTGACATGGACGAGGTCGCCGAGGTCGACGAGGAGCTGATCGCCGAGGTGCTGGCGGTCGCGACGGGCATCCCGATCGTGAAGCTCAGCGAGGAGGAGTCCACCCGTCTGCTCAAGATGGAGGACGAGCTCCACAAGCGCGTCATCGGCCAGGAAGAGGCCGTCAAGGCGCTCAGCCGCGCCATCCGTCGTACGCGTGCGGGCCTCAAGGACCCGAAGCGTCCCGGCGGGTCGTTCATCTTCGCCGGCCCGTCCGGTGTCGGTAAGACGTGGCTGTCCAAGACGCTGGCCGAGTTCCTGTTCGGCGACGAGGACGCGCTGATCCAGCTCGACATGAGCGAGTTCAGCGAGAAGCACACCGTCTCGCGGCTGTTCGGCTCGCCTCCCGGTTACGTGGGGTACGAAGAGGGCGGCCAGCTCACCGAGAAGGTGCGCCGCAAGCCGTTCTCCGTCGTGCTCTTCGACGAGGTCGAGAAGGCCCACCCGGACATCTTCAACAGCCTGTTGCAGATCCTCGAGGAAGGTCGCCTGACCGACTCGCAGGGCCGGGTCGTGGACTTCAAGAACACCGTCATCATCATGACCACGAACCTCGGCACGCGGGACATCTCGAAGGGCGTCAGCCTGGGGTTCCAGCAGGGCAGCGACACCGCCGGCTCCTACGAGCGGATGAAGAACAAGGTGCAGGAGGAGCTCAAGCAGCACTTCCGGCCCGGAGTTCCTCAACCGTGTCGACGAGATCATCGTCTTCCCGCCGCTGACGCAGGAGCAGATCATCGCGATGGTGGACAACATGGTCGCCTTCCTCGAGCTGCGTCTCAAGGACCGCGACATGCACCTCGAGCTGACCCAGAACGCCAAGAACCTCCTGGCGGAGCGGGGCTTCGACCCGGTGCTCGGCGCGCGGCCGCTGCGGCGGACGATCCAGCGCGAGATCGAGGACGTGCTCGCCGAGAAGATGCTCTACGGCGAGGTCGGCCCCGGTCAGATCGTGCTGGTCGACGTCGAGGGCGAGGGCCCGGCGGCCAAGTTCACCTTCAAGGGCCAGAAGGTCGGCGTGCTGCCGGACCTTCCTCCGCTCGAGACGGTCGACGCGGCGGTGTCGGCCGACCCGGTCCGCGGCGACGGTGACGACGCCACCCCCGGCCCGACCGACATCGAGAAGTCGACCGGCACCGAGTGAGCCCGAGCCCGCTCGTCGTCACGGCGAGCACGGTCAAGGACACGCTCGCCAACGTCGAACGGTTCGTCGACGGCAACCTCGCCGGCGGCGCTGACCACCTGGTGCTGTTCCTGGACGCCCCGGACGACCCGGCCACGCCGGACGTCCGGGGCTTCCTCGACGCCCACCCCCACGTCACGTGCGTCGTCACCGACGACACGTGGTGGACCGACAAGCGGCCCGAGCAGCTCAACACCCGCCAGCGGATCAACGCCAACGTCGTGAAGGCGCTGCTGACGGCCGTCGACTGGGCGGCGTGGGTCTTCCACGTCGACGGCGACGAGATCGTCCAGCTCGACCGCACGGTCCTCGACGGCGTCCCCGCCTCCCGGGCGGTCGTGAGCCTGGCCCCGTTGGAGGCCGTCTCCCGCAAGTCCTGGGACGGCGACCCGACCTGGTTCAAGCGGTTGCTTGGCTCCGACGACCTGACGCTCCTCAAGACGCTGGGCGTCATCGAACGGCCCTCCAACGGTGCGCTGTTCCACGGCCACGTCGAGGGGAAGTCGGGTCTCCGGCCGACCACGGACCTCTGGCTGACCCTGCACCACGTGGTGGACGCGGAGAAGAACGAGGTCGAGGCGTTCACCGACCCGGCCGCGCTGCGGCTGCTGCACTTCGAGTCGTACTCCGGCGAGGACTTCGTCCGCAAGTGGACCTCGATCCTCGCCGCCGGCCCCAAGCCGAACTTCCGGCCCGCCCGCGAGCCCACCGCGATCGCCCTGCAGACGCTGATCGCGAAGGGACTGTCCCCCGAGGCGGCCGAGCCCTACCTCATGCGCATCTTCGAGCGCACCACCGAGGACGACTTCGACACCCTGCGCGACCTCGGCCTGCTGGAGCGTGTCGACCTGCGCGCCGGCGCCCACATCCCGACCCCCGTGCCGGACTCCTCGCTCGCCGACCTGCTCGCCGCCGTACGTCGCGAGCCCAAGCGCCCGTTCCACCACGGCACCCCTCCCGCCCAGGTCCGCAAGATCCTGGCCCGGGTCAGCCGCTGAAATCGGGATAGTCCCCTACGAAATGGTTGCTCCAGGGACCGATTGACGACCATTTCGTAGGGGACTATCCCGGCAGCGCGTAACCCTCGGGCACCCGGACGAGGAGCCCGTCGGTGAGCAGGGAGGCCAGGCAGCGGTCTCTCTGGGGTTTGTCGTCCCAGGCCCGGTCGAGCGTGCGTCCTGGGGCACCGCGCCCTCGGCGTCGCGGAGCACGGCGAGCAGGCGGCCGCGGCACTGACGGTCCGTACCCGCCCAGGTCTGCGCCTTGCGCGGCGGACCGTCGTACGCCGGGTAGCCCGCCGCCCGCCACGCGCAGGCGTCGGCGACCGGGCACGCGTCGCACCTCGGGCGGGCCGCCGTGCACACCAACGCGCCCAGCTCCATCAGCGCGATCGACCAGGTGGCGGCGTCGGCCTCGTCCTCGGGGAGCAGGCTCTCGGCGAGGCGCTTCTCGCCGGCCGTGGCGGCGACCGGCGGGAGCTCGACGCCGCTGACGAGGCGGGCCAGCACCCGGCGGACGTTGGTGTCGAGCACGGCGTGCCGCCGGCCGAAGCCGAACGTCGCGATCGCCGCGGCCGTGTAGTCGCCCACGCCGGGGAGCGCGCGCAGGTCGTCGTACGCCGAGGGCACCCGGCCGTCGTACCGCTCGACGATCGCGGTGGCCGCGGCGTGCAGCCGCAGCGCGCGCCGCGGGTAGCCGAGCCGGCCCCACGCGCGGACGGCCTCGCCGCTCGGCGCGGCGGCGAGGTCCGCGGGGGTCGGCCAGGTCTCGAGCCACTGGCGGTGCACCGGCTCGACGCGGGCGACCGGGGTCTGCTGGAGCATGAACTCCGACACCATCACCGACCACGGCGTGGCCTGCTCGCCGCGCCAGGGCAGCTCGCGGGCGTGGGCGTCGTACCAGTCCAGCAGCGGCGCGACCAGGGCATCCATCGCTGGCGATCGTAGGCGGGCCGGTGTGGCAACCCGGCGCGGGGGCGGGCGCTGATTAGCGTTCCGGCATGGCCCAATCCCGTGAGCAGATGCGCAGGCCGCGGCGGGTGCCGGCGCGCGTCTACTGGGTGCGGCGGGTCATGGTGCTCGGCACGGCGGCCCTGATGGTGTTCGCGATCGGCCGGCTGCTGGTCGGGTCGAGCGACGGCGCCGACTCGGCGTCGCCGAACCCCGGCGCGGTGCAGGCGGCCGCCTCGATCACTCCGTCGGTGACCTCGAGCGGTCCGACGATCCTGCTGCCCAAGGGCACCCAGAAGCCGCGCAAGTCCAAGCCGCCGAAGCCGTCGGCGACACCGCTGGCGCAGCCCAGCGGGCCGTGCGCCGCCGACGACGTGGTCGTGGCGCCCGAGGCGCGTACCCCGGTGGGCGGCGGCGACGTCGTGTTCGCGCTGAGCTTCCGCACCCTCGTCTCGCCCGCGTGCACCTTCGACGTGTCCGCCAAGACGATCACCATGAGCATCACCTCGGGCGCCGACCCGATCTGGTCGAGCGTGCAGTGCCCCGCCAAGATCCCGACGACCAACGTGGTCGCCCGCAAGGACCTGGCGACGTACGTCTTCGTCACCTGGAACGGCCGCCGCGCCGACGCCACGTGCTCGAACCGGACCGAGTGGGCGCTGCCCGGCTGGTACCACGTCCGCGTCGCCGCCTTCGGTGGCGAGCCCGCCGACGAGCAGTTCGAGCTCGCCGCCCCTCAGCCCGCCACCGTCACCACCACCGTCATCCCCGACCCCGAGCCCACCAAGAAGCCGAAGAAGCCGAAGAGTCCCTGAGGGGTTGGATGAGTACCCGGAGATCCGGGTATCCAGCAGATGTCAGGCGTTGCAACCCCTGACAAGTGCCAGAAGGGCCTGACCGGTCAGACGTACCGCTCGAGGATCGTCGACTCGGCGAGGCGGGACAGGCCCTCGCGGACCGAGCGGGCGCGGAGCTCGCCGACGCCCTCGACGGCCTGGAGGTCGTCGACGCCGGCGGAGAGCAGCTTCTGGAGCGTGGAGAAGTGCTCGACCAGGCGGTCCACGACCGGCGCGGGCAGGCGCGGGACCTTGGCGAGCAGCCGGTACCCGCGCGGGGCGACGGCACCGTCGAGGTGCTCGCCGAGGCCGAGGGCCTTGGCCACCGCCAGCGGGTCGACCAGGTCGGTGGGGGAGAGCGACTCGAGCAGCGCGAGCAGCGCCTCGGGGGTACGGGCCTTGCGGCCGGTCGGCACGTAGTCGCGGATGACCAGCTCGCGCTCGGCGTCCACGCCCGTGACGAGCTCCTCGAGCTGAAGGGAGAGCAGGCGGCCGTCGCTGCCCAGCTCGAGCACGTAGTCCTCGATCTCGGCGGCGATCCGGGTCACCATCTCGAGCCGCTGGGCGACGACGGCGACGTCGCGGACGGTGACGAGGTCCTCGATCTCGAGCGCCGACAGGGTGCTGGAGACCTCGTCGAGCCGGAGCTTGTACCGCTCCAGCGTCGCGAGGGCCTGGTTGGCGCGGGACAGGATCTGGCCGGAGTCCTCGAGCACGTGGCGCGTCTCGCCGACGTACGCCGCGATGATCTGCATCGACTGCGACACCGAGATCACCGGGTGCCCGGTCTGCTTGGCGACGCGCTCGGCGGTCCGGTGGCGGGTGCCGGTCTCCTCCGACGGGATCCGCGCGTCGGGCATCAGGTGGACCGCGGCTCTCAGGATCCGGCTGAGGTCCTTGTCGACGATGAGCGCGCCGTCCATCTTGGCCAGCTCGCGCAGGCTCGCGGCCGTGAAGGGCACGTCGAGGATGAACCCGCCGCTGGAGATGGACTCGACCGTCTTGTCGTTGCCGAGCACGATCAGGGCACCGGTACGGCCGCGCAGGATGCGCTCGAGACCGTCGCGCATCGGGGTGCCGGGCGCGATCAACGCCAGGGTCGCCCTCAAGCGGAGGACGTCGTCGGAGCGCTCGATGCCGGCCACGGCGGGAAGTCTAGGGGGAGGAGCCTCCTCGAACCGTTGTCAACGCAGGTCAGACGGCTTCCGCGCCGGAATCCCAGTCGTCGAAGTCCTCCGCCGCCCGTCGGGTCACGCCGAGCAGGCGCAGCGCCGACGCGACGTCGGGCACCTCGATCACGCGCATCCCTTCGACGTCGCGTGGGACGGAGGCGACGCCAGGCTCGCGGCGCTCGGCCGGTACGACGGCCACGGCGAACCCGAGCCGCGCGGCCTCGGCGATGCGCTGCGGCAGGTCGCGTACGCGCCGGAGCTCACCGGCCAGCCCGATCTCGCCCATCGCGACCGCGCCCATCGGCGCGGCCACGCCTCGGGTCGCCGACGCCAGCGCGACGGCGACGGCCAGGTCGCTGGCGGGCTCGGTCACGCGGGCACCGCCGACGGTCGAGGCGAAGACGTCGTGGGTGTGGAGGCGGATCCCGCAGTGCTGCTGGAGGACGGCGAGCACCATCGCGACCCGGGAGCCGTCGAGCCCGGACGTCGTACGCCGTGGGCGCTCGGCCGGCGTCGGGGTCACCAGGCCCTGGATCTCGGCCAGCATCGGGCGGCGACCCTCCATCGTGACCGCCACGCAGGTGCCGGCCACCTGACGACCGTGGTGCTCGACGAAGAGGCCGGTCGGGTCGGTGACCGCGGTGATGCCCTCGGCCGACAGGTCGAAGCAGCCGACCTCGTCGACCGGGCCGAAGCGGTTCTTCATCGCGCGGACCATGCGGAAGCGGGAGTTGCGGTCGCCCTCGAAGTGCAGCACCACGTCGACGACGTGCTCGAGCACCCGCGGGCCGGCGATCGAGCCGTCCTTGGTGACGTGTCCGACGATCACGGTGGTGATGTTGCGGGTCTTGGCCACCCGGATCAGCGCGGCCGCGACCTCCTTGACGTGGCTGACCCCGCCCGGGGTGGCGTCGAGGCCGGGCGCCGAGATCGTCTGGATCGAGTCGACCACCAGCAGCGACGGCCGGACCGCCTCGATGTGGCTGAGCACCGCGCCGAGGTCGGTCTCGGCCGCGAGGAACAGCTCGTCGTGCACCCCACCGGTGCGGTCGGCGCGCAGCCGCACCTGGGACGCGGACTCCTCGCCGGTGATGTAGAGCGTGCGCCGGTGGACGCGGGCCGTCTGCGAGGCGACCTCGAGGAGCAGGGTGCTCTTGCCGACGCCGGGCTCGCCGGCGAGCAGGATCGCGGCGCCGGGCACGAGGCCGCCGCCCAGCACGCGGTCGAGCTCGGGCACCCCGCTGGAGCGGAACGTGGAGTCGCTGACGTCGACCTGGCCGATCGGCACCGCGGGTGTCGTCACGGCGGTGGCGGTCGCCCGCAGGACCGGCGTCGCCGCCTCGACGACCGAGCCCCAGGCCTGGCACTCGCCGCAGCGGCCGACCCACTTGCTGGTCTCCCAGCCGCACTCGGTGCAACGGTGGGCGGCACGGGGAGACTTCGACATGACGGTCACGCTAGGCGAGGCCGCCGACATCTCGGGGCCGCCTCGCGGGGGCCTGTGGACGACGGCGGTGGGTGCGGCGCCGTACGGCTCACTTATGCTGGCCTCGGCCGGGCTTGGAACGATCAAGCCTGGTCGACAGCGGGGAGGTGGGCCGATGACGATCCGTTATCCCGTCGCGCCGCCGACGCTCGCCGACGTCGCCGAGCGCGCGGGCGTCTCGCGGCAGACCGTCTCGAACGCCATCAACAACCCCGACCTGTTGCGCGCGGACACCCTGACCCGCGTGCAGGAGGCGATCGAGGAGCTCGGCTACTCGCCCAACCGGGCGGCTCGTAACCTGCGGACCCGCTCCTCGCACCTGATCGGCCTCAAGTTCAGCCCGGCCCAGGAGGGCACGGCGAACGCCGCGATGGACCGGTTCGTGCACTCGCTCGTGGAGACCGCCGGGCGGCGCGGGCTACCACATCCTGCTGTTCGCGGTCGGCGAGGAAGAGGACGACCTGAGCGGGTACGACGACCTGTTGCGGTCCACGGCCGTCGACGCGTTCATCGTCACCGACACCTACCTCGGCAACCCGCAGGCCGTCTGGCTGCGGCAGCGCCGGGCGCCGTTCGTGGCGTTCGGCCGGCCGTGGGACGACGAGTCCGCCGACCACCCCTGGGTCGACGTCGACGGTGCGGCCGGGGTCGACCTGGCCACCACCCACCTGCTCGACCGCGGCCACGAGCGGATCGCCTGGATCGGCTGGCGCAAGGACTCCCGCATCGGCGAGGACCGTCGTTCGGGCTGGACCCGCGCCATGCACGGCCGCCACCTCTCGACCACCGGCCTGGCGTCACGTACCGAGGACACCGTGTCGTCCGGCCGGGAGGCCGCTGCCGTCCTGCTCGACGAGGCGTCGCCGTCGGCCTTCGTGTGCGCCTCCGACACCCTCGCCATGGGCGTCCTGCACACCCTGCGCGACCGTGGCCTCACCCCCGGCCACGACATCTCGGTGGTCGGCTTCGACGACTCCCAGGTCTCCCAGGTCATCCAGCCCGGCCTCACCTCCGTACGCCAGCCGCTCGAGGAGGTCGCCGTCGAGATCGTCCGCGCCCTCGAGGGCCTCCTCAGCCACCCCCCGTCATCTCGCCCGGCGTGCTCTCACGCCGACGCTCGCGTCCGGAGACCGGCTGACGCGGTCGACGTCCCGGTACCGGCGTCGGGCGGTCTCGCGGACGACCCGGCTGATCAGAAGTCGCGCGACCAGACGTTCACGGCGTACTCGACCTCGGTCCCGCCACCGGACGACCGGTGCTCGGCCAGGATCTTCTCGGCGGTGTCGCGGTCGAACTCGATGCGGACCACGGCCTCGAGGTCCGCCTCGGTGCCGAACGACCAGCGCGTCAGCACCGGCGTCGCGGTCCAGCCGTGCCGGGCCCAGAACATCTCCACGGCGACGGGGTCGATCTTCGGGTACCCGAGGCGGAACCACCGCCCGAACGTCGACCGCGTGCCGTCGTTGTCGATCACGAGGGCCGTACCGCCGCGGCGTACGACGCGCGCCAGCTCGCGCAGGCCGGGCTCGGAGCCCGGGCCGAAGAAGTACGCCCAGCGCACGTGCACGACGTCGACGGACGCGTCGGGCAGGGGGATCGCCTGGGCGGTCCCGGCGAGCACGGAGACGTGGGCCAGGGATCGCGTACGGCGCCGGGCCAGCGCGACCAGGTCCGGGTGCGGCTCGACGCCGATCACCGACGCGGCGGTCGCCGCGAAGCGAGGCAGGTGGAACCCGGTGCCGCAGCCCAGGTCGAGGACCGTGCGGCCGGCCCACGACGTACGCGCCTGCATCGCCGAGAAGACCAGGTCGTCCGGGTCGAAGGCGCGGTTCTCGACCTCGTAGGTCGCGGTGTGCTCCCAGATGTTCGGGCTGGGGATGGCCCCACGGGGGAGCCGGGGGTCGCTCAGATCCGGACCAGGCCGTTGGCCGTCTGGAACTGCGCCGCCAGGATCCCGGGCGTGCCGTGCGGCGCGACCCAGTCGACCTTGACGTCCTCCAGCGGGGCCTCGACGGTCTCGCCGAGCCACTCGCTGACCCGCTGCGGGTCGCCGGCGATCTCGAGGCAGGCCAGCGACACGTCGCCCTGGGCGCCCGTGCTCGGGTGCAGGGACTCCGGGATCGACCACTCGATGAAGAACGGCAGCTGCGGGTCGGAGATCAGGCCGTTGACGCCGATCTGCTTCCAGGTCAGCTCCGTGCCGTCGGGCAGGTAGCGGTTGCCGGGCGCCGACTCACGACCCAGCCGCCGCTCGACGGTCTCGATGTCGTCGACGGCCACGACCCAGCCCAGCCAGCCGCCGCCGAGCGCCGAACGCGCCCGTACCGCCTGGCCGAACGGCGCCTTGTCGGACGCCGGGTGGTCGAGCACCTCGACGACCTCGAGATAGGTGTGGTCGGCCAGCGGCAGGATCATGTTGCGAGTCCCGAACCGTGGATGCATGCCCCCATCGGCGAACGATTTCCCGAGCAGTCCCCCGATGCGCTGGGCGGTTCCGGCGAGGCCGTCAGGTCCGGCGGCGTAGGAGAGATGGTCCAAGCGCATGCCGGACATTCTCAACTCCCTCTCAGGGAAGCCGTGCACGGGGGTCGCCTTCTCTTGACGTCGAGACATCGCGTAACCCGCTCAACGACTGGTCAACGGGACGTCAACGCGGGTCAGCGGGGTGCAGCGCGAGCGCCGACCGCGAGCGCAGGTGCGCCTCGCAGTGACGCGCCAGCTCGGCGTACCCGGCCTCGCCCATCAGCTCGGTCAGCTCCGGCGCGTTGGTGACGTACACCGGCTCGAGGGCGACGTGCGCCTCGGTGTTGCCGGAGCAGTACCAGTCGAGGTCGTGGCCGCCCGGACCCCAGCCCCGGCGGTCGTACTCGCCGATCGTGACCTCCGTGTACGACGTGTCGTCCTGCCGCTCGATGGTGCGGAAGGTACGGCGGATCGGCAGCTGCCAGCACACGTCCGGCTTGGTCTCGAGCGGGTGCCTGCCCTGCTGCAACGCCAGTGCGTGCAGGGCGCAGCCGGCGCCGAGCGCGAAGTCGGTGCGGTTGTGGAAGATGCACGCCGACTGGCCGTCGACCTCGACCACCGGGGTCTTGCGGTCGCCGTGCTCGTCGGTCTCGACCCAGTCCTTGCGGCGGACCTTCTTGCGGTCCGGACGCAGCTGCCACAGGTCGGGCGTGAGCTGGGCGACGTACGTCGCGACCCGCTCCTCGTCGCCCTTGTCGGCGAAGTGGGCGCCCAACGTGCAGCAGCCGGTGTCGGGCGACTCGGCGTAGATGCCCTGGCAGCCCTGGCCGAAGATGCACATGTAGTTGGACGTCAGCCAGGTCAGGTCGCACTTGAAGACCTGGTCGGGGTCGCCGGGGTCGACGAACTCGACGAACGCACGCGGAAACACCAGGTCGACCTCGGGGGGCACGCCGCAAGCGTACGAGGGTGCCACGACGGGCTATACCGTTGGGCCATGCGGCTGGGCGTCCTCGACATCGGCTCCAACACGGGCCACCTGTTGGTGTTCGACGCCCACGACGGCGCCGCACCGCTCCCGGCGTACTCGCACAAGGAGCCGCTCCGCCTGGCCGAGCACCTCGACGACGCGGGCGACGTCACCGAGAAGGGGCGCGACGCGCTCACCGACTTCGTCGCCTCGTCCGTGGTCGTGGCCGAGGACAAGGGCTGCGAGGAGGTCGTCGGCTTCGCCACCTCGGCCGTGCGCGACGCCGGCAACAGCCAGTACGTGCTCGACCACGTGCACGAGCTGACCGGCGTCCGCATCGACGTGCTGTCCGGTGAGGACGAGGCGCGCCTGACGTTCCTCGCCGTACGGCGCTGGTTCGGCTGGTCGGCCGGGCGGCTGTCGGTCTTCGACATCGGCGGCGGCTCGCTCGAGATCGCGGGCGGCTCCGACGAGTCGCCGGACGTCGCGTGGTCCGTGCCGCTGGGAGCGGCGCGGCTGGCGCGGGAGTACTTCGCCAAGGGCCGTCCCGACGAGGCCGACCTCAAGCAGCTGCGCCGCAAGATCCGCGCCGAGATCGCCCGCGACGCCGGTCAGCTGCTGCGGGCGGGACGTCCCGACAAGGCGGCGGCGACGTCCAAGACGTTCCGGTCGCTGGCGCGGATCTGCGGAGCCGCGCCGGCGGGTGAAGGCGCCCTGGTCCCGCGGACGCTGCCCATGAAGGACCTGGCGTACTGGATCCCGCTGCTCGTCTCGATGACCGGCGACGAGCTCAGCGTGCTGCCGGGTGTCTCCCTGTCGCGCGCGCACCAGGTCGTGCCGGGCGCGCTCGTCGCCGAGGCGTGCATGGACATCTTCGGGCTGGAGGAGCTCGAGATCTGCCCGTGGGCGCTGCGCGAGGGCGTCATCCTCGAGCGCATCGACAAGATCGGCCTGGTCGAGAGCGCCGTCACCGGCGGGTCGCCCGGCAGCGATGTCTGACGTGCCGACCTCCGTCGCCCTCTCGACCGCCTCGGTCTACCCCGAGTCGACCGCGCACGCCTTCGCGTACGCCGCCAAGGTCGGCTACGACGCCATGGAGGTGATGGTCGGCATCGACGCGCTGAGCCAGCAGGTCTCCGCGGTCAAGCAGCTGTCCGACCACCACGAGCTGCCCATCGTGGCCATCCACTCACCGTGCCTGCTGTTCACCCAGCGGGTCTGGGGCACCGAGCCCTGGGGCAAGCTCCAGCGGTCGGCGGAGATGGCCGAGGCCGTCGGCGCCGAGGTGGTCGTCGTGCACCCGCCGTTCCGGTGGCAGCGCGAGTACGCCGCCGGCTTCGTCGAGGGCATCGCCCAGCTCGAGAAGGAGACGGGGATGGCCTTCGCCGTCGAGAACATGTACCCCTGGCGGGCGTCCTCCAAGCGCGGTGCCGACCGCGGGGTCGAGATGTACGTGCCCGGCTGGGACCCGTCGGAGGAGTCGTACGCGAACCAGACGATCGACCTCTCGCACGCGGCGATCGCACGGTCCGACGTGGTGTCGATGGCCGAGCGGATGGGCTCGCGGCTGCGCCACGTGCACCTCACCGACGGCTCCGGCTCGGCCAAGGACGAGCACCTCGTGCCCGGCCGCGGCGTGATGGAGGCCGGCGCCTTCCTGCGGCACCTGGCGGTCACCGGCTTCGACGGCCACATCGTGCTGGAGATCAACACCCGCAAGTGCTCCACGCGCGAGGAGCGCGAGCGCGACCTCGTCGAGTCCCTGGAGTTCACCCGCGAGCACTTCGTCGTCCCGTCGTCGCATGGCTGAGCGGGCGTCCTCGGGACCTCCACGAGGTCGGCGGCGCGGTTCGCCCGACACCCGGTCCGCGATCCTCGCGGCGGCCCGGTCGTCGTTCGCGAAGCACGGCTTCGCCGGTACGACGATCCGCGCGGTCGCCGCCTCCGCCGGCGTCGACGCGGCCCTGGTGCACCACTACTTCGGCACCAAGGACGAGCTCTTCCTCGCCGCCCTCGAGCTGCCCGTCGACCCGCGCAAGCTGATCGGGCCGGCCGTCGCAGGCCCGGTGGAGCAGGCCGCCGAGCGGTTCCTCGACGTGTTCCTCACGGTCTGGGACGACCCCGACATCCGGCCGTCGTTGCTGGCCGTCGCCCGCGGGATCATGGACCCCGCCGCCAACCGGCTGCTCTCCGAGGGAGTCCTCCCCGTCGTCATCGAACCCATCGGCGTCGCCCTCGGCATCGACCGCCCCGCCGAGCGGATGCCCCTGGTCGCCTCGCAGGTGATCGGGCTGATCCTGATGAGGTACGTGCTGGTCGTCGAACCCCTCGCCTCCATGCCCCGCGACCGCGTCATCGCGACGTACGCGCCGACGATCCAGCGGTACCTGACCGGCGACCTGCCTTGAGTGGACGTTCTCCGGCACCAGACGCCGGAGAACGTCCACTCAATGCTGTCATCCGACGAGGTGCGGGGTCGCCGAGAGGACCTGGAGGTCGACCGGGGTCCCGGCGACCGTCAGGGTGTCGGGGATCGGCACCCAGTCGCCGCCGTCGACGCGGTAGCGGCCCTGGTACGTGACGTCCACGCTCGGGCTCACCGTCACCCCGGCCTTGGCGTAGACGTGGGTGATCCGCAGGTCGGGGTACTCCGCTCCCGGGTCCGACCCCTCCTGGCTCGCGCCGTCGCCGAAGTGCCAGAGGTAGCTCACCGGAGTCGCCTCGATCTCCACGCCGTGCCCGAGCAGCCGGATGGACTGGGTCGTCGGCTCGGTGGTCGTGGTGAGGAAGTTGGTCTCCAGGTTCACCAGCGTGCGTCCGTCGGGCGGCTGGATCACCAGCTCCGCCTCGGGCCACGCGAGCTTCTGCATCTCCTTGAACACCTTGCCGGGCGTGATGACGTCGAACTCGTTGGCGGTGTCCGTGTCGAGGCACACGGTTCCCCACGGGACGTTGGGTGAGCCGGGACTGGTCTGGAACACCATGAACTTCCAGGTGTTCGGCGGCTCCTCGCACGTCTGCTGGTTGACGCACGCATCCGCCACGTCCTGCGTCTCCACGCACATGGGCTTGACCGAGTAGCTGACGCCGTCCGCGTGGTCGGTCACCAGGACGTGGAACTGGTCGCCGCTGTAGTGGCAGAACATGATGCGCCGCGTAGAGATCGACGTCGTTGGAGCAGCTGGGCACGTCGTCGGCAACGGCCATGGTTGGCCAGGCAGAGGAAACCGACCAACACGCCGAGAACGAGTAGCCAGGCGTGTCAGCATTCATTGCGCCAGCTGCTCGAGATTCGTGAGCACCCAACTCGTCGCCATGCGGCTCGATGGTCATCAATGTCGCTGACCGGCCACCCTCCAGGTGTTTGACGCATCCGCCCTCGGCGGCTTCCACGTACTCAGTGGGCGCCGACTCGACTGTCAATCGTCACCGTCACGCGTCCCTTGGCGCCCGGTTTCGAGACCTTCACGGACTTGATCGACCAACCGTCCGTCTTCACGTAGCCCCCGGCGTCGTAGTATCCCCTCCACTTGGTCGGCGACTCGCCATGCATGGACGGCATCCACGCGAGATCGCGCGGTACTCCTCCGTTTCCCCGGTGTTCTGCATCTCGCGTGTCAGCCTCGACCCACCGCCGGACGAACTCCTCCGGCGTCTCCGCCTCCTGCGTCGGCGACGGTTCCGACGACGTCGAGGTCGGCGTGGGGCTCGGGGGGTCGGCGGACGACGAGGAGTCGTCGCTGCACGAGGACAGCGCGAGCAGGCCGCAGCACGTGAGAGCCGCGAGGAAGCGCTTCACGACGAGGACCTCCCGAGATCCAGGCAACCGTCACCCGGACGCTAGCCCGAAATCTCGATCGCGGAAACGGTGGACCCCAGTCCTGTGGACGACTTGACCGAAGCAGCCAGCCTGCGCATAATTCATCACATGATGAAAAACTCGGTCGAGGTCAAGGACCTCGTCGTCCACCGAGGCGGGCGCGAGGTGCTGAAGGGCATCGGCTTCACCATCGAGGAGGGCAGCGTCACGGGGCTGCTCGGCCCCAGCGGGTGCGGCAAGTCCACGTTGATGCGGGCCCTGGTGGGCGTCCAGCAGCTGACGTCGGGATCGGTCCGGGCGTTCGGCGAGGAGGCCGGGACCTCGGCGTTGCGCAGCCGGATCGGGTACGTCACCCAGGCGGCCAGCGTGTACGACGACCTGACCGTCGCCGAGAACCTCACGTTCTTCGCCAAGGTGCTCGGCGTCAGCGGCGACCAGGTCGACGAGGCGGTCGAGGCCGTCGACCTGGGCAACCACGCCGACCAGGTGGTCGGCCGGCTGAGCGGCGGCCAGCGCAGCCGGGCCAGCCTGGCAGTCGCATTGCTCGGGAGCCCCGACCTGCTCGTCCTCGACGAGCCGACCGTCGGCCTCGACCCGGTGCTGAGGCGCGACCTCTGGAAGCTGTTCCACGAGATCGCGGACCGAGGCGCAGCCGTCTTCGTGAGCAGCCACGTGATGGACGAGGCCGACCGCTGCGACCGGCTGATGCTGATGCGCGAGGGCGTGATCATCGCCGACGACACCCCCGACGGGATCCGCGAGAAGACCCGGACCGACGACATCGAGAGCGCCTTCCTCTCGCTGGTGGAAGAGACGGGAGACGCGGCATGAACCCCCGCATCACCTTCGCCGTCGCGACGCGCGTGCTGACGCAGATCCGTCGCGACCACCGCACCGCCGCGATGCTGCTCGTGCTGCCGTGCCTGCTGATGACCCTGCTCTGGTGGATGTTCGTCGACTCGCCGGTGCAGTTCTTCGACCAGCTCGGTCCGGGCCTGCTGGCACTGTTCCCGTTCATCATCATGTTCCTGGTGACGAGCGTGACCACCCTGCGTGAGCGGTCGTCCGGCACGCTCGAACGGCTGCTGGCGATGCCGATGGGCAAGCTCGACTTCCTGCTGGGCTACGCCATCGCCTTCGGCGTGGTCGCCGCGATCCAGTCCGCGCTCGCCGTCGCGCTGTCGGTGGGGCTGCTCGGGCTCGACGTGCAGGGCCCGGTCTGGCTGCTGACCGTCGTGGCGATCGCGGATGCCGTCCTCGGGTCGGCGCTCGGCCTGTTCGTGAGCGCCTTCGCGACGACGGAGTTCCAGGCGGTGCAGTTCATGCCGGCCTTCGTCGTGCCGCAGATCCTGCTGTGCGGGCTGTTCATCCCCCGCGAGCAGCTGCCCCCGGTGCTGGAGGCGATCAGCAACGTGCTGCCGTTGTCCTACGCCACCGACGCGATGAAGACCCTCTCCACCACCAGCGCGACGGGTGATGTCTGGCGGGACGTCGCGATCGTGACGGCCTTCGCCCTCGCGGCCCTGGGCCTGGGCGCGGCGACCCTGCGTCGTCGTACGCCGTAGCGCCAGGGATTAGCCTGACGGCATGGCTCTGCTCCGCGAACCTCTCCTGCTCCTGTCCCGGAGCGGCATGGTCAAGCAGCTCGTCAGCACGATGCCGGTCTCGGCCGGGATCGTGAAGAGCTACGTGCCGGGTGAGTCGACGGACTCGGCGGTCGAGGCGACGCGTGGCCTGGTCGACGACGGGCTCAAGGCGACCCTCGACTTCCTCGGCGAGGACACCCTCGACGTGGAGCAGGCCGACGCCACCGTGGCGGCGTACGTCGACCTCCTCAAGTCGCTCTCCTCTCACGGCCTGAGCCGCAACGCCGAGGTGTCGGTCAAGCTCTCCGCGATCGGGCAGGCCCTCCCCGACGTCGGCCACAAGACGGCCCTCGAGCACGCGCGCAGCATCTGCCGGGCCGCCCGCAACGCCGGCACCACGGTCACCCTCGACATGGAGGACCACACCACCACCGACTCGACGCTGAGCATCCTGCGCGAGCTGCGCAAGGACTTCCCCGAGACCGGCGCGGTGCTCCAGGCCTACCTGCACCGCACCGAGGCGGACTGCCGGGCGCTGGCGTACGAGGGGTCGCGCGTGCGGCTGTGCAAGGGCGCCTACAACGAGCCCGACGAGGTCGCCTACCAGAGCCGGCTCGACGTCGACCGCTCCTACATCCGCTGCCTCAAGATCCTGCTCGCCGGCCAGGGCTACCCGATGATCGCCAGCCACGACCCGCGCATCGTCGAGATCGCGTCCTCGCTGGCGAGTCGTTACGGGCGTGCGCAGGGCTCCTACGAGTTCCAGATGCTGTACGGCATCCGGCCCGAGGAGCAGCGACGCCTGGCGAAGTCGGGGGAGACCATGCGCGTGTACGTGCCCTACGGCCAGGAGTGGTACGGGTACCTGATGAGACGTCTCGCGGAGCGACCGCAGAACCTGTCATTCTTTGTGAAGTCCCTCGATCTCCAAGAAGTAGCGCTCCAAACAGAAGGGCAAAGAGTCGATGCCCCAGACCGCCATCCTCGGCGCCGGCGTGATGGGCGAGACCCTGCTCTCAGGTCTGGTCCGCGCCGGTCGCCGCGTCGACGACCTGCTCGTCGGCGAGAAGCGGCCCGAGCGTGCGCGCGAGCTCGAGGAGCGGTACGGCGTCCTGGTCGTCTCGAACCTCGAGGCGGCCCGCAAGGCCGACACCCTCGCCCTCGTGGTCAAGCCGCAGGACATGGGCGACCTCCTCGACGAGATCGCCCCCGAGCTCCGCTCCGGTCAGCTCGTCGTGTCGCTGGCGGCCGGCATCACGACCGCGTTCATCGAGGCCCGCGTGCCCGAGGGCGTCGCGGTCGTCCGCGTCATGCCCAACACCCCGGCGCTCGTCGACGAGGGCATGGCGGCGATCTCGCCCGGTTCGCACTGCGACGACCACCACCTCGCCGAGGCCGAGGAGCTGATGGGCTCGACCGGCCGCGTGCTGCGCGTGCCCGAGCGCCAGATGGACGCGGTGACGGCCATCAGCGGCTCCGGTCCGGCGTACATCTTCTTCGTCGTGGAGTCGATGATCGAGGCCGGCGTGCACCTCGGGCTGCCGCGAGCGACCGCCACCGACCTCGTCGTCCAGACCCTCGTCGGCTCGGCCAAGATGCTGCGCGAGACCGGGACCCACCCCGTCGTGCTGCGCGAGCAGGTCACCTCGCCCGGCGGCACCACCGCGGCCGCGCTGCGCGAGCTCGAGACCCACAAGGTGCGCGCCGCGTTCCTCGCGGCGATGGAGGCCGCGCGCGACCGTTCGCGGTCGCTGGCCGAGGGCATCTAGCCGTCAGTCGTCGAGCTCCGACACCACCGGCGGCCACGTCGGCGACCCGAGCTCGCGCGAGACGTTGCGTGCGGCCTCGCGCAGCAGGGTGAGCACCGAGTCGGCGACGGGCTGCTGGCTGGCGGGCAGCACGACGGCGATCGCGGCGATCGCCTCGGAGTCGCGGTCGGCCACCGGGACGGCGATCGAGGCCTCGCCCAGGACGGCTTCCTCGTCCTCGACGGCGTACCCCTTCTCGACCACCTCGACCAGGGCCTTCTCGAGCTCGACGGGATCGACGATCGTCTCGCCGGTCAGGCTGCGCAGGGGTACTTTCCCCAGCAGGGACTGGAGAAACGACGGTCGGTAGGCGAGCAGCACCTTCCCGAGGGCGGACGCGTGGGCGGGGATCGTCACGCCCGTCTCGGGCATCTGCCGGGTGCCGTCGGGGCGCGGCTCGTGGTGGATGACGATGACCTGGTCGAAGAACTCGACGCCCAGCCGGACGGCCAGGCCCGTGCGCTCGCTGAGGTCTCCGGTCCACCGCATCGCGCGGGCGCGGACGTCGAGGGTGTCGAGGTAGACGTTGGACAGCTGGAGCAGGGTCGGTCCGAGCATGTAGCGCTGGCCGTGCGGCTCCTTGACCACCAGCCCGTGGTCGCGCAGCGACGCCACGATGCCGTGCACGGTCGACGGCGGCAGCTCGAGGATCGCGCCGAGCTCGGTGATGCCGAGGTGCCGCGAGCCCTGCAGCGCCGCCAGCACGCGGGCGGCGCGGTCGATCGCCTGGATCACCCGAGTCCCCTCTCCTGCTCACGGTCCCTGTCACGAGCGCCGGCCCGACGGACCCTGAGGATAGACCGAGCGCGACGATTTTCGCGAACCTCTTGACCTGCGCCGCACTATCTGATCATTATTCGACATTGTCGAATGTGCTTCGCATCACACGGAAGGTAACTGGCATGGATGAAAACACGAGGTGGCAGAAGCTCGCCTCAGAGTTCCTCGGCACCGCGTTCCTGGTCTTCGTGGGCGTCGGCTCGGTCCCGGCCCTGCTCCTGGTCAACGAGGCCAACGGCTCGACGTTCAGCGGCTCGGACCTCGGGATCATCTCGCTGGCCTTCGCGTCGATCGTGATCGTCACGGTCTACGTCTTCGGCTACATCAGCGGCAACCACATCAACCCGGCGGTCACGTTCGGACTGGCCGCCACCGGCAAGTTCCCGTGGTCCGAGGTGCCGTCGTACGTCGCGGCGCAGGTCGCCGGAGCGGTCGCCGGAGCCTTCACCATCGTGGGCGTGCTCGGCACCGCCGCGAGCGACATCGGGCTCGGCGTCGCGTCGTACGGCGACTCGATCCCCTGGTACCAGGCGTTCTTCGCCGAGTTCATCGGCACGTTCCTCCTGGTGTTCGGAGTGTTCGGCGTGATCTACCGCAAGGCGGCGCCCGGCTGGGCCGGCCTGGCCATCGGCATGGTCGTGTTCGCCGCGATCATCCCGGTCGCCCCGACCACCGGCGCCTCGATCAACCCGGCGCGCACCACCGGCCCGATGATCGTCCAGCAGATCATGGGCGGCGAGCTCAACTGGGCGCAGTGGCCCGTGTACGTCTTCGCCGAGCTGCTCGCGGGTGTCGCGGCGGCAGTCCTGTTCGGTTTCATTGCCCACACGGCCCAGGACAACGCCAAGGCGTCCGCTCCGGCCGCTGTTCCTGCGGAGGTCTGAGACATGAAGAAGCTCATCAACCGTCCCGAGGACGTGCTCGCCGACGCCCTCAAGGGGATCGACGCTGCCCACCCGGAGCTCCGGGTCGACCACCAGCACCGCGTCATCTACCGCGCCCGGCCCAAGGCCGACGGCAAGGTCGGGCTGATCTCCGGCGGCGGGTCGGGCCACGAGCCGCTGCACGGCGGGTTCGTCGGTCCGGGCATGCTCGACGCCGCCTGCTGCGGTGAGGTGTTCACCTCGCCGACGCCGGACCAGATGCAGGAGGCGACCTCCGTCGTCGACCGCGGAGCCGGCGTGCTGCACATCGTGAAGAACTACACCGGCGACGTGATGAACTTCGAGATGGCCGGCGAGATGGCGGCCGCCGACTCCGGCGTACGCGTCGAGACGGTCGTCACCGACGACGACGTCGCCGTGCAGGACTCCACGTGGACGGCCGGTCGCCGCGGCGTCGGCGTCACGGTGCTGCTGGAGAAGATCGTCGGCGCGGCGGCCGAGGAGGGCCGCGACCTCGACGCGATCGTCGAGCTGGCCAAGCGCATCAACGGCCAGGGCCGCTCGATGGGCATGGCCCTGACCAGCTGCACGGTGCCGTCAGCGGGCAAGCCGACCTTCGACCTGCCCGAGGACGAGATGGAGATGGGCGTCGGCATCCACGGGGAGCCCGGCCGGCGCCGCGTCCCCCTCGCGGGTGCGGCCGAGATCGCCGAGATGCTCGTCGAGCCCGTGCTCGCCGACCTCGACTTCACCGGCGGCCCGAGCATCGTGATGCTCAACGGCATGGGCGGCTCGCCGCTCATCGAGCTGTACCTCATGTACGGCGAGGTGGCGACGCTGCTCGAGAAGGCCGGCGTCCAGGTCGCCCGCACGCTGGTCGGCAACTACATCACCTCCCTCGACATGGCCGGCGCGTCCGTGACCGTGCTCAAGGCCGACGACGAGCTCATCCGCCTGTGGGATGCTCCCGTGGAGACCGCAGGCCTGCGATGGGGAGTCTGAGCGTGGTCGAAGCCGTCACCGTCGACCGTCTGGTCGCGTGGTTGTCCGCGTTCCGCGACGCCGTGCACGAGCACGGTGCCTACCTCACCGAGCTCGACTCGGCGATCGGTGACGCGGACCACGGGGCCAACCTGATCCGGGGCATGGATGCGGTGATGGCGGCGGTCGAGCCGCCTCCGGGGAATGCCGGTGACCTTCTCAAGAAGGTCGGCATGACCCTGGTGACCTCGGTCGGCGGCGCGAGCGGCCCGCTGTACGGCACGTTCTTCCTGCGCGCGGCCACGGCCGTGGGCGACGCCACCGTCCTCGACGGTCCCGCGTTGCTCGCGGCGCTCCGGGCCGGGCTCGAGGGGATCGTGGCGCGCGGCAAGGCCGAGGCCGGCGACAAGACCATGTACGACGCGCTGGCGCCGGCCATGGGCGCGTTCGAGGAGGCCTTGGCGTCGGGTGCCGAGCCCGACGTCGCCGCCCGGGCCGCGGCCGACGCCGCGGCCGCCGGACGCGACGCCACCGAGCCGATGCTCGCCCTCAAGGGGCGGGCGTCGTACCTCGGCGAGCGCAGCGTCGGCCACCTCGACCCCGGTGCCGCATCGTCCGCGCTGCTGCTCGCGGCGCTGGCCGACACGCTCGAGAGCTGAGGACGAGATGATCGGGATCGTCGTCGTCTCCCACAGCCTCGCCCTGGCGGAGGCCGCGGTCGCGCTGGCCGACGAGATGGTGCACGGCGAGGGGCCGGTGGTCGCGGTGGCCGCCGGCGCGGCGGGCGGCTTCGGGACCGACGCCACCGAGGTACGGCGGGCGATGGAGAAGGCCGCCTCGCCCGACGGCGTACTCGTCCTCATGGACCTCGGGTCGGCCGTGCTCAGCGCCGAGCTGGCGTTGGAGCTCGGGCCGCCGTCCGAGCACGCGGTACGGCTCACCGCGGCGCCGATGGTCGAGGGCCTGGTCGCCGCGGTCGTCCGGGCCGCCGGGGGAGCGGACCTCGAGACCGTCGCCCGCGAGGCCGAGGCGGCGCTGCTGCCGAAGGTGGTCAGCCTGGCCGAGCACACGCCCCTGCCCGCCCTCGTCGCGGTCGAGGCGGACGCGTCCGCCCGGCTGATGTTGGTCAACCCGCAAGGACTGCACGCCCGCCCGGCCGCCCAGATCGCCACCGCGGTCGGCGGCCTGTCCGCCGAGGTCGCCGTGGAGTCCGGCGGCCGCCGGGCCGACGCGTCCAGCTCGCTCGAGCTGATGACGCTGGGTGCGGGCCAAGGTACGGAGATCACCGTGTCGGCGGTGGGGGCCGACGCGGAGCAGGCCGTGGCGGCCGTCCGGGAGATGGTCGAGGCGGGGTTCGGGGAGCTCGAGGCCAGCTGACTTCGGTCAGGCTCTTCCTGTCACTTGTCAGGCGTTGCAACCCCTGACAACTGCAGGATACCCGGATATCCGGGTACTCATCCACTCACCGCAGCCCGATCGCGGCCTCGGCGGCGAGGAGGACGGGGGCGGTGACCTGGCGGCAGCGCTCGGCTCCGGCGGCGAAGACGTCGGCGACGTACGCCGGGTCGGCGGCGAGGTCGGCGTACCTCTTCTGGATCGGCTCCAGCTCGGCGACGACCGCGTCGGTGACGGCGGCCTTGAGGGCGCCGTACGTCGCGAGGCCGGCCGCGGAGCCGCCGCACGCGGCCAGGATGTCCAGCAGGTTCGTCACGCCCGGCTTCGAGTCGGAGACCCGTACGGCGCCGGGGCCGGTCTCGGAGTCCGTCACCGCCCGGGCGATCTTGCGGCGCACGACGTCGGGCGGGTCGAGCAGCCGGATCACGCCACCGTCCACGCCCGGGGCCGCGGACTTGCTCATCTTCCGCGTCGGGTCCTGGAGGTCCATCACCCGCGCCCCGGCTGCCGGCGTGACGATCTCGGGCACCGTGAACACCGCGCCGTACGTGTTGTTGAAGCGCACCGCCAGGTCGCGCGTCAGCTCGACGTGCTGGCGCTGGTCGTCGCCGACGGGCACGCGCGACGGCCGGTAGAGCAGGATGTCGGCCGCCATCAGGGCCGGGTAGGTGTAGAGCGAGACCCGCGTCGACGGCTGGTCCTTGCCCTTCTCCTTGTACTGGATCATCCGCGCCAGCTCACCGGTGTACGCCGTGCACTCGAGCAGGTAGGCCAGCTCGCGGTGGGCCGGCACGTCGGACTGCCGGAACAGCACCGCACGTCCGGGGTCGAGGCCGACGGCGAGGAACAGGGCGGTGACCTCGGCGATGGTGTCGCGCAGCACCCGCGGGTCGTGGGTGGTGGTCATCGCGTGCAGGTCGGCGACGCCGTAGAAGCAGTCGCCGGTGGCTTGGGCCGCCACCATGCCGCGGAACGCGCCGAGGTGGTTGCCGAGCGTCAGCCGCCCGCTCGGCGTGATGAGGGAGAGGTTGCGCAACATGTGAGCTCCTGGAGTGAGTGCCTCCGGAGCTCGACCACGTGCAGGAAATGCAGCACGGCCGCCCGGAGGCGGCCGTGGGTTGAGGGTGCGTCAACGAGGTGGTCCGCCTAGGAGGCGGGCCACCAGTTCCGGTTGATGGAGTTGCGCACGAGGCCAGGGTAACCGCACGGAGTACCTTGCGACCATGGAGTGCGTCGGACCCGCCACCGTCGTCTTCGACTCGTCACTGACGGCGTACGACTTCGGTCCCTCGCACCCGATGTCCCCGATCCGCGTCGACCTGACCATGCGGCTGGCGCGCGACCTCGGCGTGCTCGACCAGCTGGAGATGGTGCCGGCGCCGTTCGCGGACGACGGGCAGATCGCGACGGTCCACGACGAGGGCCTGATCGACGCGGTCACCCGCGCGGGCAAGGACCCGCACTCGATCGAGGTCGACGACCACGGCCTCGCGACCGACGACAACCCGGTGTTCGTCGACATGCATCGCGCGGCCGCCCACGTCGTCGGTGCCAGCCTGGAGGCGTTCCGCCAGGTGTACTCCGGCGACAGCCTGCACAGCGCCAACATCGCGGGCGGCCTGCACCACGCCATGCGCGACCGGTCGAGCGGGTTCTGCATCTACAACGACGTCGCGGTGGGCATCCAGTGGCTGCTCGACCAGGGCGTCGAGAGGGTCGCCTACGTCGACGTCGACGTCCACCACGGCGACGGCGTCGAGGCGATCTTCTACGACGACCCGCGGGTGCTGACGATCTCGCTGCACGAGTCCGGGCAGATGCTCTTCCCCGGCACCGGGTTCTCCAACGACTCGGGCGGCCCGCAGGCCCAGGGCACCGCGGTCAATGTCGCCCTCCCGCCAGGCACCGCCGACGCGGGCTGGCTGCGGGCGTTCCACGCCGTCGTCCCTCCCGTGGTCCGGGCGTTCGCGCCGCAGGTGCTGGTGACCCAGCACGGCTGCGACTCCCACATGGAGGACCCGCTCGCCCACCTGATGCTGTCGGTCGACGGCCAGCGCGCTTCGTACCTCGCCCTGCACGAGCTCGCCCACGAGGTCTGCGACGGGAAGTGGGTCGTCACCGGTGGCGGCGGGTACGCGCTGGTGGAGGTCGTGCCCCGGGCCTGGACGCACCTGCTCGCGATCGTCGCCGGCCACCCGATCGACCCGGCGACCGAGACCCCGCAGGTCTGGCGAGACCACGTCTCGTCGACCCTCGGCCGCCGCGCGCCGTCGCGGATGACCGACGGGCGTACGCCGCTGTGGCGCGACTGGTCGGAGGGCTACGACCCCGACACCTGGCTCGACCGCAGCATCCACGCGACCCGCCAGGAGATCTTCCCCTGGCACGGCCTGGACCCGGAGCCCTAGACCGTCGGGATGGAACGACACCGGTGTGACTCGAGGACGACTGGTCAAGACAATGCAAGGCGACACGCCGAGCCTCTCAGGTTTCTCTAGTCAAACCCTTCCCCACGAGTCACAGCAGGCGCTATGTTCACCGAGCGCGGGACGTGGAGTCACCGGTGGGGAAGCCGGTGCAGTTCTGCAAAGAGAGATCGGTGCGCCATGCCTGCCACAGGAGACAACCGGCCCCGCCCGGGAGACATCTCGGAAGTGAAGTTCCTGACCGTCGCCGAGGTCGCCGCCACCATGCGGGTCTCGAAGATGACCGTCTACCGCCTCGTGCACAACGGCGACCTGCCCGCCGTGCGCGTGGGCCGTTCGTTCCGGGTCACCGAGGACGACGTCAACGAGTACCTCCGCAAGTCCTTCTACAACGCGGGTTGACTGCCCTCGACCCGCGGGTTTCGAGGCTCGTCGCTGGCGCTCCTCGCACCTCAACCAGCGAGTGGTGGGCGTCGATTAAGCGGCCCCCTGCGCGGCGGCTAGGCTGACGAGGTCCCATGGACCGATACCTGGGGCGAACGAGTTGCAGGTGAAAGGTTTCCGCGTGGGTTCTGTCATCAAGAAGCGTCGCAAGCGCATGGCGAAGAAGAAGCACCGCAAGCTGCTGAAGAAGACGCGCGTCCAGCGCCGCAAGCTCGGCAAGTAGTCCCCACCGGGGTCTCAGGAGCCGCCATGGGCCGGGTCGCGCTCGTCACCGGGGTCTCTCGTGACCTCGGTCGCCGCTTCGCGCGCTGCCTGGCGGCGACCGACGGCATCGACCGCGTGATCGGGGTCGACGTCGTCCCTCCTCGCGGTGACGTCGGCGCGATGTCCTTCATCCGCGCCGACATCCGCACGCCCGTGATCGCCAAGGTGATCGCGAAGGAGGACGTCGACACCGTCGTCCACATGAGCGTCATCGCCACGCCCGGCAGCGCCGGCGGCCGCGGCACGATGAAGGAGCTCAACGTCATCGGCACCATGCAGCTGCTCGCTGCGTGCCAGAAGGCGCCGTCGGTCCAGCACCTCGTCGTGAAGTCGACCTCGACCGTGTACGGCGCGAGCTCGCGCGACCCGGCGATGTTCACCGAGGAGATGGGCCCGCGCCGCAACCCCCGGTCCGGGTTCAGCAAGGACGCCGCCGAGATCGAGGGGTACGTCCGCGGCTTCGCCCGCCGCCGTCCCGACGTCCGGGTCACCATGCTGCGCCTGGCCAACGTCGTCGGCCCGCACGTGGTCAGCCCGATGACGTCGTACTTCCGGCTGCCCGTGGTCCCGACGGTGCTCGGCTACGACGCCCGGATGCAGTTCGTCCACCAGGACGACCTCGACCGGGTGCTGCGGCACGCCGTGCTCGCCGACATCCCGGGCACGTTCAACATCGCCGGCGACGGCTTCCTGATGCTGTCGCAGGCGCTGCGCCGGCTGCAGCGCGCGACGGTGCCGCTGCCCGGCTTCGCCGTCGGGCAGCTCGGCTCGGTGCTGCGCCAGGCGCGGCTCGCCGACTTCTCGCCCGAGCAGCTGAGCTTCCTGACCTTCGGCCGCGGGATCGACACCACCCGGATGCGGACCGAGCTCGGGTTCGAGCCGGACTACACGACCGCCGAGGCGTTCGCCGACTTCGCCTCCTCGATGCCGGCCTCGTCGCGCATCTCCGAGCGTGCCGTCGCCGGCCTGGCCGACCTGCTGCCCGACGACCGCGGCCCCGTGGGAGCGTCCCGTGGCTGACGCCGAGATCATCCCGATCGGCACCCGGGGCCGACCCGGCCGAGGTACGGGCAGCCCCAAGCCCTCCTCGGCCGCCCGCAGCCTCGCGGCCAAGCCGGCTCCGAAGGCTGCCCCGAAGGCCGGCCGCGCGCAAGCCGCGTACGGCGACCCCGCGACGTACGTCGAAGCCTGCGGCCGCCGAGGCCATCGAGCAGGTCACCACCGAGGCCGTACCGCCGGCCGCCCCGCCGAGTGCCCCGCCGCGTCCGGCCGCGACGACGGCCGACCGTGGTCCGTTCGCCGGGATCGCGCCGGACGTGTGGCTGTCGATGCTGCAGGGCGCGGCCCGCGAGGTGTGGGGCGAGCAGTGGGAGCCCCAGCTGGCGCAGCTGCTCGCCGTGCTCCGGCGGCGGCTGACCGGCGACTACGAGGTCGACGAGTTCGGCTTCGACCCCGAGGTCACCGAGAAGCTCACCCTGGCGCTGCTGCGGCCGATCGCCGAGAAGTGGTTCCGCGTCGAGGTCCGCGGCATCGAGAACATCCCCGCCGAGGGTGGCGCCCTGATCGTCTCCAACCACTCGGGCACCGTGCCGCTCGACGCCCTGATGACGACGGTCGCCGTCCACGACAACACCGGCCGGTTCCTGCGGCTGCTGGGAGCCGACCTGGTCTTCCGGATGCCGTTCTTCGGGGAGATGGCCCGCCGCGGCGGCGCCACCCTGGCCTGCAACGAGGACGCCGAGCGGATGCTGCGACGCGGCGACCTGGTCGGCGTCTGGCCCGAGGGCTTCAAGGGGATCGGCAAGCCGTTCTCGCAGCGCTACAAGCTCCAGCGGTTCGGCCGCGGCGGGTTCGTGAGCGCCGCGCTGCGCACCGGCGTCCCGATCATCCCGCTGTCGGTCGTCGGCGCCGAGGAGACCTACCCGCTGGTCGGCAACATCCCGTCGCTGGCCCGGCTGCTCGGGGTCCCGTACATCCCCGTGACGCCGTTCTTCCCCTGGCTCGGGCCCCTCGGCCTGGTCCCGTTGCCGTCGAAGTGGCTGCTCGAGTTCGGCGAGCCGATCCGCACCGACGAGATCGACGCCGGCGCCGCCGACGACCCGATGCTGGTCTTCCACCTCACCGACCAGGTCCGCGAGACCATCCAGCAGACCCTCTACAACCTGCTGATGCAGCGCGAGTCCGTCTGGCGCTGACTGATTGCCCTCGCTCCGCTCGGACGTTCGGTCGAGTCCCGTCTCAGGGATCCAGCAGGTCGCCGAGGGGGTCGGTGACGGGGGTGGGGAGGACGCTGCCGACCACGCCGCCGAGGAGCGCGGTGATGTCGGCCGAGGGCAGGTCGATGGGGAGCAGGGACGGGCCGCCGGTCAGGTCGTCGATCAGCTGGGTCAGGTCGACGCTCGGGAGCACCACGGCGCCGGAGGTCGCCGCGGCGGTGGGCCGGACCACGGTCGGGACGGCGCTCGTCGGGACGCCGGTCGTCGGTACGCCGGTCGGCAGCGTGGTCGGGTCGCCCGTGGGCTGGCCGGTGGTCGGCCCGCCACCCGGGCCGGCGGTCGGGCTGGGCTTGGTGACGCTGCCCGGGGGCAGGTCGCCGGCGCCCAGGGAGGGCAGCACGAGCGTGGGCAGGACGATGTCCGGCAGGTTGACGGCGGGCAGCGCGCCCGTGCCGTAGCCGGTGCCCACGGTGGGCAGCGTCGGCGCGATCTCGTCGAGATCCGTACCTGCGCAGGTCGGGCAGGCCAGCTGCGCCTCGTCGTCGATGCGCATCAGCGTGGTGACCGCGTGCACCCACTCGTCCTGGGCGCTCTCGGGAAGCTGGCCGTCGAGGTCCGACAGCGACGTCATCGACTCCGCGGTGAACGAGCGCAGGTCGACGACCGTGGCGTCGTCGCCCTTCGCGGCGTACGACGAGAGCAGCAGGTCGGAGGCCTCGGTGGCCTGCGCGGTGAAGTCGTCGAGGGTGTCCGCGATCTCGGCCGGGTGGTCCTCGGCGTCGAGGCGCGAGACCTCGTCGAGGCGGGTCGTGGCGCTCGAGAGCAGCGTGGTGCCCTTGCCCTGCTCGCTGACGCGGATGCCGGCCTCGGCCGACTCGATGCCGCGCTTGAGCGGGTAGAGCAGGTCGCCGGGCAGCGCCGACTGGGCCACCACCGAGAGCGTCGCCGTGGCGCCGACGAGGGCCAGGCCGGCGACGGCGACGCGGGCGCGACGCTCCCGCGGGTTGCGGACCCGGCCGGGATCGGGCGTGCGCAGCCGGAGCCGGTCCTCGTCGGACTGGCCGAGAGCGGGCATCGTCGCGGCCTCGGCCACCAGGTTCGCCCGTAGCTCCGCGACGAACTCGGGGCGCGCCTGTGGCTGGGGCACCGCACGCAGCGCGCCGACGAGCGCGAGCAGGTCGTCGTACCGGTCGTCCGACGCCTCCCCCCTGGATGCCTGGGCGTCGTGGCCCGTGCGACGACTGCGTCGAACTCCTCGGCGCGACGTCGTGTCGCGAAGAGCGGGCTCATCCCAGCGGTCCTGTCAGGTCATCGGCTCCGGCGCCCCCGCCGGACACCCACCTCAACGACTCCCGGCGCGCGCTGGTTACGGCGTACCGGCCGGTAGCAAGAAGTGGACTGGTCCAGTGCCTCATCAGTCCCGGATCCCCTCGGGCATCAGCTTGGCCAGGTTGCGTACGCCGCGGAGCTGGAGCTGCTTGACCGCCCCGTCGCTGCGCCCGAGCACGGCCGCCGTCTCCGAGATGCTCATGCCCTGGAGGAACCGCATCACCAGGCAGTCGCGCTGCTCGGCCGGCAGCTCGGTCAGCGCCTCGAGGAGCACCTCGTTGGTCAGGCTGGTCAGCACGGCGTCCTCGGGGCCCTCGGTCGTGCTGTCGTCGTGGAGACCCATGTCCTCGGTGGTCATCTCCAGGCGGGTCCGGCCGGCCTTGAAGTGGTCCATGCAGAGGTTGCGGGCGATGGTCATCAGCCAGGCGCCGAAGTCCTTGCCCTGCCACCGGAAGCTGCTCATGCTGCGCAGCGCGCGGAAGAAGGTCTCCGACGTCAGGTCCTCCGCCAGCGTGGTCGACCGCGTGCGGTGGAACAGGAAGCGGTAGACCGAGCCGTGGTAGTGGTCGAACAGCATCCCGAACGCGTCGGCGTCGCCGGTGCGGGCGAGCTCGACCAGCGCGATCAGCCGGTCGCGGTCGGCCGCGGAGTCCTCGTTGGAGGCGGCGAACTGGTGGTCGTCGCCCGAGTCGCCGGGGCCACCGGAGGCGCCACCGCCGGGGCTCCGGTCGCTCGCGGGTGGGCCCACCCGGACGTCGCCGGCCATCCACAGGTGTCCGGAGCCGGGGCCGGTTCCGATGGTGCCGAGCCGGCGTTCCTCCAGGATGAGGGCAAGCACGAGCGACCGCAGGGCTTCGAGCCCACGCGATGCCACAGTGCCCGGATCTGGCTCCACGCCGGTACCTCCCTGATACCCGTCGCCGCCCTCAGGGTAGGTGGCCCACCCGACCATGGGAACCGCCCGAACGGTTAAGTGTCGTAGCCCACTCGTCGTCGGTGGCGGCGTCGTCGCAGGTCAGAGGCGGGTCGACGACCGGCCGCGGACGGCGAGCGCCGCCGCGATCGCGCCCGCGACCCCACCCGCGACGGTCCCGGTGACGAGGCCGGCGCGGGCCGCCTTGCGTCCGGTGCGGTAGTCGTAGATGCGCCAGCCCTGACGCCGGGCGTGCGCGCGCAGCCGGGCGTCCGGGTTGATGGCGCAGGCGTGGCCGACCAGCGTCAGCATCGGCAGGTCGTTGGCCGAGTCCGAGTACGCCGAGCAGCGGGCGAGGTCGAGCCCCTCCCGCTCCGCGAGGGCCGCGACCGCCTCCGCCTTCGCGGGGCCGTGCAGCATGCCGCCGACCAGGCGGCCGGTGTAGACGCCGTCGACGTGCTCGGCGACGGTGCCGAGCGCGCCGGTGAGGCCGAGCCGCCGGGCGATGATGCCGGCGATCTCGATCGGGGCCGCCGTGACCAGCCAGACCCGCTGGCCCTGGTCGAGGTGCAGCTGGGCCAGGGCCCGGGTGCCGGGCCAGATCCGGGTCGCCATCGCCTCGTCGAAGATCTCCTCGCCCAGCTGCTCGAGCTCGAGCACCGTGTGGCCCTCGATGAAGGCGAGCGCGGACGCCTGGGCGTCGGCCACGTGGGCCGGGTCCTCGGACCCGACCACCCGGAACTTCGCCTGCTTCCACGCGGCCGAGGCGATCTCGCGCGACGTGAAGAAGCGCCGGCGGTAGAGCCCCCGGGCCAGGTGGAAGATGCTCGCGCCCTGCATCAGGGTGTTGTCGACGTCGAAGAACGCGGCGACCTCCGGCTCGGCCGGCGTGGCCAGGGCGTCCTCGACCTCGGCCGAGGACGCGGCCGCCTCGCCGGCCATCGTGGACCGGCGCTGGAGGTCCAGCCGACGAGGTGCGGTCACTCCACCAGCCTACCGAGGCTGTGCGGTTCCCCGGCGCGCCCCGAACCCCTGTGGAACCATGGACGGATGTCCCTGGACAGCGTTCCCGCCACGTCGGCGGGGCGGCTCGAGCCCACCCTGGTCGCCGACCTGGTGGCGCTGGCAGCCGCCCGCGACGGCGGCCGGGACGCGCTCGTGGAGACCTCGGGACGCCGTCTGACCTGGGCGGATCTCGACCGCGAGGTCGACCGCGTGGCCACCGGCCTGGGCGACGCGGGCGTGGTGGCGGGGCAGCGGGTGCTGCTGGCCATGGGCAACCGCGTCGAGCTCGTGACCACCTACCTCGCCGCCCTGCGCGCCCAGCTCGTGGCCGTCCCGGTGAACCCGCGGGCCAAGGTCGAGGAGCTCGCCTGGATGATCGCCGACTCCGGCGCCCGGCTGGTCGTCGCCGACAGCGCGGCCGTCGCCGAGGTACGGGCGGCCGGCGTCCTGGTCCGTGAGGCGCTCGCCGGCTCCCGCGACGTGCTCGACGACGACGTGGTCGCGCGCGCCCGCGAGCCCCGGCTGGTCGTCGTGGGCTCCGAGCCCCAGTCCGCCGACGAGCTCGCCTTCGACGCGCTGCGCGCCACGGAGGCCCGCCCCCTCCTCACCCGCCCCGACCCCGAGACCCTCGCGTGCCTCCTCTACACCGGCAGCACCGTCGACCTGCCTCGCGCCGCGATGCTCACCCACCGCGCGCTGCTGGCCAACATCGAGCAGACCGCAGCGGTCCGACCCGCCATGGTCGCCGCCGGCGACGTGGTGCTCGGGGTGCTGCCGCTCTTCCACGTCTACGGCCTGAACGCCGTCCTCGGCAGCGTCCTGCGCCAGGGCGCGACGCTGGTGCTCATCGACCACTTCGACCCGCGCGGCACGCTCGACGTGGTCGCCGAGCACGGGGTGACGGTCGTGCCCGTGGCGCCGGCGGTGTTCCCGCACTGGCTCGCGCTGGACGACCTCGCGACCGCGATGGCCGGCGTACGGCTCGTCGCCTCCGGTTCGGCGCCGCTGGCGCGGGCCGTGATGGAGGAGTTCACCGCGCGCACCGGAGTCCCGGTCCACCAGGGGTACGGGCTGACCGAGGCCGCCCCCGTCGTGACCAGCACGCTCGCCTCGACCGAGCCGGTGCCCGGCTCGCTGGGGTCCGCGCTGCCCGGGGTCGGGCTGCGGCTCGTCGACGACCACGGCCTCGAGCCAGAGGCCGGTGACCCTGGCGAGGTGGAGATCCGCGGGGCGAACCTGTTCAGCGGCTACTGGCCCGACGGCGCCGAGGCGCCCGGGCCCGAGGGCTGGTGGGCGACGGGCGACGTCGGCTACCTCGACGACGGCGGCCACCTGTTCCTGGTCGACCGGGCGGCCGAGGTGGTCGTGGTGGCCGGCTTCAGCGTCTACCCGCGCGAGGTCGAGGCGGTGATCGGTCAGGTGCCGGGCGTCCTGGAGGCCGCCGTGATCGGCGTACCCGACGACGCGACCGGGCACGCCGTCGTCGCCTACGTGCGGGCGCCCGACGCCGAGACGGCCGCCGTGGTCGAGGCCGTCCGGGCCCGTTGCGACGAGGCCCTGGCGGCGTTCAAGCGGCCGACCCGCATCGAGGTGGTCGACGAGCTCCCCACGACGCTGGCCGGCCGGGTACGCAAGGGCGAGCTGCGCCAGCTCGAGCGCCGACGCGCCCTGGGGCTGCTCGAGTGAGCCAGGCCGCTCGCGTCGTCATGTACGGCCGGCCCGGCTGCCACCTGTGCGAGCAGGCCGCCGAGGTGATCGCCCGGGTGTGCGACGACCTGGGGGAGACCTGGGTCGAGGTCTCGATCGACGACGACGAGGCGCTGCGCGAGGAGTACGGCGAGGAGATCCCGGTGACCCTCGTCGACGGCCGCCGCCACGACTTCTGGCGGGTCGACGAGGCCGCCTCCGCGCCGCGCTCACCGCCCGCCCGTAGCCCGTGCGTTCCGAGCATTCAAGCGCTCGAGGCCACGGAACCCCGGTTACATCGGTCGCGCGCCGACGTGAGGGTTGTCTCAGGATCCCCGTCGAGTTTGTTCTCACGTTCACAAACTTTTAGAGTGGACGGCGCCGTGCGAGATCGTCGCTCGCCGGCTGGAAACGAGAACCGTGACCGCCAAAGCGACCAGCGAGAACGCCCGGGACATCCCCGAGGCGACCGTGGCGCGACTGCCCGTGTACCTCCGGGCGCTGGTCACGCTGAGCGACGCCGGCACCGGCACCTGCTCGAGCGAGGAGCTCGCGGCGGCGGCCGGGGTCAACAGCGCCAAGCTGCGCAAGGACCTCTCGTACCTCGGCAGCTACGGCACCCGCGGGGTGGGCTACGACGTCGACTACCTGCGCTACCAGATCGCCCGGGAGATCGGGGTGACCCAGGACTGGCCGGTCGTCATCGTCGGCATCGGCAACCTCGGGCACGCGCTGGCCAACTACTCGGGCTTCCGGAGCCGTGGCTTCCGCGTCGTGGCGCTGCTCGACGCCGACCCGGAGCGGCACCAGGAGGTCGTCGCCGGGGTCGACGTCCGGCCCTTCGACGACCTGGAGCAGATCGTGGCCGAGCAGGGGGTCGCCATCGGCGTGATCGCCACCCCGGCGGTCGCCGCCCAGGACGTCGCCGACCGCATGGTCGCCGCGGGCATCAGCAGCATCCTCAACTTCGCGCCCACCGTGCTCGTCGTGCCCGACGGGGTCGACGTCCGCAAGGTCGACCTCTCGATCGAGCTGCAGATCCTGGCGTACCACGAGCAGCGCAAGGCGCAGTTCGGGGCCGAGGGGGCGTCCGCATGAGCGTCCTCGTCGTCGGCATCTCCCACCGCTCCGCCCCGGTCTCCGTGCTCGAGCGGGTGGCCGTCGACGGCGAGGGTGCGGCCAAGCTGCTCCGCGACGTCGCGGCCTGCGAGCACGTCACCGAGGCCGCGGTGATCGCGACCTGCAACCGCCTGGAGGTCTACGCCGACGTCGACCGCTTCCACGGCAGCGTCGAGGAGCTCTCCGGGCTGCTGGTCGAGCGCGCGGGCCGGGCCACCGAGGACCTGCTGCCGCACCTCTACGTCCACTACGACGACGGGGCGGTCTCGCACCTGTTCCAGGTGGCGGCCGGGCTCGACTCGATGGCGGTCGGCGAGGGCCAGATCCTCGGCCAGGCGCGCGAGGCGCTGGCCCGCGGCCAGGAGGCCGGGACGGTCGGCCCGTCGCTCAACGTGCTGTTCCAGCAGGCCCTCCGCGTCGGCAAGCGCGTGCACGCCGAGACGGCCATCGACCAGTTCGCGCCGACCCTCGTGTCGGCCGCGCTCGACCGGGTCGGCGAGGTCCTCGGCCGCCGGGCGGTCGTGGTGGGCGCCGGCTCGATGGCCGCCCTCGCCACCTCGACGCTGACCCGCCGCGGGGCCGCCGATGTCGTCGTCGTCAACCGCACGGCCAAGCGCGCCAGCAGCCTCGCCGCCGAGCTCGGCGTCCGCGCCGCGCCCCTCACCCAGCTGTCCGCCGAGGTGGCCGCGGCCGACCTCGTGGTCGCGTGCACCGGGTCGACGGGCGTGCTCGTGACCACCGAGATGGTGGCCGGGCGGCAGCGGCCCCTGGCCGTGGTCGACCTGGCCCTGCCCCACGACGTCGAGCCCGAGGTCGCCGGCCTCCCCGGCGTCACCCTGGTCACCCTCGCCGACCTGGCCGAGGACCTGCACGGCAGCGAGGCGGGTGTCGAGGTCGAGGCCGTCCGCGACATCGTCACGCAGGAGGTCGCGGCGTTCCTCACCGCGCGTCGCCAGGCCAGCGTCACGCCCACGGTCGTCGCCCTGCGGTCCATGGCCACCGAGGTGGTCGACGCCGAGCTGGCCCGGCTGGTCGCCCGCCTGCCGGACCTCGACGAGGCCTCCCGCGACGAGGTGCTCCAGAGCCTGCGCCGGGTCGCCGACAAGCTGCTGCACCAGCCCACCGTCCGGGTCAAGGAGCTCGTCAACGAGACCGGTGCCGTCTCGTACGCCGCCGCGCTGGCCGAGCTGTTCGCGCTGGACCCCGACGCCGTGGAGGCCGTGACGAGGCCGGAGGGTCTCTCATGACGGCTCCGATCCGCGTGGGCACCCGCGCCTCCCTGCTCGCGACCACCCAGGCCCGGCACGTCGCCGACCTCGTCGAGGCCCGCCTCGGCCGAGCGGTCGAGCTGGTCGAGGTGACCACCGAGGGCGACCGCTCCGCCGCGCCGCTGGCCACCATGGGCGGCACCGGCGTCTTCGTCACCGCCCTGCGCGAGGCGCTGATCGGCGGTCGCATCGACATCGCCGTGCACTCGCTCAAGGACCTGCCCACCGCACCCGACCCGCGGATCGCGCTGGCCGCCGTACCTCCCCGCGAGGACCCCCGCGACGTGGTCGTCGCCCGCGACGGGCTCACCCTCGGCGAGCTGCCGGCCGGCAGCCGTGTCGGCACGGGCTCCCCGCGCCGCGCGGCTCAGCTGCACGCGCTGGGCATGGGACTCGAGGTCGTGGAGATCCGCGGCAACGTCGACACCCGCGTCGGCAAGGTGCGGTCGGGGGAGTACGACGCGGTCGTGCTGGCTCGCGCCGGCCTGGCCCGCATCGGGCGGCTCGACGACGTCACCGAGGTGCTCGACCCGCTGCAGATGCTGCCGGCCCCCGGGCAGGGCGCGCTGGCCGTCGAGGCCCGCGCCGACGACCCCCTGGCCCTGGAGCTGGCCGTCCTCGACGACGCCCCCACCCGCGCCGCCGTCACGGCCGAGCGCACCGTGCTCGCGACCCTGGAGGGCGGCTGCTCCGCCCCGATCGGGGTACTCGCCGAGGTGGCCGAGGGCGACGACGGCGACGAGCTGTGGATCCGCGCCGTCGCGATGTCGCCCGACGGCACGATCGCCGTTCGGATGTCCATCACCGGAACCCCTGAGCACGCCGCCGATTTGGGCGCACGGCTCGCAACCGACATGCTCGCCGAGGGAGCGGGCGCACTCACCGACGCACCGGCAGAAACAGTGAGAAGGCTGTAACGCATGACGCGAGGCAAGACCAGCATCGACGCCACCAAGGCACCAGCGAAGCCCACCGCCAGCCGCGGTTGGGTCGCGTTCGTGGGCAGCGGACCCGGTGACCCGGGCCTGTTGACCGTACGGGCCGCGGACCTCCTCCGCGAGGCCGACGTGGTGATCACCGAGACCCCCGAGCACGAGGCTCTCGTCCGCGCGGTGCGCGGCGAGGTGAGCCACGAGGCCGGGCCCGAGTTCGTCGACGGCGGCTTCGGCGAGGACGGCCAACCGCTGACCCACGCCTCCCGGGCGAAGGTCGTGGTCAAGCAGGCCAAGCGTGGCCTGCGCGTGGTCCGGCTGATGGCCGGCGACCCGTTCCTCTACGCCTCCGGCCCCGAGGAGGCGCTCGCCTGCGCCAAGGCGGGCCTCTGCTTCGAGGTCGTGCCGGGCGTGTCCTCGCTCGCGTCGGTGCCGGCGTACGCCGGGATCCCGCTGACCACCAAGGACCACCGCGAGCTGACCGTCGTCACCTGCCGCGAGAAGGTCGACTGGAGCCGGTACGGCGACAAGGGCACCCTCGTCCTGCTGTCGGCCGTCCAGAGCATCGGCGAGATCGCCAAGCAGCTGGTCGCCGCGGGCCGTTCGCCCGAGACGCCGGTCCTGATGACCCGCGCCGGCACCACCACCGAGCAGACCACCGTCGTGTCGACGCTCGACCGGATCGCCGGCGACGCCCGGGCGGCGCGGATGAGCCCGCCGGCCATCACCGTCGTGGGCGACGTGGTCGACCTGCGCGAGACGCTGTCGTGGTTCGAGACCAAGCCGCTGTTCGGCTGGCGCGTCCTGGTGCCGCGCACCAAGGAGCAGGCCGGGGTGCTCTCGCAGCGCCTCGTCGGCTACGGCGCGGTGCCCGAGGAGGTGCCGACCATCTCGGTCGAGCCGCCCCGCAACCCGCTGCAGATGGACAAGGCCGTCCGCGGTCTCGTCGAGGGCCGCTACGAGTGGATCGCCTTCACCTCGGTGAACGCCGTCAAGGCCGTGCGCGAGAAGTTCGAGGAGTACGGCCTCGACGCCCGCGCCTTCTCCGGCCTCAAGATCGCCGCCGTCGGTGACAAGACCGCCCAGGCGATCGCGGCCTGGGGCCTGCGCGCCGACCTGGTGCCGTCGGGCGAGCAGTCCGCCGCCGGTCTGCTGGCGGACTTCCCCGAGTACGACGAGCTGCTCGACCCGATCAACCGGGTCTTCCTGCCGCGCGCCGACATCGCCACCGAGAACCTCGTCGCCGGGCTGATCGACCTCGGCTGGGAGTGCGACGACGTCACGGCCTACCGGACCGTGCGCGCCGCGCCGCCGCCGGCCCCGACCCGCGACGCCATCAAGGCCGGCAAGTTCGACGCCGTCGTGTTCACGTCGTCCTCGACCGTGCGCAACCTGGTCGGCATCGCCGGCAAGCCGCACCCCTCGACGGTGATCGCCGTCATCGGCCCGGCCACGGCCAAGACCGCCGAGGAGCACGGCCTCCGGGTCGACGTCCTGGCGCCGCAGCCCGACGTCGAGCTGCTGGTCGAGGCGCTGGCCGACTTCGGCGCCTCGCGTCGGCTGTCGATGATCGAGGCCGGTCAGCCGGTCGCCAAGCCCTCGGAGCGCAAGCCCGCGTCCCGCCGCAAGGCCGGCGCCAAGTAGGACAGATGAGCGAGCAGGCGGCCGACGTCCCGGGGGTCTCGAGCCCCGTGGTCCGGCCGCGCCGCCTGCGCACCACGCCGGCCCTGCGCCGGATGGTCGCCGAGACGGCGGTACGCCCCAGCCAGCTGGTGCTGCCGCTGTTCGTCCGTGAGGGCCTCGCGGAGCCGCACCCGATCGCGTCGATGCCGGGGGTCGTGCAGCACTCCCGCTCGTCCCTGCTGAAGGCCGCGCACGAGGCCGCCAGCCTGGGTCTGGGCGGCGTGATGCTGTTCGGCATCCCGGAGTCCAAGGACGCCGAGGGGTCGGGTGCGATCGACCCGGCCGGCGTCCTCAACCTGGCCATCACCGACGTGGTGGCCGAGGTCGGCGACGCGCTCACGGTGATGAGCGACCTGTGCCTCGACGAGTTCACCGACCACGGGCACTGCGGCCTGCTGACCCCCGACGGGCGCGTCGACAACGACCGCACGCTCGCGGCGTACGCCGAGATGGCCCTGGCGCACGGCGCCGCCGGCGTCGACATGGTCGGCCCCAGCGGGATGATGGACGGACAGGTGGCGGTGGTCCGCGCGGCCCTCGACGCCGCCGAGCAGCAGGACGTGGCGATCCTGGCGTACTCCGCCAAGTACGCCTCCGCCTTCTTCGGCCCGTTCCGCGAGGCCGTCGCCTCGTCGCTGATCGGCGACCGGCGTACCTACCAGCAGGACCCCGCCAACGCCCTCGAGGGCGTCCGCGAGGCGCTGCTCGACGTCGAGCAGGGCGCCGACGTGGTGATGGTCAAGCCGGCGCTCGGCTACCTCGACGTCGTCCGCCGCGTGCGCGACGCGGTGACCGTGCCCGTCGCGGCGTACAACGTCTCGGGCGAGTACGCCATGGTCGAGGCCGCCGCCGCGAACGGCTGGATCGACCGCGAGGCCGCCATCCTCGAGACCCTCGGCTCCATCCACCGCGCCGGCGCCGACGTGATCCTCACGTACTGGGCCGCGCGAGGCCGCCGCACTCCTCACCCGCTGACCCAGCCGAGTCGGCGTATCTGCAGGTCGAGAATCGACCCGAGTCGGCGCATCCGCAGATGGGGTCATGGACGTCGGGCTGCAGATGCGCCGACTCGGCCCTCTGGCGACCTGCAGATACGCCGACTCGGCCTAGCCGCCGGTGAGGTTGTCGACGCACTGGTCGAAGGCGTCGTTGTTGTCGAGGGGGTTGTCGATCAGACCCTGGGCGGTGCACTGGAGGATCGCCTCGGCCACGGTCAGGATCGGCGTGAGGAGCGTGGTGGGCAGCTCGGTCGGCAGGATCGTCGGGAGCTCGGTGGGCAGGACCGTGGGCACGGCCGAGGTCGGCGCCGCGCGTGGGCGACTTGGTGGGCGTCGGCTGCTGGCTGGGGGTCGGGCCCTGGGTCGGCGTCGGCTGCGAGGTGGGGTTCGCGGTCGGGGTGGGCTTGGCCGTCGGCGACGGCGTGGGCTTGCTCGTCGGTCCCTTGGTCGGCTCGGGCTCGGCCGTCGGGGTACCCCCGCCACCGCCGCCTCCGCCCCCGCCGCCACCGGTGCCCGGGCCGCCGCTGGGCGAGACGGTGCCGCCGCCGCCCGAGCCGTTCGGGACGGAGAGGTACTCACCGGCGACGTAGGCGTCGTAGAACGCCAGCACCAGGTCGACGTACTCGTCGCTGTGGTTGTAGCGGAACACCGAGGACCGCCGGCCCGCGTCGGTGGCGAGGTCGTCGTCGCCGGAGCAGAGGTAGACGGTGGTCGCCAGGGCCGCGTCGTCGATGTCCTGCGGGTCGCGCTGGGAGTCGCCGTCGGCGTCGACGCCCACGACGGCCCACGTGGACGGGATGAACTGCATCGGGCCGACCGCACGGTCGAACTCCGTGTCGTGGTCGAGCAGGCCGGCGTCGGTGTCGCCGATGCGCGCCGTGCCCTGGGTGCCGTCGAGCGGCAGCCCGTAGATGGCCGGTCGCGCCAGCCCCTCGCTCGTCAGGTGGCTGCCGTGCACGCGACCGTGGTCGGACTCGACCCGGCCGATCGCCGCGACCAGCTGCCAGGGCAGGTGGCAGGAGGTGTCGGCGGCGTTGATGACGGTCTCGGCCCGTTGGTACGCCGCCAGGGCGGCCGACGGGATCCCGTTGACGGCGGCGTTGCCGACGGCCGCGTCGGGGTCGCCCTGCACGCCGGGCGCGAGCTGGGCGCGGGTCGACAGGCTCGCCGGAGCCTCGATGGCCTCCTCGGGAACGGTGCTGCCGTCGGGCAGCGTGCCGTCGGCGCTCGCGCTGGCGGGAGCGGACCCGCCGTCCGAGGTCGCGATGCTCACGCTCCAGGCGGCCGAGAGCAGGGCCAGCGGCACGAGGGTGGCGGCGCGTTGGAGGCGGCCGAACCGCACATCCGCCATCGCGGCTCCCTCCTTCTCCATCTGCCTGGATCTGCTTCACCGGGTGCTTCCCTCACCCGCAGGCACCCCTCCAACGAGGGTCGATACCCGCGGGTTACGCGAATCAATCCAGACTGTGACCTGGGTCACACCCGAGACCGATGTCCCTTCACGATACGTCCGGTACGACGGGGGCGCAGGCCGATGTGGTGGTTCACCGCCCGTTGGAGACAATGACCCGGTGACCACGAGCGACCGGCGCACGACCGCGTCCGAGGCCCTGTTCGAGCGGGCCCGCGCGGTGACCCCCGGGGGCGTGAACTCCCCGGTCCGGGCGTTCAACGCCGTGGGCGGCACGCCCCGGTTCATCCGCTCGGCCCGCGGCGCGTGGCTGACCGACGTCGACGGCAACGAGTACGTCGACCTGGTCTGCTCGTGGGGCGCGATGCTGCTCGGGCACGCCCACCCCGAGGTCCAGGAGGCGGTCGCCGCCGCGGTGGCGCGCGGCACGTCCTACGGCACCCCGACCGAGCCCGAGGTCGAGCTCGCCGAGGAGATCGTCGGGCGCACGCCCATCGACCAGGTCCGGTTCGTCTCCTCGGGCACCGAGGCCACCATGTCCGCGATCCGGCTGGCCCGCGGCGTCACGGGTCGCGACGTCGTGGTGAAGTTCGCCGGCTGCTACCACGGCCACGTCGACTCGCTGTTGGCCGCCGCGGGATCGGGGCTGGCCACCTTCGCGCTGCCCGGCACCCCAGGCGTCCCGGCGTCCTCCACGGCCCTGACCCTCGTGCTGCCCTACAACGACCGGGACGCCGTGACGGCCGCGTTCGCCGAGCACGGCGACCGGATCGCCTGCCTCATCACCGAGGCCGCCCCCGGCAACATGGGCGTCGTCCCGCCGCTGCCCGGCTTCAACGCCTTCCTCGCCGAGACCTGCGCGGCCCACGGAGCCCTGTTCGTCAGCGACGAGGTGATGACCGGCTTCCGCGCGAGCAAGCTCGGCCAGTGGGGCCTCGACGGCGCGACCGAGGGCTGGCGCCCCGACCTGATGACCTTCGGCAAGGTGATGGGCGGCGGCCTGCCCGCCGCCGCGTTCGGCGGCCGCGCCGACCTGATGAGGCACCTCGCCCCGGAGGGCCCGGTCTACCAAGCCGGCACCCTGTCGGGGAACCCGGTCGCCACCACGGCCGGCCTCACCACGCTGCGGCTCGCCACCGACGAGGTGTACGAGCGGATCTCCCACGTCGCCGGCACCCTGCAGACCGCCGCCGCCAAGGCGCTGACCGAGGCGGGCGTCCCGCACGTCGTCCAGGCCACGGGCACCATGTTCTCGGTCTTCTTCACCGGCGAGCCCGTCCGCGACTTCGCGGCGGCCTCGACGCAGGACACCGCGGCGTACGCCGCCTTCTTCCACGCCATGCTCGACGCCGGCGTGCACCTGCCGCCGTCGGCGTACGAGGCCTGGTTCCTCTCCAGCGCGCACGACGACCGCGCGGTCGAGACCGTGCTCGACGCCCTGCCCGCGGCCGCCGAGGCGGCCGCGGCGACCCGGAAGGCCTCCTGAGTGACGCGACAGCCAGAGACGATCGTCCACCTCCTGCGACACGGCGAGGTGCACAACCCCGAGGGCGTGCTCTACGGCCGCCGCCCGGGCTACCGCCTGTCCGAGCTCGGCCGGGCGATGGCGGAGCGCGTGGCCGAGTCCGTCCGCGACCGCGACATCGTGCACGTGGGCGCCTCGCCGCTCGAGCGCGCACAGGAGACCGCCGCGCCGACGGCCAAGCTCCTTGGCCTGGACGTGCAGACCGACGCGCGGCTGATCGAGTCGACCAACGTCTTCGAGGGCAAGGCGTTCGGCAAGGGGGACGGCGCGCTGAGCAACCCCAAGAACTGGTGGCACCTGCGCAACCCGCTGAAGCCGTCCTGGGGCGAGCCGTACGACGTCGTGGTCGACCGCATGCGCGGCGCGATCCTCGACGCGCGCATCGCCGCCCACGGTCACGAGGCGGTGCTCGTGTCCCACCAGCTGCCCATCTGGGTGACCCGGCTGTCGGCGGAGAAGCGGTCGTTCGTCCACGACCCGCGCAAGCGCCAGTGCACGCTGTGCTCGCTGACGTCGTTCCACTTCGACGACCGCGGGCTGGTGCGGGTGTCGTACTCCGAGCCGGCCGGCGACATGATCCCGGTGGCCGACAAGCACGCCACCTTCAGCGCCGGCGGCGCTCCCGAGGAGCTCCGGCCCTGAAGCGTGCCCTCGCCCTGCTCGCCTGTCTGCCCCTGCTGACGGGCGTCACTGCCTGCAACGACCTCGAGGGCACCGGCGACAAGGGGTACATCACCGCCGACGGCGTCCTGGACACCGTGGCCGTGGACGCTCGCGAGGACGCGATCTCCCTCGGCGGCGAGGACCTCGACGGCGACCCACTGGCGGTCCAGGACTTCCGCGGCAAGCCGGTCGTGCTGGTGGTCTGGGGCTCGTGGTGCGCCCCGTGCCGGGACGAGGCGCCCGACGTGGTGGGCGCCGCGGAGGAGCTCGGCGACGACGTCCAGTTCGTCGGCATCAACATCCGCGACGCGAGCACGGCCCAGGCCCAGGCCTTCACCCGCAAGTTCGGCGTCGACTTCCCGTCCTTCTACTCGCCGAGCGGCGAGGCGCTGCTCGCCTTCCCCGGCGTGCTCGGGCTGCGCACGATCCCGGCGTTCGCCGTGCTCGACTCCGAGGGCCGGGTGGCGGCCAGCATCATCGGCAAGCTGCCGTCCCGGCAGACGCTGGTCGACGTGACGAAGGACGTCGTGGACGAGACCCGCGATGGGTGAGTGGTTCCAGGAGCAGGCCCTGTCCGGGTCGCTCCTGCTGGCGATCCCGGTGGCGCTGGTGGCCGGCCTCGTGTCGTTCTTCTCCCCGTGCGTGATCCCGCTGCTGCCGGGCTACCTCTCCTACACGACCGGGCTGTCCGGCGCCGACCTCGGCTCCGCCAGGCGCGGGCGGATGCTCGCCGGGTCGGTGCTGTTCGTGGCCGGGTTCACGACGGTGTTCGTGATCCTCGGTCTGGCCACCGGCGCCCTCGGCTCCTGGCTGGTGCGCCAGCAGGACGAGCTCGCCTTCGGCCTCGGCATCATGATGATCCTGCTCGGGCTGGCGTTCGCCGGCTGGCTGCCGTTCTTCTCCCAGCGGGAGTGGCGCATCCACACGATCCCGTCGGTCGGGCTCGCCGCCGCGCCCGTCATCGGGTTCCTGTTCGGGCTGGGCTGGACGCCCTGCCTCGGCCCGACGCTGGCCGCCATCCAGCTGCTGTCGTTCAACGAGGGCACGGCCGAGCGCGGCGCCCTGCTGAGCGGGGTCTACGCCATCGGCCTGGGCATCCCGTTCATCGTGGCCGCCCTGCTCTACCGCCGGGCGCTCGGGGCGTTCGCCTGGGTCCGCCGCCACCAGGTCTGGGTGACCCGCGCCGGCGGCCTGATGCTCGTCGCCGTGGGCGTGCTGCTGGTGACGGGCTTCTGGAACGACATGGTCCAGTGGCTCCAGGTGTTCATCCTCAGCACGGAGACACCGGTATGACCACCCCCACCCGGCACTCGCTGCCCGAGGCGCACGCCGACGCCGAGGAGCCGCCCGACCGGCGTACCGGCGAGCTGACCGCCCGCGAGCTCTTCCGGTGGGGCTGGCGCCAGCTCACCTCGATGCGGACGGCGCTGGTGCTGCTCCTGCTGCTCGCGCTGGCGGCGATCCCCGGCTCGGTGATCCCGCAGAGCGGCGTCGACTCGCTCAAGACCTCCCGCTGGCAGGCCGACCACCCCGACCTGACGCCGATCTACGAGCGGCTCGGGCTGTTCTCGGTCTACGACTCGGCCTGGTTCGCGGCCATCTACACGCTGCTGATGGTCTCGCTCGTCGGGTGCATCATCCCGCGGCTCTTCGTCTACTGGCGGGCGCTGCGGGCGAAGCCGCCGGCCGCCCCGCGGTACCTCTCCCGGCTGCCCGTGCACACGTCGTACGACGCCGCCCGCGCGCCCGCCGACGTGCTGGCCGACGCGCGGACGGTGCTGAAGGACCGCGGCTACCGCGTGCTCGAGGGCGACGGCTGGGTCGCGGCCGAGCGCGGCTACCTCCGCGAGGCGGGCAACCTGCTGTTCCACCTGGCCGTCGTGGTCGTGCTGGTGGGCTTCGCGGTCGGCGGGCTGTTCGGCTACAAGGGCGGCGTGATCCTGGTGGTCGGCAACGGTTTCTCCAACAACCTCACGCAGTACGACGACTTCGACCCGGGCTCGCTGTTCGACCCCGGCTCGATGGAGCCGTTCAGCTTCAAGGTCGACGACTTCGACGTCGAGTGGATCGACTCGGGGCCGCGGCAGGGGATGGCGCAGGGCTTCAACGCCCACCTCACCTACCGCGAGGAGCCGGGCGACGAGCCGCAGCAGTACGACCTGAAGGTCAACCACCCGCTCAAGATCGGCGGGACCGAGGTCTTCCTCATCGGGCACGGCTACGCCCCGATCATCACGATCCGCGACGGCAACGGCGACGTGGCCTACAGCGGGCCGACCGTCTTCCTGCCCGAGGACGCGGGGTTCCGGTCGTTCGGCGTGGTGAAGGCGCCCGACGCCGAGCCCGTCGGGATCGGGCTCGAGGGCCTGTTCTTCCCGACGTACCTCAACGTCGACGGCGACCCGGTCAACGTGATGGGCGACCTCAAGAACCCGACCCTCTCGATGCAGGCCTGGACCGGCGACCTCGGGATGGACGACGGCTCGCCGTCGTCGGTCTACGAGCTGGACACGGCCAGGGCGACGAAGGTGACCAAGCCCGACGGCTCCATGTTCCGCGTCGACCTCCAGCCCGGCCAGTCGCTCGACCTGCCCGACGGCGCCGGGTCGGTGACGTTCGAGGGCGTGGAGCGCTGGAACAAGCTGCAGATCAGCCGGACTCCCGGCATGCACGTCACCCTGGCCGGCGTCGTGCTCGCCCTGGCCGGTCTGCTGCTGTCGCTGTTCATCCGGCCGCGACGTGTCTGGGTACGCGCGCGGCGCAACGACGGGGCCGATGACGACGGTCCGACGACGGTGGAGGTCGCAGGCCTCGACCGGTCGACCGCCGGTGACGTGCAGGCCGAGGTCGCCGAGGTCACGGACCGTCTGCGACAGTTGAGCGGGCCGAAGCCAGCGGAGGAGGAGCACCGGTGACCGAACAGGCGTGGGAGACGTTGAGCAACCAGGCGATCGCGGCCGCCGGGCTCGTCTACTTCCTGTCCCTGCTGGCGTACCTCGTGCAGTGGGCGTCGCTGCGCAACGTGCCCGTGGCGGCCACCGAGAAGGTCGCGGTGGGGGCCGGGGGCCCTGGTCCCGACACGCCCGACGGTCCCGCGGAGGTCGGGCAGTCGCGGCGGGCCGAGCTGACCGGGCGACTCGGGCTGCTCCTGGCCGGGCTGGGGTGCGCGCTGCAGTTCGTGTCACTGCTCGGCCGGGGCATGGCCGCGGACCCGAACCGGGTGCCCTGGGGCAACATGTACGAGTTCACGGTCGCGGGCACCTTCGTGGTCATGGTGATCTTCCTCGTGGCCCGCCGCCGGCTGGGTCTCGACTGGGCCGGCCCGCTCGTGGTCGCCATCGTGCTGACCCTCCTGATGGTCGCCGTCATCTGGCTCTACGAGCCGGTGGCCCCGCTGACCGAGGCGCTGAACTCCTACTGGCTGGTGATCCACGTCGTCTCCGCGGTGATCGCCACGGGCGCGTTCACCCTGGGCGGGCTGTGCTCGGCGCTGTACCTCGTCAAGGACCGCAAGGGCGGGAAGACCACCGGCTACCTCGCGCGCGTGCCCGAGCCCGCGGCGCTGGACCGCACGGCGTACCGGCTGCACGCGTTCGCCTTCCCCGTCTGGACGTTCGCGGTCCTGATCACCGGTCCGATCTGGGCACACCAGGCCTGGTCGTCGTACTGGAACTGGGACCCCAAGGAGGTCTGGGCCTTCATCACGTGGGTCGTGTACGCCGCCTACCTGCACGCCCGCGCGACGGCGGGCTGGCGTGGCCGCAACGCGGCGTACCTCGCGCTGCTCGGCATGGCGACGCTGTGGTTCAACTTCATCGGCATCAACTACTTCTCCACCACGAGCCAGCACTCCTACGCCTCCGGCGCGCCCGCGATCTCCTCGGCGCCACCACGACGCTGAGGCAGACTGACTGCATGAGGCGGCGGCTGGTGGTGGTGCTGGCCTGCGCCCTCCTGACGGCGTGCTCGAGCGGTCAGACCGGCGGCGAGCCGGCCGAGCGCGCGGCGCTCACGTCGGTGCCGCCGGCCCCGCCCCCGTCGTTCGTGCCGACCCACGAGCTGGCCCCCAACAAGGGGCCCAACATCCTCGTCGTGACGACCGACGACATGCGGTGGGACGAGCTCAGGTACACCCCGAACGTGCGCAAGTACGTCACGTCGCGGGGCCTGCTGTTCCGCAACTCCTTCGCGCCCAACCCGCTCTGCTGCCCGTCGCGGGCGTCGTTCCTGTTGGGCCAGTACTCCCACAACCACCGGGTCTACAGCCACGAGGTGCCGTACGGGTTCGCCGCGTTCGACGACCACCTGACCGTCGGGACCGCGCTCAACCAGGCGGGGTACCAGACCGCGCTGGTCGGCAAGTACCTCAACGGCTACGGCAAGCAGCAGTCGAAGGTGACCGGCGGACCGTCGGCGACGTACGTGCCGGACGGCTGGACCGACTGGATGGTCAGCATCGAGAAGCGCTGGCCGGTCGGGTCGCCCTACCGCGGCGGCACGTACAACTACCAGTCCTTCACCCAGAACGTGAACGGCAAGGTGGTCGGCAACCGCGGCACCTACTCCTCGGTGGTGGTGGGCGACGAGGTCCAGTCGCTGATCGGGAAGTACGACGGCACCGGCCATCCGTGGTTCATCTGGGCGACCCCGGTGGCCCCGCACCTCGGCGGGCCGGCCGAGCCCGACGACCCGGCGCCGTACCGGACCTCCGAAGGCACGCTGTCGCGGTTCGACACCCCGGCCCGGCCCGACTGGGTCAAGGGGAAGTTCGACGACGTGATCAGGCGAGCGCCGGGCGTGCGGCCCGGCGGCAAGCCGGTGGAGCAGGACGTCAGCGACAAGCCGGAGTTCGTGCAGAAGCTGCCCGAGCTGGTCGGAGCCGAGCGACGCTCCCTGGTCGAGGTGCAGCGCCAGCGCGCGGAGGCGCTGTTCGCGTGGGACCGGCAGTTCGGCCGGATCATGCAGAAGCTGAAGGACACCGGGCAGTACGACGACACGGTCATCGTCTTCACCAGCGACAACGGCTACTTCATGGGCGAGCACCGCCAGCGCAGCGGGAAGATCAAGCCGTACGAGCCGTCGCTGCGCGTGCCGCTCGTGGTCGCGGGGCCCGGCATCCCGCACGGCGTCCGCGACGCGCCGATCACGACCATCGACCTGACGGCCACGATCCTCGACCTCGCCTCGGCCTCCCTGCCGGACGTGGACGGCACCTCGGCCGTGCCGGCGTTCGCCGCCGACCGTCCGTGGACCGTGCCCGTGGTGACCGAGGGCCTGCAGCCGCTGCCCCACGACGTCGGCGGGTTCCCCGACGGCCTCACCGAGATCGGGCTGCGCACCGGCCGGTACGCCTACTTCCGCTACTCCACCGGCGAGGGCGAGCTCTACGACCTGAAGCGCGACCCCCTGCAGCTGCGCTCGCGCTACGACGACCCGGCGTACGACTCGGTCCGCCGTGACCTGACGAAGCTGTGGCGCCAGTACCGCGCCTGCGCCACCGACGCCTGCCGGGCTCCGTTGCCGGCCGAGTACCAGGTGTCGGTGGCCGAGCTGGCCGATCTCGCCGCTCGCGCCTCTCGAGCCCAGGCCGACTACTACGGCTGAGTCGCCCTGGGCGGGATACCCGGCTCGACCGGGGATCACGGATCGCTTCGGAGGCAGTATGCAAGCCGTCACGAACGGTCAGGAACGACTGCCTGGGAAGTCGTGCGGCAATCAGACCTCGGGGTCGTCGGGGTGCTTGCGCTTGCGGTCGAGGTCACGCAGGAAGTCGGCGTCGTCGTCGGGGCGATGGGTCGGGTGGGCGGGCGACGCTGCGGGGGCTTGCGCTTCGGCACCACGCCGCCGCGACCTTGGACGGAGCGCACGACCAGGTAGATCGCCAGCGCCAGGAGGGCGAGGAGGAACAGGACCTTCAGCACGCCTCCAGAGTAGGCGGCTGGTGGTCGGCATCTACCCTCATCTCGTGAAGGAGTTTGCCGTCTACACGTTGCTGCGGTTGGTGCTGCTCGCCGGTTCGTTCGCGATCGTCGCGGGCATCTGGCTCGCGGTGGCCGACGAGGTGCCCCTGTTGTGGGTCCTCGTGATCGCGTTCGTGATGTCCGGCGTGGCGTCGTACTTCATCCTCAACCGCCCCCGCGAGCGGTTCGCCCAGCGCGTCGACGAGCGCGCGCGCCGGGCCTCGGCGGCGTTCGAGGCGCGCAAGGCGCGCGAGGACGTCGAGTAGGCAGCAGGCAGCTACCGCTTCGGACCGTTGAGTCGCCGCTCGATCCGCGACGTGGGCTGGCCGGTGAGCTTGGCGATCAGCGTGACGCGGTTCTTGTAGGCGACCACGCCCGCAACGATGAGCACGAGGATGATCAGGAAGGTCATGGCCCGAGCGTACGTCGCCGTTCCTACGACGCGCCCACCACGAGCCCCACGAACAGGCCGAGGCCGTACGCGAGCTCGGCGACACCCGTCAGCTGCAGGGCCGGGACCAGGTCCCGCCCCGACGCGCGGCGGACGACCGACACGGCCCGGCCGGCGGGCACCAGGTACGCCAGCGCCAGGGCGGCCCACCACGTGGTCCCGAGCACGACCCCGACCAGGGCGACCAGGGCCCCGACCACGAGGAACACGTACAGCGCCCGTGTGCGCGAGTCGCCCAGCCGCACGGCCAGCGTCATCTTCCCCGCGACCGTGTCGGTCGGGATGTCGCGCAGGTTGTTGGCGACCAGGATCGCGCAGGCCAGGGCGCCGATCCCGCACGCGGCGTACAGCCCGACGAACGTGAACCGTTCGGCCTGCACGTACTGCGTGCCGAGCACCGCGACCAGCCCGAAGAACACGAAGACCATCACCTCGCCGAGCCCGAGGTAGCCGTAGGGCTTCGACCCGCCGGTGTAGAACCACGCGGCGGCCACCGCGACCGCGCCCACGGCCACCAGCCACCAGGCGGTGCTGGCCGCGAGCACCAGGCCCGCCACCGCTGCGACGCCGAACGCCGTCAGGGCGGCCGCCTTCACCGAGCCCGGCGTGGCCACGCCCGAGCCCACCAGCCGCATCGGCCCGACCCGGTCCGCGTCGGTGCCACGGATGCCGTCGGAGTAGTCGTTGGCGTAGTTGACGCCCACCTGGAGCGCGAGGCTCACCACCAGGGCGAGCAGGGCCTTCCACCACACCGCGTCACCGTCGTACGCCGCCACGCCGGTGCCCGCGAGCACCGGCGCGACCGCGGCCGGCAGGGTGCGCGGCCGCGCACCGGCCACCCACTGCGCGGGAGTCGTCACGGGTGAGGATTCAAGCAGGCTGGTCGACCGCCTGGGGCGTGCGGGTGGCCAGGTACCGCTCGGCGGCCCGGGCCGCCGGGTGGATGCCGATCCCGCCCACCATCACGATGGCGGCGATGACCATCCAGCCGGTCGTGCCCCAGCTCATCGCGAGGAACGTGAACAGGGCCGGCGCCCACACCGAACCGAGGGTGCCGCCGACGTGGGTGGCGCCCTGGTACTCAGCGCGCCGGTCCGCCTCGGACAGCTCGGAGGTCAGCCCCCAGTGGCCCGCCGACTGGAACAGCTCGGCGCCGGTCACGGTGACGTGCCCGAACCAGACCAGAGCGATGGTGACCCACCCGAGCGTGTCGTGGGTGACCATCACGACGAAGCAGGACAGCACCATGAAGCCGGTGCTGAGCCGCGCCGCCCGCAGCGCACCGTTCACGGTCTCCGAGCCGCGCGAGGCCGGCACCTGGAGCAGCACGGCGAGCACCGTGTTCGTGCCGAACAGCCAGGCCAGCAGCACCCGGGGCGCGTCGGTCTCCTGGACCAGCCACAGCGGGATCACCACGTTGAGCAGCACCTGGTTGGTGCTCAGGATGCCGTCGAAGAACGACATCGCGAGGTAGCCGCGGTTGCGGAGCACGCTCGTGCGCTGGCCCGTCTCCGTCTCCGTCTCCGGGGAGGGGTCGCCCCCCGCCTCGGCGGCCGTGTCCTGCGCCGTGTCGGGCAGCCGGGTGATCAGCAGGGCGTTGATCGCCAGGATCACCGCGGGGATGACGGGCACCCACTGGATCACCTCGTCGCTGTTGGTGGCCAGGGCGAGCCCACCGATCATCGCGCCGATGGTGAAGCCGATGTTGAGCGCGCTGCGCATGAAGGCCAGCGAGCGCACCCGCTCCTCGCGGGAGAAGACGTTCAGCGTGTACGCCCCCCGGGCCGCGCCGCCCGCGGTGCCGAAGATCTCCAGCACGACGACCATGGCGAGGAACTGCCAGAACCCCTCCAGCCACGGCCACACGAGGAACAACGCCGCCTCGATCAGCGCGACGGCCGCCCAGACCCGCTTGGGCCCGACCCGGTCGGCGAACCGGCCCAGCGGCACCGCGAACACGAACGACGACAGGCCCGCGATGGTCAGGCCGAGACCGACCTGGGCCGCGGACAGCCCCACGATGTGGGTGAAGAACACCGCGCTGCCGGTGAGGAACGCACCCTCGCCGGTCGCGAAGAGGATCGACTGGAACGACAGCCGCCGAGCGAGCGGGCTCGGAGGCAGCATCCGCTCGATCCAGGTGGGCACCGACGCGATTGTTCCAAGCATGACTAGCGTTCGTCGCATGCTTTTCTCCCCGACCGTCGACGAGCTCGACGCCTGGCTGGCCCAGCCGGCCGAGCCGGAGCCGATCGTGGTCGAGACGTCGGGGTCGACGGGCCGGCCCAAGCGAGTGGTGCTGTCGCGGCGGGCCGTGCTGGCGTCGGGCACCGCGACGGCCGCGCGGCTCGGCGGCTCGGGGCCGTGGGTGCTGGCGCTGCCGATGACGTACGTCGCGGGGTTGCAGGTCGCCTGTCGCTCGCTGGCCGCGGGGCACCGGCCGGTGCTGCTGGACGACCACGGGTCGCTGGCCGGGGCGGTCGCGGCCGCGGGCGATGCGCCGTACGTCTCCCTCGTCGCGACCCAGCTGGTCCGGGCGCTCCGGTCGCCGGACGACACGGCTGCGCTCGCCCGGTGCGCGGCGGTGCTGGTGGGCGGTGGGCCCGTCGACCGTGAGCTGCGCGAGCGGGCGACCGACGACGGCATCCGGGTCGTGGCGACCTACGGCTCGGCCGAGACCGCCGGCGGCTGCGTCTACGACGGGCTCCCGCTCGACGGCGTGGCCGTGGCGATCGGCGCCAACGGTCGGATCCGGATCGGCGGGCCCACGCTGTTCGACGGGTACGACGGCGACCCCGCCCTGACGGCGGACGTGCTGGTCGACGGCTGGTTCCTGACCGCCGACGCCGGACGGTTCGACGAGGACGGCCGGCTCCAGGTGCTCGGCCGGCTCGACGACATGGTCATCTCCGGCGGCGTCAAGGTGCCGACCGGCATCGTGGCCGCCCGGCTGCGCGAGCACCCGGCCGTGACCGCCGTGGACGTCGGCCGGCTGGCCGACGACGAGTGGGGCGAGCGCGTCGTCGCCTGGGTCGTCGGCGACCTGTCGCTCGAGGAGGCCCGGGACTGGGTGGCGGAGCTGCACCCCCGGTCGTGGGCGCCGCGCGAGCTGCGGGTCCTCGACGAGATGCCGATGCTCCGCAACGGCAAGGTCGACCGACGCGCGCTGCGGGGTGAGTCCCGTGACTGACGCGGTGGTCTTCTCGATCCCGATGCGGGTGCGGTTCCGCGGCATCACCGTGCGGGAGGGGATGCTCATCCGCGGCGAGGCCGGCTGGGGCGAGTGGAGTCCCTTCCTGGAGTACGACGCCGACGAGGCGGCCGCCTGGCTGCGTTGCGCGGAGGAGGCGGCCGCGGGGGACTGGCCGGAGCCGGTCCGCGACCGGGTCCCGGTCAACGTGACCGTCCCCGTGCTCTCGCCCGAGGACGCCCACGCCCTGGTGGCCCGCTCGGGCTGCCGGACCGCCAAGGTCAAGGTGGCCGACGCGACGGGCACCCTCGCCGAGGACCAGGCCAGGCTCGAGGCGGTGCGGGACGCGCTCGGCCCGGGTGGCCGGATCAGGGTGGACGCCAACGGGGCATGGGACGTCGACACCGCCCTCGCGTCGCTGAAGGTGCTGGAGCGGGCGGCGGGCGGCCTGGAGTACGTCGAGCAGCCGTGCGCCACGGTCGAGGAGCTGGCCGCGGTGCGGCGGCGTACGTCGATCCTCGTCGCCGCCGACGAGTCGATCCGGCGGGCGGCCGACCCCTACCGCGTGCGCGACCTCGAGGCGGCCGACATCGCGGTGCTCAAGGTGCAGCCGCTCGGCGGGGTCCGGGCGTGCCTGCGGATCGCCGAGGACATCGGGCTGCCGACGGTCGTCTCGTCGGCCCTGGAGACGTCGGTCGGCCTGGCCGCGGGGGTTGCGCTGGCGGCGGCGCTGCCCGAGCTGGAGTACGCGTCCGGGCTCGCGACCGTGGGCATGCTGGCCGACGACGTCGCCGAGCACCGGCTGGCGGCGGTGGACGGGTACGTGCCGGTGCACCGTCCCGTGGTCTCCGAGGAGCGGCTGGCGCGCTGCGCGGCCGGCCCCGAGCGCGAGGCCCACTGGCGGGCCCGGCTGGCCGAGGTACGTGCGGTGGGCCAGGATCGGTCCTCGTGAGATCACCCCACGAAACCGCTCGTCTCCCCCGCTGCGCTCCTCCGACTCACGCTTCCGCAGGGACCCCGAATTGACCTCCACGGAGCTGGCGCGGGCCGTCGTCTCGGCGTTGGTCGAGGCCGGGGTCCGCGAGGTCGTCGTCGCTCCCGGCTCGCGGAACGCCCCGCTGTCGTTCGCGGTGTACGACGCCGCGGCCGCCGGCCTCGTCCGCCTGCACACCCGCATCGACGAGCGCTCGGCGGGCTTCCTCGCCCTCGGGCTCACCAAGGTCGGCAGCCAGGCGGCGGTGATCTGCACCTCCGGCACCGCGGTGGCGAACCTGCACCCGGCGATGCTGGAGGCCGCGCACGCCGGCGTCCGGCTGCTCGCCGTGACCGCCGACCGGCCCGCCCGGTTGCGGGGCACCGGCGCCAACCAGACCACGGACCAGGTCGGTGTCTTCGGTCCCCTCGTGCCGTACGTCGACCTCGGCCCCGCCGACGCGGCCGTCGCGCACACGGCGCTCGGGCTCGGGGACGGTCCGCTCCACCTCAACGTCCAGCTCGACGACCCGCTGGTGCCGAGCGAAGCCTGGGACGTGCGGGGTGTCGTGACAGGCGCTAGCGCGCCTTCCTCGACCAACGGCGCTCCGCCCGGTGACGTGATCGACCTCGGCCCGCGCACGGTCGTGGTGGCCGGGGACGACGCGGGCCCGCCGGCGCGGGTGCTGGCGGAGAAGGCGCGCTGGCCGCTGCTCGCCGAACCGACGAGCGGGAGCCGGACGGGCGAGGCCGCGATCCGTACCTACCGGCTGCTGCTCGGCGGACCCCTCGCCGACGAGGTCGAGCGGGTCGTGGTGTTCGGCCACCCCACGCTGAGCCGGCCGGTGACGAGGCTGATGCAGCGCGACGACGTCGAGGTGCTGTCCGTCCCGCCCCGCGGTGTGTGGAACGAGCGACCGTTCCCGGTGGCGCAGCACCTCGAGGCCCGGCCCGTCGTCGAGGCGCCCGACGAGTCCGACTGGTTCGACCGCTGGCGGGCCGAGGACCGGCGCGTCGGTGCCGCCCTCGACGCGCTGCTCCGCGACGAGGCCGACCTGACGCCGTACGAGGCCGCCGGCGCCGTGGCTCGCGGCCTCCCGGCCGGCGGGCTGCTCGTCGTCGGCGCCAGCAACCCGGTGCGCGACCTGGACCTGATGGTGCCGAGGTACGAGGTCGGCGGACGCCGCAAGACCATCGCGAACCGCGGCCTGTCCGGCATCGACGGCACGGTCTCGTCGGCGATCGGCGCCGCGCTCGGCCGGGACTCGACGCGGAGCTTCGCGCTGATGGGCGACGTGACGTTCCTGCACGACGCCAACGGGCTGGTGCACGACGTGCACGACCCCGAGCCGGACCTGACGATCGTGGTCGTCAACGACGACGGCGGCTCGATCTTCGCCACCCTCGAGCAAGGTGCACCCGAGCACGCGGACCGCTTCGACCGGCTGTTCGGCACCCCGCACGGCGTCGACCTGGCCAGCCTGTGCGCGGCGACCCGCACCCCGCACTGGCGGGTCGACTCGCTGCCCGAGCTCGAGCAGGCGCTCGCCTCGCCCAACGGCGGCATCGAGGTCGTCGAGGTACGCACCCGCCGGGACAACCGGCGCGAGCTCGACGAGCGCATCCGGCGGCTCGCGCAACGCTGATCAAGCCGGGAGGCGTGGACCACTCCACGATGAACCCATGACCGTCGCAGCCGACACGTTCGCGCAGTTCGTGGACACCCTCGTCGACGTCCTCGACGACCACGAGTCACACGGCTGGGCGACCGGGGACGAGCTGGCGCTGCGGCTGCACTTCTCGCGGTTCCACTTCGACCGGATGATCAAGTCCGTCGCGGGGGAGCCGCCGAGCGCCTTCCGCCGACGCATCCTGCTGGAGCGGGCGGCGTACCGGATGATCACCACCCGGGCGCCGCTCATCGACATCGCGGTCGAGGCGGGCTACGGCTCGCACGAGGCGTTCACCCGGGCGTTCAAGCAGGCGTACGGCGCGACGCCGGCCGCCTGGCGCAAGAAGCCCGGGCACCTCCAGGTCCCCGCGCCGAGCGGGGTCCACTTCCACCCACCCGGCAGCATCCGGCTGCCCGCACGAGACAAGGTCACGCCCATGGAGCTGCTCACGAAGATGGTCGAGCACCACATCTGGCTCACCGGTGAGATGGTTCGCCTGGCCGAGCGCCTCACCGACGAGCAGCTCGACGAGGAGATCGAGCTCAACGTCGACGACGACCGGCAGACGATCCGGTCCCTGCTCAGCAGGCTCATCGGCCAGATGGGCATGTGGAACGCCGCGATGGCGACCCGCGACTACGACTGGTCGGTGGAGGAGCACGAGTCGCTGAGCTCGATGCGCGAGCGGCTCGCGGTCGAGGGCCCGACGTACCTCACCCACGTCCGCGACGTCGCCGACCACGGCCGCGTCGACGACACGTTCGTCGACGCGCTGTGCGAGCCGGCCGAGGTCTTCACGTACGGCGGGATGATCGCGCACGTCCTCACCTTCGCCGCCCATCGGCGCACGCTCGTCGTGCTCGCGTTCGGCAAGCACGGCCTCGAGGAGCTCGGCTGGGGCGACCCGATGCGCTGGGTCGCCGAGCCCGCCTGACCCCACCACCGATTCGTCTGCGACGCCCACGCGGGAATCTCAGGCAGCGAACCGCAGACGAATCGGGTCTTCGCACGGCTCGGATACAATGGCGCCGTGGAGATCGCGGTCCTGCTCGTGGCCATGGCCGTGTCCGTGCTGGCGTTCACCGCCCTGGCCGACCGTCTCGACTTCCCGGCGCCGCTGCTGCTGATCGCGGTCGGGGTCGCGGGGTCGTACTTCCCGGGGGTCCCGGAGATCCACCTCGAGCCCGACGTGGTGCTGTTCGGGCTGCTGCCGCCGCTGCTGTACGCCGCGGCGATCCAGACCTCGCTCGTCGACTTCAACGCCAACCGGCGCGCGATCCTGCTGCTGTCGGTCGGCCTGGTGGTGTTCACGACCCTGGGCGTGGGCGTCATCGTGCACGCCCTGATCCCCGGCATCTCCTGGCCCGTGTCCTTCGCCATCGGCGCGGTCGTCGCGCCGCCGGACGCCGTCGCGGCCACCGCCATCGCCCGGCGAATAGGGCTGCCCCGCAGGGTCGTGACGATCCTCGAGGGCGAGTCGCTGCTCAACGACGCCACCGCGCTCGTCGCGCTGCGTACCGCCATCGCCGCGATGTCGGTCGGCGTGGAGGCCTTCCACGTCGGGCAGGAGTTCCTCATCGCGTCGTTGGGGGGAGCCGCCGTCGGCTTCGTCGTCTTCGTCATCGTCGCCAAGCTGCGCAAGCTGATCACCGACCCGGTGCTGGACACCGCGATCTCGTTCGTCGTCCCCTTCGTGGCCTTCATCGCCGCCGAGGAGATCCACGCCTCGGGGGTCATCGCGGTCGTCATCGCCGGCCTGCTGCTCGGGCACAAGGCACCGGTCGTGCAGACCGCCCAGTCGCGGATCGCCGAACGGATGAACTGGCGGACCATCGCGTTCGTCCTCGAGAACACCGTCTTCCTCCTGATCGGCCTCCAGGCCGGCTGGATCGTCAGCGACGTCAGTGAGAGCACCCTGTCCACCGGGCGCATCGCGGCTGTCTGCGCCGCCGTCCTCGCGGGCTGCATCGTCCTGCGGATGCTCTGGGTGTTCGCGGCGCGCTACCTGTTGGTGCGGCCCGGCCCCGACCCCAGCACCGGCATCCGGCCGCCCTGGACGTTCACGCTCATCCTGGGCTGGGCCGGCATCCGTGGCGTGGTCACGCTGGCCGCCGCGTTCCTGATCCCGGAGGACACGCCGCACCGCGAGGTGCTGCTGCTCATCGCCTTCACGGTGGTGGCGGGCACGCTGTTCATCCAGGGCCTGTCGCTGCCGATGCTGGCCCGTCGCCTGCGCGTCCCGTCCCCCGACCCGATGGAGGACGCACTGGCGCGCGCCACACTCCTCCAGCAGGCGTCCAAGGCGGGCTACAAGGTGCTCAAGGAGATGGAGTACGACGACCAGCAGGGCGTCGTCGCGCTGGTCAAGCAGCGCATCGAGCAACGCAACTTCGCCGCGTGGGAGCGGCTGGGCACGCAGGCCGACACGGAGACGCCGAGCGAGCTGTACGCGCGCATCCGGCTGGCGATGCTCGACGCCGAACGGGCGCGGGTCCTCGAGGTCCGCGACGCGGGCCAGGTCGCCAGCGAGGTGGTCAGCGAGGTGCTGGCGATGCTCGACGTCGAGGAGTCGATGATCGACATCGCCCAGGCGAGCCGGGCGGAGCTCCAGACCGAGTACTCACGGGTGCGGCGTACCGGCGCCACGTGCGAGCACCTGGAGTCGCGGCCGGTCCAGGAGGTCGAGCAGGAGCCGTCGCCGGTCTGTCAGCGGTGCGTGGACGACGGTCTCACCTGGGTCTCGCTCCGGATCTGCCTGGAGTGCCAGAACATCGCGTGCTGCGACTCGTCGGTCGGGCGGCACGCGACGGCGCACTTCCGCGACACCACCCACCCGGTCATGCAGTCGGCGGAGCCGCTGGAGGACTGGCGGTGGTGCTTCGTGCACCACGTGACCGCCTGACTCAGGCCGGCGGCTGGTCGGTGGGTGCCGGCGGTGTCGGCGGGGCGGGTGGTGCCGCGGGTGCCGGCGGCTCCGGGGGTGCTGCGGGAGCCGGAGGTGCCGCTGGTGCCGGCGGCGCTGCGGGCGCGGCCGGAGCCGGCGGCGGAGGCGCGGCGGGCGGGGCGGCCTGAGGGACCGGCGGCGGGGGTGGCGGCGGAGGCGGCGGCGAGGTCACCAGCCGGAACGGCGGCAGCTTGGCCTGCTGCTCGAGGGCCCACAGGGTGTTGACCAGCCGCTGGCGGTCGGCCTCGTCGATCGGCCGGCCCGTCGTGGTCAGGTAGGCGATCATGCCCAGGTCGCGGTAGGCCTGCTCGGAGTCGCGCACCTCGGTGGTGGCGAAGCTCGCCTTGAGGTCCTCGGCCGCTTCCTTGGCCTTGTCCATGAAACCCATGCCGGCTCCTCGAATCGTTCCCACAGCTGTCGTCCCGAGTGCCGCCGAGGATAGCCGCCGCAGATGTGCGGGACCTGTGGCCCGGCACCCTGTGACGCGGCTCAGCCGACCAAGGTCCGCACGGCGAGGGCGGCGATCACCAGGCCGGACACCCAGCCCGTCACCAACCGGCCGCGCTTGCTCGTCACCGACCGGCCGAGCACGGAGCCCAGCAGCACGAGGGTGAGCTGCCACGAGGCGCTCGCCACGAACGCCGCCAGCACGAACACGGTCCCCTCGGCCCAGCCGTCCGCGAGGTGGGGGTTGCCCAGCACGACCGCCACGAAGTACACGACCGTGGTCGGGTTGACCGCGGTCAGGGCGAGGAACGCCACGTACGCCTGCCAGGCGCGGAGCTCGCGGGCCGAGGCCGGCGCCGCGCCGCTGCGTCCGTCGCTGCGACGGGCCATCCAGACGGTGAGGACGGCGATGCCGAGCAGCACGAGCGCGGACGCGACCTGCAACCAGTCGGCGTACGGCCCGACCCTCGCGGCGATCGCCGCCCCGCCCACGACGGCGAGGGCGGCGTACCCACCGTCGACCGTCGCGACCCCCATCGCCGCGGCCGAGCCCGTGCGGACGGAGGTACGGGCGGTGAGCGCGACGAGCAGCGCACCGACGGCGCCGATCGGGATGGCGATGGCCCAGCCGGTGACGAGTCCGGCGAGCACCACCTCGAGCACGCTCGGATTGTGGTGGTCCGAGGGCGAGCAGCGCTACCGGATAGGTCCGCCGGGGACCGCGTCGGGCCTTGACCGGTCCCCGGCGGGATCGTGGGGTGCTGGGCCGAGTCAGCTCGGCTCGCACCAGGGGTAGACGAACAGGCTGTTGTCGCCGGCACGGTGGTCGGCGAGGACCACGCTCAGAGGCAGCGGGTCGGGCAGGGTCGCCAGGTCGGTGCCCGCGCGCGGCGTCACGCCGTACTCGACCGCGACGGAGATGGGCAGGCCGTCGCGGGCGACGGCAGCGAGCAGACCGACCTCACGAAGGGTGTCGAGCCCCGCCTTCTGGCAGGCGATGTCCGGCTTGGCTGCCGACGCCGACGGAGCGGTCACCACGGTGCCGGCCACGGCGAGGGCCATGGCGGCGACCCCGAGACCGATGCGAGCGGTGCTGGTGCGACTCATCTGACTGCCTCCCTGATCGTTGTCCAAGGTTTGTCGAATGAGAGGAGTCTGCCCGACGTCCCGAGAATTGTCCACCCTTTGTCGAAGGTCGGGCGTAGGGTGTGCCTCGTGTACACCGTCAAGCACGCCGCGGCCCTGACCGGGATCCCGGCCGACACCCTGCGGATGTGGGAGCGGCGCTACGGCGTCGTCGCGCCGATCCGGTCGGAGGGTGGCTACCGGTTGTACGACGACGCGGCCATCGCGCGGCTGACGGCCATGCACGCGCTGGTCGGGGCCGGCTGGTCGGCGCGCCGGGCGGCCGAGCAGGTCGCGTCCGGCACCACCCTGGGACCGCTGGGCGACGAGCCGGAGGAGCCGGCCGCGCAGTCCGACGACCTGGACCTGCTGGTGCGGCTGACCGAGGACCTCGACGCCACGACCCTGAGCCGGTCGCTCGACGAGGTCTTCGCGCGCACCGACTTCGAGACGTTCGCCGACGACTGGCTGATGCCGGCGCTGCTGCGCCTGGGCCAGGCCTGGCACCGCGGCGAGGTCTCGGTCGCCGGCGAGCACTTCGTCAGCGCGGGCGTGCACCGACGGCTGGCCGCCGCCCTCGACGCCGTACCTCCCCACGCCGGCGCCCCCCGGGTGCTGGTCGGCCTGGCCCGCGGCTCCCGCCACGAGCTCGGTGTCCTGGCCTTCTCGGTCGCGCTGGCCCGCGCCGGCCTCGACGTCGTCTACGTCGGCGGCGACCTGCCACCCGACAGCTGGGTCGTCGCGGCGACGACGCAGCGACCCGCGGCCGTGGTGATCGGCGTACCCGCCGCCGAGGACGTACCCGCCGTCCGGGACACCGTCGCCGCCCTCGCGGCGGCGCGGCCCGAGCTGCCGGTCCTGCTCGGCGGCGGCCACCAGGAGCGGGTCAACGCGGGCGAGCTGCTGGGCCACTCCCTCGGGGCGGCGGCCACGTCGTTGGCCAGCCGGCTCACTGCCGTCCCGGCCTAGGCTGGCACCCATGCGGATCACCAAGTTCGGGCATGCCTGCATCCGGATCGAGCACGACGGCCACACGATCGTGGTCGACCCCGGCGGCTTCACCCAGCCGGAGGCGGTGGACGGCGCCGACGCCGTGCTGATCACCCACGAGCACCCCGACCACTACTTCCCGGACCACCTCGCGCGCACCGACGCCCCGGTCCTGACGATCGAGGCCGTCGCGAAGCGGATCCGCGACGAGGCGCCCGACGTCGCCGAGCGGCTGACGGTCGTGTCGCCGGGGGAGTCGTTCGAGGCCGCGGGGCTGCCGGTACGCGCGGTCGGTGAGCTGCACGCGGTGATCCACCCGGACCTGCCGCGCTTCGACAACAGCGGGTACGTCGTCACGCTCGGCGACTCGACGATCTACCACCCCGGCGACGCGCTGACGCCGCCCGGCGAGCCGGTCGACCTGCTGTGCGTGGTCGTCTCGGCGCCCTGGATGCGGGCCGCCGAGGCCGTCGACTTCGCCCGCCTCGTCGGCGCCCCCCGCAACCTCGCCATCCACGACCGGGTCTACTCCGAGGCCGGCCTCGGCATCGTCGACGGCCACCTCACCCGCCTGCTCCCCGACTCCCAGTCCTACGTCCGCCTCGCCGACGGCGCCGACCTGGAGTAGGCAGCGCGCGCGGATCGGGGGTACTCCCGTGCAGTTCCGGGGTCGCAGAGCCCTCAGAACCCCGGAAACGCACGGGACTACCCCGGCGAGGGCTAACGAAAGGTCAGCGGCCGACGAGGGCGTCGCGGACGGGGAGGAACTTGGCCTGGGCCTCGGCGAGCTCGGCCTCGGGGTCGGAGTCGGCGACGATGCCGCAGCCGGCGAACAGGCGGACGGTGTCGCCGTGCACCTCGGCCGAGCGGAGGGCCAGGCCCCACTCGCCGTCGCCGGAGGCGTCCATCCAGCCGACCGGTCCGGCGTACCGCCCGCGGTCCATGCCCTCGAGCTCGGCGATCAGGTCGGTGGCCACCGTGGTGGGCGTGCCGCCGACGGCCGCGCTCGGGTGCAGCGACGCGGCGAGCTCCAGCGACGAGACGGTCGCCGCGTCGTGGACCACGCCGGCGACGTCGGTGGCCAGGTGCATCACGTTGGGCAGGTGCAGCACGAACGGCGCCTCGGGCACGTTCATCGACGAGCAGTGCGGCTCGAGGGCCTCGGCGACCGAGCGGACGGCGTACTCGTGCTCCTCGAGGTCCTTCGACGACCGGGCCAGGGTGGCGGCGAGGGCGAGGTCGGCGCCGTCGTCACCGGTACGGCGGATGGTGCCGGCGAGCACCCGCGACGTGACGAGCCCGCGCTCGCGACGCACGAGCATCTCGGGCGTCGCGCCGAAGAGGTGGTCGACGTGGAAGGTCCAGCACATCGGGTAGTCGTCGGCCAGCCGGTGCAACGGCCAGCGCACGTCGATCGTCGAGTCGGCCGTCGCCACCAGGTCGCGGGCCAGCACGACCTTCTCGAGGCCGCCGGCGTTGATGCGCGCGACGGCATCGGCCACGACGCCCATCCAGCGCTCGCCGTCGAGGGCGCCGTCGGCGAAGGCCACGTCCACCGGCGGCGCGGGCGGCTCCGTCGTGACGACCGCCGGAGTGGCGACGGAGGTACGGCCGATGGTGGTCAGCCAGGTGACGCCCGCCCGGCGGCCCACGACGATCTCGGGGACGACGAGCACGGACTCGCCCGGCTCGTCGGCAAAGGCGAACGTGCCGAAGCACACGAGTCCGGTGCCGGGCTCGCCGACCTCGTCGCGCACCTCGGCGCGGCTGGTCGTCTCGGTCCACCACTTGTTGGCGTCGGCGATACGCGTCGAGCCGCTGGTGCGGACCTCGGCGGCGACGCCCCAGCCGACCATGCCCTCGCCACGGCGTAGCCAGGCGACCGGGTTGTCGAGGGGGAGGACGTCGAGCAGGTCGGCGTCCGGGAGGTCGAGCAGCTCCGTGCGCACGACGAGAGGGCTCGACACGCGTCAGACCATACTCGCGGCGCTCCGGCCCCTCGGCATCACGGCAGGTGTCTGCTTCATCACGACCAGTACACGACGACGGCGTCGCCGACGCGTACCTGCGAGAACAGCCACTTGACGCCCTCGTAGTCGCGGATGTTCACGCAGCCGTGCGACGCGCCGTAGTAGCCGACGGACGCGAAGTCCGACGAGTAGTGCACGGCCTGGCCGCCGGAGAAGAACATGGCGTACGGCATCTCCGAGCCGTACAGCTTCGAGACGTGGTCGGCGTTCATGAAGTAGACGTGGAACAGGCCCTCGCGCGTCGGGGTGTCGTTGATGGTCGACCCGAACCGCGCGTCCAGCGTCAGCTGGACCTTGCCGTCGATCACCCAGCGCAGGGTGCGGCTGGTCTTGTCGATGCAGAGCACCCGACCGGTGCGGCACCGCGGGTCGAGCGCGCCGGGCTTCGGCTCGATGTTGAAGAGCTCCTCGTGGCTGGGCGTCACGGTCATCGCGTGCAGCCGGTCGAGGGTGCGCTTGTCGATCTTGCCGGTCACGGGGACCTGTCGCTTGGCCTGGAAGCCGCGCACCGCCGCGACCGTGCCGGCGTCGTACGTGCCGGTGACGTCGCCGAAGATCCACGCGATCTGCTTGAGCCGCGCCTGGGCGTCGCGCACGGTGTCGCCCTCGTCGCCGGCCTGGAGGATCGGCGGGCCGGGGTGGAAGACGTTGAACATCGCGTCGTGCGTGGGCGTCTTCGTCATCGCCTTCAGCCGACGCCAGCTCGTGCGGTCGAGCACGCCGGTGCCCTTCAGGTGCCGCCTCACCTGGAAGCCCTGGACGGCCTCCTTGGTCGTCGGGTCGTACACGCCGGTCGTCACCTCGGGCAGCCACGCCAGCTGGTACAGCCGGCTCTGCAGCTCGCGCACCTGCTCGCCCTTGTCGCCGGGCCGCAGCACGACGGTCGGCAGCACGGGCTCCGGCTCCGGCGTCGCGGTCTCGGTCGGTGTGACCGTCGGGCTGGGCGAGGTCGTCGGCGTCTCGACCGGGACCGCGGGCGCCGACGGGGTCGGGGTCTGCTCCGCCACCGCCGGCCGGGCGATCCGCGGACCGAGCTCGGGTCCGGCGGACGGCGACGAGTGCGCGACGGCGAGGCCGACGCCGTACGCCGCCCCGGCCGTGAGCAGGGACAGGACGGCGCTGGTCACCACGACTCGCCGAACATTGCCTGGGGCAGACATGGACGTGCCTCTTCCGGTCGGGCGAAACGGGGAAGTACCCGACGCCTCTCATCTTGACGTGAAGGAGACGCCGATCCCGGGCATTTGGTTGCGTGGCGCAGCGCGGACCTAGGCTCCGTTTCGTGACCCGTGCCGAGCTCGACAAGCAGCCGTCCGACGTCCAGCGGATGTTCGACGCGGTGGCGCGCCGCTACGACGTCACCAACGACGTGCTGTCGATGGGCCAGGACCGGCGGTGGCGCCGCGAGGTGCTCGAGGCCGTCGGCGCCGCGCCGGGGGAGCGGGTGCTCGACCTGGCGGCCGGCACCGGTACGTCGAGCGAGCCGTTCGCCGCGGCCGGCGCCGTGGTCGTCCCGTGCGACTTCTCGCTCGGCATGCTGGAGGTCGGCAAGAAGGCGCGGCCGGAGCTGCCGTTCACCGCCGGCGACGCGACCCGGCTGCCCTTCGCCGACGACTCGTTCGACGCGGTGACGATCTCCTTCGGCCTGCGCAACATCGTCGACCCGGTCGCCGGCCTCCGCGAGATGCTCCGCGTGACCCGGCCGGGCGGCCGGCTCGTGGTCTGCGAGTTCAGCCACCCGACGTACGCGCCGTTGCGGACCGTGTACCTCGAGTACCTGATGAAGGCGCTCCCGACGATCGCCCGCGCCGTCTCGTCCTCGCCCGACGCCTACGTGTACCTCGCCGAGTCCATCCGCGCCTGGCCCGACCAGCCCGGCCTCGCCGCGATGCTGGCCGAGGCCGGCTGGCAGTCCCCCGAGTGGCGCAACCTCTCCGGCGGCATCGTCGCCCTGCACCGCGCCACCGCCTGACCGGGCCGGGATCGCTGAGTAACCACCCCCAGCACGCACTACCCACCCGCTCGAGCGGGTCAGTAGTGGGTCGCAACGGGTGGTTACTCACCAGAACGGCGCCGATTTACGGCACGTATGCGTGCGTTAAATGACCAGGTCAGCGGGCGTCTCGGGGGCCCGAACCCCGGGGTGCGGGGAGGTCGGGAACAGTCCTAGACTGTGCGCGGCGCCGCTCGTGAACCCGTTCACAAGGTCACAATCTCGTGACTGGGATCACAACCGGGCGGGTCTGTCGAGGGTGGAAGGACGCACGCGGCATGGAGCTGTACACGCCGATCCTGGCGTTGGCCCTCCTGGCGACCGGATTCGCGGTCTTCTCGGTGGTGGTCAGCGCGCTGACGGGGCCCGCGCGCTACAACCGGGCCAAGCTGGACTCGTACGAGTGCGGCATCGAGCCCACCCCGCAGCCGGTCGGCGGTGGCCGGTTCCCGGTCAAGTACTTCATCACCGCGATGCTCTTCATCGTCTTCGACATCGAGATCGTCTTCCTCTACCCGTGGGCCGTGCGCTTCGACGCGATGGCGTTCTTCGGGCTCGTGGAGATGGTCATCTTCATCGCCACCGTGTTCGTCGCCTACGTCTACGTGTGGCGCCGCGGCGGCCTGGAATGGGACTGATGCGCCATGGGTCTTGAGGAGAAGCTGCCGAGCGGTGTGCTGCTGACGACCGTCGAGGGCGTCGCCGGCTACATGCGCAAGGCGTCGTTCTGGCCGGCGACGTTCGGGCTGGCGTGCTGCGCGATCGAGATGATGACGTCCGGTGGCCCGAAGTACGACCTGGCCCGCTTCGGCATGGAGGTCTTCCGCGCCAGCCCCCGCCAGGCCGACCTGATGATCGTGGCCGGCCGCGTCAGCCAGAAGATGGCCCCGGTCCTGCGCCAGATCTACGACCAGATGGCCGAGCCCAAGTGGGTGCTCGCGATGGGCGTCTGCGCCAGCTCCGGCGGCATGTTCAACAACTACGCGATCGTCCAGGGCGTCGACCACGTCGTCCCCGTCGACATGTACCTCCCCGGCTGCCCGCCCCGGCCCGAGATGCTCATCGACGCGATCCTCAAGCTGCACGACCAGGTCCAGCACGGCAAGCTCGGCTCGAACCGCGCCAAGCAGATCCAGGAGCTCGAGGCCAACGCCCTCCTGGCGCTGCCGACCGGTGACCGGAAGGGCCTCCTGCGGTGACGGACGACAAGCCCGAGGACAACACCCAGGACCCGTCCACCGACGTCGTCGCCGCCGACGCCCAGGTCGACCAGGCCGTCGGCGTCCGCCGCGGCATGTTCGGCACGACGGGCACCGGCGACACCAGTGGGTACGGCGGTCTCGTCGCGCCCGTCGTCCTGCCCGGTGCGGCCCAGCGTCCGTACGGCGGGTGGTACGACGAGGTGGCCGACGCGCTGGAGGCGACCATCCCCGTCGACCGCGTGGTGATCGACCGCGGCGAGGTCACCTTCCACGTCCGTCGCGAGGACCTGCCCGTCGTCGCCCGCACGCTCCGCGACGACCCCGCCCTGCACTTCGAGTTCTGCTCGGGCGTCAGCGGCGTCCACTACCCCGGCGACACCGGCCGCGAGCTGCACGCGGTCTACCACCTGCTCTCGATGACCTACAACCGCCGCATCCGGCTCGAGGTCAGCGCGCCGGACTCCGACCCGCACATCCCGAGCATCGTCGACGTCTACCCCACCAACGACTGGCACGAGCGCGAGACGTACGACATGTTCGGCATCATCTTCGACGGCCACCCGGCGCTGGTCCGGATCCTGATGCCCGACGACTGGCCGGGCCACCCGCAGCGCAAGGACTACCCCTTGGGCGGCATCCCCGTGGAGTACAAGGGCGGCAGCATCCCCCCGCCCGACGAGCGGAGGTCTTACTTCATGACGACCGACCAGGACATGTACGCCGGCAACGCCGAGACCGGCGAAGGCCGGGTCTTCACCGTCACCGGGCAGGACTGGGACTCCATCACCCAGGGCCTCAGCGACGAGGTCGCCGACGAGCGCGTCGTCGTCAACATGGGCCCGCAGCACCCGTCGACCCACGGCGTGCTCCGCCTGATCCTCGAGCTCGAGGGCGAGACGGTGACCGAGGCGCGGTGCGGCATCGGCTACCTGCACACCGGCATCGAGAAGAACATGGAGTACCGCTCCTGGGTGCAGGGCGTCACGTTCTGCACGCGGATGGACTACCTCTCCCCGTTCTACAACGAGATGACCTACTCGCTCGGCGTCGAGCGGCTGCTCGGCATCGAGGACGACATCCCCGAGAAGGCCGAGGTCATGCGGGTGCTCCTGATGGAGCTCAACCGCATCTCCTCGCACCTGGTCTGCATCGCCACCGGCGGCATGGAGATCGGCGCCCTCACGGTGATGACGATCGGCTTCCGCGAGCGCGAGCTGGTGCTCGACCTGTTCGAGCTGATCACCGGGCTGCGCATGAACCACGCGTTCATCCGCCCCGGCGGCGTCGCCCAGGACCTGCCCCGCGGCGCGCTCGACCAGATCAAGGACTTCGTCGCGCTGATGAAGAAGCGGCTGCCCGAGTACGCCGCCCTCTGCAACGCCAACCCGATCTTCAAGGGCCGCCTCGAGGGCGTCGGCCACCTCGACCTCGAGGGCTGCCTGGCGCTGGGGATCAGCGGCCCGGTGCTGCGCAGCACCGGCTACGCCTGGGACCTCCGCAAGACCCAGCCGTACTCCGGCTACGAGGACTACGAGTTCGACGTCCAGACCTGGGACACCTGCGACTCCTACGGCCGGTTCCGGATCCGCCTCAACGAGATGTGGGAGTCCCTGCGCATCGTCGAGCAGGCCGCCGCCCGTCTGGGCAACCTCGAGGGCGCCCCGGTGATGGTGGCCGACAAGAAGATCGCCTGGCCCAGCCAGCTCGCGATCGGCAGCGACGGCATGGGCAACAGCCTCGACCACATCCGCCACATCATGGGCGAGTCCATGGAGGCGCTGATCCACCACTTCAAGCTGGTGACCGAGGGCTTCCGCGTCCCGGCCGGGCAGGCGTACGTGCCGGTCGAGTCGCCCCGCGGCGAGCTCGGCGCCCACGTCGTCTCCGACGGCGGCACCCGTCCGTTCCGCGCACACTTCCGCGACCCGTCGTTCACCAACCTCCAGGCCACCAGCGTGATGAGCGAGGGTGGCCAGGTCGCCGACGTGATCGTGGCCATCGCCAGCATCGACCCCGTGATGGGAGGCGTCGACCGGTGACCCAAGCTGTCGACGACAAGACGTACGCCGAGCTGCAGGAGATCGCGGCCCGCTACCCCGAGCCGCGCTCGGGCCTGCTGCCGATGCTGCACCTCGTGCAGTCGGCGCACGGCCGGATCACGCCCGAGGGCATCGAGGCCTGTGCCGACATCCTCGGCATCAGCGCCGCCGACGTCAGCGGCGTCGCGACGTTCTACACGATGTACAAGCGCCGGCCCGGTCGGCGACTACCACGTCGGCGTCTGCACCAACACGCTCTGCGCGGTGATGGGCGGCGACGTGATCTTCGACCGGCTCAAGACCCATCTCGACGTCGGCAACGACGAGACCACGGCCGACGGCCGGATCACCCTCGAGCACATCGAGTGCAACGCGGCCTGCGACTACGCGCCGGTGATGACGGTCAACTGGGAGTTCATGGACAACATGACCCCCGAGTCCGCCACCCAGCTGGTCGACGACCTGCGCTCGGGCGCCGAGGTCACCTCGACCCGCGGCCCGCGCATCGTCACCTGGCGCCAGGCCGAGCGGGTGCTCGCCGGCTTCCCCGACGGCCTCGTCGACGAGGGTCCGGCCGCCGGCCCGGCCTCGCTGGTCGGCCTCGGCATCGCCCGCGAGAACGGCTGGACGGCCCCCGAAGCAGACCAGACCAAGGCGGAGGAGAAGGACGAGAATGCCTGACACCCTCACTCCGGTCCTCACGGACAACTGGGACGCCGAGCGCGCCTGGACCCTTCCCTCGTACGAGGACCAGGGCGGCTACCAGGCCCTGAAGAAGGCCCTCGGCATGGCCCCCGAGGCGATCGTCGAGGAGGTCAAGGAGTCCGGCCTGCGCGGCCGCGGCGGCGCCGGCTTCCCGACGGGCATGAAGTGGAGCTTCATCCCGCAGGACAACCCGAAGCCCAAGTACCTCGTCGTCAACGCCGACGAGTCCGAGCCGGGCACCTGCAAGGACATCCCGCTGATGATGGCGAGCCCGCACACGCTCGTGGAGGGCGTGATCATCAGCTCCTTCGCCATCCGCGCCAACACGGCGTTCATCTACATCCGCGGCGAGGTCCTCCACGTCATCCGCCGCGTCCAGGCCGCCGTCGACGAGGCTTATGCCGCCGGCCACCTCGGCGCTGGGCTCAACGGGAAGGGCATCCACGGCTCCGGCTACGACCTCGACGTCATCGTGCACGCCGGTGCGGGCGCCTACATCTGTGGCGAGGAGACCGCGCTGCTCGAGGGCCTCGAAGGCCGTCGCGGCCAGCCGCGGCTGCGGCCGCCGTTCCCCGCCGTGGCCGGCCTCTACGCCAGCCCGACGGTGATCAACAACGTCGAGTCGATCGCGTCGGTGCCCAGCATCATCGAGCACGGCCGCGAGTGGTTCGCCTCGATGGGGACCGAGAAGTCCAAGGGCTACGGCATCTTCAGCCTGTCGGGCCACATCACCAAGCCCGGCCAGTACGAAGCCCCGCTGGGCATCACCCTGCGCGAGCTGATCGACCTCGCGGGCGGCGTCCGCGACGGCCACCGGCTGAAGTTCTGGACGCCCGGCGGCTCCTCGACCCCGCTGCTGACCGACGAGCACCTCGACGTGCCGCTCGACTTCGAGGCCGTCGGTGCGGCCGGCTCGATGCTCGGCACCCGCGCCCTGCAGATCTTCGACGAGACGACCTGCGTCGTGCGGGCCGTGCTGCGGTGGACCGAGTTCTACAAGCACGAGTCCTGCGGCAAGTGCACGCCGTGTCGCGAGGGCACGTGGTGGCTGGTGCAGGTGCTCGCCAGGCTCGAGCGCGGCATCGGCAGCGAGGCCGACCTCGACCTGCTGCTCGACCAGTGCGACAACATCATGGGTCGCTCGTTCTGCGCGCTGGCCGACGGTGCGGTCAGCCCCATCCAGAGCTCGATCAAGTACTTCCGCGACGAGTACGTCGCCCACCTCACGCAGGGCGGCTGCCCGTTCGACCCGGCCGCCTCCACGCTCTTCGCCCGCGCTGGAGCCCTCGCATGACACAGGCCCCCGAAAAGACAGATCTCGTCACGCTGACCATCGACGGCATCCAGGTCAGCGTCCCCAAGGACACCCTGCTGATCCGCGCGGCCGAGGAGGTCGGCGTCCAGATCCCGCGGTTCTGCGACCACCCGCTCCTCGAGCCGGTCGGCGCGTGCCGCCAGTGCCTGGTGGACATCCCGGACGCCGGCAACGGTCGCCCGTTCCCGAAGCCCCAGGCCTCCTGCACGCTGCCGGTCGCCGAGGGCATGGTCGTCAACACCCAGGCCACCAGCCCGGTCGCCGACAAGGCGCAGCAGGGGATCATGGAGTTCCTGCTGATCAACCACCCGCTCGACTGCCCGGTCTGCGACAAGGGCGGCGAGTGCCCCCTGCAGAACCAGGCCATGTCCAACGGCCGCGGCGAGTCCCGGTTCGCGGTGTCGGGCGGGGTGAAGCGCACCTTCCCCAAGCCGATCAACATCTCCGCGCAGGTGCTGCTCGACCGCGAGCGCTGCGTGCTGTGCGCGCGCTGCACCCGCTTCTCCGAGCAGATCGCCGGCGACCCGTTCATCTCGCTCCTCGAGCGCGGTGCCCTCCAGCAGGTGGGCATCTACGAGAAGGAGCCGTTCGAGTCGTACTTCTCGGGCAACACCATCCAGATCTGCCCGGTCGGCGCGCTCACCTCCGCCGAGTACCGCTTCCGCTCCCGCCCCTTCGACCTGGTCTCCACCCCGGCGGTCGCCGAGCACGACGCCTGCGGCTCCGCGATCCGCGTCGACCACCGTCGCGGCAAGGTGATGCGTCGCCTCGCGGGCAACGACCCCGAGGTCAACGAGGAGTGGATCACCGACAAGGACCGCTTCGCGTTCCACTACGCCACCGCGACCGACCGGATCACCTACCCCCAGGTGCGTGACGAGGACGGCTCGCTGCGGCCCGCCTCGTGGCCCGAGGCCTTCACCGTCGCCGCGCGCGGCCTGGCCGGGGCCGGCTCCTCCGCCGTGCTGACCGGCGGCCGGATCACCGCCGAGGACGGCTTCGCCTACAGCAAGTTCGCCCGCGTCGCGCTCGGCACCAACGACATCGACTTCCGTGCCCGACCGCTGTCCGCCGAGGAGACGTCGTTCCTCGCGGCCGAGGTCGTGCTGCGTCAGGGCGCGACGTACGCCGACCTCGAGGCCGCCGCGACCGTGGTGCTGGCCGGTCTCGAGCCCGAGGACGAGGCGGGCGCGATCTTCCTGCGCCTGCGCAAGGCGACGCAGCGGGGCAAAGCCCCCACCCGCGTCGTCTCCATCGCGCCGTTCATGTCCCGCGGCCTGCAGAAGCTCGGCGGCCACCTCGTCGAGACCCGGCCCGGCCGCGAGGCGCTGGCCCTCCAGGACCTGCTCGGCCACGGCGACTTCGGCATCGACGCGACGTCGGTGATCCTCGTCGGCGAGCGTCTCGCCACCTCGCCCGGCGCGCTCAGCGCCGCGGCCGAGGTGGCCGCCAAGACCGGCGCCAAGCTCGCGTGGGTGCCGCGACGTGCGGGCGACCGGGGCGCGGTCGAGACCGGCTGCCTGCCCACCCTGCTGCCCGGCGGCCGGCCGGTTGCCGACCCGTCCGCCCGCGTCGACGCCGCCACCACCTGGGGCGTCGACGGCCTGCCCGAGACGGCCGGCCGTGACGCGGACCAGATCGTGGCCGCCGTCAACGCCGACGAGATCGGCGGGCTGGTCGTGGGCGGCGTCGACCCCGACGACACGGCCGACCCCGCGGCCTTCCGCGCGGCGCTCGGCCGGGCGACGTTCGTGGTCGCGCTCGAGCAGCGGGAGACCGACGTGACGCGCGTGGCCGACGTGGTCTTCCCCGTCGCGCCCGTCAGCGACAAGTCCGGCACCTTCGTCACCTGGGAGGGCCGTCCGCGGCCGTTCGAGGCCGTGCTCAGCTCGCCGACGTCCCTGCCTGACCTCCGGATCCTCGCCGGCATCGCCGAGGAGCTCGGCAGGCCGCTCGGGTTCCGCACCGTCGCCGAGGCGCGTGCGCAGATGGAGGACATGGGTCCCTGGGACGGTGACCGCGCCGGACTCGAGCCCGTGCAGGCCCACGACGTCTCCGATCCCGGCGTCACGCTCGCGACCTGGAAGCAGATGCTCGACAACGGCTCGATGCAGGACGGCGACGACAACCTGCGGGCCACCGCGCGGATGCCGATCGTGCGCGTCAGCGCCACCGTGTACGACGCCCTCGGGCCCAGCATCACCGTCACCGGTGACCGGGGCTCGGTCACCCTGCCGGCGGTCATCGCCGAGATCGCCGACGACGTGGTGTGGCTGCCGGCCAACTCCACCGGTCGCGGCCTGCTCGCCGACGTCGGCCTGCCCGGCAGCACCGTCACCCTGAAGGGAGCGGACTCGTGATCCTCACCAGCTCGATCGGCCTGCTCACCGACATCGACAACCCGGAGCTCAGCGACTTCGGCCACGACCCGGGCTGGGTGATCGCGCTCAAGGCCGTGTTGATCTTCGTGGTCCTGGTGCTGCTGACGCTCTTCAACATCTGGTGGGAGCGCCGCGTGGTGGCTCGGATGCAGCACCGCATCGGCCCCAACGTGCACGGACCCTTCGGCCTCCTGCAGTCCCTGGCCGACGGCGTGAAGCTGGCGCTCAAGGAGGACATCACCCCGAAGGCCGCCGACAAGGTCGTCTTCGTCCTGGCGCCGGTGATCGCGGTCGTCCCGGCGTTCGTGGCGTTCTCGGTCATCCCGTTCGGCCCGGTCGTGACCATCCCGTTCACCGACACCCAGACCCCGCTGCAGCTCACCGACATGCCCGTGGCGGTCCTGTTCGTGCTGGCCATCGCGTCGATCGGCATCTACGGCATCGTGCTCGGCGGCTGGTCCAGCGGGTCGACGTACTCCCTGCTCGGCGGCCTGCGCTCCAGCGCGCAGATGATCTCCTACGAGGTCGCCATGGGGCTCGCCCTCGTGGCGGTCTTCCTCTACGCCGGCTCGATGTCGACCTCGCAGATCGTCGCCGCACAGGACGACCTGTGGTTCGGCCTGATCCTGCTGCCGTCCTTCGCCATCTACACCATCTCGATGGTGGGCGAGACCAACCGGGCGCCGTTCGACCTCCCCGAGGCCGAGGGCGAGCTGGTCGGCGGCTTCCACACGGAGTACTCGTCGCTGAAGTTCGCCCTGTTCTTCCTGGCCGAGTACATCAACATGGCCACCGTGGCAGCGCTCGCCACGACGCTGTTCCTCGGCGGCTGGCACGCGCCGTTCTGGATCGACACGTTCTGGGAAGGCGCCAACGAGGGCTACGTGCCGTTGATCTGGTTCTTCGGCAAGATCCTGTTCTTCATCTTCATCTTCATCTGGCTGCGCGGCTCGTTGCCCCGGCTCCGCTACGACCAGTTCATGGCGTTCGGCTGGAAGCGGCTGATCCCGATCTCGCTGGTCTGGATCGTCGCGGTCGGGACGATCCGCTCGATCTCCCTCGAGGGCTCGATCGACCGCAGCTACCTGCTCATCGGGATCGGCGTGCTCGCCGTGCTGTTCCTCGTGATGTTCTTCGTCGGCGAGGACACCGAGCAGGCCGACCAGGCCGCCGAGACCACCGAGGAGCCGGTGAAGGCCGGCGGCTTCCCCGTCCCGGCGATGCCCGCCGGCGGCGCGGTCCGCGGGGCTGCGGCGCCGCTCGAGTTCGGTCGCCGCGAGCCGCAGCCGGCGACGGTGTCCAGCACCGTCGGCGACTCACCGACAGACGCCGATGGCGCCGTGACGACGGAGGAGCGGATCGATGGCTGAACCCACCTCGGGGGCGAAGAGCCTCAAGGAGCAGTTCTGGGACCCGGTCGCCGGCTTCGGCGTCACGTTCCGGACGATGTTCAAGAAGGTCGTCACCGAGCAGTACCCCTTCGAGAAGATGCCCACCGCGCCGCGCTTCCACGGCCGGCACCAGCTCAACCGCTGGCCGGACGGCCTCGAGAAGTGCATCGGGTGCGAGCTGTGCGCCTGGGCCTGCCCGGCCGACGCGATCTACGTCGAGGGCGCGTCCAACACCGACGACGAGCGCTTCAGCCCCGGTGAGCGCTACGGCCGCGTCTACCAGATCAACTACCTGCGCTGCATCCTGTGCGGCCTGTGCATCGAGGCGTGCCCGACCCGCGCGCTGACGATGACCAACGAGTACGAGCTGGCCGACAACAACCGCGCCGACCTGATCTACGAGAAGTCCGACCTGCTGGCACCGCTGCTGCCCGGCATGGAGCAGCCGCCGCACCCGATGCGGCTCGGCGACGACGAGGGCGCCTACTACCGCGGCGAGTTCGCGGCTCCTGAGCCGAAGGAGGCGACCCCGTGATCTTCTGGATCCTGGCGCCGATCATGGTGATCGCGGCCCTCGGCATCCTGTTCGTCCGCAAGGCCGTCCACGCCGCGCTCCTGCTGGCCGTGGTGATGATCAGCCTCGCGTTCCTCTACGCCTCGCTCGACGCGCCGTTCCTGTTCGCGGTGCAGATCATCGTCTACACCGGCGCGATCCTGATGCTGTTCCTCTTCGTCGTGATGCTGGTCGGTGTCGATGCCTCCGACTCCGTCGTCGAGACGATCCGTGGCCAGCGCGTGCTGGCCATCGTCGGCGGGCTGCTGCTCGGGCTGGTGCTCGTCATCGGGCTCAGCCAGATGGCGCTCGGCACGGTGGTCGGGCTCGAGGAGGCCAACGAGGGCGGCAACGTCGAGGCCCTCGCCGACATCCTGTTCTCGCGCTACGTCTTCGCGTTCGAGACCACCAGCGCCCTGCTCATCACGGCTGCGGTCGGAGCGATGGTGCTGGCCCACCGCGAGCGCCTGGTGCCCAAGTCGTCGCAGGCCGACCTCGCCAACCAGCGGGTCCGCGACTACGGCGAGCACGGCCTGCACCTCGGCCCGATGCCGGCGCCCGGCGTCTACGCCCGGCACAACGCGGTCGACACGCCCGCGCTGCTGCCCGACGGCACCGCCGCCGAGTCCTCGGTCTCGCGGGTGCTCATCGCGCGCGGCACGGTGCGGTCGGCGCCGGCGATGGCCGACGACGTACCTGCGGTGGAGCGGCAGCTCAGCGGCGACCGGGACAGCAGTGCCCACCCGTCCGCCTCCTCGCGCGACGAGGAGGAGACGTCGTGACCCAGTACGTCGTCCTCTCGGCGATCCTGTTCACGATCGGCTCCGTCGGGGTGCTGACCCGGCGCAACGCGCTGGTCGTCTTCATGTGCGTCGAGCTCATGCTCAACGGCAGCAACCTGGCCCTGGTCGCCTTCGCCAAGCAGCACGGCAACCTCGACGGTCAGGTGGCGGCGTTCTTCGTGATGGTCGTCGCGGCCGCCGAGGTCGTGGTCGGTCTGGCGATCATCATGACCATCTTCCGCACCCGCCGTTCGGCTTCGGTCGACGACGCGAGCCTGCTGAAGTTCTAGGAGTAGAGCGCAGATGTTTTCCCTTCACGAAGGCGCCCACATCCCCGTGGTCGACCCCTCGGCGGCGGACGGCGCCTTCAGCCTGCTCTGGCTGGTCGTCGCGCTGCCCGCGCTGGGCGCCGTGGTGCTGCTCGTCGGCGGCCCGCTGACCCGCGGCAGGATCGACAAGTGGGGCCACCTGATCGGTGTGGCACTGCCCGTCGGGTCGTTCCTGATCAGCCTGCTGCTGTTCATCCAGCTGCTCGGCCGCGCCGACGACGACCGGCAGGTCTCCCAGCACCTCTTCACGTGGTTCGAGGCCGGGAGCCTGAAGGTCGACTTCGACCTGCTCTACGACCCGCTGTCGGCGCTGTTCCTGCTGCTGATCACCGGCGTGGGCTCGCTGATCCACATCTACTCCGTCGGCTACATGGAGCACGACCCGCGCCGGCGCCGGTTCTTCGGCTACATGAACCTGTTCGTCGCCGCCATGCTGATGCTCGTCCTGTCGGCCAACTACCTCGGCCTGTTCCTCGGCTGGGAGGGCGTCGGCCTGGCGTCGTACCTGCTGATCGGCTTCTGGCAGCACAAGCCGACCGCTGCGGCCGCCGCCAAGAAGGCCTTCATCATCAACCGGGTCGGTGACATCGGCCTGTCGATGGGCATCGCGCTGATGTTCACGACGTTCGGCACCGTCGACTTCTCCACGATCAGCGAGCTGGCGGGCGAGGCGTCCGAGACCACGATGACCGTCCTCGGCCTGCTGCTCCTGCTGGCCGCCTGCGGCAAGTCGGCCCAGGTGCCGCTGCAGTCCTGGCTGCTCGACGCCATGGAGGGCCCGACCCCGGTGTCGGCCCTGATCCACGCGGCGACGATGGTGACCGCGGGCGTCTACCTCATCGTCCGCAGCAACTTCATCTTCGACCGCGCCCCCGACGCCCAGACCGCCGTGGTGGTCGTCGCGGTCGTCACGCTGCTGTGGGGCGCGATCATCGGTTGCGCCAAGGACGACATCAAGAAGGCCCTGGCCGGCTCGACCATGAGCCAGATCGGCTACATGATGCTCGGCGCCGGTCTCGGGGTCGCGGGCTACGCCTTCGCGATCTTCCACCTGCTGAACCACGGCTTCTTCAAGGCCAACATGTTCCTCGGCGCCGGCTCGGTGATGCACGGCATGGACGACGACGTCGACATGCGGCACTACGGCGCGCTGCGCAAGGCGATGCCGATCACCTTCCTGACCTTCACCATGGGCTACCTCGCGATCATCGGTGTGCCTCCCTTCTCCGGCTTCTGGTCCAAGGACAAGATCATCGAGACAGCGCTGGCCGACTCGTGGCTCGTGGGCCTGCTCGCCGTGCTCGGCGCGGGCATCACCGGCTTCTACATGACGCGCCTGATGCTGATGACCTTCTTCGGCGAGAAGCGCTGGGAGGACGGCGTCCACCCCCACGAGTCGCCGAAGGTGATGACGATCCCGCTCATCGTGCTGGCCGCGCTCTCCGCGCTGGGCGGCCTGATGCTGCTCAACGACTGGATCGTCGACTTCCTGGAGCCGGTCACCGGTACGGCGGTGCACGTCGAGCCGCCCATTCCCGCATGGTCCGTGTCCGTCCTGGTGCTGGCCGTCGTGGCCGTGGGCGTCGCCATCGCCTGGTTCCTGGTCGGCAAGCGTGACGTCCCTCGGACCGCTCCGACCGACGTCTCCTGGGCGACCAATGCCGCCCGCGCCGACCTCTACGGCGACGCCATCAACGACACGTTGGTGGTGGCGCCCGGCGCGGTCCTCGTCCGCAACCTCACGTCCTTCGACCAGCACGGTGTCGACGGCGTGGTCGAGGGCGGGTCGAGGGGCATCGGCGGGATCGGCATGATCCTGCGGCGCACCCAGAACGGCTACGTCCGGTCCTACGCACTCTCGCTGCTCGGCGGCGCTCTCCTCGTCGTCCTCGCGCTCCTGGCGGTGAACTACTCATGAACGACTTCCCCTGGCTGACAGTCCTGATCGTCGTGCCGCTCGTCGGCGCGGTCGTGACGGCTGCCCTGCCCTACGAGGGCGACAAGTCGCAGCCCAAGAAGATCGCGCTGGGCTTCTCGGTGCTCACGCTCGTGCTCGCGGCCGCGATGGCCACGCAGTACGACGCCGACGGCGGCTTCCAGTTCACCGAGACCCACGAGTGGATCAACGTCTTCGGGGCCCACTACGCGCTCGGCGTCGACGGCATGGCCCTGGTGCTCGTGCTGCTCACCACCCTGCTCGTGCCCGTCGTCATCGGCGCCTCGTGGTTCGACGCCGACGACGGCAACACCAAGGCGTTCTTCGCCTGGGCTCTCGCGCTCGAAGCCCTGTCGCTGGGCGTGTTCATGGCGACGGACGTCTTCCTCTTCTACGTGCTCTTCGAGGCCTCGCTGGTCCCGGGGTACTTCCTCATCGGCGGCTTCGGCCGCGAGGGCCGCCAGAAGGCCGCGATCAAGTTCCTGATCTTCCAGCTCGCGGGCGGTCTGGTGATGCTCGCCGCGGTCGTCGGCCTGTACGCCGTGTCCGCGGACGCCGGCCACCCGACGTACCTGCTGAGCGAGCTCTCGCAGATCGACATCGACCCCGAGACCCAGAAGTGGCTGTTCGCCGGCTTCTTCTTCGCCTTCGCCGTCAAGGCGCCGCTCTTCCCGGTGCACACCTGGCTGGCCGACGCGACCGGCAAGGCGACCCCCGGCACGAGCGTGCTGCTGGTGTGCGTCCTCGACAAGATCGGCACGTACGCGATGCTGCGCTACTGCCTCGGGCTGTTCCCCGACGCCTCGCAGTGGGCGACGCCGTTCGTGGTCACGCTGGCGCTGATCTCGATCGTGTACGGCGCCCTCATCGCCATCGGGCAGGACGACATCCTGCGCCTGATCGGTCTGACCTCACTGAGCCACTTCGGCTTCATCGTGCTGGGCATCTTCGTGTTCACCACGCAGGGCACGTCCGGCTCGATCCTCTACATGGTCAACCACGGGGTCGCGACCGCCGCGCTCTTCCTGGCCGCGGGCTACCTGGTCCACCGCAAGGGCACGACCTCGATCTCGGCGATCACCGGCGTCGAGAAGACCGCCCCGGTGCTGGCCGGCGTGTTCCTGGTCTCCGGGCTCGCGGTGCTCGGCCTTCCCGGCCTGTCGCAGTTCGTCTCCGAGATCATGGTCATCATCGCGGCGTTCCAGCACCACTGGTGGATCGGCGCGATCGCGGTCTCGGCCATCGTGCTGGCCGCCTGGTACATCCTCTGGATGTACCAGCGCCTCTTCACCGGTCCGGGCGTCACGGGCGTCGAGCCGGTCAAGGACCTCAACCGCCGCGAGATCGGTGCGCTGACCCCGCTGCTGCTGGCCCTCGTGCTGTTCGGCTTCTACCCGATGCCGCTGCTGGACGTGATCAACCCCGCCACCACGACGATCCTCGAGAACGTCGGCGTGCACGATCCCGCGCCCACCGTCGACACCGCTGGGCAGGAGAGCCACTGATGGACGACTTCGTCAAGCCCACCCTCGAGTACGGCCACCTGTCGCCGCTCTTCATCATCTTCGGCATCGCCTGCCTCGGCGTGCTCGTCGAGGCGTTCGTGCCGCGCAAGCACCGCTACCTCGTGCAGGTCACGCTCGCGATCGGCGGCGTCCTGCTCACCCTCGCGGCCGTCATCTGGGTCGCGTACGGGTTGGACGAGCACGGTGACGTCGCGCGCGGCATCGTCGGCTCGATGGGCACCGTCGTCGTCGACGGCCCGAGCGTCTTCCTGTGGGGGCTGATCCTGCTCTTCACCCTCGGCGGCTGCCTGCTCTTCGCCGAGCGGCAGCTCGACGGCGGCGTCTCGGCGTTCGCCGGCCAGGCCGCCGCGCTGCCGGGGACCGAGGCCGAGCGCCGCTCCGCCGGCCTCGAGCACACCGAGGTCTACCCGCTGCTGCTGTTCGCGGTCTTCGGCATGATGCTGTTCCCGGCGTCGGGCGACCTGCTGACGATGTTCGTCGCGCTCGAGGTGCTGTCGCTGCCGCTCTACCTGCTGTGCGGCCTCGCCCGTCGGCGCCGGCTGCTGAGCCAGGAGGCGGCGCTCAAGTACTTCGTGCTCGGTGCCTTCTCCTCCGGCTTCTTCCTCTACGGCGTGGCGCTCATCTACGGCTACTCCGGATCGATGAACCTCGGCGAGATCAACGACGCCGTCCGCAACGACGCCTCCAACCAGACCCTGCTGCTCATCGGCATGGGCATGCTGGCCGTCGGGCTGCTCTTCAAGGTCGGGGCCGTGCCGTTCCAGGCCTGGACGCCCGACGTCTACCAGGGCGCCCCGACCGCCGTCACGGCGTTCATGTCCGCGGCCACCAAGGCGGCGGCGTTCGGCGCGATGCTGCGGCTCTTCTACGTCGCGTTCGGTCCGACCGCTGGAGCTGGCAGCCGATGCTGTGGGTCGTCGCGATCCTCACCATGTCGGTCGGCGCGGTGATGGCGGTGACCCAGCGCGACGTGAAGCGGATGCTCGCGTACTCCGCCATCGCGCACACCGGCTTCCTGCTCACCGGTGTGCTCGGGGTCCAGAGCGCCGGTGACCTGAGTGCCGGTCAGCTCACGTCGCTGCAGGCCGTCCTCTTCTACCTCGTCACCTACGGTCTGGCCGCGCTCGGGGCGTTCGCCGTGGTGTCCCTGGTCCGCGACTCCGCGGGCGAGCAGTCCTCGCTGGCCCGCTGGGCCGGCCTGGGCAAGCACTCGCCCGTGGTGGCCGGCGTGTTCGCGCTGTTCCTGCTCGCCCTGGCCGGCATCCCGCTGACGTCGGGCTTCATCGGCAAGTGGGCGGTCTTCGAGGTGGCGATGTCGTCCGGCGCCTGGCCGGTGGTGATCGTGGGTGTGCTGAGCAGCATCGTGGCGGCGTACTTCTACGTGTACGTCATCGTCGTGATGTTCTTCCGCGAGCCCGAGCCCGACTCCGCGGCGTACGTCGTGCACCCCTCGGCGCTGACCTCGGTCACCATCGCCGTGGGCGCGGCCGCCACCGTCGTGCTCGGCGTGCTGCCCGGCCCGGTTCTGAACCTGGCCGGTGTTGCGGGACAATTCCTCAGGTGAGCACAGGCAACCCACCTGGCACCTCCGCGGGTCTCGCCTTCCCGGTCCTCGACGAGCGGCTGTCCGCGCGGCTGCAGGACCGGCTGGCCGAGGTCGAGAAGGCGTTGTCCGGGCACGTCCGCAGCCGGGCCGGCTTCGTGACCGAGGCCGCCAGCCACCTGATGGAGGCCGGCGGCAAGCGCTTCCGGCCGCTGCTCGTGCTGCTGGCCGCCGAGACCGGCGAGCACCCCGACGTCGAGGACGTGATCACCGCGGCGTGCGTGGTCGAGCTGACCCACCTGGCGTCGCTCTACCACGACGACGTGATGGACGAGGCCGAGCTGCGCCGCGGCTCCGCGTCGGCCAACGCCCGCTGGGACAACCACGTCGCGATCCTCACCGGCGACTTCCTGTTCTCGAAGTCGTCGGAGCTGACCGCCGAGCTGGGGCCCGACGCCGTCCGCATCCAGGCTCAGACGTTCACCGCCCTGGTCGAGGGCCAGATCCTCGAGACGATCGAGCCCGCTCCCGGTGAGGACGCGCTCGAGCACTACCTGGACGTCGTGGCCGGGAAGACCGGCTCGCTGATCGCCACGTCGGCGAGGTACGGCGCGATCTTCGGCGGCGCGACCACCGAGGTCCAGCTGGCCCTGACGAAGTACGGCGAGGTCGTCGGCGCCGCGTTCCAGCTCTCCGACGACATCCTCGACGTCGTCTCCGAGTCCGGCGTCTCCGGCAAGACCCCCGGCACCGACCTGCGCGAGGGCGTGCCGACGCTCCCGGTGCTCCTCGCCCGCGCCACCGCGCGGCCCGAGGACGCGCGGCTGATCGAGCTGCTCGACGGACCGCTCACCGACGATGCTCTGCACGCCGAGACTCTCGCCCTGTTGCGCCGCCACCCCGCGGTCGACGAGGCCCGCGCGTACGTCATCGCCCGCGCCGCCGAGGCCAAGGCCCAGCTGGCCGCGGTCCCCGAGGGTCCGGTGCGCACCGCCCTCGAGGAGTTCGCCGACATCGTCGCCACCCGCGCCAGCTGACGAGCGCGCTAGACCGCGACGGCCTCGGCGGCCAGGCGTAGCTGCCGGCGCCGGTGGCGCACCGACTCGACGGTGAAGATCGCCAGGGCCACCCACACCAGGGCGAAGCCGATCCACCGGCCGGTGGACATGGCCTCGTGGAACCACAGCACGCCGAGCAGGAACTGGAGGATCGGCGCGAGGTACTGCAGCAGCCCGAGGGTCACCATCGGCACCCGGATGGCCGCCGCGCCGAAGCACAGCAACGGTAGGGCGGTGACGAGCCCGGCCGACATCAGGAGCAGCGCGTGTCCGGTGCCCTCGGTGCCGAACGTCGACCGGTCGTGCGCGACGAGCCACGCGAGGTAGCCGAGGGCGAGCGGTGCGACGAGCAGGGTCTCGAGGGTGAGGCTCTCGACGGCCTCGGCGCCGGCCTGCTTCTTGGCCAGCCCGTAGGTGCCGAAGGAGAACGCAAGCACCAGCGCGATCCAGGGCGGGTGGCCGTAGTCGACGGTGAGGACGACACAGGCCAGCCCGCCGACGCCGATCGCCAGCCACTGGGGCCGGCTGAGCCGCTCGCCGAGCAGCAGCACGCCCATCAGCACCGTCACCAGCGGGTTGATGAAGTAGCCGAGCGACGTCTCCACCACGCGGTCGTTCGTCACGCCGTAGATGTAGGTGCCCCAGTTGACGGTGATGACCGCCGCGGCCAGTGCCAGGAGCAGGAACACCCGGCGGTCGCCGAACAGCGCGCGGAACTGGCGCGACCGGCGCAGCACGAGCACCAGCACGCCCAGTGTCACCACCGACCACAGGATGCGATGCGCGAGCAGCTCCACCGAGCCCGCGGGTTCGAGGAGCGGCCAGTAGAGCGGGAAACCGCCCCACAACAGGTACGCCGCGATGCCGAAGAGGAACCCCTGGCGAGACGACGACACCCGGCGAGCATACGGACGGCCGATCCTGTGGCAGGGTCGGGGTTTGGAGCTCGGGACCAAGGGGAAGAAGCCCCTCGGGCCGGCATCCGCCGGCCCGCCAGTCAGTCCGCTGGAGGGACCGTGCGACTACCGAGGATGGTGACCGCCTTCGCGGTCTGCGCCCTCCTCCTCGTCGCCGGCCCCGCCCCTTCCCAAGCGAGCGCGTCGTCCTCGGACATCGTGTCCGCGGCAGGATCCCGGGACCTGCCGCGCCGCGCGATGAACGACGAGGTGTTCCGCAACACGAAGGGCTGGCTGATCTTCAAGGGGAACGTCGATCCCGGGTGGAACGACCGGAACGTCCAGATCTACAAGCGCCCTTGCAAGAAGGGCTGCGCATGGACGCTGGTCAAGAAGACCCGCACAGACGGCTCGGGCCGCTGGCGCACCCGCATCTACGCACCCCGGACCGGCTACTGGTACTGGAAGGGCGTGGTCCCCAAGGCCGGTGGTTACGGCACGTCCGTGACCCAGGTCTGGCGGACCTTCGTCGAGTAGCCGTTCCAACGCCTCGGATCAGTCCCGAGGTCGCGTCAGAGGGGCCCCCTCCCGGGTGGGGCCCCTTGACGTGCGCGCCCGCTGGTTGAGGAGGTTGCGCGGGCAACCGTCACGAAACTCGGTGAGGGAACGTGCTGCGTCGCCGGGTCTCGTGACAGGCGCTGGCGCGCCTTCCTCGACCAGCGGGTCTGACGTCAGACGACGGTCCAGGTGTCCGATCCGTTGATCAGCGCCGTCAGCCGGTCCTCGGTCTCGCCGGGGGACTGCTGCCGGGCGGTGTCGATCTGGTCGCGCGCGAGGTCGTCGTACGTCGGCCGCTCGACCTGGCGGAAGATGCCGATGGGGGCGCGGTAGAGGTAGCCCGCGTCGGTGAGCCGCGAGATCGCGAACGCGGTGGTCGGGTCCTCGGCGCGCGAGTCGTGCACGAGGATCGCGTCCTCGCCGACGTCGGCGACCTCGACGACCTTCACGCCGCCGGTGACGTTGTCGCGGATCAGGCCCTTCGCGGCCTCGGGACCGAACCGGATCGGCTGGCCGTCGACGAGCGGGATGATCGAGGCGGCCGACGGGTCGCGGTCCTTGATGGCGTCGAACGCGCCGTCGTTGAAGATCGGGCAGTTCTGGTAGATCTCCACCAGGGACGTACCGCGGTGGGCCGCCGCCGCCGACAGCACGCTGGTCAGGTGCTTGCGGTCGGAGTCGATCGTGCGCGCCACGAACGTCGCCTCCGCGCCGAGCGCGAGCGACACCGGGTTGAACGGGTGGTCGAGCGAGCCCATCGGGGTCGACTTGGTGACCTTGCCGGCTTCGGAGGTGGGGGAGTACTGGCCCTTGGTCAGCCCGTAGATCCGGTTGTTGAACAGCAGGATCGTCATGTTGATGTTGCGGCGCAGCGCGTGGATCAGGTGGTTGCCGCCGATCGACAGCGCGTCGCCGTCACCGGTGACGACCCACACCGACAGGTCGGAGCGCGAGGTGGCGATGCCGGTGGCGATGGCCGGGGCGCGCCCGTGGATCGAGTGCATGCCGTAGGTGTCGAGGTAGTAGGGGAACCGCGACGAGCAGCCGATGCCGGAGACGAAGACGATGTTCTCGCGGCGCAGGCCGAGGTCGGGCAGGAAGCCCTGCACGGCCTTGAGCACGGCGTAGTCGCCGCACCCCGGGCACCAGCGCACCTCCTGGTCGGAGGTGAACTCCTTGGCGGTCTGGGCGCCGTCGGCGGTCGGTACGAGGTCGATGCCGCTGCGCATCCCGGGTGCCGGGAGGTCGATGGTGCTCATGTGGCGTGCTCCTTCACAACGGTCTCGCCCCACACGCCCAGCGGGGCCTCGATGCCCTCGGCCTCGGCGACCAGGTCGGCGATGGCGTGGGCGAGGGCGGCGGCCTTGAGCGGCATGCCGTTGACCTGGTGGTAGCCGACGGCGTCGACGAGGTACCTCGCCCGGACCAGCAGGCTCAGCTGGCCGAGGTTCATCTCGGGGATGAGCACCCGGTCGTAGCGCTTCAGGATCTCGCCGAGGTCGCGCGGCAGCGGGTTGAGGTGGCGCAGGTGGACCTGCGCGACGTGGTAGCCGGCGTGGCGGACGCGGCGGCAGCCGGCGCCGATCGGCCCGTACGTCGACCCCCACCCCAGCACGAGCACCTTCGCGCCCTGCCCATCCTTGGCGGACGGGTCGTCGACCTCGAGGGGCGGCAGGCTCTCCGCGATCCGGTCCACCTTGGCCTGGCGGGTGCGGACCATGAAGTCGTGGTTGGCGGGGTCGTAGGAGATGTTGCCGTTGCCGTCGGCCTTCTCGAGGCCGCCGATGCGGTGCTCGAGACCAGCCGTGCCGGGGATGGCCCACGGCCGGGCCAGGGTCTCCTCGTCGCGCAGGTACGGCCAGAACTCCGCCTCGTCGCCCGAGCCCTGGTTGCGGGCGGTCGCGAAGCCGGGGTCGATCGTGGGCAGCTCGTCGAGCTCGGGGATCCGCCACGGCTCGGAGCCGTTGGCCAGCATGCCGTCGGACAGCAGCATCACCGGCGTGCGGTAGGTGACGGCGATCCGGGCGGCCTCGAGGGCGGCGTCGAAGCAGTCGCCCGGCGACTGCGGCGCGACGATCGGCACCGGCGACTCGCCGTTGCGGCCGAACATCGCCTGGAGCAGGTCGGCCTGCTCGGTCTTCGTCGGGAGCCCGGTCGAGGGGCCGCCGCGCTGGACGTCGATCACCAGCAGCGGGAGCTCGGTCATCACCGCGAGGCCGATGGTCTCGGACTTCAGCGCCAGGCCGGGGCCGGAGGTCGTGGTCACCCCGAGCGCGCCCGCGAAGGCCGCACCGAGGGCGGCGCCGATGCCGGCGATCTCGTCCTCGGCCTGGAAGGTCGTGACGCCGAACGACTTGTGCTTGCTGAGCTCGTGGAGGATGTCGGACGCCGGCGTGATCGGGTAGGACCCCAGGAACACGGGCAGCCCCGAGCGCACCCCGCTGGCCACCAGGCCGTACGACAGGGCCAGGTTGCCGGTGATGTTGCGGTAGGTGCCGACCTTCATGGGCGCCGGCTTGATCTCGTACTTCACGACGAACGTCTCGGTCGTCTCGCCGAAGTTCCAGCCGGCGCGGTAGGCCGTGATGTTGGCGTCGCGGATGTCGGGGACCTTGGCGAACCGCTTCTCGAGGAAGGCGATCGTGGTCTCCGTCGGGCGGCCGTACATCCACGACAGCAGACCGAGGGCGAACATGTTCTTCGCCCGGCCGGCGTCCTTGCGGGAGAGGCCGAACTCCTTGACCGCCTCGACCGTCATGCCGGTCAGGTCGAGGGGGTGAACGGCGTACGAAGCCAGCGAATTGTCCTCCAGCGGGCTCTTTTCATACCCAGCTTTGGTGAGGTTGCGAGCCGAGAAATCGTGCGTGTCGACGATGATCGCCGCCCCGGCAGGGAGGTCGCCGAGGTTTGCTCGGAGGGCCGCGGGGTTCATCGCGACGAGCACGTCGGGAGCGTCACCGGGGGTGAGGATGTCGTGGTCGGCGAAGTGCACCTGGAAGGACGACACCCCGGGCAGCGTGCCCTGCGGCGCGCGGATCTCGGCGGGGAAGTTGGGCAGCGTCGACAGGTCGTTGCCGAACGCTGCAGACTCCTGGGTGAACCGGTCACCGGTCAGCTGCATGCCGTCGCCGGAGTCGCCGGCGAAGCGGATGATGACGCGGTCGAGCTGCTTGACCTGCTTGGTGGCCACGTGTGGTTGCACTCCCTTGCCGCCCGGTGCCGCGGCGACTTCTCCGACACTTGCGCCACGCCCGTCGTGGGCGCGTGACACCGACCTCCGAGGATAGTCCGCCCGGGTCAGGTAACCCTCACCGTCTCGGGCTCTCAGGGTGGGACACGGCTCACACTCCGACCAATGCCGAGTTTGGTAATTATCTCTAGTAGTCTGCGCGAGTTAGATATTCACGGCACTCCCGAGGTGCTTCGAAAGGGACGAACATGCGAATGAACTTCAAGACCCCGCTCATCGCGGTGGCCGCGGCGGCAGCGCTGGCCCTCAGCGCGTGCTCTACCCAGGACGGCGGCAGCGACGGCGACGGTGGCGAGACCATCAGCCTCAACGCCTTCTCCGTGATGGAGGCGGCCAACGAGCCCGTCTTCGAGGACTTCGAGGGCACCGACGCCGGCGACGGCGTCACGTTCGAGACCTCGTACGGCGCGTCGGGTGACCAGAGCCGTGCGGTCGTGGCCGGTGCCGACGCCGACGTCGTGCACTACTCCCTCGAGGGAGACGTGACCCGTCTGGTCGACGAGGGCCTCGTGGCCGACGACTGGAAGGACAACGCCACCAACGGCATCGCCACCTCCTCGGTCGTCGTCTTCGTGGTCCGCAAGGGCAACCCCGACGGCATCGAGACCTGGGACGACCTGGTCGAGCCCGGCGTCGAGATCATCACCCCGAACCCCGGCTCGTCCGGCTCGGCCCGCTGGAACATCCTCGCGGCCTGGGCCCACGTCACCGGCAACGGCGGCAGCGAGGACGACGCCAAGGCGTTCCTGACCAAGGTGCTCAACAACACCATCGCCCTCCCGGGCAGCGGTCGCGAGGCCACCACGGCCTTCACCGACGGCAGCGGTGACGTCCTCCTCTCCTACGAGAACGAGGCGATCCTGGCCAAGCAGAACGGCGCCGACGTCGACTACGTGCTGCCGGCGGACACCCTGCTCATCGAGAACCCCGCCGCGGTGACCGTCGACGCCAGTGACGCCGCCAAGGCATTCCTCGAGTTCATGACCGGCCCGGAGGCCCAGGCCGACTACGCGCAGTCCGGCTTCCGCCCGGTCGTCGACGGTGTCGAGATCGGCGAGGTCGAGGGTGCCAACGACCCGTCCGACCCGTTCCCCGCTCCGGAGCAGCTGTTCACCATCGACGGTGACTTCAACGGCTGGGGCGAGGCCGCCGACAAGTACTTCGGCGACGGTGAGGACGGCAACCCGCTGGGCATCATCACCGAGCTCCAGCAGGAGACCGGAAAGGTCGGCGACGAGTAATGACCTCAGCCCTTCTCGAAGGGCCGAGCACCGCCGGGCCGGCGTCCCAGGAGGGACGCCGGCCTCGGCGCACGCGACGGTCCAAGCCGCGCAACACCCTGACCCCAGGGGCGAGCCTGGGCCTCGGCATCGCGATGCTGTGGTTCAGCCTGCTCGTGCTGATCCCGCTCACCGCCGTGGTGGTGACCGCCGCCGAGGGCGGCTGGACCACCTACTACGACGTGCTGACCAACCCGCAGACCTGGGCCGCGGTCACCTTGACCGTCCAACAGGCCGTGCTGGTCACGGCCATCAACATCGTGATGGGCACCGTCATCGCCTGGGTGCTCGTGCGTGACAACTTCCCGGGCAAGGCCGTGCTCGACGTCATCATCGACGTGCCGTTCGCGCTGCCGACGATCGTCGCGGGCCTGGTCCTGCTGTCGCTCTACGGGCCCAACAGCCCGATGGGCGTGCACTGGGCGTTCACGGAGCACGCCGTGTCGCTGGCGCTGGCCTTCGTGACCCTTCCGTTCGTCGTGCGGACGGTCCAGCCCGTGCTCGAGGAGCTCGAGGCCGACGTCGAGGAGGCCGCGGCCTCGCTCGGCGCCAACCGGGTGACGATCCTGCGGCGGATCCTCCTGCCGAGCCTCGCGCCCGCGATCGCCGCGGGAGCCGCCCTGTCCTTCGCTCGGGCGATCTCGGAGTACGGGTCGCTGGTGCTGCTGTCGGGCAACCGGCCGTTCCAGACCGAGGTGGTCTCGGTGCGAGTGCTGACGTTCATCGAGAACGGCAACGCCACCTCGGCCGCCGCGCTGGCGTCCGTGATGCTGTTCGTGGCCCTCGTCGTGATCGTCGCGCTCGACATCGTGCAGAGGCGGGTGTCGCGCCGTGGTTAAGGTCTCCACGCCCGTCAAGTGGCTGCTGCGCATCCTCGCGATCGGCTACGTCTTCTTCCTCGTCGCCTGGCCGGTGTCCCTCGTCATCCGGCAGACGTTCGCGCACGGCCTCGACAACCTGATCGACGCCCTGTCCGAGCCCCAGGTGTCCAACGCCCTGCTGCTGTCGCTGCAGGTGGCCTTCTGGGCCGTCCTCATCAACACCGTGTTCGGCGTCGGCATCTCGATCCTGCTCGTGCGCTACGAGTTCCCCGGCAAGCGGGTCCTCTCCGCGCTGATCGACGTCCCCCTGTCGGTCTCACCGATCGTGGTCGGCCTCGCGCTGCTGCTGGTCTACAACGGTCGGGACGGCTGGTTCGGACCCGCGATCGAGGAGAGCACCGGGCGCGCCATCATCTTCGACACGCCCGGCATGATCATGGCGACGTGTTTCGTGGCGCTGCCTCTGGTCATCCGCGAGGTGGTGCCGGTCCTCTACGAGATCGGTGACGACCAGGAGCAGGCCGCGCGCAGCCTGGGCGCCGGCGGCATGTCGACGTTCCGGCGCATCACCCTGCCCAGCATCAAGTGGGGCGTCGTGTACGGCGTCGTGCTCTCGCTCGCGCGCTCGCTCGGCGAGTTCGGTGCGGTGAAGATCGTGTCCGGCAACATCACCGGGCGGACCCAGACGGCCACCCTCGTGGTGGAGGCGAAGTACCAGAACTTCCAGCAGGAGACGGCGTACGCCACCTCGTTCCTGCTGATCTTCGTCAGCATCGCGTGCCTGATCGTCGTCGCCCTCCTCCGCCCCAAGCACACCCCCTGAGACCCAGACAGATTGCGAACAGGACCTTCATCATGAGTATCGACGTGAACGGCGTGACCAAGAAGTTCGGCGACTTCGTCGCCCTCGACGACGTCACCGTCTCGCTGCCGACCGGGCAGCTGACCGCCCTGCTGGGGCCGTCCGGCGGCGGCAAGTCGACGCTGCTGCGGATCATCGCGGGCCTCGACAAGGCCGACAGCGGCACGGTCAGCATCGAGGGCGTCGAGGCGACCAAGCTGCCGCCCCAGAAGCGCAACGTGGGCTTCGTGTTCCAGCACTACGCCGTGTTCAAGCACATGACCGTGGCCAAGAACGTCGCGTTCGGCCTCGAGATCCGCAAGCGCCCCAAGGACGAGGTGGCCCACCGGGTCGACGAGCTGCTCCGCCTGGTGCACCTCCAGCAGTTCTCGCACCGGCTGCCCTCGCAGCTGTCGGGCGGCCAGCGTCAGCGCATGGCGCTGGCGCGCGCCCTCGCGGTGGAGCCGAAGGTACTGCTGCTCGACGAGCCGTTCGGCGCGCTCGACGCCAAGGTCCGCAAGGAGCTGCGCGAGTGGCTGCGCCGCCTCCACGACGAGGTGCACGTGACCACCGTGTTCGTGACCCACGACCAGGAGGAGGCCCTCGAGGTCTCCGACGAGATCGTGGTGATCAACGAGGGTCGCGTCGAGCAGATCGGCAGTCCCGACGAGCTCTACGACAACCCGGCGAACGACTTCGTGATGGGCTTCCTCGGCGAGGTGACCCACGTCAACGGCGAGGCCGTGCGCCCGCACGACGTGGACATCTCGACCACGCCGATCCTGGCCGGTGCCGCCCAGGGCTCGATCAGCCGGATCCTGCGGGTCGGCTTCGAGGTCCGCGTCAGCGTCCTCACCGACGCGGGCGAGGAGGTCGCCGTGCAGCTGACCAAGTCGCACGCGAACGTGCTGGAGCTCCAGGAGGGTCAGACCGTGTGGGTGACCCCGAACCCGGGCTCGATCCCCTCGATGTCGAAGGTCGGCTGACACCGGCTCGTTCACCCCGATTCGTCTGCGGATCGCTGCCACTTTCTGCGCTCAGCAGCATCAGACGAATCGGGGTCAGGGCGTCAGCAGCTGGTCGACCGGCGCGTAGTCGTCGGTCAGGACGGGGGAGTCACCGACCCATGCGTCGAGGGCTTCGCCGTCGACGAGCGTCCAGCCGGTGCCGCGCTCGTCCAGGGCGCGCTGGACCGCGGCGAGGTCGAGCTCGCGGTCGGAGGCCAGCACCACCAGGTTGCCCCCGCCGCCGGCTCGCGGGTCGGCCGCGACGTCCGCAGGCTCGCCGGCCAGCACGACGTGGTCGAAGACCTCGCCGAGCGTGGCGACCTCGGCCCGCGCGAACGCCAGGGAGCCGTGGTCGATCAGGTTGGCGACGTAGAGGCCGTCGGGCGTCAGCACGCGACGTACGTCGCCCATCGCCTCTCGCGTGGTGAGGTGCCACGGCACGCTGACCCCGCCGAACGCGTCGCCGATGACGAGGTCGCGGCTGTCGTCGGGGAGCCGGCGCAGTCCCAGCCGCCCGTCCTCGACCCGTACCTCGAGCAGCGGTCCGGTCCGCAGGCCGAGCCGCTCGCGGTCGACCTCGACGATGCCGGGGTCGATCTCGGAGACGAGGTTGTGGGTCCCGGGGCGCACGTCGGCGAGGTACCGCGGGAGGGTCAGCCCGCCGCCGCCCAGGTGGTAGGCGCGCAAGGCCTCGCCGGGCGGGTATGCCGCGTCGGTCACCGACGCGATCGTGCGGATGTAGGCGAACACGAGCAGGGTCGGGTCGTCGAGGTCGACGTACGAGTGCCGCAACGTGTCCAGGACCAGCGTCCGGCCGGAGTCGTTGGCGGGGTCGTCAACGACCAGCACGCAGTGGTACGTCGTCTCGGCGTCGCACCCGCCGGGCGCAACGGCGAGCGCCAGCCCTCCGGCCGCTACGCCCAGGACGGTTCCCGACGACCGCCACCGGCCGCGCAGCCGCCAGTTGACGATGGCGCCCCCGGCCACGAGAACGGCCCCCAGGCCGACCAGGATGCCGCTCACCGGCACCCGGGAGACCAGCACGAACCCGGTCAGGACTGTGCCGACGATCGCGCCGACCGTACCGATGCCCGACAGGCGACCGACGACGGTGCCCGTCTGGTCGAGGTTCGTCAGGAGCAGCTTCGTGACGATCGGCGTGACGGCCGAGAGCATCGCCCCTGGCACCAGGATCGTGAGGGCCGCGACGAACGTGAGCAGCTCCGGCGCGGTCTCGGCGACCGTCCTGACGATCGCCGGCGTGACCGCGACGACCACGCCCGACACCCCGAGCAGCGGGCCCAGCAGGCGCCGCGGGTCGGTCCGGTCGGCCGCCCGGCCACCGCTCCAGGAGCCGAGGGCGATCGCGCCGAGGGCGATGCCGATCACCAGCGTGCTGGTCTCGAGGGTGAGACCGAGGTACGGCGCGAGCAGCCGCAGCATGGTCAGCTCGACCACGAGGACGGCCGCGGACGAGCCGAAGACCAGCGCCGCAGCCGCCCGGTCCCCCAGGGCGGCCGAGCGGACCGGGGCGCTCACGTCGTCAGCGGTAGTTGGTGAACTGCACCGCGAAGTCGTAGTCCTGGGCCTTGACGAGGGCCTGGACGGCCTGGAGGTCGTCGCGCTTCTTGCTGGACACGCGCAGCTCGTCGCCCTGCACCTGCGCCTTGACGCCCTTGGGGCCCTCGTCGCGGATCAGCTTGCCGATCTTCTTCGCGTCCTCGGAGGTGATGCCCTCCTTGAGCGTGATGGAGATCTTGCTCTCGCGACCCGACTGGCGCGGCTCCGAGGCGTCGAGGATCTTCAGGCTCTGCTGGCGTTTGATGAGCTTGTCCTTGAAGACGTCGAGCACGGCCGAGGCCCGGTCGTCGGCCGACGCGGTGATCTCGATGGCGTGCTCGCCCTGCCACTCGATCGTCGCGCCGGTGCCCTTGAAGTCGAAGCGCGTCGCGATCTCCCGGGCCGCCTGCCCGAGGGCGTTGTCCACCTCTTGGCGGTCGAGCTTGCTGACGATGTCGAACGACGAGTCGGCCATGTGAGGGGCCCTCCTGGTTGGTCTCTGGCGGATTCGGACCTCCGGTCCGGCCTTGCTATTGTTCCGACCTGCTGACCATCCGCCAAACGCGGGTGCCGGCGACGGCAGGTTGCCCGAGCGGCCAATGGGAGCGGACTGTAAATCCGCCGGAGTATTCCTTCGAAGGTTCGAATCCTTCACCTGC
>CAWIVR010000007.1:0-472517 GCA_963839565.1 uncultured Actinomycetota bacterium | reverse complement strand
CTTGTGATGTCTCAGGACATCCCGGACAGCTGGACCTGCGGATCGCAGGTTCAGCTGTTGTCGTTTCGGGGCTGGTTCTGTGGTTGGTAGTCGCGTCTGGGGTCGATGTAGAGCTCTCTGATGAGCTCGCCGGTGGCGGCGTTGACGATCCTGACGTGGAGGTCTTGGACGAGCATCAGGACGCGGGTTCGGGCGTCTGAATCGGCCTACGCCGATGTGGCGCACTCTCGGAATCCGCTCCGATCAAGGGGATCTGCCGTCCAGCCAGGCCGTGTACGTCTGTCCGATCTGTTCGGCCAATGTTCTGTCGCGGTCGGCCGTCGCATGCTGGTAGATCGCCATCGCGGCCTGGGAGGCGTGTCCGGCACGCGCTTGCAGCTCGGCGGCGGTGGCGCCGTGCTGACCGGCGAGGGTGAGGGCTGTGTGCCGGAGGTGGTGGATCGTGAGGTCCGGTCTCCCTGCGGCTGCGCGCGCCGGTCGGTAGCGGTCCATCAGGTAACGCACGCTCATGTGGTCGGTGCGGTCGCCGGGGAAGAGCAGGCCGCTCGATCCCTCGGCGGCGTGCTCGACGAGGTGTTGCTGGAGCATCGGGAGGAACGGCGGGGGGACGTGGACGGTCCTGACGCCACTGCTGGTCTTGGGGGCGCTGATCGGGCGACCGCACTCCGGGCAAGCACCCCGGATCGACCTGTCGGCCTCCTTGTCCACCTTGCGGGTCACGTTGATTCGGCCGGTGTTGCCGTCGACGTCGGATCGGCGCAGCTCGAGCAGCTCGCCTTCCCGGAGGCCGACGAAGGCGGCGAGCACGATGAACAGCTTCAGATGATTGGGCATCGCGTCGACGATGACGGCGATCTCGTCGAACGTGGCCGGTACGGCGACCTGCTTCACCCGCGCCGTGCCGGCGCCCCGGATCTTCGGTGGTGCGCGGTCGATCAGCTCCTCCTCCTCGGCTGACTGGAGGACGGAGCGCAGCAGCCGATAGGCCGCGGCATTCGACGACCCGGTCTCCGGGTCCAGGGACGCCCGCCACTTCTTGACCTCTGAGAGGGTGACGTCTCGCAGCGGCATCTCGCCGAAGTAGGGAAGAATCCGGGAGTCGAGGAGGGTCTGATAGGTGCGCACCGTGGTGGGGCGGAGATCGCGCTCGACCAGGTAGCGCTTCGCGAACGTGCCGACGGTGTTGCGGACGGCATCTCGCGCGCGTCGCTCGGCAGCCATCCGGCGCGCCGCCGGTGGAGACCACTCCTCCCGATCGATCAAGGAGCGCTCCGTCGCGAGCCACGCCTCGGCGTCCATCTTGGTGCCGAAGCTGCGTGAGTAGCGAGTGCCGTCGGGCATCGCGTACCTCGCTCGGTACGAGACGCCGGCACGAGCTGAGCGGCGCTCGACCTCCCCGAATCCCCGTCGTCGTGCCACCCCGCGAGACCTCCGAAAACCGTCCGTGGGGGATACTTCCCCCTAACCCCATGCCAACCCCCTGCTATAGAACCCCATGCTCCGCAAGCAGGGCGTGGGGGACTGGTGGGGGAAAGAATGGCAGAACGTGTCCATCATAGACCATCTTTGACCTGCAGTTTTACGCTTGACATCGAACGCATGAGCGAAGATTTGTCTGCTTTGCAAGCAGGGGGTTAGGGGTTCGAGTCCCCTAGGCTCCACCGCTCCCTGCGATTCGTCTGCGGTCCGCCCGCTGAGAAGTCGCATGGATCCGCAGACGAATCGGTGTCCGCCGGCGAGCACGCTCACCTGTACCGGGTGACCCCGCCGCGGCTCCGCGCGTCCGACGCTGGGTCGGTATCTCTCTGACTCGAGGAGCGGGAATGGCGAAGAAGTTCAACGGTGTGGTCAACATCGACGTGCGGGACTCGGTCCCCGACTGGACGCCGTTCCGGGAGTCGCCGGCCCCCGAGGGCGCGCCCAACGTGCTGGTCGTGCTGTACGACGACACCGGCCTGGCCGCCTGGTCGCCGTACGGCGGGCGGATCAACATGCCGACCATGCAGAAGCTCGCCGACAACGGCCTCACCTACACGCAGTGGCACACCACCGCGCTGTGCTCGCCGACCCGGTCGTGCCTGCTCACCGGACGCAACCACCACCAGAACGGCTTCGCCCAGATCGCCGAGGGCGCCCAGGGCTTCCCGGGCCACACCGGCCACATCCCGATGGAGAACGCGACCATCGGCGAGGTGCTCCGCGAGAGCGGCTACAACACCTACTGGGTGGGCAAGAACCACAACGTGCCGCTCGACGAGTGGGCGGTGGGCGCCACCCGCCGCAACTGGCCGCTGGCCCGGGGCTTCGACCGCTACTACGGCTTCATCGGCGGCGAGACCAACAACTGGTACCCGACGCTCGTCGAGGACAACCACTACATCGACCAGCCGTACCTCCCGGAGGAGGGGTACCACCTCTCGAAGGACCTGGCCGACAAGGCGATCTCCTACATCGCGGACAGCAAGACCTCGGCGCCGAAGAAGCCCTGGTACCTGTGGTTCTGCCCGGGTGCCAACCACGCGCCGCACCACGCGCCGGAGGAGTACATCGCCAAGTACCAGGGGAAGTTCGACGACGGCTACGAGGCCTACCGCGAGTGGGTGCTGCCCCGGATGGTCGAGCGCGGGATCCTGCCCGAGGGCACGGCGCTCACCGACATCAACCCGCTCCCGGGCGACGCCGCGATGCCGATCGACCACGTCAAGCCGTGGGAGACGCTCAGTCGACGACGAGAAGCGGCTCTTCGCCCGCTTCGCCGAGGTGTACGCCGGCTTCTCGGAGTACACCGACGCCCAGGTCGGCCGGATCATCGACTACCTCGAGGAGACCGGCCAGCTCGACAACACGATCGTGATGTACGCCGCCGACAACGGCGCGTCGGGCGAGGGCACCCCGGACGGCAGCGTCAACGAGAACAAGTACTTCAACGCCTGGCCCGAGGACCCCGCGCAGAACCTGGCGATGATCGACCAGCTGGGCTCGCCGGACACGTACAACCACTACCCGACCGGCTGGGCGACCGCGTTCTCGACGCCGTTCAAGATGTTCAAGCGCTACACCTACCAGGGCGGCGTCGCCGACCCGCTCGTGATCTCGTGGCCGCAGGGCATCGCGGCGCGCGGCGAGATCCGCAACCAGTACCACCACGCCGTCGACATCGTGCCGACGATCCTGGAGTGCGCCGGGCTGGAGATGCCCGAGCAGGTGCTGGGCTACGCGCAGTCCGAGCTCCCCGGAGTGTCCATGAAGTACACCTTCGAGGCCGACGGACCGACCCAGAAGGTGGTCCAGTACTACGAGATGATGGGCACCCGGGCACTGTGGCACCAGGGCTGGCACGTCGTCGCCCAGCGGGCTCCGCAACAGGGCGGCACCGCCGCCGACCTCCTCAACGACACGTGGGAGCTCTACCACTCCGAGGTGGACCGGGCCGAGGCCGCACGACCTGTCGGCCGAGCACCCCGACAAGGTCAAGGAGCTGGTCAACCTCTGGTACGTCGAGGCCGGCAAGTACGACGTGCTGCCGATCGACAACCGGTCGCTGGAGGACTTGGTCAAGCTGATGCCGGTCGCCGAGATCCCGGAGGGCGGGATCTACCGCTACTACCCCAACACGTCACCGGTGCCGGAGTTCGCGGCGGCGGAGATCCGGGGCCGGTCGTTCAAGATCCTGGCCCAGGTCGAGATCACCGACGCCGACGCGCAGGGCGTGCTGATCGCCAACGGAGCGCGGTTCGGCGGCCACACGCTGTTCCTCAAGGACCGCAAGCTCTGGTACGTCAGCAACTTCCTGGGCATCCCGCCGGAGCAGCAGCTGGTCTCGCCGGACGAGGTCGGTGTCGGCGCCCACGTGCTCGGGATGGAGTTCGCGAAGGAGAGCCACGGCGAGCACGGTGAGGCCATCGGCACCGCCACGCTGTACGTCGACGACCTCGCCGTCGCCAAGAGCGACTGGAAGACGCAGCCCGGTCACTTCGCGCTCTGCGGCGAGGGCCTGACCGTCGGCCGGGACAGCTCCGACCCGGTCTCGAAGGAGTACGGCCCGCCGTTCTCCTTCGCCGGCGGGCGGATCAAGGTCATCGAGATCAACATCGGCGACGACGTCTACCTCGACCTCGAGCGCGACTTCCACGCCGCGATGTCCCGGGACTGAGGGCGGTCGCCCGTCTCGCCGGGGCTTTGCGTGTCATCCCGGTCCACGGCGAGACGGGTCGTGATACTCGGGCCATGATGGACGGCCTGAGGGTTCGTGTGCTGCCCGAGTCCCAACGCCGAACGCTGGCGGAGCTGGCCGAGGACCTGGACCTGACCTCGGGTGACTCGGCGTCGAAGATCTCTGCGTTCTGGACGATGCTGACGCTGTCGGCGGTGATTGCGACCGCTGGCGTGTTGAGTGACTCGACGGCCACCGTGATCGGCGCGATGATCATCGCCCCGCTGTCGACCCCGATCATGGGGATCGCGCTGGGGATCGTGAACCGACAGCGGAGGGGTGCGACGAGGTTCGTCCTCTTCGGTGGTCTGCTGGTGATCGGGGTCGGCGTCCTCTTCTCGGCCGCGCTGCCCGGGTCGTACGACCTGTTGGGCAACAGCCAGATCGCGTCGCGGACGTCGCCGGGGCTGCTGGACGTGATCGCCGCGGTGGCGACCGGCTTCGCCGGCGCTGTCGCCCTCGCCCGTCGCGACGTCGCCGCGGTGCTTCCCGGCGTCGCGATCGCGATCTCGCTGGTGCCGCCCCTCGCCGTGGTCGGCGTCTGTCTGGGCCAGGGTGCCGGATGGCTGGCTCTGGGTGCCTTGCTGTTGTTCCTGTCCAACCTGCTCGCGCTCGTCCTGGCGGGCACGGTCGTGTACCAGGTCCTCGGCTACGGCGTGGTCGTGACGGGCCCCGACAAGGCCCGTCGGCGCGCCCGGGTCACGGTCGGCGTCCTCTTCCTCGTCGTGGTGCTGCCCCTGGTCGCCAACACGGTCTCCACCTACCTGATCAGCGTGTGGACCGGCCGCGTCGAGGCGATCGCGTCGACGTGGATCTCCAGCATCCCGGACGCGTCGGTCACCAGCGTGGACACCAGGTCGCGGACCTTCTACGTCCAGGTCAGGACCACCGGAGATCTCCCGCCGATGTCAGAGCTCTTGGCGGAGCTGGACGGACAGGTCCCGGACGGCCTGCGCGTCGTGGTCGACTCGAGGGTCGGTCGACAGATCGACGTCGGCACCGTCGGCCAGTGAGAAACCTCAGCGGACGAAGCTGTTGTCGTGGAGCGACGAGAGCCGGGCCTTCACGCTCAGCAGCGTCTCGATGATGGCGTCCTCACGACCTTGGTCGAGGCGGCTGATCGGCACCGCGACGCTCAGCGCGTCGACCGTCGTGCGCGAGAAGGGCAGCGAGACGCCGAAGCACCGCACGCCGATGCAGGACTCCTCGCTCTCCATCGCGTAACCGACCTGGGCCGCGTCCTCGATGATCGCCAGGAGGGCGTCGCGGTCGGTGGTCGCCCGGGCGGTGAGCGGGGTGATCCGCTGGGGAACCAGCGTGGCGCGCACGGCCTCGGGCTGGTCGGCGAGCATCGCGCGTCCGAGCGAGGTGGCGTACGCGGGTAGCCGGCGCCCGACCGCCGAGTGCATCCGCAGGGGGTGCTTGGACTCGCGCTTGGCGGTGTAGATGACGTCGGCTCCCTCGAGGCGCCCCAGGTGCACCGTCTCCTCCGTCGCCGCCGCGACCTCGTCCATGACGGCGGCCGCGCGCGAGAGGACCGGGTCGCCGTCGAGGTAGGCCGAGCTCACGGTCAGGGTGTGGATGCCGAGGCGGTAGACGCTGCCGGTCTGGTCGGTGTCGAGCCAGCCGCGGGCGCACATGGTGCGCAGCAGCGCGTGCAGGCTGCTCTTCGGGATGCCGAGGCGGTGGGCGAGCTGGAGCTGCGTGCCGGGGCCGCGCGCCGCGATGTCGTCGAGGAGGTCGAGGGCCCGTGCGGCCGACTTGACGGCACCGTTGGCGGGCCCGGCGATCACCCGGGTGTCGGTGTCCATGGGACCTCCTGGTCGTGGTGGCACGACCATTCTCGCGCGTATCGGGAAGCCTACACCAGCGTTCACATACATGGACACACTTCCACCCCTTGACCGTGACGGGCCTCACAGGTACCTTCCTGCTAGTTCACATAGCGGAACGTGGTTCAGATACCGAGGAGCAGGCCGTTGATCGAGGTGCGTCATTCCGTGTCGCCGTCCAGCGTGGAGACGGCGACGAGTGCGGAGCTGCGGGAGAGCTTCCTCGTCGAGGACCTGTTCCGCCCCGGCGAGGTGCACGGTGTCTACACCCACGACGACCGGCTGGTGGTCGGCGGGGCCGTGCCCGGCGACGGCCAGCTCGAGCTCCCGTGCTGGGACGTGCTCGGCACGGCGTCGCACCTCGAGCGCCGCGAGCTGGGGGTGATCAACGTCGGCCAGCCGGGCCACGTGCTCGTCGACGGCGTGAAGTTCGAGCTCCACCACCTCGACGGCCTGTTCGTCGGTCGTGGCAGCGAGGTCGTCTTCGCCGGGCCCGAGGCCGCCTTCTACTTCGTGTCCGCCCCGGCCCACGCGACGTACCCCGCCACGCTGCTGAGCCACCCCGAGGTCGAGCCCGTTGCCCTGGGCACGGCGCAGGGCGCCAACGAGCGGCAGCTGTACCGCTACGCGTGGGGCGAGGAGCTCGAGACGTCGGTGCTCCAGTTCGGCGTCACCGTCATCGCCGACGGCTCGGTGTGGAACACCTTCCCGCCCCACCTGCACGACCGGCGCACCGAGGTCTACCTGTACGTCGACCTCGACGAGCAGGACCGCGTCTTCCACTTCATGGGCAAGCCGGGCGCCACCCGCCACCTGGTGATGCGCAACCGGCAGGCCGTCATCTCTCCGCCGTGGTCGATCCACTCGGGCGCCGGCACCGGCTCCTACGCCTTCATCTGGGCGATGGCCGGGGAGAACAACGCCTACACCGACCTGAAGCCGGTCCCGCTGGAGGACCTGTGACCACCCAGACCGAGGCCGAGGTCCGCTCGCCGTTCGACCTGCACGGCCGGTGCGCCGTCGTGACCGGCGCCGGCCGCGGACTGGGACAGGCCGTCGCCCTCGGGCTGGCCCAAGCCGGAGCCGACCTGGTGCTCCTGGGCCGGCCGGGCAGCCAGGACGGCACCCGCGACCAGGTCTCGGACCTGGGTCGCGACGTGGAGGTCGTCGACCTCGACGTCAGCGACACCGACGCCGTCGAGCGCGTCGGTGCCCGGCTGGCGGGCGACCGGCAGGTCGACATCCTGGTGAACAACGCGGGCATCATCGACCGCGAGGACTCGGCGTCGGTCACCCACGACGCCTGGACCCGGGTGCTGGACGTCAACCTCACGGGCCTGTTCTTCCTGTGCCAGCACCTCGGACGCCCGATGGCCGAGCGCGGCAGCGGCAAGATCGTCAGCATCGCCAGCCTGCTCTCGTTCCAGGGCGGCATCCGAGTGGCGTCGTACGCCGCCAGCAAGCACGGCGTCGCCGGCGTCACCAAGGCCCTGGCGAACGAGTGGGGCCCGCTCGGCGTCCAGGTCAACGCGATCGCCCCCGGCTACATCGCCACCGACAACACCACCGCACTGCGCGAGGACCCGGACCGCTCGCGGTCCATCCTCGAGCGCATCCCGGCCGGCCGCTGGGGCGTCGCCTCCGACATCGCCGGAGCGGCCGTCTTCCTCAGCTCGCCCGCCGCCGACTACGTCAACGGCCACGTGCTGGTCGTCGACGGCGGCTGGATGGCCCGCTGACCGCGGGTCCTCGACCACACCACTGACGCACCGCACCAAGAAGTACGCACCACCAGCAGCACCGGCAGCACCCGCACTCGGGCGGCAGTCATCACTCCGAAGTCCCACCGCCGGCACCCGGCACGAAGAAATCGAGGATCGACCATGAAGTTCACCTCTCGTCCCGCCGCAGTCCTCGTCGGACTGTCCCTGGCGGCCATGGCCCTGGCGGGCTGTAGCGAGGAGGGCGGGGGCGGCAGCGCGGCTGCTGCATCCGGCAGCTGCGACCCGGCCGACGTCAAGCTGGTCGGCCAGGTCCGCAACGAGTCCAACCCCTACGAGGCGTCCTGGCTCGACGGCGGCGACGCCTTCGCCGAGTCGGTCGACCTGACCCAGGAGCGGCTGACCTACGACGGTGACTCGACCCGGCAGCAGGAGCAGATCAGCCAGCTCCTCGCCGGTGACACCGACTGCCTGGTCATGAACATCCTGCCGAACGGCGACTCGGACACGGCGCCGATCGTCGAGGGTGCGCAGGAGGCGGGCGCCTACCTGGTGACCCAGTGGAACAAGCCGGCCGACCTCGACGTCACCGAGTACGACCAGTGGCTGAGCCACATCACCTACAACGGCATCGAGTCGGGCAAGCAGATCGGCGACGCGCTGGCCGAGGCCATCGGTGGCTCGGGCGGGATCATCGCCCTGCAGGGCATCCTCGACACCGGTGCCGCGAAGGACCGCTTCGCCGGTCTCGAGGAGTCGCTGGCCGCCAACCCGGACGTCGAGCTGCTCGACGACCAGACCGCCAACTTCTCCCGCGCCGAGGCACTCGAGGTGACCAAGACCCTGCTGACCAAGCACGGCGACGACATCAAGGGCATCTGGGCCGCCAACGACGACATGGCCCTCGGCGCGCTCGAGGCGCTGCAGCAAGCCGGCCGTACGGACGTCGCGGTCGTCGGCATCGACGCCGTGCCCGACGCGCTGACCGCGATCGAGGACGGCACCATGACCGCCACCGTCTCCAGCGACGGCCCGTGGCAGGGCGGCATCGGCCTGGCCATCGGCTACTGCGTGGCCACCGGTGAGCTGTCGGTCGACGACATCGCCGACGAGGACCGGGCCTGGTACGCCGAGCAGTTCCTCATCGAGCAGGACAACGTCGCCGACTTCTCCGCGCCGGCGACCGACGAGTCCGACTTCGACTGCGACAACGTCTTCAGCCGGTCTCAGGGCCCGATCTCGTGACGATGACATCCCCCGCCGAGGACCTGGACGTCGTCGCGGCGCGCCCTCGCCCTCGGCGGGGGGTGTCGTTCCGGGACGCCGGCCCACCGGTGGCCCTGGTGGTCATGTTCGGGATCTTCTCCGTCCTGAGCTCGGACTTCCGGACCATCGGCAACGTGCAGAACATCATGGACACCGCGGCGGTCCTCGCCGTCGTGACCTGCGGCATCACGTTCGTGCTCCTGATGGGTTCCATCGACCTGTCGGTGCCCGGGGTCATGGGGGCGTCCGCCCTCGCGGTCGCCCTCCTGGTCGCCAACAACCGCAACGACAACGACCTCGGGATCATCGGGATCCTGGTCGCGATCCTGCTGGCCGCCGCCCTCGGCTGCCTGAGCGGTCTGGCCCTGGTGCTGTTGAAGGTGCCGTCGTTCATGACGACGCTGGGCGTCTCGGCCATCGGGCTCGGGGTCGCGACCCTCATGTTCGCCGGCGTGCAGCCGAACATCACCGACGCCATGCTCGAGAGCTGGGCCGTCGACCGGTTCCTCGGCTTCTCGTACCTGACCTGGATCGCCGCCACGTGCGTCCTCGTCGGCTGGTCGATCCAGCGGTACACCCGGCTCGGCCGCTACGCCTTCGCGATCGGTGGCGCGGAGGAGGTGCTCTCGCTCTCGGGCGTGAAGGTGGCCCCGTACAAGGTCGCCGCGTTCACCCTGGCCGGCGCGTTCTACGGGCTCGCCGGCGTCATGGTGACCAGCCAGCTCGGTGCGGGCCTCGTCCAGGCCGGCAAGGGCTACGACTTCGCCGCCATCACCGCGGCCGTGGTCGGCGGCACCCTGCTCACCGGTGGTCGCGGCGGCATCCTGCACTCCACCGTCGGGGTCCTGCTGGTCACGGTCCTCACCAACGGCCTGGTCCAGGTCGGGGTGAGCCCGTACTGGCAGGGGGGCGTGCAGGGCCTGATCGTCGTCGCGGCGGTCGCCGCCGCGGTCCTCCCGCAACGTCGCCGGAACCAGGTGACCAAGTGACCACCGACCTGATCGAGGAGGCCGACGTGAAGGCTCCGGCCCCGGTGCACGCGCTCGAGGTGCGCGGGCTCGTCAAGCACTACCCGGGCGTCAAGGCGCTCGACGGCGTCGACCTCGTCGTCCGCCAGCACGAGGTCCTCGGACTCGCCGGCGAGAACGGCGCCGGCAAGTCCACCCTCCTCAAGGCCCTCGTCGGGCTGGTCAGGCCCGACGCCGGCGAGATCTGGGTCCGCGGCGAGAAGGTGCGGATCAAGAGCGTCGTCGACGCCGCCGAGCACGGCATCGGCATGGTGTTCCAGGAGCAGTCGCTCGTCCCCAACCTCACCGCGGCCGAGAACATCGTGCTCGGCTCGGAGGGACGCGGCGTACGGCGCGGCGTCTACCGCTGGGACGCCATGCGTCGCCTGGCGCAGGAGCAGCTGGACAAGATCGGCTCGCACATCGACCCGCTCGCCCGTACCGACACCCTGTCCTTCGCGGACCGGCAGATGGTCGAGATCGCCAAGGTGCTCCGGATCGAGCAGCGCACCTCGCACCCGCCGGTGATCATCCTCGACGAACCCACGTCGGTGCTGGAGTCGAAGGAGATCGAGACCCTCTTCACCCAGGTCCGTCGGCTGCGCGAGTTCGCCTCGGTCATCTTCGTCTCCCACCGGCTCGACGAGGTGCTCGACGTCTGCGACCGGGTCAGCGTGCTGCGGGGCGGACAGTCCGTGGGTGAGGTGCCCGCAGCGGGCGCGGCCCCCGGCGACCTGCACCGCATGATGATCGGGTCGACCGGCTCCGAGGACCACTACCACGACACCGCTGCGCAGCGATCCGAGAAGACCCTCCAGCCGATGCTGCAGGTGCGGGGGCTGTCGGGCCCCACGTTCCGCGACGTCGACCTCGACGTCCACGCCGGCGAGGTCGTCGCCATCGTGGGCGTCCACGGCTCGGGGCGCGAGGACGTCTGCCGGGCGCTGTTCGGTGCCGTCCCCACGACGGCCGGCGAGGTCACCCTCGACGGCGAGAAGCTCGACCTGTCCAGCACCCGCGCCGCCTGCGCGGCCGGCGTCGGGTACGTGCCGGCCGAGCGCAAGATCGAGGGCATGGTCGGGCCGATGTCGGTCGCCGACAACATGACGCTGACCAAGCAGAAGGCCCGGTGCACCGGACCCCTCGTGATGCCGCAGAAGCAGGCCTCGCTCGTCGACGCCTGGATCACCAGGCTCTCGATCCGGACCCCGAACCGCGGTACCGCCATCCAGCGGCTCTCGGGCGGCAACCAGCAGAAGGTCGTCCTGGCCCGCTGGCTGGTGGCCGGCGACATCCGCCTGCTGCTCCTCGACCACCCCACCCGCGGCCTGGACATCGGGGCCCGCTCGGAGGTCTACCGCCTGATGCGGGAGCTCGCCGACAGCGGCGTGGCCACGGTGCTGCTGGCCGACAGCCTCGAGGAGGCCATCGGCATGGCCGACCGCATCCTCGTCATGAGCGACGGGCGGGCGACCAAGGAGGTCGCCTGCCCCTCGGGCGGCAAGCCGACCCCGCTCGACCTCGTCAAGGAGATGGTCTGAGTGTCCACCCCCGTGATCGCCACCCCCGCCGCCGACACCGCGGTCGTGCAGGGCGGCCCGACGCCGGGCCAGCGGCTGACGTCCTTCATGCCGGTCATCGCGCTCGTCGCGCTGCTGGCCGCGCTCACCCTCGCCGACCCCGACTTCCTCACCCAGAGCAGCCTCACGGCCGTGGTGCGGACCTCGGCGCCACTCGTCGTCCTCGCCACAGGCGCCACGCTGGTGGTGCTCTGCGGAGGCATCGACCTGTCGATCGCCGCGCTGTGCTCGCTCTCGACCGTGTTCTTCGCGATGTGGCTGCCCGACCTGGGTGGTCTCACCACGGTGGCCGTCATTGCCGCCGCCGGCGCGATCGGCGCCGTGCAGGGGCTGGCCCACGTGCTGCTCCGGATCCCGTCCTTCATCGTCACCCTGGGCGGCCTGAGCATCTGCTCGGCGGTCGCGCTCGTGATCTCCGACGCCGGTCCGATCCGGATCGTCGACCGCGAGGCGACCCACTGGCTCACGCTGTACGTCGGCGGCGTCGTGCCGATGGCGTTCGTCGTGGCCGTGATCGCGGTGGCCGTGGTCGGCCTCGTGCTCAGGCTCACGCCGCTGCAGACCTGGATCACGGCCACCGGGTACTCCGAGTCCGCCGCCCGCCTGGCGGGCTCGCCCGTCGACCTGGTCAAGGTCGGCGCCTTCATGGTGTCCGGAGCGTTCGCCGGCCTGGCCGCCGTCATGCTGGTGTCGCGCAACTTCAGCGGCAGCCCGACGATGGCCGACAACCTGCTGCTCCCGGCGGTGGCCGCGATCGTCGTCGGCGGCACCGCGATCACCGGTGGCCATGGCAGCATCTGGCGCTCGCTCGTCGGCGCCCTGGTCATCACGCTGCTGCGCGTCGGCCTGCCGATCGTCGGCGTGCCGTCGGCGTACGAGCAGATCCTGTACGGCGCGATCATCGTCGCCGCCGTCGCCCTGACGCTCGACCGGTCGAAGGTGCTGATCATCAAGTAGCCGCGGCCCCTCCCTCTCCTCACTCCCAGTCCCACACCCACGGAAGGCCACCCATGACCACCGACAGCATCTCCGGCACCATCACCCTCCTGCCCGCCGTCCAGGAGTTCCTCGCGACCCCCAAGCAGCTCCTCATCGACGGCGAGTGGGTGGACGCCAAGGACGGCACGACCTTCGCGACCGTCAACCCGTCGACCGAGCAGGTCCTCGTCCAGGTCGCCCAGGCATCGGCCGTCGACGTCGACCGGGCGGTCGTGGCGGCGCGCACCGCGTTCGAGGCGCCCTCGCCGTGGTCGGCGATGTCCCCGCGCGACCGCTCCCACCTGTTGTGGCGCATCGGTGACCTGATCGACGAGCACGCCGAGGAGCTCGCCCAGCTCGAGTCCCTCGACAACGGCAAGCGCGTCGAGGCGGCCCACGGCGACGTGGCGACCGCCGCGGAGCTGTTCCGCTACTTCGCCGGCTGGGCGACGAAGATGGAGGGCACCACGATCCCCATGTCGGTGCCGGACCGTGACTTCCACGCCTACACGCGCCGCGAGCCGATCGGCGTCGTCGCCGGCATCGTGCCCTGGAACTTCCCGCTGACGATGGCCTGCTTCAAGATCGTCCCCGCGATCACGGCCGGCAACACGGTCGTCCTCAAGCCCGCGGAGCAGACCCCGCTCACCGCGCTCCGCCTCGGCCAGCTCCTCCTCGACGCAGGCGTGCCGGCCGGCGTCGTCAACGTGGTCACCGGCTTCGGGGAGACCGGCGCCGCGCTGGTCGCACACCCCGGGGTCGACAAGGTCGCCTTCACCGGCAGCACCGAGGTCGGCAAGAAGATCGCCGCCGCGGCGTCGGGCAACCTCAAGAAGGTCTCGCTCGAGCTCGGCGGCAAGGCGCCCAACATCATCTTCGCGGACGCCGACCTCGACGCCGCCATCGCCGGGGCGGTGCTGGGCGGCTACTTCAACGAGGGCCAGTGCTGCGTCAACGGGTCGCGCCTGTACGTCCAGCGCGAGGTCTTCGACCAGGTGATCGAGGGCGTCGCCGCCGCCGCCCGGGCGATCCGCGTGGGCGACGGCTTCGACCCGAGCAGCGACATGGGTCCGCTCGTCTCCCAGGAGCAGCACGAGAAGGTGCTGGGCTACATCCGCGGCGCGGTGGAGGCCGGCGCGGTCATCACCGCCGGTGGTGCCGACGTGCCGCACGACAACGGGTACTTCGTGCAGCCGACGCTCATCACCTCGGTCACCGAGGACATGGCGGTGCAGACCGACGAGATCTTCGGCCCGGTCATCACCGCGATCCCCTTCGACACCGAGGACGAGGTGGTCGCGGCCGCCAACAACACCGTCTACGGCCTCGCCGCCGGTGTGTGGTCCCGGGACCTCGGTACGGCCCACCGCGTCGGTGCCAAGCTCCGCGCCGGCACGGTCTGGCTCAACACGTGGCACGCCGACGACGTCACCCTGCCGCGCGGCGGCTTCAAGCAGTCCGGCTGGGGCCGCGAGCTCGGCTCGTTCGGCCTGGACGACTACACCGAGCTCAAGACCGTCATCGCCGAGCTCCGGTGAGCGCGACCGACGTCCTGCGGGGACACCGGGTCGTCCCGGTCGTCGTCCTCGACGACCCGGCGCGGGCCGACGACCTGGGCGCGGCCCTGGTGGCCGGTGGGCTGCCGGTCGCGGAGGCCACCTTCCGCACGCCGGAGGCCGCGGCGGTCCTGCGCCGGCTCGCGCAGCGCGGCGACCTCGTGGTCGGCGCCGGGACGGTCCTGACCGCGGCCCAGGTGGACCTCGCCCACGACGCGGGAGCCCGGTTCGTGGTCTCGCCCGGTCTCAGTGCCGACGTCGTCCGTCGCTGCCAGGCCCTCGACCTCCCGGTGATCCCCGGGGTGAGCACCGCCACCGAGATCATGGCGGCGCTCGACCTCGGCCTGGGCACCGTGAAGTTCTTCCCGGCGGAGGCCTCCGGCGGGCTGCCGACCGTCAAGGCCCTCGCGGCCGCGTTCCCCCACGTGCGGTTCGTGCCGACCGGTGGGATCACGGCGCAGAGCGCGCCCACCTATCTCGCCCACCCGTCGGTCGCCGCCGTCGGCGCGAGCTGGATGGTCGCGCCCGACCTCCTGGCCGCGGGGCAGTGGGACGAGGTGGCCGCCCGCTGCGCGGCCACGGTCGCCGCCGTCGGCCCGGCCGCACCGGAACCCGACCTGCAAGGAGCGACCCCATGATCGAGACCCGTCCCGCCGCCGACTGCGAGCTCGACATCGTGGCGCTGGGCGAGGTCATGCTGCGGCTCGACCCGGGGGAGGGACGGATCCGTACCGCGCGGACGTTCGAGGCATGGGAGGGCGGCGGGGAGTACAACGTCGCCCGCGCCCTGCGGAAGGTGTTCGGCCTGAGGGCCGGCGTCGTCTCCGCCCTGGCGGACAACGAGATCGGCCACCTCGTCGAGAACCTCATCATGCAGGGCGGCGTCGACACGTCGCTGCTCCGCTGGGAGAAGGACGACGGCATCGGGCGCACCGTCCGCAACGGGCTCAACTTCACCGAGCGGGGGTTCGGCGTGCGCGGCGCCGTCGGGGTCTCCGACCGGGCCAACACCGCGATCGCGCACCTGGCGCCCGGAACGGTCGACTGGGACGACCTGTTCGGGCGTCGTGGTGTGCGCTGGCTCCACACGGGCGGCATCTACGCCGCCCTGTCGGAGCACGCCGCCGCCGTCGCCGAGGAGGCGATGGCGGCGGCACAGCGGCACGGCACCGTCGTCTCCTTCGACCTCAACTACCGGCCGAGCCTCTGGTCCGGCATCGGAGGGTCGGAGCGTGCCCGCGACGTCAACACGCGGCTGGCGAGCCACGTCGACGTGATGATCGGCAACGAGGAGGACTTCACCGCCGCGCTGGGCTTCGAGGTCGATCACGTCGACGAGCACCTGCGGACCCTGCCGATGGCGAGCTTCGCGGCCATGGTCGCCACCGTGGCGGAGAAGATGCCGTGGCTCTCGGTGGTGGCGACCACCCTGCGGACGGTCCACTCGGCCAGCGACAACGACTGGCAGGCCATCGCCTGGTCACCGGACACCGGGGTGCTCTCCTCGGTGGCCCGCGACCACCTGGCCATCCTCGACCGCGTCGGTGGCGGCGACGGCTTCGCGTCCGGGCTCGTCTACGGCCTGCTCGAGGGCGAGGACCTGCAGTCCAGCCTCGAGCTCGGCGCCGCCCACGGTGCGTTGGCGATGACCACGCCGGGGGACACCTCGATGGCGACCCGGGACGAGGTGCGCGCGCTCGCCGCCGGCGGCAGCGCTCGCGTGCGCCGCTGACCGCCAGTGACGTGTTCACACTCATGAACAGAATGCTCAAATCGTTCACAAATCAGGACACAGTTCTTGACTCTGTGTGACCCGCGTCATACGTTCCTACCGTCGAGGGGAACTGCCCGCCCTCACCGTCATGCCGATCCGACCCAAGGTGACCCCCATGAACGTGCCCCCCAGGTCAGTCCAGCAGCCTCTCGCCGCCCGCCTCCGGCGGTCCTGGGCGGCGGTGCTCGGCCTCGTCGCCGTGCTCGTCGCCCTGGTCGTGGCCCCCGCGGCCACCGGGTCCGCGCACGCGTCGCCCGCGGCCGCGGCGGCGGACGACGGCCAGCTCAACGTGCTGTTGTTCTACAAGGACAACTTCCACGCCTCGCACGTGCAGGCGCGTCAGGCCGTGCGTGACCTGACCACCGAGCTGGGGACGGCGTACGGCCAACCGGTCGACATCCAGGAGACCGCCGACCCGGCGGCCTTCACCACCGAGAACCTCGCCACGCGCGACGCCGTGGTCTTCGCCCAGACGGGCGGCGTGCTCTTCAACGACGCCCAGCGCTCGGCCCTCGAGGCCTACATCCGCGGCGGCGGGGGCTACATGGGCATGCACTACGCCGGCTGGTCGGTCGGGCAGAGCGAGCACGACGTCAACCCGTTCTACGCCCGCCTCGTCGGCGCCGTCTCCGAGGGCCACCCCGAGAACCCCGCCGTCCGGCCGGGCCGCGTGGTCGTGAAGGACGCGGACCACCCCCTGACGCAGGGACTGCCCGCGAGCTTCACCCGCAGCGACGAGTGGTACGACTGGGTGGTCAACCCGGCGCCCCAGGTCCGCACCCTGCTGGAGGCCGACGAGTCGTCGTACGGCATGGGCCGCCAGGGCTCGTCGCACCCGATCACCTGGTGCCAGGAGATCGACGCCGGCCGGTCCTGGTACTCCGGCATGGGCCACGAGGGCACGGCGTACGCCGAGGCCGCCATCCGCACCCAGATGAAGAACGGGCTGGCCTACGCCGCAGGCCTCCTGGCCGCCGACTGCTCGCCGCCGGTGAAGGACCAGGCCGGCTCCTGGAGCGGCGTGACGCCCTGGCCGCTGATGCCCATCAACATGGCGCTGACCTCCGACGGCACCGTGCAGTCCTTCGGCAGCGTCGGGGGCTGGGGCACCGACACGACGCCGTACGACTGGACCGGCAACAGCTCGATCACCCAGGGCGGCCAGATGGAGGTCGACGTCTGGGACCCGGCGGAGGCCCGCACCCTCGTCAACCTCCGCGACGGCATCATCCCCAACACGACCTACACCGACCTGTTCTGCTCGATGCAGGTGCAGAACTCGCACAACCACTCGACGATGACGGTCGGCGGTGACGACGGCCTCGGCGGCAACGCGCCCAACGACGCCGCCATCGGCGTCACCAGCTACAGCACCAACAACGGGTTGCAGAACGAAGCACCCATGAACTTCCCGCGCTGGTACCCGACCGGCACGACCATGCCCAACGGCGACATCGTCGTCCAGGGCGGCAGCCTCCGCGGCGGCCCGGGCGGGCCCGGCGTGCTCACGCCGGAGATCTACACCCCCGACGACGGCAGTGGTTGGAAGACCCTCGACGGCGCCACGAGCGCCGCCGCGTACGGCGACGGCGGCAGCGGCCTCGGGCCGGACGAGAACCGCTGGTGGTACCCGCGGGCGTTCGTGGCCCCGGGCAGCGGCAACCTGTTCAACATCAGCGGCACCCAGATGTTCGAGCTCGACCCCGAGGGCAACGACGGCGAGGGCCTGCTGACCCTGCGGGGCACGCTGCCCGCCGCCGTGGCCAACCAGGGCACCAACGGCAACCCGGTCGGCGCGACGTCGACGGCGACGATGTACCGCCCCGGCAAGATCCTGCAGGTCGGCGGCGGCTGGTGGGGCAACGGTGGCGGCCCGGACGGCGCGCGCGCCGGCTTCACGGTCGACATCACCGGTGGCACCGCCGAGCCGGTCATCGCGGCCACCGAGCCGATGAAGTACCAGCGTCACTGGGCGACCTCGACCGTCCTCCCCGACGGCGACGTGCTCGTCACCGGCGGCGGCCGCGAGAACAACGGCAACGGCGGCTACGTCACCAACGCCGAGATCTGGGACCCGGAGACCGGGGACTGGACCGAGGTCGCCGTGCCGTACGAGCACGCCCGCCTCTACCACTCGGCGGCGCTGCTGCTGCCCGACGGCCGCGTGATGATGGGCGGCGGCGGGGCCCCCGGCCCGCGCAGCTACACCGACGTCGAGTACTACTCCCCGTCCTACCTCTTCGACGGCAACGCCCCGGCCGTGCGTCCTCAGATCACCGCCGCGCCGAGCACCATCGGCTACGACGGCGACTTCCAGATCACCGCGTCCGGCCCGGTCTCCCGCGTCACGCTGGTCCGCAACGGGTCGGTGACGCACGGGTTCAACAACGACCAGAACTTCCAGGACCTCGCGTTCTCCCAGAGCGGAGGCTCGGTGACCGTCACCGCGCCCACCGACGGCACGTACGCACCTCCCGGCGCGTACATGCTGTTCGTCTTCGACGCCGACGGGACGCCCTCGGTCGCCAAGATCCTGGACATCGACCCCGAGGTGGCGATGGACTCGCGCACCCCGCAGGTCGTCGACCAGTTCGAGTACCCGCGGCTGCCCACCGACTGGCGCGGCGGCAACCCCGCCACCGTCGTGGACGTCGCGGCCGGCAACGGCCGGATGACCCCGTGGACCGTCGAGAGCCCCGTCCAGCTGGTTCGCGGCACCGCGCCGGGCCAGGGCGGGATGGGTCTCCAGGGCTACCACCTCGGCCTGGGCGGCTCGGGCAGCCTCGAGCGCGTGCTGACGGGTCTCGACCCGGGCCGCGACTACCGCCTCTCGCTGCGCTACGCCCGCGACGGCCGCTCGGCCGGGACCGACGCCGCGACGACCGCGCTGTCGGTCGGCGACCTGAGCACCACGCTCACCGCCGGCCCGGGCCTGTCGTCCCAGAACGCCTTCGGGAAGTACGTCGGCTCGTTCACGGCCGCGGCCCGCCAGCAGACGCTGAGCCTGTCCGGCACCGGCACCGCCGGCATGATGATCGACGACCTGGTCGTGGTGGGGGAGGACCCGGGAGCCTCCGACGTCCCGGTCCACTACGAGTTCGAGGAGGGTTCGGGCGGCACCGCCGCCAACACCGGCGACGACTCGTCGGTCGGGGCCGCCGTGCTGACGGGCACCACCGGCTGGTCGCCGAACGGCGTGCTCGGCTCGGCGGTCGACCTGCCGGGCGGCTCGAACGCCAACGCCGTGGACCTCCCGGACAACCTGCTCCAGGGCGCGGCCGACTTCACCACCTCGTTCTGGGTGCGTCCCGACGTGAAGAGCAACTGGATCGGGCTGTTCCACCTCGGCGACGGCCTCGGCGACGCCGGCAGCTTCTTCCAGATCCAGATGCAGACCCAGGCCCAGGGCAACACCGGGCTGGCTGCGACCTTCAAGGAGAAGGGCAACAGCCTCCAGGAGCGCGTCTTCGCCGTGCCGACCCGGGACGTGGCCGCCAACCAGTGGAACCACGTGGCCTTCACCCGTCAGGGCACGACCGGCACGCTCTACCTCAACGGCGAACCGATCGCGACGCGCGACAACCTGACGATCACGATGGCCGACGTCGGCCCGACGGCGAACAACTGGCTGGGTCGCAACGGCTACCCCGACCCGGCGTTCGACGGGCTGATGGACGACGTCCGCGTCTACACCTCGACGCTGACCGCGGCCGACGTGGCGGCGATGTACGACGAGGGTGCTGCCCTGCGCACGACCACCACCGTGGCCGTGGCGCCGGTCTCGCCGTCGCCGTTCGGCACCCCGCTGACGGTGTCGGCGACCATCGCCGGCGAGACGGACGCTCCCGCGCAGGGCTCCGCCCAGCTGTGGGTGGACGGGTCCAGCGTCGGCACCTCGGTCGCGGTGGTCGACGAGGCCGTCTCGTTCCCCGCGCTCACGCTCGCCCCCGGCGCGCACGAGATCGAGGTCCGCTTCGTCCCGGCCGACGGCTGGCGTGCCTCGACGGGCACGACGACCCACACGGTCGAGCGGCCGCCGCCGGGCGAGGGGGTGCCGATCCACTACACCTTCGACGAGGGGCAGGGCACGTCCGCGGCCAACACGGGCAACGACCCGTCGGTGGGCGCGGCCACGCTGACCGGCACCACCTCCTGGACGCAGACCGGCCAGTTCGGCGCCGGACTCTCGCTGCCGGGCGGGGCGTCGGGGACCGGCAACCAGGTCCGCCTGCCCGACAACATCCAGGCCGGCATGGACGAGGAGTTCACCGTGTCGATGTGGGCACGGCCGGACGCGTTGCCCAACTGGGTGCCGCTGCTCCAGATCGGCAGCAGCACGGACACCTTCTTCCTGCTGCAGTCGTCGACCCAGGCCGCCGGCGCCACCGGGTTCGCGGCGACCTTCAAGGCCCCGGGCAACCCGACGCAGGAGCGGCTCACCCTCGGCGGGGGCAACGACCTGCCGCTGAACGCGTGGACGCACGTGGTGTTCACGATGAGCGGCTCCACCGGCAAGATCTACTTCGACGGCGAGCTCCAGGCCACCCGGACCGACTTCACCCTCGGCATCGGTGACGTCGGTGTGGGAGGCAGCACCACGGCCAACTACGTCGGCGGGACGAGCTGGCCGGACCCGAGGTTCGACGGCCTCGTCGACGACCTCCAGATGTACGCCTACGAGCTGTCCGCCGAGCAGGTGGCGGAGCTGTTCGAGGGTCCGACGGACCCGAACGCCGCCCCGGTCGGGGGCGCCGACGCCTACGGCACCGAGGAGGACACGCCGCTCACCGTCGAGGCGCCCGGCGTGCTCACCAACGACACCGACGCCGACGGCGACGACCTGACCGCGACCGGCGTCACCCAGCCGGCGAACGGCGAGGTCAGCCTGGCCGCGGACGGATCCTTCACCTACACGCCCGACGCCGGCTTCTCCGGCACCGACACCTTCACCTACCAGGCCGACGACGGCACCGCCCAGTCGGCGGCGACGACCGTGACCCTGACGGTCGAGGAGAACACCGGTCCGGTGAACGCCGCGCCGGTGGCGGGCAACGACGCCTACACCACCGTCGAGGACGAACCGCTCCTGCTGCCGGCACCCGGCGTGCTGGCGAACGACACCGATACGGACGGCGACGTGCTGACCGCCACGGGTGCCAGCCAGCCCCTCAACGGGACAGTGACGCTGGCCGCGGACGGGTCGTTCTCCTACACCCCCGACGCCGGCTTCAGCGGCAAGGACGTGTTCACCTACCGGGCCGACGACGGGGAGGCCACCTCCGCCCCGGCCACCGTGACGATCACGGTGGCGGACGGCCCGGCGACCAGCGCGGTGGCGGGCGTGGCGCTGCCCACGACGTACGGGAAGGCCGGCACGATCTCGGTGGCGGTCACCCCCGCGGCGGCCACCGGGACGGTGGAGGTGCTCCGGGGCACCACCAGCCTGGCCACGGCGACGGTCGCGGACGGCAGGGCCACGCTCGTGCTGGCAGCCAAGAGCCTGCTGCCCGGGACCTACGACCTGACCCTGAGGTACGGCGGGGACGCCGGCCACCGTCCGTCGTCGTCGACGGTGCGGGTGGTGGTGGAGAAGGTGACGCCGAGCCTGGTGGTCACGGCCACGAAGCAGTCGGGGAACCAGGCCCGGATCAACGTCCAGCTGTCGGCCCCCGACGCGGTCCCCGTGACCGGTGAGGTGCGGGTGCGGATCGAGGGTGGCGCCACGCTGGTCGGCACCCTCGTCGACGGCCGGGCCACCTTCACCTGGCCCAAGATCCCGAAGGGGGGTCAGCTGTCGCTGTCGGTGGCCTACCCCGGGAGCGACCTGGTGCACCCCCTGGACGCGGCGCTCACCGTCAAGGTGCGGAACTAGCGGTCCCCCCGCGGCGAACGCGACGCGGGCCCCGGGAGTACCGGGGCCCGCGTCGGGGGGCGTGGGGAGGAGCGGAGGGTCAGCCGTGGTCCGCCAGGGCGGCGACGACGCCGGCGCGGCTGTCGTCCTCGCTCGCGAGCACGCCGCCGTTGGCCACCGTGTCGGCCGTGATCTCGGTGTAGACGATGCGGACGTCCTGGCGGCGGGCGCCCAGCAGCGCGACCGCGTCGTCGGTCACCGCCTGGGCGAAGGCCCGTCGCTGGTCCAGGGTGCGCCCCGCGAGGAGCTCGACGGTGATGTTGGGCATGGGGACCTCTTCACTGGCCACAAGGATGACCTAGGTTCACTGATGTGAACCACGGTAGAACCTAGGATGGCCGCGCCACAAGGGAAGACCGACCAAATATTCACATCCTTGACAGAGATTCGACCCGCTGACTCAGTCAGCGCAGCACCAGAGGAGCGTCGTGAGAGAGTCCATGAGCCGGCACCACACCAGCCGGCATCTCGTCCGCGCCGGCGCCGTCGCGGCGCTGGTCGCGCGTGGTCGCGTGGGCCGCGCCCGCGAGCGCGCACGTCACGATCACGCCGTCCACCACGGCCGCCGGCGCCTTCGCGGTGCTGGAGGTGAGCGTGGGTCACGGCTGCGACGGCTCCCCGACCACCGAGATCACCATCCAGATGCCTCCCGAGATCAACGCGGTGACGCCCACCCGGAACGCGCTGTGGGACGTGGAGAAGGAGATCGAGACCCTCGACCCGCCCGCGGTCGACGCCCACGGGAACGAGCTCGACGAGCGCGTCACCTCCGTGACCTACACCGCGCGGACGCCCCTGCCGGACGGCTACCGGGACGCGTTCGAGCTCTCCGTACAGCTCCCGGAGGACGAGGGCGCCACCCTGGTGTTCCCGACCGTCCAGACGTGCGAGGAGGGTGAGTCCGCCTGGATCGAGGTCCCGGCGGACGGCCAGGACGCGGACGAGCTGGAGCTGCCCGCCCCGAGCTTCGTCATCACCGCGGCGGGCGAGACCGGACACGACGGCATCGCCACCGAGGAGGCGTCGACCGAGCACGACGACGGGGACGACGCGGGCGACGACGACGCGGACGACGTCAACGCCTGGACGATCGCCGCGCTCGGTCTGGGCGCGCTGGGCGCCGGACTCGGTGGCGCCGCGCTCGTGAGGCAGCGCCGCCGCCCATGACCCGCCCGCGACCGCGGCGCGCGGTGGCGGGGGCGCTCCTCGCGGTGGCCTTCGCCGCTGCCCTGCTGCTCGGCCTCGCCGGGCCCGCAGCCGCGCACGCGACCCTGGTCGACACCGACCCCGCTCAGGGGGAGGTCCTCGAGGAAGCGCCCGAGCGGGTCGTGCTCACCTTCGACGAGGCCGTCCGCGGGGTGCCGGACGCGGTGCAGGTCTTCGACGCGGACGGCGTCCTGGTCCCGGCGACGGCGGCCGTGAGAGGTGACGAGCTCGAAGTGGTCCCTGACGAGCCGCTCGGTGAGGGGACCACCGTGATCGCCTGGAAGGTCGTCTCCGAGGACGGCCACCCCATCAGCGGGTCGCTGACCTTCTCGGTGGGTGCCCCGACCACCGGCTTCACCGCGCCCCCGACGGAGCCGGCGAGCCCTCCCGACGTACCGATGGCGCTCACCGTGGTCCGCGGGGTCGGCTACGTCGGTCTGCTGCTCGCCACCGGGCTCGTGTGCTTCGTGACCCTGTTCCTCTCTCCCCGGACACCCGCGGCCCGGCGCCGGCCGGTCGTCGTCGCCCGCTGGGCCGCCGCCGTGACGGCCGTGGCCTGGCCGGCCACGCTGCCCCTCACGGCGCTCTACCTGCTCGACGGCGACGCGGGCTCGCTGACGCGCGGAACGCACCTGGACCTCGTTGCCGCTCCGCGAGTACGCCGTCCCCGCCGCCGTCGTGCTCGGGGTCGGGCTGGCCGTGGTGCTGGTCGGCACCCAGCCTCCCGGGCCCCGGCGCAGGGTCGCCGCGTTGCTCGCGGCAGGCGTCGGCATCGTCGCCCCGGCCCTGACCGGGCACACCCGAGCGGCCAGCCCGGAGGCGCTGGTCGTCGCCGCGGACGCGCTTCACCTGGTGGCCGGAAGTGTCTGGCTCGGCGGCCTGGTCGGCTTGGCTCTCGCCTGGCCCGCCCTCCAGGGGCAGGCGGGCGCGGCCGCCGAGGTGCTGGCCCGGTTCTCCGGCGCCGCGGCCGGCGTGCTGGTCGCGCTGGTCGCCACGGGATCGGTGCTCGCCTGGCGGATCCTCGGCTCGTGGAGCGCGCTGCTCGACACGACGTACGGGCGCCTGCTGCTGGTCAAGATCGGGTTCGTGCTGGTCGCCGTCGCGATCGCGGCGTGGAACAGGTGGTCGCTCCTGCCGCGCGTGCAACGGGCCGGCAAGCGGGACGCCGAGCGTGCCGGCCGCCCGGTGGTGCGGTCCGTCGCGGTCGAGGCCGGCGTCCTGCTGGTCGCCCTGATGATCACGGGAGCGCTCGTCGACACCAGCCCCCAGGCGGAGGCCACCACTGCGGCCGCGAGTGACCCGTCGGTCCGCACGGCCACGCTCGGCGACATCGAGGTCACCGCCACGCTGACGCCCCGCACCCGCGGGCCCAACACCATCACCGTGCAGCTCCGGTCCGCGGCCGGCGAGCCCGCCGAGGGGGTGGCGCCTCCCGTGCTGCGGCTGTCCCAGGGCGAGCTGCGGCTGGGCACGATCCCCGTGACGCCGGTCGTTCCCGGTACCTACACCGCCGAGGTCGTGCTGCCCACCGCCGGGACGTGGCGGCTGCAGGTGTCGCTGCGCGTCAGCGAGTTCGCGAACCCGGTGTCCGTCCTCGAGTTCGAGGTCGAGGACGCCGGCTGACCTGTCACGCGACCGGCAGGTGCACGGTGACGCGGAGCCCGCCGGCGTCCCGGGGCGTGAGCGTCAGCGTGCCGTCGTGCGCCTGGGCGATGCTCCTGACGATGGCCAGGCCGAGGCCGACCCCCGCGTGGCCGTCGTGGATGCGGCCGGTGCCGCGCTGGAACGGCTCGATGATCGTGGAGACCAGCTGGCGGGTGAGCTGCTCGCCGGTGTTCTCGACGGTGAGCACCGCCGTGCTCGCCTCCACACCGGTCGTGACCCACACGCGGCCGCCCTCGGCGAGGTTGTGGACGATCGCGTTGTGCACGAGGTTCGTCGTCAGCTGCTGGAGCAACGCGCGGGAGCCGAGGGTGGGAGCCGGGTCGCCGGTGGCCTCGAGGACGAGGCCGCGCTGCTCCGCGAGGGGGAGGAGCGTCTCGGTGGCCTCCTCGGCCACCAGGGACAGGTCGACGGACTCGCGGGTGAAGGAGCCCTGGTCCGCGCGGCTGAGCAGGAGCAGGGCCTCGGTGAGGTCGATGGCCCGGGTGTTGACGAAGTGGAGGCGCTCGACGAGCTCACCGCTGTCGCGGGTCGGGTCGTTGCGGGCGACCTCGAGCAGCGTCTGGGTGATCGCCAGCGGAGTGCGCAGCTCGTGGGAGGCGTTGGCGGCGAAGCGCTGCTGCTCGGCGACGTCGGCCTCCAGCCGCGCGAGCATGGTGTCGAAGGCGTCGGCGAGCTCGCGGAACTCGTCCTGACGGCCCTCCATCCGGATCCGGTGGGAGAGCGACCCGTCCGCCGTCAGGCGGGCCGCCTGGGTGATGCGGGTCAGCGGCGCGAGCATGCTGCCGGCGAGGAGCCACCCGCCCACCAGGCCGAACACCAGCAACAGCGCCAGCATGAGGGTGACCTTCGGGGCGAAGGCGTCCACCAGGTCGGAGCGGTCGGGCCCGAGCTGCCCGGGGTTGCCGAACCCCTCGGGCACGTACCGCAGCAGGAACACCCACACGACCGCGAGCAGCCCGACGCCCGCCACCATCAGGAACGCGGCGTAGCTCAGCGTCAGCTTGAGGCGGACGCTCAGCCCCGGTTCCCTAGCCACGGTCGTCACCGTCGGGTGCGGAGTCGATCCGGTAGCCGACCCCCGGCACCGTGGCGATGAGCCACGGCTCGCCGAGGCGCTTGCGCAGGGCCGAGACGGTGATCCGTACGGCGTTCGTGAACGGGTCGGCGTTCTCGTCCCAGGCCCGCTCCAGGAGCTCCTCGGCGCTGACGACACCGCCGTCGGCGGCGACCAGCACGTCGAGCACGGCGAACTGCTTGCGGGTGAGCGCGACGTACCGCCCGTCGCGGTAGACCTCGCGGCGGAACGGGTCCAGCCGCAGGCCGGCGATCTCCCGCACGGGTGGCCGGTGGTGGGCGCGCCTGCGGTCCAGGGCCCGGAGCCGGAGCACCAGCTCGCGGAGCTCGAACGGCTTGGTCAGGTAGTCGTCGGCACCGAGCTCGAACCCGGACGCCTTGTCGTCGAGCCGGTCGGCCGCGGTGAGCATGAGGATCGGCATGCCGGCGCCCGAGGCGACGATGCGTCGCGCGACCTCGTCGCCGGTGGGCCCGGGGATGTCCCGGTCGAGGACCGCGAGGTCGTAGGCGTTGACGCTCAGCATCTCGAGGGCGGTGTCCCCGTCGCCGGCGATGTCGGCGGCGATCGCCTCGAGGCGCAGCCCGTCGCGGATGGCCTCGGCCAGGTAGGGCTCGTCCTCGACGACCAACACGCGCACGTCCCGATGCTAGAGAGCGGGCATGTATCGCCGGCATATCGAAAACCGCATACGCCCTGGCAACTCCACGCTGCCTTGACTGATGCTCGTGACCTCCAGCGAACCCATCATCGGCATCACCGCCTACGGCTGCGCGCGCGACGAGGCCGCGCTGTTCGACGTGCTGGCGCCGCGCTTCGGTGTCCGCGCCACCGTGACCGAGGCGGCGTTGACCGAGGACAACGTGGACCTGGCCCTCGGCGACCGGTGCGTCAGCGTCGGCCACCAGACGCCGGTCACGAACCCCGCTCTGCGTGCGCTCGGCCGGGCCGGCGTGAGGTACCTGTCCACCAGGAGCATCGGCACCAACCACATCGACCTGGCGTACGCCGAGAGCATCGGCATCCGCGTCGAGGGCGTCACGTACTCGGCCGACAGCGTCGCCGACTACACGCTGATGCTGATGCTGATGGCGGTGCGCCACGCGAAGTCCGTCCTCCGCCGGGCCGACAGCCAGGACTACCGGCTGCACGAGCCCCGCGGCCGGGAGCTGCGCGACCTCACCGTCGGCGTGGTCGGCGTCGGACGCATCGGCACCGCGGTCGTGGGCCGGCTGCGCGGGTTCGGCTGCCGGGTGCTGACCCACGACAACCGACCCCAGGGCGCGACCGGCGACGTCCCCCTCGACGAGCTGCTGCAACGCAGCGACATCGTCACCCTGCACACGCCGCTGACCGCGGACACCCACCACCTCCTGGACCGTCGCCGGATCGACCGCATGAGACCCGGTGCCGTCGTCGTCAACACCGGGCGAGGGGGGCTCCTCGACACCGAGGCCCTCGTGTCGGCGCTGGAGAGCGGTGCCCTCGGGGGTGCGGCGCTGGACGTCCTCGAGGGCGAGGAGGGGGTCTTCTACGCCGACCACCGCACCGTCCCGGTCGACCACGCGCTGCTGCCGCGGCTCCAGGCGATGCCGAACGTGCTGATCAGCCCGCACACGGCCTTCTCCACCGACCATGCCGTGAGCGACCTGGTCGAGAGCTCCCTCGTCGGCTGCCTGAGGTTCGAGAGCAGGGACGTGGCATGTCTCGGGTGAGGATCGGCATCGTGTTCGGAGGTACCTCCGAGGAACACCCCATCTCCGTCAAGTCGGCGCAGCAGGTCGCCGCCAGCCTCGACCCCGAGACGTACGAGCCGTCCTGGATCGGGATCACCCGCGAGGGAGCCTGGCTGCTGTGCGACGGGCCCGAGCCGGGCTGGGAGAGCGGCTGCGTGCGCCCGGCGGTCCTGTCGCCGGACCGGAGCGTGCGCGGGTTGCTCGTCCTGGACCAGGGCGGGTACGAGCGGGTCGGCCTCGACCTCGTGTTCCCCGTCCTGCACGGCAGGTTCGGCGAGGACGGCGCGATCCAGGGCCTGCTGGAGCTCTCCGGCATCCCCTACGTGGGCTGCGACGTCCCGAGCTCGGCGCTCTGCATCGACAAGTCGCTGACCTACCTCGTCGCCCGTGACGCGGGGATCGCCACACCCCGGTTCTGGACGTTCGACGCGCCCGACAAGGTCGCGCCCGACGAGCTCACCTACCCCGTCTTCGTCAAGCCGGCTCGGTCCGGCTCGTCGTTCGGCGTCAGCAAGGTGGCTCGGGCAGAGGACCTGCTGCCCGCGGTCGAGACCGCGCGGCAGTACGACACCAAGGTGCTCGTCGAGGAGGCCGTCGTCGGCAGCGAGGTCGGCTGCGCGATCCTGGGCGAGCGGTTCGGGCTGGTGGCCGGCGAGGTGGACCGGATCGCGCTGTCCCACGGCTTCTTCCAGATCCACCAGGAGCAGGACCCCGAGCACGGGTCCGAGAACGCCGCCTTCATCGTCCCCGCCGACATCTCCGCGGAGGCTCGCTCGCTGGTGCAGCGGACGGCCAAGATCCTCTACCGCGCCCTCGGGTGCAAGGGACTGGCGCGGGTCGACCTCTTCCTCACCGACGACGGGACCGTGGTGCTGAACGAGGTGAACACCCTGCCCGGCCTGACGTCCTACAGCCGCTACCCGCGGATGATGGCCGCCGCGGGGGTGCCGCTCCCCGACCTCGTCGACCGGCTGGTGGCGCACACACTGCACGGCAAGAAGCGATGAACGCCGAGTTCGCCTTCGTCGACGAGCTCGTGCCCGGCATCCGGTGGGACGCCAAGTACGCGACCTGGGACAACTTCACCGGCAAGCCGGTGGACGGGTACCTCGCCAACCGGATCGTCGGGACGCGTGCCCTGTGCGAGGGACTGTCCGTCGCCCACGAGGAGGCCGCGGCCCGCGGCTTCGGGCTCCTGTTGTGGGACGGCTACCGCCCTCAACGCGCCGTCGACCGATTCCTGCGCTGGTCACGCGAGCCGGAGGACGGTCGGACGAAGCAGCGCCACTATCCCCGCATCGACCGGGCCGCCATGTTCCGTCAGGGGTACGTCGCCGCCAGGTCCGGCCACAGCCGGGGCAGCACCGTCGACCTCACGCTCTACGACCTCGCGACCGGGGAGCTCGCGCCCATGGGCGGCGACCACGACCTGATGGACCCGGTCTCCCACCACGGGGCCAGGCGGATCACGCCGGCGGAGGCCGAGAACCGGCTGCACCTGCGTGCGGTCATGGAGTCCGCCGGCTTCACGGCTTACGCCCACGAGTGGTGGCACTACACGCTGACCGACGAGCCCTTCCCCGACACGTACTTCGACTTCCCAGTCACGACCGCCCGCGATTCGTCTGCGATCGGTGCGCTCGGAAGTCGCATGGATCCGCAGACGAATCGGTGACCGCCTGCTCGGCGGTGATGGTCGCCGGAGGATCATGGCGCCCGTGGTACGTCGATGGCTCCCTGGTGGCCTGTGAGGATCCGACCATGAGCGCGGCTCCTGCACCCGCGCTACTGGGGCTACCACCTGGTCGTCGTGGTGGCGCTCGTCGCGGCCGGCCTGCTGGGGCTGTGGCAGTACCACGGCTGGCAGGAGCGTCGCACCGCCGAGGCGCGCGACCTGACCCAGGTGGCTCCGATCCCGCTGGCCGACGCGATCGGTCCCGACGACTCGTTCCCGGGGGAGTACGTCGGGCAGCCCGTCGAGGTGGTCGGCACCTGGGTGCCCGGCTCCACCGTCTACGTGTCCGGTCGCGAGCACGAGGGCCGCGAGGGCTACTGGGTGGTCGACGCGGTGCGGGTCGGCTCGTCGCTGCTGCCCGTCGTGCGCGGGTGGTCGCCGTCACCGGGCGGCGTACCGGAGCCGGCGGGCGACGTCAGCCTGGTCGGCTGGCTCCAGCCGTCCGAGGGTGCCGCCGCCACCGACGACGACCCGACCGACGACGTGCTTCCGCAGCTGCGCGTGGCCGACCTCGCCCAGCGGTTCGACGAGGACCTGTACGGCGCGTACGTCGTCGCGAGCGAGCCCGGCGACGGCCTGGTCGCGGCCGACCTCCAGCAGCTGCCCGAGGCGGGCCGGTTCACGGCGATCCGCAACCTGCTCTACGCCATCGAGTGGTGGTTCTTCGGCGCGTTCGCCCTGTTCGTCTGGTGGCGGTGGGCGCGGGAGACCGTCGAGCTCGAGACTTCCGGCACTCGGTAGGGTCGCTCCACGTGAGCCGCCTCTTCATCGCCTACCGCGTGCTCGCCATGATCGTCGGCGTCCTGCTCGCCTTCTGCGCGCTGGTGGCCCTGCCGCTGAAGTACCTCGCCCCCGAGGGCAGCGACCTCCAGCAGTTCGGCGAGTCGGCCAGCATCATGTGGGTGGTGCACGGCTGGGTGTTCATGATCTATGTCGTGGTCACCTTCCTGCTGGCGCGACGGGCCCGGTGGAGCGTCCCGTTCACCGTGCTCGTCCTCGCGGCCGGCCTCATCCCGCTGATCATCTTCTGGGTGGAGCGCCGGGTCGTGGAACGGGTGCGCGCCGAGCACCCCGAGCTGGCGGCGTAGCCGTGACCACCGCGTTCGTGCTCGGCGGTGGGGGCGTGCTGGGCGCGGCCGAGGTGGGGATGCTGCAGGCGCTGTTCGAGCGGGACATCGCGCCCGACCTGGTGCTGGGCACGTCCATCGGCGCCCTGAACGGCGCCCTCGTGGCGCGCGACCCGTCCCTCGCCGTGATCGAGCGCCTCACGGACCTGTGGCAGACCGTCGCGTCGAGCCGCGAGGTGTTCGGCGACCGTCCGCTGCGCACGGTCCGGCGGGCCGTCTCCACCGGTACCCACGTGTACTCCTCCTCCCCGATGCGGCGCCGGCTGGCCGAGGAGTTCGGGGACATGACCTTCGAGGACCTGCCGGTCCGGTTCCAGGTGTGCGCGGCCAACATCGAGCGGGCAGCCGAGCACTGGTTCACGTCCGGCCCGATCGTGCCCGCGATCGTGGCCAGCGCGGCCGTGCCGGGCCTGCTGCCGCCGGCCAAGGTGGGCGACGAGCACTTCCTCGACGGGGGCATCGTCAACTCGATCCCGCTCGGCCGTGCCGTGGCACTCGGGGCCGACGTGGTGTACGTGCTGCAGGTGGGCCGGATCGACCGGCCGCTCCAGGTGCCCAAGCGGCCCTGGGAGGTGGCGCGGGTCTCGTTCGAGATCGCCCGCCGCCACCGGTTCGCGCGCGAGCTGGCGGAGGTCCCGGACGGCGTCGTCGCGCACGTGCTGCCGGCCCGCGGCACGTCGGACAAGGACGACTCGATCCTCGGCCACCGCGACTTCACGAGCGTGACGACCCGGATCGAGGAGACCTACCGCGCCAGCCTCGACTACCTCGACCAGAACGTCGCCGACCGGTGAGCCGCCGCGACTCCTGGTCGGGTCGACAGGTACGCCGCCTGGTCACCGCGCCCGCCGTGATCGCGGTGACGGTGCTGATCGGGGTCACCTTCCCGCTCTGGCTGGTGGCCGCCGCCGCGCTGTCACCGCTGCTGCCGGGGTACTGGCGACCGCTGCGGATCGCCTGGCTGGCGATCCTCTACCTGGTCTGCGAGAGCGTGCTGCTCGTCATCCTCTTCGGGCTGTGGATCTCGTCGGGCTTCGGGCGGCGGGTGCGGACGCCGTACTTCGAGGGCATCCACTACGACCTCGTGCAGGGCCTGCTGTGGGTGTTCTTCCGCGAGGCCCGGCGGGTGCTCAACCTGACCATCGAGACCGCCGGCCCGACCCCGGACGCGTACCCGGGCAAGCCGCTGCTGGTCTGCTGCCGGCACGCGGGACCGGGCGACTCCTTCACGCTGATCTACGCGCTCATGCACTGGTACGACCGCGAGCCGCGCGTCGTCCTCAAGGACACCCTCGCGTGGGACCCCGCCATCGACGTGCTCCTGCACCGCATCCCGGCACGGTTCATCTCGCCCAACCCGAAGGAGGGCGCGGGAGTCGAGGACCAGATCGCCGAGCTCGCCAGTGGCCTCGACGAGAACGACGCGTTCGTGATCTTCCCGGAGGGCGGCAACTTCACCGCGGGCCGGCGCGAGCGCGGGATCGAGCGCCTGCACAAGCTGGGCATGCACCGGATGGCCGACCGCGCCGAGGCGATGACCAACGTGCTCGCACCCCGGCCCGGCGGCGTCCTGGCGGCCCTGGAGGCCGCGCCGGACGCGGATGTCGTGATGGTCGCCCACACCGGCATGGACCACCTGCTCACCGTCGGCGACATCTGGCGCGAGCTGCCGATGGACAAGCGGCTGCTGATGCAGTGGTGGCAGGTGCCGCGCGACGAGATCCCCCAGGACCGCGAGGACCAGATCGAGTGGCTGTTCGGCTGGTGGGAGCGGATCGACCTCTGGATCAACGAGCACCGCGCCGAGGACCTTCCGGTCCGTCGGCGCGGTGCGTCCGCTGGGTGAGCGGGTCGAGCGCTACTTCTTCTTGGCCTGCTCCTCGACCTCGACCACGTCGGCCGGGTCGTCGGGCGTGGTGACCGCGTGGGGCTCCTCGACGGCATCGGCGATGGCCTCGTCGGGAGAGGCGCCGCCGGGGTCGTCACCGGCCGCGCCCTGCTCGGCAGCGAGGCGGGCCATCGGGTCGTCGCCGGCGATCGGCTCGTCGGGGCCGACGCCGGGGGCGAGGTGGGCTCCACCCGCCGCGGAGGTCGCACTGGTGGTCGAGCTCGTGCCCGCGGAGGCGGGCGGGGTGTACGACGACTGCCAGTTGTCGGCCTGCCCGGAGCCCCGCAGCTTGTTGTAGGCGAAGCCGGCGGCCGCGGCGAGGGTGCCGAAGATCAGCAGCTTGCGGACCTTGGAGCCCTTCTTCTTCTCCGGCTCACCCTTGACCTCGGCGACCTTGGCGGAGGCCAGGTCCTTGCCGGAGGCAGCCAGGCTCGCGGCGCCGGCGACCCCGGCGGCGGCGGCCGTCTTGGCCTTGGGGATGGCGACCTCGCGGGTCGCCTCGGCGATCTCGGAGGCCAGCACCTTGGTGTCGGCGAGGAGCGGACCCGCCTTGGTGCTGGTGTCCTTGGCGATGACCTTGGCCTGGTCGGCGGCGTCCTTGCTCAGGTCGCGCACCTGGGTGACGGCCGACTCGATCACCGGCCGCGCCGCGTCGACGGCGTCACTCGCCGAGTCGACCGCCCGGTCGAGCAGGGACTTCTTCTTGCGCAGCATGTGAGCGCCTTCCTGTGCTGGATGGTTGTTTTCGATCATGCCGCACATGACCAACGCCCCGCGAGCGCCCCTAGGGGTGGACACCGCACCTGGGGCGGCACACCCGTCGGCGCTCCGCCCGACCCGGCGCTGGGGGGACGTGGCAGGATCGGTGGCGCATCCGACGTACCCGTTCCCTGGGAAAGGCTGACATGGCTGACCTGCAAGCCGTCCTCAAGACCAACCGTGGCGACATCACCGTGAACCTGTTGCCGAACCACGCCCCCGAGACCGTCGACAACTTCGTCGGTCTCGCCGAGGGAACCAAGGAGTACAACGCCGGCAACGGCCGGTCCGGCCCGTTCTACGACGGGCTCGGGTTCCACCGCGTGATCAGCGGCTTCATGATCCAGGGCGGCTGCCCCCTGGGCACCGGCACGGGCGGTCCCGGCTACACGTTCAAGGACGAGCCGCACCCCGAGCTGACCTTCGACAAGCCCTACCTGCTGGCCATGGCCAACGCCGGCCCGGGCACCAACGGCTCGCAGTTCTTCATCACCGTGGGCGCCACGCCGTGGCTGAACTTCAAGCACACCATCTTCGGCGAGGTCGCCGACCAGGCCTCCCGCGACGTGGTCGACGCCATCGAGACCACGCCGACCGGCCGGGGCGACAAGCCCGTCGAGCCCGTGGTCATCGAGCACGTCGAGATCAACCGCGGCTAGCGCACCGCCCACCGAAGCTCACCCGAGACCCGACGAGACGGCGCCCGATGTCCGACCCAGCCCCGACGGGTCCGTCGGGCACCGTCCCGACCTGTTACCGGCACCCGGGCCGCGAGGCCTACATCCGCTGTCAGCGCTGCGAGAAGATCATCTGTCCCGACTGCATGCGGGACTCGGCGGTCGGCTTCCAGTGCCCCGACTGCGTCAAGGAGGGGGCACGGACCACGCGCAGCGCGCGGACGGCGTACGGCGGGTTGCGGCCCACGAACGCCGGCATCACCTCGATGGTGATCATCGGCGTCAACGTGCTGGTGTGGCTGGCCATCCTGGTCTCGCAGGCGGCCGGCCGGCTGTACGGCTGGCTGGCCCTGCTGCCGGCCTCGCAGTGCCTCTCGGAGTCGCAGACCGGGGCGTACTACCCGGTCGGGTCCCAGGGGTTGTGCCTGACCGCGACCCGTCCGCCCGGTGACGCCTTCTGGGCCCTGGGCGTCAGCGACGGGGCCTACTGGCAGCTGATGACCAGCGCGTTCACCCACGTCCAGGTCTGGCACATCGGCTTCAACATGCTGGCCCTCTGGGTGCTCGGCCCGCAGCTCGAGCTGGCCCTCGGCCGGGTCCGGTTCCTGACGCTGTACCTGCTGTCGGCCCTGACGGGCTCGGTCGCGGTGTACTGGTTCTCCGCGACGAACAGCTCGACGGTCGGCGCCTCGGGGGCGATCTTCGGCCTGATGGGCGCGTTGCTGGTCATCGCCTACAAGGTGCGCGGCGACGTCCAGCAGATCATGATCTGGATCGGCATCAACGCGGTGCTGACCTTCACCGTCTCCGACATCTCCTGGCAGGGGCACCTCGGCGGCTTCCTCGGCGGGGTGGCGATCGCCGGGCTGCTGGCCTACGCGCCGCGGAAGCGGCGAACCGTCGTCCAGGTCGCGGGCCTGGTCGGGCTCACGGTCCTGATGCTGGTCGCGGTCGCCGTCCGGACGACCGCCCTCGCGTGACGAGAGTTATCCCCATTGTGGACAACGCCTGGGGATAACTACACCCGTGTAGTTCTCCCCAGCCTCGTCCCCAGGTGTGGACGAGGGCCGGCTCACTCCCAGCGGGTGGCGTACGAGAAGCCGACCGCCATGAAGCAGATGCCGACGAGCAGGTTGTACTGGCCGAGGTCGTTGAACACCGGGATCTTGTCGAGGTGCTGACCGGTGAAGACGTAGTACGTGCAGATCCACAGCAGCCCGATGATGAAGCAGCTCAGCATGGTGATCACCACGCCGCGGCCGCGTCCGAGCGGGGTGGAGGGGTGAGCGGCCACGATGAGCCCGACCATGATCAGGCCGAAGCCGATCGCGTAGTTCCACTTCTCCAGGTCGGCCATGAAGCCGGGGTTGCCGGGCTCGGGCTCGGGGAACACGGTCGGGTCGACGCGCACGACGATGTAGTAGTAGGCGATCCAGGCGATGCCCACCACCACGAGCAGCAGGGCGACGCCGAACCGGGGCGAGAAGATCGGCCCCCGCTCGGGGTCGGTGAAGTCCGACGTGGACCGGGACAGGGACGGCACTGGGTGACTCCTCGTGCTGCGGGGGACCAACGGGGCTGACGAAGGGGGCCTGGCGAGCACGCGCGGAATTCGGGCCGCTCGCGGGGCTCGGGATACCTTAGTCGCCATGACCGAGGGCGCCGATTCGAGCCCCGACGCGACTCCGGACAGCCCACGGCGGCGCTGGACGGCCTGGCGGGTCGTGATGCCGGTGGCCGTGCTGCTCTGCGGAGGTCTGTTCGCCGTCAGCGCCCTCAACAGCGGTGGCACCGACCTGCGCCCCGGCCGCTACACCGACCTGCCCGCGCTGGTGCGCACCGAGAGCCGGCAGTACGACGCCCTGCGCGACCGCGTCACCCGGCTCACCGAGGAGGTCGCGGCGCTGACCGGCTCGGTGGACAACGACCAGGTCGAGCAGCTGCGCGCCGAGGCGCGGGCCCTCGAGGAGCCCGCCGGGCTGGTCGAGCAGACCGGACCGGGCATGACCGTCGTGCTCACCGACGCCCCCGCTGAGATCGCCGAGTCCAGCCAGCAGGACCCCAACCGCCTCGTCGTGCACCAGCAGGACATCCAGGCCGTGGTCAACGCGATGTGGAAGGCCGGCGCCACCGCCGTCACCATCCAGGGTCAGCGGGTGGTCAGCACGACGGGCATCAAGTGCATCGGCAACAGCGTGCAGCTCCAGGGTGTGCCGTACTCCCAGCCCTACACGATCTCCGCCATCGGAGACCCGGAGGCGCTCGCCGCGGCGATCGCCGAGGACGACTACCTCCAGCTCTACCGCAGCGACGCCGCCGAGCCGGACATCGCGGTCGGCTGGCAGGCCGACGTGGAGACCGCCCTCACCGCCCCGGCGTACGACGGCCTGCTCGACATCACCTACGCCCAGCCGCTGGAGACCGACAGCTGACCTCGTTCTCGCCGCTGGTCGAGGAGGTCGCGCAGTCGACCGTCACGAGACCCGGTGACAGGTACGCGGTGCGGTGCGGGTCTCGTGACGGGACTTCGTCCCTCGACTCGACCGACGGAGGCGTCGTCACGGCGTCGGGGGGACGCCGGTGGGGGTCTCCGTGGGCGTGTCGGTCGGCAGCACCGTCGGGGTGTCGCTCGGCGTCGGGGTGGGAGTCTCGGACGGCTCCTCGAACGACGAGACCACGATCGTCACCGAGGTCCCCTCGGGCTGCTCGCTGCCGCCCTCGGGGTTCTGGTTGATCACCGTGCCCTTGGGCTCCTCGGTGTCGTTCGACGTGGTGACGAACGCCTTGAAGCCGGCTTGCTTGAGCGCCTGCTCGGCTTCGTTCTCGGTCATGCCCACGACGTTCGGCACCTTCTCGGGGCCGTCGGAGAAGTAGACGGTGATCTTGGTGCCCTCCGGCACCTGCTCGCCGGCCGCCGGGTCGGTCTCGATGACCTGGTCCTTGGGCTCGTCGGACTCCTTCTCGACGAAGGCGGCCACCAGGTTGGCGGACTCCATCGTCGCGCGGGCCGTCGAGCGGTCCTGGCCGACGACGGCGGGGACCGACGTCATCGGCTTGCCGGTCGAGACGGTGATGGTGACCGTGGCCCCGGGGTCGACGAACGTGTCGCGGTTGGGGTCCTGCTTGACCACCTTGTCGCGGGCGACGTCGGCGTCCGCGACGTACTCCGGCTGCCCGACGGCGAGCCCGGCGTCGCCGATGGCGGCCCGGGCCTGCGCCTCGGTCATCCCGATCAGGTCGGGCACCTGCACCTGCTCGGGCGAGTCCTCGAAGAGCGAGGGCAGCAGGAACGCCGCCCCGACGATCAGGGCGACCAGCAGGGCGCCGAGGAGCACGATCAGCCCGGTGCGGCTGCCGCCGTCGCCGTCGTCGTCGGGCGGCACCGCCTGGGTCGTGATCGTCGACTGGGTGGCGGGGTCGTTCGCGTACGTCGGCGCGACGGTGGTCTGCGGGTCGGGCGGCAGCGGCGGGGCGGTGGCGCGCACGGGGTGACCCGCGAGGTACCGCTCGATGTCGGCGCGCATCGCCGCCGCCGACTGGTACCTGTCCTCGACGCGCTTGGCGAGCGCCTTCATCACGATCGCGTCGATCTCCGGCGTCAGCGACGTGTCGTGGTCCGACGGCGGCACCGCCGGCTCGCGCACGTGCTGGTAGGCGACGGCGACCGGGCTGTCGCCCACGAAGGGCGGCCGGCCGGTGAGCAGCTCGTAGACCAGGCAGCCGGCGGAGTAGACGTCGGAGCGGGAGTCGACGGTCTCGCCCCGGGCCTGCTCGGGGGAGAGGTACTGCGCCGTGCCCACGACCGCGGCCGTCTGGGTCATCGCCGACGAGGCGTCCGAGATCGCCCGGGCGATGCCGAAGTCCATCACCTTCACGTCGCCGCTCGGCGTGAGCATCACGTTGCCGGGCTTGATGTCGCGGTGGATGATGCCGGCGCGGTGGCTGTAGTCGAGGGCGGAGAGCACGCCCGAGGAGATCTCCAGGGCCCGCTCGGGGAGGATCTTGCGACCCTCGCGCAGGATGTCGCGCAGCGTCCGGCCGGCGACGTACTCCATCACGATGTACGGCTGGGCGATGCCGGAGCCGTCGGTGGCCAGCTCCTCGCCGGTGTCGTAGACCGAGACGATCGAGGGGTGGTTGAGCGAGGCCGACGACTGCGCCTCGCGGCGGAAGCGCGCCTGGAACGTCGCGTCGCTCGCGAGGTCGGTGCGCAGCCGCTTGACCGCCACCACCCGCCCGAGGCGGGTGTCGGTGCCCTTGCGCACCTCGGCCATGCCGCCGCGGCCGAGGAGCTCACCGAGCTCGTACCGCCCGCCGATCAGCGTCGGTCCCTGGTTCATCGGGTGTCGCCCTTCCTCATCGGATCACGGCCTCCATCACGGCCTTCGCGATCGGGCCGCCGAGCAGGCCGCCGGCGATCTCGTCGGTGTCCTGCCCCGGCACGCTCTCGATCATCACGGCCACCGCGACCTGCGGGTCGTCGGCGGGTGCGAACGAGACGTACCAGGCGTACGGCGGCTTGCCCTCGACGCCGCTCTGCGCCGTTCCGGTCTTGCCCGCCACCTCGACGCCGTCGATCGCGCCCGGGCTGGCGGTGCCTTCCGCGACGGTCGCGACCATCAGCTTCGTCAGCTCGTTGGCCGTGGTGGCCGAGACCGCGCGGGAGAGCTCGCTGGGGGTGGTCTTGTCGAGGATGTCGAGGTCGGCCGACTGCACCTCGTCGACGTAGTACGGCTTCATCACGACGCCGCCGTTGGCGATGCCCGCCGCCACCATCGCCATCTGCAGCGGCGTGGAGCGCACGTCGAACTGGCCGATGGCCGACTGTCCGGTCTGCGGCTTGTTGGCGCCGACCGGGTACACGGAGACGGCCTGCGGGCCGAGGTCGTCGAGGTAGTGGTCGTTGAAGCCGAACGCCTCGGCCTGCTCGAGCATCGCCTCGGCCCCGACCTCGATCCCCAGCTGCGCGAAGGTCGTGTTGCACGAGTACTCCATCGCCACCTCGAAGGGGATCTGCTTCGGGTCGCACTGAGTCCGGCCGTCGTTGTCGATCAGGCCGGTGGGACCGCGGGTCTCGGGCAGCTGGTAGGTCGCCCCGGCCGGCACCGTCGACGAGGCGTCCCAGTTGCCGCTCTCGATCGCGGCGGCCGCGGTGACGAGCTTGAACGTCGAGCCCGGCGGGAGCGTGGTCTGGATGCCGCGGTTGAGCAGCGGCTTGGCGGGATCGGCGTTGAGCCGGTCGTAGTTCTCCGAGACCGACGCGAAGTCGTGCGAGGCCAGCAGGTTCGGGTCGTACGTCGGCAGCGACGCGTTGGCGAGGACCTTGCCGGTCGACGGCTCGATCGCCACGACGGCACCCTGCACGTCGTCCCCGAGGGCCCGCAGCCCGTCGAAGGCGGCCGTCTGCGCGGCGGGGTCGATCGTCAGCGAGACCCGGCCGCCCTCGGTGTTGTTGCCGTTGACCAGGTCGACCAGGCGGGTGACGAACAGCCGTGAGTCGTCGCCGGACAGCACGTCGTTCTGGCTCTGCTCGATGCCGGTCTGCGAGTAGTAGGAGAACCAGCCGGTGATCGGGGCGTACTTGAACGGCTGGGGGTAGGTCCTCTGGAACTTGTACTCGTCGTCGGTCTCCACGCTCTCGGCCACCGGGTTCCGGCTGACCAGGATCGCGCCGCGCTCGCGCGAGAAGGCCTCCTGGATGATGCGCCGGTTGCGGGCGTCCTTGTTGAGGGCGTCGGCCTGCCAGTACTGCAGGTAGGTGGCGTTGGCCATCAGCGCCAGGAAGAGCACCATGCAGAAGATCGAGATGGTGCGGATCGGCTTGTTCATCGGTTCGCCCCCTCGTCGACCTGCATCTTCACGACCTGGGTGGCCTCCGCGTCGGCGTCGTCGTCCACGGCGAGCATGGGTGCGGGCCGTCGCGCGTGGTCGGAGATGCGCAGCAGCAACGCGATCAGGACCCAGTTGGCGACCAGGGACGAGCCGCCGTACGAGAGGAACGGGGTGGTGAGTCCGGTGAGCGGGATCAGCCGGGTCACGCCGCCGATGACGACGAAGACCTGCAGCGCCACCACGCTGCCGAGGCCGACCGCCATCAGCTTGCCGAAGCCGTCTCGGCAGATCAGCGAGGCGCGGAGCGCCCGCTCGACGATCAGGCCGTACAGCACGATCACCGCGATCACGCCGGTGAGGCCGAGCTCCTCGCCGAGCGCGCCCATGATGAAGTCGGACTCGGCCCGGGGGATGCGCTGCGGCATGCCCAGGCCCAGGCCGCGGCCGAGCAGGCCGCCCCAGCCCATCCCGAACATCGACTCGACGAGCTGGTAGGACTTGGCGCCGTCGGCGTCGTCGTAGAAGTCGAACGGGTGCAGCCAGGTGTCGACGCGGACCCGCACGTGGGGCTCGAAGCGGTAGGCGAGCAGCGCCCCGCCGAGGAAGAGGCCGGCCCCGACGATCAGCCAGCCGGCCCGCTCGGTGGCGACGTACAGCATGATCAGGAACAGGCCGAAGAACAGCAGGCTGGAGCCCAGGTCGGTCTGGAAGACCAGGATGCCCAGGCTGACGAGCCACATCAGCAGGATCGGGCCGAGGTCGCGGCCGCGGGGCAGGTCGACGAACAGCACCCGGCGACCCGCCAGGGCCAGCGCGTCGCGGTGCAGCACGAGGTAGCCGGCGAAGGTGACCACCAGCAGCAGCTTGGCGACCTCGCCGGGCTGGAAGCTGAACGGGCCGACGTTGATCCAGATCTGGGCTCCGTTGATCTCCGTGCCGAGCCCGGGGACCAGGGGCAGGAGCAGCAGCACGATCGCCGCGAGCCCGCTGGTGTAGGTGAACCGTTGCAGCACCCGGTGGTCGCGGAGGACCACGAGGGTGACCACGAACAGGAGCACCCCGAGGCTCATCCAGGTCAGCTGCTGGCGGGCGTACGTCGTGTCGAGACTGAGGTCGAGCCGGTGGATGATCGCGAGGCCGAGCCCGTTGAGGGCGGCCACGACGGGCAGCAGGACCGGGTCGGCGTACGGCGCCACGAACCGCACCACGACGTGCGCGACGATGACCAGGCCGGCCAGCCAGCCGCCGTACGTGAGGAGGCCGGTCGGGACCTCGCCCTCGACGCCGAGACCCACCGCGGCGTACGCGCCGACGCCGACGGCCAGCGCCAGCACGAGCAGGAACAGCTCGGCCCCGCGCCGGCGGCGGTGCACGAACTCCATGATCATCCCGGACTGGCTCATGGCGTGGCGCTCACGGAGTCGGTGGGGCTGGGGGTGGCCGTGTCGCTCGGGGTCGCGCTGGCCTCAGTCGTCGCGTCGCCGGTGTCGTCGACGGCGTCGTCGATGGTCTGGTTGGCGGCCAGGCGGCGGACGGCGTCCTGGGCGTCGGCGAGGCTGTCGGCGTCGATGCCCTCGCGGACGGTCGAGGCGTCGTAGTCGGAGAGCCGCGCGAGGGTGACGTTGGTGGTCTCGTACGGCTGCGACAGGCTGACGCCGGGGAGGTCGGCGTCGACGCCCCGGAAGATCGTCACGGTGCCGTCGTGGTCGCCGACGTAGAACTGCTGCTGGCTCCAGGAGTACGCCGCCGCGCCGAGGATCCAGGCCACGCCCACCACGGCGACGCCGGCGAGCACCCGGCGGGCCACCAGGAAGCGGCGCGGTGGCCGGGGCGCGTACCTCGCCTCCTCGGGGTCGACCGGGTCGGTCTCGATCGCGAAGGGCACGTCGGGGATCTCGGCCCGGACGGGCTCGAGCTCACCGGTGTCGCCGGCGCGATGGCCGCGGAACAGGTGCGGCATCGTCGGCAGGTGCGACCGGCGCTTGAGGTCGGCGGCCGCTCCGACGAGCATCGGCTGCTGGTCGCCGGGGAGCTCGTCCTCGTCGACGACGTCGGCCACCACGCAGGTGACGTTGTCGGTCGTGCCGGCCTCGAGGCTGGCGCGCACCAGCTCGACCGCGGCGTAGTCGGGGGTGCCCATCGACAGCACGTCGGCCAGCCGGCCGTCGTCGAGCACGCCGCTCGCGCCGTCGCTGCAGAACAGCAGCCGGTCTCCGTGCTGGATCTCGAGGTCGAAGAGGTCGGCGTCGATGTCGTGGACGCCGTCGATCGCCTTGAGGATGAGGTTGCGGTGCGGGTGCGTGCGCGACTCCTCCTCGGTGATCCGGCCCTCGTCGATGAGGCTCTGGACGAACGTGTGGTCCTTGGTGACCTGGCGGATCTCGCCGTCGCGGAAGAGGTACGCGCGGCTGTCACCCACGTGCCCGAACGTCAGCTTCTCGCCGTCGAACAGCGCCATGGTCGCGGTCGTGCTGGTGCCGCTCAGCGTGGGGTCGTCGTCGACGAGCTCGGCGATCCGGTCGTTGGCGCGGTGCAGCGCGCCGGCCACCTGGCTCTTCATGTCGTCGCTCGCCGACGAATGGGGCCGGGCGTCCAGCTTGCGCAGCTGACCGATCGCGGTCGCCGACGCCAGGTCGCCGCGGGCCGCGCCGCCGACGCCGTCGCAGACCGCGAGCATCCACGGGCCGACGTACCCGGAGTCCTGGTTGTCCTTGCGGACGCGGCCGACGTCGGAGATCGCGGCGTAGCGGAGGCGGAACGTCATCGGCTACTTCCTCAGCTCGATCACGGTCTTGCCGACGCGCACCTGCGTGCCGAGCGTGAGCGTGGTCGGCTGGGTGATCCGGGCGTTGCCGATGTAGGTGCCGTTGGTCGAGCCGAGGTCCTCGACGAACCACTGGTCACCGGACGCCGCGATCCGGGCGTGGCGGGTGGACACGTAGTCGTCGTCGAGGCGGATGGCCGCGTCTGGCCCACGGCCGATCAGGATCGGGGCCTGGGTGAGGTCGGCCCGCTCGCCCTGGTTGTCTCCGCCCACGACCAGCACGTGGGTGGGCGCGCCGCGACGGGCCTTGGCCGGCTTGGGCGGGCGCTGGTCGCGCTTGGCGGCCGCGGCCCGGGCGCCCTCGGGCATCCGGGCGCCGAACATGTCGGACCGGATCACCGACAGGGCCGAGAGCACGAAGATCCAGAGGATCGCGAGATAGGCCAGGCGGATCAGGAACAGGGTCAGCTCAGACACCCGGGTAGCCGCCTTCCTCGGAGACTTGCTCCTCGGTCACCCGGACGGTGATCGTGGTCGCGCCGATCTTGACGCGGCTGCCGTCGTGCACGGAGGTGCGCTGGATCCGGTGGCCGTCGACGAGCATGCCGTTGGTGGAGCCGAGGTCGCCCACCTCGATGTCGACGTCACCCTCCCGGTCGAAGACCAGGAACTCGATGTGCCGCCGGCTCACACCCGGGTCGTTGATGCGGACGTCGGCCTCGGTGCCCCGACCGATCACGAGACCGGGCGGCGTCAGGGGGTGCTTGGTGCCGTTCACCTCGAGCACCGCCCGCGGCCGGCGCTGCCGGGTGACGTTGCTGTTGCTGGTGACGCCGGCCTGGGCCCGGCTCTTGATGCGGAACCGGCCCGTACCCAGGTCGTCGGCGCTCTCGAACGCGATCGTGATCGGCCCCGGGAAGACGTAGTGCTGCTGGTCGGCGTGCTCCTGGAGCTGCTGGGTGAGGTCCTGCAGGAGCGTCGAGTCGTACGGCGCCAGCCGGTCGAAGTCCGTCGCGGCCAGCTCGACGTGGAAGTCGTTGGGCACCGCCCGGCGCTGCCGGCTGAGGATCTGGGCGTTGTTGTCGCACTCGCGCTCCAGGGCCGCGGCGATCTCCACCGGCTGCACCGCGCTGCGGAAGACCTTGGCGAACGCGCCGTAGACCATGCTCTCGAGTCGCTGCTCGAAACGTTGCAGGCCGCCCACATCCGCCTCCTTCCGGCACGCCAGTGAAGCCCACCAGTGACACCCTCGTGACACCATCCGGGCGCCGGGTCGCCCTCGATCGTAGCGAGGCACGCGCTCCCGCCCCGGCACCCCGCCAGTCGGCCCCCCAGGTGGGTGTCAGGTGGGTGTCAGGTCGGTGTCAGCTCGTCCTCGACACCGAGGCAGCACCGGTTTGGGTGGACCTCCGGCGCTGGGATACCCTCAGCACGCTTCTGGCGCGAGTGGCGGAATAGGCAGACGCGCACGGTTCAGGTCCGTGTGTCCGAAAGGACGTGGGGGTTCAACTCCCCCCTCGCGCACCAGACTTTCTTCGATCCGGACCAGTGCGGCTGACTCTACGGGCCGGCGCTGGACGACCAACCAGAAGCTGCTCGTCGCCTGCCCGACAGGTCCTGCTCGTGCACGATCCCGAGCCCGCGCGCGTAGAACTTCATCGACACCACGTCGGGCTCGAGCCGGGTCCACTCCAGGGTGCGCACGACGTGGTCGTACGTCCCGCCCGGCGTCCGGACCGACGGCAACCGTTGGACGACCCAGGCCTGGTCCTCGGCCTCGCCCTTGGCGAGCTCCATGTACGCCGCCGTCGACGGCCTCGGATCCGCCGGCATGACGATCCCGGCCACCGCGCCGTCGACCCCGGCCTCCCAGGAGCCCTCCCGGCTCTCGAGGTCGCCGCTGTCGTCGTAGGTCGCGGTGTCCTCGCCGAAGTACCAGACGTTGCCGTCCTGGTCGGTGGCGTACCAGTCGCGCGTCTTCTCCGCGAGCGTCCCGTCGGCCCGGCGGACGACGTCGTCCACGACGGTCGTCTCGACGCCGACGATGGTGCGGTGCCGCGTCGTGACGGTGACGGTCTCGCGGTAGTGCTCACCCTCGTCGGTGCCGCGCAGCCGGGTCACGAGCCCGGGCGTCAGCGGGAAGTACGGGTTGGTGCCGGGGTGGGCGAACAGGCCGGGGTCGGGGTTCGCCGGGGCGGCGTGCGGGGCGCCGAGCCGGCGCTGCCGGTGACGAGGAGGGCGACCGCCGAGCCGGCCGCGATGACGGCGATGGTGCGGGAGACGGACATCCCTCCATCATCCGGCGCGCTCGTCAGTCACTCCTCGGCGCGGGTCACCCAGTCCAGTACCTGCGCGGCGAAGTCGTCCGGCCGCTCCATCGACGGCACGTGGGCGACGTCGGGCCACACCACGGCCCGCACGTCGCGCAGGCCGGTGAGGAGGTGGTCCGCGGCCAGGCGGATGGCGTCGATGTCGAGCTCGCCGGAGATCACCAGCGTCGGCACGGCGATCTCGTCGAGCCGCTCGGGCGGCTCGGGGGCGAGCTCCTCCTCGGCCTCCCAGACCTCGTCGGGCCAGTCGACCGTGAGCTCGAACGCTCGGCGCTGCATGGTGCGGACGGCGTCGCGGACGGCTGCGGGGACGACGTCCGGTCCGCGGTGCGGGCCGTCGACCCAGGCCACCACGTTCGCCTCGGCGGCGCCGTCCAGGTCACCCGCCTCGACGGCCTTGCCCTCCAGCTCCCAGAACGCGGCCAGCTCCTCGGTCCGCTCCGTGATCAGCGAGCCGCCCGGGGCGGCCAGCACGAGGGAGGCCACGGCGCCGGGTCGCTCCAACGCCAGCTCGACCGCCACTCCGGCCCCGAAGGAGCAGCCGACGACGTGGGCCCGCTCGACCCCGAGGGCGTCGAGGGTCGCCAGTACGTCGGCCCGCGGCGACCAGGGACCGGCCGGCCGCTCGGTGGACTCGCCGAACCCCCGCAGGTCGACGCGAACCACGTCGCGCTCGGCCGTCAGCGTCGGCCAGATGGAGTCCCACATCCGGCGGTCGGCGATGCCGGCGTGGAGGAGCAGGATCGGCGTGGAGCCGGTGGGTCCGGAGCGTTCGTAGGTGAGCATCGCCCCCAGGCAACCGTTCGCCAGCGGCCGCCGCAAGGCAATTGCGAGCCTCAGCGCCGCGCTCCGGACGGCGGTGCGGGACCAGCCGCAGCCACCGCCGAAGGTCGCTCAGCAGGCACCAGTCGAGGACCGCGGCCCTGGTGGCCGACGGGCTGAGCAACGCCGCCATCGCCAACCGGCTGGTCCTCTCGGAGCGCACGGTCGAGAACCACGTCAGCAACGTGCTCCGCAAGCTCGACCTCACCTCCCGCGCCGGCATCGCCTCCTGGCACGCGCGCAGTTCGGCACAGCTGGTTGCGGAGGCTCGTCGCTAGCGCACCGTCACGACCAACCACCGGCTTCGGAGGTTGAGGTGCGAAGGGTCTCGTCAAGGCCTGAGCCTTGACGGCCACTCCTCGACCACGGCTCGGTCGTTCACTACAGTGACGGGGATGAACATCGTCTTCGTGGAGCCCGCCTTCCCACAGAACCAGCGACGCTTCGTCGCGGCGCTGTCGGGAGTGGGCGCCCGGGTGGTGGGCGTGGGCGAGTCCCCCGAGCACGAGCTGGGCGACGAGCTGCGCGGGCAGATGGCGGCGTACTACCAGGTCGGCAACGTCACCGACGTGCACCAGCTCGACGAGGCCGTGCAGTGGGCGCAGGACAAGATGTGGATCGACCGTCTCGAGTCGACGATCGAGTCCCACCAGATGGCAGCGGCCGAGGTGCGCGAGGCCCGGGGCATCCCCGGCACCACGTTGCGCACGACGTGGCTGTGCCGCGACAAGCCGTCGATGAAGGACGCGCTGCGCAAGGCCGGGGTGCCCACGGCGGCGTCGACGGCGGCCGACAGCGCCGCGGAGGTCCGCGCGTTCGCCCAGGAGAACGGCTTCCCGTTGATCCTCAAGCCCCGCAGCGGGGCCGGCGCCCAGGGCACCGTACGCGTCGACTCGATGGCCGACGTCGACCGCGCCCTGGGCGACTTCGGCGGGGCCGGCTCGATCGCCGTCGAGGAGTTCGTCGAGGGGCACGAGGGCTTCTACGACACCATCACCGTCGACGGCCACATCGTCCACGACTGGGCCACGCACTACTACCCCAACGTGCTCGAGGCGATGCGGCACCGCTGGATCAGCCCGCAGTTCATCACCACCAACCGGATCAGCGGCTCGGCCTTCTACGACGAGGTCCGCGCGATGGGCCACCGCGTCATCGAGGCCCTCGGCATCACCACGTCGGCCACGCACATGGAGTGGTTCTACGGCCCGAAGGGGCTGCGCTTCTCCGAGATCGGCTGTCGGCCCCCAGGCGTCGGGGCCTGGGACCTGTACTCCGCGGCGAACGACGTCGACGTCTACCGCGAGTGGGCCCACGCGATCGTGCACGGCGGCCCGGAGAACGCGATGACGCGCAAGTACGCCGCCGGCATCGTCGCCCTCCGCCCCGACCACGACGGCCACATCCGCGGCTACAGCGGCCTCGACGACGTCAACTGGCGGTTCGGCGACTGGATCATCGACGCGCACCTGCCCGACATCGGTACGGCGACCCAGCCGGTCGAGGCGGGCTACATGGCGAACGCATGGGTGCGGCTGCGCCACCCCGACTACGACACCGCACGCTCGATGCTCGACGACGTCGGACGCAGCGTCCGGGTCCACGCCGGCTGACCGGTGAGGACCGTTCTCCTCGGCCCGCAGCGCTTCCTCACGACCGCGGGCACCGTCGTCCGCTCGGTCGCGCCCGAGGGCCCGGTGGCGACGGTGACCGCCGGCTGGGAGGACCGCGAGTCCGCCGACGGCGAGCTCGACGAGGTGATGGAGGGCCGCTCCCGCAACCTGCACCTCTACGGCCGGCTCAGCGACGTGCTGGCCAGCGACGAGCACTTCGCGACCGAGGCGCTGGCGCACCGCGACGCGATGGACGAGCTGGCCGGCCTCTACTCGCTGCGGCTCCAGCGAGCCCTGGACAGTGTGTACGCCGTGGCCCGCCGGCCAGCGCGCCCGGCCGTCGCCGAGGCGGCCTTCGCGGACGCCGTCCGGGGTGTGCGCGACATCGACGACTGGTACCTGCGGACCGTCGACCAGCTGTACGGCGAGCTGGAGGCGGCTGCCTCGCCCGAGGCCAGCGAGCCGATCGCGCGCCACCGGCACGAGGTCGCCGAGCTGCTCCGCGACGCGGCCGTCGTGGCGATCGCCGGCGGCCACGTCGGCATCCTGCTGCGCTGCCTGCGCCTGTTCGCAGTCGGCCCGCGGCCCGAGCTGCCCGTCGTGGCCTGGTCGGCGGGCGCGATGGCGATGACCGAGCGCGTCGTGCTCTACAACGACCGCGGTCCGCAGGGGGTGCAGGGCGCCGAGGTCTGGGACCGCGGGACAGGACGGGTGCGCGACGTGGTCGCGATGCCGCACGCCCGGCGCCGGCTCCGCCTCGACGACGCCGTGCACGCGAGGGTGTTCGTCCGCCGCTTCGAGCCGGCCGTCTGCCTCCTGCTCGACGACGGCACCCAGGTCGAGATCCGCGCCGACGGGTCCGTGCCCGAGGATGCTCGCGTGCTGACGGAGACCGGGGCCGCCGCCTCATGAGCCGTGCCGCGTCCAAGCTGGCCATCAACCGGCTGCTCGACCGCAAGCCCCTCGACGGGGCGGCGATCGACCGGTTCATCGAACGGCACGGTGCGCCCATCATCGAGGGCTCCCGGGCGACGTTCCTGTGGCGTGGGCACGCCGACGAGGTGTCCGTACGCCACCGCGTGGTCGGCCTGCCCGACCCCCTGCGCCTGCGGCACGTGAAGGACACCGACCTCTGGTACGTCTCGACCGACATCCCCGAGGGCTCGCGGATCGAGTACAGCTTCGAGATCACCCGCGACGACCACACCGAGTCGTTCCTCAACGACCCGCTCAACCCCAAGCTGGCGCACGGGCCGTTCGGCGCGAGCTCGGTGTGCGCGGCCGCCGGCTACCAGGTGCCGGACTGGACGCTCCACGACCCCGAGGCCCGGCCCGGCGAGGTCATCGAGCGGAGCATCGCCAGCAAGGCGCTGCGCCGCCAGGTGGGCTACCACCTCTACCTGCCGGCCCGGTTCCGCCCCGTGGTGCGCTACCCGCTGATCGTCGTGCACGACGGGCTCGACTACCTCAACTACACCTCGGCCAAGACCGTCCTGGACAACCTGATCCACCGCAACGAGATCGCGGAGATGGTGGTCGCGTTCGTCTCGCCCGTCGGCGACCGGCTGGTCGAGTACGCCAACCACGCCCCGCACGCGCGGTTCGTCGCCCGCGAGCTGGTGCCCGAGCTGACCGCGGAGCTCCCGCTCGTCGACAGCCCCGTCGGCCGGACCCTGATGGGGTCGAGCTTCGGCGGGGTGGCCTCGGTCTCGACCGCCGCGCGGTACCCCGACGTGTTCGGCTCGCTGCTCCTCGAGTCGCCGTCGCTGGTCTTCACCGACATCGGCCAGGACCACGGCGGCGGGCCGGTCTTCGACCCGGTGGTGAAGTTCGTGAACCGCTACCGCGCCCGGCCGCGCCGGATCGCCGACCGCATCTACCTGACCTGCGGGATGTACGAGCCGCTGATCACGCCGAACCGCTCCATGGAGACGGTGTTCCGGCAGGCTGGCATGGAGGTCAGGTACGTCGAGGCGCGGGACGGCCACAATTGGGAGAACTGGCGCGACCGGCTGCGCGACGGCCTCGCCTGGCTGCACCCCGGGGACCAGAAGTTCGTCTACGAGTGAGGACACGCGACATGGACAAGGTGGTCGAGCGCTGGCGGTCCGACCGGATGCGGCAGGACATCACGCTGGCCCGGTGGGGCCACTTCGGCGTCCCGGTGCTGGTGTTCCCGACGGCCGGCGGTGACGCCGAGGAGGTCGAGCGGCACCACCTCGTCGGCCACCTCGCCGGGCTCGTCGAGGACGGCCGGATCAAGGTCTACTCGTGCGACTCCGTCGCGGGGAAGGCGATGACGGTGAACGACGGCGACCCGGCGTACCGCTGCTGGCTGTTCAACCAGTTCCAGCAGGCCGTCGCCCACGAGGTGGTCCCGGCCATCCACGCCGACACCGGCGGCCCGAACTCCGTGATCGTCGCCGGCGCCTCGATCGGCGCGTTCAACGCGCTGGCGCTGGTCTGCCGGTACCCCGACCTGTTCCGCGCCGCGGTCTGCATGAGCGGGACCTACGACATCGAGCGGTTCATCGGCGGCTTCACCGACGACCTGTTCTTCTCCTCGCCGATGCACTTCCTGCCCGGCCTCGAGGGCCCGGCGCTCGACGCGCTGCGGCAGCGGTTCGTGGTGCTGGCCTCCGGCTCCGGCAAGTGGGAGGACACCGGCGAGTCCTGGCGCGCTGCGGGCGTGCTCGGCGAGAAGGGCGTGCCCAACCGTGTCGACGACTGGGGCCCCGACTACGACCACGACTGGCCGACGTGGTGGCAGATGCTCCCGGAGTACCTGGAACAGCTGACGTGAATCTCGACCTCGCCCGGCTCGTCGCCCTTCCTTCCGTCCACGACGGCGCGCACGCCGAGGCCTGCTCGGCGGCCGCCGACCTGGTCGTCGAGCTGTTCGCCGGGGCGGGGGTGGACGACGTACGCCGGGTGCCCACCGACGACGGCAGCGACGCGGTCGTCGGGTTCACGCCCGGTCCGGAGGGAGCGCCTACGGTCCTGCTCTACTCCCACTACGACGTGCAGCCCGCCGACCCGGAAGCCTGGGCCTCGTCCCCGTGGGAGCTGACCGAGCGCGACGGCCGGCTCTACGGCCGGGGAGCCGCGGACTGCAAGGGCAACCTGGTCATGCTGCTGACCGCCCTGCGCGCCCTGCCGCGACCCTGGCCGGTCGGCGTCCGCGTCGTCTGCGAGGGGTCGGAGGAGATGTCGACGGGCGGGCTCTCGCGGCTGGTGGCCGCGTCGCCGGAGATCGTCGCGGCCGACGTGATGATCGTCGCCGACGCCGGCAACGTCGAGCTCGGCACGCCGACCGTGACGACCAGCCTGCGCGGCACCGGATCGGTGCTGGTGACGGTGCGCACGATGGCCGGCCCCGGGCACTCGGGGATGTACGGCGGCGCGGCACCGGACGCGCTCGCCGCCCTCATCGCCGTGCTGGCGACCCTGCGCGACGACGCCGGTGACACCACGGTGAACGGCCTGGACAACACCGGCACCTGGGGCGGGGCGGAGTACCCCGCCGACCGCTTCGCCGCCGACGCCCAGGTGCTGCCCGGGGTCGAGCTGCTCGGGTCGGGGTCGGTCGCGGACACCGTGTGGGCGCGTCCGGCCGCGACGGTGCTGGCGATCGACGCGCCGTCGGTGGCCGGCGTGACCGCTGCGATCCAGCACGAGGCCCGGGCCGTGGTGAACCTGCGGGTGCCGCCGGGCCAGGACGCCGAGGCCGCCCAACGCCTGCTGGTGGCCCACCTCGAGGCGGCCGCGCCGTGGGGCGCCCAGGTGACGGTCGAGCCCAAGACGCTGGGGCAGCCGTTCGCAGCGGGGACGCAGGGCCGGGGGTACGCCGCGCTGGCGGCGGGCATGCGGGCGGCGTACGGACGCGACCTCGTCGAGGCCGGCCAGGGCGGGGCGATCCCGCTGTGCAACGCCCTCCAAGCGGCACACCCCGACGCCGAGATCCTGCTGATCGGCGTGGAGGAGCCGGCCTGCCACATCCACGCGGCCGACGAGAGCGTGGACCCCGGCGAGCTGGGGCGCACCGCCCATGGCGTCGCGTTGATGCTGGCAGAGTTGGGGTCGTGAGTCGGTCCGTCGCGCTGGCGCTCCTCGGCGTGCTGGTCCTCGGAGGCTGCGCGTCGTCGGGCTCGGAGAGCGCGGCTCCCTCGGCACCGTCGTCCTCGCCCGTGAAGACGCTGACGATGCTGCCGGCACCGGAGAAGACCCTCTCCGGCGAGCTCACGGCCGAGCTCCAGCAGTCCAGCCGCGACGTGGCGCTCGGGCGGTTCCAGGTCTGGATCACCAACGGGCTCCAGCAGGAGATCCGGCCACGCCGCATCGTCTACCGCGACGCGCTGCTCAGCCGGCCGGTCGAGGGTGAGCGCCTGCGCGCCATCCCGTCGGGGTCCTACCGCGGCTATCCGCTGGAGCTGATCGAGCCCACCTGCGGCGGTGAGCGAGGCGGGCGCGACGGTGACCGTCTTCTACGGCGGCGAGAGCGTCGAGATCCCCGTCGACGACGAGACCCGGGTCGTGGGCCGGTGGTCCGAGGAGCGTTGCGCCGAGCGCGCGATCGAGCGGGTCGCCGACGCTGGAGTGGTCGCCGGGCATGCGCATCGAGGGCTCGGGCGCCGACGCGGTCGCACTGTTCCGGTTGACCGCGCACCCGACCGGACGGGACGGGTCCTTCACGATCGACACCGTCACGGGCACCCCGCTGTACACGTCGGCCGACGGCGACTTCTGGACCGTCGACGAGTTGGTCACCGGGACGGGACCGGACACGACGGTCGAGCTGCCGGCCCAGCCCGCGCGCTGTGACATCCACGCGTTCGGCTCGGCGACCGGCGGGACGACGTTCTTCGTCAACGTGACGATCGACGGCGAGCCCGCGCAGGTACGGATCGCCATGAGCCCCGAGGTCACCGACGAGGCGTTCTCCTACGCCGCCGAGGTGTGTGGCTTCTGATGGGCGGCTTCCCGTGGACCGCGCGTACCCGGCGGCTGATCTTCGTGGTGGTGATGCTGGTCGTCCTCACCTTCCCGCTCATCACCACGTTGGTCACGCGCGCGCAGATCGAGCGCTCCGGTGTCGACGTGACCGCCACCGTCGTCCAGACCACGAAGAACGGGGACGCCTACCTGGTCGCGTTCCGGCTGCCGGAGGAGATCGACCCCGACCAGGACAACTACTCCGCCGAGGTCGACCAGGCGACGTACGAGAAGGCCGCCGCGAGCAAGGAGATCGGGGTGCGGGTGCTGGAGGACCGCCCGGAGGCCCACCGGGTCGAGGGCGAGATCCGCAGCAAGGCGCCGTACGTCATGGTGGCCGTCGCCGACGCCCTCGTGCTGGCGGTGGGCCTGTGGTGGGTCCGCGTCGGCCGCCGTCGCCCGACCGTGCTGATCCGCGCCAACAGCCCCCTCGAGCCGGCCGACCCCGACGAGCCCGGCTCGCTCGCGCGTCAGCCCGACGACGCCTACGAGGCCGTCGGCACGGTCCTGTCGGCCGACGACGCCGAGGTCGTGCTCGACATCGGTGAGCGCCAGGTGGTGATCACCCTGGCCGGGTACGAGAACCCCGTCCCCGTCGGCTCCCCCGCCCGCGCCCGCGGTCCCATCATCGGCTGACCCAGCGCTGTGGGGTCGTGTGCCTGAGGCAGCGCCATGGCGCTGCCTCAGGCACACGACTCGGGGGCACCCCTACTTGCTCGTAACCGACGAACCGGGACAGGGTGGCCGCATGTCGGCCACCGCCTCGTCGTACTCGATCACCATGCGGCTGCACACCGCCCCGGACCACGGCGTGGTGGGCAAGGTCGCCACGGCGATCGCGCGCGAGGGTGGGATCGTCACGGCGATCGACGTCGCCGACTCCAGCCACGACCGGCTGGTCGTCGACGTCACGTGCAGTGCCGCCGACGCGACGCACTCCGAGCGTCTCGTCGAGTGCGTGCGCGAGATCGAGGACGTCGAGGTCTACAAGGTCAGCGACCGGACGTTCCTGCTGCACCTCGGCGGCAAGATCGAGGTCACCTCCAAGGTGCCGCTGCGCACCCGTGACGACCTGTCGATGGCCTACACCCCGGGCGTCGGGCGGGTGAGCATGGCGCTGGCCGAGCACCCCGAGGACATCTCGCGGCTGACGATCAAGGGCAACACCGTCGCCGTCGTGACCGACGGCTCTGCGGTGCTGGGCCTCGGCAACATCGGGCCCGGTGCCGCGCTGCCGGTGATGGAGGGCAAGGCGGCGCTGTTCAAGCGGTTCGCCAACATCGACGCCTGGCCGATCTGTCTGGCCAGCCAGGACACCGACGAGATCGTCAAGGCCGTCGAGATGATCGCGCCGGGCTTCGGTGGCATCAACCTCGAGGACATCGCCGCTCCTCGATGCTTCGAGATCGAGGCCCGGCTGCGGGCCAGCCTCGACATCCCGGTCTTCCACGACGACCAGCACGGCACGGCGATCGTGGTGATGGCAGCCCTGACCAACGCCCTGCGCGTCGTCGACAAGAAGATCGCCGACGTCCGCGTCGTCGTGGCGGGTGCGGGCGCCGCGGGCACGGCGATCGTCACGCTGATGCTGGCGGCCGGGATCACCGACATCGTGGTCTGGGACCGCGAGGGGTGTCTCTCCTCCGACGACGCGAGCCTGCCGCACAACAAGGCGAGCCTCGCCGCGCGTACGAACCCCCGCAAGGTCCGCGGCGACCTGCACGACGGGCTCCGCGGCGCCGACGTCTTCGTGGGGGTCAGCGCGCCGGGCGTGCTCGACCCGCTCTGGATCAAGGACATGGCCACCGACGCCGTCGTCTTCGCCCTGGCCAACCCCGATCCCGAGGTCGACCCCGCCGAAGCCGACAGGTACGCCGCCGTGGTCGCGAGCGGACGCTCCGACTACCCGAACCAGATCAACAACGTGCTGGCCTTCCCCGGCGTCTTCCGCGGCCTGCTCGACGCCCGCGCCAAGGAGATCACCCTCGACATGCTGCTGCGTGCCGCCGACGCGATCGCGCGCGTGGTCACCGACGAGGAGATCAACCCCAACTTCATCATCCCCAGTGTGTTCAACCCGGCGGTGCCCCAGGCGGTCGCCGCGGCCATCCGGGGGCGGTCAACCGAGCGGGTGGCAGACTCGACCCCGTGACGACGACTCTCGGGGACTTCACCGCAACCGGCATCGACGGCTCGCAGGTCGAGCTGTCCGACTACCTCGGCCAGGTCGTGCTGGTCGTCAACACCGCCTCCCAGTGCGGCTTGACCCCGCAGTACGCCGGCCTCCAGCAGCTGTACGCCGACCTCGGCGACCGCGGCTTCACCGTGCTGGGCTTCCCGTGCGACCAGTTCGGCCACCAGGAGCCGGGCTCCGAGGGCGAGATCGCGGAGTTCTGCGAGACGTCGTACGGCGTGACGTTCCCGATGTTCGCCAAGATCGACGTCAACGGCCCCGACACGCACCCGCTGTACGAGTGGCTCAAGAGCGAGAAGAAGGCCGGCGTGCTCGTCGGCAGCAAGATCACCTGGAACTTCGCCAAGTTCCTCGTCGGTCGCGACGGCACGGTGATCGGCCGCTACAAGCCGCTGACCGATCCCGCCGAGCTGCGCGAGGACATCGAGAAGGCCCTGGCTGCCGAGTAGTCGGCCTAGTGCTCGTCGCCGGCCTCCGCGGCCCACAGCGCTGCGCCCACGATGCCGGCCCGGTTCTCGCAGCTTGGCCGGCACGATCTCGGTCTCGATGCCGATCAGGTGCATGAACTCGTCGGCGTCCTTGCTGACGCCACCCCCGACCACGAACAGGTCGGGGGAGAACAGCTTCTCCAGCGTCCGGTAGTAGACCGTCAGCCGCTGCGCCCACTCCGGGTAGGACAGCCCCTCCAGCTCCTTGACCGAGCTGGCGGCGCGGTCCTCGGCGTCGTGCCCGTCGATCTCGAGGTGGCCGAGCTCGGAGTTCGGCACCAGCACGCCGTCGTACAGGATCGCCGACCCGATGCCCGTGCCCAGCGTGGTCACGATGACCAGCCCACCGCGGCCCATCGCCGCGCCGTACCTCACCTCGGCCAGCCCCGCGGCGTCGGCGTCGTTGACGACGTGCACGTCGCGCCCGGTCGCCTTCGTGAACAGCGCGTCGGCGTCGGTACCGATCCAGCTGGCGTCGATGTTGGCGGCCGAGCTCACCACTCCGTGCCGGACGACCGCGGGCACGGTCACGCCGACCGACCCCGTGGAGTCGTCGAAGCTCGCGAGCAGCTCGGCGAACACCCCGGCCACCGCCTCGGGTGTCGAGGGCTTGGGGGTCTTGATCCGGACCCGCTCGGCGGCGAAGTCACCGGCCTCGAGGTCCACGGGCGCTCCCTTGATGCCCGAGCCGCCGAAGTCGATGCCGAAGGGGAGGTCGCGTGTCTGGTCGCTCATCCAGCCAATCTCCCGCACCCGCGACAACCGAAGCAACCGACCCGGCGTCACACTGGAAGGGCCCCGTTCCGGGACCCGCTGAATCGGAGGCACGACCATGGACTCATCCACCTCGCACGGACCGCGCCTGCTCGCCGCCCTGGCGGCCGGCCTGGCGATCGCCGGCACCTTCGTCGCCGTGCTGCCCCCGGCGTCGGCCGCTGACGTGTGCAGCGCCGACAACCTGTACGTCGTCAAGGGACGTCTCGAGGGTGCCGCCGGCAACCGCTACCTCACCGTCCGCCTGACCAACGTCGGTGACGACGCGTGCTCGGCCGGGACCGCCACCAAGGCCGGCTTCCGGGACTGGTCCGGAGCCCTGGGCGTCAAGGGCGCCCTGAGCGCCGGCAGCGGTGCCGTGACCCTGGCGCCGGGCGAGACGGCCACGACCGTCATCCACTGGACGGACCCGGGTCCGGTGCCCGCCGACGAGTGCCAGGAGGCTGCCGCGACGCTGGTCACCCTGCGCGTGCCCAGCCTCAAGCACACCTGGCGGCTCCCGCTGAAGGCCCAGGTCTGCACGACCTCCGACTACGCCCCGGACTCCCAACCCCTCACGAGCTGAGCCCCCGGCGCCGATAACGGCAGGCCCCGGAGGCACGCGCCGTGAGACCCTTCGCCGCGTGCCCACCACCCTGACCCCGGACGAGCATCTCGCCGCCCTGCGCGACGCGGTGTCGGCGTTCGCGCGGCACGCGCAGGAGGCCGGGCTCGACGTCCCGGTGCCGACCTGCCCCGACTGGACCGTACGCCGCCTGATCGGGCACCAGGGGATGGTGCACCGCTGGGCGGCGGCCAACCTCCGCGGCCGGACCATCGAGATCGACGCGACGGAGCGGGCCGGCCGGCGGGCGCCGAGCCCGGTCGACTGGCTCCGGGACGGCGCCATCGACCTGGTCGCCGCGATCACCACGGCCCCCGACGACGTGCAGACGGTCGTGTTCCTCAACGACGCCCCCGGCCCGCGGGCGTTCTGGGCGCGGCGGCAGTGCCACGAGACCACGATCCACTCCGTCGACGCGCTCGCCGCCGCCCTCGGTCGCTACCCCACGTCCGCCGACACCGCGATCGACCCGGCCGTCGCCGTGGACGGCATCGACGAGCTGCTGGCCGGCTTCATGACGCGCAACAAGAGCCGCCTGCGCAGCGAGTCGCCGATGGTGGTCGGCGTGGTTGCGGAGGAGTCGCCGACCGGCTGGCTGGTCGAGGTCGGCCCGGCGCCGGCCGTCGTCACGGTGGTCCCGAGCGGCGAGGTCGCCGACGGCTGCGACGTACGCCTCGAGGGTCCGGCCGTGGCGGTCTACCTGACGCTGTGGAACCGCTCCGACGAGCTCGACCCCGTCGACCTCTGGAGGTCCGCGCCCGTCACGTGGGGGTGACAGTCAGGTCACGATCGGGTCGCGGGACCGAGATCGCGGAACGCCCGTCGGCAAAGCCCCGTCGCAGCCGACATGACGACACGACTGCGGTACGCCTGGATCCCGATCGTGACGGCGAGTGCGCTCGCCCTGACCGCGTGTGGGGGTGAGGACGACACCGGTGGTCAGGACGCCGCCGACGTGCAGGGCACGTACGCCCCGCCGCTCGCCCAGCCCGCCCAACCGAACGAGCCCGGCAACACCTTCGAGGACGAGGGGGTCAGCGGCTACGTCGACGCCGCGAGCGACCCGCTGTCGACGTTCGCGCTCGACGTCGACAACGGCTCCTACCGGATCGCGCAGGCGTACGTCGCCCAGGGCACCCGCCCACCGTCGGAGTCGGTGCGCGCGGAGGAGTGGGTCAACGCCTTCGCGTACGGCGACCCGGCGCCGACCGAGGCCGACCTCTCCGTCCGCACCGAGTCGGGCGTCCGGCCCGACGCGGACGGCGCGCAGCTCGTCCGGGTGGCCGTCACCGCGCGCGAGGTCGCAGCCGCAGAGCGGCCGTCGGTCAACCTGACCCTGGTCGTGGACCGCTCGGGCAGCATGGGCGAGGGCAACCGCATGGGCCTGGTGAAGGACTCGCTGGCGCTGCTGGCCGGGTCGCTGCGCCCCGACGACACCGTCTCGGTGGTCAGCTTCGACGACCAGGTCGAGCTGCTGCTCCCGCCGACCCCGGTCTCCGAGAACGAGCGCGTGCTGGCCTCGGTCGACGACCTCTACCCGCGCGGCAGCACCAACCTGGCCGACGGTCTGTCGCTGGGCTACGAGCAGGCCCGGTCGGCGTACCGTCCCGGCGGCATCAATGTCGTGGTGCTCTGCTCCGACGGCGTGGCCAACGTCGGCATGACCGGCCCCGAGGGCATCACCGCCAGCATCGCGGAGGCCGGGCGCGAGGGCATCCACCTCGTCACCGTCGGCTACGGGATGGGCAACTACAACGACCACCTGATGGAGCAGCTCGCGGACCAGGGGGACGGCTTCTACCGCTACGTCGACACCTACGAGGAGGCGCAGGACCTCTACGTCGACGAGCTCACCAGCCTGCTCGCCCCGGTCGCCGACGACGCACGCACGCAGGTGTCCTTCGACCCCGAGCTCGTCTCGTCCTACCGCCTCGTCGGCTACGAGAACCGCGCCATGGACGACCACTCCTTCGCCGACCTGTCCGCCGACGCCGGCGAGCTCGGCGCCGGGCACCACGCCAGCGCGCTGTACGAGGTGTGGACGGCCCCCGACGTCGACCCGGGCACGCCGATCGGCACCGCCCAGGTGCTCTGGAAGACGCCCGGCACGAACGCTCCCGCCTCCGCCAGCGCCCCGGTGCTCGCGGCCGACCCCGAGGCCCCGATGTCGGACTCCCTGGCGCTGGCGACGGCCGTGGCCGACCTCGCCCAGATCACCAAGGGCTACGGCGTGGACGGCCGGCCCCCGGCCAGCGCGTACGACGTCCAGGCGCGCGCCACCGAGCTGGCGACGCGCGGCGTCCCGGGCGCGGCCGAGCTGGCGGAGCTCGCCGAGGAGCTCGCCCACCTGGGTTGACAAAATTAGATCATTTGTGTGGTGACCGGCGACGAGCGCGAGGGGTTCGCGGCCGGCACGGCGTGGGCCGACGTCCCCGACAGCTGGTGCTGCCCCGACTGCGGCGTGCGCGACAAGGTGGACTTCGTCCCCGTGGAGGCATCCGTCGTACCGTGAGCCAGATGAGCACCGTGAGCACCGTGAGCACCCACGAGCGCATCGTGGCCGCGGCGGCCCAGCTGACCAGCGAGTCCGGGTGGGCCGCGATCACCATGACCAAGCTCGCGGACCGGGTGGGCGTCAGCCGGCAGACGGTCTACAACGAGATCGGGTCGAAGCCGCAGCTGGCCGAGGAGATGGTGCTGCGCGAGCTGGCGTTGTTCCTGGCCGAGGTCGAGCGCGCCTTCGACGCGCACCCCGACGACCTGGTGGCCGCCATCCGCGGAGCCTGCCGGGGGGTGCTCGAGCTGGCGCAGGACAACCGCCTCCTCAAGGCCGTCGTCTCGGCCACCCACGGCGCCGACACCGAGCTGCTGCCCCTGCTGACCACGCACTCCGAGTCGTTGCTCGAGACCGCCAAGGCCGTCGTGCGCGAGCGGGTGGCCGCGTACCCAGAAGCCAGCTCTGGCACGCTCCCTCCGGGCCGCCTCGACGCGGCGATCGACCTGATCGTCCGGGTGGTGCTGAGCCACGTGATGCAGCCCTCCGGCAGCCCGCAGGACACCGCCGACGACATCGCGTGGCTCTCCGCGCAGGCGTTAGCCCCGTAGGGCGAGCAGCTCGCCGAGGACCTCGCGCAGGGTCGCCCCGAGGTCGACCGTGTCGTCGGGGTCGTCGGGCGAGGCGACCCAGCGGTGGAAGCCCACGCCCAGCACGGTGATCGCTGCCTCCGCCACCAACCGCGCCTCCGGGTCGGGCACGTCGCGCTCCCGGAGGCCGGCGGCGAGGACGTCGGCGAGGTCGGCCAGCTTCATCAGCTCGCGCTCCTGCAGCTCGACGTTGGCGTCGACCACCACCTGCCGCTGGCAGTAGAAGTCGCGCCGATGGCCGATCGCCTCGGCCGCGGCGTCCAGGGCCAGACCGGCCACCGCGACGGGCGTGGCGTCCGCCGGGGCGGCGGCCATCGCCTCGGCCATGCCGGCGCGGACCCCCTCCGCGCCCGAGAACAGCACCTCCCGCTTGTCGGCGAAGTGCCGGAAGTACGTGCGGGCGGTGACCCCGGCCCGCTGCGCGATCTCGGCGACGGTGGTCTGCTCGTAGCCGCGCTCGAGGAACAGGGCCAGTGCTGCTTCTCGCAACCTGCCGTCCGCACCGGGCTCCCAGCGGGCCATGCGCCCTACTCCGTGGCCCGACGCGCGGCGGCCAGCACGACCGGGTCGTGCGCACCCCACTGGGCGGTGAGGGTCTGCTCGCCGTCGACGGCGGTGCCGACGACGCGCGCGAGCACCAGCTCGAGGTCCCCGGCCCGGGTCACCGTGGGGTCGCCGGCGTCGAGCACGCTCACGGTGTCCACGGCGGCGGCCTCGGTCGCCGTACCGCTCCCGCTCACCCGGCAGGTGGGGTCGAGGGTGACCATCCGGCCGTCCTGCTCGATGGTCAGCTCGGCCTCGTGGCCCCCGGTGAGGATCGCGCCGAGGATCGCGGAGACGGCGACCGGGTCGCCGCAGCCGTCGTAGACCCACCGCGGGCCGAGGACCGAGTGCTGGGTGGTGCCGATGAGGTGCTCCTCGGCCCCGTCGAGCGGCGCGCCGCGGTAGCTCATGGGGACCAGCAGCGTCGAGGCCGACGAGCCGTCGGCCGCCCCCATCAGGAAGCACTCGACGCCGACCTCGCCGGCCGGGTCGTCGAAGCGGAAGGACGCGACGGGCTTGCGGCCGTCCAGGTCGCCGTCGAACCACGCGCGGCTCGGCAGCCAGCCCTTGATCAGGTCACGCTTGCCGGGCGTGATCGTGGCGTCGTGCAGGAGGGCCATGGGCTCACGGTAGTCCCGGCGAACCGCCCTCGGGGAAGAGTCGGGCGGCCCGTGACGTTGGCCACCCATGAGCTCCACCAGCGGCCAGGTCGCGTACGGCAGCACGACCGGTCGGGCGATCGTGGCGGCCGCGGTCCTCGGCTCGGGGCTCACGCTGCTCGACGGCACGGTCGTCAACGTCGCCCTGCGCACCATCGGCCGGGACCTCGACGCGAGCCTGCCCCAGCTGCAGTGGATCAGCAACGGCTACCTGCTGACCATGTCGGCGCTGATCCTGCTGGGCGGCTCCCTCGGTGACCGCTACGGACGTCGGCGCATCTTCGTGGTCGGCACCATCTGGTTCGCGCTCGCGTCGTTGCTGTGCGGGATCGCCCCCAGCGCCACCGTGCTGATCCTCGCCCGCATCCTCCAGGGCATCGGCGCCGCGATGCTGACGCCCGGCAGCCTGGCCATGATCCAGGGCGCGTTCGAGCCCGAGAGCCGGGCCCGCGCCATCGGCTCCTGGTCGGGGCTCGGCAGCATCGCCGCGGCGATCGGGCCGTTCGTCGGCGGTGCCCTGGTGCAGTACGCCTCCTGGCGCTGGATCTTCCTGATCAACCTTCCCCTCGCGGCGCTGACCGTGGTGATCGCGCAGCGCTGGGTGCCCGAGACCCGAGACCCCGATGCGCCGCCCCACTTCGACGTCGGTGGGGCGACCCTGGCGGCCGTCGCGCTGGGCGGCATCACCTACGGCCTCATCGAGTGGGGGCACTCGTACGCCGCGCTGGCCGGCGTCATCGGCGTGGTCACCGCCGTCGCCTTCCTCGGGGTGGAGCGGCGCGGCCGGCACCCGATGATGCCGCTGGGCCTGTTCCGCGACCGCACGTTCAGCGCGGCCAACTCGATGACCCTGCTCGTCTACGCCGCCCTCGGTGCCGTGCTGTTCTTCCTGGTGCTCCAGCTCCAGACCGTCTCCGGGTACGGCGCCCTCGAGGCCGGGCTGGCCACCCTGCCGATCACGATCTGCATGCTGCTGTTCGCCTCGCGGGGAGGTGCGCTGGCCCAACGGATCGGGCCGCGGATCCCGATGACGGTCGGCCCGATCGTGATGGGTCTGGCCAGCCTGCTGCTCCTCGATGTCGGCGAGGACGTGAGCTACTGGCGCGACGTGCTGCCCGGCCTGACGCTCTTCGGCCTCGGCCTGGCCCTGATGGTCGCGCCGCTGACGGCGACGGTGCTGGCCGCGGCGCCCGACGAGAACGCCGGCATCGCGAGCGGCATCAACAACGCCGTGGCCCGCGCGGGATCCCTGCTGGCCATCGCCGCGCTCCCGGTGGCCGTCGGCCTGGGTGGCGACGACTACACCGACCCGGCCGTCTTCGACAGCGCCTTCCGTTCGGCCATCCTGATCTGCGCGGCCCTGCTGGTCCTCGGCGGCATCGTCTCCTGGTTCACCATCCCCGCCTCGCTGAAGGAGGCCGCCACCGACTCGTCGGCGGTCTAGCCGGTCCTCCCAGCCGGCCGATCGCTGACGAATCGGTGGGGAGGGCCACCTACCCTGGACCGGTGAGCGGGGGAGCGCGACGGGCAGCGGTGGCGGCCGTCCTCGTCCTGCTCGCGTCGGGGTTGGCCGCCTGTGGCGACGACGACTCCGACGCCGGCCCACCAGAGCCGCGTCCGACGCCGACCCCCACCGCCTCCCAGGCGAGCGAGTCCACGCCGGCCGCGGACCCGACCGACGGCGTCGGGCCACGCCGAGGAGCGCTGCGCTACGCCGACATCCTGGTGTTCAGCAAGGACACGCTCACCGACGACATGGTCGACCGGATCCGCGGCCTCGACGGGGTGCGCAGCGTCGAGCGGCTGTCGATGGCCCAGGTGAGCATCGAGAACCGCGCCATCAACCTCGCGGCCGTCGACCCCGCCACCTACCGCAACTACACGCCGGCCGAGAGCGCCGAGCTCCAGGAGGAGTGGGACCGGGTGGCGGCGGGTCAGCTGGCGCTGGTGCCCGACCTGAAGAAGCGGGTGCCACACAAGACGGGCTCACTCCGCCTGGGCAGCGGCCGCGACGCGCCGACGCTGGCCATCGGCGCGTACGCCCCCCAGATCCCGCAGGTCGACGCGGTCGTCAACGCCGAGGTCGGTGCGGAGCTCGGCATGAAGCCCGACAACGCCCTGCTCGTCGCGACGTACCCCCGTCGCGCACCCCAGTCGGTCCGCAAGCCGGTCGAGCGGATCGCCGGCGACCAGGCGTCCGTCCAGCTCCTCGGCCCCGACCTCGACATCTCCGTGCAGCAGACGGCGTACCTCGTGGGGTCGGTCGGCGAGGCCGTCGGCATCTTCAACTACACCGTGCTCCCCGGCGGCCGCCTCATCGCGCCGGAGCCGTCGTGGGTCCGGGCGCACATCAGCACCCGGACCGTCCCGATCCTGGGTCAGGTCACCTGCAACAACGCGATCTTCCCCCAGCTCGAGGCGGCGCTCCGCGAGGTCGCCGAGCGCGGGCTGGCCGACCAGATCCACCCCGACGAGTACGCCGGCTGCTACTACCCGCGGTTCATCGCCGGCACCACCCAGCTCTCCAACCACTCCTTCGGCCTGGCGCTGGACCTCAACGTGCCGGGCAACCATCGCGGCACGGTCGGTGAGATCGACCGCACCGTCGTCTCGATCTTCGAGTCGTGGGGCTTCACCTGGGGCGGTCACTGGCGCTACACCGACCCGATGCACTTCGAGGCCAACGCGATCGTCAACCCCGGGTAGCCCTTCCACTCACCGGGTTTCGTGACAGCCTTCGGCCTTCCTCAACCAGCGAGGGCGGCATGATCGGGGGATGCGCGCAGCCCAGGTCGTCACGCCCACCGGTCCCGCCGACGTCGTGGTCCGCGAGGTCGACGAGCCCGTACCGTCCCCGCACGACGTGCTCATCGACGTGCACGCGGTGGGGGTCTCGTTCCCGGACCTGCTGCTGAGCAAGGGGCAGTACCAGATGAAGCCCGAGCCGCCCTTCACCCTCGGCGTCGACGTGGCCGGCACGGTCGTGAGCGGGCCGGGCTTCGAGCCGGGGCAGCGGGTCGTCGGCGTGCTGCCGTACGGCGGCGCGAGCGAGCGGGCCGCCGTCCCCGCGGTCTCGGTGTTCGCGCTGCCCGACAGCCTGACCTTCGAGCAGGGCGCCGCCATCCCGCTGAACTACCTGACCGCGCACTTCGCCCTCGTGGAGCGCGCCGGGCTGCGGGCCGGCGAGACCGTGCTGGTGCACGGCGCCGGCGGCGGGGTCGGTACGGCGACCATCCAGGTCGCGAGAGGGCTCGGCGCGCGGGTCCTCGCTGTCGTCTCGACCGAGGACAAGGCCGACCTGGTCCGCTCCCTCGGCGCCGACGAGGTCGTCCTGCTCGACGGGTTCCGCGACGCCGTCACCGGCCTCACCGAGGGCCGCGGTGTGGACGTCGTGGTCGACGTGGTCGGGGGGCCGGCGTTCACCGACTCGCTGCGCGTGCTCGCGCCCCAGGGTCGGCTGATGGTCGTCGGCTTCGCCGCCGGGCAGGGCATCCCGGAGGTCAAGGTCAACCGGCTGCTGCTGAACAACGTCGACGTGCGCGGGGTCGGCTGGGGCGCCTACGCCATGGTCCGGCCGGGCTACATGCAGGAGCAGTGGGCCGACCTGGTGCCCCTGATGACCTCGGGCGCGATCGACCCGCCCGTCGGCGCGACGTACGACCTGGACGGCTTCGGACAGGCCCTCCAGGACATGGACGACCGGCGCACCCTCGGCAAGTCGGTCGTGCGAGTACGGGCGTCCGCCTGAACAGCGCCTGAACCGGGGCCAGTATTGTCGGCCCACGTGAGCATTCTCGACGACGCCCGTCCGGGCATGGACCCCGACATCCGGCCCCAGGACGACCTCTTCGGCCACGTCAACGGACGGTGGCTCGACGAGGAGGACATCCCCGCCGACCGCTCGAGCTGGGGGCCGTTCGTGCAGCTGGCCGACCAGGCCGAGCAGCACGTGCACGCGATCATCGAGGAGCTCGCGGCCAAGGGCGGCGACGACCCGGACTCCATGAAGATCGCCGATCTCTACCACTCGTTCATGGACGAGGAGTCGGTCGAGGCCAAGGGCTCGAAGCCGATCCGGCCGGTGCTCGAGGCCGCGGCCGACCTGCGCGACGTCCGCGACCTGGCGGCGTTCCTGGGTGACTTCGAGAAGAACGGCGGCGGTGGCCTGTTCTCGTCGTACGTCGACAACGACGACCGTGACGCCGAGCGCAACATCGTCTACGTCCGCCAGGGCGGCCTCGGGCTGCCGGACGAGACCTACTACCGCGACGACAAGTTCGCCGAGAAGCGCGAGAAGTACGTCGAGCACCTCGAGCGGATGTTCGGGCTCGTCGGCCACGACGACCCGGCCGGCGCCGCCGCGACGGTGCTGCGCGTGGAGACCCGGCTCGCCGAGGGCCACTGGGAGCGGGCCGCGACCCGCGACGTCATCAAGACCTACAACCTCAAGACCCTGGCCGAGCTGAAGGACCTCTGCCCGGCCTTCGACTGGGACGGCTGGATCCGCAACCTCGGCGGCAGCCCCGACACGCTGGCCGAGGTGTGCGTCCGGCAGCCGTCGTACCTCGAGCACCTCTCGGTCGTGCTCACCGAGACGCCCATCGAGGACTGGCGGACCTGGATGGCCGCGAAGGTCGTCCGCGCCGCCGCGCCGTACCTCTCCAGCGCGTTCGTCGAGGAGAACTTCGACTTCTACGGCCGCACCCTGGGCGGTACGCCGGAGCTGCGGGCCCGCTGGAAGCGCGGCGTCGCGCTGGTCGAGGGCGCGATCGGCGAGGCCGTCGGCCGCGAGTACGCCGAGCGGCACTTCCCGCCGCGCTCCAAGGCGATGATGGACGAGCTGGTCGCCAACCTGATCGAGGCCTACCGTCGCTCGATCACCGCCCTGGACTGGATGGGCGAGGAGACCAAGCTGCGGGCGTTCGAGAAGCTCGACACCTTCATGCCCAAGATCGGCTATCCCCTGAAGTGGCGCGACTACTCGACGCTGAAGTTCTACCGCGACGACCTGGTCGGCAACGTGGCCGCGTCCTCGTCGTTCGAGACCGCGCGCCAGCTGGCGAAGGTCGGCGCGCCGGTCGACAAGGACGAGTGGCTGATGCTGCCGCAGACCGTCAACGCCTACTACAACCCCGGCACCAACGAGATCTGCTTCCCGGCGGGCATCCTCCAGCGGCCGTTCTTCTCCGCGGACGCCGACCCGGCCGAGAACTACGGCGGCATCGGCGCCGTGATCGGCCACGAGGTCGGCCACGGCTTCGACGACCAGGGCGCGCAGTACGACGGGCTCGGCAACCTCAACGACTGGTGGACCGCCGACGACAAGACGGCCTTCGAGAAGAAGTCCAAGGCGCTCATCGAGCAGTACGACGGCTTCGAGCCGCGCCAACTTCCCGGCGAGCACGTCAACGGCGCGCTGACCGTCGGCGAGAACATCGGCGACCTCGGTGGCCTGACCATCGCCCACCAGGCCTACGCGATCGCCAAGGAGGCGGCCGGCGAGCAGGTCACCCCCGACGACAGCCGACGGCTCTTCATGAACTGGGCCTACTGCTGGCGCACCAAGCGCCGCAAGGAGACCGCGCTGCAGTACCTCACCATCGACCCGCACAGCCCGCCGGAGTTCCGCGCGAACATCGTGCGGAACCTCGACGAGTTCCACACGGCGTTCGAGACCTCGGACTCCGACGGGCTCTGGGTCGACCCCGAGGAGCGCGTCCGGATCTGGTAGCCGCCACCGCTGGTCGAGGAGGGACGAAGTCCCGTCACGAGACCCGGTGAGCGCGAGGCTGTGGATCGTCAACTCGGTCAGTCGGCGTCCGCTGGTAGACATGCCGGCATGCCGTCCAGCACCGTGACCGACGTCCGCGCGCGTGCCGAGGAGCATCTGCAGGCGCTGGTCGGTCGGGACGACGTCGTCCTCTACGACGACCAGTGGGCGGCGATCTCCGCCCTCGCGGTCGACAAGCGCCGCTCCCTGGTCGTGCAGCGCACCGGCTGGGGCAAGTCCGCGGTCTACTTCGTGGCCACCCTGCTGCTCCGTGAGCAGGGCGCCGGTCCGACGGTCATCGTGTCGCCGCTGCTGGCACTGATGCGCAACCAGATCGCGGCGGCCGAGCGGGCGGGCATCCGCGCGGTCACCATCAACTCCACCAACATGGAGCAGTGGGAGCCGGTCCACGACCAGATCCGCGCCGGTGAGGTCGACGTGCTGCTCGTGTCCCCCGAGCGGCTCAACAACCCGGGGTTCCGCGACGAGGTGCTGCCGAAGCTCGCGGCCACCTGCGGGCTGCTGGTCGTCGACGAGGCCCACTGCATCTCCGACTGGGGCCACGACTTCCGTCCCGACTACCGGCGGATCCGCACGCTGCTCGGCGACCTGCCCGACGGCGTCCCCGTCCTGGCCACCACCGCGACGGCCAACGCCCGCGTGACGGCCGACGTGGCCGAGCAGCTCGGCGACGACGTCCTCGTGCTGCGCGGCTCGCTCGACCGCGAGTCGCTGCGCCTCGGGGTGGTCCGGCTGAAGACCGCCGAGCAGCGGCTGGCCTGGCTGGCCGACCACCTGGCCGAGCAGCCGGGGTCGGGCATCGTCTACTGCCTCACGGTGGCGGCCACCCAGGAGGTCGCCGGCTACCTGCGCTCGCGGGGCCACGACGTGCACGCCTACTCCGGCCAGACCGACACCACCGAGCGGTCGGCCCTCGAGGCCGATCTCGCCGCCGGCCGGGTCAAGGCGCTGGTGGCCACGAGCGCCCTGGGCATGGGCTTCGACGCGACCCTCGGGTTCGTGGTCAACCTGGGAGCGCCGCAGTCGCCGGTGGCCTACTACCAGCAGGTCGGCCGCGCGGGTCGCGGCATCGACGAGGCGTCGGTGGTGCTGCTGCCGGCCACCGAGGACCGTGACATCTGGGCGTACTTCGCGTCCCTGGCCTTCCCCCGCGAGCAGCTCGTCCGCCAGACCCTCGAGGTGCTGGCCGAGGAGGGCCGCCCGATGAGCACGGCCGCGCTCGAGACCCGTGTCGAGCTGTCCCGCACCCGGCTCGAGACGATGCTCAAGGTCCTCGACGTCGACGGGGCCGCCCGCCGGGTCCAGGGTGGGTGGACGGCGACCGGCGAGCCGTGGGTCTACGACGCCGACCGCTACGCCCGGGTCGCCGAGGCCCGCGAGCGCGAGCAGCAGGCGATGCTCGACTACCTGGTCACCGACCAGTGCCGGATGGCCTTCCTCCGGGCCCAGCTCGACGACGTCGTCGACGGGGAGCAGCCCGGGCCGTGCGGGCGGTGCGACAACTGCGGGGGCGTCACGCTGTCCGACTCCGTCAGCGACGCGGCCCTCGGCGCGGCCGCCGAGCGGCTCGCCCGCCCGGGCGTGGTCGTGGCGCCCCGCAAGATGTGGCCCACCGGCCTGGCCGCGATCGGGCTCGACCTCAAGGGCAAGATCGCCGAGGCCGCCGAGGAGGGCCGCGCCGTCGCGCGGCTCACCGACCTGGGCCACGGCCAGGCCCTGCGCGACCTGTTCCGCGAGGGCACCGAGGACGGCCCGGTGCCGGTGCCGCTGGTGAAGGCCGTGCTCGAGGTGCTCGGCGACTGGCGGCCCCCGGTCAGCGCGATCGCCGTGGTCGAGTCAGCCACGCGGCCCACGCTCGGGCAGGACCTGGCCGCCGGCCTGGCCCGCTACCTCCAGGTGCCGGTCGTCGGCACGTTCGCGATCGTCGACCCCTCGGTGCCGCCCGGCCGGGGCGCCGTCAACTCCGCCCAGCGGGTGGTGGCGGTGAGCCGCCGCTACGCCTGGCAGCCCGCATCCGATGCGCCACCGCTCGACGGCGCCGAGGTGCTGCTCGTCGACGACCAGGTCGTCACCGGCTGGACCCTCACCGTCGCGGCGCGCGACCTCCGGGCCGCCGGCGCGGCCGCCGTACGCCCCCTGGTCCTGGCCACCACGGGCTAGCCGACTCGGCGCATCTGCAGGCCGCGAAAGCGTCGAGTCGGCGCATCTGCCGACTCTTGACCGGCCGAGTTGGCGCATTCAAGCGTCAGATGCGCCGACTCGACGTCGTTCTCGGGCTGCAGATGCGCCGACTCGGCGTCAGTGCATGATCACCGGCGGGACGCCCTCGGCCTGCTCGTCGACCATGGCCAGCTGCTCGTGCTTGCGCGGCAGGAAGAACGCCGGCACCAGGGTCAGGACGACGAGCACCCAGGCCACCCAGAAGGTGTCGGCGAAGGCCGCCGCCGCCTCGGCGAGACCGGCCGCCACGGCGGCTGCGCCGCCGACCGCGTCGGTCAGCGTCGGGTCGAGGGTGGCCGCCATCGCGGGCTTGGCCAGGTCGGAGGCGTTGAGGTGGGCGGTGAGGATCACCGAGATCACCGCGACGCCGACCGAGCTGCCGATCTGCTGGTTGATGTTGAGCAGCGTCGAGCCGCGCGCGACCTCATGGGCCCGGAGCGTCTTCAGCGCCGAGGTGAACAGCGGCATCATCGAGGCGCCCATGCCGAGGCCCAGCACGAAGAGCTCGGCGATCAGCAAGGGGTAGGGCGTGGTCTCGGTGACCTGGGTCAGCCCGAAGAAGCCGATGACGATGACCACCAGCCCGACGGGCACGATCCGGCCGACCGGCAGCCGGTCGCTGAGCGTGCCGGCGATCGGCATGGTCAGCATCGCCCCGATGCCCTGGGGCGCCACCAGCAGGCCGGCGACCAGGGCCGACTCGCCGCGGATCTGCTGGAAGTAGGTCGGCACCAGCAGCAGGCCGCCGAAGAACGCCGCCACGAACATGAACATCGTGATGATCGAGACCGTGAGGTTGCGGTTCTTGAACAGCCGCAGGTCGAGCAGCGGGTGCTCGGGCCGGAAGCTGTGGAAGACGAAGGCGACCACCAGGAGCACGCCGGCGATGGCGGTCACCCACACGCGGGTGTAGCCGTAGTCGCCGTTGGCGGCACCGGGGATCGAGGACACGCCGTAGAGGAACAGGGCGAGACCGGGCGACATCAGGGCCATGCCGAGGAAGTCGAAGGACTCCGAGGGCTGCGGCGCGTCCTTCTCGAGGACGAACCAGGCGTAGACCATCGCGCCGACGCCGAGGGGCAGGTTGATCAGGAAGATCCAGTGCCAGCTGGCGTGCTCGATCAGCCAGCCGCCGAGGATCGGACCCATGATCGGGCCGAGCAGCATCGGGATGCCGAGGACCGCCATCAGGCGACCCATCCGGTGCGGGCCGGCCGCCCGGGTCATGATCGTCATGCCGAGCGGCATCAGCATGCCGCCACCGAGACCCTGGAGCACCCGGAAGGTGATCAGCATCTCGATCGACTGTGCCGCCGCGCAGAGCGCGGAACCCAGCGTGAAGAGGCCGATCGCCGCCAGGTAGAGGCGCTTGGTGCCGAACCGGTCGGCGGCCCAGCCGGTCAGCGGGATGACCGTCGCGAGGGCGAGGGTGTAGCCCGTGACGGTCCACGCCACCGTCGAGTAGGGGAGCGGGTCGTCGATGCCGGTGAAGGCGGTCTGGAACGTCGGCAGGGCGACGTTGACGACGGTGATGTCGAGGATCGTCATGATCGCGCCGAGCACCACGACGCCGGCGATCTTGAGGACCGCGCCGTCGATGTTGTCGGGGTACTCGGGAGCTGGGTTGGTGGAAGCCTGAGTCACCCGACCAGAGTAGGGACGACCACCGACATCGGCGCAATCGGTTTCACGCTCAGCAGAATGTGAACTTCATGTGTCGGCGCGGCCGGTTACCGTCGCAGGAGTGAGTCCGCCAGTGAGCGCGTGGGGCGTCCCCGTCACGGGCCCCGCCCGGGTGCGCGCCGCCGACCCGCCGCGCGACTCCTCGGTGGAGTTCTCCGACGGCGTCACCACGGTCTCGCTGCCCGTCCGCGAGGCGCTCCCCGTGCTGGCGCGCGCCCGCCGCGGCGGCCGCCCGCACCCCACGGTCGCGCTCCTCGCCGAAGCCGGCATCCTCGCGCTGCGGCTGGTCGGCGCGGGCCGGTTCGAGCCCGGCGACGGCCGCTGGCTGCCGTCGGCCCTCGACCCCGACGAGGACGAGCGGGTCAGACGCCTGGCCGCCGAGGCGTCGTACGACGCGTGGCCACCGAGCGCGGCCGAGTCCGCGGTGCGCGACCTGGTCGCGGCCGTCGTCGACGCGCTCCCCCGAGGCACGCCGGGTGCGCTGACGAGCACGTTCCGGCGCCGGCTCGACGCCGAGCTCGTCCGGCCGCGGCCCACGGGCCGCGGTGGCGCGGGACTGCCCGCCCTGGTCACCATCTCGCTGCGCGTCGAGGCCGACGAGGAGGAGCTGGTCGCGGGCTCGGTCCGGCTGGTGCTCCAGGTGCACGACGAGCTCGACCCGCTGCACCTGTGCGACGCGGCGCTGCTGTGGACCGGCACGTCGGAGGACCACGGCTTCGGCGACCGGGCCCGCACCCACGCCGCCATCGCCCTGCGGGCGGCCGCGCACGCCTGGCCGGTCCTCGACCGGCTGCTCGAGCTGCGGGTGCCCGACGAGATCACCCTCGACACCGACGAGCTCGTCTCGCTCCTCGACGACGGGGTGGCCGCGCTGCGGCGGGTCGGCGTCGACGTGCTGTGGCCGCGCAGCCTCGGCCGCGACCTGACGACCCGGGCCGCGCTCGAGCACCGCGACGAGCGGGCGCAGGAGGGGCCGCTGATGACCGGGCTGTTCGGCCCGGACGCGATGTTCGCCTTCAAGTGGCAGGTCGCGCTGCACGGCGAACCCCTCAGCGACGCCGAGATGCGACAGCTCGCGACCGCGGCCAGCCCGGTGCTCAAGCTGCGCGGTGCCTGGACCGTCGTCGACCCGCAGGTCGCCCGCAAGGCCAAGAAGCGGCTGATCCGCACCATCACCCCGGTGCAGGCGGTGGCGGCCGCCCTCACGGGCACGGTCGAGGTCGAGGAGGGCGAGGCGGAGGTCATCGTCGGGGCCAGCCTGCTGAAGGTCCGCGAACGCCTGCTCGGCGCCGCCACCCGCGACCCTCTCGACAGCGCCGGCCGCGCTGCGGGCGACGCTGCGCGACTACCAGCGGCACGGGCTGACCTGGCTCGACCAGCTGACCACGCTCGGGCTCGGCTGCTGCCTGGCCGACGACATGGGCCTCGGCAAGACCATCACCGTGATCGCCCTGCACCTGCACCGGCTCGAGGGCGACCCCGACCGACACATCGCCGGGGCCCGTCCGACGCTCGTCGTCTGCCCCGCCTCGCTGCTCGGCAACTGGGAGGCCGAGATCGAGCGGTTCGCGCCCGGCACGCCCGTCCGCCGTTTCCACGGCGGTCGCCGGTCGCTGGCGGACCTCGAGGGCGCGCTCCCCGGCACCGATCCGGGGTTCGTGCTGACGACGTACGGCACGCTCCGCTCCGACCACGGCACGCGCGACGCCTCGGGACCCCGCCTGCGCGACGTCACCTGGGGGCTCGTCGTCGCCGACGAGGCGCAGCACGTGAAGAACGCCGCCTCCGCGGCGGCCCGCGCCCTGCGCGCGATCCCCGGCACCGCCCGCGTCGCCCTCACCGGCACCCCGGTCGAGAACAACCTGAGCGAGCTCTGGGCGATCCTCGACTGGGCGATCCCCGGCCTGCTGGGCAGCCGCAACGCCTTCCGCAAGGTCTGGGCGGCGCCGATCGAGTCGGGCGTGCACGAGGAGAAGACGCGACAGTTCGCCGACCTGGTCGGCCCGTTCGTGCTGCGCCGCAAGAAGTCCGACCCGGGCATCGCGCCGGAGCTGCCGCCGAAGACCGAGACCGACCACCCGCTCGGGCTGACCCGCGAGCAGGTGGTGCTGTACGAGGCGTTCGTGCGCGACACGATGGAGCGCATCGAGCGCGCCGACGAGGAGACCCGACGCGGCCTGGTGCTCGCGCTGCTCACGGGGCTGAAGCAGATCTGCAACCACCCGGCCCAGTTCCTCAAGCAGTCCGGCGCGGTGCGGCTGACCGGCCGGTCCCACAAGCTCGACCTGCTCGACGAGCTGCTCACCACGATCCTGGCCGAGGGCGGTGCGGCGCTGGTCTTCACCCAGTACGTCGCCATGGCCCGGTTGCTCGAGGCCCACCTCGACCGCGTGGGCATCGGCCACCAGTTCCTCCACGGCGGCACGCCCGTGCGCGGTCGGGACGCGATGGTCCGCAGCTTCCAGGCCGGCGACGTGCCGGTGTTCCTGTTGTCGCTGAAGGCGGGAGGTACGGGCCTGAACCTCACCCGCGCCGACCACGTCATCCACGTCGACCGCTGGTGGAACCCCGCCGTCGAGGACCAGGCCACCGACCGCGCCTACCGGATCGGCCAGGACAAGCCCGTGCAGGTGCACCGGATGGTCACCCGCGGCACGATCGAGGAGCGGATCGCCGAGCTGCTGACCCGCAAGCGGGCGCTGGCCGACGCGGTGCTCTCCCGCGGTGAGACGGCTCTGACCGAGCTCGGCGACGACGAGCTGCGCGACCTGGTCACCCTGCGGGCGCGGGCCGATGACTGATGGTGGTCCGGGCCGCGCCGGCCGGGTGACGCACCCGCGGATCCGGCCGCGGCGCGGGGCGGCCCGGGCCAGCACGTGGTGGGGCAAGGCGTGGGTCCGCGCGGCCGAGGAGTCGGCGTACGGCGACGGGGACCTCAAGGCGGCCCGCTCGCTGGCCCGTGCCGGGTCGGTGGGCGCGATCACGGTCACCACCGGGCGTTACCTCGCGGCCGTCGAGGACGGCGACGAGCTCTGGTCGACCGGCACCACCCTGCCGGTGCTCGACGAACCCGAACGAGCCGCGTTCGTCGAGGCGGTCGCCGCCGAGAGCGGCCGGCTGCCGGCGCTGCTCGCGGGCGAGCTGCCGCACGCGCTGGTCGAGCACGCCGAGGAGGCCGGGGTCGAGCTGCTGCCCTTCGGCGGCGAGCTGGAGGCGACGTGCACGTGCTCGGCCTGGGTCGACCCGTGCGCCCACGCCCTGGCCGCGGCCTACCAGGTCGCCTGGCTGGTCGACGCCGACCCGTTCGTGCTGCTGGCGCTGCGCGGCCTCTCCCGCGAGGACCTGCTCGCCCGCCTCCACGACCGTGAGGAGCGACGGCCCGAGGTGCCCGACGACCCCGATGACGTGGCGCTGGCCGTCGACGCGGCCACTCGCGCGACCCGGATCCTGCAGCTGCTCGAGGCGGGGGACCTGGACGTGGAGCATCTCCTCTGAGGCCCCGCGTTTCTCACCGGGTCTCGTGACGGGACTTCGTCCCTCCTCGACCAGCGGACGTGCTCAGAAGTCGTACTGGAGGCAGCCGCGGTCGCGGATCAGCTGCCACGTCTGCTGCTCGACCTGCTTGTAGAGCGTGGGATCGATCGCGTTGATCTGCTGGAGCTTCTGGACCACCGCCGCCGTCCTCGGGTTGTACTCACCGGTGATCGGGCCCGGCTTGAGCCCCATGTCGACGAGCAGGCGCTGGAGGGCGCGGATGTAGATGCCGTCGCGGGTGTCGGCGACCATGCCGACGTTGAGCGGCGGCATGTCGACCGGGTTCACCGCGCACAGGCACTGCACGTGGATCTTCACGCCCGGCTTGAGGGTGGTGACCACGTCGCGGGCGTGGTCGACGCTCATCCGCAGCGAGCACGGTTCGCTGAGGCTGTCGAAGGGGCCGAGGTAGGCGGCGTACGTCGGCACGTCCTGCTTCTCGGCGCCGTACAGCGTGTTGCAGGACTTGGCCGTCTCGAGGTACTTGACGCCCGCGTCGTTGTTGTACTGGACCGCGTTGTAGATGGCGCTGCGCGTTTCACCCCAGCCCACCACGAGGATGGTGTCCCCGGTGCAGTCGAGGTTCTTCAGGGGCACGTCCAGGCCGAGCGGGTCGTCGGGCGAGCCCGAGGCGCTGGGGGTCGACGAGGGTTTGTCGTCGGGGCCGGCGTTCGACGGGGGCGAACTGCCCGTGGTGAAGCCCACGATCACTCCCGCGGTCACGCCCACCAGGGCGGACACGAGGAGTGCCGCAGTCCCTCGGGCGTCCCAACGCATAACTGTCAGAGTAGATCGCGGCCGGAAAGGTTGTCTTCGCTCGTCAACTGAGCGACCGCAGGGCCATCGCGCTGAGCAGCTCGTGCATGTCCTCGGGAGGCAGCAGGCTGCTGTGCGGGGTGGAGTTGATCAGCCCGAACGTCGCGTGCGCCATGGCACGTCCCCGGTCGAGGGCGAGTCCCGGGTGCCGCCGCTGCAGCTGGGTGGCCCACAGGTCGACGTACTCGCGCTGGAGGCTCCGCACCCGCTCGCGCGCCTCGGCCGGCAGCGACTGCCAGTCGCGGTCCTGGACGACGATCAGGGCGGGCTGGGCGAGGGCGAACGTCACGTGCCAGTCGACCAGTGCGGCGAGAGCGTCGTCGGGGCCCTCGGCGTGCGCCACCCGCTGCTGCCCCTCGGCCAGCAGGCGCTCGCTGATGGCGACCAGCATCTCGGCGAGGACGGCGTCCTTGGAGTCGAAGTGCTTGTACAGCGCCGGGCCGCTCACGCCCACGGCCTTGCCGATGTCGCCGACGGAGACGCCGTGGAAGCCGCGCTGGGCGAACAGCCCCGCGGCCACGTCCAGGATCTGCTGGCGACGCTCGACGGGGCGATCCACGGGCTCAGGGTAGCGCCTGGGGTTAACGAACGTTAACCTCGTCTCGTGAGTGGAGAGCTGTCCGACCTCGTCGACGAGCTGCGCGAGCGGATGGCCGTCGTCCGCCGGGGCGGCTCGGAGTCCGCCCGGCAGAAGCACCTCGACCGCGGCAAGCTGCTCGTCCGCGACCGCGTCGACCGGTTGCTCGACCCCGGCAGCCCCTTCCTCGAGCTCAACCCGCTGGCGGCGTTCGGGATGTACGGCAAGGAGGGCGACGAGTACGCCGTCCCGGCCGCGAGCATCGTCACCGGCATCGGCCGGATCAACGGCCGCGAGTGCGTGGTGGTCGCCAACGACGCGACGGTCAAGGGCGGCACGTACTACCCGATGACGGTCAAGAAGCACCTCCGCGCGCAGCAGGTCGCGTCCGACAACCTCCTGCCGTGCATCTACCTCGTCGACTCCGGCGGCGCGTTCCTGCCGATGCAGGACGAGGTGTTCCCCGACCGCGAGCACTTCGGCCGGATCTTCTTCAACCAGGCCAACCTGTCGGCGCGCGGCATCCCGCAGATCGCCTCGGTGATGGGCTCGTGCACGGCCGGCGGCGCGTACGTCCCGGCGATGTCCGACGAGAGCGTGATCGTCAAGGACCAGGGCACGATCTTCCTCGGCGGTCCGCCGCTGGTGAAGGCCGCGACGGGCGAGGTCGTCACCGCCGAGGAGCTCGGTGGTGGCGACGTGCACGCCCGGAGGTCCGGCGTGGTCGACCACCTCGCCGAGGACGACGCGCACGCGCTGGCCATCGTGCGGTCGATCGTCGGCACGCTGCCCGTGCGTGGTTTCGTGACGGACTTCGTCCTTCCTCGACCAGCGGTCGAGGTCGAGGAGCCGCACGAGGACCCGAGCACGCTGGCCGACGTCGTACCCGCCGACACCCGGACGCCGTACGACGTCCGCGAGGTGATCCGCCGGGTCGTCGACGGCAGCCGCTTCCACGAGTTCAAGCAGCTCTACGGCGAGACGCTGGTGACCGGGTTCGCCCACGTGTGGGGCCACCAGGTCGGGATCGTCGCCAACAACGGCATCCTCTTCAGCGAGTCGGCGCTCAAGGGCGCGCACTTCATCGAGCTGTGCAACCAGCGCGGCATCCCGCTGGTGTTCCTGCAGAACATCACCGGCTTCATGGTCGGCAAGGAGTACGAGAACCGCGGCATCGCCCGCGACGGCGCCAAGCTCGTCACGGCGGTCGCCTGCTCGGTCGTGCCGAAGTTCACGGTCGTCATCGGCGGCTCGTTCGGCGCCGGCAACTACGGCATGTGCGGTCGCGCGTACGACCCGCGCTTCCTGTGGATGTGGCCCAACGCCCGCATCTCGGTGATGGGCGGCGAGCAGGCCGCGTCGGTGCTGGCCGAGGTACGCGGGCCGGACCGCGACGACACCGAGGACTTCAAGGCCGGCATCCGCGACCAGTACGAGCACCAGGGCTCGCCCTACTACTCCACCGCCCGCCTGTGGGACGACGGCATCATCGAGCCCGCCGACACCCGCCGCGTGCTCGGCATGGGCCTCGCCGTCGCCGCGAACGCCCCGATCCCGGCGCCGTCCTACGGCGTCTTCAGGATGTGACCGATGACTCCGACCCGACGCCCCATCCGGACCGTCCTCGTCGCCAACCGCGGCGAGATCGCGCTGCGCGTCATCCGCGCGTGCCGTGAGACCGGCCGGCGCAGCGTGGCGATCTACACCGACATCGACAGCGAGGCCCCGCACGTCGCGGCGGCCGACGACGCGGTGCACGTCCGCAGCTACCTCGACATCGGGGCGGTCGTCGCCGCCGCGCGGGCGGTCGACGCCGACGCCGTGCACCCGGGGTACGGCTTCCTCTCCGAGCGCGCGGCCTTCGCCGAGGCGCTCGAGGAGGCCGAGATCCGCCTCGTGGGTCCCACGGCCGCCGTGATGGACCAGATGGGTCGCAAGGACGCCGCCCGCGAGATCGCCGTCCGGGCCGGCGTCCCCGTCGTGCCCCAGGGCGACCGCGCGACCTTCCCCGTGCTCGTGAAGGCCGCGGCCGGTGGCGGCGGCAAGGGCATGCGCATCGTGCGCCGGGCCGAGGACTTCGACGAGGCGGTCGCGGCCGCCAAGCGCGAGGCGCTGTCGGCGTTCGGCGACGACACCATGCTCGTCGAGAAGTACGTCGAGCACGGCCGCCACATCGAGGTGCAGGTCCTCGCCGACGGCTACGGCAACGTCGTGCACCTGCACGAGCGGGACTGCTCGACCCAGCGCCGGCACCAGAAGGTCCTCGAGGAGGCGCCGGCGCCGACGATCAGCGACGCCGTCCGCCGCCTGGTCACCGACAGCGCGGTCGCGCTGGCCCGCGAGGTCGGCTACACCAACGCCGGCACCGTGGAGTTCCTGCTCGACACCGAGACCGACGAGGCCTACTTCCTGGAGATGAACACCCGCCTCCAGGTCGAGCACCCGGTCACCGAGGCGATCACCGGCATCGACCTCGTGCAGGCCCAGCTCGACGTCGCGGCCGGCGAGCCGCTGCCGTTCCGCCAGGACGACATCACCGTCACCGGTCACGCCATCGAGGCCCGCGTCTACGCCGAGGACTCGTTCGGCGGGTTCCTCCCGCAGGCCGGCACGGCCGACCTCGTGCGCTGGCCGACCGGGGTACGGGTGGACCAGGCGCTGGCGAGCGGCCAGGTCGTCAGCACGTCGTACGACCCGATGCTCGGCAAGGTGATCGCGCACGGCCCCGACCGCGAGACGGCCCGGCGTGCGCTGGTCGAGGCGCTCGACGCGACGGGCATCCTCGGGCTCACCACCAACACCGGGTTCCTGCGCGCGCTGGTCGCGAGCGAGGAGTTCCGGCTCGCGACCATCGACACCGCCTGGCTCGACACTGCCGTCGTGGAGCCGCCGAGCACCGAGGTCCCGCGCGTCTTCGCTGCGTGGATCCAGGCCCTGCTGGTCGCGGTCCAGGACAGCGGGCACCCGTTCCAGTCCGACGGCTGGCGCCTCGGGGGTACGCCGTCGCCGACGGTCGTCGAGCTCGACGAGACGCTGCTCGTCGACCGCGCCGCCGGGACGGTCGGCGAGCACGAGGTCCGGCAGCTGTCGGCCGAGAACCACGTCGCGGTGCTCAGCATCGACGGCCGGCGCGAGATCGCCGTCGTCAACGTCCAGGCGCACACCGCGGAGGTCGCCTACCGGGGCCAGCGGTTCGTCTTCGAGCGGCCCGACGTCTTCGCCGACCACGGACCGGCCGCCGGCGACGGGTCGGTGGTCGCGCCGATGCCCGGCACCGTGCTCGACGTGCGGGTGGCCGCGGGCGACGCCGTCGCCGAGGGCGACGTGCTCGGCGTGGTCGAGGCGATGAAGATGGAGCTGGCCCTCAAGGCGCCCTTCGCGGGCACCGTCACCGAGGTCGCCGCGGCGGTCGGCGACCAGGTGTCGCTGGGCCACCGGCTCTTCGTGGTCGAGAAGGAGGCCTGATGGAGCGCCCCGCCGTCGTCCCCCTCGACGGGCTGCCCGAGCGCGTCACGATCTACGAGGTCGGCGCCCGCGACGGCCTGCAGAACGAGGCCGCGCTGGTCCCGACCGAGATCAAGGCGGAGCTCATCACCCGGCTGCTCGACGCCGGGCTGCCGATCGTCGAGGCGACGTCGTTCGTGCACCCGAAGTGGGTCCCGCAGCTGGCCGACGCGGCCGAGCTGATGACGCTCCTGGGCGACCGTGGCCGCGACCTCCCCGTGCTCGTGCCCAACGAACGCGGCCTCGACCGGGCCCTGGAGCTCGGCTGCCGGCACATCGCGATCTTCGGCAGCGCCACCGAGACCTTCGCGGCCAAGAACCTCAACAACACCCTCGACGGCCAGCTCGCGATGTTCGAGCCGACCGTCCGCCGGGCGCGGGACGCGGGCGTCGACGTGCGGGCGTACGTCTCGATGTGCTTCGGCGACCCGTGGGAGGGCGCGGTGCCGATCGAGCAGGTCGTCTCGGTCGGCCGGCGGCTCTTCGACCTCGGGGCCAGCCAGCTGAGCATCGGCGACACCATCGGCGTCGGCACGGCCGGCCACGTGACCGCGTTGGTGCAGGCGTTCGGCGCTGCGGGCCTCGGCACCGAGCACCTCGCGATGCACTTCCACGACACCTACGGCCAGGCGCTGTCCAACACCCTGGCGGCGCTGCGCATGGGCATCACGACGTTCGACGCGAGCGCCGGCGGCCTCGGCGGCTGCCCGTACGCCAAGAGCGCCACCGGCAACCTCGCCACCGAGGATCTCGTCTGGATGCTGACCGGTCTCGGCATCCAGCACGGCGTCGACCTGACCGCGATGGTCGAGACCAGTACGTGGCTCGCCGGGCACCTCGGCAGGCCGAGCCCGTCTGCCGTCGTGCGCGCCCTCGGTGGTGGAATCGCCCCCGTTCGCGAGTAACCGACCGTTGTGGGGACTTCCGTACCGCTAGAGCGGTACGCAAGTCATGACAGCGGTCGGTTACTCGCGGATACCGGCCGCCTCGACGGGGGGCGAGGGCCTGCCACAATCGGAGGCATGAGTCGGGTCGTCTACCTGCACATCGGTGCACCGAAGACGGGGACGACGTACCTGCAGCACCGCCTGTCGCGCAACGCCCGCGCGCTGGCCAAGCACGACGTCCACATCCCGACCCGCTCGCCGCTGGTCTCCCCGGAGCTGTTCCAGTTCCGTGCGGCCCTCGACCTGCTCGGCCAGGACTGGGGCGGGCAGCCCGGCCACGCCGACGGTGCGTGGGACCAGCTCGTCCGCCGGCTGCGGAGCAAGAACGGCACCAGCATCGTCAGCCACGAGATCCTCGCGCCGGCCTCGCCCGAGGTGATCGCCAAGGTGATGCGGGACCTCGACGGGTGCGAGGTGCACGTCGTGTACTCCGCCCGCGACCTCGGTCGGGCCCTGCCGGCCGCCTGGCAGGAGAGCATCAAGCAGGGCCGCAAGTGGGCCTACCGCCGCTTCCTCAACCGGGTCGAGTACGGCAAGCCGTGGTTCTTCCGCGCCTTCGACCTGCCCACGGTCCTGGGCAGCTGGAGCGCGGGTGTCGCGCCCGAGCGGGTGCACCTGGTCACCGTGCCGCAGCGCGGCGCCGAGCCGGGCGAGCTGTTCAGCCGGTTCTGCGTCGCGTTCGGGATCGACCCCGACTGGGCGCCGCTCGACAGCGACCGGCTCAACACCTCGCTCGGCGTCGCGGAGACCCAGGTGATCCGGCAGCTCAACCGCCGGATGGACCGGGCCACCCGGCGCGAGGCCGAGTACGACGAGCTGATCCGCGAGCTGCTCGCCCAGGACCGCCTCGTGCACCGCGCCTCGCCTCCCGTGCTGCTGCCGCCCGGGCGCTTCGAGTGGGCGACCGAGCAGTCCGACCACTGGATCGAGTGGGTCAAGGGCAGCGGCATCCATGTGATCGGCGACCTCGACGACCTGCGGCCGGTGCCGCTCGCCGACGCCGAGGAGTACGTCAACCCGGACAAGGTGCCCGCGCGGGTGGTCCTCGGCGCCGCGGTCGACGCGCTGTCGGCGATGACCCGCGAGGCGGCCGCGCGGCCGGACCCGCGGCGTACGTTCGGCGCGCGGTTCCGCAAGTTCCGCGAGCGCTCGTGATCAGCGCCCTGGTCGGCGAGCAGCGCGCCTGGGGCTGGGTGGCGCACCTCCGGGACGGCGGTACGACGCCCTGGCAGGCGTGGGAGGGGCTGGGTGAGTCCCGCGGCCGCTACCTGCCGGGTGCCCAGCAGCTCGAGCTGCTGCGCCGGCTCAACCAGGCCGGCCGCCCCAGCGCCGGCCTGGCCGACTCCGTGCTGGCCGCCTCGGCCGCCGGCCGCGGCCGCCCCGACCTCGAGCTCGCAGGCGCCGTGCCCGAGTCGGCGTTCGGGCCGGCACCCGTCGACCCGGCCGCCTTGCCCGCCGGTGAGCTGGTCCGCGTCGCCGCCAGCCTGCTGGCCGACCAGGTGGCCGACTGCGGGCCTCCCGGAGCCGGAGGTACGGCGCGGGGCCTCGTGGTGGCGCCGTGGCTACCGCCTGGTCGGCGACCCCGAGCTCGCCGACCCGCTCCGCGACCAGCTGGTCGCGCGGGGCCGCCCGCCCGGCGGGCGCGAGCCGCGCCTCCTCGTCGTCGGCAGCGACCTGGCCACCATGACCGCGCACGCCTGGACGCACCGCGCGTTCACGGAGGGCGTCAACGCCTGGCGCGAGTGGCTGCGGCAGCTCCAGGAACGCCGCGAGGTGCCGGCCCGGGCCGACCTGCTCGCCGTCTGCCGGGCGTGGGAGCGACGCGTCGGCAAGGCGCGGGTGCACGTCGTCCTGGACCTGGGCGCCGTCCCGCGGCTGGCCGGCGACCGCAGGTCGCTGGCGGCGCCGGCGCCGGTCGCGGGTGAGGCCGGCGAGCTCGCCCGGCGCGTGGGCTCGGTGCTGGGCCTGCTCGTGCTGCCCGATGCGCGCGAGACCCTGCTGACGACCCGGCTGCGACCGAGGGTCGAGAAGGCGGCCCGGGCGCTCCCGGCGACGTCCGCGCTCGTCGTACCTCCCGAGGCCCGCGACTGGGTCGAGAGCGCCGCGGAGCGGATGCGGGAGGGCATCAAGCGCGCTGGTTACGCTGTCCACGGCGACCTGGACGCCCTCGTCCCGCGGTGGTCCGCACCCGCCGGGACCGGGGTCGGACCGACGCCGCAGGCGACGCTCGACCTCGCGGTCCGGGTGCTGCTCGACGAACCGACAGGGGGGAGGACCTCATGACCCAGCGCGTCATCCTCCACGTCGGCACGCCCAAGACCGGGACGTCGTACCTCCAGCACGTGCTCTTCAAGAACAAGCGCCTGCTCGGCGAGCACGGCATCCTCTACCCCGCCGACCGGTTCGACGCGCACTTCCTGGCCGCCCTCGACCTGATGCGGCTGCCGTGGGGCGGCCTCGAGCGCGAGGCGGTCGGGGCGTGGGACCGGCTCGCCGCCGAGGTCCGCGACTGGGGCGGCACCACCGCGGTCATCAGCCACGAGATCCTCGCCGGTGCCTCGCGCTCGCAGGTCGGGCGGGCGCTGGAGTCGCTGGGGCACCAGCGCGACGGCAGCGGCGTCGAGGTGCACCTGGTGCTCTCGGTGCGCGACCTGGTCCGGCAGATCCCCGCCGAGTGGCAGGAGAACGTCAAGCACCGCAGCGGGATGAGCTACGCCCGGTTCCTCGCGCGGATCACCGACCCGGCCCGCAACAGCCGGATCGCGTCGTGGTTCTGGAGCGTCCAGGAGGTGCCCGAGATCCTCGACCGCTGGGGTGCCGACCTGCCGCCCGAGCGGATCCACCTGGTGACCGTGCCGTCGCCGGGAGGCGCGCCCGACCTGCTCTGGAAGCGGTTCTCGCAGGCCTTCGGCCTCGAGGGCATCGACCTGGTCCTCGAGGACGAGCGGGTCAACCCGTCGCTCGGCGTCCCCGAGACGGCGCTGATCCGCCGGATCAACCGCTCGGCCAACCGCGTGCTCGAGCCCGCCGACTACCGCCCCCTCGTCCGCGAGCTGCTGGCCCACCAGACGCTGTCGCGCCGGGTGCTGTCGCCGCGGCTGGCCCTGCCGCCGGCACAGGTGCCCTGGGTGGCCGAGCGCGAGGCGGCCTTCGTCGCCGAGATCGAGCGGCGCGGCTACGACGTCGTCGGCGACCTCCACGACCTGCGGGGCAACCCGACGCTGCACCCGTACGTCGACCCCGACAAGCCGCGCGAACGCGACGTCGCCGGCGCCGCCGTCGACGCCATCAAGGCCCTGCTCCTCGAGAACGCCCGGATGCGCGGCGAGGAGGCCCGGCTCCAGGCGGAGCTCGACGAGACCCGCCACGCGCTGTCGCGCTCGTACCTGCGGCCGTCGTACCGGGCGCGCGAGAAGGCCGTGAAGGGCCTCGCCCGCAGCCGCGTGGGCCGCGGGCTGCTGGGGGCCTACCGCCTGGCGAGGGGCAGGAGCTCGCGGTCGGCGTAGCGGCCGATCTGCCAGGTCGTGTAGCCGTCGACGCTCATGCCGACGACCCCGCCCACGACGGGGATCCGCCGGCTCACGGTCACGGCCAGCCGCTTGCCGGCGACCTTCGCGATGAGGTCGGCCGCGACCACGGCGGCGACGTCCTGGTCCGTGGCCGCGTCGTACCCCGGCGCGGTGGCCAGCGCCATCGGCGGTGCCGGGACCTTCTTGGCCTTCACCTGGCGGTTGACCATCTCCTCGCCCAGCAGGCAGACGAGGATGGCGTTCTTGACCTTCGGGTCGGCCAGGTCGTAGCCGCGCAGGTGCGCGATGCCGGCGATCATCCGGCACTGGATGAGGGCCAGGCCGGTGATGTTGACCGGGATGGCGACGCCGGCCGTGACCAGGCCGCCCAGGTTGGTGACGAACCCCTGGGCGCCCGCGAGCCGCACGTTGTTCTCGATCACCTCGTGGATCGCGCGGTTGACGTCGCCCTTCTGCTCCCGCAGCTGCTTGTCGGCGGCGGCCGCGGCCGGCGGCAGCGGCCCCACGCCGTCGATGGCCCGGATCAGCGACTCGCGCACGAACAGCGTGGTCATCCCCGGCGCCATGTCGGCGATGCGCGGTGCCAGCTGCTTGCCCACCACGCTCTTCACACCCATGCGCTCGATGGTACGGGGCGGGTTGTCGCGGTAGTCCCCTACGAAATGGTTGTCGTTCCTGCCCGGGAGCAACCATTTCGTAGGGGACTACCCGAAAGCGCCTTACCTTGGGGGCCATGCGAGTCGAGCCGCCGAGGAGCGACTGGCGGTTCCCGGGACCGGCGCGGTTCGACCCCGACGACGACCTGGTGGCCGCCGGTGCGGACCTCGCGCCGGGGACGCTGCTGGAGGCGTACCGGCGCGGGCTGTTCCCCATGCCCTCGGGCCGGCGCGGCGACCCGATGCTGTGGTTCTCGCCCGTACGCCGCGGGGTGCTGCCCCTGGACGGCCTGCGGGTCTCGCGGTCGCTGCGGAGGTCCTTGGGCAGGTTCGAGATCCGCGTCGACACGGCCGTCCCCGAGGTCATCGACGCCTGCGCCGACCCTCGGCGGCCCGCCGGCTGGATCGACCCCGCGATCCGGGCGGCGTACCTCGAGCTGCACCGCCTGGGCTGGGTGCACTCGGTGGAGGCCTGGTGCGACGGACGGCTGGCCGGCGGGCTGTACGGCGTCTCGATCGGCGGCCTGTTCGCCGGCGAGTCGATGTTCCACCGCGAGACCGACGCGTCGAAGGTCGCCCTGGTGGGGCTGGTCGAGCTCCTCCGCGAGGCACCCGGGGAGCCGCGCCTGGTCGACGTGCAGTGGCAGACGCCGCACCTCGCGTCCCTGGGGGTGGTGCAGGTGTCGCGGCGCGAGTACCTCGGTCTGCTCCCGGAAGCCGTGGCCGCCGTGGTTCCCCGGGCGTTCGCCTGAGCCCGGCATCGGGCAGGGTGTGCCCATGATGCGCATGTCTCTGCTCGCGGCCCCGCTGCTCGTCGTCGGCCTGCTCGCCGGGTGCGGCGACGACGGTGCCGGTGGCGACGACGCGGCCGACGCCCCGAGCGACGCGTCCGTGGAGGAGTTCTGCCAGCCCTTCGTGGACATGCTGCAGGAGGTCTCGGCCCAGGGTGAGGACCTCTCCGACGCGGACGCCGTCCGGCTGGCCAAGGAGACGGCCGACAAGCTGCGCGAGGCGGGGACGCCCGAGGACATGCCGGAGGACGCACGCAAGGGCTTCGAGCTCGTCGTCGAGAAGCTCGCCGAGCTCCCGGACGACGCGACCAAGGACGAGGTCGAGAAGGCCCAGCAGCTGACCGAGGAGGAGCAGACGTACTCGACCGCGCTCTCGCAGTACATCGCGTCGAAGTGCGCCGACCAGCTGTTCCCGACCGACGACGCCGGCTGACCCCCGCCCGGATTGCGTCCCGGTTGGCACCATCGGGCAGGCTGAGCCCATGAAGCGCACGCCACTGGTCGCCGCCCTGTTCCTGGTCCTCGGACTCCTCGTGGGCTGCGGCAGCAGCGACTCGTCGACCGCGGCCGACGACGGCGGCTCCGCCGGTGGCCCGCCCACGAACGCCTCCGTCGAGGAGTTCTGCGGGACGTTCCTCGACCTGATCCAGCAGGCCTCGGAGGCCGGCGAGAAGATCTCCGACGAGGACGCGATCGCGCTCGCCAAGGACCTCGCCGACAAGCTGAGCGAGGTCGGTACGCCCGAGGACATGCCCGAGGACGCCCGCCGCGCCTTCGAGACCGCGATCGAGAAGATCCAGGCCATCCCGGACGACGCGACGCAGGACGAGATGCAAGAGGCGGCCGCCGACCTCACCGAGGCCGAGAAGACGGACCAGGAGTCCCTCTCGACCTACATCACCAACACGTGCATGGGCCAGCTGTCCCCGAGCGAGTCGCCCAGCGAGTGACCCAGCAGCCAGCGGCTACTTGAGCAGCCGCGACAGGCGCCGGTCGGCGAGCGGCTTGCCGCCGGTCTGGCAGGTGGGGCAGTACTGCAGCGAGGAGTCGGCGAACGACACCTCGCGGACCGTGTCGCCGCACACCGGGCACTTCTCGCCGGTGCGCCCGTGCACGGCGAGGTGGGTCTTCTTCTCGCCCTTCAGCTCGCTGGCGGCGAGCCCGCGGGAGCGCTCGACCGCGTCGCCGAGCACGCCGCGGATGGCGTCGTACAGGGTCTGCAGCTCGGTGTCGGAGAGGCTGTTGGACGGCTTGAACGGCGACATCTTCGCGGCGTGCAGCAGCTCGTCGGAGTAGGCGTTGCCGATCCCGGCGATGGTGCCCTGGTGGCGCAGCACGCCCTTGATCTGCGAGCGGCCGGCCTTCTGGAGGATGGCGCTCAGCACGTCGATGGTGAACGCGTCGTCGAGCGGGTCGGGCCCGAGGCTGGCGATGCCGGGGACGTCGAGCGGTTGGCGGACGACGTACATGGCCAGCCGCTTCTTGGTGCCCATCTCGGTGACGTCCATGCCGGACTCGTCGTCGAGGATGACGCGCACCGCGAGGCCGGACTTCTGGTTGGGGCGGGGAGGTACGGGCGGCAGGTCGTTGCGCCAGCGCACCCAGCCGCCGCGGGCCAGGTGCAGGATCAGGTGCAGGCCCGAGGTCTCGATGTCGAGGAACTTGCCGTGGCGGGTGACGTCCTCGACGAGCGTGCCCTCGAGCGCCTGCACCGGCGGGTCGAAGGTCTTCAGGGCGTTGATCGCGACGACGTGGACCTTGGCGATGGCACGGTCGGCGAGCCGGCCCTTGAGGTCGAGGGCCAGCGCCTCCACCTCCGGGAGCTCGGGCACGCCCGCAGTCTAGGCGGTGACAGGCCTGGGCCCTGAGGAGGAAGATGGGGGCATGGCCACCGCGCGACCGCTCCCGGAGACGGGGCAGGTGTTCCTCGACGCGCGCGGCGGCGACCGGGCGCTGCGGGTCTCGTGGCACACCGAGTCCGGGCTGGTGGTGCTCTCGCTGTGGCACGGCAACGTGTGCAGCGGGTCGTTCCGGCTGGCCGTCGACGAGGTGCCCGACCTCATCGACATGCTGCGCGAGGGTCTCGACCGGGCGTACGACGCGACGCTCGCTCGCCGCCACGCTGGCTGAATCTAGGGATCGCCCTAGAGAGGTCGATACGGTCCGAGCATGGACCCGATCCGCAACCCGTACGCCCCGGGTGCCGGCCAGCGACCGCCGGAGCTGGCGGGTCGGGACCGGGAGCTCCAGCAGTTCGCGGTGACCCTCGAACGCGTGGCCGCCGGACGCCCGGAGCGGAGCATGGTGCTCAGCGGGCTGCGGGGCGTCGGCAAGACGGTGCTCCTGAACGCGCTGCGGGGCCAGGCCGTCCAGCGGGCGTGGGGGACCGGCAAGATCGAGGCGCGGCCGGACCAGAGCATCCGGATCCCGGTCGCCCAGGCCGTGACCGCCGCCATCCGCGAGGTCAGCCACCGGCACCGCGACCCCGACCGCGTCGACGAGGTGGCCGGCGTGGTGAAGAGCTTCGCGCTGCGCACGAGCGTCGCGGATCGCAAGGGCCTGCGCTGGGCGCCACCGGTCGACGTACCCGCCGCGAAGGGCCGTGCCGACAGCGGCGACCTCGAGCTCGACCTCACCGAGCTGTTCACCGACGTCGCCGCCGTGGCCGGTGACCTCGGGGTCGGGGTGGGGCTCTTCGTCGACGAGATGCAGGACATCGCGACCGACGAGCTGGCCGCGATCTGCGGGGCCTGCCACGAGATCAGCCAGCAGGGGGCGCCGCTGCTGATCGTCGGCGCCGGCCTGCCGCACCTGCCGGTCGCGCTGTCGGCGTCGAAGTCGTACGCCGAGCGGCTGTTCCGCTACGTCGTCGTCGACCGGCTCGCCCCGGCCGACGGCCGCCGGGCGCTGACCGTGCCGGCCGACTCCGAGGGCGTCGACTTCGACGACGCGGCCCTCGACGAGCTGCAACGGCTGACCGGCGGCTACCCGTACTTCGTCCAGGCCTACGGCAAGGCGACGTGGGACGTCGCGACGGGCTCGCCGATCACCCGTGACGACGTGCTCGCGGCGGCCCCGGACGCCGAGTCCGAGCTGGCCGTCGGCTTCTTCGGGGTGAGGTACGAGCGGGCCACGCCGGCCGAGCGCGACTACATGACGGCCATGGCCGACCTCGGACTCTCGTCGGAGGACGGCCCCGTGAGCACCGCCGACCTGGCCCGCCACCTCGGCCGCAAGCCGCAGTCGCTGTCACCCGCACGCGACGGGCTGATCAAGAAGGGGCTCGTGTACTCCGGTGAGCGCGGCCGGGTCGCGTTCACGGTGCCGCACTTCGGCCAGTTCCTGCGCGGACGTTGAGCACGCCGTCGGGTCGGGTCGTGTGCATCAGCAGCGTAGGCGGGTCAGGCACACGACCGTTCAGCCCTGAGCAGAACGGCGCGACGTCCGCCGCCGCCCGGCCTACCGTGGCCGCATGGGTGAGGTGCTGCCGCTGCGACGTCCCGACCACGAGCCCGTGCGCGAGGCGCCGGCGACCGACCGGCCCGAGCCGCTCTGGCGCGAGCTCGTCGGCCGCGAGCTGCGGACCGAGCGCCTCGACCGCGGCGAGCGCCTCGCCGACGTCGCGGAGCGGGCGGGCGTCTCGACCCAGTACCTCTCCGAGGTCGAGCGCGGCCTCAAGGACCCGTCCTCCGAGATCCTCTCCGCCGTCGCCGGCGCCCTGGACCTCACCGTCCGCCAGCTCTCCGTCCGCGCCGCCCGCACCCCCGCGCCGTACGGCGCCCTCTGCCTCGCCGCCTGACATCCGGTCGTTTGCGGGGTAGTCCCGTGCATGCTCCGGGCGAAATGACGTTCGATCCCCGGAAACGCACGGGACTACCCGCCTCACGTCCCGATCGGCACCTGGGAGGTGAGGACGGCGTCGGCGATGCCGTAGTCGACGGCGGCCTGGCCGGGGAGGACGAGGTCGCGGTCGGTGTCCTCACGTACCTGGTCGGCGGTCCGGCCGGTGTGGTGGGCCAGGATCTCCTCGAGCAGCGTCCGGACCCTGGCCACCTCGTCGGCCTCGACGATCAGGTCGGGGATGGTGCCGCGCTGCGACATGGCCGGCTGGTGCAGCACGACGCGGGCGTGCGGCAGCATCTGGCGCCGGCCCGGCTCGCCGCCGGCCAGCAGTACGGCGGCCGTCCACGCGGCCTGGCCGACGCACGTCGTCTCGACGGGTGACGACACGAACTGCATCGCGTCGTAGATCGCCAGCATCGCGGTGATCGAGCCGCCGGGGGAGTTGATGTAGAGGCTGATCGGCGTCGACGGCGCCTCGGACGCCAGGTGCAGCAGCTGGGCGATGACCGCGTTGGCGACGCCGTCGTCGATCTCGGTGCCGAGGTAGATGATCCGGTCCGAGAGCAGCCGGGAGTACAGGTCGACGGTGCGCTCGCCCCGCGGCGTCTGCTGGACGACGTACGGGATCGTGTAGGTGCTCATCGGGCCACGCCCAGTCCCACGAGCGGGCGGTTGCCCGACGGTGCGACGTCGTCGACGGACGCCACGACGTGGTCGACGAACCCGTACTCGCGCGCCTCCTCGGCGCTGAACCAGCGGTCCCGTCGTGAGTCGCGTTCGATCGTCTCCACCGACTGGCCGGTGTCCTCGGCCACCAGCGCGAGCACGGTGTCGCGCGTGTAGCGCAGGTCCTTGGCCTGGATCTCGATGTCCATGGCGGTGCCGCCGATACCGGCCGACCCCTGGTGCAGCAGGATCCGCGCGTGCGGCAGGGCGTGCCGCTTGCCGGGGGCGCCGGCCGACAGCAGGAACTGCCCGGCGCTGGCCGCCATCCCCATCGCCAGGGTGGCGACGTCGTTGGGGATCAGCCGCATCACGTCGCGGATGGCGAGCATCGCCGACACGGACCCGCCGGGGGAGTTGATCCAGAGGCTGATGTCGGTGCGCTTGTCCTCGGCCGACAGCAGCAGCAGCTGGTGCATCAGGCGGTTGCCGTTGTCCTCCTCGAGGGCCTGACCCAGGACCACGATGCGCTGGTGCATCAGCTGCCGGGTGAGCTCGTCGTCGAGCGATGTGATCGTCATGCGTCCACGGTGACCGACCAGGTACGCCGACCGAAGGGCGTGCTGCCCCCAGCGGATCCGCCAGCAGCAGAGCGGTGAGCTCAGCCCTCTGGGAGCTTCGTGAGCACCTGGTCCTCGACGTAGGTGAGCGGGTCGTCGGGGGTGGCCTGGCACGAGCCACTGAACTCGGTGGAGATCTCGATGACGAGCCTGCTCGTCAGCTGGTTCGCGGATCCCGCGAAGGACCCGAAGCTGTAGCGATAGGTGTGGGTCGCGGCGCCCTCGGAGATCGGCACGGAGTCTCCCGAGTCGTCGGCGCACGCGAGCTTGCCGGACTCGTCGGTGAGCTGGCGGACGACCACGAGCTCGCGCCCGTCCCAGGTGTAGGGGAAGTCCTGCCCACTGCTGCTCGACACGGTGCCCGTGCACCCGTCCGCGCTGCAGGAGTCACTGGTGAAGGTCCACCTGGTCGGCTGCTGTCGGTAGTCGAGCGGCACGCGGACGCCGCTGCGCAGCAGCTGAGACCGTCCGATGACCTGCGCGCGCCACCGCCCCGTTGGCTGCGACTGCGTGATGGTCTCCACGGACAGGACCTCGACCTCCTCCGGAGGTGACGATGCCGACGCGGGGGTCGCAGCATCTCCACGAGACGGGCTCGACGTGGGCTGCCCGTCCCCGAGGAGGAGGTACGCCGCCAGGGCACCGACAGCCACCAGGCCGAGGACGGCCAGGATCTGAGTCCGCGGGTGGAGCGGGACTCACCGGCTGCTCGCCCGTGCCCTGCTCTCCCATGGATCCTCCGGGATCGTCGGTTCCAGCCGACTGTCCGTGGGCGGCGAAGCCACTGTCAAGACACGGCAAGCCTCGCGGGGCCGTCCGACCCGGGTGTCACCGCAGCGGGCCACGACTCCGGGATGAGACGTCGCCTGACACCGCCGTGGAGCCGGTCCTACCGTGGGTGCATGGGTCATCGATGATCGCCACCGACCACTACCTCCGCTTCGAGCGGGTCGACGAGGTCCGCGAGACCGACCGCGGCCTCGAGGCGGACCTGCACGGCGAACGGTTGCAGGTCGACCTCGTCTCGGCCGACGTCGTCCGGATCCGGATCAGCAGGGGCGGCTCCTTCGACGAGCGGCCGACCTACGCCGTCTGCGTCGACCCGATGGCCATGCCGGTCGAGCATCAGGTCGAGTACGGCGAGGGTGTCGTCCGGCTGCGGACGAGTGGCCTGCAGCTCACCCTCGGGCTGGACCCGTTCCGCATCGACGTGCACCGTCCTGACGGGTCGTCGGTCGTCGAGACAGCCGTCGACGACGACGGGCGGTGGTGGGCCTACGCGACCCTGAACGACGCGTTCACGGTCCGCCGCCGGTGTCGCCAGGAGGACGCGGTCTACGGCCTGGGAGAGAAGACCGGCCGGCACAATCGCAAGGGACGCGACTTCACGATGTGGAACCTCGACGTCCTGAGCCCGGAGCTGAGTGGCGAGTTCACGGCCGGGCTCGACCAGGACGACCCGCGGTCCCAGAGCTCGAGCACGGAGTTCGACCCGTACTACGTGTCGATCCCGTTCTTCCATCACCTCGACACCCGAACCCGCGCCGTGGGCTCGTCGTTCCTCGACAACGGCTACCGCACGTACTTCGACTTCTCCCGGCCCGAGGAGTACCGCATCCACGCCGCGGGCGGGCAGTACGTCGAGTACGTCTTCGCCGGGCCGCGGCTCCCCGATGTCATCGAGGCGTACACGGACCTGACGGGGAGGGCCGCCCCGCCGCCGCTGTGGGCCCTGGGCTTCCACCAGTGCCGATGGTTCGACTACACCCAGGAGGCGGTCGAGGCGCTGGCGAGGCAGCACCGCGACCGGCGGGTGCCCTGCGATGCGCTCTGGCTCGACATCGACTACATGGACGGCTATCGCGTCTTCACGTGGGACCAGGAGAAGTTCCCGGACCCGGCCGGCATGCTGACGCGTCTTGCGGCCGAGGGATTCCGCGTGGTCACGATCATCGATCCCGGTGTCAAGCACGACCCCGGCTACTGGGTCTACGACCAGGCGCTCGAGCGGGACGTGCTGTGCCGCACCGAGGGCGGTGACCACTACATCGGTCAGGTCTGGCCCGGCAACACGGTCTTCCCCGACTTCGCGACCGAGGAGGGCCGCGCCTGGTGGGGCGAGCTCAACGCCGCCCACGTGGCCTCCGGTCTGGCCGGGATCTGGAACGACATGAACGAGCCGGCGACCGGCTCCATCGACCCCCTCGCCATGCGATTCGACCGGGGCCGCGACAGCCACGAGCGGTGGCACAACCAGTACGCCCTGCTGATGGCGATGGGCACGACCGAGGGCCTGCGCGCAGCGGCGCCCGACCGGCGGACCTTCGTGCTGTCGCGGGCAGGCTTCGCCGGGATCCAGCGGTACGCCGCCAACTGGATGGGCGACAACTTCTCCAGGTGGGACCACCTGCGCCTCTCGGTCGCGATGGCCTGTGGGCTCGGCTTGTCCGGTCAGCCCTTCGTGGGTGCCGACGTCGGCGGCTTCATGGGTAACGCGAATGCCGAGCTGTGCGTGCGGTGGACGCAGTACGGCGCCCTGACGCCCTTCTTCCGCAACCACTCCGGGATCGGGAATGTCGACCAGTACGCCTGGTCGTGGGGCGTGCCCGCCGAGTCGCAGATCCGCGAGGCCATCGAGCTGCGATACCGGCTGCTGCCCTACCTGTACGGCGCGTTCCTGGAGTCCTCGCGTACCGGCGCGCCCGTGCAGCGGCCGCTCGTCTTCGACCACCAGGACGACGCGACGGTGCTCGATCTCGATGACGAGTACCTCCTCGGTCGGGACCTGCTCGTCGCACCGGTGATGGAGCCGGGCATGACGGCGCGACAGGTGTACCTGCCCTCGGGCGGCTGGGTGGACTGGTACGACGACACCGTCCTCACGGGTGGGCGTTTCGTCATCGCGAGCACACCGATGGACCGGATCCCTCTCTACGCGCGCGCGGGCAGCGTGGTCCCGATGTGGCCGGAAGCGCCGGCGTCGACGTCGGGGCACCGGCCGCTCACGCTGGAGCTGCACGTCTTCGTGCCCGACGTCGACGGCACCCACGTGTCCGAGGTGCAGGAGGACGACGGCCTCACGCTCGCCGCCGACAGCGGTGCGCTCGTCCGGACCACGGTGCGTGTCTCACGCGAGGGCGATCGGCTGACCGTGGCAACCACCGCCGCCGGCAGCGGCTTCGACGACTTCGCGCGGACCGGGTCGCGCCTCGTGATCCACGGCGCCCGTCTTGCCGAGGTCAGGCTCGACGGGGAGCGGGTGGCGATGGATTCCGCCGGGGTGCGAACCACGCTCGACGTGCCGCACACGGGCGACTTCACCTGCGAGGCATTGCTCGCGTAGGGGCGTGCCTACGCACTGCTGCCGATCACCAGCTCGGTCGGCAGCACCAGCCCGCGCTCGGGAGGCGGGGCGCCGTCGAGGAGCGCCATCAGCCGCTCCACCAGCTTCTCGGCGACCCGGGCCGCCGGGATCCGCACGGTCGTCAACGTCTGGTCGACGAGCCAGCCCTGCATCCCGCCGTCGAAACCGGTCACGCGCGACATCGGTGCCGACGCCGAGCCCCGCCACCCGGATCCGGCTGGCCGCGAGCAGAGCCACGGCGTCGCTGCCGCAGATCACCGCGTCGGGACGGTCCGGGCGGCTCAGCATCTTGTCCAGACCGTCGCGCCAGGACGTCGTAGTCGCCTCGCACCACCATGGATTCGGGCAGCGCCAGACCGTGCTCGGCGACCCGCTCGGCGGCGGCCGCGACGCGGTCGACGACCCAGGGCTCGGAACCGCCGTTGTCGACGAACGCGAACCGCCGACGCCCCCGGCCGACGAGGTAGTCGACCAGGCTCATCATCCCCGACCGGCTGTCGGTGTCCACCCAGCTCTGCGCCTCGGCCTCGCCGGTGCGGCCCATCACCGAGAAGGGCACGCCCAGCTCGGCCAGCACCCGGGTCCGGTAGTCGCCGGGGACCACCCGGTCGAAGACGAACCCGTCGATCTCGCCGCTGCGGGCCCAGGAGCGGAACGTCTCGCGGTCGTCGTCGCCACACGCGAACACGATGAGGCTGTGGCCGAGCGGCTTGATCGCGTCGGCGACGGCCTTCAGGAACAGCAAGGTGAAGGGGTTGCGCGGGTCCACGTGCCCGGTGTGCAGGGGGAAGCCGATGTGCCGGGACCGGTTGGTGCGCAGCTGGCGCGCGGCGCGGTTGGGCTTGTAGCCGGTCTCGGCGATGACCCGCAGCACCTTGTCGCGCGTCTCGTCGCTGAACCCGCCGCGCTCGTTGACGACGTTGGAGACGGTCTGTCGCGAGACGCCGGCCAGCTTGGCCACGTCGATGATGCTGAGGGAACTCCGCGCCTCGGCCGCCACAGGAACCTTCGCCTCCCTTCGCCGCAGACCTCGGTTTCTCCGGCGCGACGGACGCCTGAACGCAAGAAATCGCTTGAACGATACATACGACGACGGACGCGCGCCCGTTGGCTCGCATCCACCGTCGGCGAGTACCGTCAGCGGCGCACTGTACGCCTCTCACCTGCGATTTCTCCACCCCGGACCCAATCAGGCGATCGCGGACGTCCGGGAAAGTGACCGACCCCAGGTCTCGACAGGGCGTGAGCAGGGGGCTAAAGTCCGCCGTGGTGTGACTCAGGACACCTGCCGGGTTGCACCTTCAAGTTCGCAAGTCCCACGGACGGTTGGAGGATGCGCATGCGCAGGACCAGGGGACGGACACTCAGGGCCGGGATCGCGCTCAGCGTGCTGGCGGTCGTGCTGACCGCGTGCGGCAGCGACGACTCGTCGACGCCCGCGGCGGAAGGCGACGGAGAGAGCGAGTCGTCGGCGCCTGCCGGCGGTGACTCGACGCTCGTCGTCTGGGCCGACAACTCGGCCAACACCGCCAAGGCGATCGAGCCGCTGTGCAAGGCGTGGGCCGAGGCCAACGGCGTCACGTGCGAGGTCAAGAAGTTCAACGGCGGCGGCGAGCTCGAGGAGGCGCTGATCCGGGCCAACGACACCGGCGACGTGCCGGACATCTATCGAGGGCCCGCACGACGCGATCGGAGCTCGTCGACAACGGCATCCTGGCGCCGGTCGACATCTCGGCGCAACGCCGACAAGCTTCGCCGAGCAGGCCGTGGCGGCCATGCAGTACCAGGGCAACACCTACGGCGTCCCGTGGGCGGTCGAGAACGTCGCGATGCTCACCAACAAGAAGCTCTGCGCCCGAGTGCCCGGCCACGCTCGACGAGGCGGTCGCCAACGCCAAGAAGCTGATCGGCGAGGGCAAGGTCACCGACGGCCTCGGCATCGCCATGCAGATCGGTGAGGCCGGCGACTTCTACCACTGGTACCCGCTCTTCACCGCCGACGGCGGCTACGCCTTCGCCCGCAACGCCGACGGCTCCTACAACCCCGACGACCTGGGCGTCGGCTCGCCTGGTGGCATCAAGGCCGCCGAGCGGCTCCAGCAGCTGACCAACGAGGGCATCTTCAAGCCCACGGTGAGCTACGACATCGCGCGCGAGACGTTCGCCGGCGGCAAGTCGCCGTACTTCATCACCGGCCCGTGGCAGATCCCCGAACAGACCGACGCCCTGGGTGACGACCTGATGGTGTGCCCGGTCCCGAACTGGGAAGGTCGGAGAACACCTCCAAGCCGTTCCTGGGGGTCCGGACCTTCTTCCAGACCGCCAAGGCCAAGAACCCCACGCTGGCCTCGACGTTCCTCAACGACGAGGTGATGACCACCGAGTTCATGGACGGCATGTTCGCGGTCGACCCGCGTCCGCCGGCCTGGCTGGAGTCCTACGAGAAGGCCTCGGCCGACCCGATCGTCAAGGCGTTCGGTGACTACGGCGCCACGGGCGACCCGATGCCCAACCTCCCGCAGATGGACAACGTGTTCGGCGACGCCGGCCTCGCCGAGTACAAGGTGGCGAAGGGGGACGACTCCGACCACGACGATGGAGAAGGCCGCCGACTCCATCAACAAGGCGAACGCCAACATCGGCTGAGCCGGGAGGAATCGCCGCTCATGTCGTCGTCGAACACGGCGGTCGAGGAGCGGGAGGACGTCACGTCCTCCCGCTCCCCCAAGACCACCCAGCTGCTCATCAAGGTCGTCCTGGTGGGGCTGGTCGACGCCCTGCTCATCATCTCCTTCGCCAAGACGGTGTCGGACGAATGGTGGCTGGCCGCGGCGTTCTTCGTCCTGGTGTTCGTCGCCGTCAACTTCGCCTACTTCACCAAGCGGTCCCTGCCCCTGAAGTACCTGCTGCCGGGGCTGGTGTTCCTGGTCGCGTTCCAGATCTACACGATGGTGTTCACCGGCTACGCCTCGTTCACCAACTACGGGTCCAACCACCTGGGCGACAAGGACGAGGCGATCACCTCGATCCAGGCGCAGAACGTCGTCCCGGTGCCCGACAGCCCGTCCTACCCCTGCGTGCCGATCGAGAAGGACGGCACGGTCTCGATGCTCGTCACCGACCCCGAGTCGGGCGTGACCAGCATCGGCACCAACGAGGGGCTCACGGAGGTCGACGACGCCGACCTCGTCAAGGAGGGCGACCAGGTCGTCGGTGTCAGCGGCTACCAGACCCTCAACCTGGGGACCATGGCGGGGAACCCCGACTACGACAAGCAGTGGAAGGAGCTGCAGGTCCCCTTCGACGAGGACGCGGGCACCTACCTGCGCTCCAAGTCGATCACCCAGGCCTCGCTGGCCAAGGCAGGCTTCGTGTACGACGAGGAGCAGGACGCCATGGTCTCCACGACCGAGGAGGGCGTCGTCTACGAGGCAGACGAGACAGAGGGCAACTTCATCAACAGCGCCACCGATGAGCGGCTGCAGCCGGGCTGGCGCGTCAACGTCGGCTTCGCCAACTACACCAAGCTGTTCACCGACGAGACGTTGCGCTCGCGGTTCCTTCCGATCACCGCCTGGACCTTCTTCTTCGCCATCGTCACGACCTTCCTCAACTTCTCGCTCGGCCTGATCCTGGCGTTGGTGCTCAACGACCGCCGGATGCGCGGCCAGGGCATCTACCGGCTGCTGTTGATCGTTCCGTTCGGAATCCCGTTCGTCCTGAGCGCGCTGGTCTGGAAGGCGATGCTCAACACCGACTTCGGCTTCATCAACCAGGTGCTCGGGCGCCGACGTCCCCTGGCTGACCGAGCCCAACCTCGCCAGGTTCTCCGTGCTGATGGTCAACCTGTGGTGCAGCTTCCCGTACTTCTTCCTGGTCTGCTCCGGAGCGCTCACCTCGATCCCGAACGACCTGAAGGAGGCTGCCTTCGTCGACGGCGCCTCCGGGAGGTACGCCTTCCGGACCGTGGTGCTGCCCCTGCTTCTGGTGGCGACGGCACCCCTCCTCGTCACCACGTTCGCGTTCGCCTTCAACAACTACACGCTGATCGAGCTGTTGACCGCGGGCGGGCCGTTCCCCGGCAGCCTGCAGGAGGGCGGGTCCACCGACCTGCTCATCAACTGGACGTACCGCCAGGCCTTCGGCTCGCCCCAGCAGCTCGGCCTGGCCTCGGCCATCGCGATGCTCATCTTCGTCATCGTCGGGACCGTGTCGGCCTATGGGTTCCGCCTGACCAGGCAGCTGGAGGAGATCGGACAATGACCGCTACCACCGAGCCCGTCGCCACCCCCCCGAAGCACTCCGCGGCCGGTGACCTGAAGACCCAGCGGATGCCCTTCGGGCGCTGGATGCGTCTGGTCGGCTGGCGGCACGTCGTCGCCGTCGTCATGATCGTCTGGGCACTGTTCCCGGTGTTCTACGTGGTCACCCTCTCGTTCTCCGGGGGCAAGACGCTGACCTCGGCCTGTTCGCCGGACCTCAGCGGGTTCCAGGCGCTCAGCTGCCTGGTGCCGCACAAGCTCGACTTCAGCAACTACCAGACGCTGCTGACCAGTGACCAGTACCCCTTCGTGACCTGGATCAAGAACACCTTCATCCTCGCCACGGTGAACTCCGTGGCTGCCCTGCTGATGGGCGCGTGCGCGGCGTACGCCTTCAGCCGGATGCGCTTCTCGGGCCGCCGTCTGGGCCTGCTCGGGCTGATGCTGGTCCAGATGTTCCCGGCCGTGCTGGCGATCACCGCCGTCTACTTCCTGCTGGACCGCATCCTCGACGTGTTCCCGACGTTCGGTCTCGGGTCGATCTGGGGCACGTTGCTGATCTACCTCGGCGGCGCCCTCGGCGTGAACACGTTCCTGATGAAGGGCTACTTCGACACCATCCCGATCGACCTCGACGAGTCGGCCCGCATCGACGGGGCCGGCCACTTCCGGATCTTCTTCGACCTGATCATGAGGCTGTCCCTGCCGATCCTGGTGGTGGTGTCCTTCGTCAGCTTCCAGGCGACCTTCAACGAGCTGCCCATCGCGCAGGTGACCCTGCCCGACCAGCAGAACACCACGGCCGCCGTCGGCCTGAACGGCCTGGTCTCCAACCCGCAGCTCCAGGAGTGGGGGCTGATGGCCGCCGGCGGCGTGATGATGGCGATCCCTCTGTTCGCTCTGTTCCTGCTGGTCCAGAAGTCGTTGGTCACCGGTCTCACCGCCGGTGCCGTCAAGGGCTGACGCCCAACCCATTCTTGGGAAGCCCATTTCATAGGGAGCACAGATGGCAACCGTCGAGCTGGACAAGATCAACAAGGTGTACGAGAACGGCTTCCACGCCGTGCAGGACCTCTCGATCGAGGTGGACGACGGCGAGTTCCTGGTCATGGTCGGTCCCTCGGGGTGCGGCAAGTCGACGGCCCTGCGCATGGTGGCCGGTCTCGAGGACATCTCCGACCGGCGAGCTGCGCATCGGCGGCCGGCGCGTCAACGACGTCGACCCGCAGGGCCGCGACATCGCCATGGTCTTCCAGTCCTACGCGCTCTACCCGCACATGAGCGTGGCCGACAACATGGCCTACGGCCTGAAGCTGCGCAACATGCCGAAGGACCAGATCAAGGAGCGGGTCAACAAGGCCGCCGAGATGCTGGAGCTGACCCGCCTGCTGGACAGCAAGCCGAAGCAGCTGTCCGGTGGTCAGCGCCAGCGGGTGGCGATGGGCCGCTCGATCGTCCGCGAGCCGCAGGTCTTCCTCATGGACGAGCCGCTCTCCAACCTCGACGCGAAGCTGCGGGTGCAGATGCGCGCGGAGATCTCGGCCGTGGTCCGGGCCCTGAACACCACGACCCTCTACGTCACGCACGACCAGACCGAGGCGATGACGATGGGCGACCGGATGGCCGTCCTCAAGGCCGGCCTCCTGCAGCAGCTCGGCACGCCGGGCGACTGCTATGACACGCCCAACAACATCTTCGTCGCCCAGTTCGTCGGCTCGCCGCCGATGAACCTGGTCACCGCCAAGATCAACCAGGCCGGTGAAGGTCTGGAGCTGGAGTTCGGCGGCTCGAAGCTGGCGATTCCCGCGTCGGTGCTGGCCGACAGGCCCGGCCTGAAGAGCTACGCCGGCCGTACGGTCGCGCTCGGCGTGCGCAGCGAGGACATGGAGGACGCCACGCTCCGGCCGGGCCCTCCCGGCAGCACCATCAAGGGCACGGTCAACCTCACCGAGGCGCTGGGCTCGGAGATCGTCGTGCACTTCACCTTTCCCGGGGAGGCCGTCGTCACCGAGGACACCAAGCTGGTGGCCGAGGACCACGCCGAAGGAGAGCTGCACATCATCGCCGACAAGGGCGTGCGCTGGGTGGCGTCCTTCGCGCCCCGCTCGCGCGTGCGGATGGGCGACGACATCGAGATCCTGGTCGACGTGGAGCGGGTGCACTACTTCGACGCCGAGACGAGCGAGGCGATCCGCGGCTGACGTCGGACGCCCCGACAACGGCTGACCCGGACAGGGGACCCGTCGTGCCGCGGCCGTGGGACCCGCACCACGACGGGTCCCCGCTGTACCGCCCCGAACCACCCGTGCTCGGACGGCGCATCCCCGTCCGGGTACGGGTTCCCCACGTCCCGCAGGAGCCGGTCGTGGACCACGTCGTCCTGCGCTCGGTCCGCGACGGCGAGCCGGTGTTCGTCGAGGCCGAGCGGGAGAGCGCGGACGACGCGGGGGCCTGGTGGGTGGCCGACCTCGACGTGCACAACCCCCTGACGTCGTACCGCTTCCTGCTCGCCGAGGGTCGGTCGCACCCGCGCTGGCTCAACGGCTCCGGCGTGCACCGGCGCGACGTCACCGACGCCCACGACTTCCGGGTCAGCACCGAGCACCGGATGCCCGACTGGGTCCCCGACCAGGTCGGCTACCAGGTCTTCCCCGACCGGTTCGAGCGCACCGCGACCGGGCTGCCGGCCCCCGACTGGGCGACGCCGGCCGACTGGGACGACCCCGTGGTCCACCGCGGGCGGACGACGAGCACCCAGCTCTACGGCGGCACGCTCGACGGGGTCCGCGAGCGGCTCGACCACCTGACCGACCTCGGCGCGACGCTGCTCTACCTGACGCCGGTCTTCGAGGCCCGCTCCAACCACCGCTACGACGCCGTCTCCTTCGACCGGGTGGACCCGCTGCTCGGCGGCGACGCCGCGCTCTCGGCGCTGCTGGACGCGGCCCACGGTGCGGGCCTCCGGGTCGTGGGCGACCTGACCACCAACCACACCGGCTCCGGCCACGACTGGTTCGCGCTGGCGCGGGCCGACGAGGGCAACCTCGAGCGCGAGTTCTACCTCTTCGACGGCGACAGCTACGCGTCCTGGCTCGGCCACCTGCACCTGCCCAAGCTCGACCACCGGTCGGTCGAGCTGGCCCGGCGGCTGTACGACGGCCCGGACTCGGTCGTGGCCCACTGGCTGCGCGAGGGCCTGGACGGCTGGCGGGTCGACGTGGCCAACATGACCGGACGGCTCGCGGCGGAGGACCTCGCCCACCAGGTCGCCCGGACCGTGCGCCGTACGGTCGAGGAGACGCGGCCGGACGGCTGGCTGCTCGCCGAGCACGCCCACGACGCCAGCCTCGACCTCGACGGCACCGGCTGGCACGGGACCATGGACTACTCGGGGTTCACCCGGCCGGCGTGGTGCTGGCTGTCCGGTCCGTCGGGCGTCGACTTCATGGGCCTGCCCGTCGACGTGCCGCGGCTGCCGGCCGAGGCCGTGGTGGCGACGATGCGTGACGTGCACGCCGCGATGCCGTGGCAGTCGTTCACCGGCTCGACGATGCACCTCGACTCCCACGACGTCGCCCGCTTCCGCACGGTCGTCGGCGGCGGCACCGACGGGTGGGTGGACCTCGACGGCCTCGGCCGCGACCGCCACCTCGTCGGGGTCGCCCTCCAGATGACGATGCCCGGCGTCCCGGTGGTCTTCGCCGGCGACGAGATCGGGCTGACCGGCGTCGACGGCGAGCACGCCCGCACGCCGTTCCCCTGGCGGCGGCGCGACGAGTGGGACGACCGGACGCTCGAGGCCTACCGCACCTGGATCGCCGTACGGCGTGAGCACGTCGCCCTGCGCCGCGGCGGGCTGCGCTGGCTGGGGGCCGACGGCGACTCGATGACGTACCTCCGCGAGCACCCCGAGCAGACGGTGCTCGTGCACCTGACCCGCGCGCCGACCTTGCCCACCCGCGTGCCGCTGCGCGCCCTGGGGCCCGACGTCCGTGGTGTCTCCTCGATCGTCGGGGAGTGGCCGGTCGTCGAGGATGACCACCTCGTCCTCCCCGGCGCCGGCCCGGCCGCGCTCGCCGTGGTGGTGAGCTAGGGCGGTGTCCGCTGTGCCCGTCACGAGGCCCGCGAGCAGGTCCTGCGGCGAGGTGACCACGCGCAGGTTCGTCCGGGCCGACGCCGGTGCGTAGCCGCTGGCGACCATGTGGTCGAGGAGGGCGAGGAACGGCCCCCAGAACTCGTCGACGTCGTACAGCGCCACCGGCTTCGCGTGCAGCCCCAGCTGGGACCAGGTCATGATCTCGATCAGCTCGTCGAGCGTGCCCGTACCGCCCGGCAACGCGACGAACGCATCGGCGAGGTCGGCCATCCTGGCCTTGCGCTCGTGCATGCTGCCGACGAGCTCGAGCCGCGTCAGGCCGGAGTGACCGACCTCGCGCTCGACGAGGTTCTGCGGCAGCACGCCCACCACCTCGCCGCCGGCCGCCAGTGCCGCGTCGGCGAGCACGCCCATCAGCCCCACGTGCGCGCCGCCGTACACGAGTCCGTGCCCGGCCTCCGCGATCGCGCGCCCCAGCCCGGCGGCCGCCGCTCGGTGGTGGTCCGGACCGGGGGACGAACCCAGGAAGACGGCGATCCGCATGGTGACCATCCTGGCCGAGGCGGGCGCCGCAGGCTCAGCCATCGGGCAGCATCGACCCCATGTCCCCGCTCTTCTCGGTGTCGCGCACGCTGGCCGCACCTCCGGACGAGGTGTGGCGACTGCTGGTCGAGGTCGAGAACTGGCCGCGCTGGGGGCCGACGGTCAGCCAGGTCCGGCTCGACCACAGCGGCGGCCGCATCCACGAGGGCAGCACCGGGATGGTGGTGCCGCCGATCGGCGTCCCGCTGCCCTTCCGCGTCACGGACTTCGTGGAGGGCCACCGCTGGTCCTGGCGGGTGGCGGGGGTGCCGGCGACCTCGCACCGGGTCGAGGCGGTCGGGGCGGGTGCTCGCGTGACGTTCGGGGTGCCGTGGTGGGCGCCGGCGTACCTCGCGGTCTGCGAGCTCGCCCTGCGACGCCTGGAACGACTGACCCTTCCCGGCGACTAGGGTCGTCTCGTGACGGACCGAGTAGCGGTGTACATCGACTTCGACAACGTGGTCATCTCCCGCTACGACAACCTCCACGGCGACGGTGCCTGGCGCAAGGACGAGGCCCGCCACCACCGGCCCGACCTGACCTCGGCCGACCCGGTCGACGTGAAGCTCGCCCAGGCCGAGGTGGACCTCGGCGCGATCATCGACTACGCCGCGTCGTTCGGAGTCGTCGCCATGACCCGGGCGTACGCCGACTGGTCGGTGCCCGCGAACGCCGCCTACAAGAAGGCGCTCGTCGACCGCGCGGTCGACCTGGTCCAGCTGTTCGCGGCGGCCGGCACCAAGAACGGCGCCGACATCCGGCTCGCCGTCGACGCCGTCGAGGACCTGTCCAACCACCGCGACATCACGCACGTCACCCTCGTCGCCGGCGACTCCGACTACGTGCCGCTCGCCCAGCGTTGCAAGAGGCTGGGCCGGTTCGTGGTCGGCATCGGGGTCGCCGGCTCGACCAGCCGGGCGCTCGTCAACGCCTGCGACGAGTTCCAGAGCTACGAGGCCCTGCCCGGACTGAGCCCGCAGCGGCTCCCGCCGCCGGTCGAGGCCGCCAAGAAGACCACGGGGACGACCCGGAAGTCGTCGGCGAAGAAGTCCGCGGCCAAGAAGACGACCACCCCGGAGCCCGTCGAGCCCGTCGCGCCGGTCGAGTCCGCCGAGCCCGTCGAGCAGACCGACGCGACGGCCCTGCTCGTCCGAGCGGCCCGGGTCGGCCTGCAGAAGAGCGACGACGAGTGGGTGCACAGCTCGAGCGTGAAGAGCCAGATGCAGCGCATGGCTCCGGAGTTCAAGGAGAAGGCGCTGGGCTACACGTCGTTCCGCGCCTTCGTCGAGTCGCGCGCCGACATCCTCGAGACCAAGCAGCTCGAGAACGGCCAGCTGCTCGTCCGCCTCAAGTAGCCGGCAGGGCGCCCACCAGCGCCTCCCACGTCCGGTCGATGTCGGCGTCGGTGGTGCGCCACGACCCGGTGGCCAGCCGCAGCGCGGCGCGACCCTCGACCTTCGTGTGCGAGAGGTACGCCGTCCCCGACGCGTTGATCGCCTCCATCAGGGCCATCGTCCGCTCGTCGTCCCCGACCACGCGGAACACCACCAGCCCGAGCACCGGCTCGGTGACGATCTCGAACCGGTCGTCGGCGCGGACGAGCTCGGCGAACCGCTGGGCCTGGGCGACCCCGGTCTCGATGTGCGCCCGCAACCCCGACAGCCCGTACGTCCGCAGCACGGTCCACAGCTTCAGCGCGCGGAACCGGCGCCCCAGCTGCGGGTGCCAGTCGCGGTAGTCGACGACGGCACCGGACTCGCTCGCCGGGTTGCGCAGGTACTCGGGCAGGATCGACAGCGCCCCGAGCAGGGCGGCGCGGTCGCGTACCCAGAAGGCGCTGCAGTCGAACGTCGTCAGCAGCCACTTGTGCGGGTTGGTGACGTAGGAGTCGGCGTGCTCGACGCCGTCGTGGATCCAGCGGTGCTCGGGACAGACCGCGGCGACCCCCGCCCACGCGGCGTCGACGTGCAGCCAGGCGCCGTGCTCCTGCGCGACCACGGCGATGGCCGCCGTGGGGTCGACGGCGCCCGTGGACGTCGTACCGACCGCCGACTGCACCAGCACCGGCCGGACGCCGGCAGCCACGTCGGTGGCCATCGCCTCGCGCAGGGCCGCGACGTCCATGGCCTGCGTCTCCGGGTCGACGGCGATCGAGCGGACGGCGCTCTCGCCGAGGCCGCTCATCATCGCGGCCTTGAGCAGCGACGAGTGGGCCTGGGTGGAGCCGTAGATCGCGAAGGCCCCGGCCGGTACGCCGTCGCGACGGGCCGCACCACCGGTCGCCCGGTGCAGCGCGGCCAGGACGGCGGTGAACGTCGCGGTGGAGGCGGTGTCCTGGATGACGCCACCGCCCAGGCCGTCCCGGGCGAACGAGTCCGGCAGGCCGAGCGCCTGGCGGAGCTGGTCGAGGACGACCTGCTCGAGCTCGGTCGCGGCCGGGCTGGTCGCCCACAACATCCCCTGGGCGCCGATGCCGCTGGAGAGCAGGTCGCCCAGCACGCCGGCGGGTGAGGAGTTCGCCGGGAAGTACGCGAAGAAGCGCGGGTGCTGCCAGTGCGTGAGGCCGGGGACGAGGTGCTGGTCCAGGTCCGCCAGCACCGCCTCGAGCGGCTCGGGGCGTTCGGGCAGCGCCGTCGGCAGGGACGCCGTCACGTCGCCCGGCTGCACCTGGGCGAGGACGGGCAGGCCGTCGACGGACTCCCAGTAGTCGGCGATCCAGTCCACGACCCGGTGGCCCTGCTCGCGGAACTCGTCCGGCGTCAGGTGCGGCGCACTCATGCTCGCAGGCTAGGCCAGTTATGGGCAGCCGCATGACGTGCTCGTCGCCGTCCTCGCCGACGACCACGAGCCCGAGCCGCTCGTACAGCGCCCGGGCGCGTGGGTTGTCCTTCTCGACGGACAGCCCGAACGCGCGGCCCGACGCCGCCGCCTCGGCCATCAGGTCGCGGACGACCCGGGTGCCGAGGCCGCGACCCTGGTGCGCCGGCAGCAGCTGGAGCCCGGACAGCTCGACGAGCCCGTCGGTGCGCACGACCCGGAGCCGGCCGACGTCCGCGCCGTACGCCGTGACGACCGACGTGGTGCTGTCCGGGACCTGGCCGCGCACCTGCTCGAGCGTCCACTCGCGGAAGCCGGCGCGGTACTCCGCCCGGTCGAGGTCGGCGGGGAAGCGGCCCTGGTCCTCGGTGGCCGCCATCGCTGCGTCGGTGAGGAAGTCGACGTCGGCCTCGGTGGCGGGCCGGGTCGCCACCCGGTCGGCCGGCAGCATCGCGTAGACGCGCGAGTCGAAGCGGCGGCCGGCGGGGTACGCCGCCGAGCGGCGCTCGACGCCCTCGAAGGCGAACCCGGCCCGCTGCACCACGGCCTGGGAGCCGACGTTCTCGACGTCCACCCGCGCGAACACCCGCTGGGTCCCGCGCTCGCGGAACCCGTAGTCGGTGGCCAGCAGGACCGCCCGTGTGGCCAGCCCCCGGCCGCGTGCGGACGCCCGCAGGAAGTAGGACAGCTCGGCGGTGTCGTACTCGAGGAAGTGCAGGTTCACCCCGCCGACGACGTGACCGTCGAGGACGACGCGGAACGGCGCCCACGAGCCGTCGGCCCACGACTCCTCCGAGCGGGCGATGTTGGCGAGCGCCTCGGCCTCGTCGACGTGCTCGGGCTCCCAGAGCATCCAGTGCCGGACGTCGGCCTCGTTGTAGACCTCCGCGACATCGGCCGCGTCACCGGGGACCGCACGTCGCAGCGTCAGCTCACCGTCAGTCAGCAACCCGGCCCTCCGCCCGGCCGACGACCGGTCCGGGTCATCGGCCCTCGCTGCCTCGCCCGCCCGGCGACGTTCCCGGCCGCCCACGCATCGTCAGCTCCCGTCAGTCACAAGCGGCCGGCCCTCCGCCCGCGCGACGAACCGCTCCAGGATGATCGGCCACTCGCTGAACCGCGCCCGGCCGGCCACGTTCCCGGCCGTCCAGCCTCCGTGGCTGAAGCGCATCCGCGTGCCCTCTCCGTCGGCGTCGAACCGCACGTCGATCCGGCTCGGGTGGTCCGGGTCCTGCGCGAGGGTGAAGTCCATCCCGAAGTGGCCCGGCTCCCAGGCGGTGACGGTGCCCCAGCGGTACGCCGACCCGTCGGCCAGCAGCATCGTGCAGGCGCCCCCGACACCGGGTTCGATCACCACGTCCTGCTTGCCGGGCGGGGAGTAGCCGTCGGGCCACCAGGTGCCGATCTCCGCGGTGTAGACGCCGAACGCGTGCTCGGGCGAGCACGCGACGACGTACTCGTGCTCGATCGGGCCGGCCGCCTCACCGCCGCCGTCCGGGTGCTCCGCGTCGGCGTCCTCGGCCGGCTGGTGGAAGACGATGCGGTTGGCGAACGGGTCGAGGACCGTGACCTCGCGGCCCCAGGGCATCTGCTCGAGGCCCGGCTTGGCGTAGCGGTAGTCGCGCTGGTGCAGCTCGGCGTGCAGCCCGTGCACGTCGTCGACGATGACCCGCGCCGTGGCGCCCGGGCTGGCGTCGCCGTGGTGCTCGCTGAGGTGCAGCACGGCGCCACCGCGGCTGGCCTGCAGGTACACCGGCGCATGGTCGTCGAAGGTGTGCTCCCAGTCGATGCTGAAGCCGAGGAAGTCCGTGTAGAACTCACGCGCCTTGTCCACGTCGAAGATCCGGAGCACCGGGATGACGGGGCCGAACCCGCCGGCGCGTGGGGGTGAGACCTCCGCGTGAGCGGCGGCCAGGGTGTTCCAGTCGCGGGCGCCGTACTGGTGCGCGACGAGCTCGAGGGCCTCGCTGTGGGTGACCTCGACGCCGCGCTCGGCGAGGGAGGTACGCAGGCGCTTGGCCTGCTGCTTGTGGTCGGTCGACATGACGCTGCTCTTCCCCGGCGGACGAGTACAGGGCCTGCGTTGCTGTGGTCCGCCTGGACAGGAGCGACAGGCGCATCACGGACGGGTGGTTCGGCTGGTACGACGGGCATTCACCGTCCCGGATCGCTCCGGGTGCAGGCGGCCGGCTGCCCTGGCCGTGGCAGGAGCGTACGCCGCTCAGCCGGGCCGCGGAACCCGCGCGGCCAGCTCCCGCGGCGCCTGCACGCAGTACGAGTCGGTGAGCAGCTCGGCCAGCTCGTCCCAGTCGGTGTCGTCGTCGAGCAGCATGCCGACCACGTTGCGTCCCCAGCCGGAGCGGAAGTACGGAGGGCCGAGGTGCTGCAGCGCGATCACCTCGTCGGGCTCGGCCCGGAACACGACGCGGAACAGCTGGTCCTCGCCGCCGAAGACGTGGGCGACCGTCGCCCCGCCCGATGAATGGCCCACCTGCCAGCGCGTCCCGACCCAGGCGGTCTCCTCGTGGCACTCGGGCAGTGCCGCCAGCACGCGGCGGATGCGGCGCACCATCACGGCCGGGACCTCCGGCCGGTCGCGCTTCTCCACGGCGCCAGCCTGCCAGACTGTCGGCATGCGGCCCCAGGTCGTCGCCCACCGCGGCGCCAGCCACGAGAACGCCGAGCACACCCTGGGTGCCTACATCAAGGCCCTCGAGCAGGGTGCCGAGGCGCTGGAGTGCGACGTCCGGCTGACGGCGGACGGGCACCTGGTGTGCGTGCACGACCGCGACCTGCGCCGGATCGCCAGCCGCAAGGCGGCCGTGTCCACCATGGAGCTGGCCGACCTGAGCGAGCTCGACTTCGCGGCGTGGAAGAACCCGTGGGCCGACCTCGACGACGAGGCGCCCGACCGCGACCCCGACCGGGACGGCGTCCTCACCCTCCGCCGGCTGCTGGAGACCGTGGCGGGCTACGACCGACGCGTCGAGCTGGCGATCGAGACCAAGCACCCGACGCGCTACGCCGGGCTGGTGGAGCGCAAGCTCGTCGAGATGCTGACGGAGTTCGGGTGGCACGAGGCCGGTGCGCCGGTGCGGGTGATGAGCTTCTCGTACGTCGCCCTCCAGCGCGTCCGACGCCTCGCCCCCGCGCTGCGCGTGGTGATGCTCGTCGAGCACGCGCGCCACTGGCCGGTGCTCCGCCCGCTCGTCGACGACGACTGGATCGTCGGCCCCGGCATCGCCACCCTCCGCAAGCACCCGGCGTTCGCGCGCCGGCTGGCCGACTCCGGCCGCGAGATCCACGTGTGGACGGTCAACACCGAGGGCGACCTGCGTACCTGCCTCGACCTCGGGGTCCAGGCCGTCATCACCGACCGCCCCCGGTTCGTCCTCGACCTCCTCGACGGCGGCGACTGAACACCGATTCGTCTGCGGATCCATGCGAGTTCTCTCGCTCGGGGGCGCAGACGAATCGGGGTGCGGCGCCTCGATAGGTTGGCCCGCATGGCCAAGAAGTCCCGTACCAAGCAGCGCCCGCCGTCCGCTCCCCTCGCCGAGGGGGAGGTCGGCCCGCGCCAGCCGTGCCCGTGCGGGTCGGGCAAGCGGTACAAGAGCTGCCACGGCGCTGCGGGTGGCGTGGGCGCGTACGTCGCCCGGCCGTTCGAGGGCCTGCCGTCCGAGTGCGACCTCGTCGCCCTGCGCGAGCTGGTCCCGTCGGCCACGGCACCGCTGACGATCGACGGCACGGACCGCGCGGTCACCCTGTGCACGCTGCTCCCGATGGCCGCGCCGGCCATGCTGCGCGAGGACGGCGAGGTGTGGCTCGGGCTGCAGGTGCAGCACCAGTTCGGCGACCCGTCCCGCGACCTGGCGGCCGTCCTCACCCAGGCGCTCGCGCTGGCCGGCGAGGGCGCCGAGCCCGGCATCGTCGGGCTCACCGACCCGCCCGGCCCCGGGCCCCGGCTGCAGGACCTGGTCACCAACGACCGCCTGGACGTCACGGTGCACGACGGCTTCGGCTTCTGGGTGGCCGACGCGGCCGACGACCCGGCCACGGCCGCCGCGCTCGAGCAGGCGAACGCCGCGGCCTCGCCGTCGGCCCGGCTGACGACCGTCGAGGCGGCGTACTGGACCAACGTCGGCACCAAGGAGCACCTGCGCTGGGTCATGCCCGAGCCCGAGGCCGAGCTCCTCGACGCCCTCGCGCGGCTGCACTCCGCCGGCCGCGACAAGATCGCCGACGAGTCCCGGCTCGTCGGGATGTTCCGCGCCCACGGACTGCTCGTCCCGGTCTGGGACCTGCCCGTCGGCACCGGCGCCGAGGCGCTCGAGGAGCCCGCCGAGCGGTTCGCCGCCGACCTGGCCGAGGCCCTCGCGGACGGCTCGCCGCTGACCGGCGAGGAGCGCTCGGCGCGCGCCGGCCTGGCCAACCGACAGGTCACCCTGCGCAGCTGAGCACGCCCACCAGGCGGTGATCCACAGGCTCGCGGAGGCCTGGTTTCGCCCGTACGCCGCCCGGGCACGCCCTGCCCATGGACGGACAGCTGAGGGTCGAGCTCGCAGACCTGCGGGGGTACGCCGACCAGGTCGGCCGGGCCGGGGAGGCCTGCGCGTCGCTGGCCGACTACGTGGCGACGTTCGTGCCCGACGGCGACTTCGGCCGGATCCTGTCGCTGATCACCCCGGACTACGAGCACCTGGTGCTGCGGGTCCGCGAGACCCTCGAGGCCGACTCCACCCGGCTGGTGGGCACGCGGGCGGGGCTGCGGCACGTGGCGCGGCGCTACGCCCGTACCGACGCCCGGGTCGCCCAGAGGTTCGGGGCCGGCGCCGCGATCGCCGACGACGAGTCCGCCGGTCCCGCCTTCCGCGACGTGGAGACCACCGCGCCACCGGGTCCGACGTGCGGCGGCGAGGTGCTGCCCGAGGTGACGTTCGGCTGGGTCGCCGACCAGGCCTGCGCGCTGGTCAGGGACCTGGGTGGTCCCGACCTGCGCCGCGAGATCACCGACTGGGTGGCCGGAGACGTGGGCAAGGCGTCCACCCAGGCCTCGGTGTGGGAGCACTCGGCGGCCTCGGTGGCCGCGGTACGTCGCAACCTCGCCCACGGCGCGGTCGCCGTCGCGGCGACCTGGGAAGGGTCCGCCGCCGAGGCGTCCCGTGGCCACGCCGACGCGTGGACCGGCGCCCTCAGGACGCAGAGCGACGGTCTCGCCCGGGTCGCCGCCCACCTGCACGACGTGATCGACCAAGCCGTCGACGTGGCCCAGCTGGTCGTCGACGTGGTCAAGGAGATCGTCAGCATCGTGCTCGCCGGGCTGACCCTGGCGTCGGTGCCGATCTACGGGCAGGTGCAGCTGGTCGACAAGGTCCGCGACGCGGTGCGCCTCGCCAACGACGCCCGCAAGGTGCTGACGGTGTTCTGGAACTTCCTGCTCGTGGTGAAGGACTCCTTCGTGCTGGCGGCCGACTGCTTCACCGCCGAGGCGTTGCCGCCGGCCCCCGTGTCGCTGGTGGGCACCTGATGACCGCCCGCGTGGACGCTGCCCACGCCGAGCTGCGCGAGGCGCTCGGGGCGCTCCGCCTGGCCCTCGACGCGGCGCGTGCCCGGCGCCGTACGGACGAGACGGCCGCCCTCCAACGCCAGGCCCTCAGTGGCGCGCTCGGGGCCGACATGCGCACGTTGGCCGAGCGGGTGCAGGGCGGGGCGACCACCTGGGCCGAGGTCTTCGACGGCACGTCGCCCGACGTCGACCTGGCCCGCAGCCATGTCGCCCGGATGGCCGAGAGGTACGGCCCTCAGCTCCGGGGGCAGGTCCGATGACCCTCCTCGAGCTCCTGGGGGACTGGCTGCGCGACACCGTCGCGACCGGGCTGGCGCTGCTCTCGCTGCTGGGCGTGGTGGCGGTCGCCTTCGCGGCCGACGAACCCGCCTGGATGGTCCTCGGCACGGTGGCCGGCGTGGGCGCGACGGCCGCGGTTCTCGTCCCTCTCGCAGGTCACTGGAGCCTCGTCAGCACCTGGTTCACCATGCTCACCGTGGCGGTGTTCGACGTCGCTGTGATCCTCGTCCTGCTCGACCGCTGACGCGCCGGTGGTGCTGTTGTTCCCTTCGTAACCATCCGTTAGGTTTTTTCACGGCCCGGTCGTTGTCGCATCCCCCGTCGACAACGGCCGGGTCCCTTCATGAGCCGCTCAGGTGCGAGGTGTCGTTCAGCGACTCCACCGCCCGGTTGTGGAAGTAGTCGTCCTCGCGGAGCACCGTGATCCCTCCGCTGGTGGAGCGGAAGGCCACGTAGCCGGCGGCCTCGATCGGCATCCGGATCCATGCGCTGACCACGAAGGTGAGCGCCATCCCGTGGGTGACGACGACCTGGTGCGCGCAGGGGCGGCCGAGGATCGTGTCGACCGCGCGGTACGCGCGCCGGGCGAGCTCGAGCTTGGTCTCTGCGCCCTCGATGCCCTCGTCGTGATCCATCCGCTCCCCGACCGCGGGCGGGGGGACGAAGCGCTCGTCGAGCCACTGCTGCGGTCTGCCCCCGGCGATTCCGCACGACTTCTCCCGCAGGTCCGTCATCGGGATCGCCTGGAGGTCGAGCGTGGCCGCGATGACCTCGGCCGTCTGGGCGGTGCGCCGGAGGTCAGAGGTGAACAGCTCCACGTCGACGCCGCGGGGGACGATCTCTGCGAGACGCCGCGCGATCGCGGTTGCCTGGCGACGACCGCGGGCCGTGAGCTCCGAGTCGTACTGGCCCCCCACGAGCCGGTCGACGTGGTGGGTCGCCTCCGGATGGGCGACGACGTACAGGGTCCTCTCGGGCACCGCAGGACCCTACCCGCGCGCACCGAGCCCGAGTCGGATCGCAACGTCATACGAACCGAGGGCTACGCACCACCATTCGTATGACGTCGCTGTCGCCGGCCCGTGGACTTCGCGCTGGCCGTGTCGGTGCTGGCCACCGCCCTGCCCCTCCGTCCTACGGGGCCAGCGGCGCCCGGCTGATCGGGCAGCTCATGCAGCGCGGGCCACCGCGGCCCGAGCCGAGCTCGGAGCCGGCGATCCGGACCACCTCGATGCCGGCGTCCTCCAGGCGGGAGTTGGTCTCGTCGTTGCGCTCGTAGGCGACCGCGACCCGCGGAGCCAGGGCCAGGGTGTTGTTGCCGTCGTCCCACTGCTCGCGCTCGGCGGTGACCGGGTCGAGGCCGGTGTCGATCTGGTGCAGGGTGTCGATGGCCATCGCCTTGGCGGCGGCGACGAGGAACGGCTCGGCGTCCGCCACGTGCAGCACGAGGTCGGCGTCGGTCTCGCCGTGCTCGTCGACGGTGACGGTGTACGCCGTCAGGCTCCCGGCCACGTTGGGGTACATCACGATCTTGTCGACGTCGACCATCGTGCACACGGTGTCGAGGTGCATGGTGGCCCGCTCCTGGGCGATCGGGACGGCGAGCACGGTGTGCACGAGACCCTTGTGCATGATCTCGCGGGAGAGCTGCTCGACCCCGGCGGGCGTCGTCCGCTCGCCGACGCCGACGGCGACGACGCCGGGCGCCAGCAGCAGGACGTCGCCGCCCTCGACGTGCTCGTCGCGCCAGCCGTGGAGCGTGCCGGTGCCGGCGAACCGCGGATGGCGTGTGTAGATCAGCTCGGTGAGCTGGGTCTCGCGCTTGCGCGCCGGCATCGCCAGCGACGTGATGGCCACCCGGTCGCGGATCCACACGCTCGAGTCGCGGGTGAACAGGAGGTTGGGCAGCGGGTCGATGAGGAAGTCGTGGCTGTCGATGAGCGAGGTGACCAGCCCGAAGCCCCCGCGCACCTCGTCGTTGCGGATGCCGGACGTGAGGTACGTCGTGAGCTGCTCGGGCGACGCCTCGGTCAGCAACGGGCGCAGGTACGCGCGCATGGTGTCACCCAGGTGCAGCTGCGACAGGGCGGTCTCGATCGCCTCGGCGCGGACGTCCTCCTCGGCGAACGTCTCGGTCAGCAGGTCGATGAGGTAGACGACCTCGACGTCGCGGTCGCGCAGGGCGGCCGCGAAGGCGTCGTGCTCGTCCTGGGCGCGGGCGACCCACGGGATGCCGTCGAACAGCAGCCGGTCGTTGTTGCGTGGGGTCAGCCGCTTCAGCTCGGGACCGGGACGGTGGAGCATGACGGTCTGGAGGGTGCCCACCTCCGAGTCGGCGCCGTGGGTGCTCATGCCCGCGACTCTAGAACCCCGGCGCGTCAGGCGACGAGTTCGTACCCGGTCACCAGGGCCAGCACGAGGCACACGCCGGCGCCCAGGTAGTGCAACACGTGCAGCGGGATCCACCGCAGCAGCTGCTTCCCGGCGACGACCGCCAGTGCGCTCACCGTCATCAGCGCGCCGAGCGCGCCGATGAACACCCCGACCGGGTCCTCGTACTTGGCCACCAGCGTGATCGTGAACAGCTGGCTGAGGTCGCCCCACTCGGCGGCGAACAGGATCAGGAAGCACGCCAGCACCTGGCGTACGCCGTGCACGTCGCGCGCGTTGGCGACGTACTCCTCGCCGGACGACTGGTGGTGCGCCCGCCCCTCGCGGTAGAGCAGGACGGCGCCGACCAGGAACATCGCGGCCGCCACGCCCTTCACCAGGTCCTCGGGGAGGAACGACGCGGCGTGGCCGAGCAGCACGGCCACCACCGTCTGCACGGCGAAGGCCAGGCTCACGCCGATCCAGACGAACAGCGGCCGGTAGCGGGTCGCGAGCACGAGGGTCGCCAGGAAGGTCTTGTCCGGCAGCTCGACCAGGAAGATCGTGCCGAAGGTGACGACGACGGCGACCGGATCCACCGCACGAACCTAGCGACCCGTTGTATCCGCAGCGCGGCGGGTGTTTCCTGATGAGCAGAGGGATCTCGGCCTGCTGATCGGGGAGGGGACGCCATGGCCGTGTTCGACACCTACGCCCAGGGGACGCCGAACTGGGTCGAGCTGAGCACGCCGGACCAGCGCGGGGCGGCGGAGTTCTACGGTGCCCTGTTCGGCTGGCAGATGGTCGAGAACCCGCTCGAGGACGGCCACGTCTACATCGTCGGCAACCTGCAGGGGGACGCGGTCGCGGGCATCACCTTCCAGCTGCCCGAGATGGCCGACCACCCGGCGTTCTGGAACGTCTACCTCGCCGCCGACGACGTCGACGCCGTCGCGGCGCGGGTGGGTCCGGCCGGTGGGGTCGTCGAGGCCGAGCCGTTCGACTTCTTCGACTACGGGCGGACGGCCCGCATCCAGGACCCGACGGGGGCGCGGGTGAGCCTGTGGCAGCCCCGCTCGATCCGCACGGTCCGCGCCAACGAGCCCGGGACGCCGATCTGGAACGAGCTCCTCACCCCCGACATCGGCCGGGCGTCGCGGTTCTACGCCGACGTGCTCGGGCTGACCAGCCAGGAGAGCCCCGTGCCGTGGGGAGACGCCGCGTCGTACACGACGTTCAGCTCCGCCGGTCGGGCGATCGCCGGCGTGGTCCCGCCCCTGGAGGAGGCGCCCGCGCACTGGAACGTCTACTTCAACGTGGTCGACGTCGACGACGCCGTGGCGGCGGCCGAGGCCCTGGGCGCCAAGCTGATCACCCCGCCGTACGACCTCGAGGGCACCGGCCGGATGGCCATGCTGACCGACCCGCACGGCGCGATGTTCAGCCTGATGGCGAGCTAGCTGTCGCGGAACGGGTCGGCGGCGTAGACGCCGAGGATCTTCACGTCGGTGGTGAAGAAACGCAGCTCCTCGAGCGCGCGCTTGACGTGGAGGTCCTCCGGGTGGCCGTCGACCTCGGCGAGGAACTGGGTCGCGGTGAACTCCCCGCCGACCATGTAGCTCTCGAGCTTGGTCATGTTGACGCCGTTGGTCGCGAAGCCGCCGAGGGCCTTGTACAGCGCCGCGGGGAGGTTGCGGACGTTGAAGATGAAGCTGGTCACCACGGGGCCGTTGCCGGCGGGCGCCTCGACCAGGTCGCGCGAGAGCACGACGAACCGGGTGGTGTTGTGGTCCTCGTCCTCGACGTCGGCGGCCAGCACGTCGAGCCCGTAGATCTCGGCGGCCAGGGGCGGCGAGATGGCGGCCTGCGTGGGGTCGCCCGCCTCCTTCACCTCGCGCGCGGCGCCGGCGGTGTCGCCCGAGATCACCGGCGTGAGGCCGTGCTCGCGGATGATCTTGCGGCACTGGCCGAGCGCGTGGACGTGGCTGTGCACGGTGCGTACCTGGTCGAGGGTGGTGCCCGGCAGGCCCATCAGCGCGAACTGGATGCGCAGGAAGTGCTCGGCCACGATGTGCAGGTTGCTGCTCGGCAGGAAGTGGTGGATGTCGGCCACCCGGCCCGCCAGTGAGTTGTCGATCGGGATCATCGCCAGGTCGGCGTCGCCGCCCTCGACGGTCGCGAAGACGTCCTCGAAGCTCGCGCAGGCCACCGCCTCCCAGTCCGGGTAGTGCTGCTGGCACACCAGGTGGGAGTTGGAGCCGGGCTCGCCCTGGTAGGCGATGCGGCGAAGTTCGGTGGACACCCCCGCAGTTTCGCACCGGTCCTCGTCGCGGCGGCCCGGTTCCCAGGGAGCGGGCGGTTACGGTCGCTGCGTGTCAGCCTCGGAGTTCATCCTGGTCGTCATCGTCGTGGTGCTGGTCGCGGTGTGCGGCGGGCTGCTGAGCGTGCTCCGGCGGCAGGCCGCTGCCCGGTCGGGCCTCGAGGCCGTCCCGGAGGACGTCCTCGGCCTGCGGCAGGAGGTCGCGGCCCTCCGGGCCGAGGCGGCGGGCGCCCTGCGCCACCTGTCGGTCGTGAGGTACGACGCGTTCGGCGACATGGGCGGCCACCTCAGCTGGTCGCTGGCCCTCGCCGACGACGGCGGTGACGGCGTGGTCCTCACCTCGATCCACGGCCGCTCCGACGCCCGTACCTACGCCAAGACCATCTCCGGCTGGTCCTCCGACCAGCAGCTCTCCCCCGAGGAGGAGGAAGCCCTCGCCCACGCACGTCGGTGAGCGCTCGGCCGCTGCTCCCCGTGACCGCCACCGCCGGCGGCGGAGGCTGGCACCACCTGGTCGGTCGCGACGGTCGCGGTGAGGTACTCCTGTCCCAGGCCGTCGCCTCGATCCGGTACGACCCCGCCTCGGGTACCTCCATCGTCTCCATCGTCGGCGCCGTGTCGTCCACATCCGTTGAAGACGCCGTTGCCGGCCGCGTCGTACGCCAGGAACTCCACCTCCGTGACGGGTGAGGCGGTGTAGATGCTCGGCATGGCCGTCGCGGTCACCGTGAACACCTCGCTGGGCGACGACGGCGGCGCCGTCAGCCGGGCTGTCGATGCGCACGGAGGGCGGCGCCTCGAGCACGGTCACCGGCACCTTGACGCGGGAAGAGTTGCCGTCGGCGTCGGACGCCGTGACCCCGGACCCGGATCGTGTGGTCGCCCCACGCGCACGTCCATGGTGAAGGTGAACGGCGCGGCGTCGTCATCCTGGCAGCTGTATGGAGGACGCGCCCGAGCAGACCCACACCGAGGTGACCGGTGAGCCGGTGAGGGCATCCGGCACGGCCGTGACGACGACGGGGAACGTCGGGCCCTGCACCTGGGCTGCCGCGCGCCGGCGTGACGGACGTGATCACCGGTCGCGGGCACGTGCTCCGCGACGCCGGCCGACGCGGCCGAGGTGCCGACCTGGTTGACGGCGCGGACGGTCCAGGATCCTGCCCCCGCGTGGCCGTCCTCGACCTCCAGGCTCGTCCTCGTCCCGCCCGGGTTCTGCGACGAACGTGCTGGCGCCGCCAGGCGAACGTTGCAGCTGGTAACCGAGGATGACCTGACCGTTGTCGAGCCCGGGCTTCACCGAGAGAGTCACGTGGTCCGAGCCGCTCGGGCCGAAGTGCGGACGTGATCGACGGTGCGTCCGGGGCCGTGGCCTTCTTGTTGCGCTGGACCTGGACGGTCGCCCCGCCCGCGTCCTGCGACAGCAAGGTGATGCGTACCCCTTGCGGTGTGGTGAAGCTGCTGCCCGCGGGCAGCGTGGCGTTCGCGAGGTCGGGGTCCGGGAAGTACAGCGAGGGGTGCGGGTTGCCGGGCGCCGCGTCCAGGATCTGCAGCGACCTCCGCCCCGTGTCCAGGCGGATCTGGAGACCCGGCGTGCCCTTCACCTCGAAGCTGCCCGGCTGCTTCTCGCTCGCGACGTCGGTCGTGTGGTACTCGACCCAGTACGACACGCGACTCGAGATCTTCACCCGGACGGCCTGGATCCCCGAGCCTGACGCCTCGGCGTCCGCCAGCCTCCACGTGCCCGGCTTCGTCGCGGTGACGACCTTGCCGGCCCAGCCGAGCCGCTGCAGCACGGCGACGGAGTACGGGCGGCTGCTGATGCCCATGGCGTCCCACAGGTCGCCGTACTCCTGGGCCACGCACTTGGTGCCCTGGGTGATGCGCTGCTTCCCCATCCTGCAGATCAGCGAGTTCGCGTGGTCGAGGCCGAGGTTGTGGCCCAGCTCGTGGGTGAGCACGTCCCGGTACGTCGTCTTGTCGCGGATCCACGTGACGCGGCCCGGCCTCTCGCCGGAGGAGTTCGAGCCGCACTGGGGCATCACGATCATGAAGCGGTTGAAGCCCTTCGCGTTGAAGCCCCGGGAGCGCGCGGCTCCGACGGCTCGCCTCAAGGAGCCGTACAGGTCGCCGCAGTTGGCGGAGCCGCCGGCCACCGACATCCAGGGCGTCACCGCGCTCGAGACCCGGTGCCGACCGCGAGAGGCCCGGTCGAACCAGGTGGCCGTCGACTTCATCAGCGACTTCATCTGCCTGGTGTCCGGGAACGCCGGCGCCTTCTTCCAGTACACCCGCATCACGAGCACGCGCACCTTGCGTGGGACGCCTGCGCGTGACGCCGTCTCGGGAAGGAACGGGTACGCGCGCGGCACGACCGTGTCGTCACCGTGCGCCAGGGCGCGGGCGGCTGGCCCGGGATCCGGCGCCGCCGCAGTTGCGGCCGGCGACGCAGGAGGCGCGGCCCCCTCCACCGGCTGCGCGCCGAGCGTCAGCAACGTGAGCGCTGCCGACGCGGCCAGGACCTGGATGGTGCGTGGCACGAGAGACCCCCACTGCTCGGTGACGACGCCCCATCGTGCGAGCGGCGGTACCGACGAAGTCGCGTGGTCCGGCCGTTTCCCCTATTTCAGTCGAAACACCCGCGACTCCCACGGGGCCAGCGGGTCGGTGGGCGAGGGTTTCGAGCCGGGGATCGAACCGAGCAGCAGGTCCGCACCGTCGTACGGCGCCTCCTCCAGGTCGGCGACGACGTCCGGCGCGTCGGACAGGTTGGCCACGACGAGCAGTCGGTCACCGTCGTGCTCGCGGAGGAACGCGTAGACCTGCTCGTCGTCGGGCAGCAGCATGCAGAAGGAGCCGTGGGCGACCACCGGCTCGTCGTGCCGGAGCGCGATCAGCCGCTGGAAGTGCGCGAAGACCGAGTCGGGGTCGTCGACCTGGGCGGCGGCGTTGATGGTCGACGTCAGGGGGTGCACCTCGATCCAGGGCGCCCCGGTCGTGAACCCACCCGTGCGCGAGTCGTCCCAGGGCATCGGCACCCGGGCGTTGTCGCGGCCCTTGGCCGACAGGGCGGCCATCACGGCCGCCGGGTCCTGCCCCGCCGCGACCGCCGTGGCGTAGTGGTTCAGCGACTCGACGTCGCGCATCTGGTCGATCCGGGTGAAGCCCACGTTGGGCAGGCCGAGCTCGTCGCCCTGGTAGACGTACGGCGTCCCGCGGTGCAGGTGCAGCACGGTCGCCAGCGACTTGGCCGACTGCTCGCGGTGCTCGGGAGCGTCGTTGCCGTACCTCGTCACGCAGCGCGGCTGGTCGTGGTTGCCGAGGTACAGGCTGTTCCAGCCCACCTCGGCGAGGCCGTCCTGCCAGCGCCCCCACGACCGCTTCAGGTCGAGCATCGTCATCGGCACGATGTCCCACTTGCCCCGCGGACCCGAGTCGAGGTCGACGTGCTCGAACTGGAAGACCATGTCGACCTCGCCCCGCGCCGGGTCGGTGTAGAGGCGGGCCTGCTCGATGGTCGTGGCCGGCGTCTCGCCGACGTTGAGCAGCCCGGGCGGCCGGCCGGCGAACACCTCGCGGTGCATCTCCTGCATGAACTCGTGGATGCGAGGCCCGTTGACGACCAGCGGTGTCGTGTCGCCGTACTTGGTGACGTCGACGACGCCGGCCCCGAGCGGGTCGCGCTCCTGCCGGCCGTCGGGGAGGTCACCGTCCACGAGCACCTTGGAGAGCAGGCAGATGACGTCCATCCGGAACCCGTCGACGCCGCGGTCGAGCCAGCGGTTCATCATCGCGTAGACGGCCTGCCGCACCTCGGGGTTCTCCCAGTTGAGGTCGGGCTGCTCGGGAGCGAACAGGTGGAGGTAGTACTCGCCCGTCGCGGTGTCGTACGTCCAGGCCGGGCCCGAGAACGCCGAGCCCCAGTTGGTCGGCTCGGCGCCCGGCGTGCCCGGCTCGAAGCCCGGTCGCGGTGAGCGCCACCAGTACCAGTCCCGCTTCGGGTTGTCGGTCGACGACCGCGACTCCTGGAACCACGCGTGCGCCGCGCTGGTGTGGTTGACCACGAGATCCATGACCAGCTTCATGCCGCGCTCGTGAAGGCCGGCGATCAGCTCGTCGAGCTGCTCGATCGACCCGAACAGCGGGTCGACGTCCTCGTAGTCGCTGATGTCGTAGCCGTTGTCGGCCATCGGCGACCTGTAGACCGGGCTCAGCCACACCACGTCGATGCCCAGGCGCTGGAGATGGTCGAGACGCTCGATGATGCCGCCGAGGTCGCCCACGCCGTCCCCGTCACTGTCCGCGAAGCTGCGGGGGTACACCTGGTAGACGACGGCGGACTTCCACCAATCACGTGCGGTCACGGACGTCAGTCTTGCGGATCGTCGAGCAGCGACCGCACGGCAGAGCGGGACAGGAGGAGCACCACGACCAGCAGCGTGACGGAGATGAAGCCGCCCAGGCTCACCTGGTCACCGAAGACGAGGTCGACCAGCTCGAGGACGACGATCTTGCTCCCCACCGCGACCACCCAGAGGAGCAACGCGATCCCGGCCTTGGCCCGCCGGCTGTCGGCGGCCTTCAGTCGCACGACGATCCGGCCCTTGAGGAAGATCACCACCTCCAGGGCGACCTTGAGGAGCACGGCCGTCAGCAAGGACAGCGTGAAGCCTTCGCTGATGACCGACGGGACGTACTCGACCGCGAGGTTGAGGACCACCACGTAGACGAAGACGTCGATGATGTCGGCGGAGCGCGCACGGATCGGCGCACTGGTCACGCCGGCAGTCTTGCGGAACGTGGGGCCGACCCGCGAACGTGGGACCTAGACCGAGGAGGCCCCATGAGCGTCGAGCTGAACCACACCATCGTCCACGTCAGGGATCGCTGGGCCTCGGCCCGCGACGTCGGTGGCGTGCTCGGGCTGCCAGAAGCACAGGCGTACGGCCCTTTCGCGGAGCTGAAGCTCGACAACGGCGCGAGCCTGGACTTCATGGACACCGAGGGCGAGATCCACGGGCAGCACTACGCGTTCCTCGTGGGCGAGGACGACTTCGACCTGGTCCTCGGCCGGCTGAAGGCCGACGGCCGCACCTGGTGGGCCGACCCGTTCAAGCGTCAGCCGAACGAGATCAACCACGGCGACGGCGGCCGGGGTCTCTACTGGGAAGGTCCCGACGGGCACTGGCTGGAGATCATCACCCGCCCCTACGGCAGCGGCGGTGACCTTTCGTCAGCGAGGCACGCGGACGAGCAGCCGCCCGTGCACGCACTGCATCCGCAGCTCGCGACCCGGGCCGACCGTGTCGCCGTCGAGCTGGCGGGGGGTGTCCGCGCTGGCGCGGACGACGATGGACTGGCCGGTCAGCCGGCCGATCGTCTCGTCGGTCCGCTTGCCCTTGCTGATCACCCGGGCGGCGAGCGGCACCCACGACAGGAACCGCTTGGGGTGCAGCACCACCACGTCGAGCACGCCGTCGTCGATGGAGGCGTCGGGCAGCAGCGGCATGCCGGCCTGGAGGAAGCCGACGTTGCCGACCACGACGGTGACCGCCTTGTACGTCGTGAAGTCGCCGCCGTCGACCGCGATCTCCACCTTCACGACCGGTGACATCATGGCCTTGAGGCCAGAGAGCACGTAGGCGATCCAGCCCACCCGGCGCTTGATGTCCTCGTTGACGCCCTCCATGATCGCGGCGTCGAGGCCCATGCCGGCCATCACCATGAAGTGGGTGTCCTCGAAGCCGTCGCCGCTCACCTCGACGAGGTCGATGGCGCGGTCCTGGCCGTTGAGGGCGACGTCGATCGCGGAGCGCAGGAACAGCGGGATGGCCAGGTTGCGGGCCAGCAGGTTGCCCGTACCTGCGGGCACGATGCCCACGGGGATGCCGGTGCCGGCGAGCTCGGCGCACACCTCGCGGACCGTGCCGTCGCCGCCGCAGACGAGGACGAGGTCGGCGCCCGACACCGCCGCCGCCTCGGCCATGCCGGTGCCCGGGTCCTCGACGGTGGTGTAGAGCCAGGTGGGCTCGGACCAACCGGACTCCTCGGCCTGGGCGGCGACGATGGACCGGAACCGGTCGACGTCCTCGACCTTGCTGGGGTTGAGGATCACCGTCAGCTGGCGACTGCTCGGCACCGCCTCGTGCAGCGGCTCGGCGTGGGCCGCGTGGCTGCGGGGCAGGGGACTGAAGAGGGCGAGCCAGAAGAGGGCCATCCCGATCGCCAGGAACGTGCCGCCCAGGACGTCGGTGGGGAAGTGCCTGCCCAGCAGCACCCGGTCGAGCCACATGACCACGACCTCGAGGGCGCACAGCACGTAGACCAGCCGGCGCACCTGCGCGCGCCGGATCAGCATGGAGGCCAGCACGCAGAGGACCGCCATCAGGGCGGCGTTCGCGGACGTGTGCCCCGACGGGTACGACCTGCTGTCGACCAGGCCGACGGTGTCCTGCCACTCCGGCCGTCCGCGGCCGATGGCGATCTTGAGCAGGGTCGTGATGATCCAGGTCGAGAACACCACCAGGACCGCGTAGATCGCCGCCCGCCGATGCCGTCGCGCGAACAAGAGCGCCGCGAGCACCAGCGTGAGGACGAGGATGGGGAGCTGGTTGAGCCACGTCTCGATGAACCGCAGCACCTCGCGCAGCGCGTCGTGCTCGTCGGCCCAGTCCTCCAGCTGCCGCCCGAGGTCGTCCAGGGGGCCGAGCGGCGTCCGCTCCCCGGTCACGGCCAACGCGAGCAAGGCGGACAGCCCCAGGAACAGCGCGGCCCAGGCCAGGGTGATCTTGCGAGGCCGGTCGAGCACGGGCGTCAGTATGCCGGGGCGGCGCGAGCCCCTCCTCATCCGCGGGGCGGACGGCGGGCGGCACGATCTCGTGTGCGGCGCCGTACGCCGCGCGGATAGCCTCATCCCATGATCGACCCTCGGCTGCTGCGCGACGAACCCGACCGCATCCGTGCCGCCCAGGCCAAGCGCGGCCTGTCCGACGAGGTGGTCGACCGGGCGGTCGCCGCCGACGAGACCCGGCGCGCGGCCATCGCCGAGTACGAAAGGCTCCGGGGCGAGCAGAAGACCCTCGGCAAGCTGATCCCGAAGGCCGCGCCGGAGGAGAAGGCGTCCCTGCTCGAGCAGACCAAGGAGCTCGCCGGCCGGGTCAAGGCGGCGGAGGCGGCCCAGACCGAGGCCGAGGACCTCTGGCGCACGACGCTGATGGAGATCCCCAACCTCGCTTCCGACGAGTCGCCGGCGGGTGGCGAGGAGGACTACCGGGTCATCGAGACGGTCGGCACCAAGCCCGAGTTCGACTTCGAGCCGCGCGACCACGTCGACCTCGGCCGGATGCTCGGCGCCATCGACCTCGAGCGCGGCGCCAAGGTGTCCGGGTCGCGCTTCTACTTCCTCACCGGCATCGGCGCCCAGCTCGAGTTCGCCCTGATCAACATGGCGATGGACCAGGCCCGCAACGCCGGCTTCACGCAGATGGTCGCGCCGTCCCTGGTGAAGCCGCGGGCCATGGAGGGCACGGGCTTCCTGGGCCAGGCCGCCGATGACGTCTACCGGATCGAGGGCCAGGACCTCTACCTCGTCGGGACGTCGGAGGTGCCGCTCGCGGCGTACCACTCCGACGAGATCCTCGACGGTGGCTCGCTGCCGCTGCGGTACGCCGCGTTCAGCCCGTGCTTCCGCAAGGAGGCCGGCTCCCACGGCAAGGACACCCGCGGCATCTTCCGCGTGCACTGGTTCGACAAGGTCGAGATGTTCGTCTACACGACCCTCGAGGAGTCGTACGCCGAGCACCTGCGGCTGCTGGAGTGGGAGAAGGAGTTCCTCGACAAGCTCGAGCTGCACTACCGGGTCATCGACGTGGCGGCGGGCGACCTCGGGACCTCGGCCGAGCGCAAGTTCGACTGCGAGGCCTGGATCGCCTCGCAGGGGCGCTACCGCGAGCTGACCTCGACCTCGAACTGCACCGACTTCCAGACCCGCCGGCTCGACACCCGGGGGCGCTTCGCCGACGGTACGGTCGGGCCGGTCGCCACGCTCAACGGCACCCTGTGCTCCACCAACCGCCCGATCATCGCCCTGCTGGAGACCCACCAGCAGGCCGACGGCTCGGTGCGGGTGCCGCAGGCCCTGAAGCCCTACCTCGGCGGGCTGGACGTCATCAAGCCAGTCGCGTGACGTCGCCTGCGTCGTGGCGGCCCCGGCTCGTCGCGCTCGACATCGACGGCACGCTGCTGAAGTGGATCGAGGGTGCCGGGCAGACCTACGAGCAGGTCGCGCCCGCCGTCCACGACGCCGTACGCCGCGCGCACGACGCCGGTGCGCACATCGTGCTGGCCAGCGGCCGGTCACCACACGGCATGACCACGATCGCCGACCTGCTCGACCTCGAGGGCGGTGAGCCGGCCTGGGTGGTGGCGTCCAACGGCGCGGTGGTCTTCCGCTACCCGCCGCTCGAGGTCGTGCACGAGGAGACCTTCGACGCCCGCCCTGCCGTCGAGGCGATCCTGCGCGAGCACCCGGGCGTCCTGGTGGCGGTCGAGGAGCGCGGCGTCGGCTACCGGGTCAACCGCCCGTTCCCGGCCGGCGAGCTCTCCGGCGACATGGTCATCACCGACGTGGCCGACCTGGTGGCGCAGCACGTCAGCCGGGTGATCATCCGCGACCCCGACTCGACCGCCGAGGACTTCCTCGACCTGGCCAGCCGCCTCGGCCTGCACGGCACCGACTACGTCGTCGGCTGGACGGCGTGGCTCGACCTTGCTCCCGTCGGGGTGAGCAAGGCCTCGGGGCTCGCGCACGTGGCCGAGCGGCTCGGGGTCGAGGCGGCCGACGTGCTCGCCATCGGCGACGGCCGCAACGACATCGAGATGCTGCGGTGGGCCGGCCGCGGCGTCGCCATGGGCCAGGCCGTCGAGCCGGTCATCGCGGCCGCGGACGACGTCACCGGCACCGTGTACGAGGACGGCGCCGCCACCGAGATCGCCCGCTGGTTCCCCGCCCCCTGAGTCGAGTTGCGCCTCCGGTGACGCTCCGACGTTGCGCCTCCGGTACCCGGCGTCGTGCACGAGGCGCAACTCGACGGTGCACGAGGCGCAACTCGACGGTGCACGAGGCGCAACTCGACGGTGCACGAGGCGCAACTCGACGGTGCACGAGGCGCAACTCGACGTCATAGGGTCACGGGCATGGCTGAGACCTGGACGTTCACCGCGCCGCTGTGGCGCTGGAACGCCAAGCAGGAGTCCTCGGACCCCGGCTCGTGGTCCTTCGTGACGCTGCCGATCGACGTCGCCGAGGACATCAGGGACGTGATGGTCGAGCCACCACGTGGGTTCGGGTCGGTGAAGGTGCAGGTCGTGGTGGGCGAGGAGCGGTGGAGCACGAGCGTGTTCCCCGACAAGGACTCGGGCAGCTACGTACTCCCGGTCAAGCAGGCCGTCAGGCGTGCCGTCGGCATCGAGGAGGGCGACCCGGTCACGGTCACGTTGTCGCTGGTGAGCACCGGATGAGCGCCCCGCGGCTGGTCGCCACCGACCTCGACGGGACGCTCGTCCGCTCGGACAACACCGTCTCGGCCTACACCCAGCAGGTGCTTGCCGAGCTGGACGAGCGCGACGTGCCCGTGGTGTTCGTGACCGGGCGACCGCTGCGGTGGGCCGAGGACGTCTTCGACCACGTCGGCCGCCACGGGCTGGCCGTGATCTCCAACGGGGCGCTCGTGTGGGACGTCGCCGGCGACCGGCCGGTGGCCCTGCGGGGCATCGAGCCGGGCGTGGGGCTCGAGGTGGCCGAGCTGATCCGGGCCGCCGTCCCGGGGAGCGCGTTCGCCATCGAGACGCTGGCCGGCACGTCGCTGGAGCCGCAGTACCTCGAGCGTCACCCCGTACCTCCCGGCAGCCGCCGCGCGCCGATCGCCGAGCTCCTGACCGAGCCGGTCCTCAAGCTGATGGCGCGGCACGAGGAGCTGGGCTACCAGGAGTTCTGGGACCAGGCGGCCGACGCCGTCGGCGACCTGGCCGTGATCACCTGGTCGTCCACCTCGGCCATGCTGGAGATCAGCGCCGCGGGCGTGACCAAGGCGACCACCCTCGCCGTGCTCTGCGAGGACCTGGGCGTCGAGGCCGAGGAGGTCATCGCGTTCGGGGACATGCCGAACGACATCGCGATGCTCACCTGGGCCGGTACGTCGTACGCCATGGCTGATGCGCACCCCACCGTCATCGAGGCCGCGACGCACCTGGCGCCGAGCAACGACGAGGACGGCGTGGCGCGGGTGCTGGCCTCGGTGTTCGGGCTCGCGCCGGCCCCTGTGGTCGAATAGAGCCATGCTCAGGCGCCTGCTGGTGCTCGTGGTCGTCGCGCTGACCACGGTCATCGTGTCCGATGCGTCGGCGCACGCCGCCTGCCGCTGCAAGGACCTCTCGCTCCCGCAGCAGGTCAACAACGCGGGTGCGGTCTTCTCCGGGACGCTGACCATGGCGTCCGGGCCGACGACGTCGGGCGACCGGCAGACGATGTCGTACGACGTGAAGGTCGACCGCGTCTACAAGGGCGACATCGACTCGCCGCGCGTGACGGTGAAGTCCGACGCGTCCGAGGCGGCCTGCGGGCTGACCGGCATGACGGCGGACACGCGGTACCTGTTCTTCGTGCGTGTCTCCGACCTGGACGCAGCGGACCTGTTCGCCAACAGCTGCGGCGGCACCGGGCCGGCGAAGAGCGCGCGCACGCAGAAGATCGTCGCCCTGCTCGGCCCGGGGTCGACGCCGAACCCACCGACGCCCGAGGAGGCGACGTTCACGCCCGTCGCGGACGCGGAGCCCGCCACGCTCACCCGGCTGGCCGCGCCCGGCGCCGCGATGGTGCTCGTCGGCCTGCTCGGCCTGATGGTGTTCGGTGCCCTGGGCCGCTCACGCGGCGGCAAGACCTAGAGGTACATGCCCCCCGAGCCCGGACCGGTCTCCGGCTCGCCCTGCGCGGGCTGCCCGTCGGCACCCGGCTGACCCGGCTGCCCCGTGGCGATCTGGACCCCGGGTGGCAGCGCCCGGCGGATCTGCTCGAACTGTGCCCGCGCCGCCATCTGCTGGGCGTAGATCGCGGTCTGGATGCCGTGGAACAGGCCCTCCAGCCAGCCGACGAGCTGCGCCTGCGAGATCCGCAGCTCGGCGTCCGAGGGGGTCTCGTCGCCGGTGAACGGCAGCGTCAGCCGTTCCAGCTCCTCGACCAGCTCGGGCGCCAGCCCGGTCTCGAGCTCCTTGATCGAGCGGCGGTGGATCTGCATGAGGCGCTGGCGGCTCGCGTCGTCGAGCGGGGCCGACTTCACCTCCTCCAGGAGCTGGCGGATCATGCTGCCGATCCGCATCACCTTCGCCGGCTGCTCGACCAGGCTCGTCAGGTCCGACTCGTCGGAGTCGCTGGAGTCCCTGGGGTCGTCGCCCTCAGGAGAGCGCAGGGCCGACGCGGGCACCGAGGCCACCGGCTGCCCGTCGGGACCCACGATCACCACGCGGTGCGCGCTCTCGGTCTCCGCGGCGCGGGAGTCGTCGGGCTGCTCGGGCTGCTCCTCGGTCATGCCTCCACCCTAGGGCGGGCGGGTCACGACACGGTGAGGAGGATCTTTCCCGACGACTCGCCCGACTCCATCAGCGCATGGGCCCGCCCGGCCTCCGCCAGCGGCATGGTCGTGCTGACGACCGGCCGGACCGCGCCGTCGGCCACCAGCGGCCACACGTGCTCGACCACGGCGGCGCAGATCGCGGCCTTCTCCGGCACGGGTCTCGGACGCAGCCGGGTCGAGACGATGGCCGCGCGCTTGCCCATCAGCTGGTTGAGGTCCAGCTCGCCCTTGGTCCCGCCCATCAGCCCGATGACGAGGAGTCGGCCCTCGGTGGCCAGCGCCTCCACGTTGCGACCGAGGTACTTCGCCCCCATCATGTCGAGGATGACGTCGGCGCCGTGCCCGTCGGTGGCACCCATCACCTCGGCCACGAAGTCCTGCTGCTTGTAGTCGATGGTCACCTCGGCGCCGAGGGCCGCGCACTGCTCGAGCTTGTCGGCCGACCCGGCGGTCGTCATCACCCGAGCACCGAGGGCGGCGGCCAGCTGGATCGCCATCGAGCCGATGCCTCCCGCGCCGCCGTGCACGAGGATCCACTCGTCGCGCCGCAGGTTTCCGATCATGAAGACGTTCGACCAGACCGTGCAGACCACCTCGGGCAGGCTCGCGGCCTCCTCGAGGGACACCCCGGCGGGCACGGGCATCACCTGGCCCGCGGGGCAGACGACCCGCTCGGCGTACCCGCCGCCGGCCAGCAACGCGCAGCACTCGTCGCCGACGGACCAGCCGGTCACGCCGTCGCCGACGGCCGCGATCGTGCCGCTGCACTCGAGCCCGAGGACGTCCGTCGTGCCCGGGGGCGGGGCGTAGTGGCCCTGCCGCTGCAGCAGGTCGGGCCGGTTGACGGCGGTCGCAACCACCGCGATGGCGACCTCGCCGGGACCGGGCGCGGGGTCGGGTACCTCGCCGAGCGACAGCACCTCGGGCCCGCCAGGGCCCGAAGCCACCACCGCCCGCATCAGTCGTCGAACCGGTCGCCGGTGTGGTCCACCGTGCTGTCGTCGGGGACGGCGTCGTCGATGTCGACGGGGTCCTTGGCGTCCCGAGGCCGGTCCCAGCCCTCCGCGAGCAGCTGGGCCCTCGCGGCCAGCTTCTCCACCTCCAGGGGGTTCGCCTCGTTCAGACCGGCGGCGTACCCGAGCAGGTAGGTGCTGATGGGGGCGGCCTTGCGGACGACGTTGTCCGCGACCACCTTGGCGAGGTCGAGCACCAGCGCCTCGTCGACCTCGGTGTCGATGTCGAGGACGTCGCACAGCTCGTCGATCCAGTCGTGCAGGTTCACGGATCCAATCTTGCGAACCCGGTCGAGACCCGCAAGCACTTCGGCAAGGTCGGCCCACGAGTCGACGTCGCCGGCCTCCGCCTCGAGGGCCGGGACATCCGCCAGGTCGAGCGCCTCCCAGAGCCCGCGCATCGCCGCGCCCTCGACCGGGTCGGGCCTCACGGCGTCGAGTGCCGCCACCGTCACGGCCATCGCCAGGTGCGGTCGTCCGCCGTCGACGAGGACCGCGCCGTCGTGCCCCTGCGCCGCGGCAACCAGGCGGCCGACGGTGGCCGCCGAGACCGCGGGCATGTCGACGGCCAGCACCACGATCAGCGGGCTAGTCCCGTGCATTTCCGGGGTCTCCGGAGCCTCCGGACCCCGGAACCGCACGGGAGTACCCCCGCGCAGGGCATCACGACCGGCGTACGCCGCCGCGACCGGTCCGCCGTACGCGGGCTGCTCGCGCGTCCAGACCACGGGGACGTCGGTGGGCCGCTCGTCGCCGACCACCACGATCGTCCGGGCCGCCGCGACCGCGCGCAGGGCGCGGTCGAGCAGGGTCGCCCCGGCCACGTCCAAGGCGGCCTTGTCCGCGCCGTCGAGCCGCTCGGCCCGACCGCCGGCCAGCACCACGGCGTCGAAGTCCACCCGAGGAGTCTCGCCTGCCTGCCCGGCCAGGCGCACCCGGGTGCCCACCGGGGTCCACACTGGGGGGATGCAGGTGACCCTGGTGCAGGAGGCATCGACCCTCGACCCGGCGGCGAACCGGGCCCGGCTCGCGGAGCTCACGCCGGAGGGCAGCGACCTCGTGGTCTTCCCCGAGGCGTTCGCCCGCGACTTCGGCGAACCGGGCTCCGACCTCAGCGCCGCGGCCGAGCCGCTCGACGGCCCGTTCGCCACCGAGGCGGCCAAGGTGGCGGCCGAGCGCGGCACCACGGTCCTGGCCGGCATGTTCGAGCAGGGTGACGACCCCGCTCGGCCCGTCAACACCCTGGTGCTGCGCGGCGCGGCCGAGGCGGAGTACCGCAAGATCCACCTCTACGACTCCTTCGGCTACCGCGAGTCCGACCGCATCGCGGCTGGCCCTCGCGCGCCGGTCACCGCCGACCTGGCGGGCTTCCGGCTCGGGTTGATGACCTGCTACGACCTGCGCTTCCCCGAGCTCGCCCGGGCCCTCGTCGACTCCGGCGCCGAGGTGCTCGTCGTCCCGGCCGCGTGGGTGGCCGGACCGCGCAAGATCGACCACTGGACCACGCTGGTCCGGGCGCGGGCGATCGAGAACACGGCGTACGTCGTCGCCGTCGGCCAGCCCGGCCCGCGCTACTCCGGGCACTCGCTCGTGGTCGACCCGTGGGGCGAGGTGCTGGCCGAGGCCGGTGACGACGCCGAGACGCTGACGGTCGCCCTCGACCGGGAGGTCCTCGACGAGGCTCGCCGCACCAACCCGTCCCTCGCCAACCGCCGTCTCTGAGGGCTGGGTACCCTTCCCGCCCGTGTCGACCACTGCCCCCCGCCGCCGCGCCGAGCGTGCGCCCCGCCGCTCGCGGCTGCGCCGCCCCGGTCGCCGGTTCGGGGTCGGTACGTGGGTGCTCCTGCTGCTGGTCGGGATCGGTTGCCTGGCCCTCGGCGCGACACCCGGGGGGCCGGCGTGGGTCGGTGAGGCCGGCGGGGTCCTGGTCGCGGTCATGTTCACGGCCGGGCTGGTGGCCCGCACCGGAGGGCGGACGTACGTCTACGGCGCCCTCGCTCTTGCGCTCGGCGCCGCGGTCGTGGTGACCGACGAGCCCATGCTGCGCACGGGCGCCGCGGTGCTGACCTGTGTGGTCACCGCCGTGTTCGCGGTGATGGCGACGGTCCCCGCCGTGACCACGCTCCAAGCCGTCCGCGAGGTGCTGGTGGCGATGCTCATCGCCCTGGTCGGGGCGGCCGCCGTCGTCGGGCTCGAGCCGACGATCAGCCTGTCGCGGTTCGCCTACACGACGCTCGGCGCGTCGCTCGCGCTGGCCTTCCTGGTGGTGTTCCGGCTCGGCGCCGGGCTGCACGGACTCGGCCGGCGAGGTCTGGTGGTCGTGCTGATCGGCAGCGTGGTGCTGGCGTTGACGCTGGCCTACGCCGAGGTGCTGCGCCGGTACGGCGCCCCCGAGCTCGTCGACACCTTGCTCGACGGCCGCCAGTGGGCGCTCGAGACACTGCACGGCGCCCCTCGCCCGGTCCAGGCGTTGCTCGGCGTGCCCGCCCTGATGTGGGGCGTCCACATGCGGGCCCGTCGTCGGCAGGGCTGGTGGGTCTGCGCGTTCGGAGTGACGGCGGCCGCGCAGGTCACCCACACCTTCCTCGACCCGTCGCTGACGCTCGTCGAGGCCGGGCTCACCACCCTGTACTCGGTGATCGTCGGCGTGCTCATCGGCGCGGTGATCATCCGCCTCGACCTGCTGCTCACCGGATCCCGCCCGGGCCGTCGCGCGCGGACCGACGACTCGGTGGCCACGTTGCGCCCCGAACCGGGCCGCACCCAGCCGCTCCTGTAGGTCGGCCGGTCGGCTAGTTTCTGGCCGTGGCCCGCGAACAGCGCATCGAGATCCTCGCCGAGATGGTGGCGAACGTGCTGGTCGTGGAGGTCGCGGTGGGCGACTCCGTCGACATCGGTGACACCGTGGTGCTGCTCGAGTCGATGAAGATGGAGATCCCGGTCATGGCCGAGGCCGCCGGCACGGTCACGGCCGTCAAGGTCGCCGCCGGAGACGTCGTCCAGGAAGGCGACCCGCTCGTCGAGCTGACCCGCTGAGCAGAGGGGGCGGGATTCGAACCCGCGGCTGACATCTCTGCCAGCGACCGCTTTCAAGGCGGTTCCGATCGGCCACTCCGGCACCCCTCCGTGGCCGCGCCGCCGAGGCGTCACGACCGGGGGCGAGTCTAAGGGCGACTACTCCGAGCCGCCGATCTCCTGCTCCACCTCGTCGTAGGCCAGGTCGTGCTGACGCTGGACGTGGTGGTCGATGTCGGCCAGCAGGCGCTTGAGCCCCTGGCGCACCTCGTCGACGTCCGGGTGCTCGAGCACGACCGGCCCGTACGCCGCCAGCCGGCGCACCAGCGCCGCCTGCTCGCGCAGCGAGCGGCCGTGGCGGGCGGACTGCCAGCCGTCGGCGGACCCGTGGTACTCGCGCTCCAGGGCGTCGCGCACCGGCCCGATGGCGCGGCGTACGGTCCATCGCCACCCGCCTGCCTCCGTCGCGGAGAACGGTGCGTCGAGGGCCCGGTGCAGGCCGGCCAGAGCGGCTGCGGTACCGGTCGACGGGGCGACCGGGTCGCTGCTCGACGTAATGGTCATCATGACCTCCGCGACGGGGCGGCTTCGGGGGGTTCGAGTGTCACCCCGGACCCACGGACAGGACAAGATGCGTCCCCGAAGTCGGGAAGAATTGTGGTGAGCGGGCGAACTCACGGTTGAATCCGCGCGTGGACCAGGAGAATGCGGTGACCGAGTACCGCCTCGCCCCCGCGGTCGTGCTCCGCTCCGCCGGTGCGGCGTTCGTGCTGCTCGCCGTGGCCGTGCTCGCGCTCAGCGTGGTGACGGCCCTGGCCGGCTGGAGCTTCGTGGTGGTCGGCGTGGTCGCCGTCCTCGGGCTGCTGGGCGTGGTGGGAGGCGCCTGGTGGGCCGCCAACCGGGCGTACGTCGTCCGGCTGGACTCCCTCGGGTACGAGGTGCGGCTGGTGCGGGGTGCGGGCGTGAAGCGCGCCCGCTGGGCCGACGTCGCCCAGGCGTCCACTGCCGAGGTGGGCGGGCAGCCGTGCGTCGTCCTGGCCCTGCGCGACGGACGGACCACCACGGTGCCGGTCGCGGTGCTGGCGAGCGACCGCGACGAGTTCGTGACCCGGGTCCGCTCCCTGCTCCGGGGCTGATCCGGCCTGATTCGGTACGGACGGACGAAGGCTTGTAGCCTGTCTTCGCTTCGGGGAGGCGTCGCCTAGCCCGGTTTATGGCGCCCGCCTGCTAAGCGGGTTGAGGTTCACCCCTCTCGCGGGTTCAAATCCCGCCGCCTCCGCAGCGAGTCGGTCCTCTCGGGAGCCGAGAGGACCGACTCAGCCCTGCGCTCAGCTGTTGCAAGGTTCTGCAATGCAATTAGATGAGCCAACTGTGGGCTGACGGTAGTCCCTCCGCGCCGACACACTGAAGGTTCGGAGGGTGGCACCAACCAGGGACACCGCACCAAGGGAGACACTTGATGACCTTTCTTCGCAAGGCCGCGATCCTCGCGGCCACGGCCGTGATGACGATCGGGCTGGCCGGAGTGAGCTCACCAGCGAACGCCGCCGACACGGGCTGGGACTGCCCCGGCTGCCGAAACGCTCCCGGCGGATCCAGGTAGAAGCTCGGAGAGCTGACCACAACTTCACAGGCTTGAGACGGGAACGCCGGCCGACCCCCCATGGCCGGGCTCCTGAAGGCCATCCCCCCGGCCGGTCTCATGAACGAGGGCAGCGCCGCTGGCGCTGCCCTCGTTATTTGTCGTCGGGTTCCGCGCGCTCGTTGCCGGACAGGCCGAGCTGACCCATCGTGTAGCCGAGCTGGAAGCGGGTCTCCGCCTCGAACTCCTCCTTGAGGTCCGCGATGTAGCCGGCGTACGTGCGCGGGCTGACCCCGAGCCGCTTCGCGCTGGCCGGGTCGGCGTGTCCCTCGATGAGCATCCGGATCGTCATCTGGCGCTGCTCGTGGGCGATGTCGCGCTGGGCGGCGCTGCCGCGGTTGGTGAACGGGCGGGACCGCTCCCAGGTGCGCTCGAAGATGTCGACCAGGTACGCCAGCAGGTTGGGCTCGCGGATGAGCAGCGCGGTCGCCGGGCCGCTCGCTCCGGGGATCACTGCGAGGCGCCGGTCGATCACGATGATCCGGTTGAAGAACTCGTCGAGGGTGCGGACCTCCGCACCGCGCGCGGTGACCGCGGCGACGTACTTGTGGGTGATCGAGCTGCGGCGGGCGCTGTGCTGGTAGAGGCTCCGCATCTTCACGCCACGCTCGAGGGCCGCCAGGTCGCGCCGGGCGGCGGCGTCGAGCGTCGCGCCGTCGCGCAGTCCCTGCGGCTGGGCGGTGAGCAGCTCCTCCTCGGCGTCGGCCACGCTGGACACCAGGAACGCCCGGATCGCGTCGACGCCGCGGATCTCGGTGAACGGGCCGCGCTCGCTGATCGACGTCCGCCGCCACGACTGCGCCAGACCCGAGAAGGCCCGTGCCCACTGGGTGGACTCCGAGAGCAGCTCCGCACCCTGGGCGCCCATGGGCGTGACGACCTGGGACTGGACCGTCGCCGGGTCGACGGCCTGCCAGACCTGGTCGTCGCCCTCGACGGTCAGCAGGTTGAGACGGACGAGCAGCTCGAAGGCGGCCTTGGAGTCCGCGTCACCGGTGACCCGCGGGTCGTCCGCCTTGATGCCGCCCGAGGCGACGACGATCTCGTAGAGCTCCGTGGCGCGCGCCTCGAAGACCGCACGGTCGTCCGGGCCGAACTGCGGCACCCCACATCCCCTTCCACCTGCCCCCGGATCGGATCATGGCACACGCCGGAAGAGCACGAGACCCGGACCGTGGAGCTGGAGGTCCGGGCCCCGCGAAGGGTCAGGCGAAGGGGCCGGTGAAGGGGCCGGTTCAGGCGCCGAGCCGGGCCTTCAGGCCGTCGAGCTCGGTCCACAGGACGGCCGGGAGCTGGTCGCCGAACTTCTCGAACCACTCCTGGATCTGGGGCAGCTCGGCCTTCCACTCCTCGGGGTCGACGCGCAGCGCGGCCTCGACCTGCTCGGGGGTCATGTCGAGCCCGTCGACGTCCAGGGAGCCGGGCGCGGGGACGTGGCCGATGGGGGTCTCGACGGCGGCGGCCTGACCCTCCATGCGCTCCACGACCCACTTCAGGACCCGGCTGTTCTCGCCGAACCCGGGCCACAGGAAGTCGCCGTCATCATCGCGGCGGAACCAGTTGACGTAGAAGATCTTCGGCAGCTTGGACGCGTCGTTGTCCTTGCCGATCGAGATCCAGTGGTTGAAGTAGTCGCCGGCGTGGTAGCCGATGAACGGCAGCATCGCCATCGGGTCGCGGCGCACGACGCCGACCTGGCCGACGGCCGCGGCCGTGGTCTCCGAGGAGAGCGTGGCGCCCATGAACGTGCCGTGCACCCAGTCGCGGGCCTCGGTGACCAGCGGGATGGTCGTCTTGCGACGGCCGCCGAAGAGGATCGCGTCGATCGGCACCCCGCGCGGGTCGTCGTACTCGGGGGCCAGGATCGGGCACTGCTTGATCGGCGTGCAGTAGCGCGAGTTCGGGTGGCTCGACAGCTCGTCGCTGTCGGGGGTCCAGTCCTCGCCCTTCCAGGACGTGGCGTGGGCCGGGGTGTTCTCGAGGCCCTCCCACCAGATGTCGCCGTCGTCGGTCAACGCGACGTTGGTGAACACCGAGTTGCCCTTGTTGATGGTGCGCATCGCGTTGGGGTTGGTGTGCTCGTTGGTGCCGGGGGCGACGCCGAAGAACCCGAACTCCGGGTTGACCGCCCACAGGCGGCCGTCGTCGCCGATGCGCATCCAGGCGATGTCGTCGCCGATCGACTCGACCTTCCAGCCGGGGATGGTCGGGGCGAGCATGGCGAGGTTGGTCTTGCCGCAGGCGCTCGGGAACGCCGCGGCGACGTACTTGGTGACGCCGGCCGGGCTGGTCAGCTTGAGGATCAGCATGTGCTCGGCCAGCCAGCCCTCGTCGCGGGCCATCACGCTGGCGATCCGCAGGGCGTAGCACTTCTTGCCCAGCAGCGAGTTGCCGCCGTACCCGGACCCGAACGACCAGATGGCCCGCTCCTCGGGGAACTGCACGATGTACTTGGTGTCGTTGCACGGCCACGCCACGTCGGCCTGGCCGTCCTCGAGCGGCATGCCGACCGAGTGCAGCGCGGGCACGAAGGCGGAGTCGAGCTCCTCCATCCGGCGCAGCACGTGCGTGCCCATGCGGGCCATCACGCGCATCGACGCCGTGACGTACGCCGAGTCGGTGATCTCCACGCCGAACATCGGCTTCTCGGCCTCGAGGTGGCCCATCACGAACGGGATGACGTACATCGTGCGGCCCTTCATGCAGCCGGCGTACAGCCCGCGCATGAGCTCCTTCATCTCGTTCGGGTCCATCCAGTTGTTGGTGGGCCCGGCGTCCTTCTCGTCGACGCTGCAGATGTAGGTGCGGTCCTCGACGCGCGCGACGTCCGTCGGGTCGGTGCGGGCGTGGAAGCTGTTCGGCTTCTTCGCGGGGTCGAGGCGGGTGAACGTGCCGCTGGCGACCAGCGCATCGGTCAGCTCGACCCACTCCTCGTCGGAGCCGGTGCACCAGTGGATCCGGTCCGGGGTGGTCATCGCCGCGACCTCGGAGACGAAGTCGAGGATGCCCTGATGAGTCGTCGGGGGAGCCTGGGTGTCTGCGGTCATGGTGTCCCTCTCGAGCCGCCGCGTGCGCGCGGGGAGTGTTGTTCACGGGGGTCGCCCCCGACACCGTTGTCGGTCGTCGGGCGAGTAGTGCCCGCGAGGCTACCGAGGCATACGTGTCTCACCTATTGGATCGATCAACGCCCTGTGTCCGCGGTCACATAGGCCTCGACGAGCCTCCTGGCCTCGGGTTTCCGCAGGTCACGCACGGTGATGCGACCACCCTCGACGTCGATCGGAGCCACCGCCTGGAGCGCGCTGCCCGAGTGCCCGTCGAGCACCAGCACGAAGCCGCCCTCGCGTCCCGCACGGTCGGCCGCAGCCTGGACCGCCGCCCGGTCGGCGGCCGCGAACCGCACCAGCACGATCCAGGTCCCGAACCCGACGTCCGGCACCATCCGCGCGCTGCTCACCGTCCCGGCGGTCCCGGCGCCGCGCCAGGTGTAGGTCTTGGTGCCGTCGAGGGAGCAGGCGTCGTACGCCGTCCGCTGCCGGCACCCCAGCCCGGAGACGCGCACGCCCGTCACCACCCGCACCTCGAGGTCGCCGACGAGCTGCGGCGCGCGGAGCCTCTCGATCGTCGCCTCGAGGGTCGGCGCTGCCGTCGGCTCCGGAGGCCCGGTGTCCTGGTCCGCGTCCGGGTCGTCGCGGCAGCCTGTCGTCAGGGCCGCGAGCAGCAGCAGCACCGCCGCCGTACGCCGTCCCCGCACCCGTCCATCGTGCCTGCTGGGGCGGCCGTGCACTGATTTCGGCTACCTCCGAGGGGTCGGCTATCCTCGACCAGTCGTCCGGCCGGGTCAGTGACCAGTCCGTTCGGCGGGCGCCCGTAGCTCAACGGATAGAGCATCTGACTACGGATCAGAAGGTTTGGGGTTCGAATCCCTACGGGCGCGCCACGCCATGGTGGCTCTGAGTTGCGAAAACGTGTGATCTGTCGTCGTCCGCTCAGTCGCCCGGGTTGCAGTCTTGACGGCAACGCGTTGCAGAACGAGGACTAAGTCGGCTGCCAGGCTTTCGTTGGCCGACTCGTGCGCACGGCCATGCTCGCGACCACACTCTTTCCCGACGCAGGAGTCAGACCCACCCACGACGAGCACTCGTGCGTGGCAACCTTTCGTGATGTCTGCGGAAGGAGCCCTCATCTCGACGTGCTTGTCAGTCAGAAGTGGCGTGAGATAGAGACCTTCATCGAGCGATTGAACGAGCGGCCGACCTACGACCCGAACGACTTTCCGGTGGAGGCCTGCTCGTCCCTTAGTCGGCCATCGCTTCGGACTTGAGTCTGTGATGTCCTTCGCGTTCCATCGCAAGGCGTTCCACACGCTGATTGCGGCTCTGCTCCGTGGATCCCAGGGTTCCGCACGTTGTCAGAGCGTTGGAAGATCCTCGATGAATAGCCGACCAGCGCAACCTGGGGAGCGAGTATCGCAAGGGATACTCCAGCACCGAGGTGGTGTTGGCAGCCGAAGAAGCGTTCCCGGAGCTGAAGTTGGGCGTCCTCTTCCCATGGCAGCTGTGCTCCGGCTTCGCACATGGCCGCCCCTGGGCGTTTCAAGGCGGGACGCCGCGCGAGGAGATGGACGACGAGGATCCAGACATGGTGATCCCCAAGCTCACGCCGAGCCTGTCGACGACGCTGTATCCGACCATGGCTGCCGTCGAGTTGGCCCAAGCGTTCCTGCGACTTTACGAGAGTCGGGCGGAGGCCGTGTGACTCCCACGTCGAGAGTTGCGCCGACAGGTTGCGGGTGGCACGAGTAGGCGCGTCTATGGCGGCGGAATGACGCGGCGTATCAGGGGCTTGGCAGAACCGAATTGCGGCCCAGCCATCGCGGCACAGTCGCACGATAGTCCTCGTAGTCGGCTCCAAACTTGGCGATCAGGGCCGACTCCTCTGCTGGTATCTGGACTCGGTCGATCACGAGTGCGAAGGCGGCTACCGGCAAGAGCGCGTTCCAGGACCCGAGCCGGACGGCGTTGGCGACAAGCAGACCCGCGAGGCCGACGTACATGGGATTGCGACTCGCGGAGTTCGCACCGGTGGTCACCAAGACCGACGCACGCGCCGGGTCAAAAGGCTCCAGTGTGGTTCCCTCGCGACCGAACTGGCGCGCAGCTGCAGTGGCGAACGCGCCGGAAGCAGCTGCGGTCGCTATTGCCGCCACTGTCCGAGAAGCAGACGGTCCACGAGCCCCCTTTGACAGGGCTGACTGGACCAAGGCAGCGGCGAGGGCGAGAAGCGGAGGAGGTGGACGCATCACCTTCGTAACGTGCCACTGCGCCAGCAGGACGTCTACCGCTCATCCGCTGCCGCAACCAGCCTTGGCCTCTGGAAGGGGCACGCGGCACCGTCTGTGTGACTGTGGCGCGGGCAATGAGATGAGCGGTAGGCATACGACTGGCCAAGAAGACACCTTGCTATGAGGACTCGGCACCTGAGCGGAGGGCTTTCAACTCCTTCGGGGCCGCCCACCGCGAAGGTCAGCTGGAGTTCGTAGCCGTCGCGTGCGTAGTTGGTGCCGACCAGGTCCTCAGGAGTGGGCGTGTGGACCCAGCCGGCTCCCTGCAGCGCCTCATGGACATGGGCCTCGTCGTGTCGCCACACCACGACGTCGATGTCGTCGTGCGGTCGCGTGAGCCGGCCGATCCACCGGTCGACGGCCCACCCGCCGAAGAACCAGTGCTCCAGCTCCGCCGCGTCCAGCGCGCCAGGAGCACTCGCCACCATGGACAATCCTCGGCGGTAGTCACGCGACTGCCCGGTCACCTGGTACCGCTCTCCGTCATGGCTCTTTTCAAGCGCGCTGCCGCACCGGTCGGCGACTGCTACGTCGGCCGGTGCAGTTGACCATGGCGACCTGCGGCTCGCCAGCCAGAAACGACGCACCCGCTCACCAGCATGGGAACGGCCCGCATGCGAAGTGAACGCACCTCTTGGGTGCAGCCTCCTCGGTGAATGCGTCTCGCGCGCCCAGTCTCCCAGCGTGAGCTATGGGCGGCGGGACTTGGATGGCCTGCGCATTGAGCCTTGCGACGAGTGCCGCTTCGACGACTTGAAGCGGGCTGACAATGGCATGCCTGGAGGTATATGCGGCGCTCCAGCAGCTCCAGCGTCATCGCGAGGGTGGTCGGAGGTCCGAGGAGGAGACCTGGTCGGGCACGGGCTGGCTCCCGTGGTGCCGAGGCTCGTCGTGCTGTCGTCGACGGGGATCGTGACCACAGCCGTGGCTTGGACCTCGCCTGTGCGGGCACAGCTCACGAGCTCGACGGACAGGTCTCCTGGTACGGGAGATCCGGGAGCGCGGCCTGCCACTCGCCCTCAGTGAGGTTGCGCCCCGCCATCTGGCACGCGAGCTCGAGCGTGTGGTCGAAGTCGGTGTCCCACTGGTAGACCCGGCCGTCGTACGACGCCATCGTGACCTGGCCATCCGCGCCGAAGAAGGGTGAGACGGCCACGGGGTCCTTCTCACGGGGGACGACGACCGTCCCCAACAGGTCGAGCGACTCGCCGTCCCAGAGGCTCACGCTGCCGTCGTTCGCGCCGGAGACGATCCGAGATCCGTCCGGGGACCAGCGCACCCAGTAGCCCTCCGCGGTATGCCCCCTCGACGGGGAGCGGGCCATGTGGCCGCTCGACACGTCGATGGAGACGACCTCACCACTGTTGCCCGTGACCGCGACATGTTCGCCGTCGGGGGAGTAGGCAGCCGAGTATGCGTGCAGGTCCAACTGCCCTTCGTTGAGCACCTTGCCCGACCTGGTGTCGATGACCCGCCAGGTCTGCTTGGCGGCGTCGGCTGAGTTCTCGAACACGATCGCGGTGTCGCCGTCAGGGGCAGCCGCGGCACAGCAGTGCGCCGGGATGGCGAATGCGCGACCGCTGGGTCGCAGCGTGTCGGCGTCGAGGAACCGCACCCGGTCGTCGTCGAGCCCGAGAGGAGCCGTTCGCCGTCGTCGACGTAGGCAATCGAGAGGATCTCTTCGTCATCCACTCGTCGGCGCTCCGACCGTTTCCCGGTCTGGGCGTCGAAGACGGCGATGAAGCCAGAGAGGTTTCCGACGGCGAAATGCCGGCCGTCGGGGTGCCAGGCCCCCCACCGAAAGTCCGGCGGAAGGAAATCGCCCGTGACTCTCGCGCGCTCCCTGCTTCCCGTCACGGTATCGAGGAAGGTGACCGCGTAGCCTGACTCGTCGGACGACAGGTAGGCCAACCGCGAGCCGTCGGGCGAAGCCTGGACGTCGAGGAACTCCTGGCCGCCTTGCCGCGGGAACATCCGGCGCAGGAACTGCTGGTCCCCGTACAGGTCCCAGGTACGCAACGTGGCGTCGTCGCCACCCGTGTATACCCGGTGCCCGTCCGGGCTGAAGTCAACGCTCCACCCCACCTCGAAGAGGTCCGTGACCAGCGAGTGGCTCGCCGGTGGACACGTCCCACACGATGAGCTGGCCGTCGTGGGAGACCGAGGCCAGTCGGCTGCCGTCCTCCGAGAAGCGCAGGTCGCGGGCACCCAGCTTGTGACCTTCCAAGATCCGCAGGGTCCTTCCGGTGCGTGCATCGGTCAGCCGGATGGGACCGTCCTTGCTCTTGAACCTCCGAGGCCAGCAGCCGGCCGTCCGGGCTGATGTCCAGAACCAAGAACGACAAGAAGTTCGTCGACCAGACCTTCCGGCCGGTCCGCACGTCGTACGCCGAGAGCGGGAAGGCCGTGTAGACAGTGCGGCCGTCCGGGCTGAGTGCGAGGCCCTGGGAGACGGCGAACGTACGCACGACGGCTGGTGGACGGTCCGGTGACCTCAGGTCCCAGACCAGCACGAAGGCGGGGTCGCCGGAGCGCCGGCTCTTCTTGACCCGCGGGGGTGCGTCGCATGGCCGCCGCGAGATGCCGGCCATCCGCGCTGAAGGCGACGTCGGTGGCGTACGCGCGGCCTCCGGCCCCGGGCACGTCGAGCTCCGGGCCTGTCTCCGCCAGCGTATGGGGGTCCAGCAGGCGCACCAAGGGTTCGACGTCGGTGCCGACGGCCAGGTACTCGTCGCGGGGGCTGAACGCGACCTGGCTCCAGAGCCCGAGTTCGCGATCTTCATGGATCTCATAGCTGTGCAGGAGCGAGCTCGTCGCTGCGTCGTACAGGTGGACGGCGCCCTGGTAGTCGGGGGCCGCGATGCGCTCGCCGTCCGCGCTCACCGAGAGGGGGTCGACGTACCCACCGGCCGCCGGGACCGACCGCACCAGGCGTGGTTGTCGGGCCATCGCCGACAAGCAGGTTCAACCGCGTCTCGCGCGAGTCGTCCAGCCGCACCCCCTGGAGGGCAAGGAGCAGTGACTGGCTGATGTCGGGAGCGAGCAGTGCCTGGGCGCCGATGCGCCGTGCCTGCTCGGCCACGGCGGCGTGGCTCGCGGCGTCGGCGGCCGACTCGGCCTTGCGGGTCTGGCGCACTGCGTATGCGCCGACCACCGTGGTGACCAGGAGCAGCACGGCGGCGACGGCGAGGACGCCACGCAGTCTGCGGTTGACCCTCGCCTGGTGTCGGGCGCGGTCCTGCGCGCTGCGGAGCTCGGCTTGGGCCAAGTCCTCGCTGGCATCCAGGAACTCCCGCTCCAAGGCACTGAGGCTAGGTGTCGTCCGGGCCCGCCAGTCGAGAGCCTTGGCCAGCCGCACACCGCGGTAGAGCTCGCTCTCCGGCCTGCCGAGGGCGTCCCACGAGTCGGCCGCGGAGGCGAGATGGTGCAGGATCCGCTGACCTTCCACGTCCTCCTCGAGCCAGTCACGCAGCCGGGGCCATTCCCTGGCGAGTGCCTCGTGGGCGATCTCCACCACTCCCTCGTCGCTGGTCACCAGGCGTGACCCGACGAGCACGTCGATCAGCTGTTCGTGCGCCGGGTCGGTGACGACCAGGCGGCGGGGCATCCGCGTGCGGACGGGGTCACCCTCGGGGCTTGGCGCGACCAGGCGGAGCAGCAACGAGCGCAGCATGGGCTGCTGGTCGGCCGCGACACCCGAGTAGACCTCCTCGGCGGACCGGGCAACCGCCTCGCGGATCCCTCCGGACGCCTGGTAGCCGGCCACGGTCAGGGTCCGGCCCTCCCGCCGCTGCCAGGTCTCCTGCAGCGCGTGCGAGAGCATCGGCAGCGCTCCAGGATTGCCCGAGACCTCCCGCACCAGGATCTCGACCAGGGCCGGCTCGACGTCGAGGCCGGCGAGCCGCGCCGGCTCGACGATGGCCGCTCGGAGCTCGGCTTCGCGCATGACGGCGATCAGGTGCAGTCCACGCGCGACGACGCCGGCGAAGCCGCGGTGGGCGGAGACATCCACCAGGTGGTCGGCGCGGATCGCCACCACCAGGGAACCGGCCTCGGCGTGCTCGACCAAGGCGTCCAGGAAGCGCTCGCGCTCGGCGACGTCCTCGCACAAGGAGTAGACCTCCTCGCCCTGGTCGACCACGAGAGTGGTGGAGGCGCCACGACGGGGGAGCATCGCGATCGCCTCGGCCGGATGCCTGCCGGGCGTCAGGACCACGACATCGCGTCCGTCCCTCCGCAACGCGGCCACCACGCCGGCCCGCACCATCGACGACTTGCCGGAGCCGGAGGGTCCGACGACGACGAGCACACGAGTGGCGCTGAGCTGCTGGAGACAGGCGTCCACGTCGTCGGAGCGTCCGAAGAACGTGTCCGCGTTGTCGGTGTCGTACGGGAGCAGGCCGCGGTAGGGGCACACCGCGCTCGGCTCCGGCAGCGGCGCGCGCTCGAACAAGGCCGGATCCTGGCGCAACATCGCCTGCTCGAGCTGGGCCAGCTCCCGGCCCGGGTCGACACCGAGGTCCCGGTTGAACACCTTCCGGACCCGGCGCAGCGTGATCAGCGCCTCGTTCTGCTGTCCCGCCTGGTACTGCGCCAGCGCGAGCAGAGCCCAGCGTCGTTCGCGCAACGGCTGCTCGTGCACCAGGGTCTGGGCGCGAGCCAGCACCTTGTCCGAGTGCCCCGATCGCAGTGAGGCCTCGACGTACAGCTCCTCTGCCTCACGGTGCAGCTCATCGAGACGCCCGCCCTCGATCCGCCCGGGTCCCCAGTCCTCGACGTCCGCGAGAGGCGGCCCCCGCCACAGCGACAGCGCCTCGCCGATCACATAGGCAGCCCGTTCGGGGTCGTCGGAGCCGTTGAGCAGGGCGCGTGCGCGTTCGGTGGCGCGTTCGAAGCGCTGCGCGTCGATCTGGTCGTGGGCCAGGGTCAGGCGGTAGCCGGACGGCAGGGTCTCGATCGATCCCGGGCCCAGCAGCTTGCGGAGCCGGACCACGCACCCCTGGACCACCTTGGACCACGAGGCCGGGGGCTCGTCCGGCCACAGCACCTCCGCCAGCTGGTCGGCGCTGAGGACCTCGCCCGGGCGGACGGCCAGGGCGGAGAGAACCGCTCGATCGCGTCGGCCCAGGACTGAAGCGACTCCATCGATGCTGAGCGGGCCGAGAACGGCGATACCCACACCTGGACTGTCGACCTGCCCGGAGCCATGCGTCAATGCACGCGATACCGCCGTGATACCCGGCTAGACCGCCGTGACACCGGCCTGCGAGAGAACGGACCTCCAAGCCTCAGTGCCCACCCGAGCACGAGCACCGGAAAGGAACCACTCTCATGAACACACGCAGCAACCGCAGGCCCGTCTCCAGCGCGTTCGCGCTGACCGCGGCGGCCTCCGTCATCACCGTCCTCACGGTCGGCAGCCCAACCGCCAGCATCGCATCCGAGCCCCGCGGGGGCCTGGTGAAGGCGGATTCCAGCAAGACCGGCTCGTACGCCGACCCGCTGGCCGCCCTCGGCGGGCAGTCCCTGGCGGAGTACGTGTCAGACCACTGGGCACAGGTGATCGTGGCCGGTGTGTGACCGGTGCCCGAGATCGACCAGCACCTGGACGCCGGCAGCCACTCCTCGCCGGCGTCCAGCTGCTGGCTCATCCCGATCACGACAAACCCAGCGGGTGGTCGGGCGCGTAGCAGAGCTACCACCTGAACTCGCTACTCGCGAGGATGCTCGACTGGACGACGAGCAATCGCGGCGGTGTGACTGTGAGGATCGCCTACGCAGCCTGATGGTGGTGGGCTGTGGTTGGTGACCGCGAGTGTGACCCCCGGTGTGACTGGCTTTGTGCCTTGCTGCGACTTGTCCGCTCGTGGTTGCCGGCCCCGGCCCGGTTGGAGGAGCTGGCCTGATCAGGAGCTTGACCACCTGGCGTTAGCGGCGCCTGGATGTGTCTCATCACAGTCCTGCCGAGCCTCCGTCCCGGACCGGAACCACGTCCCGTCCGGCGAAGGAGAGAACGCATGACCAGTCTGACCGATCTACGTGAGTGGTCGATGTCGTCATCGGCGTCGACACCCACGTCCACACCCACTCCGCGGCCGTCCTCGACACCGCGACTGGTGGTGTCCTCGACGAGATCACCGTCGAGGCGACACCCGAGGGCTATGTCGAGCTCGTGGAGTTCGCCAACAACCACGCCACGTTGCGGGCCTGGGCGATCGAGGGGACCAGTGGCCACGGCGCCGGTCTGAGCCGTCACCTGCTGAGACCTCGGAGATCGTCATCGAGTTGGACCGCCCGAAGCGAGCCGCGCGCCGCAACGGCGCGAAGTCCGATCCCCTCGATGCGATCCGCGCTGCGCGTGAAGCGATGGCTCGACCCCGTTGGGAACTCCCCGCAGTCGCGGTGAACGCCAAGCACTCTCGTGCTCCTGGCTGCTCGCCGCTCCGCGATCAATGCCTCCACCGAGGCCCAGCTGCAGGTCTTCAGCCTGGTGATCGCCGCACCCGAACCCATCCGCGCCCGGTTCCGCGGTCAGAAGCTTGCCGCGATGCTCAACACCGCCGCGAACCTGCGGTGCACTCCTCCTGGGACACCGAGACGACCAGCCACCGTGGTGGCGCTGCGGACCTTGGCTCGTCGCGCGCACGCGATGTTGAAGGAGGCACGTGAGCTGCAGAAGGCGATCCTGGCCATCATCCGCAGCTGGCGACCCGATCTCCTCGAGGAGTTCGGCGTCGGTCCGATCGTCGCGGCGACGGTGTTGTGCGCCTGGTCCCACCCCGGCCGGATCCACTCCGAGGCCGCGTTCGCGATGCTCGCCGGCGTCGCACCTATCCCGGCCAACAGTGGCCAAGTCACCACCCGGTCTCGACTCAACCGCTACGGCGACCGCCAGCTCAACAACGCACTGCACACCGTGGTGCAGAGCCGGATCCAGTACCAGCAAGCCACCCGCGACTACGTCGCTCCGCACCGCCGAGGGAAAGACCAGCCGAGAGATCAAACGCTGCCTTGCCCGCTACGTCGCCCGCGACCTTTACCGCCTCCTCGAAAGGCGCCACAGCGCTTGACGAAGCATAGGAGCGCGCGGCTGAGGCGTGGGTGGTTGGGGGAGTCATGGCCCTGAGGCGCCTACGGCCAGCTTCGGCCGTGCGGGTCGAGCGGGTCAACTCGCCGAGGTGGGATCTGAGTCGATCGCCTCGCGGTGGACCCAGTCGACGAGGTCGTCGGACGCAAGGGCTCGCACGCGCGTTGCGTACCGGCCGAGGTCGGCGTTGTCGAGGAGGTCGCGCCACTGGCCACTTGTGCCGTGGCTGAAGAACGCGGCGGGGTCGATCCATTGCTCTGGGCCAGCGTCGGGGACGGTCGTGTCGGCCCTGCTGCGCATCGACTCGAACGTCGCCGCTTGGACCAGGCGGGGCCACCGGTGCTCGTCGACGTCGATGCCGAGTCGGGCGGCCAGCTTCCGCATCTGCCCGTTCAGGTCGGCCTTCAGGTCGTCGTAGTGCAGGTGCACGACGTCGAGATCATCGGCGGCGTCGCGGAACGTCTGGAGGTGCTCCACTGTGCGCCGCAGCGACGACCCGATCTGTGTCGAGGGCGTCTCGTCGTCGACCCACTGCCAGAAGCGGTCCCGCTGGCCGTCGGGGCGCGGCGGCTGTGCTCGCAACGGTCCGAGCGCGATGCCGTCGATCGCTGCGGCCTGTTCGCGGACTTCGAGGAACGCGTCGATGTCCATGTTGTCGATGTGGTGGTCGATCGACAGCGCAACGTCGCGGGGGTCGCGCCCGACGCAGATGTAGGTGACCGTCGGATCGTTGGGTATCCCGTCGAGCGGGGTGTGGGTCTTGATGAACCGGCGGTGCCTCTGGGCTTGCAGGTCCGCGAACACTTCCGTGCGGGCGCGGGTCTCCATGTCGATCCACGGCGAGAGCCTGTTCAGCGGGAGAGGGAGCTCCGGTTCTTGCAGGATGAGCAGCGCGCAGATCATCTGCGTCCACGTCGTCCCGCACTTCGGCGGCGGGGCGATGATGATGTCGCCGGGTCGAAGCTCGAAGCCGTCCCAGCGGTTGCTGTCGTACATGGTCCCGACGTAGCGGCGCACAAGCGTCATCCTGGCAGCGGTTCCGATCCGGACGCTCCACCGCCCGATGCCCTGGCGGGGATCGCGCCCGGTCGTGACCGGCCGTTCCACCCGACCCGCACGACGACTGCTGCTCAGCCGGCCGACCGATGAAGTGGTCAAGAACCCGTCCGACACCGGGACCCGGACCTCATGGGCAACAGCAGCACTCAAAGGGAGCCATTCGCCGGGGGCGTGCCTAGCGTGGCCGCTTCGCGGCGGAAAGACGCGGCGGGAAGCCCACATATCTGACAAGTCAGCGCGCCGCGGGCCCATACCCCGGGCAAATGCCCGATGCGGTGGCGGGACGGCGTGCCTAGGTTGCCTGCGGGGGGCTGAAGGGCAGCGCCGCACGGAGCTGGAGGAGACCGGGGATGAAGGCATTGATGGGGCGTCGCAGTGTCGTTTCGCTACTCCTGGCAGGTGCACTGCTGGCGGTCGTGGGGGGCGTCGCCTGGGCGGCGATTCCGGGGCCGGGCGGTGTGATCCAGGGCTGTTACGACGGCGGCGGAAACCTGAAGGTCGTCGAGCAGCTTCCCTGCCCGAAGGGAAGCAAGCCCATTGCCTGGAACCAGACAGGGCCGCCGGCGGCACCTGCGAGCACGTACATCAAGACGACGTTCTTTGAGGATCAACTGGGTGGCAACAACTTTGTGCCAGGGCAGAGAGTGTCTGCGACTCTCGCGTGCGACGATATGAACGACCAGATCACGGGTGCTGGTGTCAGGGGAATCCCCTGGACGAACAATGATGACCCCACGGTTGTGGGAATTACGGCGACCTCCGCAATCGTCGGAGAGGCGTTTGCCGGGAACGAGGAACGCCCGCCACATCCGGACCTGGCGTCCTTCGAAGCCATCAACACGAGTCCGCACCAGTTCGTACGCCCCGGCGCGGGCTGGATTGTCTGCATCGCTGTGGACTGAAGTTGTTCCGAACCTGCTGACGCCGCCCACCCGATGCATCAGCGCTCCTCATGCCGCGATCTGCGCGCCTGACCCCAGGGTCATTCCGGAGGCCGCGAATGAGTCGGGCAGAACGCCCGCCCCGACTCAGATCGGCCAGCACGTCGTCCGACCAACTGTCCCTTGGCCGTGGTGAGGCGTTGACGGCAACGCGGACTGCCACGCGGCTGCACCGGGCGTATGAGTGCGCGCCTCTCGACGTGGCCGCGCTCACAGCCGTGCGCACGGCCGCGTGCGGTTGCCCCCGGACCTGGTGCGGCTTCCCGCCACCTGACCGCCGGACAACCGTGCGGTGTACCCCTCGCAGCGTGCGGCCTCCGCGATGTTGCGGGGACTCGGGAATTTCTACCTTCGAGACATGTCCAGAACCTCGCCGTCCATGTCCCGCAAGACCCGTCCCGAAGGACTCACCATGTCTCACGCTCTGTACCGCATCGGCAACTTCGCCGGCCGCCATCCCTGGAAGGTCATCGGCGCCTGGGTCGTGATCGCCGTCTCGATCTTCATGCTCAACTCCACCAGCGGCGGCAGCTACGACGAGACGTTCAGCCTGCCCGGATCTGAGTCGCAGGCAGCCGCCGACGCCATCCAGGATCGCTTCCCGCAGCAGACGCTGTACTCCTCGAACGTCATCTTCCACTCGGCGGACGGACTCACCGGCCCCGACGAGAAGGCCGCGATCGAGGACGCCGTCGCGCAGCTCTCCGCCGGTCCCCACGTGATCGCCGTGAACAGTCCCTACGACCCTCGTGGACCGACCCTCAGTGACGACGGGCAGACCGCCTTCGCCACCGTCGGCTTCGACATCGAGAAGGTCGGCACCGCCGAGTACGACGCGGCCGAGAAGGCCGTCCAGGACGTCCGTGACGCCGGCATCCAGGTCGAGTACGACGGTGGTCTCGGCTACGCGAACCTCCCGGCCGGTGGCAACAGCGAGCTGATCGGCATCCTGATGGCGATCGTCATCCTCGCCATCGCCTTCGGCTCCCTCGTGGCCATGAGCCTGCCCATCGCGACGGCCCTGATGGCCATCGCGGTCGGCAGCAGCGCCATCGGCATCATGTCCGGCCTCGTGGCCGTCCCGAAGATCACCGGCGTCGTCGCCATGATGCTCGGCCTCGGCGTCGGCATCGACTACGCCTTGTTCATCCTGTCCCGGCACCGCCAGAACCTGGCCGCCGGACAGTCGGTGCCTGTCGCCATCGGTCGCGCCAACGCGACGGCGGGTCTGTCGGTGCTCTTCGCCGGCGTCACCGTGATCGTCGCGATCCTCGGCCTCAAGGTGTCGGGCGTCCCGATGATGGCGATGATGGGCTACGGCTCCGCGATCATGGTCGCCGTCGTGATGCTGGCCTCGATCACCCTGCTGCCCGCGATGCTCGGCGTCGTCAAGCACCGAGTGAACAGTGCGCGAGTTCCGTTCGTCAGGCCCAAGCCGGCCTACGACCCGGAGTCCTCCTCGGCACGCTGGGCCGCCCGGGTCGTCGCCAAGCCGGTGCGCTACGGCGTCGCGGCAGCCGCGATCCTCGGAGCCCTCGCGGTCCCGGTGTTCTCGATGCACCTCGGGTTCGCCGACGCGGGCAACGACGCGCCGACGTCGACCACCCGCCAGGCCTACGACCTGATGGCCGACGGCTACGGCCCCGGCACCAACGGTCCGCTCCAGGTGGTGCTCGACACCGAGGGTGAGCCGATCCCCGGTGCGACCCTCGACAGGGTCGCGACCGACCTCGCCGACCAGGCGGGTGTGGCATCGGTGGCGACACCCGTGACGAACGAGGCGGGCGATCTCGCGATCATCACGGTGACCCCGACGACCGCTCCGCAGGACTCACGCACCGACGAGCTGCTCGAGCACCTTCGCGAGGACACCATCCCCGCGGCCGTGGCCGGCACCGACGTCGAGGTGTCCGTCACCGGATCGACCGCCCTGACCGCGGATGTCTCATCGCGGCTGCAGCAGCGGATGCCGTGGTTCCTCGGCACCGTGATCGGGCTGTCGTTCCTGGTGCTGATGATCGTGTTCCGCTCGGTGCTCGTGCCGCTGAAGGCCGCGTTCCTCAACGTGCTCGGTGTCGCGGCGGCATACGGCGTCGTCGTCGCGGTCTTCCAGTGGGGCTGGGGCGCAAGCCTGATCGGCGTCCACGAGACCGTGCCGATCATGCCGCTGGCGCCGATGCTGATGTTCGCGATCCTGTTCGGGCTCTCGATGGACTACGAGGTGTTCCTGATGAGCCGGGTCCGCGAGCAGTACCGCAAGCACTTCGACCCGAAGCGTGCCGTGGTCGAGGGCGTGGGTTCGACGGCTCGGGTGATCACCAGCGCCGCGCTCATCATGATCAGCGTGTTCGCGTCGTTCATCCTGGACGTCGACGTCACGACCAAGATGTTCGGGGTCGGCCTGGCGGTCGCGGTGTTCCTCGACGTCACCCTGGTCCGGATGGTCCTGGTGCCGGCCGCGATGAGCCTGCTCGGACACTGGGCCTGGTGGCTGCCGACCTGGCTCGAGCGTCGCCTGCCGACGATCGACATCGAGGGCGGTGCCCACGACGGCGAGGAGCAGGCTCCTGTCCAGCCTGCCGCCGAGCCGGAGCGCGAGCCCGCGCTGGTCTGATCGACACCACCACTGCGGCCGGTCCCCCTCGGGGCCGGCCGCAGTGTCGTGCGCGGAGCACTAGTGTCCATCGCATGGCGCTGCGGGTCGTGCTGGCCGACGACAACTACCTGGTGAGGGAAGGCATCACCGCCCTGCTCGCCGAGGTGGAGGAGATCGAGCTGGTCGACAGCGTCGGCGACCCCCAGTCGCTGCTCAAGTCGGTGCGGGAGCACCAGCCGGACGCCGTCCTCACCGACATCAGGATGCCGCCGACCCACACGACGGAGGGCATCGACGCCGCCAAGCAGATCCGGGCCGAGCACCCGTCCATCGGCGTGGTCGTGCTGTCGCAGTACGTCGAGGAGGAGTACGCCCTCGCCCTGCTGTCCGACGGGGTGGCGGGTCTCGGCTACCTGCTCAAGGAGCGCGTCTCCGACATCGCTGAGCTCGTCCGGGCCCTGGACGACGTGGCGCGCGGCGGCTCCGCACTCGACCCCAAGGTCGTGGAGGGCCTGATGATGCGCAGGGCGGGCGAGGCGAGCTCTCCGTTGCGGGGGCTGACCGACAAGGAGCGGGCGGTCCTGGAGCAGATGGCGACCGGGCGCACCAACGCGAGCATCGCGCAGACGCTGTACATGAGCGAGCGGTCGGTCGAGAAGCACATCAGCGCCGTCTTCCTCAAGCTCGGCCTGGTCGACGAGGGCGAGAGCAACCGCCGCGTGATGGCGGTCCTCGCCTTCGTCGAGGCGACCCGCTGACGGGGGCGGAGCGGGGCGGAGTGCGGTTGACCGCACCCGTGCGGTCGGCTCACCCACCGGCGCGACGCGGCACACCTGGCGCAGACTGCTGACATGTGGTCGCCTCTGTCCGGCACGCTGCGCGACCGACGGGTCGCCCTGGTCGTCCTGGGAGGCACCTTCCTGTCCGTCTGCGCCGTCTACGTCGTCGTCGTGCTGGGCGGGGGGTTGCTGATCGGCCACACCGACTCGCCCCACGTGGGGCTCTCGATCCTCGCGACCGCGATCGTGGCACTCGGTCTGGAGCCGCTGAGGTCCTGGCTCGAACGCATGGCGAAGCGCTGGGTGCAGGGAGACCGGGCCACGCCCTACGACGTGCTCAGCCGGTTCACCGAGTCGCTCACCGGCGAGATCGAGCCGGACCACGACGAGCTCCCGCTGCGGATGGCACGCCTGCTCGCGGAGGGCACGGGGGCGAGGTGGGCCGAGGTCTGGCTCATGGTCGACGGCGAACCGGAGCTGGCGGCCGCCTGGCCACAGGAAGCCGGGTCCAGACAACACAGGGCGGACGGCGACCAGCCCGGCCTGCGATCGCTCGACGTCACCCTCGACCGTGTGCGGCTCGGCATCCTGCGGCTCCAGGAACACCCCGACCAGCCGCTGTCGCCGGTCGAGGAACGCCTGTTCGCCGACCTCGCGGCCCAGGCGGGTCTGGTGCTTCACGGTGCTGGGCTGCGCGTCGAGCTGGCGAAGCGGGCCGAGGACCTGGCGACCCTGGCCGAGGTCCTCCAGGTCTCGCGCCGACGTGTCGTCGACGCCCATGACTCCGAACGGCGGCGCCTGGAACGCGACATCCACGACGGGGCCCAGCAACACCTGGTCGCGCTCGTCGTCAACTTCCGCGTCGCCCACACCCTGAGCGCTCGGGCTCCCGACCGCGCGCAAGCGGTGCTCGCCGAGCAAGGGAGAGCCGTCGACGACGCCATCACGAGCCTGGTGGACCTCTCTCGCGGGATCTATCCCCAGATCCTCACCGAGGCCGGCGTCGCCGCGGCCGTGCGCGACGTCGTGGGTTCCAGCATCATTCCGGTCGCAGTCCTCGACCGCGGGATCGGCAGACAGGACGCCGACCTCGAGACGGCGCTCTACTTCTGCTGCGTCGAGGCAGTGCAGAACGCGGTCAAGCACGCGGCCGCCGACCGGATCGAGGTCGAGCTCGCGAACCTCGGCGACCGGATCGAGCTGCTCGTGCGCGACGACGGGCAAGGCTTCGACGTCGCGGCAGTCGTGGCGGCAGGCGGGCTGGGGAACCTGCGCGACCGGGTGGACTCGGTGGGCGGCGACCTCACGGTCCGCACGAACGAGGCCGGCGGCACCGACGTCGTCATCTCCGTGGCCAAGGCGGCCTGACGTGCGGGCGCGACACGTTGCGTGGACCGCGGCGGGGATCAGCCTGGTGCTGGCTGTCGTCGACACGGCGCTGGTCGCGGCGTCGTACTCGCCCTTCTCGATGAAGTCGACCGGCATCCACGGCTGGCCGCTCGTCAACCTCGCGGGCCTCGGCAGCGCCGTCCTCGGCGCGGTCATCCTGACGGCACATCCGCGGCACCCGATCGGCTGGATCCTCACCTTCATCGGGTTGTCGACGAGCATCTCGCTCGCCACGGAGTCCTACGGGATCTGGGTGCTGCAGTACGACGGCCATGGCACCGCGGCGCAGGGGCAGCTCTCCGGCTGGGTCGCCGCCGCCCTCGGAGGGCCGATGGCGCTGGCACTCCTGACCGGCGTCTTCCTGCTGGTCCCCGGGGGCACGTACCTGTCGGACCGGTGGCGCTGGGTCGCCCGGGTGGCGTGGGCAGGGATGGGGCTGTACCTGTTCGGGCTCGTCCTTGTCGGCCGGAACGGCATCAACCGCAGCGGGGACGCGATCGATGCCCGGCCTCACGTGCAGGTGATTCTCAGCGGCGGCGTCATCCTGATCACCCTGATGCTTCTGGCCAGCGTCATCGCGATGCTGAAGCGGCTCCGCGGAGCCACCGGCGCGGCCCGCCAGCAGCTCCGGGTCGTCACGCTCGGGGCGACCGGCGTCGGCGTAGCGCTCCTCGTGCTGATCATCGGGCAGGGCTTCAACAACGGCAGGCAGCTGTGGTGGTCGAGCGTGCCCCTCTACGTGTCGTACCTGGCCCTCGTCGTCTGCATCGGGGTGGCGGTGTTGCGGTACCGGCTCTACGACGTCGAGGTGATCGTCAGCCGCGCCGTGGTGCTCGCGATCGCCACGGCCTTCGTGGCGGTCGGCTACGTCGGCCTGGTCGTCGCCCTCGGTCGCAGCGTGGAGGGCAGGACCGGCGGCGGCTTCTGGTGGTCGTTGCTGGCCACGGCGGTCGTGGCGTTGGCCTTCCAGCCGCTGCGACGCCGCGTCCTTCGTCTCGCCGACCGCCTCGCGTACGGAAAACGCGCCGCGCCGTACGACGCGCTGGCCGACTTCAGCGCACGCATCGGCCGCAGCCCTGCGACCAGCGAGCTGCTGCCGACGATCGCGGCGGCCGCGGGCGAAGCGGTGGACGCACAACGGGTGGTCGTCCGCCTCGAGGGTGAGGGCGGTGCCGGTCTGGCGGCGGCATGGCCGGAAGGCACAGCACCCGGGCAGAGCGCTGACTCGCCTGACGGTGCGGTCGTGGTGCCGATCGAGGATGCGTCGGGCCGTCTCGGCTCGATGAGCCTGACCCTCCCGCCCGGTCGCGACATCCGGCCGCTCGAGCACAGGCTGCTGTCCGACATCGCGGAGCAGGCGGCCCTGGCCCTGCGCAACGTTCGGCTCGAGCTCGAGCTCGCGGAGCGGGTGCGACAGCTCGACCGTCACACCCGCGAGCTGGCGGCGTCCCGTAACCGCATCATGGGGGCCGTCGACACCGAGAGAAGGCGACTCGAGTCCTCGATCGCGGGACGCGTGCTCCCCACGATGGTTCGACTGCGTGCCGAGGTCGCGCGGGCGGCGACCGATGGCGCACAGGGCGAGAGGATCGAGGAGTGCGTCGTCCTGGCGACGGAGGCGGTCGAGTCCCTGCGGGAGCTGACGCGTGGCATCTACCCGACCAACCTGACGCGTTCGGGGCTCGGCTCCGCACTGCCGTCTCGGGCCGCAGCGATGCGGCGGGCCGACGCGGTCCGGATCGACCCTGCAGTCGCCACCGCGAGGTTCCCTGAGCGCGTCGAGGCGGCGGCGTACTACTGCTGCGTGGAGGTGCTCGAGCACCCCGCTGGCGAGGTCCGTCTGACCCTCGACGACCGCGGTGATCTCGTGCTCGTCGTCCACGGCGTCGATGTGGACGCGCTGAACCGGCTGGCGATCGTCGATCGGATCGAGGCGTGCGGAGGAGCGCTCCACGTTCCCGACCCAGCAAGCGGGGATGCCTTGCAGATCAGCTTCCCGGCGTTGGCTCCGGTGCCTGCTCCCGGGCCTGATGGGCGCCTCGATCCGACCACACCTGCCGCAGGCGTGCCGGGCTGAGCGCGGACTTGGAGACGTACGCCGCCGCCCCGCACCCGGACAGGTCGAAGTCGTCCTCGTCGTGAGTGGAGAGCAGGACGACGACTGACGCCGAGGCGACTCCCCTGATCTGGCGTGCGGCCTCGATCCCGCTGATGCCCGGGAGGTTGATGTCCATCAGGACCAGGTCCGGCTCGAGCTCGGCCGCTGCGGCGACCGACTCCTCACCCGATGCGACCGCCCCGACGACGACGAAGCCCTCGGTCGAGTCCACGACGACCGACATCGCGCGCCGGTACGGGTCCTGGTCGTCGACGACCAGCACCTCGACCTGAGCACTCGCGATCCCGGACACATCTCGATGATCTCCGTCGCAGGGCGTGATCCCCAGAGGGGTTTCCGCACGATTTGCGGGGCAAGCCCCCATCGGCAGACTCCCCGCACTGCGATGCTCCGACCTACGTCAATCGGCCGATGTCCTGCGCCGCCGACGTCTCCCACACTGCCCAGATGGTGAGGTCGAGACTCTTCCGCAGGACCGCCGTCGTGGGACTGACGTGTGTCTGCATCGGTGCCGTGCCCACGATCACGACGGTCGCCGTCGCGGCGGGCGCGGCACCCAGCGTCAACGCCGGTGCCGACCAGGTGATCACCCTGGCCGACCGGGCGTTCCTCGACGGCCGGGTCACCGACGACGGTCTGCCGGAGGCCTCGCGCCTGGCGGTCACCTGGAGCGTGGTCAGCGGCCCCGGGCCGGTGACGATCGCGAGCTCGGCCGAGGCGCACACGTCGGCGACCTTCGGCGCCACGGGGAGCTACGTGCTGAGGCTGCGCGTCGACGACGGGGACGCCACGGCCACGGACGAGGTGACGGTGACGGTGCGGCAGACGGCCGAGACCGTCGTCCGCGTGCCCACCGACTACGCGACGATCCAGGCCGCGCTCAACGCCGCCCCGGCCCGCGCCCTGGTGCTCGTGGCGCCGGGCACCTACCGCGAGAACATCGTCGTGCCACGGACCCTGACGCTGGCCTCGACGTACTACACGACCGGAGACCAGTCCGCCGTTGCCGGCACCGTCATCGCGGGCGCGTCCGCGACGACCGACACCGTGCTGGTGTCATCGGCCGCCGGACCGGAGACCCGCATCGTCGGCTTCACCGTCCGCGACGGCAACGACGGCATCGAGGTCGGCGGCCGGGCGGTGGTCGAGCACAACGTGATCTCGTCCGGCACCGACGGCGTCGACTTCCCCACCGGCAGCGCCGGGCTGGTGCACGACAACGTCCTCCGGGGCAACGGTGACGACGGTGTCGACATCAACCACTCGTCCGTGGTCATCACCGACAACCTGATGCAGGCCGTCGGGGGCGACGGCGTCGAGGCCCGGCTCACCGACGTCGTGGCTCCGTTGCGCGACGTCGTCATCCGAGGCAACCGCATCGAGCAGAGCCACCGCGACGGACTCCAGGTCATCGACGACGACGCGACCACCACGACCGCGAAGTCGGCGACGCTGGTCACGATCGACCGCAACATCATCACCGGGGCCGGCCGCTCGGGCCTCGGGCTGCTGGCGGGCGGCAACTCCTCGGAGGACTACAGCGGCGCCAGCCTGGTCGAGCGGATCACCGTCACCAACAACACCTTCGACGGCAACAACCACGGGATCACCGGCGGCGACAACCTCGTCGCGGTGAACAACGTGTTCGCCCACCACGTGGGGCCTGCGCTGAAGAACGTCGACGGTGCCTCGCGGGTGGCCTACAGCCAGTTCTTCGCCAACGGCGCGGCCAACACCGCCAGCAACGTCGACGCCGCGACGTCTCGTACGGGCGACCCGATGCTCGACGCGTCCTCCGCGCCGCTCCCCGGCAGCCCGGTGGTCGACGCGGGCACGGCGAGCTACACGCTGCCCACCGGTGAGGTCGCCGTACAGGTGACCGGCTTCTCCGGGACCGCACCCGACATCGGCGCGGTCGAGTCCGGCGGCTCCGCTCCGACCAACCGGGCGCCGGTGGTCGACGCCGGGCCCGACGCCACGGTCACCCTGCCGGCGTCGGCCTCGGTGGCCGGCACGGCCTCCGACGACGGTCTGCCGGCCGGCAGTGCTCTCGCGGTGACGTGGTCCAAGGTGAGCGGGCCCGGAACCGTGTCCTTCGGCGACGCGAACGCCGTCGCCACGACGGCGTCCTTCTCGGCGGCCGGCGACTACGTCCTGCGGCTGGGCGCCACGGACGGGGAGCTCAGCACGAACGACACGACGACGGTCCACGTGCTCGCCGAGGGTTCGACCACCGTTGCCACCGTCCGGTCCACGGTCGCCGCTGGCAGCGACGACGCCGAGGAGTCGCCCAGCGGATCGGTGGACCTGACGAGCAGCGACATCGAGCTGGTGACGGACGGGTCGAAGGTGCAGACCGTGGGCCTCCGGTTCCCGGGCGTGGACGTACCCAAGAGTGCCCAGGTGACCGCGGCGTCGATCCAGTTCCAGACCGACGAGGTGTCCACCGACGCGGCTTCCCTCACGATCCAGGCGCAGGCCGCCGACAACCCCGGCACCTTCACCGCGACGAGCCGGAACGTCTCGTCGCGAGCTCGCACCGCGGCGGCCGTGACCTGGGTCCCGCCCACGTGGCCCACCGCCGGAGCGCGCGGAGCCGCCCAGCGGACGACCGACCTCACCCAGGTGACCCAGGAAGTGGTCAACCGCGCCGGCTGGGCCCCCGGCAACGCCATGGTGTTCGTCCTGACGGGCACCGGGAGGCGGACGGCCGAAGCGTTCGAGGGCACGGGCGCACCCACCCTCGAGGTCACCTACACGGTCGGAGGCGGGGGCCCCGCTCCGAACGCCGCCCCCGTCGTCGGCGCGGGACCGGACAGGTCCGTCACGTTGCCGGCGTCGGCGTCCCTGTCCGGCACGGTCACCGACGACGGGCTGCCGGCCGGCGGCGCACTGACGGCGCTCTGGAGCGTCGCCAGCGGTCCCGGGCCGGTGTCGTTCGCCAACGCCACGGCGCCCAGCACCACGGCGTCGTTCACGGCGGCAGGGCAGTACGTCCTGCGGCTCACGGGGTCGGACGGCGAGCTGAGCGCGAACGACACGGTCGCCGTCTCGGTGACCGGGGCCGGCACCGGTGTCACCGTCGTCGAGGCCCGTCCCGCAGCCAGCAGCGACGACGCCGAGGAGAAGACCAGTGGATCCGTCTCGCTGACCAGCAGCGACCTGGAGCTCGTGGTCGACGGCTCGGCGAACCAGACCGTGGGCATCCGGTTCCCGTCGCTGTCGGTACCGGCCGGGGCGACGGTCGTCCGGGCCTGGGTGCAGTTCACGACCGACGAGGCGACGACGGGAGCGACCAGCCTGACGATCGGCGCCCAGGCCGCGGACAACCCGGCGACCTTCGCCTCGACCAGCCGCAGCGTGTCCAGCCGGGCCCGCACCACGGCGTCGGTCGCCTGGACCCCGCCCGCCTGGCCCACCAAGGGGCAGCGGGGGATCGACCAGCAGACCCCGGACCTCTCGCCGCTCCTGCAGCAGGTCTTCTCGCGGGTCGGCTGGGCATCGGGCAATGCCGTCGTCATCGTCATCTCCGGGACCGGCACCCGGACGGCGTCCGCCTTCGACAAGGCCGCGACCAGCGCGCCCGTCCTGCACGTCGAGTACCAGTCCTGACGACACCGCTGGGCCTACCCTGGGCCCGTGCAGCCGTCGCGCTTCGTCTCGGCGGGCCGGCTCCCACCCGCGCCTGACGTGGCGCTCGCGTTGGCCGAGGTCCACGAACGCCTCGCGGCGGACCATTCCGGGAGCCTGTCGACCGTGTACCCCGTGCTGGCCGCGGCCGATCCCGACCTGTTCGGGCTGAGCGTCGTGTCGGTCACCGGCCAGGTCGCTCGCACGGGGGACGCGGACGTGGTGTTCCCCATCATGAGCGTCTCGAAGCCGTTCGTCTTCGCGCTGGCCTGTGCGACCGTCGGCGTCGACGCCGTACGACGGCGGGTCGGCGTGAACGCAACCGGGCTCGCGTTCAACTCCGCGACGGCCGTCGAGCGAGACCCACGGGGACGGACCAACCCGATGGTCAACCCGGGCGCGATCGCGACGACCAGCCTGGTGCCAGGCCGCGACGTGGAGGAGCGCTGGGCGCGGGTGCTCGACACCCTGTCCCGCTTCGCCGGCCGTGAGCTGGCCCTCGACGAGGAGACCCTCGAGTCGGCCCGGGCGACCAACCACCGCAATCGCGCGCTGGCCAACATGCTGGCCGGCGCCGGTGCTCTCGAGGGGGACGCGCTCGAGGCGGTCGAGGTCTACACCCGCCAGAGCTGCCTGTCGGTCTCGGCCGTGGACCTCGCGGTGATGGGGGCGACCCTCGCCGACGGCGGGACGAACCCGGTGACGGGCGAGGCGGTGGTCGACCCCGAGGTCGCCCACGCCACGCTGGCCGTGATGACGATCGCCGGGCTGTACGAGACCTCGGGGGACTGGCTCCTGGACGTCGGGATGCCGGGCAAGAGCGGGATCGGCGGCGGGATCGTCACCGTGTCCCCCGGGAAGGGTGCCCTCGGCACGTTCTCGCCGCTGCTGGACCCGGAAGGGAACAGCGTCCGCGGCGGCCTCGCGGCTCGGGACCTGACCCGCCGACTGGGCCTCGACGTGCTGGCCTCGAAGGCGATGGACGGCGGTTTTCCTCACCCTCAGGGGTGAGTAGGGTGCTGTCGGTCGGACCCCCCACCGTCCGAGACCTCGGCCACTCAGGAGTGCTCATGACCAGGCATCCCGCTCGCGGTGACTTCGACCCGATCCCGTCGGCCAGGCGCCAGATGGACATCTCGGTGACGAGCTCGCTCCCCTCCGTCGAGCAGGCCGCAGCCCTGGCGGTGCCGGTGGCCTCGGGTGCCGAGCCGCCCGCCGACCTCGGGACCGACGCCGCCCACCTCCGCATCGCCGGCTTCACCGGGAGCGCCGGCGAGCACCTCGTCGTCCCCGGCGCCGACGGTCGCGCCCTCGTGGCCCTGGGGATCGGCGACGCGAGCACGGTCGACGAGACGCGGGTGCGCGACCTGGCCGCCGACTTCGCACGCGCCGTGCCCCAGCACCTGTCCCTCGCCGTCGAGCTGCCGGAGGGGTCGACCGCCATCTCGCCGGCCGACTTCGCCCAGGTCGTCGTCGAGGGGGTCGTGCTCGCCCGCTGGCGCTACTTCGTCGGGAAGGGTGGCGACGAGCCGACCCTGACGGCGCTCACGATCATCGCCCCGGACGACGTCGCCGACGAGGTACGCGCCGGCGCGGACCGGGGCCGGACCATCGCGCGAGCCGCGGCCATCGCCCGCGACCTCGCCAACTGCCCCGCCACCACGCTCACCGCCGTACGGATGGCCGAGATCGCCGAGGAGCTGGGTCCGGAGTCCGGTCTCGAGGTCACGACGTACGACGAGCAGCAGCTGATCGAGATGGGCTGCGGCGGCATCCTCGGCGTCAACCTCGGCAGCGTCGACGAGCCCCGCCTGATCAAGATGACCTACCGCCCCGCCCAGCCGACGGCTCATCTCGGCCTCGTGGGCAAGGGGATCATGTACGACTCCGGCGGCATCAGCCTCAAGCCGAGCGACGAGTCGCACGCCCAGATGAAGAACGACATGACGGGTGCGGCGGCGATCCTCGGTGCGATGACCGCGCTCCAGGGACTGGACTGCCCCGTCGCCGTCACGGCGTACCTGTGCTGCACCGACAACATGCCGTCCGGCTCGGCGATGAAGCTGGGCGACGTGCTCACCATGCGCAACGGCCTGACCGTCGAGGTGCTCAACACCGACGCCGAGGGACGACTGGTGATGGCCGACGGGCTGTGCCTGGCCGTGGAGGACGGCGTCGACGCCGTCGTCGACATCGCCACCCTGACCGGAGCGTGTCTGCGCACCCTGGGCGTGGAGGTCGCCGGGGTGATGGGCAACAGCGCCGACCTGGTCCGCCAGCTCGAGACCGCCGGGTCCTCCGCCGACGAGCCGGTCTGGGAGCTGCCGCTCTACCGGCCCTACCGTTCGCAGCTCGACTCGCCGATCGCCGACATGACCAACATGGGCGGGATCAACGCCGGGTCGATCACCGCGGCGCTGTTCCTCGCGGAGTTCGTCGGCGAGACGCCCTGGGCCCACGTCGACATCGCAGGGACGGCGCAACAGCCGGCCGTCCGGACCTGGCGCAACAAGGGTGCGAGCGGCTTCGGCGCGAAGCTGCTGCTCGAGCTGGCCACCGGGTTCGCGGTGCCGCAGGGGGTGGACCAATGAGCGAGGCGACGGCCGAGACCAAGGACGGCAACGACGGCGGGGGCTTCCTCGGCTGGATCGAGCGGGTCGGGAACAAGGTCCCGCACCCGGCGCTGATCTTCCTCGGCCTCATCGTCGGCGTGATCCTGTTGTCCGCGGTGCTTGCGTGGGCGGACGTGAGTGTGACGACCGAGGTCGCCGAACCCGTGCCGTCCGCTGTCGTTCCCGACTACAGCGACGCCGGTTCGTCGTACCCGTCCTACGAGCACGAGCCCGACCCGACCATCCCCGACTACGAGATGGTCACCGAGACCATCGAGGCCAAGAGCCTGCTCAGCGCCGACGGCATCGCCCACATGTTCACCACGGTCGTGCAGAACTTCAACGACTTCGGCGTCGTCGCGGTGATCCTGGTCGCGATGATCGGCGTCGGCGTCGCGGAGGAGGCCGGCCTGATCGCCGCGCTGATCCGCAAGATGGTCCAGGTCGCCCCGGCCGGAGCGATCACCTTCATCATCGTGCTGCTGGGCGGCATCTCGAGCGTCGCCTCCGATGCGGGATACCTGGTGCTGATCCCGCTGGGCGCCGCCGCCTTCGCCAGCATCGGCCGCAACCCGCTGGTCGGCATCGCCGCGGCGTACGCCGGCGTCAGCGCGGCGTTCTTCGTCAACATCCTGATCACGCCGGCCGACGGCATCATCACCGAGGTCACCAACGAGATCATGGGTGGCGTCGCGCCCAACGCCGAGCCCCTCAACGTCACGTCCAACTTCTACTTCTCGATCGCGTCGACCATCTTCTGCGCCATCGTGATGACCCTGCTCACCGAGAGGTACGTCGAGCCGCGCGCCGGCAAGTGGGACCCCGCCGAGCGACCGGCCGACGCGCCGGTCGACCACGTGCCGCAGGGCGACGAGCTCGCGCACGAGGCCAAGGGACTGCGCCTCTCCGGCATCTACACGCTGGTGGCGGTGGCGATCATCGGCCTGCTGACGTTCCTGCCGAACGCGCCCCTGCGCAACCCGGAGACCGGCGAGATCTTCGGCAGCTCGCCGTTCATGAGCAGCCTGCTCTTCATCATCTCGATGCTCTTCCTGGCCGCGGGCCTGGGCTACGGCAAGGGCTCGGGCAGCCTGACGGGCAGCACCAACGTCATCAACGCGATCACCAAGACCTTCAACGGCCTCGGCGGCCTGATCTTCCTGATGCTGCTGATCGCGCAGTTCATCGCGTTCTTCAACTACTCCAACATCAGCGCGATCGCCGCCACCAAGCTCGCCGACGTCCTGGGCCGGGCCGACATCGGCGCGCTCCCGCTGCTGGTCGGCTTCATCCTGCTGGTGTTCGTGATCGACATGATCATGCCGGGCGTCATCCCCAAGTGGGCGATCATCGCCCCGATCTTCATCCCGCTGTTCTACAACCTGGGGATCGCGCCGCAGACCGTCGTCGCGGCCTACCGCGTCGGTGACGGGCCGGTGAACGTCATCACGCCGCTGATGGTCTACCTGCCGTTCATCATCCTGGTCTGCCAGCGCTACCGCGCCAGCGCCGGGATGGGCACGGTGGTGTCGATGATGCTCCCGTACACCGTCGTCGTGCTGGTGACGTGGATCCTCTTCTTCATCGCCTGGTACCTGATCGGCATCCCGTGGGGTCCGGGCGCCCCGGTCCATCTCTAGCGATGGATGACGCCACCAAGGCGCTGATCGTGCTGGGCCTCGTGGTGGCCCTGTTCATGTGGAACAAGCTGCCCGTGGGCAGTGTCGCCATCCTGGCCGCCCTCACCCTCTGGGCCACGGGTCTGGTGACCACCGAGCAGGCGGTCGGTGGCTTCGGCGACCCGGTGGTCATCTTCATCGCGACCCTGTTCGTCGTCAGCGAGGGCATCGACTCCACGGGGGTCACCACCTGGGCGGGTCGCTGGCTGATCGACCGGGCGGGCACCGAGCGGACGCGGGTGCTGACGGCGATCTGCCTGTTGTCGGCGTTGCTGACGTCGCTGATCACCCTCAACGGAGCGGTCGCCGCGCTGCTGCCGCTCGTCGTGCTGCTCGGCCAGCGGATCGGGACGCCGCCGTCACAGCTGCTCATGCCGGTGGCGTTCGCCGGCAGTGCGGGCGGACTGCTGATGCTGATGAGCAGCCCGGTGAACGTGATCGTCTCCGACGCGGCGGCCGAGTCCGGCGAGGGCCCGTTCTCCTTCTTCTCGTTCTCGCTCGTCGGCATCCCGTTGCTCGTGGGCACGGTGGCGATCTGCCTCCTGTTCGGCCGCCGGCTGCTGCCGACGCGGATGCCCGACTACATGCCGCCGGACCTGGGCCGGTACGCCGAGATGGTCAGCAGCCACTACGCCATCGGCGAGCAGGCGCCCGACCTGATCACGCGCGAGGCCGGCGTCGCCGAGGTGGTCGTGCCACCGCGCTCGCGGCTGGTGGGCGAGCGGGTGCACGCCGGCATGCGTCGCGAGCACGACCTGGTCATCCTCGCCGTGCAACGGCTCGGCCGGGACCTGGGCGACGAACCCATCCAGGTCGCCGAGGGCGACGCGCTGCTGCTCCACGGGCGCTGGTCGGAGCTGGACGCGCTCAGCCGCGACCGTGACGTGCTCCTCGTCGACTCACCCGAGCTGGTCCGGCGACAGGCGGTGCCCTGGGGCGCGAAGGCGTCCCGCGCCGTGCTCGTCCTCGCCGCGCTGGTCGGCATGCTGGCCAGTGGCCAGGTGCCGCCCGCGATCGCCGGCCTCACCGCGGCCGTGGCGATGGTGCTGCTGCGGGTGGTCACGGCCACCCAGGCCTACCGGGCCGTGTCCTGGCAGACCGTGGTGCTGGTCGGCGGCCTCATCCCGCTGTCCACCGCGATCTCGAGCAGCGGTGCGGCCGACCAGGTGGCCTCGCTGTTGATCGACGCGGTCGGGACGGGCCGCCCGTACCTGCTGCTCGCCGGCATCTTCCTGCTCACCGCCACGCTCGGGCAGGTGGTGAGCAACACCGCCACGGTGCTGGTCGTCGTCCCCATCGCGGTGGCCGCGGCCGAGGCCACGGGGACGTCGGCGAAGCCGGTCCTGATGGTCGTGGCCATCGCCGGGTGCGCGGCGCTGCTGACGCCGATCGCCACCCCCGGCAACATGATGATCATGACGCCCGCCGGCTACCGGTTCGGCGACTACTGGAAGCTCGGACTGCCGGTCATGGCCTGGTGGTTCGTCGTCGCGATCGCCGTCGTCCCCCTCGGATGGGGCCTGTGACCCCAAGACCCGCAATAGCATCCACCGATATCGACGAAAGAGGCACGACGTGGTGAAGACACGGATGAGGATCCGCGCGGCCGGCGTGACGTCGGCCCTGATCCTGACGGGGACCCTGGCAGCGTGTGGCGGCGACGACTCCTCCGGAGCGACGCCCGAACCGAGCGAGAGCTCCAGCGCTTCGGCCAGTGAGTCCGCCAGCGAGACGGCCAGCGAGTCGGCCAGCCCCAGCATCAGCCCGGCGGTCCTGGCCAACACCTACGTCTCCACCGAGGTGACCGGGTACGACCTGGTTGCGGACACCACGATCCGGCTCACGTTCGAGGACGGGAACCTCTCGGTCAACGCCGGGTGCAACACCATGTTCGCCCCCTACGAGCTGACCGAGGACTCCCTGGCGTGGACCGAGGAACCGGCGGCCACCATGATGGGCTGCCCCGACGACCTGGCTGCGCAGGACCAGTGGCTTGCGGAGCTCTTCACCACCGGCGTCGGCGCGGCGGCCGACGGCCCGACCCTGACGCTCACGTCCGACGACGTCACCATCGTGCTGTCACGCGCCCCCGAGGCCGACCTCCAGGAGCTGTTCGGCAAGACGTGGAGCGCGGTCGCCACCATGGCCGACGGAGAGACGTCCCGGATCCCGCGGGTCGTCCGTACGCCGCGCGTGGTCGTCGGCCAGAACGGCCTGGGCCGGCTGGACACCGGCTGCAACTCCGGTCGCACCACGGTCACCGCGGATGCCACCTCGATCACCTTCGGGCACCCGGCTGTCACCAGGATCCGCTGCCAGGAACCGGCGGCGACCATCGAGCAGCGGGTGCTCGCCGTGGTGGACGGCCGCAGCGACTACGTGGTCTTCGACGGGTCGGTGCTCATCGTGGTCAAGGGTGACAACGGCCTGGTGTTCCAGGTCCGCTGAGTCGTGGCGATGACCTCGGCCGGTGCCGGCGAGTCCACGGTCGGGGGCGCCTTCCATCGGGCCAGGCGGTCGGCCTGGCTGAGGCGGCTGGCCCTGCTGGTGGTGGCCGCCCTGGTCACCGTCATCGTCGTGCGGCTCATCGGCCGGATCGACTGGGCGGCGGTCTACGACGCCCTCCGGCACCTGACGTGGTGGCAGCCCTTCGTCCTGCTGGCCGTGGTGGTGGTGCGGCAGGTGCTCAACGCCTTGCCCCTGGCGCTCTACATCCCGCGGGTCTCGGCCCTGCGAGCCACCGTCAACGACCTGGGGGCGATCCTCATGTCAGCCGTGGCTCCGCCGCCGAGCGACCTCGCCCTGCGGGTCGGGATGTTCAACTCCTGGGGCGTGCCGACCGTGCAGGCGGTGGCCGGCACCCTGATGAACACCCTGACCTTCTACATCGTCCGCTTCGCCGCACCGCTGCTCGGGTTCGTGCTGCTGCTGGCCGTCGACGAGCCTGCAGGTCTGCGGTGGCTCGACCTCGCCTTCGTCGCGATCGCCGTCGCGATCCTGGTCGCAGTGCTGCTGGTCGTCCGGAGCGACCAGCTGGCCATCCGGGTGGGCTCCTTCTCCGGACGGCTGGCGCGCAAGGTACGGCGCTCGGTCGACCCCGACGCCTGGGTGCGGGCGTGCGTGGACTTCCGCGTGCAGATCTCCGCCCGGTTCCGCTACGGCTTCGTGCGGTCGCTGCTCGCCCTGTGTGGCATGCTCGCCGCCGACCTGACGGTGCTGGTGCTGTCGCTCCGGTTCGTCGGGGTCTCCTCCTCGGAGGTGGCGCTCGTCTACGTCGCGATCGCCTACCTGTTCGCCTACCCGTTCACCCTGTTCCCCTTCTCCGGACTGGGAATCGTGGACGCGCTGGTGCTGGCCGCCGTGGTCGAGGCCGGCGGGCTCGAGGTCGAGGCGGCCGCCGTCGCCGCCCTGGTCGTGTGGCGGGTCTTCACCGTGGCGGTGCCGATCGTGATGGGCCTGGGTGCCGTCACCGCGTGGCGCCGGGGATGGCTCGGCGACGTCCCGCCCGAGGCGGAATCGCCGCCGTCTCCCTGAGGACGGAGGACTCGGCGGAAGGTCAAGTCTCGGCTCCAGCCCTTTCGCGCGACCGTCGCGCGGGTCTACGTTGCCCGGAACGGCGCGGCGGTGGGGTCGCGCCCAGGGAGGGAACCCGCATGCCACGTCGTCGCCGTCACCTGCTCTCGATCGTCGCCGCCGGGGCCGCCGTCGCTGTCGCGGCGGCGGGCCTGCAGCCAGGGGCTGCCCAGGCCGGCAAGCCACCCAAGCCCACCAAGGTCGTCATCATCGTCGTCGACGCGCTGAGCAAGGAGATCGTCGACAAGTACGACATGGCCAACGTCCAGGGCCTGATGGCCGACTACGTCGACACGCCCAAGGGCTACCTCGGTCACACCGGGTCGGTCACCGTGGTGACCCACAACGTGATCACGTCGGGCCTGCTGCCCAAGCACACGGGCTGGACCACCGAGGGCTACCGCGACGTCGACAACATCCTGCCGGACCTCAAGGTCGGCAACCCGGGCGACAACCTCTTCATCAGCAGCAACTGGGACGACACCTCGATGTTCCCGGTCATGAACTACTACGGCTACCCCAAGCTGGCCGACTACCTCAACCAGACGGGCGTGGTGGCCACCATCAGCCCGAAGGTCTACGCCGCCTACGCGTTCGGCGGGCCGGGCTCCGACATCATCGTCAGGTTCGGTGGCACGGTGACCTGCCCCGACGGTCTGCGCTACCGGTTCCCGCTCGGCACGAACGTGCCCAGCTACATCAGCAGTGAGTGCGGCAGCAAGTACCTCGTCCCGCGCGACAAGATCTTCGACACGGGCAAGCTGCCCGCCAGCCTGTACCCGGCTGTCGACGCCCGCTACGTGGTCGGCCACGACCCCGCGCACCAAGGTGGCGACGTCTGGGCGACCAACGCGGCGCTCGACGTGATGGCCAACGAGGACTGGAGCGGCATCTTCGTGACCCTCCCGGGCGTCGACAAGGCGGCCCACATGTGGGGCGGCGTCAACGACCCAGGACCCACGGGTGCCGATGGTGACGCCATGACGCACATGGAGTTCGCCGCCGACACCGCCGACGACCAGGTGGGCCGGATCATGGACGCCCTCGAGGCGAGTGGCGACCTCGACGACACGCTCGTCGTGCTGACCGCCGACCACGGGTCCGTCGGCACGACGTACGCCGCCGACGGCTCGTTCCCCGGCGACCACTTCCACGGCGCGGCCAACCCGGCCCTCGACCACGGCCTGAAGAACTGGTACTACGGCAACGTCGAGAACGACTCCTACCTCGACCCGCAGCCGGCGTTGAAGCCGCTGACCGACACCGGGAACGTCGGCCTGTCCTACAGCGACTCCTCCATCAACGTCTGGCTCATCGACCAGTCAGCGGCCAAGAAGGACGAGGCTGCCGCGCTGATGGCCGACATGCCCGACGTCACCGCGGTGTGGCGCAACGACGGCGACCACTTCACGCTGGTGTCGCCGGTCCGCTACGACCTGATGACGACCAAGGCCGAGCGTCAGTGGTTCGACAAGCACGCCCAGGAGCTGGTCGACACCCAGGCGGCGCCGTACGGTCCCGACCTGGTCGCCACCCTGCCGGACAACACGACGTACTCCGTCGCCGGCGACCACGGCGGCATCCAGCGCGGGGCGCAGCTGATCCCGATCGTCTTCGCCGGCGCCGGGCTGTCCGACAAGGACGTGAAGGCGCCCGTGCGGTCGGTCGACATCATGCCGACGATCCTCAAGGCGATGGGCATCACGCCGACCGCCGCCATGGACGGGGTCGCCTACCCGCTGCCGCTGGCGACGACGCGCTAGCGGGTCGGCTTCCCAAAGGGGCCCGGTTGGGCTTGGCTGGTGCGTGATGCAGCCGAGCGAGAGCGACCGGGCCGCCCTGCAGTTCATCGCCGAGGGCGTCACCGAGCTCGCGGGCTTCGGGGTCGCGGCGATCGGCGTGGTCCGCGACGGGATGCTGCACACGGTCGCGGTCGCGGGCGACGACGAGGCGAGCGAGGAGCTCGGCGACATCCAGACACCCGTCGAGGCGCTGCTGGCGGAGCTGGAGAACGCCGAGGACTGGGGCGCCTTCAAGTTCGTGCCGCACGAGCGGGAGGGCTCGCACCTGACGGCGTACCAGTGGATCCCGGACCTCGACGTCGCCGACGCCCCGGACGCCTGGCACCCGCACGACCTGCTCTGCTCCCTGCTCACCGACGCGGACGGTGAGCTGCGTGGGGTGCTCTCGATCGACGTACCCCACGACGGCAGGCGGCCGGGGCCCGAACAGCGGCGGATCCTCGAGCTGTACGCGCGTCAGGCCGAGCGCGCCGTGATCATCGCCCTCGAGCGGGGCGAGATCGCCCGCGACCTCGCGCAGGAGCGCGCGGTGGCGGAGTACCGCTCCCAGCTGGTCGACGTGCTCTCCCACGAAGTGCAGAACCCGCTGACCGTGATCCTCCACAACGCCGAGCTGCTGCTCGAGGAGGGTCACCACGACGACCTGACCGTGCGCGGGCTCGAGGCGATCCAGCGCGGCGCCGAACGGATCCAGGTGATGGGGGCCGACCTGCTCGTGCTGGCCCGGGTGGGCAACCCGGTCCGCCCGCTCGCCGAGACGGTGGACCTCGTCGCCGTGGCGCGCGACGTCTGCGAGCTGCTGGCGGGCGAGGCCCAGCAGCGCTCGGTCGTGGTCCGGCTCGTCGCCGAGGCCGAGAGCCTCCCCGTGCTGGGGGACCCGCAGGACCTCGACGCGGTGGTCGCGAACCTCGTCTCCAACGCCATCAAGTACTCCGAGCAGGGCGGGCGCGTCCGCGTCCTCGTACGACGGTGCACGGGACCGCAGGAGGCGCAGGCGGAGCTCGTGGTGGAGGACGAGGGGGTCGGCATCGCCGAGGACGAGCGCGGACGGGTGTTCGAGGAGTTCTTCCGCTCCGCCGACCCGCGGGTGCGCGAACGCGCGGGCACGGGCCTCGGGCTCGCGATCGTGGAGCGGGCCGTCTCCCGCCACGGCGGTCGCGTCGACGTGGAGTCGGCACCCGACGTGGGGACGCGCTTCCGCGTGCTGCTGCCGCTGGTCGGCTGAGCCGTCAGGGCACGACCACCGACTTCCCGCGGGCGTGGAACTCGCCCTGCAGGCGGACCGCCTCGGGTGCCTCGTCCAGGGTGAAGCGGCGGTCCATCACGGGCTTGAGAAGGCCACGGGTGGCCAGGTCCGCGAGCAGCTCGAGGTCCGCGGTGTTGCGCGCGGCCACCTTGAAGCCGGGCGCGTGCCCGGACGCGAGCATGAAGTAGAGCGGGTTCGCGACCATCCGCGGGAGCGGGTGCAGCCACCGGCTCTTGGGCGAGGTGACCATCACGTAGCTGCCGCCGTCGGCGAGCATCCGCCCGCACGTCCGCAGCGGCCAGACCCCGGCGTTGTCGAAGATCAGGTCGTAGCGCTCGCGCGTGGCGGTGGCGTCCTCGCGGGTGTAGTCGACGACCCGGTCCGCCCCGATGCGGGCAGCGGTCTCGACGTTGTGGGTGCTGCACACCGCCGTGACGTGGGCGGCGCCGAGGGCCTTCGCCAGCTGGACGGCGTACGTGCCGACGCCGCCGGATGCACCGTTCACCAGCACGCGCTGGCCTTCCTCCAGCCGGCCCCAGTCGCGCAGGCCCTGGAGGGCCGTCTCGGCCGCGACGCCGATGGTCGACGCCTCCTCGAAGCCGAGGTTGGCGGGCTTCGCGACCATCCAGTCGGCCGGCGCGGCGACGTACTCGGCGAAGCCTCCGCCGCTGACCTCGCCGAACACCTCGTCGCCCACCTGGTGGCGCGTGACGTCCGCGCCGGCCGCGACGACCACGCCGGCGACGTCGGCGCCGGGGATGGTGCGGTGCGGGCGGCGCAGGCCCAGGGCCGGCCGGGCGAACATCGGCAGGCCCGTCGTGAAGTGCCAGTCGAGCGCGTTGACCGACGCGGATCGCACCGCGACGAGGACGTCGGCCGGCCCGATCTCGGGGACGGGCACCTCCGTCACCCGGAGCACGTCCTCCGGGTTGCCGTAGCGGTCGTAGGTCGTGGCGCGCATGGTCGTGGGGACGCGGGGGGCGGCTTCGGCGTCGGTACGGGCGGTCTCGGTCATGTCGGTCTCCCTTACGGTGTAAACTTACGCCGTAAACTTACGGGGTAAGTGGGCATCCGTCTAGAGTCGGGGCCGAGATGACCGAGACCGTGAAGAGGCCGCTGAGCCGCGACCTCGTGCTCGAGACGGCGATCTCGCTGGTCGACCACGAGGGCCTGGGTGCGCTGTCGATGCGCCGCCTCGGCCAGGAGCTCGGCGTCGAGGCGATGTCGCTCTACCACCACGTCGCCAACAAGGAGGCGCTGCTCGACGGCATGGTCGACGCCGTTGTCGGGGAGCTGAACGCCGAGGTCGGCGCGGGCGGCGGGGCGGAGGCGGAGCGCGACTGGGCCGCGGCGCTGCGGGCCCGGATCATCACGGCCCGCACGGTCATGCTCCGCCACAAGTGGCTGCCTGCGGTGCTGGAGTCGCGGACCTCGCTGAGTGCTCCGCTGATCGCGTACTACGAGGGCGTGCTCGCGACCCTGCGCGCCGGCGGCTTCTCCAACGACCTCGCGCACCACACCCTGCACGCGCTGGGCAGCCGGGCCATCGGGTTCAGCCAGGAGCTCTTCGACCCGGCCAAGGGCGGCGGCGACGTCGAGGTGTCGGAGGCCGAGATGACCGCGATGGCGGAGTCCTTCCCGCACCTGACCGCGATGATCGCCGAGGTCGCCCACGAGGGCCCCGACACCACCATCGGGTGGTGCGACGACCAGACGGAGTTCGAGTTCGGGCTCGACGTGGTGCTCGACGGGTTGCGGGTCCGGCTCGGGTAGCGTGCGCGCACCGACCACCTCGGAGGAGTCACATGCCGCGCCGTACCTTCCTCGTCGCCGCCGTCCTGGGCGTCCTGCTGCTGTCGTTCGTCCCGGCCGGGTCCGCCTCGCCGGCCGCGGAGTCACGCACCGTGACCTATCCGGGCTCCGGCCTCCAGGTGAACCTCGGCGAGGTGGGCAAGCTCGACGAGACGTCGCCGGGCTTCCGCCGCTTCGTCCACGACCGGCTGCTCCGCCTGTGGAAGTTCGCCGGCGGCAGCCAGCAGTGCCGGCCCGCGCCGACGGTCATCGTGAAGACCTGGATGTCCGACGGCTTCGCCCGCGTCGGCGAGGGCATCTACGACCCGTGTCCGGGTGGCGGCTACAGCCAGCTGTACCTCGTCCGCAACGGGAAGTGGCGGGCGCCGGTCGCCCTTGCCAGCCAGGAGGTTCGCTCCTGCTCGCTGATGCGCTGGTTCGGCATCCCGCGGCCCGTGGCCGACCGCGAGTGCTACCCCGACGTGGGTGACGTGGTGAAGTACCGGACGTACGAGCTCCCCGCCGACTACTCCACCGCTGACTACGCCGCCGGGGTGCTGGCCACGTCGGTCCAGGACGCCACGGGTTACCCCGCAGGCTGGGCCAAGGCCGCCGTGGTCGAGGAGCTGTACCGGATGAAGAACGACGGTGCGGACACGTTCACCGTGACCCGGTGCTTCGGCCCGGACGACGCCGAGTACGGCGACGTCCTCGGCCGAGCGCCTCGTGGCTGCCTGCTCGACGTGTACTACGGCGACTACCGCGTGCTCGACGTGATGCGGCTCCACCCCGCCAAGTACGGCCGGTGGTCGACGCGCAGCCTGGAGCCGGTCGCGAGCACCTGACCCGGTCGGGTTCGTTGGTTGTCGCCCGTTGTCGGCGACCGGACCGGGCGGTTAGGTTGCGGACATGGCCGAGTCGGGTAGTGACTACCGCCTCGCCGCCGCCGGCCGGGAGGCCGAGGAGGACGCTCGGCTGGACCTGCTCGAGCAGATCTACGACCCGACCTCGCAGGCGCGCCGCACCCTGGTGCAGCCCGGCTGGCGTTGTCTCGAGGTCGGCGCCGGACGTGGCTCGATGGCGGTCTGGCTGGCCACGCAGGTCGGCCCGACCGGCCACGTGGTCGCGACCGACCTCGACACGCGGTACCTCTCGCGGCTCGAGCTCCCGAACCTCGAGGTCGTCCGGCACAACATCCTCGACGACCCGCTGGACGCCCTCGGCGCAGGTTCGTTCGACCTCGTCTGCTCGCGCCTGATGCTGTTCCACCTCCAGAACCGTCAGGAGCAGGCGATCAAGCAGATGGTCGCGTGCCTGCGCCCCGGCGGCTGGCTCGTCGACGAGGACTCCGACTGGGCGACCGCCGGCCAACCCGTCGATCCCGCCCACCCGCGGTACGACGACTACCAGCGGGTGTGGCGCGACGGCGACTGGTGGACGGTCCGCGGCTACGACAAGACGTTCGGTCGCCGGCTGCCGGCACTGTTCGAGCGCGCCGGTCTCGAGGACATCCGCGCCGAGTCGTCCAGCGAGGTGGTGCGCGGCGGTTCGCCCTGGCCGACCTGGTGGATCCCGACCCTGGAGGTCATCGACGAGCTCGGTGGTGCCGACGAGGAGTCTCGGGCTGACGTCGCGGTGATGACCGAGGCGCTCGCCGACCCGACGCTGTGGGTCCACCGCGAGGTCCTGCACGCCTGCTGGGGGCGCAAGCCCGGCGGCGAGAGCTAGCCGCGGGGTTCCTACTTGACCTCGGCGCGCAGGATGCGTCGCCACCCGAGCACCAGTGGTACTCCCAGCCAGAGCAGCCCGGAGACGACGAGGTGCGCCCACGCCTCGGCGCCGGACAGGTGCCACTCGTAGATGTCGTCCTGGGCACCCTGGAAGTCGACCCACTGCGCGACCTGCTCGAGCGTGCCGCCCAGCGCCATCGCCGCGACGAAGATGCCCGGCAGCACGTACCGGTAGACCACGAACACCACGATCGACGCCGGTGTGTTGAGCAACAGGGTGGCCAGGGCGAACCCGCCGAGCATCGTGAGGGTCTGGGTGACCAGCCAGCCCGCCAGGTCGCCGAGCCCGATCGCCCAGCTGGTGAGGTCTGGTTGGACGAGCTCGCAGATGGCCGTGCAGACCACGCCGACGACGAACGCCACGACGAGCGTCAGCACCGTGAGCAGCTGGGCCACGACCAGCTTGGCCAGCACCACTCGCGAGCGCCGCGGCTCGAGGGTGAACGTGACCAAGGCCGTGCGTTGGCTCCACTCGCTGGTCACCAGCATGATCGCCAGGATCGGGAGGAGGAACGACGTCATGTACGCCGCGATCGTGGTGAACTCACCGAAGCTGATCGGGTCCGAGCGCACCAGCGTGATGACCGTGGCGATGCCGAGCACCACCACCACGATGAGCCCCGTCCCCGCGAGCAGCCAGAACCCGGCGCGGGTGTCCCGGGCCTTGCGCAGCTCGACGGCCACCAACCGGGCGAAGGGCACCTGGCTGGTCGCGGAGAGGTCGAGCTGACCGGTCATGGGCACATCCAACCGGTGTTCGACCGTGATGCCCAGTCACCCTTCGGACGGCGAGACCAGAAGTGCGGAAAGTTCGGGAATCCCCTTGTGGACAAGGGGTTCTGAGCCCCGACCGGTGTCGGCGCGTCGATGACTGATTTGGTCCGTGAACCACCCGGTCCTCTCGGTCCACGCGGCGATCGACGCGGCCGAGTACAGGAGACTCCCGGACCTCACCGTGCGTCTCCGTCACCGCTACCGCATCTCTGCCAGCCGAGTGACAGGACCCCTACTCGCCGGCGATCACGTGGTAATGGATCAGCAGCGAGCCGGACGGGGAGACGGTGCTACGGACCAGCTCGAGGGAGTAGGCGACGTCGTCCTGGAAGAGACGCCGACCGCTCCCGACCACGTGCGGCGAGACGACCAGCCGCAGTTCCTCGACGAGACCCTGGGCCAGGAGGTACTGAGCCAGGGAGATGCTTCCGTGGACCCCGATGTCGCCACCCTGGCCCGACTTCAGCTCGCGCACGAAGTGGTCGACGGGACCCTCGATGGGCTCCGCCCTGGTCCACTCGTTGGTCAAAGGACTCGCCGTCGCGACGTACTTGTGAACGTTGTTGATGAAGTCGGCGAATGGCTGGTCGTCGGACTTCGGCCAGTAGTTCGACCACTCGTCGTACATTCCGCGGCCGAGCAGGACGGTGTCCTGCGTCCCGATCACCTCGGCGAGGTTTGCCTCCATCGTCTCGTCGAAGTGGAACAGGAAGGTTTCTGGATCCTGAGCCACCCCGTCGACCGACAACAACGTGTACACCACGACCTTGCGCACGCGCTCTTCCTTTCGGGGGCGGTCCGGGTTGTGAGGGTAGAGACCCCGGCCACCACCAGGACTCATCGGGACCAGCGCGCCGGGTTCCCAGATCATCTCGGTCGGAAGACGACGCCTCGGGATCGTGGCCGACCAGTCCGCACCGGGAACGGCAACCAACGCCGGGACGAGGGGCCCTCGTCGCGGGCGGCGGCTGATGTTCCTGCATCGGACAGGACGGTGCGCACCGCGAAGCGCGCGAGCGTCTCGATGGCGGCCCGGGACAGGTCCTCGTCCCTGATCACCGGCGCGGGTCCGGTGTCCCGCGCGTCGGCCAGGAGCCACCTCAGGTCTCCGTGGATGCAGTACCCCTTGTCCGCGAGTGCAGCGACTTGACGCGTCGACTCGGCACCGACCCAGGAGAGGTGGTCGGGGGGCAGCACGATCCGCGGACTCGCACCTCGTCTCAGGGCACCTTGGCTGAGCACGCGCCGGACAGGGCGGTAGGTGCGTTGGGTGCGGCCGGGGAGCAGGCGGGTCAGCTCGACGTTCAAGCGACGGTAGACCTCGGCCTCGAGAACGCCGTAGGAGCCGTTCACGTCCCGGTGGTGAGGTGGCAGGACCGAGGGAGGGACGCCGAGGATGGCCGATGCTTCGGTGAAGATGAAGTCCCTGTCCTCACCGCTGCGAGGGAGCACCACGACGTGCAGGTTCCGCGGTGGTACGTCGGCAGCCCAACGGGCACACACCTGGGCGAGGTCCTGCCGCAGTCGGAAGTGTTGTCCGTAGAAGCCCTCGCCGTCGCGTACGGAGTCGAGGAAGTCCGGGAACGTGTCGGCGAGGCGATGCTTCAGGAACTGCTGGTACTCCGACGGCAGCTGGCGGGTCCACGCCCGGGCGGTCACGATGACCTGCACCTCGAACCCCTCTGATCGCGCGAGAGCCACGACGGCTCGGACCGTGGGCCCGTCGAGCTCCGCCAGGTCCTCGCTGCTGATCAGCACGTCACGCTCCGCCGCGGCCCGAAGGCACCGGAGCAGTCGTGCCAGCGGGTCGGGTTCGCGGGGTGCGACGAAGCCACTGCCGGGCCGCCAGCCGAGTGGCCTCAGGACGACCCGCTCCACGGCGGGGCGCGTGCTCAACGGCACTGCGACACCATGACTCGCGAGCTCGGAGCGTGACGTCGCCACGACGGACTGGAGAGCCGTCGTACCGGACTTGCTGAGACCCACGTGCAGGATCAGGCGCCGCGGTCTCATGGCAGCCTCCTGTCCTCTCGTGGAAGAGCACGACCTGCGGGTGAGCATGCGATCGACGAGGCGCCTGCGACCAGGGGGATCAGAACGCGTTCTGGTCCTCCTGGTCGCAGATGCGTCGACCGTGGTGTCGTCCGGTTCGGGGCCCACGGGGGGCCCCGCTCACGTCCACCATCCGGGAGGCCCCCATGCCCTTCGAGTCCCGTCGTCTGCCCCTGACGCAGGTGTCGTCACGCGGCTTTCGGCACGGCAACCGCAGCTACGCCGTCTGCCACTGGAAGTGCGGCAACGAGTGCGATCTCGCGGCACCCAACACCAGCGGGAACGAGACCTTCGCGGAGGTCGTCGATCGCATGCTCACCCGCAGGACAGTGCTCTCGGGAGCCCTGGCGAGCGGCGCCGCGCTGGTGATCGGCTCCGCCCTCGCCCGCCCCGCTGCCGCCCTCGCTCCCACCACACCAGGGGTGATCGGCGGCGACTTCACAGCCGTCGCCCCGAACCGGCTCGACGACGTCGTCATCCCGGACGGGTTCAACCTGGACCTGGTCATCCGGTGGGGAGACCCCGTGACGGCGGATGCTCCCGCGTTCGACGTGCGGCACCAGACACCGGAGTCCGCCGCACGGCAGTGGGGCTACAACAACGACTACCTGTGCGTCCTGGAGACGTCGCCGGTCGAAGGCCTGCTGGTCTGCAACCACGAGTTCACCAGCCCCGAGCTGATGTTCCCCGTCGGCTCCCACGACCCGGCGACGATGAAGCGGGTCCAGATCGAGAGCCACGGGATGTCGGTCGTCGAGGTACGGCGACACGACGCCGCGACCGGTCGGTGGAGGTCGGTGCCCGCCCCACACGCGCGACGCAACCGCAGGATCACCGGCTCGACGCCGTTCCAGGTGGTCGGACCGGCCGCCGGAGACCCTCGCCTCCGGACCACCGCAGACCCGGACGGCGCCACCGTCCTGGGGACGCTCAACAACTGCGCGGGCGGGACCACTCCCTGGGGCACGGTGCTGAGCGGAGAGGAGAACTTCAACCAGTACTTCGACAAGTCGGGGACGCTCGACAGCCGCTACGCCACGTCGTACGCCCGCTATGGCGTCACCGGGGCCGGAAGTCGGGGCTGGAGCGAGGTCGACCCTCGCTTCGACCTGTCGGCGGAGCCGCACGAGTCGTTCCGGTTCGGTTGGATCGTCGAGATCGATCCGTACGACCCTGCCTCCACGCCGCGCAAGCACACCATGCTCGGTCGCCTGAAGCACGAGGGCGCGAACCTCGCCACCACGCGCGACGGGCACGTCGTGGCGTACATGGGCGACGACCAGGTCAACGAGTACATCTACAAGTTCGTCTCCCGGGACACCGTCCGGCCCGGCCGGGATCCCCAGGACCGTGAGCACAACATGCGCCTGCTCGAGACCGGGACGCTCTACGTCGCGAGGTTCTCCGGAGAGCAGCCGGCAGCGTGCGACGCCTCCCTGGAGCAGGAGCACGACGGGACCGGCGAGTGGATCCCACTCGCCTCGGACGAGCAGTCGTACGTCGCGGGCATGTCGGTGGCCGACGTGCTCATCGACACCCGGATCGCCGGCGACCTGGTGGGGGCGACCAAGATGGACCGACCGGAGGACGTCGAGCCGAGCCCCGTGAACGGCAAGATCTACGCCGCCCTGACGAAGAGCGCCGTGCGGGGGGTTTCCGTCCCCGTCGATGCGGCGAACCCGGTGGGCAGCAGCCTGGTCAAGGATGCGCTGGACGCTGCGCCTCGACGGGTCGCCGGCAACCGCAACGGCTACGTGCTCGAGATGACCGAGACGGGCGGACTGGGCACCGCGTCGACGTTCGAGTGGAGTCTGCTCCTGGTCTGTGGCCTCCCCGAGGCGTGCGAGACCTACTTCGCCGGTTTCCCCAAGGACCAGGTCAGTCCCATCAGCTGTCCCGACAACGTCGCGTTCGACGCCGAGGGCAACCTGTGGTTGTCCACCGACGGCAACGTGCTGGGCTCGAACGACGGGATCTTCCGCGTCCCGATCAGCGGATCGGAGCGCGGCTTCGTGAAGCAGTTCCTGACCGTCCCGATCGGCGCAGAGGCGTCGGGACCGCTGGTGAGCAGGGATGGGCGGACGCTCTGGACGACCGTTCAGCACCCCGGCGCGGGAGGCACGTTCGAGACTCCGATCAGCACCTGGCCGCACACCGACGACTTCCCTCGCCCCTCCGTGGTGGTGACCTATGTGACCTGACCCGCAGCAGCGCCGCCCCTTGAGGCGCCCCTCGATCACTTGACCCACCCCGGCCCGGCGGACAGCATGAGTGCTGACTTGGTTCGGGACGACGCGGTCTCGGAGCACCATCCGAGTCCGACGGGGGTTGGTCACCATGACCGGCAGCGAGTGCGAGAGCGCGGCCTCGTTGACGTACTCCGTGCTCGGAGGGGCGGACGTCTCGATCGACCTGGCTCCCGGCGCGGCCTGGTCGTTCGGCCGTGACGATCGCTGTTCGGAGACCCTGGTCCTCCCGACGCTCAGCCGCGTGGCGCTGATCGTCCGCTGCGTCGAGCCTGGCGTGTGCCGGGTCAGCTCACGGCAGAGCGGACTGGGTCGGGTCGTCATCGACGCCGACGACAGCCGCGAACGCCACATCGTGGCCCTGGGTTCGGGGCCGGTGCACCTGTTCGAGGGCAACTACTCCGTCAAGGTCGAGCTCCCGCCGATCGTGCTGCGCATGACCGCGGCGATCGCTGCGGTCCCGCGTCGGGACGCCGCCGCCCCCACCCGGGTGGTGTCGCCCCTCGCGGCAGCCGAGCGCACGGCCGTCACCTGGACTCCCGAGCGACCGGGGCCCGACAGTCCTCCCTGGATCACCGTGGCCGCGTTGGCGGTCGCCGTCCACCGGTACCCGGAGCTGGCCGGGGAGGCGCGCACCAGCGAGGCGCTGCGACGGCTCTGCGGCTTGTGGTGCGGCCACACCAGCATCTACTGGGTGAACCAGCGCCTGAAGGAGGCGGTCGAGGCAGCCGACCTGGTCGTGCCGGACGGAGGCGAGCGCTTGGTGCTGGCCACCGCCCACTATGGCCAGCTGTTCCCCCACGCGACCATCCGCCGACTGCGCGACGCGGTCATCGAGCACCAGGGGACCGTGCCGTGAGCTGGTTCCCGCAGGTCGGCGACACCGTCGGGCGCTACCGGATCACCGACGTGCTCGGTCAGGGCGGGATGGGCGTGGTGTTCGTCGCCGTGGCACCCGACCTGGAGCGTCCCGTCGCCCTGAAGGTGCTCGCCCCGCAGGCCGCCGTCGACCCCCGGTTGCGGGAGCGTTTCGCTCGTGAGGCAGCGACGTTGGCGCGGCTGGACTCGCCGCACATCGTGTACATCCTCGAGTACGGCGAGCAGGACGGCTGCCCCTACCTCGTCACCCAGCTCGTCCCGGACGGGGACCTGCGTCACCACCTGGACGAGCACGGCCCGCTCTCGCCACGACAAGCCGCGGACGTCATGGCGCAAGTGGCCGCGGGCCTGGAGGAGGCGCATGCGCACGGGGTCGTGCACCGCGATCTCAAGTCGGCCAACATCCTGCTGCGCAGGTTGCCCAGCGGCGATTTCCACGCCTATCTCTGCGACTTCGGCATCGCGCGCGCCGACACCTACGAGACGACGTCCGCGAGTGGGGTGGTCGGCACCCTCGAGTACCTCGCCCCCGAGCGGCAGTCCGGGGCGCCGGCCAGCTTCGCGACGGACGTGTACTCCCTCGGTTGCCTGCTCTGGGCCGCCGTGACGGGTGCGCCGCCGTACCGGGGCAGCGAGGTCGACGTCGCCCTGGCGCACCTGCGTGCGCCGATCCCCCGGCTTCCCGGTGACGACCCGGTGAGCCGCGGCACGAACGCGATCGTGGCCCGCGCCATGGCCAAGAAGCCCGGCGACCGCTATGCGTCAGCCCATGAGATGCGGCAGGAGCTGGTGTCGCTGAGGGCGCTGGCCGCCGAGCAGGAGGACCAGTCCGCCTCGTCCTCCGCGACGGGTGCGAGGCGACGCCGTACGGCGGCCGTCGCCCTCGCGGGCGTGGCCGTGGCGGCGATCGTGCTGGCCGCGACGGTGTGGCTGGTCCGGGGTCCGAGCGACGCGCCTTCCTCGCAGCGGGACGACGGGACCTCCCAAGCCACTCCGTCCCCGTCCGCCGCGAGCCAGCAGCGATGCTGGGACGGCCGAGCCGCGAAGCAGGGCGCGGACTGCCCCGCGCCGTCGGGGCTGCAGGGACTGCAGTGGGTCTATCCCAGCTTCAAGCACGACCGTGCGGAATGCCGACGGGTCCCGCGGCCGTTGTCGCCGCGCAAGGTGCTCGCCTACTTCTGTCCCTTCAACGCCGACAACCCGGACGAGGGCATCCGGTACAGCGAGTGGGAGTCGGCCGCGGCAGCCCGCGAGGTCATCACCCGTGACTTCTACCCCTGGACCGAGGACACCGAGCCGGAGGGCTCCCCCTGGTCGGTCTGGATCCGGGAGGACCGTGACGAGCAGGGGTGGTTCTCGTCGGCCGTGGCCTACCGCGACTGGCCGTTCTCGGCCGAGGTGGTGTCCAACACGAAGCGGGCCGCGATCCTGGCCTGCAACTTCATCAAGCTCCGTGAGCCCGACACGTACCGCAGCGTGACGTCGCTGTGCGGATCCCCCACCTGAGCCCGGGTCAGACCTCGGCGTACCAGGTCTCCCGGATGCTCTGGCGCATGAGGGCCCGCTGGAGGGCCTGGATGGCGATGCCGCCGACGGCGAGCACCAGGAAGAGCAGGGACCAGCCGAAGCTGTTCGAGACGGTGTCGGTGAAGTCGCCCCTGCTGAAGTCGGAGGAGTCCAGGGAGCCGACCAGCAGCATGAAGCCGCCGGTCACGCCGACGGCACCGGCGATGGAGCCGACGATGACCAGCATGATCATCGGCACGTTCGCGAAGACCGCGACGAGGCCGAAGGCGAGGCCGAGGGCCAGGCCCACCAGGACGGCCACCCAGTTCCAGTCGATCCCGAAGGCCACGATGATGCCCGAGCCGATCGCGAAGCCGGCCGCGCCCATGGCGAGGACGATGGCGACGTAGTAGTAGATGTACGCCAGGATCGCGAAGATCAAGGCGAACACCAGGCCCAGCACCCAGCCGAGCACCGTGCCGAGGAAGTGCTCGTCGGCGAAGGCGGAGACGAGGCCGGCGCCGAAGGCGAACCCGGCGAAGAAGCCCCAGATGGGGATCACGAGTCGCAGCACGAACTGCCCCGCGGTGAGCATGGCGACCCCGGCGATGATCGCCAGGATGCCCAGGATGATGTCGGCCATGCCAGCAATCTAGGGCTCCGAGACCGTTCGGCCCGGGCGACACGTCCCGGTGGGGAGCGTCAATTCGCGCGCACCGTCACCTCGACGTACCCGGCGGAGTCGTACTGGTCGGCGAGCAGGTAGTGGATGCGGTAGTCGCCGGGGGGCAGCGGCCAGGGCTTCCCTTGCGAGTCCGGGCCCATGGTCATGGCGCCGAAGACGGTCGGCGGCAGGGCGCCGGCCTCGTGGCCGCCGGTGTAGCCCCAGAGCAGGTAGTCGTCCTTCGCGGGGTTGGCCGCGTCGGCCTCGTAGACCCCGATCCAGTCCCATCGGTTGGCAGGGCCGTCGTCCCAGGTGACCTCGATCGGCTCGCCGACGGCGTACGTCGTCTTGTCGGTCGCCAGTGCGACGTCCTCCTCCTCCGAGCGCACCCAGAAGGAGTTGCGTTCGAGCTCCTCGCCCTCGGCGTCCACCAGGACGATGTCGTAGCCGGACGGCTCGAGCGAGGTGGTGTCGAACGACGTCCCACCCGCTTCGCCTGCGGCGGGCTCGGAAGCCAGCGCCTCGTCGGCTGACCCGCCCTCGGGAACGACCGCGATCGTGTTGTCCGTGCTGCCCGGCGCGTTGTAGAGGACGCCGAGCTCCTCGCCCTCGGTGAGCAGCCGGCGTTCCAGGGACAGCGTCTGCCGCAGGGCGACGGGCGTCACGTCGAAGGTCGACAGCACGGCGCGGTGGTCGGAGGTCCAGGGGTCGTACTCGCGCTCCACGTTCGGTCCGCCGACCTCACCGACGAGCTCGCTGGTCCGGGTGACGGCGGGCCCTCCGGCGTACAGGTAGTCGATGCGGTCGCCGCCACCACCGGACTGGAAGTCGGGGTTGTCGTGGGTGTTGCCGGGGTCCTCGACGGGGTCGGGGTGGATCTCGCGGAACGAGTCGCGCAGCCCGATGCCCAGCAGCGCCTCGCTGACCGTCCACGGGACGACCTCGTCGACGCCCTCGTGCAGCCCGATGGTCGCCTCGGTGTAGTCCAGGCTCGAGGGCTGGTTGAGGTCGCCGGTGAGGAAGACCGGGTACCCCTCGCCGAGCAGCGTCCCGACGTCCGGGGTGAGCACCTCGATCGAGCGCGTGCGTACCTCGTCCTCGGAGGCCAGCACCTCGGCGACCGGCTTCCCGTTGAGGAGCAGCCGCGGCCCGTACCTCACGTAGTCGAGGTGGGTGTTGAACATCGCCACGACGTAGCCCGGCTGCACCTCGATCAGGGCGTACAGGCCGTCGGCGCCGGACGGCTCGTGGATGGGGTACTTCGAGAGCAGCTGGAGGCCGAGGTTGTAGTACGGGATATCCCGTCTTCTCGGCGATCTCGGGCAGCCGGTCGTACGACTCGAGCACGCCGACGATGTCGGCGTCGATGTCCTCGATCACCGCGTCGGTGTGCTTGTTCCCGCTGTACTCGATGTTGTACGTGAGGACGCTGAGCGCCATCTCGTCGCCGGTCGCCAGCTCCGACGCGCTGTCACCCGACGGCTGGACGTCTCCGCTCGGTGGGTCGGAGTCCTCGGCCGAGCACGCCGCGACGGCCACCATCGCCCACGCCGCCACCGCCACGCCGAGAGCCCGCCTGATCCCGCTTCGTGCCATCTCGGTCCCTCTCGCAGTGACTGTTCGGACTAGGCGTCGCCGAGGACCGCGGAGGTCCCGCGTTTGAGCAGCTGCTGCCCGACGATGACCCGCTGGATCTCCGAGGCGCCCTCCCAGATCCGCTCGACCCGCAGCTCGCGGAACATCCGCTCGGCGACGTTCTCGCGCATGTAGCCGCGGCCGCCGAAGACCTGCACGGCGCGGTCGGCGATGCGGCCGGCGGTCTCCGAGCAGAGCAGCTTGATCATCGAGGCGCGGGCGTGGAGCACCTTGCGGTCCTCGCCGGCGTCGATGGCGCGCGCGGTCTCGTAGAGCGCGGCCCGAGCGGCGTACAGCTCGGCGGCCGAGTCGGCGAGCATCGCGGTGACGAGCTGGTAGTCGCCGAGCCGTTGCCCGCCGACCATCCGCTCGCCGGCGAACGTGGTCATCTCGTCGACGAGCCGGGAGGACGCGCCGACGCAGCGAGCGGCGACCATCACGCGCTCGAAGCGGAACCAGTCCTGGGTGAACGTCATCCCCTCGCCCTCGCGGCCGATCAGCTGCGTGGCCGGGATGCGGACGTCGGTGAACGACACGATCGGGTGGTGGTCGGCGATGTTGTGGGAGTACGCCGGCGTGCGCACCACCTCGATGCCCGGCGTCGGCAGGTCGACGACGAGCAGCACGTGCTCACCCGTCGTGCGGTCCGTCGGTGAGCACGGCCTGCACGAAGCAGTAGTCGGCGAGGTTGTACGACGTGACGTGCCACTTGACGCCGTTCACGACGTACGCGTCCCCGTCGAGCCGCGCGGTCGTCGCCAGGTCGCTGACGTCGCTGCCGGCGTGCTCCTCGGTGATCGCGTAGCACTCGTGCCGCTCGCCGCGGACGGCCGGACGCAGCCACCGCTCGAGCTGCTCCTCGGTCGCCACCTCCGCCCACCACTGCGGCGGGGTGTGCAGGCACCAGGCGACGCCGTTGGTGATCCGCCCGACCTGCTCCTGCACGAGCACCTGCTGCAGCGCCGTGAAGCCCGGGCCGCCCACGGACGTCGGCATGTTGGTGGCGTACAGCCCGCTGTCGAGCGCCGCGTGGTGCAGCTTCTCGGACAGCCCGGCCGGCAGCACGCCGCCGGCCAGCTCGGTCTCCACCTCGTACTGCACGAGGTCGTCGACGAACGCCCTGGCGCGGCGCCGGATGTCCTGGTCCTCGTCGGTCAGTCCGGTCATGCGGGCTCCTCGGGAGTCAGGGGCACCATCAGCACGTCGACCGCGACGGCGCCCTCGGGGCTGACGATGACAGGGTTCAGGTCGAGCGCGGCCAGCTCGTCACCGCGTTCGTGGGCCAGGTGGGAGACGGCCACGACCACGTCGACCAGGGCCTCGACGTCGGCCGGCGGCGACCCGCGGAACCCGTCGAGCAACGGCCGGATCCTCAGGCGGTCCACCATCCGCCGCGCCGCGTCGCGGGACAGCGGCGGCAGCGCGACGGCGCGGTCCGACAGCAGCTCGACGAGGACGCCGCCCGGCCGCGACCACGACCATCGGCCCGAGCGCGTGGTCTCGCACGAGGCCGACCGAGAGCTCGACACCCGCCGCGACCTGTCGGTGCACGCTGACCGCGGGACCCAGGCGAGCGGCGAGGTCCGCGTACGCCGCCTCGACGGCTGCGGCGTCGTGCAGGCCCGTGACCACGCCACCGACGTCGGAGCGATGCGTGAGCCCCGGTGCGGCCGTCTTGAGGACGACCGGCCAGCCGAGCTCCTCGGCCGCACTCAGCACCTCGGCCTCGGACGCGGCCTCGCGGACGGGCGGCGTGGCGATCCCGTACGCCGCCAGCAGGTCTTCGCTCGCTGGTTGAGGTGCGAGCGTGCGAGCCTCGAGACCAAGAGCGTCGGGACCAGGCCGGTCGACGGAGTCGAGGAGGTGACGCAGGGCGAGCAGCCCGCTGCGGAACCCTTCCAGGACAGGGATGCCGGCCGCGCGCAGCCGGTCGGCGGCGTCCACGTCGACACCGGCGGGGAGCCCGGTCAGTGCGACCACCGGTGCCGTGGTGGCGGCCGCGACCTCGAGGAGCGCGTCGGGATAGGACGTGTCGCCGTCGTGCTCGGGCACCAGGTCGACGGCGAGCGCGGTCACCCCGACCGCCGGGTCGGCGGCCATCGTGGCCAGGCAGTCGGCGAAGACCCGGTGGGTGTCGGCGCCGCCACCCCAGACGTCCAGGGGGTTCTCGGCCACCAGGCCCTCGTCGAGGCGGGCGGCCAGAGCGGTGAGGGTCGCCGGGCCCAGCTCGGCGAAGGGCACGTCGAGGCTGTGCGCGAGGTCGGCGACCAGGCTGCGCTCGGCGCCGGAGTCGTGGACGGTCGCGATGCCCGTGCCCGGTCGGGGTCGCCGGGTCGAGGAGAGCACGGCCAGGGTGTCGCCGAGCTCGGCCAGGTCGGCGACCAGGTGGCCGGCGACGTCGTCGGCGAGTGCCTCCCACGACCCCGATCCGCCGGCCACCGCGCCGGAGTGCGCGGCCACCATCGCCGAGCCGAGGGGCGAGTGGCCGACCGGGAGCAGCACCACCTCCATGCCGGCGTCGCGGGCCCGGCGCAGCGACCAGCGGAGCCGGTCGCCGCCGCGAATGGTCTCGAGCACGAGGGCCAGCACCCGGGTCTCGCCGCGCTCGACGAGGTGGTCGACGTAGTCGGCGGTGGTCGTGACCAGCTCCTGCCCGGACGACACGGCCAGGTCGAACCCGAGCCGCAGCCGGGTGCGCAGCAACGTGGAGAAGACCGAGCCCGAGTGGGTGACCAGCGAGACGGGGCCGACCGGGAGGTCGTCGCGCTCGGTGTAGCCCATGGCGCGGACGCCGCGGCGTACGTTCCAGAACCCCATGCACCCGGCGCCCACCAGGGCCATCCCGGCGTCGGTCGCCACCCGCCGGAGCTCGTCGCGGACGCCGTCCGCGTGCGCGCTGCCGAAGACCACCGCGCCGCGCGCACCGACCTTCGCCGCGGCGGTGAGCTGGTCGACGAGCCGGGCGTCCCCGACGCCGAGCAGGACCAGGTCCGGCGCGTCGTCGAGGGCGTTGAGGTCGGGCACGCAGGGAAGGCCCGCGACCTCGGCGTACGACGGGTTGACCAGGTGGACCCGCTCGAGCCCCGGCGACCGCATCGCCTCGGTGACCATCCGGCGGCCGAGGCTGCCGGGTCGCGCGCTCGCCCCGACGAGCGCGACGCTGCGCGCCTCCAGGGTCCGCGCGAGGGCGTCGCTCAAGCGGCCCTCCTCAACCCGCACGTCGGCGGAGTCGCTGCCGGATCGACTTCTTGTCGCTGATCGCGGCCTTGGCCGCCTGCCAACCGGGGATGCCGCAGACGCCGCCGCCGCCGTGCGTGGCGGAGCTGGCGTTGTAGAGGCCGGCGATCGGGGTGCGGTAGTCGGCGTACCCGGGCGCGGGACGCATGTGGAACAGCTGCTCGGGCGTCAGCTCGCCGTGGAAGATGTTGCCGCCGATGAGCCCGTACTCCTCCTGCATCTCGTGCGGCCCGACGATGTCGCGGTGCGTCACCGAGTCGGCGAAGCCGGGCGCCACCTGGTCGTAGAGGTCGATCAGCCGGTCGGTGTAGGCCTCGAGCTCCTCGGTGTGCGGGGCCTCGCTCCACTCGTGCGGGACGTACTGGGTGAACATCGAGAAGATGTGCGTGCCGTCGGGGTTCATGGTCTTGTCCAGCGTCGTCGGGATGACGCCGTCGCTGAAGGGCAGCAGCGCCGCGCGGCCCTCGCGGGCGTCCTGGAACGCCCGCTCGATGAACTCCATGGTCGGGGACATCTCCACGGACCCAGTGTGGTGCTCGGCGATCCCGTCGCTCGGGTCGGCGGTGAAGTTCGGCAGCTCGGCCAGCGCCAGGTTGATCTTGACCACGCCGGAGCGGGTGTTCCACCGCTCGATGTCGCGAGACGAAGTCGTCGGGCAGGTCGGTGCGCGGGAGGTGGTCGAGGAAGGCGATCTTGGGGTGCAGGCTGGTGACGACGAGCGGCGCGGTGAGCTGCTCGCCGCTCTCGAGCACCACGCCCGTGACGTGGCCGTTGCTGGTGCTGACCGACTCGACGCGGGTGCTGGTGCGGAGCTCGGCGCCGAACGTCCGCGCCGACCTCGCGATCGCGGCCGAGACCGCGCCCATGCCGCCCTCGGGGTAGCCCCAGGAACCCAGCTGCCCGCTGTGGGAGACGCCGTCGCCGACGTCGCCGATCGAGTGGTGCGCCATCACGTACGCCGTGCCCGGCGCGTACGGACCGGCCCACGTCCCGATCACGCCGTTGACCGCCAGCGCGCCCTTGATCTGCGGCGACTCGAACCAGTCGTCGAGCAGGTCGGCGATGCTCATGCTCATCAGCCGGGTGATGTCGGCGACCATGCGGGCGTCGACGCCGCGGTTCTTCCAGACCAGCTTGCCGAGGTCGGCGAGGTCGGAGGGGGAGTGGCTGCCGATGTTCGGCGGGACGCGGGTCAGCAGCGGGCCCATCACGTCGGCGATGCCGGCCAGCCACGCGTTCCACTTCGGCCAGGCCTCGGCGTCCTTCTTCGACCAGCGGGCGATCTCGTCGTACGTGCGAGCCTCGTCGTCCTCGTAGATCGTCAGCGATCCGCCCTCGGGGAACGCCTGGTAGTACGGGCCCATCGGGTGCACCTTGTAGCCGTGCTGGACCAGGTTGAGCTCGTTGATGACGGTCGCCGGCATCAGGCTCATCACGTACGACAGCCGGGTCACGGACAGGTGCGGGGCGTCGGCCCAGGGCTGCTCGGTCGTGGCCGCGCCGCCGAGCGTGCCGCGGCCCTCGAGCACCACGGTCCGGGCGCCGGAGCGGGCGAGGTACGCCGCCGCGACCAGGCCGTTGTGCCCGCCGCCGACCACGATGGCGTCGTACGAGTTCGTCATGGAGCGCCCTTCGGTGGACTGCCGAATGTTTGACTGACTGTTCAATCTAACGAGGTGATAATCTCCCCGCAAGGGGCGCACCGGCCCTGACCGGCAGCGATTCGGGCGATGTGGAGGGCGACGGCGATGGCAGAAGCCGCCCCGCAGACAGAGGGCAACGAGGCCCGCCGCCGCGCGATGCTGCAGGCGGCGGCCGAGCTCATCAGCGAGCGTGGCTTCGGCGAGACCCGCATCGCCGACGTGGCCAAGCGGGCCGGCACCAGCTCCGGGTTGGTCATCTACTACTTCGGCACCCGCGACCGGCTGCTCGTCGACGCGCTGCGGTTCTCCGAGGAGGCCTACTACGACACCGCGAGCACGCTGCTCGACGAGGAGAGCGACTTCCGCAAGCGGCTGTCGATGCTCGTGGGCTGGTCGTGCGTGCCGTCCCTGCCGGGAGAGGTGAGCGGCTCGTGGGGACTGTGGCTGGACCTGTGGGCCACCGCGCTGCGCCACCCCGAGGTCCGCGACGCCCGCGACGAGCTCGACGGCCGGTGGCGTGACCTCATCGAGCGGATCGTCGCCGAGGGTCAGCAGGCCGGAGACGTCGCGGCCGACGTCGACCTGCGCCGGTTCGCGCTGACGTTCACGATCGTGCTCGACGGCCTGTCGACCCAGGTCGCCCTCGACGACAAGGAGATCACCTCCGACGTCGCCTACGACATCGCCATGGAGTACGCCGAGCAGCGGCTGGGGCTCGCCCCCAGCAAGCGCCGCGCCAAGACGCGCAAGACCACTCGCTCGCTGGTTGAGGAGGTCGCGCAGCGACCGTCACGAAACCACGGTGACGGACTCGCCGGGTTTCGTGACAGGCGCTAGCGCGCCTTCCTCAACCAGCGGCGACGTCAACCGGGTCCGGCAGCTGCGCGTCGCTGCGCCGCAGCACCTGCACGGCCGCCGGGCTGAACCAGCAGGAGACCCGCTCACCCCGGACGGCGGTGAACGAGCGGGGCCCGGCCTGGTTGGCGATCTGGATCAGCAGCACCTGGGCGTCCCCGACGTCGACGCTGACCTGCGTGGAGGCGCCGAGGTAGACGACGTCCAGCACCGTGCCCACGACCCGGTTGTGGCCGGCCGGGCAGGGCGCCGACTCGTCGCCGATGGCGATCCGCTCGGGGCGGACCACGATCGCGGCCTCGCCGCGCGGGGCGTCGTCGCCGACCTCGGCGGAGATCGTGCGGCCCAGGGCTGCGCACGTCGCGAGGTTCGCGGAGATGTCCGAGACGTTCGCCTCGAAGATGTTGGCCGACCCCAGGAACCCTGCGACGTACGCCGTGGCGGGGCGCGCGTAGATCTCCTCGGGCGAGCCGACCTGCTCGACCTTGCCGTCGGCGATCACCGCGATCCGGTCGGACATGGTGAGCGCTTCCTCCTGGTCGTGGGTCACGTAGACGAACGTGATGCCGAGCTCGCGCTGGAGCTGCCGCAGCTGGAGCTGGAGGTGCTTGCGGAGCTGGGCGTCGAGGGCACCGAGCGGCTCGTCGAGCAGGAGGACCTGCGGGTTGAGCACCAGCGCCCGGGCCAGGGCGACGCGCTGCTGCTGGCCGCCGGACAGCTGCGACGGACGACGCTTGCCGAGATCGCCGATGCGGGCGATCTCGAGCGCCTCGGAGACGCGGCGGTCGATGGTGGACTTCGGGACGTCCTGGTAGCGCAGCCCGAAGGCGACGTTGTCCCGGACGCTCATGAGCGGGAACAGCGCGTAGTTCTGGAACACGGTGTTCACCGGTCGCAGGTGCGGCGGCTGCTGGGCCATGTCCTCGCCGTCGAGCAGGATCTGCCCGGAGTCGGGCCGCTCGAACCCGGCGATCATCCGCAGCGTCGTGGTCTTGCCGCAGCCGGAGGCACCGAGCAGCGAGCAGAACTCGCCGGCGGGCAGCTCGAGGTCGATCCCGTCGACGGCGACCACGTCGCCGAACGACTTGGTCAGCGAGGAGAGGCGCAGCGAGCCGCCTCCCATCAGGCGGCCCCAGAGGAGTGTCCAGAGGTGTGCCCGTGCTCGCCGGCGATCGACGCCAGCTTGCCGAAGTTCGCGACGAGCAGGTCGACGTCGGCCTCGGTGTGCTGCACGGACAGCAGCCACTGCTCGACCTTGCCCCAGGGTGGGAGGAACACGCCCCCATTGTGCTGCAGGAGCCAGTGCAGGTTGCCCCAACGGTCGTTGATCTCGAGGAAGTCGCGGTAGTTGCGCACCGGCGCCCCGGTGAAGGCCACGCACCCCTTGGCCCCGACGCTGACGACCCGCCAGGGCAGACCGTTGGCGGCGATGTGCTCCTCGAAGCCGCTGCGGGCCCGCGCCGCCAGCGCGTCGAGGTGGGCGTACCCGTCGTCGTCGAGGACCTGGCTCAGGTTGGCGCGAGCCGCGGCCATCGCGAGCGGGTTGCCGTTGAACGTGCCGACCTGCTCGTACCTGCCGTCGGCGATCGCCGACATCACCTCCTCCACGCCACCGATGGCCGCCACGGAGATGCCGCCTCCCAGGGCCTTGGCGAGGCAGACGATGTCGGGCGTCACGCCGTAGCGTCCGGTCGCGCCCGCGGGGCCGGTGGTGAAGCCGGTCTTCACCTCGTCGAACGTGAGGTACGCGCCCTCGGCGTGCAGCAGCTCCTTGAGGCCGGCGAGGTAGCCGTCCTCGGGCGGGATGATCCCGGCGTTCATCATGATCGGCTCGAGGATCATGCCGGCGATGCGGCCCGGGTGGGCGGCGAGCGCCCGCTCCACGGCGCCGAGGTCGTTGAACGGGACGACGACGATCAGGTCCATGATCGCCTGCGGGATGCCGGTGTTGCCGGGCACGCGCAGCGGTGCGTCGGCCGGGCCGACCTCCTCGGGCTCGGGCAGCACGGAGACCTGCACCGAGTCGTGGTGGCCGTGGTAGCAGCCCTCGACCTTGATCACCAGGTCGCGCTCGGTCAGCGCGCGCATCAGGTGGATGGCGTCCATGGTCGCCTCGGTGCCGGAGTTGGCGAACCGCCACAGCGGCAGGCCGAAGCGGCGGACCAGCTCGTCGGCGAGCCAGATGGCGTCCTCGGTGGGCTGGGCGAAGTGGGTGCCGCGAGCGACCTGGCGGGACACCGCCTCGACGATCGCCGGGTGGCCGTGGCCGGCGATCGACGCGCCGTACCCGCCGTGCATGTCGACGTACTCGTTGCCGTCCACGTCCCACACGTGGGAACCCTGGCCGTGGCTCATCCAGACGGCTTGGGGCTGGGCGATCTGCCAGTTGGACGTGGCGCCTCCCGCCAGGGACTTGGCGGCTTCGGCGATCATGGCGGTGCTGCGGGGCTGCCGCCGCACGAACGCCTCGGACTCGGATGTGATGAGGGCGTCGACCTCGGTGGTGCGGGAGTCGACGGCCGCGGTGGTGGTCACGACGGGCCTTTCGGTTCAGCATCGGAAACGATTGACTGAGTGTTCAGTTTATGTGACGGTGAGGAAGGCCCACAACACCCGAAATCGGCGGAGGTGTCATGGAGCAAACGCCAGGACCGGCGTTCGACAGGCGTGCGCTGCTGCGCAACGCCGCACTGCTGGGCATCTCCGTGCCGGCCCTGAGCGCGCTGCTGCAGGCCTGTGCGGACTCGCCGACCGGCACCGGCGGCGGTGGCGGCGACAGCCCCAAGGCCATCGAGATCGCCTCGCCGGACAACCCGGTCACCTGGGACATCGCCGACGACAACCAGCCGATCGCCGACGGGCTCTCGCCCGAGGCCGGTCCGCTGCTGCTGTACAACTACGCCGACTACATCGGGCCGGCCGTGGTGAAGTCCTTCGAGGAGAAGTACGGCGTCGAGGTCAAGGTCTCGACCTTCAACGACACCGACGAGGCGATCACCAAGATCCGCACCGGCGCGGTGCCGTTCGACATCTACTTCCCGAGCTACGACCAGATCGGCCGCATGGTGACGGCGAAGCTGGTGCGGCCGCTGAACCACAGCTACATCGGCAACCTCGGCAACGTCTGGTCCACCTTCGCCAACCCCTGGTACGACGGCGAGGCGCGCTACTCCGTGCCCTACAGCGTCTACACCACCGGCGTCGGCTGGCGGACCGACCTGGTCCCCGACGACGTGGCCGCCATGAGCAACCCGTACGACTCGTTGTGGAACGCCGACTACCGCGGCAAGGTCGCGATCATCGACGACTGGCACACCGCGATGGCGATGGTGGCGCTGCGCGCGGGGCTCCCCGACGTGAACACCGACAACCCCGACGACCTGGCCGTCATCCAGGAGAACCTCACCGAGCTGAGCCAGGCGACCCAGCCCAAGGTGACGGTCTCGATGTACAACGACCTGCCCTCGGGCCAGCTCGGCATCAGCCAGATGTGGTCGGGCGATGTCGTCAACGCCCAGTACTACCTGCCCAAGGGCCAGTCGGTCGACGTCCTGCGCTACTGGTTCCCCGAGGACGGCATGGGCCTGGTCGACAACGACCTGATGATGGTGCTCAGCGGTGGCAAGAACCCGGTCCTCGCCCACCTCTTCCTCGAGCACATGCTCGACGAGAAGAACTCGCTGAAGAACTTCGGCTACATCGGCTACCAGCCGCCCCAGAACGCGCTCGACACCGAGAAGCTCGTCGCCGACGGCTACCTGCCCGAGAACCTCGCCACGGCCGCTGTCCGTGAGGAGTGGTTCGACGTCGCCTACCGCCTGCTCGAGCTGACGGTCGCGAACGACGCCGCCTGGCACCAGGTCTGGCAGCAGTTCAAGGCGGGCGCGTGACGGCGACCTCCTCGCCACCTCGGTCCTCGCCTCCCCGGTCCGTCCCCCAGATCGCCCCGCCGCCTGCTCGGTCCGGTCCTCGCCCTGCCCGGGATCGTCTGGCTGTTCCTGTTCTTCGTCGCGCCGCTGTACGTCGTGCTGTCCGTGGTCTTCGGCGGTGTCGACCCGGTCTTCCGCACGGTCATCCCGGTCTGGAACCCGATCCTGTGGTCCTCCGACCAGCCGATCTACGTGCTCACCCACATCGTCGGCAAGAACGGGATCTTCGGCCCGGCCCTGCTGCGGACGGCGGTCTACGTGCTGACGGCGAGTGTGCTGTGCCTGCTGATCGCGTTCCCGATCGCGTACTACGTCGCGCGGTTGTCGGGACGGTGGAAGGGGCTGCTGCTGACGCTGCTGATCGCGCCGTTCTGGATCAGCTACATGATGCGGATGCTGGCCTGGGTGAACCTGCTCGCCAACGACGGCATCGTCAACCGGGTCCTCTCGCTCGGCGGGGTGCTTCCCGGCGACACCGAGTGGCTCTCGGGGAAGTCGGCCGTGGTGATCCTCGGGCTCGTCTACGGCTACGTCCCCTACATGATCATCCCGTTGTACGCCGGCCTCGACCGGCTGCCGTCCGACCTCATCGAGAGCGCGCGCGACCTCGGCGCCAACCGGTTCTGGGCGTTCTGGCGGGTCACCTGGCCGATGTCGCGACCGGTGGTCGTGGCGAGCGTGCTGCTGACCTGCCTGCCGATGCTCGGTGACTACTTCACCAGCGACCTGTTGTCGGGCTCGCCGAGCACCTCGATGGTCGGCAACCTGATCAACAACACCGTGCTCACGCCCGGGCAGACCGGCCAGGCGGGTGCGTTCGTGCTGCTCGTGCTGCTGGTGTCGCTGCTGCCGATGATCTACTACGTCCGCTCGGTCTCCCGCAACGACGGTGCGCTGGCATGAATCCCATCACGGCATGGTGGCGCGACCCGTGGCGCAAGCCGCGGCTGCTGGCGGCCGTCACGATCGGCTACCTGGTGTGGTCGCTGCTGCCGGTGCTCATCGCCGTGCTGTTCTCGTTCAACGACGGCCGCTCGCGGACGGTCTGGCAGGGCTTCTCGATGCGCTGGTACTACGGCGACACGCAACGCTCGGTGTGGCACGACGACACCCTGCAGACGGCGCTGTTCCAGACCCTCAAGCTGGGTGTCCTCACCACGCTGGTCTGCGTGCCGCTCGGCGTCGCCCTCGCGATCGGGCTGCACCGCTGGCGGGGGCGGGTGCCCAGCACCGCCAACTCGATGCTGCTGCTGTCGTTCGTGCTGCCCGAGACCCTGCTGGCCGTGGCGCTGCTGCTCGTCGTGACCAACCTGGTCCTGCCGTTCACCCTCGGCACCACCTCGCAGGTGATCGGCCTGGTGACCTTCCAGCTGTCCTACCCGGCGATCCTGGTGCGCGCGCGGCTGGCGACCATCGGGACCGACCTCGAGGAGGCCGCCATGGACCTCGGCGCCTCGCCGATGGCGGCCCAGCGTCGGGTGATCCTGCCGATGCTCGTGCCCGCGATCGTGGCCAGCGCCGTCCTGGTCTTCGCCGACGTGATCGACGACTTCGTGATCGTGCGCTACCTCTCGGGAGACTCCTCGACCGAGCCCACCTCGGTGAAGATCTACAACACCGCCCGCGCCGCACCGACTCCGGCGCTCAACGCGTTGGCCACCCTGATGCTCGTCGCGGCCATGCTGACCGTCGTCGCCGGGTTCCTGATCTACCGCTGGCTGAGCCACCGTGCCGGCGACCGTGAGTCGATCGGGTCGTTCGCCGGCGAGACGTAGGAGCCGCCGCTCCCGGAACCGGTAGCGTGCCGCGCGACGAGCAATGCGACGAACGAGCCGGAGCGAGCGGAGGATGACCCAGCGCCTGGTGCCGATGGCCGGATGGATCCGTTCCTACCGGCGCGAGTGGCTTCGCCACGACCTGCTGGCCGGGGTCATCGTCACGGCGCTCATCGTCCCCAAGAACCTGGGCTACGCCGGCATCGCGGGGATCCCGCTGCAGAACGGTCTGTACGCCGCCGCCGCCGGCGCGGTCTTCTACGGGATCTTCGGCACGTGTCGCCAGATCTCCATGGGACCGAGCTCGGGGTTGGCGGCCGTCGCCGCGGCCGCCGTGCTGGCGGCCGGGCTCTCCGGCGAGCAGGCCGCCGCGACGTTCGTCGCCGGCATCACCCTCGCCTCCGGCCTGCTGTTCGTCCTGCTCGCGGTGTTCAGGATGGGCTGGATCTCCCAGTTCCTCTCGCGCGCGGTGGTGACCGGCTTCCTGTTCGGTGCGGCGATCGACGTGGTCATCGGTGAGCTTCCGAAGCTCACGGGCACCGACGTCAGCGGCGACAACTCGTTCCAGGAGCTGCGCTCGTGGCTCGGCAGCCTGGCCGACACGAGTGGGTCGACGCTGGTCGTGGGCGCCATCGCGCTCGCCGTCGTCTTCGGGCTGAGGCAGGTCGCACCGCGGGTCCCCGGCGCGCTCGTGCTGGTCGTGGGAGGGCTGCTCGCCAGCTGGTTGCTCGACCTCGAGGAGATGGGGGTCGCCGTGGTGGGCCCGGTCCCGCGGGGCCTGCCGTCCGTCGAGGTCCCCGACCTCGGGCTGATGTGGGACCACGTCGTGGTCGTCGCCCTCGCGGCGGCCGCGGTGACGTTGATCGGGTTCTCCCAGACGGCGGGCGACGCCAGGGCGTTCGCCGCCAGGCACCGCTACCAGATCGACATCAACCAGGAGTCCGTCGCCCAGGCCATGGCCAACACCGGGGCGGGGCTGCTCCAGGGGATGCCCGTCTCGACCAGCCTGTCGGCGAGCTCGCTCAACGACCGGTCCGGCGCACGGACGGGGCTCGCCTCGCTGACCTCGGGCGCCATGGTGCTGCTGACGCTGCTCTTCCTGGCCCCGCTCTTCTCGGACCTGCCCAAGCCCGTGCTGGCGGCCCTGATCATCGAGGCCGTCGTGATGGGCATGATGGACCTGCCCGAGATGCGGCGGCTCTTCCGCGTGCAGAGGTTCGACTTCTGGGTCGCGGTCGTCGCCATTGTCAGCACGTTGGCCTTCGGCGTCCTCGCGGGCGTGGTCATCGGCATCGGGCTGTCCCTGTTGTGGCTGGTCCGCGTGGCCACGGCCCCGGGGATCGCTGAGCTGGGTCGACAGCCGGGGACGCAGGTCTTCCGCGAGCTGGACGAGCACCCCGGAGACGAGCAGATTCCCGGCGTCGTGGTGCTCCGGCTCGACGGCGGGCTGTTCTTCGCCACGTCGGACACCCTCGAGGACCGGCTCCGCCAGGTGATCCACGAGACCCCGGACCTGACCGGGATCGTCCTGGACTGTCAGGGGATCAACTTCATCGACTCCCAGGGCTCGGCCAAGCTGCTGGAGATGGTCGAGCTCGCCCAGGAGGCCGCCATCACCCTGCGGCTGGCCCACCTCAAGGCATCGGTGCGGCCGACCCTGAAGCGGGACGGCGTGTTCGCGCGCTTCGGCCCCGAACGCATCCATGGCAACGTCTTCCGGGCCGTGGAGGCCCAGCTCGAAGCCGGCTCAGGACAGGAGCCGCCGGCCTGACCCGCTGGGGCCGAAGCGCTCGTGCAGCACGCCGTGCCGCAGGCCGCGGTCGCTGACGGTGACCGCGTCGGCCCCGAGCTTGTCGATGATGGTGCGGACGATGCACGCGCCGGCGAGGATGACCTCGGCGCGTGCCGGCTGCAGGCCGGGGATCCCCCGGCGCCCCGCGGCGTCCAGGCCGCGGTACAGCTCGATCTGACGGTCGATCTCGGCGCGGTCCAGGACGGTGCCCTGGATGACCTCCGGGTCGTAGGTGGTCAGGCCGTGCCGCACGGCCGCCAGGTTCGTCACGGCACCACCCATGGCGACGACAGCGTGCGGTCGTGGTCGCCCGTCGAGGCGGTCGAGCTCGGCGCCGATCGCGGCGACGGCCGCGGCGACGACCTCGGCGGAGACGGCGTGCGTCAACCCGAACTGCTCGGTGAACCGGACCGCGCCGACGTTCAGGCTGAACCGCTCGTCGACGACCACCCCGTGGCCGAAGGTGAACTGCGAGCTCCCGCCGCCGGTGTCGAAGACGACGATCGGCCCGTCGACGAGCCCGATCCCCGTCGCCACGGCGAGATGGGCGAGCCGACCCTCGTCCTCGCCCGAGATCACCTCGAGCGCGACGCCCGACCGGTCCCGCACGTGCTCGACGACATCGGCCTGGTTGCTCGCGATGCGCAGGCCGGCCGTGCCGACCGCGGCGATGGCGCGCGCGTCGAGGCGGCGCGCCTCGTCGGCCATCTCGCTGATGGCCTGCGCGGTCCGGCCGAGCGGCTCGGGGCCGATCTCGCCGGATGCCTCGAGCCCCTCACCCAGCCGGGTCACCACGGCCCGGTCGACGACCGTCCTCCACGCACCGCTGTCAGGGTCGATCTCCGCCACGTGGAACTTGGTCGAGTTCGTGCCGGCGTCGATCACGGCGTACCGCTCGGGCACGTGGTCGACGAGCATCCGCAGTCCCGTCGGGACGTCGTGGTTGACGTGGGCGCTGAGGCCGAGCGCCTCGACCGTGGCCAGCACCGCCGACGGGTCCGTGGACTCGACGGCGATGGACGTCGTCCGTCGTCCCTCGACCTCGAGCACGGCGACCTCGGCCAGGCAGCCGGCCACCGTGTAGCGGGTGCGCCGCTTGCGGACGAGCAGGGCGCGGGGCCCGCCGGGCGTACCGACCCCGGCGGCGGTCAGGGCCGCGTCGAGGTCCAGGCCCTCGGGCGGCACGTCGGGAGGCGGGCGGTCGAGACTCCGGAAGGCCACGCGTGCGGCCTCCGCGTCGAGAGGGAACGCCGCCTTGAGGATCGGTTCCCACCGCTGGAGCCCGGACGCATCCGTCTCGCGCAGGACCTTGACGTCCATCAACCCGGCCCGGATCTTGACGTTGTCCCCGCCGCTGCTGAGCAGGTAGAGCTCCTCGCTCTCCTCCACGGCCGGCTCCAGGGCCGCGAAGACCGCGTCGGCGGTGGGCACGTCGCTGGCGAACGTGCGCCACTCCCAGCGCGGGACGATCTCGCCCATGGCCTCCACGTACCCTTCACCGGCGCCCTGTGCCGGGACGCGTCTGACGAGGCTAGCGCCTGGGCGGGCCGTGGTCCTGTGGGAACCTGGGTCTGGACCCCATCGACCCCACACCCGTAGGATTGACTGCATGTTCAATCAACTCCGTGGCACCACCGCACCGCTGCCCGCCGACGAGGTGGCGGCGGCGTACGCGCCCTTCGGCGAGTCGCGCATGCTGCCCCGTCGGGCGTACGTCGACCCGGCGGTCCACGACTGGGAGCAGGCGAACATCTTCGCCGGCTGGGTGTGCCTGGGTCGCGGGGAGAAGTTCGCGGAGGCCGGTGCCCAGACCTCGGTCGAGACCGGAGCGGGCGGGGTCCTGCTGGTGCGCGGCGAGGACGGCACGCTGCGGGCGTTCGCGAACGTGTGTCGCCACCGCGGCCACGAGCTGGTGCCGTGCGGGGTGTCGGTCAACAAGCGCTCGATCGTCTGCCCGTACCACGGCTGGAACTACAAGCTCGACGGGTCGCTGCGCAATGCGCCCGGGCGGCTTCCGCGACGTGGAGGACTTCGACAAGTCCCAGTTCGGGCTGGCCGAGCTGAACGTCGTGGAGTGGCACGGCTGGGTCTTCGTCGACCCGAGCGGCGAGGGCGGTCCGTTCGTCGAGCACGCCGCGGGCCTGGAGCAGGTCGTGGCGAACTACCGCCCCGAGGACCTGGTCACCGTGGCCTCGCACTCCTACGAGCTCGAGACGAACTGGAAGATCATCGTCGAGAACTACCAGGAGTGCTACCACTGCCCGTCGATCCATCCCGAGCTCTGCCGCGTCAGCCCGCCGCAGAGCGGTGAGAACCTCGACCCCGACGGCGAGTGGATGGGCGGGTGGATGGACCTGATGCCCGAGGCCACCACGATGTCCCTCGACGGCAGCAGCGGCGGCGTCGCCATCCCCGGGCTGACCGACGTCGAGATGCGCACGGTGATGTACGCCGTCGCGTTCCCCAACCTGCTCATCAGCCTGCACCCCGACTACGTGATGACCCACACGCTGCGCCCGCTCTCCGCGGACCGCACGTTCGTGGAGTGCTCGTGGGCGTTCCCGCGCGACGTGGCCGAGCGGCCGGGCTTCGACCCGTCGTACGCCGTGGACTTCTGGGACCTCACCAACCGCCAGGACTGGGCGGCCTGCGAGTCGGTGCAGCGCGGCCTCACCAGCCCGCACGCGATCCCCGGCCCGCTGGCGCCCGAGGAGGACGGCGTCTACCAGTTCGTCAGCCACGTGGGTCGCGCGTACGCCGGCCTCGGCCGCGCCGCCGACGCCCGCCCGTCGATGAAGTCCGAGGACGTCGTGCCGGCCGAGCCGGCCGCCGCTGACGAGGCCACCGTCTGACGTCGGAGCTGCTGACGTCGAGCACCATCGACGATGAACCCGGCGACCTCGTCCGCAGGTGCGGCACCGTGGTCGCCGAGTTCGGCCACCTGACCCAGGACTCGGGGAACATCTCGTGGCTGGTCGACGTCGGGGACCGCCGGCTCTTCGTCAAGACCGCGGGCCTCACCGGCGGGCCGGTCCCCGGCGCCGCGGTGCCGTACTTCGACCACGAGGGCCGTGTCCGCTTGCTGCGCAACGCCGTCGAGCTGGCGTCCTCGACCTCTCATCCGGCGCTGCCTCGCCTGCTCAACGTCGTCGAGTCGCCGGCCGGTCCCGCCCTGGTCTACGAGGCCGCGGAGGGGGAGCTCCTCCATGCTCGGCGAGCCGCCCGCAGTGACCCGACCTCGGCCTACCAGCGTTTCGCGCACCTGCCCGCGGACCGTCTGCTCGGCGTCTTCGACGTCCTCGTCGACCTGCACGTCAGACTCGCCGCGGCCGGGTGGGTCGCCTGCGACCTCTACGACGGCTGCCTGATCGTCGACCTCGAGACCGGCTCCCTCAAGGTCGTCGACCTCGACACCTACCGTCGCGGCGCGAGCGTCAACGACATGGGCCGGATGTTCGGGGCGACGCGGTTCATGGCGCCCGAGGAGTTCGAGCTCGGCGCGGTCCTCGACCAGCGCACCACGATGTTCACCCTGGGCCGGCTCGTCCGGCACTTCGCCACCCGGCTCACCGAGCGGGACGACCAGTTCTGCGGCTCCGCGGCCGTCGCCGAGGTCGTACGGCGGGCCTGCCGGCCGTTGCCCGCCGACCGGTACGCCGACGTCGCGGCGTTCGGCGAGGCGTGGCGGGCGGCGCGCCGCGCGTAGGTCACGGGGGCATCACGAGTCGGTGCCAAGACGGCCGCACGGCCCCCGACCGCCGTCGAGGGCCGTGCAAGATGGGCCGGGACCGTTCGAGCCCTTGAGTCGTGACTGAGGCGACTCCGAGAAGAGTCTCGGCTGGTCCGCGTGCCGCCCGGGCCGGAAAGGTGTCGTCCCGGGCGGCACCCCATCAGGGGGTGCGATCCGCTGACCGAATCACATGGATCACCAGATGGCCATCACCGGATCGTTCACTGGGTGATGTACATCGTCTGGAACGTCGGCATGCCACGCACGTTGTCGTTGTACATGCCGCCGATCTGGGAGCCCCGGATGATCGCGGTGCCGGCGTAGCCGGTGTTCACGGCGGGGTAGTACTTCTCCTCGATCAGCTTGTCCAGGTCGTTCCAGCCCGCAGCAGCCTCGTCGGCTGCTCCGTCGAGGATGGCCTTCTGCATGTCGTCGGCCTCCTTCTCCTTGAAGTTGGCCAGGTTGGGCATGCCCTCCAGGCCGACCAGGGAGCCGTCCCACTGGGCCGGGAACCACGAGCCACCCGTCGGCCAGTCCGAGCACCAACCGCTCGACCGGACGTTGACCGGTGCGTCGTAGTCGGTCCGTGCCTCACGGATCTTCTCCGTGGTGCTGGCGATCGGCGTGGCGGTGAAGCCACCGGCCTCCAGACCCTTGACGATCTGGTCCTTCGCGGACACCGACAGCGGGTCGTCGGTGGAGTAGAAGAACTTGATCTCGTAGCCGGTCGCGTTGGCCTCCTCGAGCAGCGCCCGCGCTTGCTCCGGGTCGGTGTCCTGACCGCCGATGCCGAGCACGTCGTACTCCGTCCGGCCGGCGGTTCCCGGCGGCAGGATGTTGGTGCCCGGGACCCGTGTCAGCCCGACGATCTCGCCGCCGGCCTTCCACGCGTCGACGTACGGGTAGGCGTAGCCGATCGCCTTGCGCACGTTCATGTCGGTGATCTGGGTCATGTCGAGGTACCACATGTACGTGCACGGTGAGGTGCCCGTGACGAGGCGGTCGGGGTCCTCCTGCGTGATCCGCTTGTACGTCGGCGGGGTGATGTTGTCGTACGTGACCGTCGTCTGACCCTCACCCTGGTCGCTCAGGATGGTGTTCTCCATCTTCGCGGTGTCCTCACCGAACTTGAACTCCCACGTGTCGACCGACTGGATGCGGCCGGGGTCGGTGGCGGGGTCCCAGTTGGGGTTCTTGACCAGCGTCAGCGAGGTGCCCGGCTTGTAGTCCGAGAACATGTACGGGCCGGTGGCCAGCGGGTGGTTGCCGTACTCGCTGCCCGTGTCCTTGGCCTCGGGGATGCCGGTGAACACCGGGAAGGAGGCGTAGTAGTCCATCTCGGGGAACGGGCGCGACATCTTGATCGTGATGTCGTTGCCGTTCACCTCGACGCCCTTGTACGGGGCCTTGTCCTTGTACGGGCCCTTGTACGTGTCGCCGTCCAGGAAGAACTGCAGCTGGTACGTCGGGCCGTCGGGCAGCTCCTCGATCGCGAACGAGCGGGAGATGGCGTACGCCACGTCCTCGGCCTTCACGTCGGTGCCGTCCTCGTACTTGAGGCCGTCCTTGAGCGTGAACGTCCACTCGGTGTTGTCCTCGTTGGGAGTACCGAGATCTGTGGCCATGTCCGGCACGAGCTCCATCTCGCCGTTCTCCGGGTTGTACGCATACTGCGTCAGCGCCCGGGTGACGAGGTTCATGATCTCGGTCGAGTCGGTGAAGTAGGCGCGGGTCGGGTCGAGGGTCGCCGGTACCTGGATGGTCAGCACCGTGGCAGTGCCGCCCTGGGCGGCGTCCTCGGGTATCGCCAGTGGACCAGCGGCGTCGGGGTTCTTCCCGGCGCCGGCGTTGCCGCCCTCACCGAGTGACGGTGCGGGCGTCTCTGGCTCGTCGCCCCCACTGCCGCCACAGGCGGCCAGGGCCAGGAGTGAGGCAGCAGCGACGATGGCTACTGCGGACCTCTTCAATCGCACGGGCATTCCTTTCGTGCTCCGGACAGGGTCATGGATCGTGTGACCCTCGGCAGCATTCGCCGGTCCGCGGCGAGGGCCAATGGGGTGTGCGGAAACGCAATGTTCGAGTCCCAATCGCAATCTCTTCGTGACCTGCCTCTCGCGTGACTTGGCAAGACTGCGATCGGGGGTCACGACCCAGTAACGACGACCTGGACGGCGTCAGCAGCCGCCGGGAACGACGGGCCACGGGAAGGACGGGAGCGACGCATCGTGTTCCACATCGGCATCGTCGGCCACACCATCGAAGGGGCCGCCGATTTCGTTCGGGGCATCGCGAGCTACGGATCGCGGGCCATCCACGAGTACCAGCATCCGGAGTTCTCGCTGAACTGCGTCGCCATGGGCGAGACCCTCGACGCGATGCGGCGCGGCGACCTCGAGGAGCTGCACGGCATCCTCGCCCTCTCGACGCGGCGGCTGCGCGCCGGCGGCGCGGACTTCTTCGCCTGCCCCGACAACACCGCCCACCTGGCGCTCGAGGCCGACGGGCCCGACCTCGCCCTCCCCGGCCTGCACATTGCGGACGTCGTGGTCGCCGAGGCCCATCGGCTCGGTCATGACACCCTCGGCCTGCTCGGCAACTCCTGGGTGCTGGAGTCGGACATGTACCAGTCCCGCTGCGAGTCGCGAGGCATCGCGACGATGGTGCCCGAGCCGGCCGACGCGACCACGCTGCACGCGATCATCCTCGACGAGCTGGTCATGGGCCGCTACTCCGCCGAGGCGCGTGACGAGGTGCTCGCGATGATCGGCCGGCTGGCCGACAAGGGCTGCTCGGCCGTGGCGCTGGCGTGCACCGAGCTCTCGCTGCTGGTGCCCCCGTCGGTCTCGCCCGTCCCTCTCCTCAACTCCACCCGCCTGCTCGCCCAGGCGTCCGTCGACACGGCCGTCGGACGGAACCCCCTGCCCGAGTGGCGTGGGGGACCCGACACCTAGGCCAGCTCGCTCCGGAAGAACCCCGTCGTCCGCGCCATGGCGGCGAAGAACGACGGCCCGAAGGCGTGCTCGTCCGGGTACCACGCCAGGCGCGCGTCGACGCCGACGTCGCGCAGGGCGCGGTACGACGCCCGCGCCCAGGCCGGCGGGCACGTCGAGTCGCTGCTGCCGTGGACGAGGAGGATCGGCTCGGTGATCCGGTCGAAGTACGTCCGGGCGCTGATCTCCCGCCAGAACTTCGCGGACCCGGCCTGCCCCGGCAGCCCGTACTCCTGCTCGACGAAGTCGACCAGCGGGTCGCGGTCGCCGTCCTCGCGGATGAAGTGGTCGAAGTTCTCGTCCTCGCGCGAGCTCACCGACGCCCACGCCGTCGCGGCACCGACCAGCCCCGGCGCGATCTCCAGCGCCTTGTAGACCACGCCGCCGCCCATCGACCGGCCGAACAGGCCGATCCGGTCGTCGTCGACCGGCACCTGCGGCGTCCGGCGCAGCGCCTGCACGGCGTTGACGACGTCGAGGGCGTAGCCGGTCCGCAGCCGGCGGGCGGCCAACGGGTCGTCGTCGGACCCGGCGTGGTTGCGGTAGTCGACGTGGAACGCCACGAAGCCCTGGGTGGCGAGGTACCCGCGCTCGCGGGTCATGCCCTGGCCGGAGACGTAGTACGCCGGGTCGATGTAGCCGTGCGCCAGCACCACGGCCGGGAACGGCCCCTTGCCCGTGGGCACGTTCAGCACCCCGGTCACCCGCAGGTGCCCGCTGCGGTACGACGCGTCGTACGACGTGTAGGCCGCCGTCCGTTCACGCACCGTGCCGAGGCGGAGGTCGCCGCCGTCGGGCTCGCGCTCGAAGTACGCGGGAAGCGAGACGGGGTACGGCTTCGGCGCGGTCTCCGGTGCCGCGCTCTCGGTGGTCTCGGACTCCGTCGGTGACTCCGTGGGGCTGGGCTCGCTCGGCGCCGAGGTGGTGGGAGCTGCCGAGGAAGTCTGCGATGGCGCGGGGCGACTCCCCGTCACCCGAGCACCCCGACAGCAGCAGCATCGCGGCGACCGGCACCGCGATCCGGCGGACGTCATACGAAAGGGTCGCCATGACGACCACAACGTATGACGTCCGCCCGAAGTTCAGTCGGCGCGGCTAAGGCGGTGGGCCGCAGGATCTGAGGCGGCTTCCCGATGTCCGGGTGCACCGGCCCGGGCGAGGGTCGCTGCCATGACGACCGAACACCCCATCCACCTGCAGTCCGCCCTCGCCGACCGGGCCGGCCGGCCCGGGCAGCTGACGCTGCCCGGGCAGGCGGCCACGGCCGACGGGCCGCTGGACATGACCATGATGTACGTGATGCACCACGCCTTCCGGCGTGACCTGCGCGCCCTTGCCCGGGCAGCCAGGGTGACGCCGCTGGGCGACCGCGTCGCCTGGCGCGAGCTCGACCGCCGGTGGCGGCTGTTCGCCTACGTGCTGCACCACCACCACACCGGCGAGGACGAGGGCTTCTGGCCGCTGCTCGCCGGCCGCGTGACCGAGGCCGAACGCCCGGTGCTGGCCGCCATGGAGGCCGAGCACCACCTCATCGACCCGGTGCTCGAGCAGTGCGCCGACCTGTTCCTGCGCCTGACCTTCGACCGCGACCGGAACGCGCGGCAGTCCCTCGTCCGGGCGCTGGACCGGGCCCGGCCGCTGCTCGAGGACCACCTCGCCCACGAGGAGCGGGAGGCCATCCCGCTGATGCAGCGCTACATCACGCCGGAGGAGGACGAGCGCATCGAGCGTGAGCACTTCCGCGCCGGAGTCCCGTTGCGACGGGTCCTCGAGGTGGTGCCCTGGGTGCTGCACGAGCTCCCGCCCGGCGCCCGCGACCGGGTGCTCGACCTGACCGGGCCGGCGTACCGCGGCATGTGGCTGCTCACCCGCGGCGGGTTCGCGCGACGCGACCGGAGGGCGATGCGTCATGTCTGACCGCATGCGCCTGCTGTTCACCGCGTCCCCGGCGTACGGCCACCTGCTGCCCCTGCTCCCGATGCTCCGTGCCGCGACGACGGCCGGCCACGACGTCCGACTCGCGACCGGGCCCGACATGGTCGGCCCGATGCGGGCGCGGTCGGTGCCCGCGTACGGCGTCGGCGCGACCTGGGACGAGATCGTCGCCGAGCGCGACGAGGAGGCCGCTCGCGCCCACGCCGAGGACCTCGACGCCCAACGCGTGGTCTCGGCCAGCGTGCTGTTCGGGCGCGCGGCGGCCCGGCGGCTGCCGGGCCTGCTGGACATGGCCGGCCGCTGGCGACCGGACGTCGTCGTGCACGAGCCGCTCGAGCTCGGCGGCGTCATGCTCGCCCGGCACCTCGGACTGCCCAGCGTCACGCACGGGTACGGCCCGATGTTCCGCGAGTACGGCGCGCTGGGCCCGATCGTCGCCGGCGCCACCGGCGACCCGGGCGTCTGGGACGAGATGCTCGCAGGGACCGCACTCGACATCTGTCCACCCGCGCTGCGCCCACCGGGCGCTGCGCTGTGGCCGGAGTCGCTCGACCTGCAGGCCCTCCGCTGGGGAGGCCGGCGGGAGAGAGGTCTTCGACCCGGGCCCGGCCCGCGCGCTGCGCCGTCCGCTCGTCTACGTCACCCTCGGCACCATCTCCAACGCGATCCCCGGCCTGATGGCCGGCATGGTGGAGGCGCTGCGCAGCCTGTCGGTCGACCTGGTGGTCACCACCGGGCCGGGCGTCGACCCCGCCTCGCTGGGTCCGCAGCCGGCGCACGTGACGGTCCGGCAGTTCGTCCCGCAGGACCAGGTGCTGCGGCACGCCGACCTGATGGTGTCGCACGCGGGAGCCGGCACCATGCTCGGCGCCCTCTGCCACGGGGTGCCGCAGCTCTGCCTGCCCCACGGCGCCGACCAGCCCTGGAACGCCGAGGCGGTCGCGCGGGCCCGGGTCGGGGATCGTGGTGCCAGAGGAGGAGTGCACCCCCGAGGCCGTCCGGGCCGGCGTGGTGACGCTGCTGTCGTCGCCGTCCTACCGGGCCGCGGCGCGGGAGGTCCGGGCGGAGATCGAGGCGATGCCGACGGCTCGCGACGTGTTGCCGCGGATGCTCGAGCTCGCCGGCCGCGATCGGGGGGTCGAGGAGCTCGCCGGGTGAGGGGGCGGGTCAGCCGACGAGCAGGACGTGCAGGGTGCGGGGGCCGTGCACGCCCTCGACCCGGTCGAGCTCGATGTCGCTGGTGGCGCTGGGGCCGCTGATCCACGTGAGCGGCTTGGTGGGGTCGAGGCGCGGCATCGCGTCGGGGACGTCGGCGACGACCTGGTCGGCGCGGACGATGCAGACGTGCACGTCGGGGACCAGGGTGATCGCGCGGCGCCCCTGGCCGGGGCCGTGGTCGAGGACGATGGTGCCGGTCTCGGCGATGCCGACCGTAGCGTCGGTGACGACGGCGGCGCACGCGTCGAGCTCGGCGGCGGACAGCCCGTCGTCGACGACGGCGTCGGGCACCGTCACGGAGAGTCCGGCGGGCACGACGACCCGGCCCTCGGGCAGTGCCGCCTTCACACGGGCGGGCAGCTGACGCTTGGTGCAGCGTTCGACGACCGCGCGGTAGTCCGCGACGCGTTCGGCGAACAGGGCGACCACGTCGTCGGGCGCCGAGCCGTGCGGGATCGGTGGACGCGCGGTGGGCGCCGTACCGGCCAGGGCCGAGCGGACCTTCCCGAGGATCTCGTCGCGCGCCGAGGTCACGACCGTCCTCCGTCGGTACGGCGCCACCAGGCGCGGAAGGACTCGCGCGGCGCCCGCGGGAGGTCGCGCGCGCCGCGTCCAGCCGGAGGCCCCGAACCGTGCGGCGACGCCGGTGCCGAGGCGGGCGAACCGCTCGGCCAGGCCGAGCCGTCGTCCGGAGCCGAACGTCGCGGCGGCGCCCTTCATGGCGACGGTCTGCGCCGAGGGAACGCCCCCGCGATGTGCGTCGACGACCTGGGCGCGGAGGTCGACGAGGACCGAGGGGATGTCGATGCGGACCGGGCAGACCTCGAAGCACGCGCCGCACAGGGAGGAGGCGTAGGGCAGCGAGTCGACCTGCGGGTCGGTGCCGACGCCCTTGAGGAGCGGGTTGAGGATCGCGCCGATCGGGCCGGGGTACACCGAGCCGTACGCGTGGCCGCCGACCCGTTCGTAGACCGGGCACGAGTTGAGGCAGGCCGAGCAGCGGATGCAGCGCAGGGCCTGGCGGCCGACCTGGTCGGCCAGCGCGCGGGTGCGGCCGTTGTCGAGCAGCACGACGACGACCTCCTGCGGGCCGTCGCCGGGGGTCACGCCGGTCCAGGTCGAGGTGTAGGGGTTCATCCGCTCGCCGGTCGAGGAGCGGGGCAGCAGGCGCAGGAAGACGTCGAGGTCCTCCCACGTCGGGACCACCTTCTCGATGCCGACGACCGAGACCAGCACCTCGGGCAGGGTCAGGCACATCCGGCCGTTGCCCTCGGACTCGACGACGACGAGCGTGCCGGTCTCGGCGACGGCGAAGTTGGCGCCGGAGACGGCCATCCGCGCGTTGAGGAACTTCTCGCGCAGGTGCACCCGCGCGGCGCCGGCCAGCACCGCCGGTTCGTCGGTCAGGTCCTCCGGTCGATCCAGGCCGGTCATCCGGCGTTGGAAGATCTCCCGGATCTCGGCCCGGTTGCGGTGGATCGCCGGCACCAGGATGTGGCTGGGCAGGTCGTCGCCGAGCTGCACGATGAGCTCGGCCAGGTCGGTCTCCCAGGCGGCGATGCCCTCCGCCTCGAGGGCCTCGTTGAGGCCGATCTCCTGGGTGACCATCGACTTGACCTTCACGACCTCGTCGATGTCGTGGGCCTTCGCCACCTCGGCCACGATCGCGCACGCCTCCGCGGCGTCCCGCGCCCAGCGCACCGTCGCCCCGGCGGCCGTCAGACGCTCCTCGAGGAGGACGAGCTGGGTGTCCAACGAGAACAGCGCGGCGTCCTTGATCGCCGCGCCGGCCAGCCGCAGCTCCTCCCAGTTGTCGACCTCGGCGACCACCCGGGCCCGCTTGTCGCGGATGGTCGCGGTGGCGTGCGCCAGGTTGCGCCGCAGCTGGGTGTCCTCGAGCGCGGCCTTGGCGGCGACCGGGAACTTCGGCATCCCCACGAAGGTGCGCCGTCATGACGCCTCCGTCGCGGCGAGGATCTCGGCCAGGTGCATCACGCGGACGCCGGCCCGCTGGCGGGTCAGCGCCCCGCCGATGTTCATCAGGCAGCTGTTGTCGCCGGCGACCAGCACCTCCGCACCGGTCTCGCGCACGTGGCGGGCCTTGTCGGAGACCATCGCCACCGACGTGTCGGCGTTCTTGACCGCGAACGTCCCGCCGAAGCCGCAGCACTCCTCGGCCCGTGGCAGCTCGACGAGGTCGAGACCGCGCACTTCGCGCAGCAGCCGCACAGGTCGGTCGCCGACGCCCAGCATCCGCAGCGAGTGGCAGGTCGGGTGGTAGGTCACGCGGTGCGGGAAGTACGCGCCGACGTCGGTCACCCCGAGCACGTCGACGAGGAACTCGCTCAGCTCGTAGGTCCGTGGTGCGGTCCGTTCGACGGCGGCGACGAGCGCGGGGTCACCCGACCGCTGCGCGACGATCCCGTGCTGGTGCCGGGCGGACCCGGCGCACGACCCGCTCGGCGTGACGATCGCGTCGTACCCGTCGAAGGCCTTCACGAACGACCGCAACGGCGGGACGGCCTCGTCGAGGTACCCGGTGTTCACCATCGGCTGCCCGCAGCACGTCTGCGCCTCGGGGAAGTCCACCTCCACGCCGAGTCGCCGCAGCAGCGTCACCACGGCGCGGCCCGTGTCCGGGAACAGCGCGTCGTTGATGCACGTCACCATCAGAGCCACTCTCATGGGCGCACCCTCACGGCTCGATCCTTTCAGGCCCGCGGAGCGAACCGCGTCAGGTCGTGGGTGCGGGCGACCAGCGCGCGGAGGTCTGCGAGGTCCGGGCCGACGACGCCGGCGGTGCGGGCCTGGACGAGCACGTTGCCGAGGGCCGTCGCCTCGACGGGTCCGGCCAGCACCGGCAGGCCCGTGCGGTCGGCGATCGCCTGGCAGAGCAGGGTGTTCTGGCTGCCGCCGCCGACGACGTGCACGACGCCGACGCGGCGCCCGGCCAGGGCCGCCGCCCGTTGCAGGGCGGTGCCGATGGCGGCCGCGATGCTCTCGACGATGCACCGCACCACGGCCACCCGACCGTTCGGTGGAGCGACATCGTGCTCGGCGCACCACGCCCTGATCCTCGCCTCCATGTCGCCGGGTGGCAGGAAACGAGGGTCCTGCACGTCGACGACCGGCACCGGTGCGTCGTACGCCGCGGCGGCGCGCAGCGTCCCCGCCAGGTCGGTCTCGCCCCACGTGCGCAGGGTCTCGCTGAGCAGCCAGGTGCCCATCACGTTGCTGAGGAACCGGACGGTGCCGTCGACGCCGCCCTCGTTGGTGAGGCTCGCGGCCCGCGCCTCCTCGGTCAGCACCGGCGCGTCGAGCTCGAGACCGGCCAGGGCCCAGGTGCCGAGGGAGACGTACGCCGCGTCGTCGGTCTGCATCGGGACGCCGACCACGGCGGACGCGGTGTCGTGCGAGCCGACGGCAACCACGGGCACGACTCCGCCGACCCGTTCGGCGACGTGGGGCAGCAGGTCGCCGACGAGGTCGCCGGGGTCGACGAGGTCGGTGAAGAGCGTCGGGTCGAGGCCGAGCCGGATCATCAGCTCGGTGTCCCACTCTCGTGTCGTCACGTCGAGCAGCCCGGTGGTGGAGGCGTTGGTGCGCTCGGTGACGTGGTTGCCGGCGAGTGAGGCGGCGACGAGGTCGGGGACGAGCAGCACCGCGGTCGGCCTCGGCGAGACCCTTGTCGGCCGCGAGCTGGTAGAGCGTGTTGAAGGGCAGGTACTGCAGGCCGTTGCGCCGGTAGAGCTCCTGCGCGCCGATCAGGTCGGCGACGGCGGCCGGACCCTCCGCCGTCCGCCGCTCGTCGCGGTAGTGGAACGGCTGCCCGAGGAGCCGGCCGTGGCGGAGCCGGCCGTAGTCGACGGCCCAGGAGTCGACGCCGATCGAGGCGAGCGGCCCCTCGGCGTACGCCGTGGCCAGTCCGGCGACCGCGTGGTCGACCAGCGCCGTCGACGTCCCAGTGCAGACCGTCCGTCGGTGCGCACCGGGTCGTTGGGGAACCGCGCGGCGGCGGTCAGCCGCAGCGTGTCGGGACCCACCTCGCCGACCATCACCCGGCCGCTGGAGGCGCCCAGGTCGACGGCCGCGAACCTCATCGCAGGAACGCTGCCGCGACGCCGGAGTCGACGGGGATGTGGAGGCCGGTGGTCCGGGAGAGCTCGGGAGAGCAGAGCACGAACACGGCCTGGGCGCAGTGCTCGGGCAGCACCTCCTGCTTGAGCAGGGTGCGCTGGGCGTAGAACTTGCCGAGGTCCTTCTCCTCCACGCCGTAGACGGCCGCCCGGTTGGCGCCCCAGCCGCTGGCGAAGATGCCGGAGCCGGCCACGACGCCGTCGGGGTTCACGCCGTTGACCTTGATGCCGTGCTCGCCGAGCTCGGCGGCCAGCAGCCGGACCTGGTGGGCCTGGTCGGCCTTGACCGCGGAGTACGCGATGTTGTTGGGGCCGGCGAAGACGGAGTTCTTCGAGGAGATGTAGACGATGTCGCCGCCGAGCTCCTGCTCGATGAGCACCTTGGCCGCGGTCCGGGAGACCAGGAACGAGCCCTTGGCCATCACGTCGTGCTGGAGGTCCCAGTCGGCGACGGTGGTCTCGAGCAGGGTCTTGGACAGCGAGAGGCCGGCGTTGTTGACGACCAGGTCCACCCCGCCGAAGGCGAGCACGGTCGCGTCGACCATCGCCTGGACGGCGGCCTCGTCGGAGACGTCGACCTGGACGCCGACCGCGACGTCCGCGTTCCCGATCTCGGCCGCGGCGGCCTGGGCCTTCTCCAGCGACAGGTCGGCGATCACGACGCAGGCGCCCTCGGCCGCGAGCTTGGTCGCGATGGCCTTGCCGATGCCGGAGGCGGCGCCGGTGACCAGCGCGATGCGGGTGGCCAGCGGCTTGGGCTTCGGCATCCGCTGGAGCTTGGCCTCCTCGAGCGCCCAGTACTCGATCCGGAACTTCTCGGCCTCGTCGATGGGGGCGTACGTCGAGAGCCCCTCGGCGCCGCGCATCACGTTGATGGCGTTGACGTAGAACTCGCCGGCCACGCGGGCGGTCTGCTTGTCCTTGCCGAAGCTGAACATCCCGACGCCGGGCACCAGCACGATCAGCGGGTCGGCGCCGCGGATGGCGGGCCAATCAATGTCACTGTCGGCGGTGGCGTTGCGGTGGTAATACGCCTGGTAGTCCTCGCGGTAGGGACCGTGCAGCTCCTTGAGCCGCACGATCGTCTCCTCGACCGACGCGGTCGCGGGCAGGTCGACGACCAGCGGCTTGACCTTGGTGCGCAGGAAGTGGTCGGGGCACGAGGTGCCGAGGCCGGCCAGGCGCGGGTGCTCGGCCGAGCCGAGGAAGTCGAGGACCACGTCGGAGTCGGTGAAGTGGCCGACCATCGGCCGGTCCGTGGACGCCAGCCCGCGGATGGTCGGGGCGATGGCGGCGGCCTTGGCGCGACGCTCGGCCTCGGGGAGGGCGGCGTACCCGTCGAGCGCCGGGCCGAACGGCTCCGGACGGCTGTGCTCGGCGATGTAGGCCGCGGCGGTGTCGATGATCCAGAGGCTGTTCTTCTCGGACTCCTCGCTGGTGTCGCCCCACGCCGTGATGCCGTGGCCGCCGAGGATGCAGCCGACGGCCTGCGGGTTGGCCTCCTTGATGGCGGCGATGTCGAGGCCGAGCTGGAAGCCCGGACGACGCCAGGGCACCCAGACGACCTTGTCGCCGAAGATCTCCTTGGTCAGCGCCTCGCCGTCGGCGGCCGTCGCGATCGCGATGCCGGAGTCGGGGTGCAGGTGGTCGACGTGCGCGGAGTCGACCAGGCCGTGCATCGCGGTGTCGATCGACGGGGCGGCGCCGCCCTTGCCGTGCAGGCAGTAGTCGAACGCCGCGACCATCTCGTCCTCGCGCTCGACGCCGGGGTAGACCTGGGTCAGCGCGCGCATCCGGTCCAGCCGCAGCACGGCCAGGCCGGACTCGGTCAGCGTGCCCAGGTCACCGCCGGAGCCCTTGACCCAGACCAGCTCGACGTCCTCGCCGGTCACCGGGTCGACCTCGGTGCCCTTGGCGGAGGTGTTGCCGCCGGCGTAGTTGGTGTTCTTGGGGTCGCGGCCCAGCCGGTTGGATCTCTCGACGAGCGCGGCCACGGTTGTGTTGCTCATGACTAGTTCCATCCTGCTTGCGAGCCGCCCACGCGGTCGGCCTCGATCGTGTCCTGGTAGCCCGAGGCGAGGTACGCCGCCATCGGGTCGGCCGGCAGTCCGCGCTCCTCGCGGAAGCCGGCGAGGTCGCGTCGCACGTCGGTGTAGAACGCGTCCATGTAGATCTGGTTGGCGGCCAGCACGTCACCCTCGCGCTGCGCGACGGCGAGGGCATCGGTGTCGAGCAGCAGGGCGCGGGCCACCATCTCCTGCACGTTGAGCACCGAGCGGATCTGGCCGGGGACCTTCTTCTCGATGTTGTGGCACTGGTCGAGCATCAACGCGGCCGGCGTCGGCCCGTCGTAGGCGCCACCCCGGATGACCTCGACCATGATCCGGAAGAGCTGGAAGGGGTCGGCCGCCCCGACGATCAGGTCGTCGTCGGCGTAGAAGCGGCTGTTGAAGTCGAACGAGCCGAGCTTCCCGAGCCGGGAGAGCTGGGCGACGATGAACTCGATGTTGGTGCCCGGCGCGTGGTGGCCGGTGTCGAGGCAGACCACGGCGCGGTCGCCGAGGGCGGCGCAGTGCACGTACGACGTGCCCCAGTCCGGCACGTCGGTGTGGTAGAACGCCGGCTCGAAGAACTTGTACTCCAGCACGAGCCGCTGGTCGTCGGCGATCTGGGCGTAGATCTCGGCGAGCCCCTCGGCCAGCCACTCCTGGCGGGTCAGGATGTCGGCCTGGCCGGGGTAGTTGGTGCCGTCGGCCAGCCAGATCTTGAGGTCGCGCGAGCCGGTGGCGTTCATGACCTCGATGCAGTCGAGGTTGTGCTGGACGGCCTTCCTGCGGATCGCGGGGTCGGCGTTGGTGAGGCTGCCGAGCTTGTAGTCGTCGTCCTGGAACGTGTTGGAGTTGATGGTGCCGAGCGCGACGCCCTGGTCCTCGGCGTACGCCTTGAGCTTGCCGTAGTCGTCAACGAGGTCCCACGGGATGTGCAGCGCGACCGACGGAGCCAGCCCGGTGAACCGGTGCACGGCCGCGGCGTCGGCGATCTTCTCCTCGACGGTGCGCGGGGTGCCCGGGGAGCCGAACACCTTGAACCGCGTGCCGGAGTTGCCGTAGGCCCACGACGGGACCTCGATCGCCAGGCTCTCGAGCCGGCCGGTGATGTCGGCGAAGGTGGTCATCTGGGTCAGTCCTCGGGGTGGTCGATGGTGGCGAGCTGGTCCTCCAGGTGGAAGACCTCCTCCAGGAGAGCGAACCCCTGGTCGGGCGGGACGTCGAGGGCCTCGAAGAACGGGCCCATCTCCGCCTGCCAGCGGGCGTTCACGTCGGTGGTGTCCATCGCCGCCTGGGCGGCGGCAAGGTCGTCGGACTCGACGTAGCCGATGAGCAGCCCGTCGGGTCGCAGGAAGAGCGAGTAGTTGCGCCAGCCGGTGTCGGCCAGCGCCCGGAGCATGTCGGGCCACACCGCCGCGTGCCGCTCGCGGTACTCCGCGATCCGCTCCGGCTTCACCTGGAGCTGGAAGCAGTAGCGAGGCATGGCGCAGCCCTTCGGTGCTGGGGAAGGAGTGGGGAAGGAGGGGTGGTGCCGGCGGGCGCGGATGCGAGACGCACCCGCCGGCACCTGAGGTCAGGACGGACCTGACGTGTCGGTCGTCGACTCAGAAGTTGAAGTCGCCGATGTTGTCCGCGTTGAACTTGAACGGGTCACCGAGCAGCACGGTGGCGTCCGCGCCGACGGTGAAGTCGCCCAGGTCGCCGGCGGTGAAGGTGTCGCCCTCCTCGCCGGTGATGTCGCCGTCCACGAGCGCCTTGGCGGCGAACGCGGCGAGGTAGCCCAGGTCGCCCGGGTTCCACAGCGCGAACTCGGTGACGGTGCCGTCCTCGACGTAGTCACGCATCTGGTTGGGCGTGCCCAGACCGGTCAGCGCGACCTTGCCCTTGGCGTCCGAGGTGGACAGGTAGCGAGCGGCCGCGGCGATGCCGACCGTGGTGGGCGAGATGATGCCCTTGAGGTTCGGGTGGTCGGCCAGCAGCGCGGCGGTCGCGTCGAAGGACTTCTGGTCGTCGTCGTCGCCGTAGACGGTGTCGACGAGCTTGATGTCCGGGTGGTCGGCGGCCAGGGTCGCCTCCATCATCTCGATCCAGGCGTTCTGGTTGGTGGCGTTGGCCGCGGCCGAGAGGATCGCGACCTCCCCGGAGTCACCGATCTGGTCGGCGATCATGTCGACCTGCACCTGGGCGATGCCCTCGGCGGTCGCCTGGTTGATGAACAGGTCGCGACACGACGGGTCGGTGTCGGAGTCGAAGGTGACGACCTTGGTGCCGGCGTCGCGGGCCGCGTTGATGGAGTCGCACAGGGCCTTGGGGTCGTTGGCGGAGATCACCAGCGCGTTGACGCCCTGCTGGGCCGCCGTGTCGATGAAGGAGACCTGGGTGTCCGGCGCGATGGTGTCGGGCCCCACCTCGGCGTACGTGCCGCCGAACTCCTCGACGGCCTTCTTGCCACCGGCGTCGCTGGTGTCGAAGTAGGGGTTGCCCAGGGCCTTCGGGATGAAGGTGACGGTGGTGGCGTCGCCGCCGCCGCCCCCGTCCCCGCCGTCAGCGGCGGTGGAGGAGTCGTCGGAGCCGCAGCCGGCGAGGCCGAGGCTGGCGACCAGCGCCATGACTGCCACGGCGGCGAATCGATGGGTCTTGATGTTCATTGCCTTACCTTTCGTGATTCGTCGCCGGAGGTCGGCGTCTTGAGTGGCGCGGAGGCCACGGCCCTGCGCGGGAGAAGCTCCCGGATCCGCGGCAGGAAGCTGGAGGCGATCACCGAGACGACCAGGAGCAGGCCGATGATGATCTGGATGATCTCCGAGCCCTGGTTGCTGAGCTGGAGGGCGGAGTTGAGGACGGCGATCAGCAGGACGCCGGCGATCACGCCGTGCAGCGCGCCGCGACCACCGAAGATGGAGACGCCGCCGAGCAGCACCGAGGCGATGACCTTGAGCTCGACACCCACCCCGGTGTCGATGGCCACCGAGTCGGCCTTGAGCATCACGTAGACACCGGCCAGCGAGGCCACGAAGCCGCTCATCACGAACAGCAGCAGCTTCGTCCTTCGGACGTCGACGCCGGAGAAGTGCGCGGTCTCGGCGCTCTGGCCGATCTCGTAGATGCCCCGGCCGAAGGACGTGAAGTGCAGCAGCAGGGCGAAGACCACGACCAGGATGGCCACCGGGATCATGATGTTCGGGATGTTGGTGTCGCCGATCCGCTCGGTCGGCCAGTCCTGCCAGGAGGCCGGGAACTCGGCGATCCGGTCGGTCTGGATCAGCCCCTCCGCGATGCCGCGGTAGAGCGCGAGCGTGCCGATCGTGACCGCGAGCGACGGCAGGCCGACGTACGCGACGAGGAAGCCGTTGAACGCGCCGAGCACGATGCCGAGGATCATCGTGAGGATGACCGCGGTCAGCATGGAGACGCCGTGGTCCTTGACCAGGACCCCACAGGCGGCGGCGCAGACGCCGAGCGTGCTGGCCACCGACAGGTCGATCTCGCCGGTGATGATGATCAACGTCATCGGCAGCGCGAGCATCAGGATCGGCGCGTACTCCTTGAAGAGGTTGTACGTCGTCAGCGGGCCGTCGAAGAACTGCACGTTGAGCAGCGAGTAGACGTAGACGATGACGAGGGCCGCGATCACCGCCGCCTCGCGGTTGACGAGGATGCGCTGGACGATGTTGCGCGAGTACGACGGGTAGCCGCGCGTGGGCGCCTCGGTCACGGTCGACGTCATGACTCGTCCCTCGCTTCGATGAGCTGGTGGGTGCGACGCAGGGTCAGCACCCGGTCGAGGACGATCGAGCCGATGATCAGGGCGCCGACCACGGCGCCCTGCCAGAAGTCGCTGATGCCGAGGATCGGCAGCGCGCGGTTGATGGTGACGAGCAGGAAGGCGCCGAGCGCGGCACCCCACACCGTGCCGCTGCCGCCGAAGATCGCGACGCCACCGATCACCACCGCGGCGACCGCCTGCAGCTCGAGGTCCCTCCCCGTCCCGGAGAACGCGGTGGCGTAGCGGGCGATGTGGAAGACGCCCGCGAGACCGGCCAGGGCCCCGGACAGCACGAACGCGCCGAACACGCGCTTCCCGACGCTGAGGCCGTAGAGCCTGGCGGCGTCGGGGTCGGAGCCGATGGCGTAGAGCTCGCGGCCACCGCGCGCCGTGTAGAGGTAGTAGCCGACGATCGCCAGCACGACGAGACCGATGATCGTCAGCAGCGGGATGGACAGGATCTGGTCGGTGCCGAGCTTCTCGAAGTTCGCCGGGATGTCGCCGGCGACGATGCGCTCGCTGCCGATCTGGTTGGTCAGCACGCCGCGGAAGATGTACATCGTGCCGAGGGTGACGACGAGAGCCGGCACCCGGAAGAACGCGACGAGGAAGCCGTTGATCGCTCCGAGCGCGGCGCCGACCAGCATCCCGGCGAGGAAGACCAGCACCACGGACGTCTCGGGGTTGGCGATGAAGATCTTGCCGGTGACGTAGGCCGTGACCCCGAGGATGGAGCCGACGGACAGGTCGACGTTGCGGGTGACGATGACGACCATCTGGCCGATCGCGAGCAGCAGCAGGATCGAGGGTGTCAGCAGGGTGTCGCGCCAGCCGTCGCCGCTGAAGACGAACGTCGGGCGCCGGATGGTGGCGGCGAGGATGATCAGGACCAGCACGATCGCGATCGAGAACTCACGGGAGCGCACCACGGTCGTGAGGATGCGCTGGCCGCGGGACTGGCTGCTCGGCTCGACGAGGAGGTCGGTGCTCATGATGCGGCCTTCTCGGAGGATCGGGTTGCTGCCGCCATGACGTTCTCGGGGGTGGCCTCGTCACGGGCGATGTCCGCGGTGATCCGGCCCTCACAGACGACGAGCACGCGGTCGGCCATGCCGAGCACCTCGGGAAGCTCGCTGGAGATCATCAGGATCGCCAGGCCCTGGCCGGCCAGCTCGGAGAGCAGCCGGTGCACCTCGGCCTTGGTGCCGACGTCGATGCCCCGCGTGGGCTCGTCGATGATCAGGAGCTTGGGGTGGGTGGCCAGCCACTTGGCGATGACGACCTTCTGCTGGTTGCCGCCGCTCATGGTGGCGGCCGTCATGTCGAGGGCGTTGGTCTTGACCTCGAGGCGGGACGCCCAGGGCCGCGCGGCGCGGTACTCCGACCCGGCGGTGAGGAAGCCCGCCTTGGTGAGCTCGCCGCGGATGACGGAGGCGATGTTCTTGCCGACCGAGCCCTGGATGACCAGGCCCTGCTGGCGGCGGTCCTCCGGGACGAAGGCCATGCCGGCCCGGATCGCGGCCCGCGGGTCCTTGGGAGGGACGGGCTTGCCGAGCAGGGTGACCGACCCGGCGTCGTACGCGTCGACGCCGAAGACGGCGCGCGCGATCTCGCTGCGGCCGGCGCCCACGAGCCCGGCGAGCCCCACGATCTCGCCGGCCCGGACCTGGAAGGAGACGCCGTGGAACTCGCCCGCGGTCTCGAGCCCCTGGACGTCGAGGACGACGTCCCCGATCTCGGCGGGGGTCTTGGGGAACAGGTCGCCCACCTCGCGGCCGACCATCTTGGCGACGATCTGGGACTCGGTGGTCTCGTCGATGCGGTCGGTGGAGATGTACGAGCCGTCGCGCATCACCGTGACGTGGTCACAGAGGGCGAAGACCTCGTCGAACCGGTGGGAGATGAAGACCAGGGCGCGGCCCTCGTCGCGGAGGCTGCGGGCGACCGCGAAGAGCCTGGCCACCTCGTTGCCGCTCAGCGCCGCGGTGGGCTCGTCCATGACGAGGAGGCGGGCGTCGAGCGAGATCGCCTTGGCGATCTCGATGATCTGCTGGTCGGCGATGGAGAGGCCGAGCGCCGGGCGGCGGGGGTCGATGTGCACGCCGAGCCGCTGGAAGAGCGCGTTGGTCTCGCGGTGCATCCCGGCCCGGTCGATGCGGTGGCCACCGCCCACGGGCATCCGGCCCATGAAGATGTTCTCGGTCACCGAGAGGTCCGGGAAGAGCGTCGGCTCCTGGTAGATGACGGCGATGCCGGCGTCCTTGGACTCGGCCGTCGAGCCGAAGTCGACGGACTCGCCGCCCAGCAGGAAGTCGCCCGAGTCGCGGCGGTAGACGCCGGCCACGACCTTGACGAGGGTGGACTTGCCCGCACCGTTCTCGCCGACCAGGGCATGGATGCTGCCCGCCTCGACCCGCAGGCTGCCGGCGCGCAGGGCGACGACCGGTCCGAACGACTTGGAGACGTCACGCAGCTCGAGCACCGCTGCGGTGTCGGCTGCCGGCATGTGGTCCCTCGCTCGTGTGGCTCTTGCGTAAATCGGATTGAAAGGTTTCAATTCCGATAGGCAGACCGTAAGTGACGGCGCTCACTTCCGTCAAGGATCTGCACTAGATTGTCGGCGCGGAGGCGTGCTGAAGCGTTTTAGCAACGAAGCGAATCGGGGGACGAGATGGCGGGCGTCAAGGACGTCGCCGAGCGGGCGGGTGTCTCGCTCGGCACGGTGTCCAACGTGCTGAACCGGCCCGACCGGGTCAGCCCCGCGACTCGTCGCCGGGTCGAGCAGGCGATGGCCGAGCTCGGCTTCGTGCGCAACGAGGCCGCGCGGCACCTGCGGTCGGGACGCAGCCGGACGTTGGCGTACGTGATGCTCGACGCGGCCAACCCGTTCTTCACCGACGTCGCCGCCGGGATCGAGGAGACGGCCGAGGAGGGTCACTTCTCGCTCTACATGTGCAACAGCGGCAACCGGGCCGACCGCGAGGTGGCGCACCTCGACCACCTCGTCGAGCAGCGCGTCCAGGGCATCCTCGTCACGCCCCTCGACCCCGAGGCCGAGCACCTGGCCGGTGTGGCTCGTCGCGGCACTCCCGTGGTGGTCGTGGACCGTACGCCGCGGGACGTGGCGCTCTGCTCGGTCGCCGTCGACGACGTGCTGGGTGGCAGCCTCGCGGTCGAGCACCTCCTCGACCGCGGCCACCAGCGGATCGCCTTCGTCGGCGGACCCGAGTCGATCGGCCAGGTCCGCGACCGTCTCCAGGGTGCCCAGACCGCCCTGGCAGCCGGGGGCGCCCCGCCTGCCACCGTCATCGCGACCGCGGCCACGACCGTCCGCGAGGGCCGGATGGCCGGCGAGCGGATCCTGGGGCTGCCCCGGAGCAAGCGGCCGACCGCGGCGTTCTGCGCCAACGACCTGCTGGCCCTCGGCCTGCTCCAGCAGCTGGTGGCCTCGGGGCTCGCCGTCCCCGACGACCTCGCCATCGTCGGCTACGACGACATCTACTTCGCCGGCGCCGCTGCCGTCCCGCTCACCTCGGTGCGCCAGCCCCGCCACGAGCTCGGCCGGCGCGCCGCCGAGCTGGTGCTCGACGAGGCGGACAACCCCGAGCACCGGCACCAGCAGGTGGTCCTGCTCCCCGAGCTGGTCGCCCGTACCTCGACGCTCGGCTGACTACAGACCGTTGTCGGCCGTCCTGGCCGGCCGCTCGGGCGTCTCCAGCCAGACCTCGAAGAACTCGCCGAGGTCCTGGCCGCTGACCTGCTCGGCGAGGGCGACGAACTCGGCAGTGGTGGCGTTGCCGTGGCGGTGGTCGGCGACCCAGGTGCGCAGCACGGTCCAGAAGGCCTCGTCGCCGATCCGGTTGCGCAGGGCCTGCAGGGTCATCGCACCGCGCTCGTAGACGGCCTGGCCGAACAGGTCCACGAGGTCCGGGCCCGGGGTCCAGCACGCCACGCTTCCAGAAGTCCGACGACGCCGGGTAGGTGTCGTAGCTCGACTCGAGGTGCTTCTGGGCGGACCACCCGCCGTGGTCCTCGTCGTACATCCAGGGCATGAAGCTCGCGAAGCCCTCGTTGAGCCAGATGTCGCGCCACCGCTCGAGCGAGACCGAGTCGCCGAACCACTGGTGGGCCAGCTCGTGCACCAGCAGCGGGGTGGACCCCTCGGGGACGTAGAAGCCGTAGACCGGCCGGGTCTGCGTCTCCAGCGAGAAGCCCACGTCGAGCGAGGTCACCACGCCGCCCGACTGGGCGAACGGGTAGTCCCCGAGGCGGGACGCCAGCCATGTCACGAAGCCGGGGGTCTGCGCGAGCATCTTCCGCGACCCCTTGCGCTCCGCCTGCGTGCCCTGCTGGGAGATCGCGTTGACCCAGGGGACGCCGTCGGTCGTCCCTCGGCTGACCGCGAACTTGCCGGCGGCGAAGAAGGCGAGGTAGGTCGCCATCGGCTCGGCGGCCCGCCAGCGGTACGTCGTCCGGTCGCCGCTGGACTGTCGGGAGACCCGCTCGCCGTTGCTGATCACGGTGTTGCCGCGCGGCACGGTGATGCTGATGTCCATCAACGCCTTGTCGGTCGGGTGGTCGTTGGCCGGGAACCACCAGGGCGACATGTGCGGCTCGTCCATGGTGACGACCTCGTGCTCGTCGGCGTGCCAGCCGTTGTACCCGGCGTACTGCTCGTCGCCGGGGACGCCGGCGTACGTGACCGTGGCCTTGAACCGCTCGCCGGCGGCGATGGGCTTCGCGGGCGTGATGACGAGCTCGTGCTTCGTCCGCTGGGAGTAGGTCGCACCGCCGGCGCTGAGCCGGACCTTCGAGACCGGGAGCAGGAAGTCGAGCGAGAACTTCGGGAGCCGCTTGGTGGCGGTGATGGTCAGGGTCGTCCGGCCGGCGAGCCGGCCGGAGTCGAAGCGGTAGGCGTCCCGGATGCGGTAGCGCTCGACGTCGATGCCGGCGTTGCCGTCCATCGGGAAGTACGGGTCGCCGATCCCCGTGACCGAGGGCTGGCTGGCGAGACCGGCGGGCTCCGCCGCTTGCCCGACGCAGCCGGTGAGCAGTGGTGTGAGCAGGGCAGCGGCCGCGGCAGCAGCCAGCACGACGCCCGGGATCCGGCCCACCTTCGTGACGCTAGGCGGGCGGCCGACCGGCGACCAGCACGATCGCGCAACGATCCGGCCGGCCGGTCACAGCACCAGCACGCCGTCCCTGGCGATCGTCGGGGCGTCGACCGTGACGGTGTCGGGGTAGATCACGCCGGCGCCCGTGTTCAGCAGCACCACCTCGTCGTCGGGCGAGAGCCAGCCGGTCCGCGCCAGCTGTCTGGCCGCGGTCACCGTGGCCGCACCCTCGGGACAGAGGAACATGCCCTCCAGCCGCGCGGTGAGGGCCAGGTCGGCCAGCAGGTCGGCGTCCTCGACAGCGACGGCGGTCCCGCCGGTCTCGCGCACCGCCCGCAGCACGAGGAAGTCGCCGAGCGCCTTGGGCACGTTGATGCCGAACGCGACCGTCGAGGAGTCCTCCACCTTCACCGACTCCTCCTCTCCGGCTAGGTACGCCGTGACGATCGGCGCGCAGCCGGTCGCCTGGACGCACACGAGCCGCGGCAGGTCGCCCTCGACCCAGCCCAGCTCGCGGGCCTCGACGAGCGCCTTGTGGATGCCGATCAGACCGACCCCGCCGCCGGTCGGGTAGAGGATCACGTCGGGCATCCGCCACCCCAGCTGCTCGGCGATCTCCAGCCCCATCGTCTTCTTGCCCTCGATCCGGTAGGGCTCCTTGAGCGTCGACACCTCGAACCAGTCGTCCGCGCTGGCCTGCACCGCCTCGCCGATCAGCCGGCCGGCGTCGGAGATGAGCCCGTCGACCAGCCGCAGGTCACCGCCGGTGACGACGGTCTCCGCCCGGGTGATCGTGGGCGCGTCCAGCGGCATCGCGATCGTGGCGCGCAGGCCGGCCCGGGCGGCGTACGTCGACCAGGCCGCGCCCGCGTTGCCGTTGGTCGGCATGGCCAGCCGGGTCGCGCCCAGCTCCTTGGCACGGGAGACGCCGACGGCGGCGCCGCGCGCCTTGAAGGAGCCGGTCGGCAGCAGGCCGTCGTCCTTGACCAGCAGTCGTGGCAGGCCGAGCTCGGCGCCGAGTTGGGGTGCCGGGAGCAGCGGGGTCATCCCCTCGCCGAGGGTGACGACGTGCTCGGCCGCGGAGACGGGCAGCAGCTCGTGGTAGCGCCACAGGTCCGGGGCGCGGCCGGCGATGGACCGCGGGTCGGTGCCGACGCGGGCCAGGTCGTACCTCGCCAACAACGGTGACCCGTCGCGGGGGCAGAGCCCTTGCAGCACGGTTGCGTCGTACGTCGCGCCGCACCGCGGGCACTCCAGGTGGTCCAGGGCGCTGAAGCTCACCGGACCATCAAACCGGCGCCTCCTCGACGGCCAGCACCAGGGTGCGCAGCAGGTCGGAGAGCCGACGCTGGTCGGCGACCGACAGCGTGTCGAGGAGGGCGGCCTCGTCGCGGCCCTCGTGCTGGCCGTGCCGGTCGAAGGCCCGCTTGCCGGCGCGGGTCAGCGTGACGTGCACCTTGCGCCGGTCGTCCGGGTCGGTGGTCCGGCGGATCAGGCCGTCCTCCTCCAGCGGGGACAGCCGGGCCGACAGGGCGCCGCGGCTCAGCCCGAGCTGCTCGGCGAGCTCCGAGGGCTGGGCGGTGTACGGAGAGCCGAGCCGGCGCAGCGCGAGCAGGACCTTGAACGACGCACGGCCGAGGTCGTCGTCCGCGAACGCCGCCTCCCGGGACCGGGCGAGGTGCTTGGTCAGCAGCATCAGGCGAGCGACGACCTGTTCGTGGAGCGGGTCCATCCACGGCAGCTCGCGCTCCCACAGTGCGACGTGACGGTCGACGGAGTCCTGTCGGGTGCGCGCTCGTGTCGCCAAAGTAGTTTCCTCGCCAAAAGTTTTGTCCAAAACTATCATCCACGCCCATGACGACCACCGACCTGTCCACCGTCCGTGAGGCGGCGCTCGACCTCGCCCTGGCCACCTGGTACGACGAGGCGTTGCGGCTGCTCGATGCCACCACGCCGGCGACCGGCGACGCCCAGGGGCGGGTGCTGCTCGCCCTGACCGCCGCCGACGTCGCGGACCGGGCCGACCACGTGTTCGGCCGGAGCGAGGCGCCGAAGCGGTTCGAGGTCCTCGACGCCGAGCTGGCGGCGTACGAGCCGGACGCGTCGTTGGCCTGGAACGTGGCGTGGGTCCGCCTCCGACGGGCGTACTCGCTGGCGATCCGCAACCCGGACGGCTCCTACCGGATGGGACCCGGAGGCCGGGAGCCGGGCGAGGCCGACACCCTGGTCGCCGAGGCGATCCGCCTGCGCGACGCGGCGCCCGACGAGGTCCGTCGCGGCTGGGCGTCGGTCTGTCTCGGCTGGATCACCGACAACGTGCTGGCCGACCGGGACGCGGCGCCGGCCCACTACGAGGTCGGCCTGGCCGCCGCGCGCGCCTCGGGCGACCCCGTCCTCCTGTTCGAGGCGCAGCGGCACCTCGGCGACCACGCCCACGACGACGGCGACCCGGTCGGTGCGCGCGAGCGGTGGGAGGAGTCGACGGCCGCCGGGGGCCGGGCCCGGCACATCGGCGGCACGCTCTCGCAGCAGCTGCTGCTCGCCGTGCTGCACCGGGACGAAGGCGACGAGGCCGGCGCTCGGGCGATCGCCGGCGAGGTGCTCCGGTGGGCGAGCGCCATCGGCGCCGCCGGTGCTGCCCGTCAGGCCGAGGCCTTCCTCGCCGGCGTCGACCCGACCAGGCCGCCCGAGGAGGACTAGCCGACGGGCGGTCACGCTGATCGTTGGTATCCGCTGACGCTGGTTCCCGTCCGGCGTCAGGGTCGGGAGGGTGGACCCGTGCAGGTACGTGCGGAACACCTCGACAGCCCTCTCGGCATCGGCGAGCGGGAGCCGCGACTCTCGTGGGTGCTTCCGGCCGAGTCCGGCGAGCAGCTCGCCTACGAGGTGGAGGTCGACGGGATCCCCGTGCGCGTCGAGGGGGATGCGCACGTGCTGGTGCCGTGGCCCGGCAAGGCGCTGGGCTCGGGCGAGCGGCGCGAGGTACGTGTCCGCGTCGAGACCGAGGCCGGGCTGGGCGAGTGGTCCGCGCCGTTGGTCGTCGAGGCCGGCCTGCTCGATCCGGACGACTGGTCGGCTGCCTGGGTGTCGTCCGGCGCCGAGGCGGGCGCGGCGGGCCACCGGCCGGCGTACCGGCTGCGCGGCGAGATCACGGTCGACGAACCCGTCGTGCGCGCGCGCCTGTACGCGACCGCGCACGGGATCTACGAGCTCTCCCTCGACGGGCAACGCGTCGGGACGGACGAGCTGACGCCGGGCTACACGGAGTACGCCTCGCGCACGCAGGTGCAGACGTACGACGTCACGGCACTGCTGGCGCCCGGCAGCCACGTGGTCGAGGCGCTGCTCGCCGACGGCTGGTACCGCGGCCAGGTCGGCATGCTCAACGCCCACGACCAGTGGGGCACCGAGACGGCGTTCCTCGCGCAGCTCCACCTCGAGCACGAGGACGGCACCACCACCGTCGTCGGCACCGACGAGTCGTGGCGCTGGGCGACGTCGCACATCACCGAGACCGACCTGATCGAGGGCCAGCACGAGGACCGTCGGCTGCTCGCCGACGAGCCCGTCTGGTCGCCGGTCGTGGTGAGCGAGCGTGGGTACGACGCCCTCGTCTGCTCGCCCGCCCCGCCCGTGCGGCCCGTCGAGGAGCTGCGCCCGGTGTCGGTCACGTCGGTGCGAGAAGGCGTGTTCGTCGTCGACCTCGGCCAGAACATCAACGGCCGGGTACGGCTGACCTCCCTCGGCCCGGCCGGCACCCGGATCACGCTGACGCACGGTGAGGCGCTCGGCCCGGACGGCGACGTGACGATGGAGCACCTGCGCCCGAACGCGCCGTTCCTGCCCGAGCCGCTGAGCGCGGGCCAGGTCGACGTCGTCGTGTCCGCAGGGGTGGCCGGGGACGTGTTCGAGCCGCGGCTGACGACGCACGGGTTCCAGTACGTGCGGGTCGAGGGCCACCCCGGTCCGCTCACCGCCGACGACATCACCGGGATCGTGGTGCACACCGACCTTCAGCCCCGGGGGTCCTTCGTGTGCAGCGACGACCGCATCAACCGGCTGCACGCGGCGGCGGTGTGGTCCTTCCGCGACAACGCGTGCGACATCCCGACCGACTGCCCGACCCGCGAGCGCGCGGGATGGACCGGTGACTGGCAGCTCTACGTCCCGACGGCGTCGTACCTCTACGACGTCGCGGGCTTCTCGGTGAAGTGGCTGCGCGACCTCGTCGTCGAGCAGTGGGCCGACGGCAACCTGGGCAACATGGCACCGATGCCGGTTGCCGAGCGCACCGGGTTCCTCGAGAAGATGAACGGCTCCGCGGGCTGGGGCGACGCGATCGTGCTGGTGCCGTGGGAGCTGTACGAGGAGTACGGCGACACCGCGGCGCTCGCCGAGAGCTGGCCGGCCATGGTGCGCTGGCTCGACCGGGTCGAGGCGATGGCGTCCGGGTCCCGGCACCCCTCGCGGGTCGAGCGCCACGCTGAGCCGCTGCCGCACGAGCAGTACCTCTGGGACACCGGCTTCCACTGGGGCGAGTGGCTCGAGCCCGGCGGCGAGCCGAGCGACTTCCCGAAGTTCATCGCCGCAGGACAAGTCCGACGTCGCGACCGCCTTCTACGCCTGGTCGACGCGGCACGCCGCGCGCATCGCCGCGGTGCTGGGTCTCGACGAGGAGGCCGCGAGGTACGCCGAGCTGTCGGCGCACGTCGTCGACGCCTGGCGCACCGAGTACGTCTCCGCCGACGGCCGCGTCTCGCCGCACACCCAGGCCACGCTGGTGCGCGCACTGACCTTCGGGCTGGTGCCCGACGAGCACCGGCAGCGCGTCGCCGACGACCTCGCCGCCCTGGTGGACGAGGCGGGCGACCACCTGACGACCGGCTTCCTGGCCACGCCGGACCTCCTGCCGGCGCTGGCGGACCACGGGCATCTCGACGCGGCGTACCGGCTTGCTCTTCCAGGACTCCGAGCCCTCGTGGCTGACCATGATCGACCGCGGCGCGACGACCATGTGGGAGCGCTGGAACGGCATCGACGCCGACGGCGTCCCGCACGAGTCGCTCAACCACTACTCCAAGGGCGCCGTGATCTCGTTCCTGCACCGGTACGTCGCGGGGTTGCGGCGGCTGGAGCCGACCTGGCGCCGGTTCCGCGTCGAGCCGATGCCCGGCGGCGGGATCACCTCGGCGTCGACCGAGCACCTGTCACCGCACGGCCGGATCGCGGTGTCCTGGACGCTGGGGGAGTCGCTCGAGCTGTCGGTCACCGTCCCGCCCGGCTGCGTCGCCGAGGTGGTGCTGCCGCAGGGTTCGTTCGAGGTGGGACCGGGTACGCACCGGTTCTGAACACCGATTCGTCAGAGGTCGCCACGCTCCGCGGACCCTCCAGACCGCTGACGAATCGGGGTCGGCTCAGGCGTGGCAGGCGATCGGACCACCGTTGAGGGCGACCATCTCCGGCCAGAGGGCCGGGATGCGCAGGGGGACCGGAGGCTCGTACGCCGGGTCGACCTCGGTGTAGGCCCGGTGCAGGTTGCAGACCACCCGTTCGCCCTCCGGCCAGTCGGCGTACGGCCCTCCCGCGTGCTTCTGAGCCGCCTCCAGGGGCGACAGACCGGCGGCGTAGGACTCGCGGGCGATCTCCTCGATCCAGTCGACGTACCCCTCGAGGTCGTCGAGCACCCGGCCCACCTCGTCCCCCCGACAGGCGGGACCGTGACCCGGGAGCAGGGCGTTCGGCTCGAGGTCGCGCATCCGCCGGACGGCCGTGCGGAAGCCGGCCATCGAACCCTCCAGGAAGATCGGGTGGCCGCCCGAGAACGCCAGGTCGCCGGCGAAGAAGACCTTCTGCTCGGGCAGCCAGACGCCGATGTCGTGGGTGGAGTGGGCGGGCCCCATGACCTGGAGCTCGACGGGGAACTCACCGAGGTGCAGGGTGATGTCGCTGCCGACGGTGAGGTCCGGCGGGCGGACGACCAGGTCGCCGTAGTCCGCGGGCAGCTCCTCGGTCGCCTTGAGCCCGGCGCGCAGGACACCCTCGCGGCACAGGTGGTGGCCGATGATCGTCGTCGACGCCGGCAGGAACCCGTTGCCGTACGTGTGGTCCGGATGGTGGTGGGTGTTCACCGCGATCCGCGGACCGCGTTCGGCCACCCCGGCCACCTCGGCGAGCAGGGCGCGGTTGCGCTTCTCCGTCGACGTGGTGTCGACCAGCAGGGCGTCGCCCGACCCGTCCGTCACGACGCCGCAGTTGTTGACCATCCAGCCACCGTCGGGCTGGACGAAGGCGTAGACCCCCGGTGCCAGCTCGTCGAGGTATGACGTCCCGTCCTCCCAGCTCATGGCCCCAGTCAGCCGTAGGAACCCGTGCGCGACAAGGGATGTGGGCATCACCAGGGCCTATCGCTGCCATGCGCGGGTGGCGCGTTCCGCGGGTGCCGCACCGCTGGTGGACTGGGGCGGTGACGGAGACGAGCGCGGGCGCCGGCGCGCCCGCGCGGATCTCGGCGATCCGGTGGCCGTTGCTGCTCGTGCTCGCGTCGCTGGCCGCGCTCGCGCCCGTCGCGACCGACCTGTACCTGCCGGGGTTCCCCGAGCTCGGCGCCGACTTCGGCGCCGAGGCCAGCGCGGTCCAGCTCACGCTGACCTCCTTCCTCGTGGGCCTGGCCTTCGGTCAGCTGGTGATGGGTCCGCTCTCGGACCGTCGCGGACGACGCGGGCCGCTGATCGTCAGCGCGTCGGTCTGCGTGGCCGCCGGCGTCGTCTGCGCGCTGGCCCCGACGCTCCCCGTGCTGGTCCTCGCCCGGCTCGTCCAGGGTTTCGCCGGCGCCGGGGGCATGGTCATCGGGCGGGCGATCATCGCCGACGTGGTGACCGGCCGTGCGGCGGCCAGGGCGTTCACGCTGATGATCACGGTCGGCGGCGTCGCGCCGGTGCTGGCTCCCCTGGTGGGCGGACTGCTCGCCGATCCCATCGGCTGGCGCGGGATGCTCTGGACCGTCGTCGTGCTGTGCGCCGCGATGCTGGTCGGCGTCCTGCTCGTGATCCCCGAGACGCATCCCGCTGAGGTACGGCGACCGGCCGACGTGTCCGCGCTGGACGGCGTGCGGACCGTCCTCCGCACGCGGGCGTTCCGCGGGCCGCTGGCGGTGTTCGCCCTCAGCTTCGGCGTGATGATGGCCTACATCTCGTCCTCGCCGTTCGTCTACCAGAACGTCGTCGGCCTCGACGAGGTCGGCTACGGCCTCGCGTTCGGTGTGAACGCCGCCGGGCTGATCGGCCTCGGCTGGGTGGCCAGCCACTTCGTCGACCGGTGGTCGCCGCGCAGCATGGTGCGCACGGCCGTCGCGGTCCAGCTCGCCGGGACGGTGACGTTCCTCGTGCTCGCGCTCGCCGACGTACCCGCGTGGCTGCTGCCCGTCCCGATCTTCGTCGCGGTCGCCTCCAACGGCGCGATCATGGGCAACTCCGCCGCCCTGGCGATGGCCGAGGTCCGGCCCGTCGCAGGTACGGGCAGCGCGGTCCTCGGCTTCGCCCAGTTCGGCCTCGGCGCGCTCGTCGCCCCCCTCGTCGGCCTCGGCGGCGAGTCCTCGGCGGTCGTGCCCGCGCTCGTGATGACCGTCTCGTCAGCCTGCGGCTTCCTCGCCTCCCGCCGCCTTCGCGCTGGTTGAGTTGCGTCCCGTGATGTCGTGAGTTGCGCCTCGTGATGCGTGCGAGTTGCGCCTCGTGACGGTACGTGCGAGGCGCAATCGGCAGTACGAGGCGCAACTGAACGAGTCACGGAGGCGCAACTCAACGGCATCACGAGGCGCAACTCAACGGATGGCGGCGTCCTCGACGGCGACGGCGACGTCGTAGAGGAGGCGGCGCAGCCAGACGACGGCGGGCTCGGTGTCGCGCCGCGGGTGCCAGTGGGCGGCCTCGGTGATCTGCACCGGCTCGAGGGGGGTGTCGGCGACCACGAGGTCGAGGATGTCGAGGCAGCGGTGGGCGAGGCGGGCGGGGACGAACGCGCACATCTCGGTGCCGCTGACCGCGAAGGGCAGCGTGAGCAGGGAGGTGACCTGCACCAGGATCGGGCGGTCGACGACCCCGAGCCGCTCCATCTCCACCTCGAGCGGGCGCTTGCGCTCGCCGGCGGCGCCGAACTCGGCGACCGCGTGCGGCATCTCCTGCAGCCGCTCCAGCGACAGGCCGCCGTCGGCCAGTCGCGGGTTGTCCCGCGCCACCACGCAGACGAGGTGGTCGGTGAAGACCGGCTGCCGGCGTCCGGGGAACTCGAACCCGAGCGGCCCGATGATCAGGTCGCGTCGCATCAGCTGGCTCTCGAACTGGTCCGGCGTGACGCCGACCGCGTCCATCGCGAGCGTGCACCCGGGGGCCTGTTCCCCGAGCAGCCGCGCGAGCGGTTCGGCGAGGACCGTCATCGCGTACTCCGACATGCTCACCGTGAAGAGCCGGTTGCTCGACGTCGGGTCGAACTCGCGCTGGTTGCCGAGCAGCGCCTCGGCGGCCTCGACGGCCTCCTCGACGGCCGGCTTGAGCCGCTCGGCCATCGGCGAGAGCTCGAACCCGCGACCGACCCGGACGAGCAGCTCGTCGTCGAAGTGCTTGCGCAGCCTGGCCAGCGCCCCGCTCATCGCCGGCTGGCTCATCGTCATCCGCTCACCGGCGTGGGTGAGGTTGCGCTCCTCGAGCAGGGCGTGGAGGGCGAGCAGCAGGTTGGCGTCGACCTCGCGCAACCGCTCCTTCATCACCTGCTCCTCCCATCGGACCGCTCGTGACTCTAGTGGCGTGCCCGGAAAGTCTCGTGCGCTTCGCGCACCGATCGCACGCACATCGCGGCGTTGCCGTCGCTCGATGATGGGCCGACAGCGTCGTCGCTCCGGCGCCTTGCGCTGCACGCACGCTTGGCACGCCAAACGCCACGACACTCTCCGGGCACGCCACTAGTGTCACGACCATGGCCCTCGGCGGCACCGACCTCAACCTCCTGCTTCCGCTGAAGGTGCTGCTCGAGGAGGGCAACGTCACCCGAGCCGGGCAACGGCTCGAGCTCAGCCAGCCGGCGATGAGCGCGGCGCTCGCGCGACTCCGGCGCCGCTTCGACGACGAGCTGCTGGTCCGCGCCGGCCGCGACTACGAGCTCACGCCGCTGGCGCGAGACCTGCTGCCCGAGGTGCAGCACGCCGTACGCCTGCTGCAGCGGGCCCTGGAGCTCGAGGACGAGTTCGACCCGGCGACCAGCGACCGGACCTTCCGGATGGCGATGAGCGACTACGCGATCGCCGTCGTCCACGAGCCGTTCGTACGGCTCCTGGGTGCGTCGGCTCCCGGCGTGCGGCTGGCGATCGAGAACCTCGGCCCCGACGCCCGGTCCTCCGACCGGATCCTGCTCGACCACGACGCGCTCATCGCTCCGCTGGGCTTCGGCTTCCCCGGCGAGTCACGCCCGCTGTGGCGCGACCGGATGGTGCTGATCGTCGACCGCGGCAACGCCCGGCTCACCGACGGCAACCTCAGCCTCGAGGACCTCGCCGCACTCGGGCACGCCGTGAGCAGCTTCGGGCCGGGGATCCTGACCCCCGCCGACCGCGCCTTCGGCGAGCTCGGCATCCAGCGGCACGTCGCCCTCCAGGTGGCGGGCTTCCTGCCGCTGCCGTTCGTCATCGAGGGCACGGACATGGTCGCCGTCGTGCCCGAGCGCCTCGCCCGCATGCACCTGCGCCCCGACGGGCCGCTCGTGATGGTCGAGCCGCCGTTCGACGAGGTCGTGCTGGCCGAGGGCTACTGGTACGCCTCCGACCGCCTCTCCGACCCCGCCCACCGCTGGCTGTTCGACCGGCTGGACGAGCTGGCGAGGGAGCTGGCGACCGATGGCTGACACCGTCCGGACGGGCCTCGTCGGGGCCGGCCCCTGGGCGACCGTGATGCACGCCCCGCTGCTCGCCGGGGGACCGGGCACCAGCCTCGAGGCCGTGTGGGCGCGCCGCGAGGACGCCGCGACCGAGCTCGCCCAGCAGTACGGCGCCTCGGTGGCGGGCTCGTTCGACGAGCTGCTCGAACGGTGCGACGCGATCGCGTTCGCCGTGCCGCCGGACGTCCAGGCGGCCCTGGCGCCCCGGGCGGCCGCGGCCGGCAAGCACCTGCTGCTCGAGAAGCCGCTGGCCTTCAGCCTCGACGACGCCGAACGGCTGGCCGCTGCGGTCGACGAGGCAGGAGTCCGCACGCTCCTGTTCCTCACCAACCGGTTCACCGCGGAGGGCCGCGAGTTCGTGCGCCGGGTCGCGGAGGCCGAACCTCAGGCGGCCCAGGCCAGGTCCCTCGGCGGCGGCTCGCTCCCCGGATCGTTCTTCGCGACGCCGTGGCGCGTCGCGCGAGGCGCCCTCCTCGACCTCGGCCCGCACGTGCTCGACCTGCTGGTCACCGCCCTGGGTCCGGTCGCCGAGATCACCGCCGCCGGTGACCCGACGCGCGTGGTGGCGCTGACCACGCGACACGAGTCGGGGGTCCTCGGCCAGGCCCTGCTCTCGATCACCACGGCTGACGCGGAGGACGCCATGGTGTGCCACGTCCACACCGCCACCGGGCCGGTCGTCTTCGACAGCAGGAGGGTGACCGACGACGCGGCGCTCCTGTCCACCATCGCCCGCGAGTTCTCCGAGTCGGTCCGCACCGGTGTCCCGCACGAGCTCGACGTCCACCGGGGGTTGATGCTCCAGCGGCTGCTCGAGCAGGCGGAGGCATCGCTGGGCTAGCTACTCCCAGTGGTTGCGGTTGGTCGCACCGTCGGGGCCGGCGAGGTACCCGACGAACAGGCCGTCCGGGTCGCGTTCGAGCGCGAATCTCCTGCAGGCGCTGGAAGTTCTCGTCCGACAGGAACTTGACCTGCCGCCGTGAGAGGTCGGAGTCGCCGAGGTACTGGCCGACGGTCACGGGCTCCAGGTCGGCCATCGCGGAGGCCAGCCAGGAGACGCAGCGCTCGTCGTCCTCGGGCGACTCCCACGCGACGTACGACGCGAGGTAGATCTCCGACTGGAGCGAGAAAGCCATGTCGGGCAGGGCCCGCAACGGCGCCATGCTGAACCAGATCGTGAAGGCCTTCTCGTTCGGCAGGGTCGTGTAGGCGCGGCGCATCGCCGGGACGACCGACGACGCCGGACCGGAGAGCCAGGCGTTGTCGACCGCCCAGCGATGTCCCTCCGGGTTGTCGTGCAGCTGGCGCTCGCGCTGCTCGTCGATCGTGGTCGGGACGGCGTCGAGCACGAACAGGGCGCGGTCGAGGGCCGGTGAGGTCCGGAACGGCGCCAGCGCGGCGTCCGCCTCGGCGGCCGACCCCACCAGGGCGAGACCGGTGACGAGCAGCACGGGGCCGGGCGCCAGCGCCGGGTCGGTCTTGGTCAGCGCCACGATCTCCACGGTGTCGGCGACCGACGCGTGGGTCTCGTGCAGCCAGGTCATCACCTCGTCGAAGTCCTCGAGGTCGTAGGCGTGCACCGTCTGCGCGAGGTGGGCGGGCCGGGGCATCGTGCGCAGGTGGAAGCGGGTGACGACGCCGAAGAAGCCGGGCCCGGCACCGCGCGCGGCCCAGTAGAGGTCGGCGTTCTCGTCCGCCGACGCGTGCACGAGCTCGCCGGCCGCCGTGACCACGTCGAGCGCTTCGACGTACTCGGCCGCCCAGCCCCAGCCGCGGGCGTTCCAGCCCTGCCCGCCCTGGAGCAGGAACCCGCCGATGCCGACGGTCGGGCAGTGACCGCCGGGGAAGAAGCGACCGCGCTCCTCCAGGTACGGCGCGAGCTCGGCACCGCCCTGCACCGACGGGGAGGCGGTCGCGATGCCGGTGGCGTCGTCGTACGCGAGCTCGCGCAGGGCGCCCAGGTCGATGACGAGCGCGTCGGCGCGGACCGACCACTGCGCCCAGCTGTGGCCGCCGGAGCGCACCGCGACCTGCCAGCCCCGCTCGCGGGCCAGCAGGACGGCCGCCACCACCTCGGCCTCGGTGGTCGGCCGCACCACCGCTGCGGGTTGCCGCGACGTCAGCCGCCGGTTGAAGATCCGGTCGACGCGGGCGTCCTCGAAACCGTGGTCCTCACGGAGAAGCATCAGGCCGGGGCGACCAGCGCGCCGAGCGTCTGGCCCATGATCCGGCCGGGGTCGGCACCCGGAGTCTCCGGGTGGATCTCCCACTCGGCCAGCGTCAGGCTGTTGTCGAGCACCATCTTCACGCGCGGGAAGCGACGCTCCATGAACGCCGGCAGCACCTCGTCCACCGACGAGCCCGACGTCAGCATCTCCGCCAGGATCACGGCGTCCTCGGCGCACATCGCGGCGCCCTGGGCGATCAGCGGCGGGCACGCGTGGGCGGCGTCGCCGATGATGATCGTGCGGCCGCGGAACCACGGGGAGTCGACGCAGATCGCCTCGATCCACTGGTAGTTGACGATCGCGTCGTCGGCGAGCGAGTCACGGACCTGCCCCCAGATGCCGCCGTACCCCTGGCCACGCTCCTTGAGCTCGGCGCCTCGCGGTCCCTCGCCGACGAACGAGCGGTCGAGGTTCTCCTCGAGCAGGAACGCGTAGCAGAGGTCCTCGGAGATCGGGGTGTAGCCGGCCTTGTACTTCGGCCCGCCGAAGTACAGCTCGGAGCAGTCCATCTCGGCCGGGCGCTTGGCCACCGTGCGCCAGATGCCCATGCCCACGGGCTTCGGCTGGTCCTCGATGCCGATCATCCCGCGCACCTTGGAGCGGATGCCGTCGGCGCCGACGAGCAGGTCGACGGTCTCGGAGGAGCCGTCGGACAGCGTCACCGTGACCCCAGGATCTGCACCGTCGCCGTGGTCCTCGATGTGGGTGACTGTCGTCCCGAGGCGGACGTCGACGCCTGCCTTGACGACCTCGTCGGCGAGGATGTCGGCCAGGTCGCCGCGGAGTGCGCCCATGGTGCCGGGCAGGTCGGGGCCGCCCATGGGCGGCGTGGGGATCTCCATGATCACGTGGCCGTCGGGCGACTTCATCCGCAGGTGGCTGAAGGCGAAGCCCCGCTCGGCCAGCCGGTCGTAGATCCCGACGGCCTGGAACGCCTTCAGCGCGTTGCCCTGGAGCGTGATGCCGTGCCCGACGCCCCCGAGCCCGTCGCGCAGGTCGACGAGCACGACCTCCACGCCCTTCTGGGCGAGGCCGAGGGACAGCACGCCGCCGGCGATGCCGCCGCCCACGACGAGGACGCGCTGGACAGCTGCTTCGGGCATGGGGACTCCTACGTAGCGGGGACGGTGGTCGGGTGGGCCACCGTGGTGGCCATCATGGCGAGGATCCGGTCGACGGGCTCCACGTCGGCCGAGAGGTTGAGGAAGCCGTGCAGCACGCCCTCGGCGAGCACGCGACGTACGTCGACCCCGGCGGCCGCGAGCTGGTCGCCGAAGGCCTCGCCCGTCGTCCGCAGGTCGTCGTACTCGGCCACGACGAGCAGGGTCGGGCACAGCCCGGTCACGTCGGCGAGAGCGGGGAAGGAGTAGCCGTCGGCCAGCGAGGGCGGGCCGCCGAGGTAGTTGGCGTTGATGCCGGCCGTGGCCTCGGGGGTGAAGCGCAGCACCGGCGGCACCTGGTCGAGGGCCTCGGCCACCTCGGCCGAAGGTACGGGCAGCTCGGGGTGCAGCACCGGGTAGACGGCGACCAGGCTCGCGGGCTGCCAGCCGTCCTCGTCCCGGAGCCTCAGGACGGTCGCGGTGGCCAGGTTCCCGCCGGCGCTGGCGCCGCCCAGGTGGATGCGCTCGGGGTCGACGCCGAGGTCGGCCGCCGAGTCCCGCAGCCAGCGGGCAGCGGCGACACAGTCGTCGAGCGGCACCGGGTGGTGCACGCCCCCGACCGCGAGCCGGTAGTCGACGCTGACGACGACCGCACCGGCGCGAGTGCAGATCTCGCGCGCGGTGAGGTCGGCTTCGGGCATGTCCAGGTCGCCGAACATGAAGGCGCCGCCGTGCAGCCAGAGCAGAGCGGGGCGATCGGCGTTGGTGGTCGCCGGCTCGTACACGCGCACCGGCACGGGGCCGTGAGGTCCGTCGACGGTGAGGTCGTGGGTGGCCGCGTCCGGGGCCGGGCCGAGGGGCGGCTCCATGTACTCCCGCATCCGTCGGTCGAGCTCGGGGTCGGCCATCGCCGCCTGCAGCGACGGGATGCCGTCGAGCAGGTGGAAGCGGTCGGCGAACGCGGGGTGGATTCCCATGTGCTCAGCCCGCGGCCGGGACGGGGAACATCGACGGGCGCGAGCCGGTGATCCAGCCGACGACGTGGTCGCGGTCGGTGGTGGCTGCGGGGACGTCGGCGACCTTGCGGCCCCGGTTGAGGATGACGATCCGGTCCGCGACCTCGTAGCAGAGCGGCAGGTCGTGGGTGACGATGACGATCGCGATGCCCTGGTCGGCCATCCGCCGGATCAGCGCCTCGACGTTCTTGGTCTGCTCGTAGCCGAGGGCGGCGGTCGGCTCGTCGAGCAGCAGGATGCCCTGCGACTCCCCGTTGACGCGGATCGCGCTGCGCGCGAGCGCCACCACCTGACGCTGACCGCCGGACAGCATCTCGACCGGCCTCGTCATCGGGGCGGTACGGACGCCGAGTCGGTCGAGCTCCGCCTCGGAGCTGCGGCGCATCGCCTTGCGGTCGACGAAGCCCAGCAGGCCGAGCAGGCCGCCGCGCAGCTTCTCCTGCCCCATGTTGAGGTTGGTCGAGATGTCCTGCGGCTCGACGAGCGCGAGGTCCTGGTAGACCATCTGGATGCCGGCCTCGGCGGCCGCGCTCGGCGCCTGGAACGAGTGCTGGACGCCGTGCACGTGGATGCTGCCGTGGGAGGGCTTGTGCGCTCCCGACATCACCTTGAGCAGCGTGGACTTGCCGGCGCCGTTGTCGCCGAGGAGGGCCACGACCTCACCGGGCATGACGTGCATGTCGATGCCGTCGAGGGCTCGGACGAAGCCGTAGTGCAGCTCGATGTCGGTGAGCTTGAGAGCCGCGGTCTCCGCTGAGGATGTGCTGGTCATGGGTTCAGCCCTGCCCTTCAGCCTTGCTTCGCATGGACGGAGAGGTTGGCGGACATCAGTCGCTCGGAGACCGCGGTCTGCAGCGCCCGCTCGAACATCAGCGAGCCGAGCAGCAGCGCGCCCGTGGCCACGATCGCCCAGTAGGGCTGGATGCCGCGGATGGTCAGGCCGTTGGCGATGGTGGCCAGGATCAGGGCCCCCACCAGGACCCGCGGCAGGCTGCCGCGGCCACCCGTGAGGGCGACGCCGGCGAGGGCGACCGCGGTGAGCGCCGTGAAGAGGATCGCCGGGCTCGCGTTGGGGTTGGCCTCGGTGACGTTGGCGGTGTTCACCAGACCGCCCACCGCCGCGAGCAGCCCGGAGATGACGAAGCCGACGACCTTGTAGCGGTCGCTGTGGATGCCGGCGCGGCGTACGGCCTCGGCGTTCGCGCCGACCGCCATCAGCCGGAGCCCATCGCGGGTGCGGGTCAGGAAGACCGTGCCGACGATGAACACCACGGCCACGATGAAGACCGGCGCCGGGATGCCGGCGAAGGTCTCGCCCGTCTCGCCGATCCGGAAGTAGCGGTGGGTGCCCATGAACTCGAGCTGGGTCAGGCCCGGGAAGGTGTAGCCCCCGGCCACGACCGCCGCGAGACCCGTCAGGACCGACAGCGTGCCGATGGTGACGATGATCGGGTTGAAGCCTCGCAGCGTGATGAACCCGTTGACCAGGCCGACGGCGACGCCGCAGGCGATGCCCGCGAGCAGGCCGACCCAGGTGGCGTAGTCGTGCGTGAGCAGCCAGCCGCACACGCAGCTGGCGATCGCCGCGGTGCCGGGGAGCGACAGGTCGAGGACGCCCGTCATCACGCCGATGCCCACACCCGCCGCGAAGATGGCGGTCAGGGCTCCGGCGTTCGCGATGAGCAGGGCGTTGTTCATCGTGAAGAAGTACGGCGACGCCCAGAACGCGAAGAACAGGATCAGCAGGCCCCACAGGATGAAGATGCCCCGATCGCGGAGGAAGACCAGCACCGAGACGCTGCGGGGCACGTCGTTCCCGGTGGGGACCGGCGCGGGGCCGGGGCTGGTCGCCCCGGCCTCCACGTCGGCCTGATCACTGGTCGAACCGTGGGTCACATCAGGGGTGCTCATGATCGTCAGCTGTCTGCCTTCACGACTTCCTGGGGCACGGTCAGCTGCACGCCAGTCGCCTCGGGGTCGTCGATCATCGCGACGAGGGCGTCGAACGACTGCGCCATGTCGGCCGCGAACTGCAGGGCGACGGAGGCGTAGATCTTCCCGTCCTTGACCGCAGCCAGGACCTCCTCGTTGCCGCCGGTCTCGGTCAGGCAGGGGAGCTCCTTGCCGGCGGCGGCGAAGGCGCCGAGGGCGCCGAGCGAGCCCTCGTCGTTCTGGCCCATCACGGCGTTGATCTCGGGGTTGCCCTGGATCGCGGCACCCACGTCGGTCTGGGCCTTGGCCCGGTCGGAGATGGTGATGGTCTGGACGATCTCGGCGTCGGGAGCCGTCGCGGCGAGGGCCGCCTTGATGGCCTTGTCCTGCTCCGCCTTGCCGGCCGTGCCGGGCGCGCTCTCGCCGTACAGGACCTGGGCCTTGCCGTCGAGCTTCTCGTTGATGCAGTTGCCGAGCTCCTCACCCATCGCGGTGCCCTGGGCGACGTAGTCGATCGTCGAGAACGAGATGCCGGGCTCGAGACCGTCGAGGCCGTAGTCGGCGGGCGTGCCGTTGAGGATCAGCGGCACGTCCTTCTCCAGCGCCGTCTGCACCAGGGGTGCCGCTGCGGGCGGCGCGATCATGATCGCCCAGGCACCGTCCACGGCGCCGGACTCCACGACGCTGGTCAGGTCGGTGACCTGCTTCTGCGGGTCGAGGTTGGGGTCCTGGACGACGACCTTGTACCCCTGCTCCTCGCCGTAGTGGGTGACGCCCTCCGAGAGACCCTTCATGGCCGGGATGCTCAGCGCGATGGGCGAGAACGCGATGGTCCCGCCGCCACCGTCCGCCGCAGCGGACTCGGTGCTGTCGCCCGAGCCGGCGTCGCCGCCGTCTGCGGCTGAGGTGTCGCCGCCGCACGCGGCGAGGAACGTGAGGCTCCCCACGGCGATCGCCGCGAGGGCGATCCGGCGGGGCTTGGAGGTTGCGTACATGGAATCTCCTGGCTGTCGAGGTGGTCAGGGCGCCACCTGTGCGGTCGGTCACACGAAACACCGGCGCCACGCAATACAGAACCCCGATCGGCGTGATGCCAGGCATCGACGCCCGTGCTTTCCGCGCCGACCTCCGGCGCGCCTAGCGTCCTGGTGTCGGCGGTCCGCCGACCTCATGTCGTGATCTCGTGAAGGAAGCCCCATGGCCTACGTCGTCGCCGCCACCTGGACCTGCGAGCCCGGCAAGGAGGACGTCGTCCGCGACGCCATCGAGAAGCTCACCCCGCCCTCGCGCGCCGAGGAGGGCAACGTCTTCTACCAGGCCTACCAGGACCCGGCGGAGCCCACCATCTTCCGGCTCTTCGAGATCTACGCCGACGAGGACGCGTACGCCGCGCACGGCGCCTCCGATCACTTCGCGACGTACGGCCTCAACCAGGCCATCCCGGTGCTCACCAACCGGGAGCGCGCGTTCTACGAGACCCTCGGCTGAGCGCGTCATGAAGCTCGCCGCCTTCCGCAGACGGAACATCGATCCAGGCGCCGAGCCGGGTGACCGGTTCGTCGGCCTCGTGCTGGGCCAGGGTGAGCACCTGCGCATCCACCCGTTCCCCGTCGACGCCGACCTCGTGGTGCTCCTCGCCCAGACGCGGGAGCGCCGCGAGGCGCTGGCCGACGAGGCCGCCGCGCACGACGGGCTGACCCTCGCCGACGTCGTGCTGCTCCCACCCGTCTACCCCACGGCCATGCGCGACTTCCTGACCTTCGAGGCGCACGTCGACGGCATGGAGCGCGGGCACGGGAACCCGGGACCGCCGGCCGAGTGGTACCAGGCGCCCGTCTTCCTCTTCATGGCGCCGCACGCCGTCACCGGGGCGTACGACGACGTGGAGATGCCGCCGGACACCGAGCGCTTCGACTTCGAGCTGGAGATCGCCGCCATCGTCTGCCAGGACGTCCGCAACGCGACGCCGGCCCAGGCGCGCGAGGCGATCGGCGGCTACTGCGTGATGAACGACTGGTCGGCCCGCGACATCCAGGGCCGCGAGATGAAGCTCAAGCTGGGCCCGTCGAAGGGCAAGGACTTCGCGACCACCATCGGCCCGTGGGTGGTCACCGCCGACGAGCTCGACGGCTACCGCGACGCCGACGGCTTCCTCGACCTCGAGATGACCGTCAGCGTGAACGGTGAGCAGGTCGGCGCGGACCGGTCCGGCCACATGGGCTGGTCGTTCGAGCAGCTGGTGTCGCACGCGTCCCGGGCGTCGTGGGTCAAGGCCGGCGAGGTGCTCGCCTCCGGCACCTGCGCGTCCGGCTCGCTGGCGGAGTCGTGGGGCCGGACCGGCTCGCTGACCCCGCCGCCGCTCCAGCCGGGCGACGTGGTCGAGATGAGCATCGAGCACATCGGCACGATCCGGAACCGGGTCGTCGAGACGGGCGACACCGCGCCTGCGGTCCCGGCCGCCCGTCGGCGGGTGCGCGAGTCCGTCTGATGCCCACCATCACGACCTTCGACCCGGCCACGGGGCACGAGCTGGCGACGTACGACGCCCACGACGAGGCGGCCGTGGCGGCCGCGCTCGCCGGTGCCCACGCGGCGTACGTGGGCTGGTCCGCCCGTCCCCTGGGTGAGCGGACCGACCTCCTGCGCGCGGTCGGCAAGCTGCTGACGGAGCGGCGCGAGGAGTACGCCGCGCTGATGACCGCCGAGATGGGCAAGCCGCTCGCCGAGGCGCTGGCCGAGGTCGACAAGTGCGCCTGGAACTGCGAGGTCGTCGCGGACTCGGCGCCCGAGTGGCTGGCCGACCACGAGGTCGCGTCCGGCGCTGCCCGGTCCTGGCTGTCGTACGAGCCGCTGGGTGTGGTGTTCGCGGTGATGCCCTGGAACTACCCCTTCTGGCAGGTGCTCCGCTTCGCGAGCGCGGCCCTGGTGGCCGGCAACGCGGGCGTGCTCAAGCACTCGCCCAACGTGACCGGCTGCGCGCTGGCGATCGAGCGGGTCTTCGCGGACGCGGGTGCGCCTGCTGGCCTGTTCACCACGCTCGTGCTCGCCGACGAGCAGCTGGCCGAGATGACGCCGAGGATCATCGGCGACCCGGCCGTCGCGGCCGTGACGCTCACCGGCTCCGAGCGGGCCGGCGAGGCCGTCGGTTCGGCCGCCGGGCGGTTCCTCAAGAAGAGCGTGCTCGAGCTGGGCGGCTCCGACCCGTTCGTGGTGCTCGACGACGCCGACCTCGAGGCCGCCGCGGACGTCGCCGTGAAGTCCCGCTTCGGCAACGGCGGCCAGTCCTGCATCGCGGCCAAGCGGTTCATCGTGGCGGAGTCGGTGGCCGACGAGTTCGTGTCGCTGCTGACCTCTCGCATCGCTGCTCTCGAGCTCGGGCCGATGGCGCGCGGAGACCTGCGCGACCAGCTGCACGCCCAGGTCGTGGCTTCGGTCTCCGAGGGGGCTGCCCTCGTCGCCGGTGGCTCCCTGCCCGGCGGCCCGGGCTGGTTCTACCCGCCGACGGTGCTCGACCACGTGACCCCGCGGATGACGGCCTTCGACGAGGAGACCTTCGGTCCCGTGGCCGCGGTGGTCCGGGCCCGCGACGACGACCATGCGGTGGAGCTCGCGAACGACACGGCGTACGGGCTCGGTGCCGCCGTCTGGTCCCGCTCGTCGCGCGGGCTCGAGGTGGGCAAGCGGATCCGCTCCGGCGCGCTGTTCGTCAACGCGATGGTCGCCTCCGACCCGCGCCTGCCGTTCGGTGGCATCGGCCGGTCGGGCTACGGCCGCGAGCTGTCGGCCGAGGGCACGCGCGAGTTCACCAACGTGCGCACGGTGTACGTGGGTTCGTGATGCGCTTCGACCACGTCGGCCTCAACGTCGCGTCCCTGGACGAGATGCGGGACTGGTACGTCGGCGCGCTCGGCCTGGAGGTCGAGTTCGAGTTCGCGCTGGAGGCGTTCGAGTTCAGCGGCGCGATGCTGCGCTCGCCGGAGGGATGGCGGCGTCGAGCTGCTGCACCGCGTCGGCAACGCCGCGGGGATCGCCGTCGAACGGCCGATGGACGCCGCGCTGACCCGCGGCTTCGGCCACCTCGCGCTGACCGTCGACGACCTGGAGGCGACGTACGACCGCCTGCTCGCCGCCGGCGCGGCGTCGCGGATGCCGCCCAGCCCGTCTCCCGAGCCGGGGGTCCGGATCGCGTTCGTCGCCGACCCCGAGGGCAACCTGATCGAGCTGCTCGACAGGACGGCGTCGTCATGACCGGCCGGCTCGAGGGCAAGATCGCGCTCATCACGGGTGTCGGCGGTGGCATGGGGGTCGCCGCAGCCCGCCGCTTCGCGGCGGAGGGAGCCAAGGTCGCCGGGTGCGACCTGGACCGGGACGGCGCCGCCCGCACCGAGGAGCTCGTCCGCGGAGAGGGTGGCGAGATCACGGTGTCGGGCGGCGTCGACCTCGGTGACCCCGACGCCGCGCGCGCGTGGGTGGACGCCGCGGTGGCGACGTACGGCGGCATCGACGTCCTCTACAACAACGCCTCGACCCAGCGCTTCGGCGCGCTCGACGAGCTGAGCATCGAGGACTGGGACTTCACGATGCGCAACGAGCTCGACCTCGTCTACTACACGGTGCGCGCCGCCTGGCCGCACCTCAAGGCGTACGGCGGCGGCTCGATCATCAACGTCGGCTCGATCGCGGCGCTGCGCGGCGTGGAGTTCATGCCGCAGAACGCGCACTCGACGGCCAAGGGCGGCGTGATCGCGCTGACCCTCCAGCTCGTCGTCGAGGGCGGCCCGCACGGCATCCGTGCCAACGTCATCAGCCCCGGCATGACCTCGACCCCCAACACCGCGCCGATGCTCGCCGACCCGCCGGAGCGGATGAAGCGGATCGTCCTCGACCGCATCCCCCTCGGCCGCGTCGGTCAGCCCGAGGACGTCGTCAACGCGGCGGTCTTCCTGGCCTCCGACGAGTCGTCGTGGATCAGCGGGACGAACATCGTGGTCGACGGCGGCGGGTCCGTGCTGGGCTGACGGGGCTTGACCTCAGCAGGACTCCGACAGCTTCACGGCCACCAGCTCGACGAGCGTCGCCAGCGACGTCACGGTTCCCGCGCTCGGGTCCTGCGCGCAGACCTTCCAGTTGTAGTCGAGCATCTGGAAGCGCTCCTGACCGGTCCCGTCGGTCTGGGTGAGCAAGAAGCTGCCGCGAGCTTGAAGGGCGTCCTGGGCTTCTTGGAGGTTCGCACCCACCAGAGCTGGCATGACGAACGTGTCCGCGACCTCGGCGGGGGCCTTCTTCTTGTGCTTCTTCTTGGGTTTCGCCGGAGCCGCCGCAGCCTGCTGGTCATCTCCAGCGTCCTGTACGTCGACGTCCTCGGCTTCCTCCGATGGGGGGCTGGTGTCCTCGCACGACCGTTCCACGGTGACGCGCGGCGCGGAGGACACCTGACTGCCCGACGCCGGCTCTTGGCTGCAGACGGTCCAGTTCGACTCGTCCACCACGCCGAACGTCCCGCCGCCGAGAACCTCCACGTCGTCGTCGAGCCCTGCTCGCTCGACGTCACTGAGGGCGACGTCCAGCCGCTTTCCGACCAGATCGGGCATGGTGGTGGCTTCGCCGTCTGAACACGCTGTGACGGAGAGTGCGAGCACGCACGTGATGACCGTGCTGGCCAGATAGCGCATGTTTATCGACTTTCGAGAAAAGGGGCCTACGAAATGCTTGTGCTTGGTGCTCAGAGACCGATCTTGTTGACCGCATAGGTCGCTTGGGCAACGGTGAACTGCTCGCCGTAAGCACTCGACAGCTGGTCGATCAGTCCCTGGCGTGAGAACGATGAGAAGTCGAGGTACTGCCTTCCCGACTTGACCGCCTGCTCGTTCCAGTCCACTCGGAGTTGGTCGACAGCCCACGTGGCGTCGGCGAGATCGAACCCTTCGCCGTACTCCGACGACAGCTGGTCGATGAGGCCGAGCCGGCTGAACGCCGTGTAGTCCAGGTAGTCCCCAGCGGACTCCAGCGCGTTCTCCATCGCCAGCGTGATCTCAGACCGGCTCGGATCGCTCGGGAAGGCGTCCACGGCGTCGGCGACGCCGTCACCATCGGTGTCCTTGCTGTACTCCGCGTCCTTGGGAAAGGCATCGAGGGCGTCGGGGACGGTGTCGCCGTCGGTGTCCTTGCTGTAGTCGGCGTTCTTCGGGAAGTCGTCCTGGTAGTCCGCGACACCATCGCCATCGGTGTCGATGTCGTCCTCTGTCTGGATCTTCGGGTCCTCGGGCCGAACGTCAGCGTCATCGTTCGCCCCGTCCCCGTCGGTGTCGACGGGTTCGGGCTCCGGCTCGACCTCGTCTTCGGGGTCAGCGACTTCTTCGACCTCGGGCTGAGACTCGGCCTCCGTGTCCGAGTCGGCAGCCGCGGCCGGAGAGTCGGTCGTGGGCTCGTCGTCACCGCCGCCGGAGAGAGCGCCGGACACTCCCGACAAGACGACGAGCGACAGCACGACAGTCACCACCTTGTGGCGCATGAACCAGTTCTTCTTCTTCGACTCGGCGGTCGCGAACGCGGTCTGCTGCTGGGGAGCGACGGGCCCGCCGGGTGCCGTAGGAGCGATGTGCTCGGTCCACTGCTGTCCATCCCAGTAGCGGGTTTGTCCGGGAACCTGGGAGTCGGGATACCAACCGGGAGGAGTGGTGTTGCTCATGACAGATGCGACCTTCTGCTTGGCCGTGCGGGACGATTGCGTTGCTGAACGCTAAGCGTTCTCAGACGAATTTGTGGCCGTTTGGTCAGAGAGCCCCGCGGCCTGCGCATCACGCGTCAGCGGTAGCTTCAGGTTCGTCCACACGGTCGGACAATCCGTTGTAAATCGAACATACGTTCGAATAGAATGGCCGCATGATCGACCTGGATGCGGCGCCCACCGCCACCGAGCTGATCGGGTTGGTGCGGGAGACGGTTGCCGCGCTGCGGGAGCGGGAGACGGACCTGGTGCTGCTCGCGGTGGCGTGGGCGGACGCGCATCCGGACCTCGACGCGGAGCGCGAGCCGTGGGACAGGCAGGAGGACCACGACCCCGACGCGCCCGATCCGCGCGTGCCTGCCGTGGCTTGGGACGCGGGAGCTCCGTTCGCCGCGGCGCTCGGCATGTCGACGAGCGCGGGGGAGGCGATGATCCGGGACGCGCTGGTCCTGCGGCACCTGTTGCCCCAGGTGTGGGAGCGGCTGCTGGCCCACGAGATCCCGGTGTGGCGGGCGCGTCGGATCGCCCAGACCGTCCTCGGTCGCCCGGACGACGTCGTGGCGCACCTCGACCAGGCGCTTGCGCCGGTCGCGGAGAAGGTCGGTCCGGTGACGCTCGACCGCCTGATCGACGAGGCGATGTTGCGGCTCTACCCGGAGGAGCGTGAGCTGGCGCAGCTCGAGGCCCTCGACGCCCGGCACGTCACCCTCCACGAGGGCTCGATGACCGAGACCGGCGTCGGGGACATGTCCATCCGCGGTGACTGGAAGGACCTGCACGACTTCAGCGAGTCCCTCTCCGAGATCGCCGCTCGGCTGGCGGCGGCCGACGCGGCCCAGGACCGCCCGGCCGACTCGCTCGACGTACGACGCTCGCGAGCGGTGGGCGTGCTGGCCGACCCGGCGGCCGCGGCGGCGCTGCTGAGCAGCGGTCCGGCGCCCGCACCCCGGCGTCGCACCACCGTCGTGGTGCACCTCAGCGAGGGCGCCGTCCGCGGGCTCGATCCCGTCGGCCGCAACGAGACCGCGTCCCGGCCGGTCCTCGAGCAGCAGGTACGAGAGTGGTGCGGTCGCACCGACAGCCACGTGACCGTGCTCCCGGTGGTCGATCTGGCCGACCACGAGAGCGTCGACCGGTACGAAGTGCCCGACCGGTTCCGCACCCGCATCTCGTTGATCAGCCCGTCGTGCGTCTTCCCCTGGTGCAGTCGGCCGGCCCGCAGCTGCGACGCGGACCACGTCGTCCCGTACGCCACCGGCGGCGCGACCTGCGACGGCAACCTCGCGCCGCTGTGCCGTCGGCACCATCGCCTCAAGACCAGCGCCGGCTGGCGCTACCGCACCGTCGAGACGGGTGTATGGGTGTGGTCCGACCCCCACGGTCAGCGGTACCTCCGGGACGGCCGCGGCACTACCGACCTCACCCCCGCCCCGGACGCTCCCCGCTCACGTCGGCTCGTCGACGCCGAGCATGTTGCGCTCGCTGTCCTTGAACCGAGTGGCACCGACCGTCGTCGTTGACGGCCGCGGGTCGGTGCTGGGCTGACGTCGACGCGATCTCCGTCCAGGATGGGCCCGTGCTCGGACTAGAGATGGTGGTACTGCTCGGGGTCGCCCTGGTCATGTGTGGCGCGCTCGCGCGCCGCTACCCGATCGCTCCGGCGATCCTGCTGGTGCTGGTCGGCGTGCTGGTGGGGTTCGCGCCGCACCTGCGTCACGCGCAGCTGCCTCCGGAGGTCGTGCTCCTGCTCTTCCTGCCCGCGCTCCTCTACTGGGAGAGCCTGACCACCTCGCTGCGCGAGATCCGCAACAACCTGCGGGTCGTCGTCCTCACGAGCACGGCCCTCGTCGTCGCCACCGCCGCTGCGGTCGCGGTGGTGGCGCACGCGCTCGGCCTGCAATGGGGGCCGGCCTGGGTGCTCGGCGCCGCACTCGCCCCGACGGACGCGACCGCCGTCGGCGTCCTGGCCCGCGACCTGCCGCGGCGGACGGTGACCGTGCTGCGCGCCGAGAGCCTGGTCAACGACGGCACCGCACTCGTGCTCTACGGACTGGCTGTCGGCGTGACCGTCGGCGAGCAGCACCTGACCGGCTGGCACGTCACCTGGCTGCTGGTCCTGGCGTACGGCGGCGGCGTGCTGAGCGGCGGTCTGGTCGGCCTGATCAGCTGGCAGGTGCGTCGCCGGATGGATGACCCGATGCTCGAGAGCATCGCCATGCTCGTGACCCCGTTCGCGGCGTTCCTGCTCGCCGACGCGATCCACGCGTCCGGCGTGCTGGCGGTCGTCTCCTGCGGCTTGTTCATGAGCCAGGTGACGCCGCGGATCACCGGTGCGGCCACCCGGCAGATCCTCATCCCGTTCTGGGCGCTCGCCACGACCGTGCTGAGCAGCTCCCTGTTCGTGCTGATCGGCCTCTCGGCGCAGTCCGCGTTCCGCGGGCTCACCAGCGCCTCCATGCTGCGCGCGCTCGTCGACGTGCTCGTGGTCACTGCGGTGGTGATCGGCGTGCGGTGGGCGTGGACCTACACCACGCCGTACCTGATCCGGCTGCTCGACCGCCGTCCGGCCCAACGGGAACGCCGCATCGGTGCTCGCCAGCGCACGGTGAGCGCGGTGGCCGGCTTCCGCGGCGCCGTCTCCCTCGCCGCGATCCTCGCCGTGCCCCACACGCTGGACTCCGGTGCGCCGTTCCCGGACCGGGACCTGATCGTGCTGATCACCTGCGGGGTGATCGTGCTGACCCTGCTGCAGGCGCTGTTGCTGCCGGCCGTGGTGCGGTTCGCCCGGCTGCCCGTCGACACGTCGGTCGCCGAGGAGCTCCAGCTCGCCGAGGTGTACACCCTCGACGCGGCCCTCGAGGCCATCGACACCACGGCCGCCGAGCTCGGCAGCGGCGAGAAGGTCGTCGCGCGGGTCCGGCACGAGCTGGAGATGCAGCGCACGCTGGTCGCCGCCTCCGGTGCCGGCGACGACCCGGTCGTCCAGCACGACGACCAGTACACGAGCCTCTTGCTCGCCCTCATCGCCCGACGGCGCGCGGCGCTCCTCGAGCTGCGCGACGAGCAGCGGATCGACGACATCGTGCTGCGCCAGGTCCAGGCCCGGCTCGACATCGACGAGGTGCGCATCTCCCGGACCAGCCCCGTCGAGTAGCGAGTCCTCGACGCCAACGACGTCACGCCGACGCGAGACTGCTCGGCTGAGGCTCCCCGGGGCTCGTGGGATCGGGGCTTCCCGGAAGCAGCCGGTCGAGCCAGGCCGGTAGCCACCAGTTGGCCTTGCCCAGCAGCGTCATGGTGGCCGGGACGAGGACCAGCCGGACGATCGTGGCGTCGAGGGCGATCGCGGTGGCCAGGCCCAGTCCCATCATCTTGACCAGCGGGTCCGCGCCGAGGACGAAGCCGCCGAAGACCGCGACCATGATCAGCGCCGCCGAGGTGATCGTGCGGGCGGTCCCGGCCAGGCCGCGCACGACCGCCTCGTCGTTGTCGCCGGTGCGCACGTACTCCTCCCGGACCCGCGACAGGAGGAAGACCTCGTAGTCCATGGACAGCCCGAACAGGATGGCGAACATGAACAGCGGGATGAACGACAGGATCGGCACCGTCGACTCGAGCCCGATCAGCTCCCCGCCCCACCCCCACTGGAAGACCATGACCAGGACGCCGTACGCCGCGCTCACGCTGAGCAGGTTCATCACCGCGGCCTTCAGGGGCACCAGCAGCGAACGGAACACCAGCATCAGCAGGACGAACGACAGCACCACGACGGCCGCGATGAACCACGGCAGCCGGTCCTGGACGCGGTGACCGAGGTCGGCGAAGACCGCCACCTGGCCGCCGACGTGGGCGCGTGCCGGGCTGCCGGCCAGGGCCTCCGGCAACACCTCCGAGCGCAACCGTTCGATCGTCTCGCGGGTGACCTCGGACTGGGGCTGGTGGTCGGCTCCGCGACGAGGACGGCCACGTCCCCCTGCGGAGACACCGCCGGCTGCGAGACCTCGGCGATCCCGGGATCCGCCCCGACAGCGGAGGCGAGAGGCGGGGAGGACGCGCGGGGTCACCCGCGACGTCGACCGCGATGACCAGGGGACCGTTGGCGCCGGGTCCGAACCCTTCCGCGACCAGGTCGTAGGCCTGCCGTTCCGTGCGCGACTGCGGCATCGTCCCCTCGTCGGGGAAGCCGAGGCGCAACGCGGTCACCGGCGCTGCCAGGGCGAGCAGCAGGACCGTGGCCCCGATGGCGTACGCCGTGGCGTGGCGGCCCACGTGCCCACCCCATCGGCGCCAGCGGAGATCGGACGTGTCCTGGTGGGCGGAACGGCGACCGTTGACCCGGTGCCCCGCGATCCCCATCAGCGCCGGCAGCAGGGTGATGGAGGCGAGCACCATCACCATCACGATCAGGGAGATGCCGATGCCGCCGGCGGTGATGAACGGGATCCGGGCGACGGCCAGGCCCAGGATGGCCACGACGACGGTGCCACCGGCGAAGACGACCGAGCGGCCAGCGGTGGCCAGGGAGCGACCGACCGCGTCCTCGACGTCGCGGCCCTCGGCGAGGTACTCACGGAAGCGGGTCAGGATGAACAGCGCGTAGTCGATGCCGACCCCGAGTCCGATCATGGACCCGATCACGACCGCCCAGCTGGGGATGTCGACGACGTACGCCACGAGGGACAACGAGCCTGCGCCGACCGCCAGGCCGAGCAGCGCGGTCCCGATCGGCAGGCCCATGGCCACGATCGACCCGAAGGCCAGGAGCAGGATCACGATCGCGACCGCCAGGCCGAGGGCCTCGCCGACGCCGGTGGGCGCCTGCTCGAACGCGAAGTACAGGTCGCCGCCGGCCTCGATGCGCAGCTCCGTGGAGTCGCGGAGGTCGTCGAGGGTCGCCTTGAGCCTGTCCAGGTCGGCCGGCGACAGCTCGGCCCGCTCGGGGTACTGGATCCGGATCAGGGCGACCCGGCCGTCGGGCGACACGAGGTCGCTCGTCCCGAGCACGTGCGGCAGCGCCCGCCACGGCTTCCTGGACCCGGTCCGCGTCGGTCCGCGCACCGGGGCGTCGAAGGTCTCCTCGGGGTCACGCGGGGTGAGGACGACGTCGGCGCCCAGACCCATGTCGGCGGACCCGGCCTGCGTCAGGAGCTCGGTGGCGCGGTGTGAGTCGAGCCCGGGCGCCTCGAACGGGTCGTCGAGCTCGCGACCGAACGCCGCCGCTGAGGTCACCACCACGACGCAGACCGCCGCCCACGTGGCGATCACGACCCAGGGGCGGCGGGCGGCGAACCGGCCCAGTCGTTCGAGTGCTCCGGACACGGTGGGCCTCCTCGGTGTGCGGCCGGCGTTCGGGCACGCGGGCCAGTTCCTCCACGGTCGGGGAGCGGGCGTGTGCCGGCACATCGGCGTCGAGGCCGGGATGCGGTCGTGCTTTCGGCCGGGGGCGAACCAGACTTTCGGCCGGTCCTGGCGCGCGCCGGCCTTCCCTAGGCTGGGCCGGTGATCAACCCGCTGCGGTCCGCCCTGGACGAACCGCGCGCGCCCGTCGCCACCGGCGCGGGTGTGGCGGGACTGGGTGCTGGTCGGCGTCGTCGTCGTGGGCGCCGTGCTGGAGGTCGCGCTGCGCGAGGACCTGCCGCTCCCGTGGCTGTCGCTTGCTGGTGACGGTGGGGCTCGCGCCGACGCTGCTGTGGCGGCGTACGCACCCGTTCGCGGTGGTGGCGGTGGCGTTCGGCGTGTCCGCCGTCGTGGACGTCGGCCTGATCATCGCCGACGAGCCGGCCCTCGACATGTACACGGTGATCTACTTCCTGGTCCTGCCGTACGCGCTGTTCCGGTGGGCTTCCGGGCGTGAGGTGCTGGCAGGGCTCGCGATCATCCTGGTCGCCGCCACCACCGGCTTCTTCCTGAGCTGGACCGGGATCGGAGACCTGGTCGGCGGGACGGCCGTGCTGATGACCTCGATGGCCCTCGGCGTGACCGCGCGCTCCCAGCACGATCACCGGCGAGCGACGGCTCGAGCAGGTGAAGGCCGAGGAGCGGGTCGGGCTGGCGCGCGAGCTGCACGACACGGTGGCCCACCACGTCTCCGCGATCGCCATCCAGGCCCAGGCCGGGCGTGCCCTGGCCGCGAGCCGTCCCGCGGCGTCGGTCGAGGCCCTGGAGGTGATCGAGGCGGAGGCGTCGCGTGCCCTGGCCGAGATGCGCGCGATGGTGCGGGTGCTGCGGAACCAGGAGCCCGCCGACTACGCCCCGCAGCCCGGCGTTGCGGACCTGGAGCGGTTGGCAGGGGCCCCGACGACCGGCCCTCGCGTCGAGGTCAAGCTCTCCGGTGACCTCGCGTCCCTCGAGGCCGCGGTGGACGCCGCGGTGTTCCGGATCGCCCAGGAGGCCGTGACCAACGCGCTGCGCCATGCCCGGAACGCGACGCTGGTCGAGGTCTCGCGTCGACGGTGGTCCCTCGTCGATCCGCCTGAGCGTCCGCGACGACGGCGACCCCGGTCAGGGTCGAGCCACCGAGTCGGGCTTCGGCATCATCGGCATGGTCGAGCGGGCGTCCCTGCTCGGTGGCGCCTGTTCCGCCGGCCCGGACCGCGACCGGGGCTGGCTGGTCGAGGCAACGCTGCCGCGGGAGGTGACCGGATGACGATCCGCGTGCTGGTCGCCGACGACCAGGACCTCGTCCGGACCGGGTTGCGGCTGATCCTCGGCACGTTGGACGGCATCGAGGTCGTCGGCGAGGCGCGCGACGGGCAGGAGGCCGTCCGGCTGGCCCGCGAGCTGCGTCCCGATGTCTGCCTGATGGACATCCGGATGCCCGTCCTGGACGGGGTGGAGGCGACTCGTCAGCTGGCCGGACCCACCGTCGAGGACCCGATCGCCGTCGTGGTGATCACGACCTTCGACCTCGACGAGTACGTGCACGGCGCGCTCCAGGCCGGTGCCACCGGGTTCCTGCTGAAGGACGCGGGGCCGGCGATGCTCGGCGAAGCGATCCGGGCGGCCACCCGGGGCGACTCGCTCATCTCGCCGAGCATCACCCGCCGGCTCCTGTCGTCGTTCGCGCGCACCGGCCGCGGGGCAGCGCCGATCGCAGCCGATCGACCCGCTCACCGAACGGGAGGAGCAGGTGCTGCTCACCCTCGCCCGCGGGCGCACCAACGCCGAGATCGCCGGCGAGCTGCACATCAGCCTGAGCACGGTGAAGACCCACGTCGCCAGCCTGATGGCCAAGCTCGACGCCCGGAACCGGGTGGAGGTCGCCATGTGGGCCTACGAGACCGGCCGGGTCAGCGACTGACGACAGATGACGAGCGGGTGTCGATTCCCGGGGAACTGGGGCGGGGGTCCCGTGCCTTGATGTGGTCTCGGGCCGAGACTTGGACGATCGACCGAGGTGGGAGGGCCCGTGGCTGAGCCATCACGCTTGCGTCGTCAGCCAGCAATGCTGGTCATGCTCGCTGCGGTTGCCGTGCTGACGGGAGGTCTGACGGCATGTTCGAACCTTCGCGACGCTGACCCATCTCGGCCCTCTAGCGCCGGCCCGTCCTCCGGTGGAGCGGTGGCGCGGGACGTCATACGAAGTGGTCGCGATAGCCACCAGAACGTATGACGTTGCCGGGCGCGGGACGTCATACGAACGGGGGTGTAGAGGCCACGATTCGTATGACGTCCTGGCGCGTCACGGCTACGGCCGCGGCATCGGGCGGCGGAGTCAAGCCGTACCTGGCGACGACGTCGTCGAGCCAGGGCACGTGGACCATCTCCAGGCCGTGCTCGGCCGCGAGCGCGGCCATGTCGGCGGGGTCGGGCGGACCGCCCGCCGCGAGCAGGTCGCCCATGCCCCAGAAGAAGTGCTCGAACCCCGCGGGGCTGATGACCTCGATCATGCGAGCCGGTACCTGGCCCGCGTTCCACATCGTGTGCGCCTCTCCGCGTGGCTTGGTGATGTAGCCGCCGGCGCCGAGGACCACCTCGCGGTCGCCGGAGCGGAAGCCGATCTCGCCCTCCGTGACGATGGAGTACTCGTCCTCGCGGGTGTGCAGGTGTGGCGGCACGCAGGCGCCGACGGGGAACGGGTGCTCGACGATCGACACCTGGCCGTTCGTCTGCTCGCCGAAGAGCTTGAAGACGACACCGATCGTGCCGAGGAACCTCTCCTCACCCTCGCCCGGCTGGACGACGGTCAGCTCCGGTTGGTCGACAAGCGTCATGGTGCCGCCTCCTTCGTCGCATTACGCGATACAGTGGTGTATCACCAAAGCGTCGCTCCGAACAGGATGGTTGTCAATACTTTGACCGAACACGAGCGTTCGACGAATACGCGCGGCTACCGCAAGGTGAAGCGCGCGGACGACGAGCTGCGGACCCGGGCCCGGATCGTGGACGCGGCCGGAGTCGCTGCACGGCACCCTGGGCCCGGCCCGCGTCAGCGTGTCCGCGGTCGCGGATGCGGCCGGAGTGACGCGGGCGACCGTCTACCGCCACTTCCCCGACGACGAGTCGCTGTTCCTGGCGTGCTCGAGCCAGTGGATGTCGCGTCAGCAGCTGCCGGACCCGGACGCCTGGGACGGTACACGGCGACCCCTGGGCCTCGCTGCGGACCGGGCTGGCTCGACCTCTACCGCTACTACCGCGACGGCCAGGCGATGCTGACGCTCGTCCACCGAGACTTCGACGTGGTTCCCGCCGCGGGTCCGGGACGCGCGCCTGGAGCACGAACGGGCGCTGGCGCGACGCACTGCTCAGGCCGCTCCCGGGACGGCGCCGCGTCGGCGTCCGCGCCGCGGTCGGCACACGCGTCGGCGTTCCCGACCTGGCGCTCCCTGTGCGTCGACCACGGCTCTCCGACGCGGCGGCCGCCGACCTGATGGTCGGCGATGACCGAGGTCGCGGCCGATCCGGACGCTGAGCCGGGCCGCGGCGTCACATCAGGTCGTCGATGCAGAGGATGTTGCCCTCGCTGTCCTTGAACCAGGCCGCGTGCCCCATGTCGCCCATGCTCGCCACGTCGCCCTCCCAGGTCATCCCGGGCAGGTCGTAGTGCTCGAAGGTGACGCCGTTGGCCTGGAGGTCCTTGACCTCGGCCCCCACGTCGGCCACGTGGAACTGGGCGATGGTGTGGCCGGCCTGGCCGGCGTACTCGGTCTCGTAGAGGAAGAACACCGTCCCTCCGGTCGTGTAGATCAGCCCGCCGGGGTTCTCGTCCGTGGGCGTGAGGCCGAGCTTGTCGGCGTAGAAGCGGCGTGCTCGCTCGAGATCGGCGGCCGGGATGTTCGCGGTGACCTTGCTGTCGTTCAACATGATGAGCTCCCTTGGCGATCGGGCCCTGTGAGGCGGAGTTCCCGAGCCAGCTCCTCCTTGCACGGTAGACCCGTCTGAAGGCCTGTCAACCATGCCGCTGAGGCGAATGGTTGGCATCACGTCCGCTTGGTTCCGGGCTCGCCCGCACGCATTTACGGTCGCACCATGAGCGGCAACCTCAACGAGTTCGGGATCACCCACCTGCGGCACGTGGACCTCGCGGTCCCCGACTTCGAGACGCAGCGGACCTTCTACAAGGACACCTGGGGCCTGACCGAGCAGGGCAAGGACGGCAACCTCTCGTACTTCGCCGCGGAGGGCTCCCCCGAGCAGTACATCGTCCGCCTCCGCGAGGCCGACGAGAAGCGGCTCGACCTGATCTCGTTCGGCGCCGACTCGGCCGCCTCGGTCGATGCGCTCGCCGCGAAGCTCGGCTCCGAGGGCGTGCAGGTCGTCTCCGAGCCCGGCACCCTGCAGACCGCCGGCGGCGGCTACGGCTTCCGGTTCTTCGACCTCGACGGCCGCACCATCGAGATCTCCAGCGACGTCGAGTCACGCCAGCACCGCAAGGTCGAGGAGGGCGAGGCGATCCCCGTCCGCATCTCGCACGCGGTGATGAACTCCAACGACCCGAACGCCACCCGCGACTGGTACACGAAGTACCTCGGCTTCCAGCTCTCCGACTCGCTCTGGAGCCAGCACATGGGCGAGATGATGCACTTCATGCGGTGCAACGACTGGCACCACAGCCTGGCCATCGCCCGCGGCCCGCACACCTCGGTGCACCACGTGTCGTTCGAGATGCGCGGCCTCGACGAGTACATGCGCGGCACCGGCCGCGTGATGCGCGCCGGCATCAAGAAGATCTGGGGCCCCGGCCGCCACAACGCCGGCAACAACACGTTCTCCTACTTCCTCGACCCCAGCGGCAACACCATGGAGTACACCACCGAGCTCGAGCGCCTCGAGACCGACGAGTGGCACCCGCAGCTCCACGACATCGCCGACCCCAACGTCCAGGACCAGTGGGGCACCGCCGACCCGATGTCCGAGATCATCGCCCGCGACTCCTTCAACGACCCCGACAAGGGCGTCTTCGTCGCTCCTCCGGTCTGACCCGTGGACCTGACCGGCAAGGTCGTCGTCGTCACCGGCGCGGCGCGCGGGCAGGGTGAGGCGGAGGCCAAGGCGCTCGCCGCCGCCGGGGCCACGGTCGTCGCCACCGACGTCCTCCCGTTCACGACACCAGAGGGGGGTCGCCACCTCGACGTCACCTCGTACGACGAGTGGGCGGCGCTCGCGGACTGGCTCCGCGCCGAGCACGGCGAGGTCCACGGCCTGGTCAACAACGCCGGTGTGGCCGGCCGGGACCGGCTGCCCGACGTCCCGCTCGACGCCTGGGACCGCACCTTCGCCATCAACGTGACCGGCCCGCTGCTCGGCATCCAGGCCCTGGTGCCCCTGATGAAGCCCGGCGCGAGCATCGTCAACATCTGCTCGGTCGCCGCCCTGAGCGGGCACGTCGCCGCGGCGTACACCGCGAGCAAGTGGGCCCTGCGCGGCCTCTCGCGGACGGCGTCCCTCGAGCTCGGCGCCCGCGGCATCCGCGTCAACGCGGTGATGCCCGGCCTCGTCGAGACCCCGCTGATGGCGAACGCCTCACCGGCCTTCCGCGAGGCCGCCCTCGCGGAGATCCCCCTCGGCCGCACCGGGACGGTGGACGACATCGCCCCGCTCGTCGCGTTCCTGATCTCCGACGGCTCGGCGTACCTCAACGGCGCCGAGATCGCCGTCGACGGCGGCCTCACCGCCCACGTCTCCCACAAGGGCATCGCCGACGCGATCAGGCCGGCATGAGGCTCGCGAGCCTCCGCCATGACGGCGGCGTCGTCGGGGTCGTCGTCGCCGACGACGCGGCGTACCTGCTCCCGGACGGACTTTCCGTGGGTGACCTCGTGGCGTCGGGTCTGGAGCGGGCCCTCGAGCACGGACGCACGGCCGTCCGCGGGAAACCCGTGCCCTTCGGCCCGGACCAGCTCGAGCTGCCGTACGTGCCGCCCAGCGTCCGCGACTTCGTCACCTTCGAGTCGCACGTCGAGGGCGTCCGGCGCAGCGTCGACGGAGCGTCCGGCGTGCCGGAGGCGTGGTACGACGCGCCCACCTTCTACTTCACCAACCCGCACGCGCTCTACGGTCCCGGCGCCTCGGTCCCCAAGCCGACGCTGACCAACGCGCTCGACTACGAGATGGAGGTCGGCGCCGTCGCCGGCCCGGACCTCGAGATCTTCGGCTACACGATCGTCAACGACTGGTCGGCCCGCGACATCCAGTCGCGCGAGATGAAGGTCGGGCTCGGACCCGCCAAGGGCAAGGACTTCGCGACGTCCGTCGGACCGTGGGTCGTCACCGCCGACGAGCTCGCGCCCCACCTCGACGCCGACGGCTTCCTCGACCTCGACTGCCGGGCCTTCGTCGAACGACGAGCTGATCGGACACGACCGGCTCTCGCACATGCACTGGACGTTCCCCGACATGCTCGCGTACGCCGCCCGCGACTCCGTCGTGAAGCCCGGCGACCTCCTGGCCTCCGGCACGACCGGTGGCGGTGGCTGCCTGGCGGAGCTCTGGGGTCGTCGCGGCGAGCAGACACCACCGCCGCTCCAGGTCGGTGATCGGGTGACCCTGACCATCGAAGGGATCGGGACCCTGAGCAACACCGTCTGCGGCTAACCGCCCATCACGCTAGCCGCCCAGCAACCGCAGGAACGTCGGCGACACCACGAGCGCGTCCAGGTCCGCCTGGTCGTCCCGCCAGGCCTGGACGGTGACCATCACCGTCCAGACGACGGCCCACGCGACCGTGCGGTCGACGTCCAAGCCGAGGATGCTCGCCAGCTCCGACGCGGTGTCGAGAATGGCCGGCGCCGGCTGGTCGTGCGCGAACATCCCAGCGTCCGCGGCCGGGTCGCCCAGCCGGGGCATCGGGTCGACGACCCGGTAGCCGTCACCGGACGCCAGCAGGTTCTTGGTGAGGAAGTCGCCGTGCAGCAGCACCCGACGACGGGCGGTCGCTGCCAGCCCCTCCATCAGCCGGCCGGCGGACGGCAGCAACCGCTCGGCTTCTCGGGCGCGGTCGGGCTCGCCGCGGGCACGCCGTTCGTGGGCCAGGTCCGCTCGTACCTCGCGTTCGTGGTCGGGGAAGCTGCCCGCCAGCTCGCGGAACGCGTACTCCGGCAGTGGCGTGCCGTGCAGGGCCGCGAGGACGTCGGTCGCGGGACCGGAGTCGCCCGGCGGCAACGGCGTGCCGGGGACGAGCCGCTCGAGCAGCAGCGCGCCGGCGCGGAGGTCGGCGTCCAGCAGCCTGACCGCGACCTCCGAAGGCGCCCAGGCGCCCAGCGCGGCGGCCTCGTCCGCCGCGTCACGAGTCGAGGCACACACCTTGAGCACGGCCGCGAAACCGCCGGGACGACGTACGGCGTGCACGTCCGACCGGTGCCCGCCGGCCAGCGGCTCGCCCATCTCGAGCGACCAGCGTCGGATGGCGATCTCGCGGGCGGCCGGGCTCATCGAGGGCTGACGACGATCCGCATGACGCAGTTCTTCAGGCCCTTGGGCCGGACGTACTCGAAGCCCATCCGCTCGTAGACCGGGTCGGGTGGCGTTGTAGAGGAACGACGACGAGACCTTCTTGGTCGGCTTCTCGTGCGGGTAACCCTCGACGACACCGCCCCCGGCTGCCGCGATCAGGTCGAGAGCGCCCCGGATGGCCAGCTCGGTGACACCCTGCCGCCGGTGGTCACGGTCGACGAAGATGCACGTGAGCCGGTAGTCGGGGAGCTGGTCGGCCTCCGCGAGGTACTGCTTGCGGTGGTGGATGTTCGGCAGCTCGTCGGGTGACCCGTACTGGCACCAGCCGACCGCCGCGTCGCCCTCGAAGACCACGGCGGCGTGCGCCCGGCCCTCCTCGACCAGACGGCACTTGAGCTCGCGGTTGCTGTCGTAGGTGCGGTCCGGGTCGCGCTCCAGGGAGTGGAAGTAGGTGTCCCAACACCCGCCGAAGATGCCGTGGTGCTTCTCGATCAACGCGGCATACGCCGGCCAGGTCTCGCTGGTCAGCGTCCGGATCTCGTAGTCCCCCATGGGCCCAGCCTGGCACGGGAGCAAGGTCACACGCGCGCGGTCTTTGGATCGTTCCAATTCTCGGTCATGCTGGTCTCATGCGACTGGTCGACGAGCTCAACGTCCTGCACGACTCCTACGTCACCGCGGTCAACGCCGCCGTCGCGCAGAACGACGTGGTCCGGGCCGAGCAGCTGGCCCAGGCCTACGACGACGAGGCGATCCGGCTGATCGCCGAGCGCGAGGGCAAGACCCACCTGCTGCCGATCACCCGGCCGCGTCGCGTCGAGACGCCGCTGCGCCGCCTGGTCGCCCGCCTCCGGGCGACGCGCGCCGCCTGAGTCTCAGGCAGACACGGCGCCGGCCCGCACGATCGCGGCGTACACCCCGGCGCTCGGTTTGGCCGTGCGCACGAAGGTCGTGCGGTCGACCTCGTGCAGCCCGTACTGGAAGTCGTAGCCGAAGATCCACTCGAAGTTGTCGAGCAGCGACCAGTGGCAGTAGCCCAGTACCGGGACGCCCTCGTCGATCACGTCGAGCAGCCCGCGCAGGGACGGCTCGATGAACGCGGCGCGCAACGCGTCGTCGGGCGTGCCCATGCCGTGTTCGGTCACCAGCACGGGGACGCCGGCGACCTCGTGGCCGTAGCGCACCGCGCCGGCCAGGGAGAGCGGCTCGACCTCCGTGCCCATCAGGTTCTTCTTCGCGTCCTCGGGCGGCGGCACCACGCCGTTGCCGTCGAAGGGCACCTGCTCGTAGTTCTGCACGCCCAGGAAGTCGTCGTCCCGGGCGAGCTCGAGCCAGCGCTGGTAGACCTCGGCCCGCTTGCGGTCGCGCACCGACGGGTCGTCGCCGACCACGACGTCGTCCATGATCGCGAGCGAGAAGCCGACCGGCAGCTCCGGCAGACGCGCCTTGATCGCGGCCCGCGCGGCCACGTGGCCCGCGGCCATCCCGTCCTCCAGGGCGTCCATCTCCTCGGGGAGCGCGACGTTGGCCAGGCGGTACGCCGGCACACCGGCGGCCTCGCTCGCCGCGGCCAGCGTGGCCCGGTCGAGCTCCTTGATGAAGTCGGGCAGCGGGAACCAGGTCAGCAGGTGCGCGAGGTTCGGCTCGTTGAGCGTCACGGCGTACGCGATCCGGTCGCCGAACCGCTCGACGACCTGGTCGCAGTAGCGGGCGAAGAGGGCGGGCGCCTCGGGGTCGAGCCAGCCGCTCCTCATCGCGAACCAGTGCGGGGCCGTGAAGTGGTTGAGGGTGACCACGGGCGCCAGGCCGAGCTCGACGCAGCGGTCGACGATCGCCTCGTAGTGGTCGAGCTCCTCGTCGGAGAACTTGCCCTCGACCGGCTCGACCCGGGCCCACTCGACCGAGAAGCGGTAGGCGTTGAGCCCCAGGCCCTTGGCCAGGTCGATGTCCTCGGCCCACAGCTCGTAGTTGTTCACCGCCTTGCCCGACGGCTCCTTGAACACCGTGGGCGTGACGTTCTCGGCGAACCAGGTGTCACTGTTGTCGTTGTTGCCCTCGACCTGGTGGCCGGCGTGGGCGGCACCCCAGAGGAACCCGGGCGGGAAGCTGCGTTCGGTCATGGGTCCAGCCAACGCGATCCGGCCGACTAGCGGAACGCGCGGATGGTGATACCGAGCATCAGCCCTTCTTGCGCCGGCGGTAGGCCCGCGCGGCGAACCGGTCGTTGCAGTAGGTGCAGCAGTACTTCCGCGTGCCGGCCCGCGTGCGGTCCACGAACACGCAGCGGCACGGGTCGCTTCCGCAGACCCCGAGGCGTCCCGTGCCGTGCACGACGATGCCTCGGTGGTTGAGGTAAGGCGCGCTAGCGCCTGAGTCTCGAAACCACCACGGCGGAGCAGCTCGTCCTGCCAGGCGAAGCACTCGGCGGACAGCTCCCGCAGCCGCTCGACCCCGGGGAGCAGCGCGTCCACGCGCGCGGCGTCCCCGGGGTCGATGTCCGTGTCGAGGTAGCGCAGGCCGAAGTTGTGGCGGGCGTGGCAGTCGCGCACCCGCACCAGGTAGACGGCCGGCTGCAGCGCGAAGCGCAGGTACAGCGACACCGCCTCAGGAAGGTGACCGCGCTCGATGGCCCGGTTCACCAGCCACTCGCCGAACGGTCGCTGCGCGCGGACCTGCGCCACCGACTCCTCGATCGCCCGCCGACGGTCCTCCTCGTCGTCGTGGCGCTCGACGACGAGCCCGTCCGGGTCGAAGAGGACGATGGGCGAGCCGTGCCGACGTACGTCCTTGTGCCGGTGCTCGTCGGTCGTCTCCCAGACCACGAAGTCGACCAGCCGGGTCGGCGCCGCCAGGGCACCGGGCGACGGGTCCAGGGTGACGAAGCACTGGCGCCCGTCGGGGTACGTCGACTCCAGGAGCTCCCACACGTCCGGCGGCGCGAACCGCTCGCGGATCGCCGCGAGCAGGCGCCGGTAGACGTCGAGGTACGTCCCCGGCGTGCACAGCACCTCGACGTCGAGGTCGGACCACTCGTCGTACCCTCCCGTGGCCGCCGACCCGCCCACCCACGCCGCCCGCAGGTCGGGGTCGGCGGCGTGCTGCTCGTCGAGGAAGGCGAGGAAGTCGGCGTAGCGGCTGAGGTCGGTCACCCGAGGATTATCGGCGGGATCATCGGGCGAACCGATAGCGAGCATCACCACAGCCGCCTTCCCGACCACGGCGGGCGGGGACAGAGTGGGGGATCGTGACCCACCCTCGCCCTGTCCCGATCCCGCGCCGCTTCGAGGGGCGCACCGTCGTCGTCACCGGAGCGGGCACCGGCTTCGGCGCGGCCATCGCCCTCCGCGCCGCGCAGGAGGGCGCCAAGGCCGTCGGCATCCACTACCGGAGCTCGCGGCAGGGCGCCGAGGAGACGGCCCGACGCGTCGAGGAGGCCGGCGCCGCCACCACGTTCTTCCAGGCCGACATCGCCGAGTGGGAGAGCGTCAAGGCGTTCGCCCAGCAGGCGTTCGACGACCTCGGCGAGGTCGACGCCGTGATCAACAACGTCGGCGACGTGGCCCGCGAGCAGATGTCGTGGCGCGACCTGACCGAGGAGTCCGTCGACCACGTGCTGGCCGTCGACATCAAGGGCACGATGGCGTGCACGCACGAGTTCGGCTCGCGGATGCTCGACCAGGGCTGGGGCTCGATCGTCAACATCGGCTCGACGGTGATCGTCCGCGGCAGCGCGCGGGCCCCGCAGTACGCCGCGGCGAAGTACGGGATCCTCGGCCTCACGAAGTCCTACGCCCATGCCTTCGCGCCCACCGTGCGGGTCAACGTCTTCGCCCCCGGCTTCATCGAGACCGAGGCCACGCTCGGCCGCAAGGACTGGCAGGAGGGTCGCGGCGACCAGCTCCGGTCCATGACGCCGATGAAGCGGATCCCCGGCCCGGACGAGCTGGCGGGCACCGCCCTCTTCCTCGCCACCGACGACGCGTCGCACATGACGGGCGGGTACCTCGTCGCCGACGGCGGCTACAACATGGTCGGCGCCTGATGAACGTCGAAGACCTCGACCTCGAGTCCGCCCGAGCCCTCGTCCGCCGCGCGGTCGAGAAGGCCGAGCAGCTCGGCCTCGCCGGCGGCATCGTCGTGGTCGGCGCGAGCGGCGCGCTGATCACCGGCTCGCGGATGGACGACGGCGGCGCCGGCGGCATGGGCCGAGCCCGCTCCAAGGCCTGGATCGCGGCGACCCAGCGCATCCCCAGCACCGAGCACCTGCACCGCCTCGGCGTCATCGCGCCCGCGGTCGCCGCCGGCTTCCCCCTCATCTCGCCGGAGTCGGCGTTCCCGGGTGCGGGCGGCATGCCGGTCCGCCGCGACGGCCGGATCGTGGCGGGCATCGCGGCGTCGGGCGCCACGGTCAGCCCGTTCATCCCGCCCGGCCTCGACGCCGAGATGATGCTGGCCAACGGCCGGCCCGCCAACCCCGAGGACCTCCTCATCGCCTACGCGCTCGAGCAGGAGTACGTCGGCCAGCACGGCGACGACCTCGCTCGCTGGACCGCGGCGTTCGGCGCCTGGCGCGACGAGCCGCCCACGGGCGTGGGCATGTCGCCCGCCCCGACCTCCACGCAGCAGGCCGACCTCGACTGGGCCCGCGGGCTCGCGGACGCGGTGATCGCCCGGGCCGCAGGCCAGGACCTCGCCGTCTCGGTCTGCGTGGTCGACCGGCGCGGCGAGCCGATGCAGCACGACGCGATGGACGACGCCCCGACCAGCGGCGCGTACGTCGCCGAGGCCGTCGCGGCGGCCGCGGCCCTGTTCCACGCGCCCAGCGGCGACCTGGCCGAGCGGATCCCCGCGGCCGAGCACCTGCTCCCGGTCCGCGTCTCCGCGCTGTCCGGCGGGTTGCCCGTCCGGGTCGACGGCCGGGTCGTCGCGGGTCTCGGCGTCGGGGGACCCGCGCCGTTCCGGTGCGCCGAGCTCGCCGCCGCCGTCCTGGCCGAGCGCGCATGACCGTCCGCGTCTGCGTCGTCGGCTGCGGCGCGATCGGCAGCCTGTACGCCGCCCACCTCGCCCGCCTCGACGACGTCGAGGTCTGGGCCGTCGACCCGTACGCCGCCCACGTCGACGCCATCAACGCGCACGGCCTGCGGGTGACCGGGCGCGCGGAGTTCACCGCGACCGGTCCACGCGACCACCGACCCCGCCGACGTCCCGCCCTGCGACTTCGGGATCGTCGCGACCAAGGCCGAGCACACCCGCGCAGCCGTGGCGGCCTGCGCCGACGTCTTCGCGGACGCGGCGGTGGCCAGCGTGCAGAACGGGCTGGGCAACGAGGAGGTCGTCGCCGAGCTGGTGCCGCGCGTCATCCGCGGCACGATCCTCCCCGCCGGTGCGGTCACGGAGCCGGGCGTCGTCCGCTTCGACGCCCCCGGTGACACCTGGCTCGGTCCCTTCGAGCCGAAGCCGGCCTCGATGGGCGAGGTCGTGGCGCTCTCGGACCTGCTGACGCGTGCGGGCCTGCCGTGCCACGCCATGGTCGACGCCCGCGGACCCCAGTGGGACAAGGTCATCTTCAACTCCGCCACCAGCCCGCTCGCCGCCCTCACCGGCCTCCCCGTGGGCCCGGTCTGCGAGGACCCGGCGCTGCGCGCGGAGGTCGACGCCCTCATGGCCGAGGCCCTCGAGGTCTGCGAGGCGCTGGGCATCGAGACGGCGAAGGACCCGGCCGCCCTGGTGGAGGAGGCCATCGAGGTCGCCTACCACCACAAGCCGAGCATGCTCCAGGACGTGCTGGCCCGGCGCCGCACCGAGATCGACGTCCTCAACGGCGGCATCGCCGCCCAGGGACGAGCCGTCGGCGTGCCCACGCCGCGGCACGACGCGATGGTCGCGCTGGTCCACGGACTGGAGCGGTCGTGGGACGAGGAGACGACATGAAGCTGGTGACGTTCGATGAGGCGCCGGGGCAGCACAGGGTCGGCCGCCTGGAGCTCGAGGACGAGACCGTCATCGAGCTCGACGTGCCGAGCACGCGGGAGTGGTTCGAGCGCGGCGGGCAGGTGGCCGAGACCGGCGAGCGGCTCGCACTGGCCGACGTACGCCTGCGCGCCCCGATCACGCCCAAGAAGTTCTTCCACACGGCCGGCAACTTCGCCGCCCACCACGAGGAGCTGGCGGCCGTCGACTGGTCGCACCCCGTGCACAAGGGGATCGTGTTCTTCCAGAACGTCGACGCGATCGTCGGCCCCGAGGACGACATCGTCTATCCCGAGGGGCTGACCAAGGAGCTCGACTACGAGCTCGAGCTGGCGATCGTGGTCGGCCGCACCGGCAAGTGGTTCGACGCCGACGAGGCGGCGGAGCGGTACGTCGCCGGCTACACCGTCTTCAACGACATCACCGCCCGCGACATCCAGCGCCGCGAGATGCAGTCGGGGGTGTTCAGCTTCTCCAAGGGCATCGACACGTTCTGCCCCATCGGGCCCTGGATCGTGACCGCCGACGAGATCCCGGACCCGCAGGCGCTCGCGATGGAGCTGCGCGTCAACGGCGAGGTCCGCCAGCGCGGCAACACCGACGACATGCTGATCTCGATCCCGCACCTGGTCGCGTACCACTCGCCGCAGGGCTACTCGGCCGGCGACCTGATCACGACCGGCACGATCAGTGGCGTCGCGGCGATCCAGCCCAACCCGTTCGACTTCTACCTCCAGCCCGGCGACGTGGTCGAGGCCGAGATCGCGGACGTCGGCCTGCTGCGCAACACGATCGTCCCGTGGTCGGCGGCGCACGACACCCCGCCGTACGCGATGGACCTGTACGCGTGAAGCTCGGAACGCTGCGCGGCCGCGCCGTGGAGATCGAGGGCGACCGCGCCCGCGACCTGGGGCCGTCGCTCCGCGACCTGCTCGCCGGTCGTCGCCAGCGACCGCCCACCACCGACTGGTTCCCCTTCGACGCCGCCGACCTGGACGCGCCCGTTCCCGGACCCCCGGCAGGTGTTCGCGATCGCGCTCAACTACGCGCCCCATGCGGCCGAGGCCGGCTACACGCTGCCCGAGCTCCCGCTGGTCTTCACCAAGTACCCGTCCTGCATCACCGGCCCGGACACCACGGTCGCGCTGCCAGACGGCAACGTGGACTGGGAGATCGAGGTCGTCGCCGTCGTGGGCAAGGGCGGTCGCCACATCGCCGAGGCCGACGCCTGGGACGCGCTCGCCGGCGTCACCGGCGGCCAGGACCTGTCCGAGCGGCTGCTTCAGCTGAGCGGAAGGCCCGCCCAGTTCTCGCTCGGCAAGTCGCACGGCGGGTTCGGACCGACGGGGCCCTGGATCGTGACCCCGGACGAGCTGCCCGATCCCGACGACATCGCCTTCGCCTCGACCCTCGACGGGGAGCCGCTCCAGTCCGGCCGGACGGCCGACATGATCTTCTCGATCCCTCGGCTCGTCGCCCACCTGTCGTCGGTCTGCGAGCTGCTCCCGGGCGACCTGATCTTCACCGGCACGCCCGAGGGTGTCGGCAACCGGCTCTCACCGCCCCGGTTCCTCCAGCCCGGCGAGACGCTCGTCAGCCGCTTCGACGGGATCGGCGAGATCACCCAACGTTTCGTGAAGGGCACCACCTGATGGACGTCACCCACCTCGGCCACGCCTGCCTCCTCGTCGCGACCGACCGGGCCCGCCTCCTCATCGACCCGGGCACGTTGTCGTCGGGCTTCGCCGACCTGCGCGACCTCGACGCCGTCCTCGTCACGCACGAGCACCCCGACCACGTGGACGAGGCGGGCGTCCGCGCCCTGCTGGCCACGAACCCCGGCGCCACGCTCGTCCTGGACGAGCTGACGGCCGCCCGCTTCGCCGACCTCGACGGCGTCCGGGTCGCGCACCCGGGCGAGACCCTCGACCTCGGCGAGCGGGTCGACGTCCTCGGCGGCACCCACGCACCGGTGTACGGCGACGTCCCGGGCTGCCCCAACCTCGCGTACCTGGTCGGCGACGGCGAGCTCCTGCACCCCGGCGACTCGCTGCACGTGCCCGACAGTCCGGTGCGCACGCTGGCGGTCCCGATCGACGGCCCGTGGCTCAAGCTGGCCGAGGCCGTCGACTACGTGAAGGCGGTCCGCCCTGAGACCTACCTGCCCATCCACGAGGGCGAGCTGACCGACCCGGCCAAGTACGCCGGGATGCTGGCGGCGTTCACGGGCTAGGCCCGCAGCCGCTCGATCCACTCCATGACGACCAGGTTCTGCTCGACGGTGGACCGGCTCTCGGCCTTGCCGAGGCAGGCGTCGCGGAACTCACGGACGGCGGCGGAGTACCCCGCGCCACAGCGGCAGAAGGGCGGGAAATCGGTGTTCGGTGTCCGAAAACCGGCAGGTCAAGAGCACCCTCTCCTGCCTAGCATGGCGGGGTGAAGGAGCAAACCGACCGTTTGCCGATGACACCCGCGGTGGCCGTGCCACCGGCGGCGTGGCTCGTCGCGGTCGCGCTCGGCATCGTCTACGTCGTGTGGGGCTCGACCTACCTGGCGATCCGGGTGATGGTCGAGGACCTCCCGCCGATGGCGTCCGCCAGCTGGCGGTACCTCGTGGCCGGCCTGCTCCTCGCCGCGATCCTGGCCGCGCGCGGCGGCGTCGGGCGGCTGCGCGCGACGCGGCGCGAGCTGGTGGGCTGCGCGGCGCTGGGGCTGCTCCTGCCCGCGCTCGGCAACGGCCTGGTGTCGGTGGGCGAGCACCAGGGCGCACCGTCGGGCATCGCCGCGCTGATCGTGGCGGCGGTCCCGCTGTGGGTGATCGTCTACCGGCGGCTCTCCGGCGACCGGCCCAGCCGACGGACGCTGTTCGGCGTGCTGCTCGGCTTCGCCGGCCTGGTCCTGCTCATCGCCTCGCAGGGCATCGAGGGCGACGTGGCGGTCGGCGCCTGCCTGATCATCATGTGCGCCACGGTGTTCTGGTCGTTCGGGTCGTGGTCGACGCCGCGGCTGACGCTGCCGAAGGACGCCTTCGTCCTGACCGTCTACGAGATGCTGTTCGGGTCCGTCTGGCTGTTGCTCTTCGCCGCCGTCCGTGGCGAGCACCTGCTGCCGACCTCGGCGCCGCTCGACGCGTGGCTCGCCTGGGCGTACCTCGTCACCTTCGGCTCGGTGGTCGCCTTCACGGCGTACGTGTGGGTGCTCAGCGTCGCGCCGATCTCGCTCGTCGCCACCTACGCGTACGTGAACCCGGTCGTGGCCGTGTTCCTCGGCTGGTTGATCCTCTCGGAGTCGGTCACCTGGGCGGTCCTGGTCGGCGGCGCGATCGTGGTCGGGGCCGTGGCGGTCGTCGTGTCGGCGGAGCGTCAGACGAGCCGCAACGAGGCCGCGGCGCGGGAGGCCGTGGCCACCCGCTGACCGTCAGGAGACGGCCGACTTCACCAGGGCGACGACCTGCTTCTCGACCTTCGGGGTCCACTTCAGCAGGGCGTACGACGCGGCCCACATGTCGCCGTCGTCGAGGTTGGCGGCGTCCTGGAAGCCGAGGGTCGAGTAGCGGTACTTGAACTTGCCCGAGTCCTGGAAGAACACGACGACCTTGTCGTCCGCGTTGGCGTAGGCCGGCATGCCGTACCACGTCTTCGGCGCCAGCTCGGGCGCGTGGGTGGTGATCGCGACGTGCACCCGCTCGGCGATCGCGCGGTCCTCGGGCGCCATCTTCTCGATCGCCTCGAGGACGGCTTGCAGACCGTCGGCCTTCTTGGCGCCCTTCTTGCCCTCGGCGCGCAGCTCCTCGGCGCGCTCCTTCATCGCGGCTCGCTCCTCGGCGCTGAACCCGTCGGACTTCTTCTTGGGAGGCATGGCGGTCCCTTCCGGTCGTGGGGCGGTCGACCCGATGCCGATCCGCTCTCACACGGTAGGACGAACGGCGGGCAGCGGTTGTGACAGGCGTCAGTCCGACGGGGAGCCGTGGCAGGCGTCAGCAGCCGGCGACGGACGGCGTTCTCGATCCGGTCGCTGGGCTTGGCGGTGCCGGGGTACCTCGGCACGGCCGTGAGCGCGACCGCGACCAGGTCGGTGCACGCGTGCGAGGCGCATTCTCCTCCGTGCGTCGGCGGATCGGACGGAACCGAGCCGCCTGGATACCTCGCATCACCAGCCGCTCGTTCCCGGGCGGGCGCGCGACGGGGAGAGTGGGCGGCATGTTCGAGTACTTCCCGACCAACTACATCTGGAGCCTCGGCGTCGCGGCGACCCTCAACAGCGGGGGCGCGATCGACGAGGTGGACCGGGCCTGCCGGCCGATCCGTGACGCAGCGGCCAAGGGGGACGCTGGGACACGGGACCTGATGCTGGCCTGGAAGCGGGTGGCCGACCAGGTGGCCGACCAGGCGCGGGAGGCCGAGGCGGCCGGGCACCACCGGACCGCCGGCCAGAAGTACTTCCGGTCCGCGGCGTACGTCTGTCAGGCCGAGCGGATGCTGAGCTCGAAGGACCCGGAGCGGATCCCGTTCTACCAAGAGGGTCTCGACGCGATGCAGAAGTCGTTCGACCTCGTCGACCCGGCGACCAGCGCGGGTGAGCATCCCGTTCGAGGGCAGCGAGCTGCCGGCGTACTTCCTCGAGGCCGAGCGTCGCGGACGGCACGCCCGCGCCGACGATGATCATGTGGAACGGGCTCGACTCGACCAAGGAGCACATGTACACCTCGGGCTGGCCGCAGGAGCTGGCCCAGCGCGGCATCTCCACGCTGATGGTCGACTGCCCCGGCAGCGGTGAGGCGCTGAGGTTCCTCGGCCTCAAGTCCCGCGTCGAGACCGAGGACTGGGCGAAGGCGTGCGTCGACTACCTCGAGACGCGCGACGACGTCGACCGGCGCCGGATCGGGCTCGCGGGCTGGTCGCTGGGTGGGTACTACGCCCCGCGCGCGGCGGCGTTCGAGAAGCGGCTCGCGCTCGTCGTCGCCTGGGGCGCCAACCACAACTGGGGCGAGGTGCAGAAGCGCCGGCTCGAGCGCGAGGGCGAGAACCCGGTCCCGCACTACTGGGAGCACGTGCTCTGGGTCTGGGGCTACGACGACGTCGAGACGTTCATCAAGGCCGCCGAGGACGTGCACCTCAACGGCATCGTCGAGCAGATCACCGTGCCGTTCCTGATCACCCACGGCCAGAACGACCGCCAGATCCCCGTCGAGTACGCCCACCAGTCCTACGACCAGGCCGTCAACAGCCCGAACCGCGAGCTGCGCATCTTCACGCCCGAGGAGGGTGCGACCGAGCACGTCGGCCTCGACCACCTGCCGCACGTCGGCGCGTACACCGCGGACTGGATCGAGGACCGCTTCAACGAGCTGGCATGAGCCTCGCCGGCCGCGTCGTGCTGATCACCGGCACCGCGGGTGGCATGGGCGCCGCGGCCGAGCGGCTCTTCGCGGAGGCCGGCGCCACCGTGGTCGGCTGCGACATCCGGCCGGTCGACGGCAGCGAGCCGGTCGACCTGACCGACGAGGACGCCGTACGCCGATGGGTCGACGCGGCCGCGGAGGCACACGGCGGCATCGACGTGCTGTACGCGAACGCCGGCGCCACCCGGTTCGGCCCACTGGAGCAGATCACCAAGGAGGACTGGGACTTCAACCTCCGGCACGAGCTCGACGTGGTGTTCCTCCCGGTCAAGCACGCCTGGCGCCACCTCAAGCTGTCCAGCCACCCAGCCGTGGTGCTGGTCGGCTCGACCGCCGGCATCACCGGCTCGATGTCGAACGCGCGCGTCGCCCACACCGTCACCAAGGGCGGGGTCGTCGCGATGACCAAGCAGCTCGCCGCAGAGGGCGCGCCGTACGGCATCCGGGTCAACTGCGTCAGCCCCGGCATGGTCGAGACGCCGGCCACCCGCGGCGACCTGCTCGCCGACGACCACCCGATGCGCGACATCGCCCGCGCCATCCCGCTAGGGCGGGTAGGACAGGCTGAGGAGGTGGCCCGGTGCGCGCGCTTCCTCGCGAGCGACGAGGCGTCCTACGTGACGGGTGCGAACCTCGTCGTCGACGGCGGCTGGTCGGCGGTGCTCCCGTCATGATCTGGACGATCGGAGCGGGGATGGTCAGTGAGGACTAGGGTCATGGCCCAAGTAGGCTATTTCGGGCCGAAGCCCGGACCCCGCCGGTGCCCACCTCATAGCGTCGGTTTCACCACCGAGGGAATCCCCCCGGGTGCCCCACGGGCACCATCCCCGGTGGGCCAGATCTCAGCCGGCGCGACCGGCAGGACAGGACCCCTGTGTCCCTTGCGGTGACGAACCCGGCCCCAGCGGTCGACGAAGCGCACCACGCGTGCCCGACGTTGGGTGCCGTGGTGCGCCGCGTGTCGCTCAGCCTGCTGGTCGCCTGCCTCATCCCGGCGGTGCTCTTCTACACGACGTTCGTGCTGGCCGGCGTGTGGACGGCGATCCTGGTGGCGCTGTGCTGGTCGTACGGCGCGATCACCTGGCGGGCGGTGACCGGGCGACGTACGTCGGGGCTGCTGATCATCACGGCCACCCTCATCACGTTGCGGACGGTCGTCTCGCTGGCCGCCGGCAGCACGTTCCTGTACTTCCTCCAGCCGATCATCAGCGACATGGTCGTCGGGACGACGTTCCTGCTGTCGCTGGCGACCGCTCGGCCGTTGGTGGCCCGGTTGGCCGGTGACTTCTACCCGATGACCGAGGAGCTGAGGCTGCGCCCGCGCGTCCAGCGCCTGTTCCGCAACCTCACCGTCATGTGGGCGGTGCTCTGCATCGGCAAGGCGTCGTTCACGCTCTGGCTGCTGCAGTCGCAGTCGCTGGAGGACTTCGTGCTCATCAAGAGCGTGACGGTGCTGGCGGTCAACATGTCCGCGGCGGCCGCCACCATCGCGATCGCCACGCTCTGTGCGCGGCGCGAGGGCCTGCTCGGGCCGCGCCTGCAGCCCGTCCGCGTCGTCGTCTGATTCCACGCTCGACGGCGTGACCAGCGGTCGAGCATGATGATTACATGATTACGCCGGAACCCTCGCTCTACGACTGGGCCGGTGGCGGCGACGCCTTCCGGCGGCTGATCGACGCGTTCTACGACCGGGTCGAGCGCGACGACCTGCTCTCGCCGCTGTTCCCCGGCGGCGTCTCGGAGGAGCACCGCTCGCACGTGACGACGTGGTGGGTCGAGGTGTTCGGTGGCCCGGCGGCGTACACGCCCCTCGGTGGCTACGAGCGGATGCTCGACCACCACCGCGGGTTGGGGATCACCCCGGACCAGCGGTTCAGGTTCGCCTCGCTGATGAGCCTGGCCGCGGACGACGCGGGGCTGCCCGACGACCCGGAGTTCCGGGCGGCGTTCGTGGGGTACGTCGAGTGGGGCACCCGGCTGGCGCTCGGCAACTCGCAGCCCGGCGCGGAGCCCTTCGAGCACGCGCCCGTGCCGCGGTGGGGCTGGGGTGTCGCGCCGCCGTTCAGTCCCGAGGCCCCTTCCGGCTGACCCGGTCGAACGCGCCGTCGGGCAGGGTCGCGAGCAGGTCGGGCGTGAACGCGCCGTCGACGAGGATGAACGCGACCTTGGTGACCGCGTCGCTGCGGTTGGCCCAGGCGTGGTCCGTGCCCCGCTGCACCACCACGTCGCCCGCGCGCAGGGTCACCTCGGAGTCGTCGAGCACCAGCGTGATCTCGCCCTCGAGCACGATCCCGTAGTCGATCGACTCCGTCCGGTGCACCGGCGACTGGAGACCGCGCTCGTCGAGGTGACCGGGCTGGAACTCGTTGATCCGGATCTTGGTGCCGTGCGGAGGCGGCGGCACGGTCAGGTCGCGCTCGGTCGGCTCGACCTCCTCCCGCGCGTCGACGCTCGCCGGCGCCCCCGTCGTGTTCCAGATCTCGTGGAACGCGACGCCGTCGTCGGGGAGCTCGCGGCTCACCGGCACCGGCCCGTCGCTGACCACCACGGACACGCCGTCGGGAGTGTGACCGGTGACGACGCGACGCGGACGGGTGCTCATGCCGTCGAGTCTTGGGGGCGAGGTACGGCGCGACAAGACGTGGCGGCATCGCGCGCTGCCATGCCTGGGATCACCGCCGCCCCGCTGAGATTCGGGTCGTGTGCCTGAGAACGCGCTGTGGCGCTGCGTGAGGCACACGAGTCGGATGACTCAGCCAGCCAGGTCAGAAGCCGATCGGCAGCCCGGCGTAGTTCTCGGCCAGCCCGGCGGCGCCGGCGTCGGAGGAGCAGACCCAGCGGAGCTGGGACAGCTGGAGCTCGGCGTCGAACGGGTCGCCGGAGGTGTGGAGCATGGAGGTCATCCACCAGGAGAAGTGGGTGCAGCGCCAGACGCGGCGCAGGGCGGTGTCGGAGTAGGCGTCCGCGAGCGCGGACGAGCCGCGGACGAGGCCGGCGAGGGCGGGAGCGAGCAGGGCGACGTCGGCGACCGCGAGGTTGAGGCCCTTGGCGCCGGTGGGCGGGACGATGTGCGCGGCGTCGCCGGCGAGGAACAGCCGGCCGTGGCGCATCGGGGTGGCGACGAACGACCGCATCGGCAGCACGGCGCGGCTGGTGACGGGGCCGGTCTCGAGCGACCAGCCGTCCTGGCCGTGGCCGAGGCGGGTGGCGAGCGCCTCCCAGATCCGGTCGTCGGACCACTCGCCGATCGGGGTGTCGTTGGGCACCTGCACGTAGAAGCGGGACACGGTGTCGGAGCGCATCGAGTGCAGCGCGAACCCGTCCGGGTGCCAGGCGTAGATGAGCTCGTCGGTCGACGGAGCGACGTTCGCCAGGATGCCGAGCCACGAGTAGGGGTAGAGCCGCTCCCACGACTGGCGCACCGGCTCCGGTACGGCGCCCCGCGACGGCCCGAACGAACCGTCGCAGCCGGCGATCGCGTCCGCGACCACGCGGACCGACGACCCGGACGGCGAGGTGAACGTCACCGACGGTCGGTCGCTGCTCAGGTCGTGCAAGGCGGTGTCGGCGACCTCGTAGAACACCTGCTGACCGGCAGCGGTGCGCGCGGCGACGAGGTCCTTCTGCACCTCGGTCTGGCCGTAGACCCACACCGACCGCCCGGTCAGGTCGACGAAGTCGAGGTGGTGACGCTCGCCGGGCCACTGGAGGTAGATGCCGCGGTGCTGGTGCCCCTCCGCGTCGAGCCGCTCGCCCAAGCCGGTCGCGCGCAGCAGGTCGACGGTCGACTGCTCCAGGATGCCGGCGCGGATCCGGGACGCGACGTACTGCCTCCGTGCGCGTCTCCACGACCACCGACTCGATGCCCTCGGCCGCGAGCAGGTGCGACAGCAGCATGCCGGCCGGGCCCGCACCGATGATGGCGACCTGGGTGCGCACCTCGTCCATGGTGGTCAGGGTCGCGGTCACGACACCCCTCGGCGATCCGGGGCTTCCGCTGGCCGGAACTCCAGGGCGCGACCGATGCCCCGCGCCGCCACCGTCAGCGCCGTGACGAGCCTGGGCCTGTCCCGCTTGAGGCTGGGGACGACCAGCCCGAGGGCGGCGACCACCTCGTCCCCGTGGCGGACCGGGACGGCCACCGAGCACGCACCGAGGCTCATCTCCTCCTGCGTGGTGGCGTAGTCGTCGCGCAGCACCTGGGCGAGCTGGCGGCGGAGGCGACCCGGCTGGCTGACGGTGTACGCCGTCACGCGGTAGAGGTCGGCCAGCACCCGCGCCTGCACGTCAGCCGGCGCGTGGGCCAGCAGCACCTTGCCCACCCCCGTCGCGTGCATCGGGAGCCGCGACCCGACGGTGCTGACGACCGGGACCGACGTGTTGCCGCGCAGCCGGTCGAGGTACAGCACCTCGTCGCCGTCGCGGACGGCGAGGTGCACGGTGGCGAGGGTCGCGCCGTAGAGGTCGTGGAGGTACGGCGACGCCGTCTCGACCAGGCCCGCCTGCACCGGCGCGAGCATCCCGAGGTCCCACAGCCGCCGGCCGACGACGTACTCACCCGACGTCGACCGCGCGAGCGCTCCCCACTCGACCAGCTCGCCGACCAGTCGGTGCGCGGTGGGTACCGGCAGCTCCGCCCGTGTCGCCAGGGCGGTCAGCGAGAGCCGCCGGTGCTCCTCGTCGAACGCGCCGAGGAGCGCCAGCGCACGCGAGGTGACGCTGGCCCCGGGGGTCGTGGTGTTGCCGGCCACGTGGAGAGTATTTCACTCAGCGGAAGGCGGCGCCAGGCAGCGACCCAGCGCGACCCTACGGTGTCCCCGTGACCACCCAGGCCGACATCAGCGCGGAGATCGCGCTGCTCTCGCAGGAGTACGCGAGCGCCGGTGCCGTCGAGACCGACGTCCGCCTCGACTACCCGCCGTACCGCTCCAGCCTGCTGCGCCACCCGACCAAGAGCCCGGTCCAGGTGGACCCCGAGGGTGTGGAGCCGTGGAGCCCGGTCTTCGGCGAGCGCGACGTCGGGCCGCTCGAGGCCGACCTGACCATCCAGCGCGGCGGCGAGCCGGTCGGCGAGCGGATGAAGGTGGCCGGGCGCGTCCTGGACGGCGACGGCCGCCCGGTACGCCGCCAGCTCGTCGAGGTCTGGCAGGCCAACGCGGCGGGGCGGTACATCCACCAGCGCGACCAGCACCCGGCGCCCCTCGACCCGAACTTCATCGGCATGGGCCGCTGCCTCACCGACGACGACGGCGGCTACGAGTTCACGACCATCAAGCCGGGCCCGTACCCGTGGCGCAACCACCACAACGCCTGGCGGCCGGCGCACATCCACTTCTCGCTGTTCGGCACCGACTTCACCCAGCGGCTGGTGACCCAGATGTACTTCCCCGGCGACCCGCTGTTCGCCCTCGACCCGATCTACCAGTCGATCGTCGACCCGCAGGCCCGCGAGCGGCTGGTGGCGACGTACGACCACGACCTCACCGAGGCCGAGTGGTGCACCGGCTACCGCTGGGACATCGTGCTCACCGGCTCGGCGGCCACGCCCCTCGAGGAGGAGGAGTGACGAGCCCGCCGACGCCCGGCCAGACCGTCGGGCCGTTCTTCGCGTTCGGTCTCGAGTACGACGGCGACTCGGCCCTGGTGCCACCCGGCAGCCCGGGCGCGATCCGGCTGCACGGGCGGGTGCTCGACGGGGCCGGCGAGCCGGTCCCCGACGCGCTCCTCGAGCTCTGGCAGGCCGACGCCGACGGGCTGGTCGTCCAGCGGTCGGGCTCGTTGCGCCGCGACGGCTACACCTTCACCGGCTGGGGCCGCGCGGCCACCGACCGCACGGGCACGTACTCCTTCACCACCGTGACGCCGGGCGTCACTCGCCCGGGGTCGAGCCAGCACGGCGACCCGCCGTTCTTCGCCATCACCGTGTTCGCGCGCGGGCTGCTCGACCGGCTGTTCACCCGGGCCTACCTTCCGGGCCATCCCCACGACCGGCTGCTCGCCTCGCTGCCCGACGACCAGCGGGCGACGTTGGTCGCCGAGGCCGACGACCACGGCTTCGTGTTCGACATCCGCCTGCAGGCCGACGACCAGGGCGAGGGCGAGACGGTGTTCCTCTCCCACTCGGGCACGCAAGACTGACGGGATGAGCAACCTCCTCTGGCCGGGCGACGAGCGCGCCGGCGACCTCTTCTCCGACGAGGCCTTCCTCGCGGCGATGGTCGCCGTCGAGGAGGCGTGGCTCGACGCGCTGGCCGGGTCCGGCATCGCGCCGGCCGGCGTGGCCAAGCTCGACCTCCAGCGGCTCGTCGGCCTCCAGCACCTCCCCGTCGTCGCGTCCGCGTCGGAGCGCGGCGGCAACCCCGCCGCCGCCCTGGTCGACGTGCTGCGCGCCGCACTCGCGGACGTCAGCGCCGACGGGGCCGCGTGGCTGCACCGCGGCCTCACCAGCCAGGACGTCGTCGACACCGCCCTGATGCTGTGCGCCCGCGACGCCGTCGGCGTGGTCACCACCGCGCTGCGCGAGCAGGTGCGGCTGCTGGCCGAGCTGGTCGAGCGCCACCGCCGGACGCCGATGGTCGCCCGTACCCTCACCCAGCACGCCGTGCCCACGACGTTCGGCCTGAAGGCGGCGGGCTGGCTGACCGGCGTCCTCGACGCGTACGACGCCACCTCGGCGCTCGTCCTCCCGGTGCAGGTGGGGGGCGCTGCCGGCACCCTGGCCGCGACCGTCGAGCTCGCGGGCGACCTCGACGACCCGGTCGGCGCGGCCACCTCGCTGTCGCTCGAGCTGGCCACCGCGCTGGGCCTGACCGCCTCGACGCCGTGGCACACCACGCGATCCACGGTCACCCGGCTCGGCGACGCGGCGACGGGCTGCACCGATGCCTGGGGCCGCATCGCCACCGACGTCCTCACCCTCAGCCGACCCGAGATCGGCGAGCTCGCCGAAGGCGCGCGGCGGCACGTCGTCGACCATGCCGCACAAGGCGAACCCGGTGCTCGCCACGCTCGTCCGTCGCACCGCGCTGAGCAGCCCGGGCCTCGCCGCGACCCTCCACGTCGCCGCTGCGGACGCCGGCGACGAACGCCCCGCCGGGGCCTGGCACGCCGAGTGGGACACCCTGCGGACCCTGCTGCGGCGGACCGTCGTGGCCGCCGGCCAGACCACCGAGCTGCTGGCGGGCCTCGAGGTACGCGCCGACCGGATGGCCGCCACCCTCGAGGCCGCGAGCGACGCCGTACGTTCCGAGCAACGCGCCATGGCGGACCTCGCGGGCCACACGCCCTCGGGCGACTACGTCGGCGCCGCCGACGCCTTCATCGAGGCCCCGCTGGCCCGAGCGGCAGGAGTGCTCGCATGACCCCCGTCGTCACCGGCGTCCGGATGTCCGGCGCCCGCCACCGCGCGGAGCTGCCGCTGCTGGTCCTCGGACCGTCCCTCGGCACCAGCGCCGGCGCCCTGTGGACCGACTGCGCGCACCACCTGGCCGACGACTTCGACGTGCTCGCCTGGGACCTCCCCGGCCACGGCCACAACCGGTCCGTGCCGGACGAGCCACTCACCATCGCCGAGCTGGCCGAGGGCGTGCTGGCGCTCGTCGCCGACGTCCAGGAGCAGCGCGGCGATCCGGGGACGCCGTTCGCCTACGCCGGCGTCTCGGTCGGCGGCGCCGTCGGCCTGCAGCTCCTGCTCGACCATCCCGACCGCGTCTCGGCCGCCACGCTCGCCTGCACCGGCGCGCGCATCGGTGACGCCACCAGCTGGTCGACCCGCGTCGAGCAGGTCAAGAAGTCGGGCACGTCGGGCCTCGTCTCCGCGTCGGCGGAGCGGTGGTTCGCCGCCGGCTTCATGGAGCAGCACCCCAGACGGGCCAGCGCGCTGCTGCACGCGCTCGCCGACGCCGCCGACGCCGGGTACGTCCAGGTCTGCGACGCGCTCGCGGCCTTCGACGTCCGCGACCGGCTGGCCGAGATCACCCAGCCGGTGCTGGCGATCGCCGGCGCGCAGGACCCCGTGACCCCGCCGGCTCTGCTGCAGGCCATCGCCGACGGGGTGAAGGACGGACGGCTCGTCGTCCTCGACGACGCCTCGCACCTCGCCCCGGCCGAGCGGCCGGCCGACGTCGCGCGACTGATCCGCCGGCACGTGCGAGGCGAGAGCCTCGAGAACCCTGACACCGCCGAGCGGAGTGACGGGGAGACCGTCCGCCGCGAGGTCCTCGGCGACGCGCACGTCGACCGGTCGCTGGCGGGAGCCACCGACCTGACCCGCGAGTTCCAGGACTTCATCACGACCTACGCCTGGGGTGGGATCTGGACCCGGCCCGGGCTCGACCGGCGCAGCCGCTCGATGATCACGCTCACGGCCCTGGTCGGCGGCGGCCATCACGAGGAGCTGGCGCTGCACCTGCGCGCCGCCCGCCGCAACGGCCTGACGTGGGACGAGATCAAGGAGGTCCTGCTGCAGACGGCGATCTACTGCGGGGTGCCCGCTGCCAACAGCGCCTTCCGCATCGCCCAGCAGGTCCGCGACGAGGAGGACCAGTGACCGCCGCTTATGTCTACGCCGCCACGCGGACGCCGTTCGGGAGGTTCGGCGGCGCGCTGGCCGACGTACGTCCCGACGACCTGGCCGCCACCGCGATCACCGGCGTGCTCGCCAAGGCGCCGGACCTCGACCCCGAGCGGATCGCCGACGTCGTCTGGGGCAACGCCAACGGGGCCGGTGAGGACAACCGCAACGTCGGCCGGATGGCCGTGCTGCTGGCCGGCCTGCCGACGTCGGTGCCCGCCGTCACGGTGAACCGGCTCTGCGGCTCGTCGCTGGACGCTGCGATGGCGGGTTCGCGCACCATCGAGTCGGGCGACGCGGAGATCGTGCTCACCGGAGGCGTCGAGTCGATGACCCGCGCACCGTGGGTGCTGCCCAAGCCGTCGCGCGCCTTCCCGGCCGGCAACGTCACCGCGGTCTCGACGACGCTGGGCTGGCGGCTCGTGAACGAGCGGATGCCGGCCGAGTGGACCGTCTCGCTCGGCGAGGCCAACGAGCAGCTGGCCGACCGGTTCGGCATCTCGCGGCAGCGGCAGGACGAGTTCGCCGCCCGCTCCCACAACCTCGCCGACGCGGCCTGGAACGACGGCTTCTACGACGACCTGGTCGTGCCCGTGGACGGCGTGGACCTGACGAGGGACGAGGGCATCCGCCCCGGCTCCACCGCGGAGAAGCTGGCCGGCCTCAAGCCGTCGTTCCGTACGGATGGCACCATCACGCCGGCCAACGCCTCCCCGCTCAACGACGGCGCCTCGGCGGTGCTGCTCGGCTCCGAGGCCGCCCGCGACGCGATCGGCGTCGACCCGCTCGCGCGCATCGCCGGTCGCGGCACCTTCGCGCTCGTCCCGCAGGACTTCGGGATCGCGCCGGTCGAGGCGGTCGACCCAGGCCCTGGCCCGCGCGGGCATCACCTGGGACGACGTCGCCGCGGTCGAGCTCAACGAGGCGTTCGCCGTGCAGTCCCTGGCGTGCGTGGACCTCTGGAAGGTCGACCCCGACATCGTCAACACCAAGGGCGGCGCCATCGCGATCGGCCACCCGCTCGGCGCCTCCGGCGGTCGGGTGCTCGGCACCCTCGCCCACCGGCTCCGCGAGTCCGGCGACCGGTGGGGGGTCGCCGCGATCTGCATCGGCGTCGGGCAGGGCCTCGCGGTCGTGCTGGAGAACGCGGAGAAATCGGGGTGAGAACGGCGTTCCTCGACACCGCGGACGAGGCGGTTGCCGACGTGGCCGACGGCGCGACGGTCCTGATCGGCGGCTTCGGCCTCGCCGGCATGCCGATCGCGCTCATCGACGCGCTGATCCGCCAGGGTGCGAGCGACCTGACGATCGTCAACAACAACGCGGGCAACGGCGACACCGGCCTGGCCGCGCTGCTCGCCAAGGGACGGGTGCGCAAGGTCATCTGCTCGTTCCCGCGCCAGCACGACTCCTGGGTCTTCGACGACCTCTACCGCCGCGGCGCGATCGAGCTCGAGCTCGTGCCCCAGGGCAACCTGGCCGAGCGGATGCGCGCGGCCGGGGCCGGCATCGGCGCGTTCTTCTGCCCCACGGGCGTCGGCACGCCGCTGGCCGAGGGCAAGGAGACCCGCGAGATCGAGGGGCGGACCTACGTGCTCGAGTACCCGATCCGCGGCGACGTCGCCCTCATCGGCGCGCTCCGGGCGGACCGGGCCGGCAACCTCGTCTTCCGCAAGACGGCCCGCAACTTCGGGCCGGTGATGGCGACCGCGGCCACGACCGTCGTCGCCGAGGTACGCGAGCTCGTCGACATCGGCGGCATCGACCCCGAGGCCGTCGTGACTCCGGGCATCTTCGTGGACCGGGTGGTGGTGGCATGAGCGAGTCATCGAGGACGACAGACCAGATCGCGGCCGCCGTCGCCGCCGACATCCCGCCCGGCTCCTTCGTCAACCTCGGCATCGGCCAGCCCACCAAGGTCGCCGACCACCTGACCACCGAGTCCGGGGTCGTGCTGCACACCGAGAACGGCATGCTCGGCATGGGTCCGGCCGCCGAGCCCGGTCACGAGGACTGGGACCTGACCAACGCCGGCAAGCAGGCGGTCACCGAGCTGCCGGGGGCGGCGTACTTCCACCACGCCGACTCCTTCGCGATGATGCGCGGCGGCCACCTCGACGTCTGCGTGCTCGGCGCCTTCCAGGTCTCGGTGACCGGCGACCTGGCCAACTGGCACACCGGCGCGCCCGACGCCATCCCCGCGGTCGGCGGCGCGATGGACCTCGCGATCGGCGCCAAGCAGGTCTTCGTGATGATGACGCTGTTCGCCAAGGACGGCTCACCCAAGCTCGTCGAGGCGTGCACCTACCCGCTCACCGGGCTGGCCTGCGTGACCCGCCTCTACACCGACCTCGCGACGTTCGAGCTCGGACCGGACGGCGCGCGGCTGCTGACGACGTACGGCGTCGAGGCCGGCGAGCTCGCCGAGCGGCTCGGGCTCGATCTCTAGGAGAAGTCCAGGCGCATCACCACGCGCCGCTTGCTCGGATGACTGACCACGGTCATCCCGGCGTCGGCGAACATCGACTCGGTGCCGACGTGGAGCTCCTCGTCGATGACGTTCTTCACCACGATCGGGTACGCCTCCACGGCGCGCGCTCCGTGGGTGCGGGCGTGCTCGACCGCGGCCTCGGCGAGGGCGCGGGCGACGCCGCGCTTGCGGTACCCCGCCCGCGCGAACAGGCAGGTGACCGACCAGACCGACTCGTCGTCGCGGTCCTCGTCGCGGCCCTCCCAGTGGATGCGGAAGGTCTTGCGCAGGAGCCCGTGGTACGCCGGCCGCGGCTCGACCGCGCACCAGCCGACGGGCTCGTCGCCGAGGTAGGCCACCAGGCCGCTGGCCGAGTCTGCCGACGGTTCGCCGCACCGGGTCTGCTCGCGCATCCGCTCGGCCAGCACGTCGGGTCCGAGGGCTGCGAACGACTCGCCCGGGAAGAGCTTGTAGCGCTGGCACCAGCAGCGCGCGCCCGGTCCGCGGTCGCCGAACACGGTCGCCACGTCGTCCCAGTCCGCCTCGTTGCTGGGGACGATGCGCAGCTCGCTCACCCGCCTAGGGTGTCACCGATGGCCGGTCGCGAGCGCTCGACTCTGCAGGCGGCGACCGTCGTCGTCGCAGTCGGCGTCGTCGCCTGCGCGGCCTTCGCCGTGCTGGCCGTGCCCTCGCCCGTGCTCTTCGGAGCGGTGCTCGGTGGGATGGCGCACGCGCTGACCTCGCGGACGCCGCTCGCCCTGCCGACCTGGTCGTTCCGGGTGGCACAAGGACTGGTCGGCATCACGGTCGGCGCCCTGGTCGACGTCACCACCCTGCGCCGGATGGGGTCCGACAGCGCCTCGATCCTGCTCGTCGTGCTGGGCACCGTCCTGCTGAGCATCGCCGCCGGCCGGGTGCTGGCCCTCCGCCGCGACGTCTCGCCGACGACCGGCGTGTTCGCCCTCATCGCCGGCGGCGCCTCCGGCGTGGTGGCCGTGGCGCGCGAGCTCGGGGCCGACGACCGCGTCGTCACCGTGGTGCAGTACCTCCGCGTGCTGCTCGTGCTCGTCACCATGCCGCTGGTGACCGGGCTCGTGTTCCACCCACCGAGCGGCCGCGGCGCGCTGGCCCTGGAGGAGACGTCCTCGACGGGCGACCTGACCTTCGTGGCGATCAGCCTCGTCGGCGGCCTGCTGCTGGCACGGCTGCTGCCGGTGACCACGATGGCGCTCCTCGGCCCGCTGGCGATCTCGGCCACCATCGCGGCCGCCGGCTGGCTCGGCCCCGTGGCGGTGCCGACCTGGCTGCAGTGGGTCGCGTTCGCCGTCATCGGCGTCCAGGTGGGGCTGAGGTTCGACCGCGCCAGCCTCTCCGCGATCGGCCGGATGTTGCCCGTCGTGGTGCTGATCGTGCTCGCGTTGATCGCCGCGACGGCCGGGCTGGGTGCGCTGCTCGCCTGGCTCACTCCGGTCGACGCGCTGACGGCGTACCTCGCCACCACGCCCGGCGGCCTGTTCGCCGTCCTCGCGATCGCGGCCGACGCCGGCGCCGACGCGACGTACGTGATGGCCGTCCAGCTGCTGCGGCTGCTGCTGATCCTGGCCGCGCTCCCGCTGCTGGCCCGGTGGTTGCGCCGGTCCGCCTAGCCAGCCGGTTGCTCGACCGAGCAGGCCCAGGTGGTGCGGCCGCCGACCTGCGTACGCCGCATCGGCGCGCCGCAGCGCGGGCAGTGGCCGCCGGCCTTGCGGTGCGCGATCACCTCGCCGGTGTGGACCCCGCCGCGCTTGATGGCGTGGCGGATCGCCGTGCGCAGCTCGCGGTGCAGCCGGGCCACGGCGTCGGTGTCGAGCTCGTCGGCCGGTCGTTCGGGAGCGATCGCTGCCTGCCACAGCACCTCGTCGGCCAACAGGTTCCCGACGCCGGCGACCGCGTGCTGGTCGAGCAGGCGCGCCTTCACCGGCGTCCGCGACGCACCGACCAGCGTCCGGAAGTCCGCAAGCCGGACCTCGCCGGCGTCCGGGCCCAGGGCCTCGATGTCGGGGTCGAGGCGGACCCGGCCGAGGCGACGCTTGTCGAACAGCCGCAGCGCGCCGCCGTCCGCGAAGTGCAGGGTGAAACGGTCCCACTCGGGCTTGATGGGCGTCCGTTGCGGGCGGGTGCCGACGTAGTCGCCGCCCTCGTCGACGCCACCGCCGCGCTCGGTGACGAGGATGCGGCCGCTCATGCCCAGGTGGATGCCGAGGACGTGGTCGCCGGACGTCTCGACCCACATCGACTTGCCGCGTCGGTGGGCGGCGACGAGCCGACGGCCGAGCAGGGCGGCGCGGATCTCGCCGGGCGAGTGCGGCCGGCAGACCCAGGTGTCGGTGTCGTCGACGTCGTCGATGCGCCGGCCGAGGGCGGAGCGCTCGATCACGGCGCGGGCTGACTCGACCTCGGGGAGCTCCGGCACCCGGTCAGTCTTGCGGCCCGGCCCAACCGACCTCATTGGCCGAACCTCTCCTGGGCGGCGTTGAGAGCCGGGCACTCGCCCTGGGCGCGGCGGCACGCGGTCAGGTCGCACAGCCGGCAGGTCCAGGCCCCGCCGTCCTTGCTGCCGACGACCGCGGCCATCACCTTCGCCAGCAGGCCTCGCAGGACCTCGACCTCCGCGGGCTCCAGGCCGCCGACCAACCCCGAGAGGTACGCCGACCGGGCACCGCCGACCGCCCGCGCGCGCTCGCGGCCCGCGTCGGTCAGCCGGACGGCGCGGCTGCGCCCGTCGGGACCGGGCGACCGGGTGACCAGACCGGCACCCTCGAGCCGGTCGACGAGGCGGACCGCCCCCGACGGCGTCAGGCCCAGCACCTGGTGGACCCGGTCGACCGTGGCGCCGTCGAGGAACTGGGCCAGGGCCGAGAGGGCCGCGGCATCGGTCACGGACCCGACGTCGTCGGTCACCGACCGGCCGAGCTCGTCGGTGACGACGAGCGCGAGCGCGCCCAGCACGTTGGCCAGGGCGCGCTGCGCGTCCGCGGGGTCGCTCACCCGAGCGAGTACTCGATCACCAGGGGCATGTTCGGGTAGTCGTCCTGGGTGGAGCTGCTCGACACGGTGCCGCTGATGCCGGCGAGGTCGCCGGTGCCGTCCACGATCCGCATCGTGCTGCTGGCCGTCGTGCCGTCGTACGTGCCCTCGCCGATCGCGGTGAACGCACCGCTCTTCCCGTCGAGCTCGGCCTCGAGGCGGATCAGGCCGGCGTACTCGCTCGTCCCGTCGCTGCCGTAGTGGAGGACCGACTCGAGGAGGCCGGAGCGCAGGCCGTCGTTGCCGTCGGTCAGGGTGACGACGGCGTGCGCCGTCTTGGTGCCGTCGTCGTGCTCCTGGGTCGGCTGCTCGTCCCAGTTGTCGATCTTGATGGTCGTCGTGAGTGTCTCGGTCATGGCTCCGACGCTATGTGTGACTCAGTCACATGTCTCCACCCCCACGGGTGGAGACTGTCTCCGGTCTCACCCCATCGGGCACTGTGCCGGGCCTGTTCCGTCTGGTTCATTGGAGGTAGTGCGGTGGGCACCTCCCGCCGCACGCTGGGCCCCGACTGATTCCTTGGCCCAAGAGATCGCACTCACAAGGAGCGGCAACACAATGGTTTTTCTTCTGTGGATCCTCGCAGTGATCCTGGTGGTCTGGGGCATCGTGTCCCTGGTCCGTGGCCAGACGCTGATGGGCATCGTCCTGATCATCGTCGGACTGCTCGTCGGCCCGGGTGGAGTCAGCCTCTTCACCAAGTGACTGGCAACAACTGAGTGGGCAACTGACTGACGACCGGCGCCCGGGGCTCTCCGCCCCGGGCGCTGTCGCGTCCCGACCCCTAGGCCCGGGCGTTGCGCCGGGCGACCAGCAGGGGGACGACGACGAGCAGCACCACGAGCACCACCGCCGACCCGGCGGCGACGACCAGGGCGGCCTCCCAGCCGATCACGACGCTGAAGATGAGCGTCGAGATGCCGATGATGATCAGCGCGAGCAGCACCATCACCACCTGGAGGAAGAAGTGGCCCGAGGCCACCACCCGGTCCTTGACCTGCTCACCGAAGACCCGGCGGTGGATCATGATCGGCGTCAGCGTCACGCCGATCGCCAGCCCCGCCAGCAGCACCAGCGTGAGGTACAGCCGCTGCTGCCACACGTCGATGTCGCCGAAGCGCGTGGTGAACGGGAGCGTCAGCAAGAACCCGGACAACAGCTGCACGCCCGTCTGCACGACGCGCAGCTCCTGGAGCATGTCGTTCCAGTTGCGGTCGAGCCGCTCGGCCTCGGTCTCGTCGCGCTCGTCCTTGTCGGCCATCCGCCCACGGTGCCGGTCGGGGACCGCGCCGCACCACACCCTGATTGACTAGGTCTCGTGACCGACTTCGTCACCTTCAGCAGCCTCGCCACCGAGCCGTACGAGCGCGGGGTCGAGCTGGGCACCGCCCAGGCCGGCCCGGTGGCCGCGACCGTGGCGTCGTACCGCCGCCTCTGGGAGTGGCTCGACCCGGACTTCGACCTGACCTACTGGGGCGGCCGCGCGCTGGAGTCGATCACGACGCAGGCGGCCCGCGCCGCCGAGGAGATCGCCGGGATCGCGGCCGGCTCCGGCCGTCGGGTCGAGGAGATCGCGGCCCTCAACGCCCGCACCGAGGTGCTGGGCGCGATCGCCCCGCGGCTCGACACCACCGAGTGCAGCACCGTCGTGTCGAGCGCCCCCGGCCGTGCGCCGCTCGCCGTGCAGACCTGGGACTGGTACCCGCACATGCGCGCCAACTGGTTCGTCTGGACGTTCCCCACCGCCGCGGGCGGCCGGGTGACGACGCTGACGGAGTACGGCGTGCTGGCCAAGATCGGCGTCAACGACGCGGGTCTCGGCGTGATGCTCAACATGCTCCACCACAGCGCGGACGAGCAGGTGGGCGAGCCGCGGATCGGCTTCCCGGTGCACGTGCTGCTGCGGACCCTCCTCGAGGACTGCGCGAGCGTCGACGAGGCGCGCGACCTGGTCCGGAGCCTGTCGTTCTCGGCGTCCTCGGCGCTCACGGTCGTCGACCGCGGGGGTGACGCCGCGTCGTTCGAGACCTTCCCCGAGGGGGTCGGCGAGGTGAAGCCCGAGGCCGGGCTGCTCGTCCGCACCAACCACTTCGTCTCCGCCGAGGGCGAGGCCGGCTGCCAGGGCGGCGTCCTCGACGACAACTCGTGGGTGCGCCGTGACCACCTGCTCGCGACCCTCGGCGACCACCCGCCCACGTCCGCGGCCGACGTCCACGCCGCGCTCACGCACCACGACGACGCCGGCCCGATCTGCCGGCACGCGGCCGAGCCCGACGACCTGCTCGCCACGGCGACCCTGGCGACCGCCACCCTCGACGTCGAGCGCGGCGAGCTGGCCGTGCTGAGGGGCGGGCCCTGCGGCCACCCGTAGGGTGCCCCGCATGCGACGTGGTGAGGTGCTGGCGCTGGTGCAGGCCGGCGGGCAGGGGTCCCGGATGGACGTGCTCACCCGGGAGCGGGCGAAGCCGGTGCTGCCGTACGGCGGCACCCACCGCCTCATCGACTTCGTGCTGTCGAGCCTGGCGAACTCCGGGCTCGTCGACATCTGGGTGAGCGTGGAGTACCAGGTCGCGTCGATCGACGACTACCTCTCGGGCGGCCGGCCGTGGAGCCTGGACCGCAACCGCGGCGGGTTCCGGCGGATGGTGCCGCAGTCCGGGAGCGGCCCGGCGACCGAGGACGAGTTCGCGCACGGCAACGCCGACCTGCTGCTGCGGATGAGCCGCGACCTCATGCACTTCGGCGCCGAGACGCTCGTGGTGGCCAGTGCCGACCACGTCTTCGCGGCCGACCTCGAGCCGGTCATCGAGCGGCACGTGGACTCCGGCGCCGACGCCACCGTGCTGACCTCGGAGGTCACCAAGCGCGAGGCGAGCGAGAACGTCGTCGTGCTCACCGGCCGCGGTGGTGTCGCGACCGGTGTCGAGGTCAAGGTGTCGCGGCCCAGCTCGGGCGTGGTCGCCAACGAGATCTTCGTCTACCGCACCGAGGCGCTGCTCGAGGCGCTGTTCGAGCTGCGGCGCGAGCTGAGCGCCGAGGCCGGCGCGGACGCCGACGACGGCGACGGCAGCGCCGACAGCGGGCTCGGCGACTTCGGCGAGCACCTCCTGCCCCGGTTGATCTCCGGCGGCACCGTCCGGACCGAGCCGCTGCCGGGGTACTGGCGCGACCTCGGCCGCCCGGGCGCGTACCTCGAGGGGCACCGCGACCTGGTCGCGGGCAAGGTCGACGTGTTCGACCACGCGGGGTACCCGATCATCAGCCACTGGGACGACCGCACCTCGGCCCGGCTGCGCACCGGCTGCCACGTGGAGGACTCGCTGGTCTCGCCGGGTGCCGACGTGGCGGGCGAGGTCGTCCGCTCGGTCATCGGCCCGGGCGTCGTCGTCGAGAAGGGTGCCCGGGTCGAGGACTCGGTGCTCTTCTCCGACTGCCGGGTGGAGCGCGGCGCCCGCGTCACCACCACGGTCGCCGACGACCGCTCGGTCTTCGCGCGCGACAGCGTGGTCGGTGAGCTGCCCTCGAGCCGGGTCGTCCGCGACGAGGAGGTCACCCTCGTCGGCCGCGACAGCGTCGTCGGGCGGGGCCGGCACGTCGAGGCCGGGCGCGCGGCTCGAGCCCGGGACGACGGCCTGAGGAGTCTCCCTAAGGGTGAAGCACGGTACCCCCCCGGGGTCTAACGTCTGGACCACAGGGGACCTCGGGTGCGACACGCTCGTACCCGCGGGAGAAGGCCCGGATCCACGGATCCGGGCCTTCGTACGTCCTCACACCGGGTCGGTGGACCCGTCCCAGCCGTCGTCGGGGCTCTCGGCGTCGCGTGGCGCGTCATGGGGCTCGGGCGCGGGCAGCTCGGCGGGCTCGGCGGGTGCGGCCGTCACGGACGGTCCCCACTCGCGGTCGGCCAGGCTCGCGACGCCCGCGACGAGCTGGCCCCGCACCTGCTCGACCTGGTCGGCGTACCGACCACCGGTCTGGCGGTCGATGGCGCCGAAGGCCCGGTCGAAGAAGCCCTCGATGTCGCCGCGGTGCTCGCGGAGGTAGGACCCGGTCGCCTCGAGGCCGCGGAGCACGGCCTCCTCGGCGGCCACCGCCGCGTCGCGCACCTTGGCCTCGAGCTCGAGGTCGTCGACGGCCCGCTTGATCTGGTCGCTGATGGGCGTGTCGTCCTTGCTCACGGAGTGCCTCCCGAGGTCTCGACCCGCGGGAACTCCGCGAGCGCTTGCGCGGCGATCTGCCGCATCATCCAGGCGTCGATGACGGCGCCGAGGATCCCGCCGACGAAGGGCACGCCGCGGCCCAGGCGGGAGAAGAACCGTTCGAAGACCCCGCGCATCAGCCGGAACGCGACGGCCTTGTTGACGACCATCAGGGCGGCCGGTGGCAGCCCGCCGAGGGCGAGCCTGGTCATGGTTCCGCCGCCGCTGGAGAGACCCGCCTTGGCCAGTACCTCGTCGGCCCTGGCGCCGACGAGGGTCAGCATCACTGCCGTACGCACCTGCGGGTCCGCGAGGTCGTACCCGCGCAGGGTCGCGATCCCCCCGACCATCCGCGTCGCCTGGATGTAGAACTCCGCGATGTTGACCGGCAGCGCGACCGGCATGGTCACGAAGCCGCCGAGGCCGGTCACGAACCCGCCGACCGCCCCGCCCACGACGTGCAGCCGGACGACCCTCTCGACGCCTTCCTCGGGATCGGAGGTACGACGGCGGGCGGCCTCGGCGATGGCCGTCGCCGACCGCAGGGGTCCTCGTCCGTCGAGGCCGGCGTCCATGAACACCTGCACCAGCCGTCCGATCGCGCTGTCGTCCGGTGCGTTGGCGCGCGCCGCCTCGAGGGCGGACGCCGTTCGCTCGGACTCGTCACGGCCGGGTCTGAGCAGGTCGAAGAGTCCCATGCGTCGAGTCTGTCACCCGCAGGCGAAGCGCCTAGTTGCCGCCGTCGCCGCCGCCCCCGCCGTCGTAGCCGCCGCCGTCGTACCCACCCCCGCCGTAGTCGCCGCCGCACGCTGCCGTCGAACGAGCCGGAGGCGCCGCCGCCACCCCAGGCAGCCGGCGGCTGGAACGCCCACATCATCACCACCGAGCCGGCGAAGTACCCCTCGGCGTACGGCTGGTACGCGGGGCCCGCCTCCCAGTACGGCACCTTGCGGGACCCCATCGGGACCTTGCGGATCTCGGGCGGCTCGTGGTCGGCGACCCGGGCGGCGTCCTGGGCGCACGCGGGGACGCTTCGGGTGCCACGACCGGGCTGGGTCCACGTCACGTTCACCACGGACGGCCCGTGCTGCGGGTTGAAGAAGCACGGCACGCGGACCTCCGGCAGCGGCGCCCCTGCCACCCGGGCCTGGACGCATGCCAGCGCGTACCGCCCGGCCGACAGGGTGTCGGTGACCGTGCTGACGTCCTCGGCCTTGTGGATCCGCGGGACCTCCCGCCGCGCGGTCTCGTACGCGTCGAGGGCCGCCTGGTAGTCGACCTGGGCGTCCGGGTCGAGCGGGTGCCCCTGGACCTGCGCGTCGAGACGCTGGAGCTGCTCGCCGAGGTACGTGACGTCCTCGTCCGCGAGCTGCCGGATGCCGTCGAGCTCCTCTTCCTCCTCGCGGTGCTGCGACCTGCGGCCGAGCACCCGCCGGGCGGCGAGCCCGCCTCCCCCTGCGACCAGCAGCAGCAACAACCACTCCATGGCGTCTCCCTCGAGGCCTGGACAGGGACCGAGCGTACGCCTCCGGGACGTCAGGCCGACCTCCGTCAGGTCAGGATGTTGACCGCTCGCGCCACGATCATGATGGCAATCACGAGCGAGATGGACGATTGGACGAGCATCACCATCTTGGCCCAGCGCGTGACGGGCAACGTGTCGGTGGGGCTGAGGGCAGTCGAGTTGGTGAAGGCGAGATAGAGGTAGTCCGGGTACTGCGGCCACCAGTTCGCAGGAGCCAGATCAGGGGTGGCGTTCTCGGGGAACGCGAATGCGGGAGGCTCCGGCTCACCCAGGGCGCGGGCCGCCGGGCCGCCTCGATCGAGCAACCAGTACCAGAGGCTGAACGCGATCACGTTCGTCACCCACAGAGCACCTCCCGTGGCCAGCAGCACGGTGCCGTTGTCGCGGTCCGATCCGTCCAGGATGTCCCGAACGAGCTCCGCGACCCCGGCAAGGTTGTCCACGGTCATGACGATGACCAGGCCCACGGTGACTCGTTTCAGGGCCGGGGAGCGCCGGTCCACGCGGCCGGGATCGCCGATGACGAGGACGACGAGCAGCAGCACCTCGACCGTGGGGAAGAGCACGCTCGGAGACAGCACATGACGATCAGGAAGCGAGAGCTGCATCGCGACCGAGACGAGCACCGCGGCGGCCATCGGCCAGCGTCGCTCACCCAGGCCACGCGGGGGACGCGGTGTGTCCGTGCGGAAATCCTCAACGGCCATGCTCTCAACGCTAGGGCCAAACGTCGGGACGCACTGAAGGTGTCGGCATCAGAACTCGGGTGGCGAGCCCTCGGCGGGGACGGAGGCGAAGAGGTTGAGTCCCAGCCGTTCGGCGAGGTACTTGGTCGCCAGCTGGCCGCGGATGCTGTTGCCGGCCGCGTCCAGGGGAGGGGAGTACGTGGCCAGCCCGCCCTTGCCGGGGGCGACCGTGACGATGCCGCCGCTGACGCCGCTCTTGCCCGGGACCCCGACCTGGTAGAGCCAGTCGCCCGACAGCTCGTACAGGCCCGCGCTCGACATCACCGCCAGCACTCGCCGGCACACCCCGGGTCTGATCACCGTCTCGCCGGTGGCCGGGTTCACGCCGCCGTTGGCCAGCGTGGCCGCCATCACCGCGAGGTCGTGGACCGTCACGTCCAGTGAGCACTGACGGGTGTAGATGTCGGTCGCCTCGTCGGGGTCGAAGTAGAGCCGCTCGTAGCTCTTGAGGAGGTGGGCGATGCCCTGGTTGCGCATGTTGGTGGCCGACTCGGAGGCGTAGACCTCGGCGTTGATGGTGAGCTCGCGTCCGGCGAACATCGACAACCGTTCCCTGATCGAGGCCCACTTCTCGTCCGCGGTGGCGCCCGGGGCGAGACTGGTGGTGGCGATGGCGCCGGCATTGACCAGCGGATTCATCGTCCGCTCGGCGTTGAGCTCGACGGCCATCAGGGAGTTGAACGGGAACCCGGTGCTGTTGACGCCGAGACGCAGCCGGGCCTCTTCGTAGCCGACCGTGTCGCAGATGAGGGCGAACACGAACGGCTTGGAGACGCTCTGGATCGAGAACTGCGCAGCCACGTCCCCGATCTCGAACGACCGGCCCCAGGGTCCGACCACCGCGATCCCGAACAGGTCCGGCGAGGCCTCCGCCAGCACGGGGATGTAGTCCGCGACGGTGCCGCTGCCCTCGCCGCGGTAGCGCTCGTAGGCGTCCGTGACGACCTGTCGGATCTCGGCGTGCATGGGGAGATCACCCGTCGACACCCGCGGCGGTGTCGTCGCCTCGTCGAACGGGAGGGTCTCGTGCATGGGCAGCTGGGTCATCGAATCTCCGATCGCATGGCCCCGCCAGCCTGGCCCCTCGAGGTGGGGCTGGCGTCACCCGCATCGGATGAAGGTCAGGAGCCGCTCGAGTGGTGCTCGCGGTACGGCTGGTAGAGCCGGCGCAGGAACGACTCGAGCTCGGCGGCAAGCTCCGCGTCCAGGGACGGGAAGGAGAAGGTCGCCCTCCCCGTTCGCAGGGACCGGAACCTCTCGGAGGAGCCCTCGAGTGTCTCCGGCCAGGTGTCCACGGCGATCGCGTAGAGGCTGACCTTGTGAGCGCTCCGCTTCACCGCTGCGAAGTAGTCGTGACTGCCGGATCCTGGCCACCGCAGCGAGGGAATGCCGTAGATGGTCGCTTCCTCGAGCTCGTCCCTGTACGGATCGAGCAGCGCCCAGATCCGAGCCTCGACAGCGTCCAGGTCCGCCACCGGACAAGTGTAGGAGCCGCGTCGCCGGCGGGGTGACGGCTCGCGGTCAGGTCGTCGCCTCGGCGACGGAGCGCGGCGCGCTGAATCCCTTGGTGATCAGCCAGATCGGGAAGAACACCAGCTCGAACAGCCCGCCGGGGACCACCAGGAGGAGGCCGGCACCCTCGCTCATGTCGAGAAGGCCGAGGAGGTCGAGGGGTACTCCGATGGTGAGCAAGCCGTACCCCACGAGGCCCAGGAGGGCGATGGCCCGCGGGACCAGGCGCGAGACGAAGAGGAGGTAGGTGAGGATGATGCCGCCCAGACCGGTGGGCACGTAGATCCACAGCATGTGGTTCGGGACGACCTGCGACTCGACCAGGAGGTAGACACCACAGGCGGCGGAGACGAGGCACTCGGTGATCCTGAGGACGGGGTACCAGACGGCCAGGCGAGGGTTGACCTCCTTGAGGACCGGGTACATCAGCAAGCCGATGCCGACGACGGCGAGCCCGGAACCCATCATCAGGAGGACGCCCACGGTCATCGAGCCGCGGTCGGTGCCGCCGTCGACGAAGGCTTCGATCAAGGACGTGCCGACCATGGCGGTGACCATCTGGACGACGAACAGGACCCCGACGACGGTCGCGGTCGTCCGTCGGGAGATCAGGTGCTGTGGATCGGAGATCGGGGCTGGCGCGGTGCTCAGGCTGGTCATGGTGGGCCCTTCAGGGGCGTCGGGAGCGGCGAACCTAACGGCGTTAGATTGTGTGGAGACAGTAGCCTAACGCTGTTAGGTTGTCCAGGACCGAGCGACGCGAGAGGGAGAATTGCCGTGGGCCGGAGGCCGACCGAGGTGGCGAACAGGGCGCCCGTGAACCGGGACCGGACACTGGAGGTCGCCCTGGCCGTGGCGGACAGCGAGGGGATCCAGGCCGTCACCATGCGCCGCCTCGCGCGCGAGCTCGGTATCGAAGCCGCCTCGCTCTATCACCACGTCGAGGGGAAGGACCAGATCCTCGACGGCCTCGTCGACGTGGTCGCCGCCGAGATCGAGCTCCCGGAGCCGTCCGCGGACTGGCGGCAGACCGTCAGCCAGCGGGCACACCACACGCGGGTGGTCCTGCGTCGCCACCCCTGGGCCGTCAGCCTGATGGCGTCGAGGACGAGCCCGGGCCCGGCGACCCTCCGGCTGCTGGAGACCGGGATCCGGTGCTTCCGCGAGGGTGGGTTCTCGGTCGCCCTCGCTGCTCACGCGATCTCGACGGTCGACAGCTACGTGCACGGGTTCGTGCTGCAGGAGGTCAACCTGCCCTTCCGCGACGAGTCCGAGCTGGCCGCCATGACCGCGGCCATCATGGACTCGTTCCCGGCCTCGGAGTTCCCCTACCTCTTCGAGCTGACGGTCGAGCACGTCCTCCAGCCGGGCTACGACTACGGCAAGGAGTTCGACTCCGGACTGTCCGTCGTCCTCAACGGTGTCGCCACGTTGCTCGATCAGTAGGGACGCTCATGGGCCACCACGACGTCGTCGTCGTCGGACGCGAGGACGTCGAGGTCGAGGACCGCCGCCTGGTCGCGTGACACCAGCGTCACGAACGCCCCACCCGGCGCGAGCCAGTGGTCGGCGTCGGCGAGCACCGCGCGCAGCGGGTCGAGGCCGTCGGGGCCGCCGTCCACCGACAACGCCGGCTCGTTGGCGCGGAAGTCCGGGTGGATCTCCGGCAGGCGTGAGGTCGGGACGTGGGGGAGGTACGCGACCGCGAGGTCGACCCGGCCGGCGAGCGACGAGGGCAGGCCCGACCACCACGAACCCTGGTGGACCGTGAAGCCGCCGGTACGTCGGGCGCAGGCGAGGGCGGCCTCGTCCAGGTCGACGCCGTGCACGTCCGCATCGGGCAGCAGGACGGCCAGCGACGCGGCCAGCGCGCCGGCGCCGCAGCCGAGGTCGACGACCACGCGGGCGTCGGGCCGCAGGGCGACGGCGGGGGCGAGGATCGCCTCCGCCCGGCGGCGGGGCACGAAGACGCCGGGCGCGAGCGCCACCCGGACCGGCCCGAACGCCGCCCAGCCGACGACCTGCTCGAGCGGACGCCCGGTCGCGCGGTCGGCGACGGCGCGGGCGCGCGCGGCCGGGTCGGCGTACGTCTCCCAGATCACCGCGGCCTCGTCCTCGGCGTAGACGCAGCCGGCGGCGCGCAGGGCGAGCACGGCCTCCTCGTGGGTCACCGGGACAGGGTGGCAGGATCCGCCACATGCCAGAGGACGGGTACGACGTCGAGGCGCTGCGCGCGCACTTCCCCAGCCTCGCCGGAGGCACGGCGTACTTCGACGGGCCGGGTGGCACGCAGACCCCGGACGTCGTGGGCGAGGCGATGCGGAGGGCGATCACCCAGCCGCTCTCGAACCGTGGCCGGCTGACGCCCGCTGAGCGCAACGCCGACGACACCGTGCTCGCGGCCAGGACCGCGCTGGCGGACCTCGTGGGCGGCGCCCCGGAAGGCGTGGTCTTCGGACGCAGCATGACCCAGCTGACGTTCGACATCTCGCGCGCGATGGCGAAGACCTGGGAGCCGGGCGACGAGATCGTGGTCACCAAGCTCGACCACGACGCCAACGTGCGGCCGTGGGTGATCGCGGCGGAGAACAGTGGCGCGACCGTGCGGTGGGCGGAGTTCGACCCGGCGACGGGTGAGCTCGACCCGTCGGCCATCACCAGCCTGCTGACCGAGGACACCAGGCTCGTCGCGGTCACGGCGGCGTCCAACCTGATCGGCACCCGCCCCGACCTGCCGACCATCGCGGCGGCGGTGCGCGAGGCGGGCGCGCTGCTGTACGTCGACGGCGTGCACCACACCGCGCACGTCGCGACCGACGTGGCCGAGCTGGGCGCCGACTTCTACGCGTGCTCGCCCTACAAGTTCCTCGGCCCGCACTGCGGCGCCGTGATCGCGGTGCCCGAGCTGCTCGCCGAGCTGCACCCCGACAAGCTCGTGCCGGCGACCGAGCAGGTGCCGGAGCGGTTCGAGCTCGGCACGCTGCCCTACGAGCTGATGGCCGGCACCACCGCGGCCGTCGACTTCCTGGCCTCGCTCGGCGACGGTGACGACCGTCGCAGCCGGCTGCGGTCGGCGTACGCCGCCATCGAGAGGTACGAGGACGGCCTGCGGGAGCGCCTCGAGGAGGGCCTGGCGAACCTCCCGTGCGTCGTGCACTCGCGGGCGAAGCGGCGCACGCCCACGGTGCTGGTCACCTTCCCCGACGCGGACGCGGCCGAGGTGTCGGTCGCGCTGGCCGACCGCGACATCAACGCGCCGGCCAGCAACTTCTACGCGTGGGAGGCCTCCCACCACCTCGGGCTCGGGGACGCGGGCGGGCTGCGGGTCGGCCTCGCGCCGTACTCGACCGAGGACGACGTCGACCGCCTGCTGGCCGCGCTGGGCGAGCTGCTGACGGGTTCGCGCTAGCCCTCGTCCTGGGGTCGGCACCCGCGAATCCTCGGGTGATCCGTAGTTTCGGGCGCCCACCCGCCGACCGCACCGTAGAGGCATGAACCTCTCACTCGCGCGGCTGAGTGCCGCAGCCCTCGCTGTCATCGCCATCGCGGCCCCGGCGTACGCCGGCCCGTCGTCGCCCACGGTCCCCAGCCGGATCGCCCCGCCCGCCGGCCACAAGGTCTTCCTGGTCACCCACGCGGAAGGGGTCCAGATCTACCAGTGCAGCGCGACCAGCGGCGCGTGGACGCTGCAGGCACCCCGCGCCGAGCTGTACGCCCAGAACGGGAAGGTCGTGGGCAGCCACTACGTCGGCCCGACCTGGATGGCCACGGACGGCAGCTACGTCGTCGGGCGCCGGGTCGACGGCGTGAACGTGGACCCGACCGCCATCGACTGGCTGCTGCTCGCGAAGGACACCAGCGCGGCCGGCGCCGACGGCGACCGGCTGGCCGCGACGACGTACGTCCAGCGCGTCAACACGACCGGCGGTCGCGCTCCGGCCGCCACCGAGTGCGACGTGGCCGGCGAGACGGCCGAGATCCCGTACGCCGCGGACTACTACTTCTGGAAGGCGACGGGGAGCTAGTGCGGACCGTCCTCAGTGCGGGTCGGGCGAGATCATGAACCGGCCGGCCGCGACCAGGTGGCCGCGGCGCTCGTCGTCGAGGTGCTCGTCGACGATGCGGCCCGAGCCGCCGGTCTCCGGCGCGTGCAGCATCCGGCCGCGACCGGTCACGAAGCCGACGTGGTAGATCCGGCCGTCGTCGCGCGCGAAGAAGTAGAGGTCGCCGGGCTCCTCGGAGCCCAGGGGCACGGGTGTCACCGCGAGCGCCTGGTCGGGGGAGTCGCGAGGGACCACGACGCCCGCCTGGCGGTAGGCGTAGTGCACGAGGCCCGAGCAGTCGAAGCCCGCCGGGCTGGTGCCGCCCCAGAGGTAGACGAGGCCCTGGAACCGCTCGGCGTACGCCGCCACGGCGATGCGGTCGGCCGGCACGTGTGACCGCGGGTGGTCCGGGTCGGTGACCACGGGCTGCCGGAGGTGCGCGGTGCGGACCCAGCCGCGGTAGCCGTCCTGGCCGGGTACGGGCTGCCACGGCGCGACGACCTCGGCCCAGCCGTCGCGCTCGTCGCCGAGCAGCACCGGCTCGCCCTCGAGCAGCTGGGTCAGGGTGCGGCCGTGCAGGCCGAGCCGGTCCTCGGCCGAGAGGCCACCCAGCCAGGCGGCCTGGTCGGGGCGGTCGGCCACGGCCGCCGCGTCGAGGTCGCGGGGAGCGTCCGGAGAGGCCCAGACCGTGGCGACGGGGGCGCCCACCCGGAGCACGTCCATCACCGCAGCCCGTCGATCCCGAGGCCCGGCGTCCCGGGCAGCACGATCACGCCGGCGTCGTACGTCGCCCCGCCCACGACGGGCGACGCGCTCGCCCACCACGCGGCGTCGAGGTCGCTGACGTGGCTGGTGCCGACGGCGGCGACCAGGGCGGCCGCGGCGCCGACGCCGATCGGGCCCTCCATCATCGAGCCGACGATGGTGCCCATGCCGGCGGCGCGGGTCCGTTCGAGGAGCTCGCGGGCGACCCCGAGTCCGCCGCACTTGGCGAGCTTGACGTTGACCAGGTCGGCCGCGCGCTGGTCGATGACGGCGGCCAGGTCGCGCAGGCCGAACACCGACTCGTCCGCCATCACCGGGGTGTCGACGGCCGCCGTCACCGTGGCGAGGCCGCGGACGTCGTGGCGCTCGACGGGCTGCTCGACGAACTCGACGTCGAGGCCGGCGTCCTCCATCGCGCGGATGACCGCGATCGCCTGGTCGGGGGTCCAGCCCTGGTTGGCGTCGACGCGGATCCGGGCCTCCGGCGCGGCCTCGCGGACGGCGCGGACGCGAGCGACGTCGCGTGGCGGCATCGGTGCCGACCTTGAGCTTGAGGACGGTGAAGCCCTCGGCGGTCCGCTTGGTGGCGGTCGCCGCCAGCTCGTCGGGCTCGCCCGCGGAGACGGTCACGTCGGTGGGTACCCGCTGGGCGCCGGTCGAGCCGCCGAGGAACGCGGTCAGGCTCACGCCCGCCCGCCGGGCGGCCAGGTCGTGCAGCGCGACGTCCATCGCGGCCTTGGCGCCGAAGTTGCCGACGACGGCGTCGAGCAGCTCGGCACCCAGGTCGCGGAGGTCGTCCACCGAGCGGCCGCGGACGACGTCGGCCAGCGGCCCGCTCAGGCAGGCCTCGGCCCCGGCCAGCGACTCGCCCGTGACCCGCCAGACCTGCGGCGCCTCGCCGTACCCGCTCACGCCGTCGTCGTCGACCACCTCGACCACGGTCGTCTCGAGGTGCTCGGTGCGCCGCAACGCCGTCACGAACGGGGTGTGGAGGGGGGCCGTGAGCCGATGGCAGCGGATCTCGGTGATGCTCATCGAGATCAGGGTAGGCCCGTCGTCGCCCCGCCGGATGGGAGGCTGAGGAGGTGAGCATCCCGGGCGGGTACGACGAGGCGCACGCGGCGGCGGAGCGGCTCGCGGAGCTGACCGGTACCGACCGCCACGAGGCCGTCGTCGTCCTCGGGTCGGGCTGGGGGCCGGCGGCCGACGCGTTCGGGGAGCCGGTGGCCACGTTCCCGATGTCGCGGCTGCCGGGCTTCCACGTGCCCGTCGCGGAGGGGCATCGGGGCGAGGTCCGGTCGGTGGTGCTGGGCGAGCACCGGGTGCTGCTCTACCTCGGCCGTACCCACCTCTACGAGGGACACGGACCGGCCGCGGTCGCGCACCCGATCAGGACGGCCGCCGCGGCCGGCGTACGCCTCGCCGTCCTCACCAACGCCAACGGCAGCCTGCGCGACGACGTCGAGCTCGGGCAGCCGGTGCTGATCCGCGACCACCTCAACCTCGCCCAGATCGGTGGCCAGGGCAGCCCCCTGGAGGGGCCACGGTTCGTCGACCTGACCGACGCGTGGTCGCGCCGGCTGCGCGCCATCGCCCGGCGCCTGGACCCCGACCTGCGCGAGGGGGTCTACGCGCTGCTCGGCGGGCCGCACTACGAGACGTGGGCCGAGGCCTGCTGGCTACGGCGGATCGGCGCGGACCTGGTCGGCATGTCGACGGTGTACGAGGCGATCGCGGCGCGAGAGTGGGACGTGGAGCTGCTCGGGCTCTCGACGGTCACGGCGGTCGAGGGTGCCGACGCGGGGATCGACCCCGACGACGTGGTGCGGATCGCCGAACGCAGCGCCGCGAGGGTCGGGCCACTCCTGGCCCGGCTGGTCGAGGAGGGTTTGAACATCATGAGCACCGACATCGCCACGCAGAAGGACTCGCCCGAGACGCCGACCCGCAGGGGCGGCATCGAGACCAACGGCATCAACGTCATCGACGAGAGCGAGCGCAAGGGCAGCTCGGCCGGCCTGTTCTGGCCGTGGTGCGCGTCGAACATCTCGGTGCTGGCGGTGTCGTACGGCTCGTTCGTGCTCGGCTTCGGCATCAGCCTGACCCAGGCGCTGGTCGCCACCGTGGTCGGCGCCGTCGTCAGCTTCTTCCTCGTCGGCCTGGTGTCCATCGCCGGCAAGCGCGGCTCGGCGCCGACGCTGGTGCTCAGCCGTGCGGCGTTCGGCCGGGTCGGCAACGGGCTGCCCGGTCTGGTGTCCTACCTGCTGCTCGTCGGCTGGGAGACGGTCCTCGTCTCGCTGGCGACGCTGGCCACCGCGACCGTCTTCGACCGGCTCGGCTGGGCGTCCGGCGACTCCACGAAGGTCGTCGCGTTCGTCGTGGTCGCCGGCGTGATCGTGGCGGCCGGGGTGCTCGGCTTCGACGCGATCATGAAGATCCAGAAGTGGCTGACCATCGCGATGATCATCGCGACCGGCATCTACGTCTACCTCACCGTCGACCACATCGACCTCGACGCGGCCCAGGCACTGCCCGACGGCCCGACCACTGCGGTGATCGGCGCGACCGTGCTCGTGCTGACCGGCTTCGGCGTCGGCTGGGTCAACTCGGCCGCCGACTACTCGCGGTACCTGCCGCGCACCGCCCGCACGCCCGGCGTCGTCTTCTGGCCGACGTTCGGCGGCAGCCTCCCGGTCGTGATCCTGGTCTCGTACGGCGTCCTGCTCTGCGCGAACGACCCCGAGCTCTCCGCCGCCATCGCCGCCGACCCGATCGGCGCGCTGACCACGCTGCTGCCGACGTGGTTCCTGGTGCCGTTCGCGCTCGTCGCCGTCGGTGGCCTCGTCAGCGGCGCGATCCTCGACATCTACTCGAGCGGCCTGACCCTGCTCGCCCTCGGGCTGCGGGCGCCGCGCTGGATGGCCGCGTTGCTCGACGGCATCCTGATGATCCTCGGCACCATCTACATCGTCTGGGTCGCCGACGACTTCCTGTCGGTCTTCATGGCCTTCCTGATCATCCTCGGCGTCCCGATGGCCGGCTGGTGCGGCATCTTCCTGTGCGACCTGTTCATGCGCCGCTACCCGTACGACGAGCGCGCGCTCTTCGGCTCCGACGGGGACGGGGCGGGGTACGGCCTGGTCCGCTGGGAGTCGGTGCTGCTGCTCGTCGCGGCCACCGTCATCGGCTGGGGCCTGGTCATCGACACCACGGGAGCCGGCAAGGGCCTGGACTGGCTGGGCTTCCTGCTCGAGCCGCTCGGCCTGGGCGGGCGCGAGGGTGAGTGGGCCTACGCCAACCTCGGCGTTCCGGTCGCCCTGGTGGTCGGCTTCGTCGGGTACCTGTTCCTCGGCTCGCGCGCCGTGCGGCGCCAGGAGCACGAGCAGGTCGTCGCCGGGGTACGGGCCGAGCAGACGATCCGACTCGTAGCTGACCGGTGAGACTGTCACGGGACCTGAACGGACGCGGACCCGAGCAGGTCCGTTACCTGGCGCCGGGGATGTCGGGGTCCAGGACCCGGACCCGGTCGAGCTGCATGCCGTGGTCGACTCCCCAGAGGACCGCACGCGAGCGGCTGTCGACGTTGATCTTGCGGTAGCACGAGCGGATGTAGGACTTGATCGAGTTGATCGACAGGTGGGTGCGCTCGACGATCTGCGCGTTGGTGAGGCCCTGGGTGATCAGGCACAGCACCTCGGACTCGCGCGCGGTCAGGCCCTCCTCGCGCCCCGGCCAGTCGCCGCCGATCAGCGGCAGCCGGTCGGGCTCCTCGCTGACCACGACCTCGCCCTTGTGGACCATGTCGAGCGCGTTGACGAGGTCGCTGGCGGACATCCGCTTCGAGAGGTAGCCCGACACCCCGAGCCGCAGCGACGCGTCCCGCAGGGCCCGGTCGGTGCTCCAGGTGTAGACGACCACCTTGTCGACGCGCGGGTTCTCGAGCAGGTGCACGATGCCGGTGCCGTCGTCGCGCGACTGGGTGAAGGTGTCGAACAGCGCGATGTCGACCGGCTCCGCGACGCTGCTCGACGCGTTGAGCTCCACCACCTCGATGCGGTGCACGTGGGAGCGCAGCATCGAGGCGATGCCGTGCACGACGACCTCGTAGTCGTTGACGAGGGCGACACGGATGGGCACCCGGCCAGAGTAGGCCTCCGAGCCCCGCGGCTCCACCCCGAAGGGTGAGGTCCGCAACCGGGGCAGGGACCGACCCGCTGTCAGCGGCACCGCCTAGGGTCGCCCCGTGGCGCTTCACCTGCACCGGGCACCGCGCACCGACCTGTTGGCGGAGGCGCTCGGCGACCTCCTCGCGACGCCCCTCGGCGACCCCCTCGCCCAGGAGGTCGTGGTCGTCCCCGCCCGTGGCGTCGAGCGGTGGCTGACCCAGCGGCTGTCGCACCGGCTCGGCGTCGGAGGCGGTGGCGACGGAGTCTGCGCCGGCGTCCGGTTCCTCCAGCCCAGGTCGCTGGTGTCGCTGCTCATCGGTCGGGAGGCCGACGACCCCTGGGACCCCGACCGGCTGGTCTGGCCCCTGCTGGCCACCATCGACGCCAGCCTCGGCGAGCCCTGGTGCGCGACTCTGGCCGCGCATCTCGGGCACGGTCACACCGGTCACGACGCCGAGCTGCGTCGCAACCGCCGCTACAGCGTGGCGATGCGACTGGCGTCGCTGTTCGCGTCGTACGCCGCCCAGCGACCGACGCTCGTCACCGACTGGCGCGAGGGCAGGGACACCGACGGCGCCGGCGGGTCCCTCGACGCCGACCTGGCGTGGCAGCCCGAGCTGTGGCGGCGGCTGCTGGGTCGCGTGGACGCGCCGGCGCCGGACGTCCGGCACGCGGCGACGATCGCGGCCCTGCGCGACGGGGGAGCCGGCCTCGACCTGCCGCCGCGGTTGTCGCTGTTCGGGCACACGCGGCTGCCCGCCACCGAGGTCGAGCTGCTGGGGGCGCTCGGCGAGTGCCGCGACGTGCATCTCTACCTCCCGCAGGCCTCGCCGGCGCTCTGGGACGCACTCGGCGGGGTGGGCGGCCCGCGCGGACCCGTCGCCCGCGAGGACGACGAGTCGGCCCAGCTGGTCGGCCACCCGCTGCTGGCGTCGCTCGGGCGCGACGCGCGTGAGCTGCGCCGCTCCCTCGACGGAGCGGGCTTCCCGGACGGCGACGCGGTGGCGCCACCCGCCGACCGCCGGCCGTCGCTGCTGGGTCTGCTCCAGGCCGACCTGCGCGCCAACCACGCCCCGACCATCGACGAGCGGGCCGACCGCCACCACGACCCGACCGACCGCAGCCTCCAGGTGCACGCGTGCCACGGGCCCTCGCGCCAGGTCGACGTGCTGCGCGAGGTGCTGGTCGGCCTGCTCCAGGACGACCCGACCCTCGAACCCCGCGACATCCTGGTGATGTGCCCGGACATCGAGACGTACGCGCCGCTGATCTCCGCCGGGTTCGGGCTCGCCCCCACCGGCCCCGAGGCCGCTGACGGCGTCGGGGTCACCGGGCACCCGGCGCACCGGCTGCGGGTCAAGCTCGCCGACCGGGCGCTGGTCAGCACGAACCCGCTGCTCGCGGTGGCCGGGGTCCTGCTCGAGCTGAGCGGCGGCCGGGTGACCGCGTCGGAGGTGCTCGACCTCGCCGCCACCGAGCCGTGCAGGCGCCGGTTCGGCTTCACCGACGACGAGCTCGAGCGGGTCGGCCGCTGGGTCGCGAGCACCGGCGTTCGCTGGGGTCTCGACCAGGAGGCGCGGGCGTCGTTCGCGATGGACAAGTTCCCGCAGAACACCTGGCGCACCGGCCTCGACCGGATCCTGCTGGGCGTCGCGATGAGCGGCGACGACCACCGGCACCTCGGCACCGGGCTGCCCCTCGACGACGTCGGCAGCAACGAGATCGACCTGGCCGGGCGGGTGGCCGAGCTGCTCGACCGCCTCGACCGCACCCTGGCCGCGCTCGGCTCGGCCCGGTCCGTGACCGACTGGATGGACGCGCTGCGCACGGGCGTGCGCGACCTCACCGACGTACCGGCCGACGACGCCTGGCAGTTCCCGCAGCTCGAACGCGAGCTGGCGCGCGCTGCCATCACCGAAGCAGGAGACGGCGAGCTCGAGCTCCGGCTGGCCGACGTCCGGGCGCTGCTCGGTGGTCGCCTGGCCGGCCGGCCGACCCGGGCCAACTTCCGCACCGGCACGCTGACGGTCTGCACGATGGTGCCGATGCGCTCGGTGCCGCACCGGGTCGTCTGCCTGCTCGGCCTCGACGACGGGGTCTTCCCGCGAGCCGGCTTCCTCGACGGCGACGACGTCCTCGCCCGCCGCCCGCGCACGGGCGAGCGCGACGGCCGCAGCGAGGACCGCCAGCTCCTCCTCGACGCGGTGATGGCCGCTACCGAGCACCTCGTCATCACCTACACCGGCGCCAACGAGCACTCCGGTGCTCGCCGGCCTCCGGCCGTGCCGCTGGGCGAGCTGCTCGACGCCGCCGACCGCATCACCGCCGAGCCGGTGGCCGACGCGATCCTGACCCGGCACCCGCTGCAGGCCTACGACCCGCGCAACCTCAAGGCCGGTGACCCGTCGACCGACCCGCCGGAGTGGGCGATCCCGGAGCTGCGGGGTCCGACCCTCCGGCCGTTCAGCTTCGACGGCGCGGCGCTGGCGGGCGCGCGGGCCGCGGCCGGCGTACGTCGTCCCGTGCCGCCGCTGCTTCCCGTCGACCTGCCGCTGCGGGCGGGGGACGACGTGTCGCTCGAGGACCTCGTCCGGTTCCTGATGCACCCGGTGCGGACGTTCCTGCGCGACCGCCTCGACGTGTCGACGCCGTTCGAGCCGGACGAGCTCGTCGACGCGATCCCGGTCTCGCTCGACTCGCTGGAGGTGTGGCAGGTCGGCGACCACCTCCTGCGCGAGCTGCTCGCCGGGCAGGATGCCGAGGCCGTGATGACCGCCGAGCAGCTGCGCGGCACGCTGCCGCCCTACCGACTCGGCGAGCGGGCCCTGGCCGGCGTGACCGAGGAGTGCCAGCGGTTGTGGACCAGCACCGTCGAGCTGCGCACCGGCGCCCGGCGGTCGGTCGACGTCGACGTGGACCTCGGCGACGGCCGTCGCCTCACCGGCACCGTCGCCGGCGTCTACGGCACCAAGCTCGTGTCCCTCGGCTACTCGCGGCTCAAGGCCAAGCAGCGGCTGCGCACCTGGGTCGAGCTGCTCGCGCTCAGTGCGTCCGACCCCGACCAGTCCTGGACCGGCCACGCCGTGGGCCGCGAGCGAGCGGGACCGAAGCGCGCCCTCACCGGGCCGCTCGACCAGCGTGCCGCCGGTTGGCTGCGGTCGCTGGTCGAGCTGCGCGACGTGGGCCTGAGCAAGCCGCTGCCCCTGCCGATCGCCACGTCGGCCGCGTGGGCCGAGGAGCACGCGCGCGGCCTGCGCGGAGCCGACGCCGACGAGAAGCGAGCAGCGCGGCGGGAGTGGGAGACCGACCGGTTCGCCGGCACTGCTTCGTTCTCCAAGGAGGACGAGGACGCCTACCACGTCAGGGTCTTCGGCCCGCGGGCCACCGTGGAGTCGCTCCTCGACGCCGGCCTGCCGACGTACGCCTGGCAGGTCTGGGAGCCGCTGCTGTCCGGGGTCGAGAAGGTGGGTCCCCTGTGAGCGACGCTGTGACCGACCCCAGGCCCTTCGCCATCACCGACCCGCTGCCGACCGGCACCGTGCTGCTCGAGGCCAGTGCCGGCACGGGCAAGACGTGGACGATCGGCGCGCTCGTGACCAGGTACGTCGTCGAGGGCGTCGCCAAGCTCGAGCAGATGCTGGTCGTCACGTTCGGCCGCGCCGCCAGCCAGGAGCTCCGCGAGCGCGTCCGCGCCCAGCTCGTGGAGGCCGAGCGGGTGCTGAGCGACGACGCCGCCGACCGGGCCTCGGTCCCTGGCTCCGAGCTCGTGGACCTGCTGCTCACCTACGACGACGAGCAGCGGCGGCTGGCCCACCGGCGGGTGGTCGACGCGCTGGTCGGGTTCGACGCCGCGACGATCGCGACAACCCACCAGTTCTGCTCGATGGTGCTCGACTCGCTCGGCGTGGCCGGCGACTCCGACTCGCGTGCCCGGCTGGTCGAGGACCTCGACGACCTGGTGAGGGAGGTCGTCGACGACCTCTACCTGCGGGCCTTCGCCCTCGACGAGGGCGGGCCGGCGTTCACCTACGACGACGGCGCTGAAGATCGCCCGTCGGGTCGTCGACGACCCGCAGGCGCACCTCGAGCCGGAGGCCGAGGACCGATCGAGCACCGCCGGCCGCCGGGTGTCGTTCGCGAACGCCGTGCGCACGGAGATGGAGCGGCGCAAGCGGCGGCTCGGCGTGTTGTCCTACGACGACCTGCTCAGCCAGCTCGCCGACGCGCTGGAGCCCGACGGCTCGCCGGCGGCCGAGCGGATGCGGCAGCGGTGGCAGATCGTGCTGGTCGACGAGTTCCAGGACACCGACCCGGTGCAGTGGCAGGTGCTCGACCGGGCCTTCAGCGGCCACGCCACGATGGTGCTGATCGGCGACCCCAAGCAGGCCATCTACGCGTTCCGCGGCGGCGACGTCACGACGTACCTCACCGCGGCCGCCACCGCGGCGACCCAGCAGACGCTGTCGGTCAACTGGCGCAGCGACGCGGCGCTGCTCTCGGCGATGCAGGAGCTGCTGCGCGGGGCCGCGCTCGGCGACGAGCGGATCGTGGTCCGCGACGTCGAGGCCCACCACGCCGAGAGCCGCCTGGTCGGGGCCGGCAACCCGTTCCGGGTGCGCGTGGTCCGGCGGCAGGACGTCTCGCGGCGACCCGGGTTGCTGGCGGTGGCCCAGGTACGGCCGCGGATCGCGCGCGACCTCGCCCACGACGTACGCCGCCTGCTCGACTCCGGCGCCACGTTCGACGGGCGCCCCGTGCGGCCGCGCGACATCGCGGTCATCAGCTACCGCCACGCCGACCTCGCCGACGCGCAGGCCGCGCTCCTCGACGTCGGCGTCCCCGGCGTGATCGCCGGTGGCGGCAGCGTCTTCGCGACGCCGGCGGGTGGTGACTGGCTGACGCTGCTCGAGGCCCTCGAGCAGCCGCACCGCAGCACCCGCGTGCGGTCCGCCGCGCTGACCTGCTTCTTCGGCCACACGGCCGTCGACCTCGACGCGCGTGGCGACGACCTCACCGACGAGGTCGCCGAGACGCTGCGGACGTGGCTCGAGCTGTTCGGCAGCCGTGGCCTGGCCGCCGTGATGGAGGCGGCGAGCATCGCCGGCCTGCCGGCCCGGGTGCTGGCCGAGGTCGGCGGCGATCGGCGGCTCACCGACCTGCGGCACATCGGCGAGGCCCTGCACGAGGTCGCGCTGACCGAGCGGCACGGCCTGGTCTCGCTGCTGACCTGGCTGCGCGAGCAGGTCGGCGAGGGTCGCGCCGGCCGCGGGCTCGAGCGCACCCGCCGGCTCGACAGCGACGCCGCCGCCGTCCAGCTCGTCACCATCCACGCCAGCAAGGGCCTCGAGTACCCCGTCGTCTACCTGCCCGCCGTCTCCGACCGCCACGTCGCCGAGCCCGACCTGCCGCGCTTCCACGACGACGCCGGCCGGCGCTGCCGCAACGTCGGGGCCGGCGGCGCCGGCTGGGCCGACCACGTCCGCCGGGCCCAGGAGGAGGACGCCGGCGAGTGGCTGCGCCTGTTGTACGTCGCCCTCACCCGCGCGCAGTCCCAGGTCGTCTGCTGGTGGTCACCGACCAAGAACACCCTCGCCTCGCCGCTGCACCGGATGCTGATGCGGGCAGCCGACTCGTCGGAGGTCCCCGACCAGCCGCAGGTCCCCTCCGACGACGACGCGGTCGCGCTCTTCGCGCAGTGGCGCGACCGCGGCGGTCCCGCTCCGGAGCTGGCGACCCCGCCCGGGCTGGAGGCTCCGAGCCCCGTCGCGGACGTCCCGGTGCTCGGCGTGCGCGCCTTCACCCGCACCGTCGACGCCGCCTGGCGCCGGACGTCGTACTCCTCGCTGAGCGCGGTCCGGGCCGAGACCGTGGTGGACGCGGTCACCAGCGAGCCGGAGGTGGTCGGCAAGGACGACGAGGAGATCGCGCCCGACGCGGTGGTCGCGGCGACGCCCGACATCGGCGCCGACGTGGCATCCCCGATGGCGAACCTGCCCGTCGGCGCGACGTTCGGCTCGCTCGTGCACGCGGTGCTCGAGCACGCCGACCCGGCCGCGGCCGACTTCCGGGCCGAGCTGCTCGGCCACATCGACGAGCAGCGGGGCTGGTGGCCGGTCGAGCTCGACCGCGAGGAGCTCGCCGACGCGCTGGTCGCCGTGTGCGACTCACCGCTGGGCGGTCCCGGCGGCCCGCTGGGCGGGGTGACGCTGCGCGGCGTCCCGCTCACCGACCGGCTGCGCGAGATGGACTTCGAGCTGCCGCTGGCCGGCGGCGACGTGCGCGACCGCACGGCGGACGTCCGGCTGGGCGACCTGGCCGCGCTCCTCGAGCGGCACCTCCCCGAGGGCGACCCCGTGCGGGCGTACGCCGTGCCGCTTCGCGGTCCGCTCGGCGAGCAGGCGCTGCGCGGCTACCTCACCGGGTCGGTCGACGTGGTGCTGCGCGTGCCGACGGCCGACGGCCCGCGGTTCCACGTCGTCGACTACAAGACCAACTGGCTCGGCCCGTTCGACGAGCCGCTGACCGCCGCGGCCTACCGGCCCGCGGCGATGGACGCCGCGATGGGGCACTCCGACTACCCGCTCCAGGCCCTGCTGTACGCCGCCGTGCTGCACCGCTTCCTGCGCTGGCGGCTGCCGGGCTACGACCCCGAGCGACACCTCGGCGAGGTGCTCTACCTCTACGTCCGCGGCATGTGCGGGCCCGACACCCCCGTCGTCGACGGAGTCCCCTGCGGGGTGTTCACCTGGCGCGCGCCGGTGCCGCTCGTCGAGGAGCTCTCCGACCTGCTGGCCGGGCGGGTGGTGTCGCGATGACCGAGCTCTTCGAGCCCACCAGCGAGCACGACTGGCGACTCGCGCGCGGCCGCTCCGGCTTGCTCGCCGCGTTCAACGACGGCCTGCTGCTCACCTCCGCCGACCTCCACGTCGCCGCCCGCGTCGGTGCGCTCGGCCGCGAGGACGACGAGCGGGTGCTGCTGGCCCTGGCCCTGGCTGTGCGGGCGGTCCGCCGCGGCTCGGTCTGCCTGTCGCTCGACGAGGTGCGGGTCGCGGCCCCCGACCTGCCCTGGCCCGACGCCGGAGGCCTGGGCGGACGCCGTACGCCGTTCGACCCTCGTCGAGGCGGGCGTGCTGCGGTGGGACCACCGGCTTGCTGTACCTCGACCGCTACCACCGCCTCGAGACCCAGGTCTGCGACGACCTCGTCGCCCGCGGCTCGCAGCCAGCACCGGCCGTCGACGAGGCACGGCTGGCGGCCGCGGTCGGGCAGGTACGGGGCGAGCACGCGAGCCCCCAGCAGGTCGAGGCCGCGGCGTCGGCCGTGCGCCGGTGGACGACGATCCTCACCGGCGGCCCCGGCACCGGCAAGACGACCACGGTCGCGCGGATGCTGGCGCTGCTGGCCGACCAGGCCGCCGCGCGCGGCGAGCGGATCTCGGTCGCGCTGACCGCGCCGACCGGCAAGGCCGCGAGCCGGCTGCAGGAGGCGGTGACCGCGGAGCTCGCCGGGCTGACCGGCGTGCCGGACGCCGTCGCCCTCCTCGGCCACCCGCAGGGCGTCACCCTGCACCGGCTGCTCGGCTGGCGGCCCGACAACGCGACCCGGTTCAGGCACGACCGCGGCAACCGGCTCAAGCACGACGTGGTCGTGGTCGACGAGTCGTCCATGGTCGAGCTGACGATGATGGCGCGGCTGCTCGAGGCGCTGCGGCCCGACAGCCGGCTGATCCTGGTCGGCGACCCCGAGCAGCTGACGTCGGTCGGGGCGGGTGCCGTGCTGAGCGACCTCGTGCGGGGATACGAGGGCCAGGCCGACTCTCCCGTCGTCGAGCTGACCACCAACTTCCGGTCCAAGCCCGAGATCAAGGCGCTGGGCGCCGCCCTCCAGGCCGAGGACCCCGACCTCGTCCTCGAGGTGCTGCGCGGCTCGACCGAGCACGTGTCGTTCGTGGAGGCGTCGTCCGAGGACGACCTCGTGGCCGCCCTGCGCCCCGACCTGGTCGCGGCCGCGTCACGGATCCGCGAGCACGCCGAGTCCGAGGACGCGCGCGGTGCGCTCGATGCCCTCGACGGGCACCGCCTGCTGTGCGCGCACCGCGAGGGACCGTTCGGCGTACGCCGCTGGAACGGGCTCGTCGAACGCTGGCTGGCCGAGGAGCTCGGCGACCTCGGCGGGCCGTGGTACGTCGGGCGGCCGCTGCTCGCGACCACCAACGACTACGCCCTCGACGTCTACAACGGCGAGATCGGCGTCGTGGTCCGTCAGGGCGTGCGCCGGCGGGTGTTCATCTCGGGGGCGGGCACGCAGCGGCTGCGCGACTTCGCGCCCGGCCGCCTCGACGCGGTCGAGACGATGCACGCGATGACCATCCACAAGGCCCAGGGCAGCCAGGCCGACCGGGTCACCGTGCTGCTGCCGGAGGAGGGCTCGCGGCTGCTCACCCGCGAGCTGTTCTACACCGCCGTCACCCGGGCCAAGGAGCACGTGCGCGTCGTCGGCACCGAGGCCGCCGTCCGCGCCGCCGTCACCCGCCGCGCCTCCCGTGCCTCCGGGTTGGCGGAGCGGCTCCGGGACGTCTGACCCCGATTCGTCTGCGGTCCTGCGACTGGTCCTCGCTGCGTCGGTTCTGCAGACGAATCGCGTGAACCGGGTCAGCCGCGGTCGGCGATGGACGCGGCGAGACCGGCGAGGTGGCCGAGCCGGGCGAGCTCGGACTCCAGGAACTCCGGACCGCCGCGGCGGCCGAGGACCACGACCTCCTTGCCGGTGAGCGGCGCCGCGCAGACCAGGTCCTCGCCGTCGACCTCTTCGAGGCGGGCGGGCTTGTCGAGGGCGACGTACGGGATCAGCGTCGGGGCGCCCTCGGTGCCGTGCAGCACCTCGTCGCCGGGGCCGACCCACGCACCCCACTCGCAGCGGAAGGTGATCGGCAGCATGTCGACGAGCCGTACGAGCGCGGTCGCCGGGCTCGAGGTCAGCTCCTCGACCACCTCGAGGTCCAGGAACAGGTTGCTGCCCGCGGCGTAGCGGCTGATCCACACCACCTGGACCCCGTCGAGGGCGTTGCACGCCGACACGATCGAGTCGGGCATCACGCCGACGGGCGTCTCGAGGAGCACGTCGTCGACGGCCGTGCCGTCGTGCCGCTTCTCCACGATCTCGAGCGCCTCGATGTCGCCGCCGGCCGAGCCGATCGCGCTCGCCAGACGCCCCAGCGACCCGGGGACGTCGGGCAGCTCGACCCGGATCAGCAGGCTCATGGGGCCGAGCCTAGATCCCCCACGTTGCGGCCGGATTTCGTCCGGTCCAACCGGCGGACCGGCCGGTCAGACCTCTTCGAGCAGGAAGATCGGGATCTGGCGCTCGGTCTTCTGCTGGTACTTGCCGTACGTCGACCAGGTCTGCACGGCGTACGCCCACCAGTCCTCGCGCTCGGCGCCCTCGAGCAGCCGGGCCCGGTAGAGCTTCGGCTCCGGGCCGTCCTGGAGCTCGACGACCGGGTTGGCGAGGAAGTTGTGGTACCACTCCGGGTTGGTGGGGCCGCCGCCGATCGAGGCGACGGCGAGGTACTTGCCGCCGCGCTCGACCCGCATCAGCGGGTTCTTGCGCAGGGCGCCGGACTTCCGGCCGACCGACGTGATCACCACGATCGGGTCCTTGCCGCCGCGCAGGGTGTTGGCCCTGGCGCCGCCCGAGGCTTCGTACTCCTCGACCTGGTCGCGTACCCACTTGGCCGTGCTGGGGACGTACTCGCCCGCGAGAAGAGTCATGTCAGCCGTAACGGCGCCAGGCGCGCAGAGATTCCTCAGCGGGCCGAGTGCCGGCCCCGGGTGCGGGCCCGGGTGGCCGGGGCGTTGAACGCCTCGAGGGTGTAGCCGTCGAGACGGCGCAGCAGACGCTTGATCGTCGTCATCGGATGCTCCTTCGGATGGGGTGTGTTGCCTTGCCCCTCCATGGTGCGGGATTCTTTGGATCGATCCAAAGGCTCGGCGACGTGTTCCGAGTCACGGTGCGTGTCAGCGGACGACAGGCGGCCACGGCGAGGGCGTCGACGAGGTCGTTCATCCGGTCGCCCGAGTGGCCCTTCACCCAGCCGAACGCGACGTCGCCGCGGTCGACGTACAGGCCGATGAGCGGCTCCCACAGGTCGCGGTTGGCCACCGGCTTCCTGGCGGAGGTCGTCCAGCCGCGCTCGAGCCAGCCCTGCCACCAGCGGTCGCGGAAGCAGTTCACGACGTACGTCGAGTCGCTCACCACCAGCAGCGGACCCGTCGTTCGCGCGGACCGCCTCGAGCGCGGCGCGGATCTCCATCCGCTGGTTGGTGCTGGGGTCCTCGCGACCGGAGGCGAACGTCGTCTCGTCGAGCGCCCAGGCCCAGCCGCCGGGACCGGGGTTGCCCGAGCAGGCGCCGTCGGTCCAGACCCGGACCGCGCCGTCCGGGACGAGCATCGGCGCGGGGCGGGGCTTGCTCGTGCGGCGTACGCGAGCCGGAGGATCGGGTGGGGTCACCCGGGCACGCTAGCGGCCACTAGCGTCGCCCTCATGACCGCCATCGAGGGTGTCTCGCAGACGTTCGACCCGGACGCCTGGGACGACGTCGCCGGCTTCGAGGACCTGACCGACCTCACGTACCACCGGGCGCGCGCCCACGGGACCGTGCGGATCGCCTTCGACCGGCCCGACGTGCTCAACGCGTTCCGGCCGCACACGGTCGACGAGCTGCTGCGGGTGCTGGAGCACGCGCGGACGTCCAGCGACGTGGGCTGCGTGCTGCTCACCGGCAACGGACCGTCGGACGAAGAACGGCAAGTGGGCGTTCTGCACCGGCGGCGACCAGCGGATCCGTGGGCGCACGGGCTACCAGTACACGCGTCCGGAGGACGCATCGGGAAGAGCGGGCGAGACATCAGACTTGTCGACCCGGCACGGTTCGGGCGGCTGCACATCCTGGAGTGCCAGCGGCTGATCCGGTTCATGCCGAAGGTCGTCATCTGCCTCGTCAACGGCTGGGCCGCCGGCGGCGGCCACAGCCTGCACGTGATCTGCGACCTCACCCTGGCCTCGGCCGAGGAGGCGCGGTTCAAGCAGACCGACGCGGACGTCGGGTCGTTCGACGGCGGGTACGGGTCGGCGTACCTCGCCCGCCAGGTCGGCCAGAAGCTCGCCCGCGAGATCTTCTTCCTCGGCCAGGAGTACTCCGCCGAGGACGGCGTGCGGATGGGCGTGGTGAACAAGGCCGTCCCGCACGCCGAGCTCGAGGCGACCGGCCTCGAGTGGGGCCGGATCGTCAACGGCAAGTCGCCGCAGGCCCAGCGGATGCTCAAGTACGCCTTCAACCTGCCCGACGACGGCCTCGTCGGCCAGCAGCTCTTCGCCGGCGAGGCGACCCGGATGGCGTACATGACCGACGAGGCCGTCGAGGGCCGCGACCAGTTCCTCGAGAAGCGCGAGCCGGACTGGTCGCGCTTCCCCTGGATGTACTGAAGTCCCGGACGGGACTCGTCCGGAAGCCTGCCTATCCTCGCCGACATGCCGCTGACCTTCGCCGGGACCCTCGACCGCGACGCCCTGCTCCGCGCCACCGCCGCCCTGGCCGGGCTCGTCGCCGCCCCGGAGGTGGCCGAGGCCTGGGACCGCGAGTCGGCGCTGCCCGGGATGACCGTGGGCGGCGTGACGCGGCACCTGGTCAGCCAGCCGGAGACCGCGGTCGAGTTCCTGGGCATCCAGCCCCCGCCTGCGCACGCGCCGGTGGTGTCGCTCGCCGAGCTGTACGAGCGGACCGACTGGTTCGCCGCGGCCGTCGACGCCGAGGAGAACACCTCGATCCGCGACGACTTCAACGCGATGGCAGCGGGTCGGCAGGAGCACTCGGTGGCGATCCTGGAGCAGGCGCTCGCGGAGCTGCCCGGAGCTGTCGCGGCGGCGGGCGACACGACGTACGTGCCGTGGCAGGACTGCTCGCTGGCCACCGACGACTTCCTGGTGGTGCGGCTGATGGAGGTCGTGGTCCACGCCGACGACCTGGCGGCGAGCGTCGGCCTGCCGACGCCGGCTTTCGACGACGACGTCCTGCACCCGGCGCTCTCGCTGCTCGCGCTGCTGGGCGCGCGGCGGCACGGGCAGGACGCAGTGGTCCGCGCGCTGTCGCGCGCGGAGCGGGCACCGAGCCCCGCGGCAGCGTTCTAGCGGCTCGGGGCGAGGAGCGCCCCGGCGTGCCCGGGCAGGGTGAGCGACGGGCCCGAGAGGTCCACGCCCGACTCCGTCTCGAACAGCAGGGTCAGGCCCTCGTCCACCGACGTCGTGACCGGCTCGGTGCCGAAGTTGACCACGACGACCACGTCGCCGCGGTGCATCGTGAACAGCCTGGTGTCCTCGTCGGCCGTGCACCGGGTGCGCTCGAACGACGGGTCCGTCAGCTGCGGCAGCGTCCGGCGCAGCTCCGCCAGCCGGCGGTAGACGTCGAGGATCCGGGCGTGCCGGCCCTCGCCGAGCTCGGACCAGTCGAGGCGCGAGCGTTCGAACGTCTGCGGGTCCTGCGGGTCCGGCACGATCGCCGGGTCCCAGCCCAGCCGGGAGAACTCCTCGATCCGGCCCCGCGCCGTCGCCTCGGCGAGCTCGGGCTCCTCGTGCGAGGTGAAGAACTGGAACGGCGTCGACGCCGCCCACTCCTCACCCTGGAACAGCATCGGCGTGAACGGTCCGGCCAGCGTCAGCAGGGCCGCGCAGGCGAGCTGGTCGTCGTCGAGGGAGTCGACGTTGCGGTCGCCGACCGCGCGGTTGCCGACCTGGTCGTGGTTCTGCGCGCACACCACCAGCCGCCACGAGGGCATCGCGGCGGTGTCGATCGCGACGCCGTGGGCGCGGCCGCGGTACGACGAGAACGTGCCGTCGTGGAAGAACCCGCGCTCGCACACCTTGGCCAGCGCCGACAGCGGCTCGAAGTCGGCCAGCCACCCGGTCGTCTCGCCGGTGAGGGCGACGTGCACCGCGTGGTGGAAGTCGTCGCTCCACTGCCCGTCGAGCCCGTACCCACCCGCCTCGCGCGGCGTGACCAGCTTCGGGTCGTTGAGGTCGGACTCGGCGATCAGCGTCAGCGGCCTGCGCTGGTGGGCCGACAGCGCGGCCACCTCGATCGCCATCTCCTCGAGCAGGTGCACGTCGGACGTGTCGCTGAGGGCGTGCACGGCGTCGATCCGCAGACCGTCGACGTGGTAGTCCTCCAGCCACATCCGGACGTTGTCGAGGATGAACCGGCGCACCTCCACAGAGCCGTCGCCGTCGAGGTTGACCAGGTCGCCCCAGGTGTTGCGGCCCGCCTTGAGGTACGGCCCGAACTCCGGCAGGTAGTTCCCCGACGGCCCGAGGTGGTTGTAGACCACGTCCTGGATGACCCCCACGCCGGCCTGGTGGCACCCGTCCACGAACCGCTGGTAGCCGGCCGGGCCGCCGTACGGCTCGTGGACCGCGTGCCACAGCACGCCGTCGTAGCCCCAGTTGTGCACGCCGCTCATCGCGTTGACCGGCATCAGCTCGACCAGGTCGACGCCGAGGGAGCGCAGGTGGTCCAGCCGCCCGAGCGCCGCGTCGAACGTCCCCTCCGGGGTGAACGTCCCGACGTGGAGCTCGTAGACCACCGCGCCGCCCAGCTGCCGACCGGTCCAGGCCTGGTCGTGCCACACGTGGGCCGTGGGGTCGAAGGTTCGCGAGCGCTGGTGGACGCCCGCCGGCTGACGCCGCGACCGCGGGTCGGGTCGAGGCGTGTCCGCGTCGTCGATCAGGTAGCCGTAGTCGACCTCCTCTGAAGGGTGGGGAACCGGTCCCGCGGGGACCCACCAGTCGTCGTCCCCGCGCGTCATCTCGACGGTGGCCCCGAGATTGGCAGGGCCCACCGACAGCCGCACCCGCTGCGCGCGCGGCGCCCACACGTCGTACGGAGATCTGTGGAGAACTCGCGTCATGAGCCTTCCCTCACCAGCAGCGCGACGGGCAGGTCGCGGAGCACGTCGTCGAGGCGAGAGGTCACGACCCGGCCGGTCAACACGTCGCGCCAGGTCCCCTCGAGCGAGAGCACGGTGTCGCCCCATCCGCCCCGCTCGTCGAGGCCGACGGGCAGCCGGGTCACGACCGTGACGGCGCCGCCGCGGTCGAAGGCCAGCACGTGGTCGGCGGCCGGGCCGGAGGCCGGCACGGGGTCGTACGACGTGAACAGCTCGGGCCGGTCGCGCCGCAGCCGCAGGGCGGTCGTGGTCACGCGGAGCTTGGGGTGGCCGCCGTCGGCCAGCAGCGCGACCCGGTCGTCGTAGTCGACGGGCCGGCGGTTGTCGGGGTCGGCCAGGCTGTGGTCCCACAGCTCGGTGCCCTGGTAGACGTCCGGCACGCCGGGGATCGTCAGCGCGAGCAGCTTGGTGGCGAGGCCGTTGCTGCGGCCGGGCGCGTCGAGCGCGGCGACGAGACCGTCGACGACCGCACGTACCTCGGCGGAGTCGAACGCGGAGTCGACGGCGGCGTGCATCGCGCCCTCGTACGCCGCGTCGGGGTCGGTCCAGGTGGTGTGCTCGCCGGCCTCGCGCATGGCCTTCTCGGCGTACTGGTGCAGGCGTGCGCGGCTCGCCGGCCACGCGCCGACGACCGCCTGCCAGAGCAGCGACCCGAAGCCGGGGTCGGGCAGCGGCACGAGCGCGAGCAGCCGGTCGAGCGCGGCCTGCCAGACGTCGGGGAGCTCGGCGATCACGGCGATCCGGGCCCGGGTGTCCTCGCTGCGCTTGGTGTCGTGGGTCGTCGTCGTCGTCATCGCGTCGGGCCAGTCGCGCTGCCGCTCGACCATGGCCGCGTGGAAGTCGGCAGGTTCGACGGAGAAGTCCGCCGGGTCGCCGCCGACCTCGTTGAGGGACGTGAGCCGGGAGTAGCGGTAGAACGCGCAGTCCTCGACGCCCTTGGCCATCACCATCCCGCTCGTCTGCTGGAACCGCAGCGCCGCCGGGTGGGTCGGGTCGGACAGCACCGGCGCGAGCTCGTCGAGGGCGGTGGCCAGGTCGGGGCGGTGCTCGCGCGCGGCGGCCAGCGCCTGGTCGAGGTGCTCGCGGCCCAGCGGGAGGTACGAGCGGTAGACGGGGAAGCAGGCGAGCACCTCGGCGACGGCGTCCTCGAGCTCACCGGGTCTCGGACGGGCGCTAGCGCGCCTTCCTCGACCAGCGACCTGCGATCCGCCGTACCTCGGCCAGCAGCGCACCGTCGGCCACAGCCCGCTTGGTGTCGTGGGTGAGCGAGGCCCAGTCGACGGGTACGCCGCGCAGCCGCGCCTCCAGGGCGTCGAGCGGAGCCTGCCCGCCCGGGTCGACCAGCACCCGGTCGATGAGCCCGAGCGCGTCGTAACCGGTCGTGCCCGCGGTCGCCCACGAGGTCGGCAGTCCCTCGCCGGGCTCGAGGATCTTCTCGACCAGCACGTAGGCGCCGCCGGTGAGGCGGGCCAGGTCCTCGAGGTACGCGCCCGGGTCGAGCAGGCCGTCCGGGTGGTCGACGCGCAGCCCGTCGACGAGACCCTCGGCGAACCAGCGGCCGATCTCGCGGTGGGACTCGGCGAACACCCACGGCTCCTCGACCCGGACCCCGGCCAGCGTCGTGATCGTGAAGAAGCGCCGGTAGTTCAGCTCGCCGTCGCCGCGGCGCCACGACACCAGTTCGTAGTGCTGGTCATCGCCAGGGGCAGGCTGGGGGAGTGCGGTGTCCGGCGTCTCGCCGCCGTCACCCAGCACCGGGATCATCACCCGGTCGCCGAACGCCTCCCAGTCGACGTCGAACGCGTCGGCGTACGCCGAGGAGCGGCCGAGGCGGAGCAGGTCCCACCACCAGCGGTTCTGCTCGGGCGACGCCACGCCCATGTGGTTGGGCACGATGTCGACGAGCACGCCCATGCCGAGCCGCCGGGCCTCGGCCGACAACGCGGCGAGTCCTTCCGGGCCGCCGCGGGACTGGTCGACGCGGGTGGGGTCGACGACGTCGTAGCCGTGCTCGGACCCGTCGGTCGCCTGCAGGATCGGCGACAGGTAGACCCAGTCGACACCGAGGTCGTGGAGGTATGGCAGCCGTCGCGCCGCTTCGTGCAGGTCGAAGTCGGGGGTGACCTGCAGCCGGTAGGTGCTCCGAGGCGTACGCATCAGGTCAGGCGTCGGCCTTGGTGGGGCGGCTGCCGCTGCGCTGGTCTGCCGCCGGCGTCGAGGAGGTCTGCGAGAGCGCGGCCACCGACGCGGCCACGGAGTGGTCGGGCTCGGCCTCGGGCTCCGCGTGCTCCTGGAGCACGACGACGGTGCGGGTGTCGAGCTCGAACGTCGACCCGGCCGCGAGTGTGGTCGCGCTGTCGGCCGCGCCGCTCGTGTCGATGACGACGTCCCACGCCTTCGCGAACTCGTCGGGCGGCAGGGTCACCTGCGCGGGCCCGTCGGCGTTGAAGTAGAGCAGGAAGTGGTCGTCGGTGATGGTGCGCCCGCGGGCGTCCTTGCCGGCGATGCCGTCGCCGTTGAGGTACATGCCGATGGCCTGCGAGCCGCTCGTCCAGTCGTCCTGCTCCATCGCCCGGCCGTCGAGGTGCAGCCAGACGATGTCGTTGAGCCGCTTCCCGTCGCCGGTGCGCACGGTGCTGCCGGTGAAGAAGCGCTTGCGGCGGAACGTCGGGTGCAGGTGCCGCAGCCTGGCCACGGCGGCCGTGAACTCCACGAGCGGCTTGTCGACGGTGTCCCAGTGCATCCAGGCGATCTCGGAGTCCTGCGCGTACGTGTTGTTGTTGCCGTCCTGGCTGCGGCCCATCTCGTCGCCGTGCAGGATCATCGGTACGCCCTGGCTGAGCAGCAGCGTGGCGAGGAAGTTGCGTTGCGCCTTGGCGCGTTCGGCCTGGATGGCCGGGTCGTCGGTCGGCCCCTCGGCGCCGTGGTTCCAGGAACGGTTGTGGCTCTCGCCGTCGTTGCCGTCCTCGCCGTTGGCGTCGTTGTGCTTCTCGTTGTACGACACCAGGTCGCGCAGCGTGAAGCCGTCGTGGGCCGTGACGAAGTTGATGCTCGCCACGGGGCGGCGACCCGAGTGCTCGTAGTAGTCGGCCGATCCCGCGAGCCGCGACGCGAACTCGCCCAGCGACGGCTCACCGCGCCAGAAGTCGCGGACGGTGTCGCGGTAGGCGCCGTTCCACTCGGTCCACTGCGGCGGGAAGTTGCCGACCTGGTAGCCGCCGGGGCCGATGTCCCACGGCTCGGCGATCAGCTTCACCTGGCTGACGACCGGGTCCTGCTGCACGAGCTCGAAGAACGACGACAGGCGGTCGACGTCGTAGAACTCGCGGGCCAGCGTCGCCGCGAGGTCGAAGCGGAAGCCGTCGACGTGCATCTCGGTCACCCAGTAGCGCAGCGAGTCCATGATCAGCTGCAGCGAGTGCGGCTGGCGCACGTTGAGGGAGTTCCCCGTACCCGTGTAGTCCATGTAGTAGCGGGCGTCGTCCTCCATCAGGCGGTAGTACGACGGGTTGTCGATGCCCTTGAAGCTCAGCGTCGGGCCGAGGTGGTTGCCCTCCGCCGTGTGGTTGTAGACGACGTCCAGGATCACCTCGATGCCGGCCGCGTGCATCGAGCGCACCATCTGCTTGAACTCCTGCACCTGCTGGCCGATCTTGTCCTCGGCGTCGGCGGCGCTGGAGTACTCCTGGTGCGGCGCGAAGAAGCCGAGGGTGTTGTAGCCCCAGTAGTTGCGCAGCCCCTTCTCGGCCAGCGTGCTGTCGTGCACGAACTGGTGCACCGGCATCAGCTCGATCGCCGTGACCCCGAGCTTGGTGAGGTGGTTGGTGATCGCCGGGTGCGCCAGGCCGGCGTACGTGCCGCGCAGCTCCTCGGGGATCTCGGGGTGCAGCTGGGTGAGCCCCTTCACGTGGGCCTCGTAGATCAGGCTCTCGTTGTAGGGGATGTTGAGGCGGCGGTCGCCCTCCCAGTCGAAGAACGGGTTGATGACGACGCCGTGCAGCATGTGCGCCGCCGAGTCGTCGTCGTTGCGCGAGTCGGGGTCGCCGAAGTCGTAGGTGTAGAGCGACGGGTCCCACTCGATCGAGCCGGCGGTCGCCTTGGCGTACGGGTCGAGCAGCAGCTTCGCCGGGTTGAACCGCAGGCCGTGCTCGGGGTCGTACGGGCCGTGCACGCGGTAGCCGTAGCGCTGGCCGGGCTGCACCGTCGGCAGGTAGCAGTGCCAGACGAACCCGTCGACCTCGGTCAGCTCGACGCGCGTCTCGGCGACGTCGGGACCGCCCGCGCCGTCGAACAGGCACAGCTCGACGCGCTCGGCGTGCTCGCTGAAGATGGCGAAGTTGGTGCCGCTGCCATCGAACGTCGCCCCGAGCGGGTACGCGCTTCCGGGCCAGGTCTCCACGGGTCTCCTTCTTGGATCGATCCAAAGCCTCGATCGTGGCACAGCGTCCCACGGCCGACCCCATCCTGACGGGCGATCGTTGGGTGATGGTCGGCACCTCCAAGTGACCCGCGGGTAACCTCGGATCCGTGAAGCGCACGATCTACGACGAGGACCACGAGGCCTTCCGTGAGTCCGTCAAGGAGTTCCTCGACCGTCAGGTCGTCCCGCACCTCGAGGAGTACGCCGAGGCACACGCGTTGCCGCGCGAGTTCTGGATCGAGGCCGGCAAGCAGGGGCTCCTCGGGCTCGAGGTCCCCGAGCAGTACGGCGGCTCGGAGGCCGGCGACTACCGCTTCAACGCGGTGCTCACCGAGGAGCTCGCCAAGGTCAACATGACGCTCCCGTCCTGCGTGGGCATCCACGGCGACATCGTCGCGCCGTACCTCGTGCATCTCACGACCGACGAGCAGAAGGAGCGCTGGCTGCCGCGGTTCTGCTCCGGCGAGCTGCTGACGGCCATCGGCATGACCGAGCCCAGTGGCGGCTCCGACCTCGCCGCGCTGAAGACCACGGCGGTCAGGGACGGCGACGAGTGGGTGATCAACGGGTCGAAGACGTTCATCACCAACGGCTACTCCGCCGACCTCGTCGTGGTGGCCGCACGCACCGCCCCGGAGAAGAAGGCCCGCGGCATCACGCTGTTCGGCGTCGAGAGCGACCGCGAGGGTTTCGCCCGCGGGCGCAAGCTCGACAAGGTCGGCCAGGACGAGTCCGACACCGCCGAGCTGTCGTTCACCGACGTGCGCGTCCCGCACGAGAACGTCATCGGCGAGGTCGACGAGGGCTTCATCCACATGATGACGTTCCTCCCGCAGGAGCGGCTCGGCTCGGCCATCACCAACCTGGCGCACGCCGCGCAGATCCTCACCGAGACGATCCAGTACGCCAAGGACCGCCACGCCTTCGGCAAGCCGATCGGCACGTTCCAGCACAACCAGTTCCTGCTCGCCGACCTGGTGACGCGCGTCGAGGTGACCCAGGCGTACGTCGACCAGTGCGTGCTCGCGCACCGCGAGGGCGACCTGACCGCCGTCGATGCCGCCAAGGCGAAGTGGTGGACCGCGCAGGTGCAGAACGACGTGCTCGACCACTGCGTGCAGATCCACGGCGGCTACGGGTTCATGAACGAGTACCGCGTCGCCCGCGCCTGGCGCGACGCCCGCGTCACCAAGATCTGGGCGGGGTCCAACGAGATCATGAAGATGCTGATCGGTCGCGACCTCGGCTTGTAGTTCCGGCGGACACGCCCGAAGCGAAGCGGAGGGCGAATAAGCAGAGCCTCGCCTTCGTTGCGAATCCTCAAGCGGGCTTGGAGGATCGGGGCATGGCGACCCCGTCTGCCGAGGCCACGCCGCCTCCGGCGCAGCACTCCGACGAGCCGCACGAGGGCAGCATCGCGAGCCGGCTCAACTGGCTGCGCGCGGGCGTGCTCGGGGCCAACGACGGCATCGTCTCGACCGCCGGCATCGTCGTCGGGGTGGCCGGGGCGACCGACGACCGGCAGGCCATCCTCATCGCGGGCGTCGCCGGGCTCTTCGCGGGCGCGTTGAGCATGGCGACCGGTGAGTACGTCTCGGTCTCCACCCAGCGCGACACCGAGCGGGCGCTGCTCGCCAAGGAACGCCGCGAGCTCCGCGACGAGCCCGAGGAGGAGCTGGCCGAGCTGGCCTTCTTCTACGAGCAGAAGGGGCTGAACCCCGAGCTCGCGAAGCAGGTGGCCATCGAGCTCACCGCACGCGACGCCCTCGCCGCGCATGCGGAGGTCGAGCTCGGCATCGACCCCGACGACCTCACCAACCCGTGGCACGCCGCCTGGGCCTCGATGCTCGCGTTCACGGTCGGCGCGTTGCTGCCCCTGCTCACGATCAGCCTGGCCGGAGCCGACACCCGGCTCACGGTGACCGTCGTGTCGGTGATGGTTGCCCTGGCCCTGACCGGGTTCGCCAGTGCACGCCTCGGCCAGGCGCCTCCGGGCCGTGCCGTGCTCCGCAACGTCGCCGGCGGACTGATCGCGATGGCCATCACCCACCTGATCGGGATCGCGGTCGGCAGCCGCCTCGGCTGAGCGGGACGCCGCTACGATCCGGCCATGAACCAGCCGCGGCGACCGGCCACCATGGCCGACGTGGCCGCCCTGGCCCGCGTCTCCCACCAGACGGTGTCCCGGGTCGTCAACGGCGACAGCCGGGTCCGGCCGGCCACGGCACAACGGGTCAACGAGGCGATCCGCGAGCTCGGCTACCGGCGCAACATCGCGGCCCGCCTGCTGGCCTCGAGCCGGTCGCGCACGGTCGGCGTGGTCACCTGGGGGAGCAGCCAGTTCGGGCCGTCCCAGGTCGTGCTGGGCCTGGAGAAGGCCGCGCGGAGCACCGACTACCGCCTCTCGTTCGTCTCCATCGCGGAGACCACGCCCGAGGCGGTGCAGTCGGCCTTCGACCAGCTGATGGAGAACAAGCCCGAGGCGATCATCGTGATCGTCCCCCACGAGACCGTGCTCCGGATCGCCCAGGACGTCGCGCTCGACGTCCCGACCGTGCTGCTCGAGGGCGACCTGTCGCGGACGCCACTGACGGCGGGGGTCGACAACGTGCAGGGCGCGCGGCTGGCCACCCGTCACCTCCTCGACCTCGGCCACACGTCCGTCGTGCACCTGGCGGGTCCGCCCGGGTGGAACGAGGCGATGGCCCGGATCGAGGGCTGGCGGGCCGAGCTCCAGTCGGCGGGTCTGCACGCCCCGCCGCTGCGGTGGGGCGGCGACTGGTCCGCCTGGAGCGGCTACCGCGCGGGCATCGCCCTGGCCCGAGAGAAGGACGTCACCGCCGTCTTCGCCGCGAACGACCAGATGGCGCTCGGGTTGTGCGCGGCGCTGCGGGAGCAGGGCCGGCGCGTGCCCGAGGACGTCAGCATCGTCGGGTTCGACGACCTGCCCGAGTCCGAGTTCTTCGCCCCCGCGCTGACCACGGTGCGGCAGGACTTCTGGGAGCTCGGCCGGCGCGCCATGGTGCTCGTCGAGCGGGTGCTCGCCGGCGAGGAGAACGCCTCGGTCGACCTGGTGCCGACCACGCTCATCGTGCGGGCGTCGACGGCGCCTCCGCCGCCGTCTCCCTGAGCCGTGCACCGTTGCTCTTCGGAAACGTTGCGTTCACCTGCTTGACGCACGGCCATGTGAGCGCTAACAATACGTCCCGAAGGATGTGAGCGCTCACAAAAGTGACGGCGTTCACGCCCCCAGAGCCACGGAGGATGCACCGTGACCGACCGCCCGCAGCCACGCGCCGTCGTACCCGACGGGGTCGCCGACCCCGTCACGGTCGGCGTGGACTACGGCACTCTCTCGGGACGCGCGGTCGTCGTCCGGGTCAGCGACGGCGAGGAGCTCGGCTCGGCCGTCTGCGAGTACCCCCACGCCGTGCTCGACCGGTCGCTGCCCGTCGAGCTCGCCGGCCGCGACGTCCGCCTCGGCCCCGACTGGGCCCTCCAGGTGCCCGCCGACTACGTCGAGGTGCTGAAGACGGCGGTGCCCGCCGCCCTGCGGGACGCGGGTGTCGACCCGGCGCAGGTCATCGGCATCGCCACCGACTTCACCGCCTGCACGATGGTGCCCACGACCGTCGACGGCACCCCGCTGTGCGAGGTGCCCGGGCACGCCGCCGACCCGCACGCCTACGTCAAGCTGTGGAAGCACCACGCCGCCCAGCCGCAGGCCGACCGCATCAACGAGCTCGCCCGCAAGCGGGGCGAGGCCTGGCTGCCGCGGTACGGAGGGCTGATCTCCTCGGAGTGGGAGTTCGCCAAGGGCCTCGAGCTCCTCGAGGACGCCCCGGCGATCTACGCCGAGATGGCGCACTTCGTCGAGGCGGCCGACTGGATCGTCTGGCAGCTGTCCGGCGCGTACTTCCGCAACGCCTGCACCGCGGGCTACAAGGGCATCTACCAGGACGGCACCTACCCGACGCGGGCCTTCCTCGCCGAGCTCAACCCCGACTTCGAGACCTTCGTCCTCGACAAGCTCGACGCCCCGGTCGGCCAGCTCGGCGCGGCCGCCGGCCGGCTGACCAAGCAGGCGGCCGAGTGGACGGGTCTGCCCGAGGGCATCACCGTCGCGGTCGGCAACGTCGACGCGCACGTCACCGCACCCGCCGCCGACGCGATCGGCGTCGGCCAGATGGTCGCGATCATGGGCACCTCCACCTGCCACGTGATGAACAGCGACACCCTGCGCGAGGTCCCGGGCATGTGCGGGGTCGTCGACGGCGGCATCACCGCGGGTCTGTGGGGCTACGAGGCCGGTCAGTCGGGTGTCGGCGACATCTTCAACTGGTTCGTGACCACCCAGGTGCCGCACGGGTACGCCGCCGAGTCGGCCGAGCGGGGCATCTCCGTGCACGAGCTGCTCACCGAGAAGGCCGAGAAGCAGGCCATCGGCGAGCACGGGCTCGTCGCCCTCGACTGGCACAGCGGCAACCGCTCCGTGCTCGTCAACCACGAGCTCTCCGGGCTGATGGTCGGGCAGACCCTGGCGACCCGACCCGAGGACCAGTACCGCGCCCTCCTCGAGTCCACGGCGTACGGCACCCGGATGATCGTCGAGACGTTCCAGGAGGCCGGGGTCCCGGTCACCGAGCTCGTGGTCGCGGGCGGCCTGCTCAAGAACGCGCTGCTGATGCAGATCTACGCCGACGTGCTGAACCTCCCGCTGTCGACCATCGACTCGCAGCAGGGCCCGGCCCTCGGCTCGGCGATCCATGCGGCGGTCGCCGCCGGGGCCTACCCCGACGTGGCCACCGCCGCCCGCGCCATGGGCCGGGTCAACCGCGGGGTGCACCAGCCGATCGAGGCCAACGTGGCGGCGTACGACGAGCTGTACGCCGAGTACCGCGCGCTCCACGACCACTTCGGTCGCGGCGGCAACGACGTCATGCTGCGCCTCAAGGCGATCCGCCGCAGGGCGGTCACGTCATGACGAGGACGATGCACAACACGATCGCCGACCTGCGTACGCAGGTGGCCGCGCTGCACTCCGAGCTGACCCGCAACAACCTCGTGGTGTGGACCGCCGGCAACGTCTCGGCCCGCGTGCCCGGCGAGGACCTTCTCGTGATCAAGCCGAGCGGCGTGTCCTACGACGAGCTGTCCGCCGACGCGATGGTGGTGTGCGACCTCGACGGCAACCTCGTGGAGGGCGACCGGCAGCCGAGCAGCGACACCGCGGCGCACGCGTACGTCTACCGGCACATGCCGGAGGTCGGCGGCGTGGTGCACACCCACTCGACGTACGCCACGGCCTGGGCCGCGCGCGGCGAGGCCATCCCGTGCGTGCTGACGATGATCGCCGACGAGTTCGGCGGCGACGTCCCCGTCGGCCCGTTCGCCCTGATCGGCGACGACTCCATCGGCCGCGGCATCGTGGAGACCCTGCGCGAGAGCCGCAGCAAGGCCGTGCTGATGCGCAACCACGGGCCCTTCACCGTCGGCAAGGACGCCCGCTCGGCGGTCAAGACCGCCGTGATGGTCGAGGATGTCGCGCGCACCGTCCACCTGAGCCGCCAGCTCGGCGAACCGGTCGCCATCGCGCCGGCCGACGTCGACGCGCTCTACGACCGGTACCAGAACGTCTACGGCCAGGGGGCCCAGCAGTGAGTGCGACGTACGAGTCCCGTGAGGTCTGGTTCCTCACCGGGCAGCCAGCACCTCTACGGCCCCGAGGTCCTCGACCAGGTGGCCGCCAACGCCGCCGACATCGTGCGCGCATTGGACAACTCCGACGACGTCCCGGTGCGGGTGGTCACCAAGCCGGTGCTCACCGAGACCGCCGCGATCCGCCGGGCGCTGATCGACGCGGAGTCGGACGACGCGTGCGTCGGCGTGATCGCGTGGATGCACACGTTCAGCCCCGCGAAGATGTGGATCACCGGCCTCGACCACCTCCGCAAGCCGTTGTTGCACCTGCACACGCAGGCCAACCAGGCGCTGCCGTGGGCCGAGATCGACATGGACTTCATGAACCTCAACCAGGCCGCCCACGGCGACCGGGAGTTCGCGGCGGTCCAGACCCGGCTCGGCGTCACCCGCAAGACGGTGGCCGGACACGTCGAGGACCCCGAGGTCGCCCGCCGCGTCGGCGTCTGGGCCCGGGCCGCCGTCGGCCGTGCCGAGCTGTCGACGATGAAGCTCGCCCGCTTCGGCGACAACATGCGCAACGTCGCGGTCACCGAGGGCGACAAGGTCGAGGCCGAGCGTCGCTTCGGCGTCTCGGTCAACACATGGGGGGTCAACGACCTCGTGGCCGTCGTGGACGAGGTCGCCGACGCCGACATCGACGCGCTCGTCACGGAGTACGCCGACACGTACGACGTGCAGGCCGACCTGCTGCCCGACGGCGACCGGCACGAGTCGCTGCGCTACGGCGCCCGCATCGAGCTCGGCATGCGGTCGTTCCTGACCGAGGGTGGCTTCACGGCCTTCACGACGAACTTCGAGGACCTCGGCGGGCTGCGCCAGCTACCGGGCCTGGCCGTGCAGCGGCTGATGGCCGACGGCTACGGCTTCGGCGGCGAGGGCGACTGGAAGACCTCGGTCATGCTCCGCACGCTCAAGGTCGTGGCCGAGGGGCTGCCCGGCGGCACGTCGTTCATGGAGGACTACACCTACCACCTGGTTCCCGGCGAGGAGAAGATCCTCGGCGCGCACATGCTCGAGGTCTGCCCCTCCATCGCGGCGGCCAGGCCGACGGTCGAGATCCACCCGCTCGGCATCGGCGGCCGTGAGGACCCGGTCCGTCTCGTCTTCGATGCGGCCCCCGGCGCCGCCGTGATCCTCGGCATCGCCGACCTCGGCGAACGCTTCCGCTTCGTCTCCAACGCGGTCACGGTCGTCCCCCCGGACCAGCCGCTCCCCAATCTCCCGGTCGCCCGAGCAGTCTGGCGACCGGAACCGGACCTCCGTACGTCCACGGAGGCCTGGTTGACGGCCGGAGGACCTCACCACACGGTCCTCTCGACCGCGCTCACGACCGAGCACCTGGACGACCTGGCGGAGATGACCGGGACCGAGCTGGTCCTCATCGACGCCGACACCACCGTCCGCTCCCTCATCCGGGAGCTGCGGTGGAACCAGGCCTACCACCGGTTGGCGGCGGGCATGTGACGGCCAGGCTCGGGCACGGCACTTTGGGCGCGGGACGGACCCGGCCCCCACGCAAGGAATGGAGCAGGACAGTGCGAAAAGTACTTTCCATCATCGCCGCTGGCAGCCTGGCGCTCGCCCTCGCGGCGTGCGGCAGCGACGACAGCGGCAGCGACGCCGGCGGCGACGCCGGCACCGTCGGCGTGGCCATGCCGACCAAGTCGTCGGAGCGCTGGATCGCCGACGGCAACAACATCAAGGAGCAGCTGGAGGACGCCGGTTACTCGGTCGACCTGCAGTACGCCGAGGACGACATCCCGACCCAGGTCTCCCAGGTGGAGAACATGGTCACCAAGGGCGTCGACATCCTCGTCATCGCCGCGATCGACGGCACCGCGCTCGGTGACGTGCTCGAGACGGCCGAGAGCCAGGACATCCCGGTCATCGCCTACGACCGCCTGATCCGCGAGTCCGACACGGTCGACTACTACACGACGTTCGACAACTTCAAGGTCGGCGTGCTGCAGGCCGAGTCGCTGGTCGAGGGTCTGAAGGCCAGCGGTGAGGGCCCGTACAACGTCGAGCTCTTCGCCGGGTCTCCCGACGACAACAACGCCACCTTCTTCTTCAACGGTGCGATGTCGGTGCTCCAGCCCATGATCGACTCGGGCGAGATCGTGGTGCCCTCGGGTCAGACCGACTTCGAGCAGGTCGCCATCCTGCGGTGGGACCCCGCCACGGCGCAGAAGCGCATGGAGGACATCCTCACCAGCACCTACGCCTCCGAGAAGGTGCAGGGCGTGCTCTCGCCGTACGACGGCCTGTCGCTCGGCATCATCGCCGCGCTCACCGGCAACGGCTACACCAGCGCGGACCTGCCGGTCGTCACCGGCCAGGACGCCGAGGTGCAGTCGGTCAAGTCGATCCTGGCCGACGAGCAGTACTCCACGATCTTCAAGGACACGCGTGAGCTGGCCAAGGTGACCGTGGACATGATCAAGGCGATCGGCGCCGACGAGGAGCCCGAGGTCAACGACACCGAGACCTACGACAACGGCGTCATCGTCGTGCCGTCGTACCTGCTCGACCCGGTGACCGTGACCAAGGACAACGTGACCGAGGTGCTGGTTGACTCCGGCTACTACACCGAGGACGAGATCCAGCCGTAACCCCTTCAGGGTGGGGCCCGGGTACGCCCGGGCCCCATCCCTCAGGCCGGTCTGCGAGCCACGGACCGAGAAAGTCAGGATGCAATGGCCCAGCCCATTCTCGAGATGCGCGACATCACCAAGAAGTTCCCGGGTGTCACGGCGCTCAGCGACGTCAACCTGGTCGTCCACCGCAGTGAGATCCACGCCATCTGCGGCGAGAACGGCGCGGGCAAGAGCACCCTGATGAAGGTGCTCAGCGGGGTGCACCCGCACGGCTCCTACGAGGGCGAGATCGTCTTCGAGGGCAACCCGGTCGAGTTCTCCAACATCCGGCAGAGCGAAGCCGCCGGCATCGTGATCATCCACCAGGAGCTCGCGCTCATCCCCGAGCTGTCGATCGCCGAGAACATCTTCCTCGGCAACGAGACGGCCTCTGGCGGCGTCATCAACTGGGACGAGGCCAACCACCGGGCGATCGAGCTGCTCGCCCGGGTCGGCCTGCGGGAGAACCCGCTGACCCCGGTCAAGCACCTCGGCATCGGCAAGCAGCAGCTGGTCGAGATCGCGAAGGCGCTGAGCAAGGAGGTCAAGCTCCTCATCCTCGACGAGCCGACCGCCGCGCTGAACGACGACGACTCCCAGCACCTGCTCGACCTGCTCAAGGGCCTGCAGGGCAAGGGCATCACGTCGATCATGATCAGCCACAAGCTCAACGAGATCGCGCGGGTCGCCGACGAGATCACCATCATCCGCGACGGCAAGACGATCGAGACCCTGGACGTCACCGCGGGCGACGTCGACGAGGACCGCATCATCCGCGGGATGGTCGGTCGCGACCTCGAGCACCGGTTCCCCGACCACACCCCCGACATCGGCGAGGTGATGTTCGAGATCAAGGACTGGACGGTCATGCACCCGCTGGACCACCACCGCGAGGTGATCCGCAAGGCCAACCTCAACGTGCGTGCCGGCGAGATCGTCGGCATCGCCGGCCTGATGGGTGCCGGCCGTACCGAGCTGGCGCGCAGCATCTTCGGGCGCTCGTACGGCAGTCGCAACGAGGGGACGCTGATCCTCAACGGCAAGGAGCTCACGCTCGGCACGGTGACGGCCGCGATCGACGCCGGCATCGCCTACGTCAGCGAGGACCGCAAGGGCCTCGGCCTGAACCTGCTCGACGACATCAAGACCTCCATCTCGTCGGCCGGCCTCGGCAAGCTCGTCAAGGGCCTGACCGTCGACGAGCGCAAGGAGGTCCTGGTCGCCGAGGGCTACCGCAGGAGCCTCAACATCAAGGCGCCCAGCGTGACCGTGGGCGTCTCGAAGCTCTCCGGTGGCAACCAGCAGAAGGTCGTGCTGTCCAAGTGGATGTACACCGACCCCCAGCTGTTGATCCTGGACGAGCCCACCCGGGGCATCGACGTCGGGGCCAAGTTCGAGATCTACGGGATCATCCAGGAGCTCGCCCGCACCGGGCGCGGCGTCCTCGTGATCTCGTCCGAGCTCCCCGAGCTGCTCGGCCTGTGTGACCGCATCTACACCCTGGCCGAGGGTGTCATCACCCGGGAGTTCGACCGCTCGGAAGCCACTCAGGAGTCCCTGATGCGCTACATGACCGTGGACGCGAGGTAAGTGACATGAACGGCCTGCTCTCGATGCTGCGCGGCAACGTCCGGCAGTACGGCATGATCATCGCCCTCGCGGCGATCGTCATCCTCTTCCAGATCACCACCGACGGGGTGCTGCTCAAGCCCATCAACGTCTCCAACCTGGTGGTGCAGAACGCCCAGATCCTGATCCTGGCCATCGGCATGGTGATCGTGATCGTGGCCCGCCACATCGACCTGTCCGTCGGGTCGGTCGCCGCGTTCGTGGGTGCCGTGTGCGCGATCCTGATGACCAAGCACGACGTGCCGTGGTTCCTCGCGGTCGTGCTGTGCCTCATCCTCGGGGCGGTGATCGGCGCCTGGCACGGCTTCTGGGTGGCGTACGTCGGCATCCCGGCGTTCATCGTGACGTTGTCGAGCATGCTGCTCTTCCGTGGCCTCACGCTGGTCGTCCTCGAGGGCGCGACCGTCGGCGGCCTGCCCGAGGACTTCAAGAAGATCGGGAACGGCTTCCTGCCCGAGGTCGGTCCCGACACCGGCCTGCACAACCTGACGATGATCATCGCGGTCCTGGTGATCGCCGCCCTGGTCTTCCTGGAGTTCCGCAAGCGGGCGGCGGCCAAGAAGTACAACTTCGAGGTCCTGCCCTTCGGCCTGTTCATCCTCAAGCTGGCCGTCCTGGGCGTCGTGATCTTCTACTTCTCCTACCTGCTGGCCCAGGCCCGCGGGTTGCCCATCGTGGGGCTGATCCTCTTCGCACTGATCGCGATCTACACGTTCATCATGAACAGGACCGTCTTCGGGCGGCACGTCTACGCGGTCGGCGGCAACGTCGAGGCGGCCACCATGTCGGGCGTCAACACCAAGCGCACCGACTTCCTGGTCATGACCAACATGGGTCTGCTGGCCGGCCTGGCCGGCCTGGTGACCACGGCCCGCCTCACCGCCGCCAACCCCAAGGCCGGCGTCAACTTCGAGCTCGACGCCATCGCGGCGTCGTTCATCGGTGGCGCGGCCGTCACCGGCGGTGTGGGCACCGTGATCGGCGCGATCATCGGCGGTCTGGTCATGGGTGTCCTGAACAACGGCATGTCGCTCAACGGCGTCTCCATCGACTGGCAGCAGGCGATCAAGGGTCTGGTGCTGCTCTTCGCGGTCGCCTTCGACGTGTGGAACAAGAAGCGGACCGCGGGCGGCGGTGGTGCTGGTGCCGAGGCCTCGGAGTCGACGGCTCCACCACCCGACGAGCTCGCCGACGAGATAGCGGCCATGGAGCACGACCTCCCCGGGACCGAGGCGCTACCCCCGGACCGCACCACGACCTGACGTCGTCAGGTCCCACGAACGCCCCGACCCCGCCGTGCATCCCGGCGGGGTCGGGGCTCTACCTATTTGCCTCCGCTTCGCTTCGGGCGTGTCCGGCGCGCACGGCACGTCGCACTCAGATCGTTGTGACCAATGCGCAGTGGTCGGAGACGCTGAGGCGTACGGGCCCACCAGCTCCGGTGACACCGCGGCTGAGGATGTGGTCGATCTGGCGGGTCGGGGCATCGGACGGGAAGGTCGGGCCGGTGGCCAGCGCGCCGAGCCCGGTGAGGCGGTCGGCGCGGCGGGGTCCCATGTTGAGGTCGCCCATCAGCACGAGCCGGCCGGAGCGCTCGGCGAGTCGCCGGACCAGCAACCGGAGCTGCGCGCCGTTCGAGGTGGGCAGGAACGACAGGTGCGTGGTCACCACCCGAAGCGGACCATGGGGCGCCGCCACGTCGGCGACGATCGCCACGCGTGGCTCGTCCCGGACGAGGCTCGGTCTCAGGTTGCCGGGCCACCGGTAGGGCACGGGCATGGTCGCGGGTGGCAGCGGGACGACGTCCCAGGCCTCGACGCGGTAGCGGCTGAGGAACGCGACGCCGTACGTCGGCACGTCGGCCGCCTCGCGGCCCGTCGCCCCCCGCCAGGAGTCGGGCGTCCCGGTGAGGGCGGGCGCGAACATCCACTCCCGGGCGCCCATCGCCTCGGCGGCCACCGCGGTCAGGTCGAGGTTGCCCGACCGGGGCTGCGCGCGGTCGACCTCCTGCAGGCCCAGCAGGTCGGCGCCCAGGGACCGCACGGCGTCCGCGAACCGGCCCTCGTCGACAGCCTCCTCGCCCGGCGAGCGCCCGCTGAGGATGTTCCACGTCGCGATGCGCACGGGTCCACTCTGCCCGTCGGGCGGCGGGCTAGCCTCCTGGCGTGCGGATGTTCGTCGCGGTGCAGCCCCCCGACGACGTCCTCGACCACCTCGACGACTTCCTCGACGCGCGCCGGGACGCCGCGGACTTCCGCTGGACGTTGCGCGAGCACCTGCACGTGACGCTGGCCTTCCTCGCCGAGGTGCAGGACCGGGCGCGCGACGACCTGGAGGCGCGGCTCGAGCGCGCGGCCAAGCGCCGTACGGCGTTCGCGGCCGCACTGGCCGGCGGCGGCGCGTTCCCGAACGTCGCTCGTGCCCGCGTGCTCTGGACAGGCGTGGACCTGTCCGACCCGGCGCGTACCGAGATCGCGCGGCTGGCGACGGGCGCGCGGGCGGCGGCCTCGAAGGCCGGGGTGGCGGTCGACGGGGCGAGGTTCACGCCACACGTCACGGTCGCCCGGCTCCGGCACCCTCGCGAGACGACGTCGTGGGTGCGGCTCCTCGACACCTACCGCGGGCCCGCGTGGACGGTGGCGTCGGTCGACCTGGTCGCCTCGTTCCTCGGCGAAGGGCCGGGCAACCGGCCGCGCTACGAAACTGTCGCGTCGTTCCCACTAGGGTCACCAGCGTGAAGATCGCAGTCGCCGCCGAGACCCGCGACGGCGAAGCCCGGGTGGCGCTGGTCCCGGAGCTCGTCGGCAAGCTCACGGCCCTGGGCTACGACATCGCGGTCGAGCCCGGCGCGGGGATGCACGCCCTCCTGTCCGACGACGAGTACGTCGACGCCGGCGCGACCATCGAGGCCGACGCGATCACCGACGCCGACGTGGTCGTCTCGGTGCAGCCGCTCGACGTCGACCGGATCCGCCGGCTGCGCCGCGGGGCGGCCACCGTGTCGTTCCTGCCGACGACGTTCGAGCAGGCCGTGGTCGTGGACCTGCGGGACTGCGGCATCACGGCCTTCGCGATGGAGCTGGTGCCGCGCATCTCCCGCGCCCAGTCGATGGACGCGCTGTCGTCGCAGGCCCTGGTCGCCGGCTACCGCTCGGCGATCGTGGCGGCCGGCATGCTGCGCCGCTTCTTCCCGCTCAACATGACCGCGGCCGGCACCGTCCAGCCCGCAGACGTCGTCGTGCTCGGAGCCGGCGTCGCCGGCCTCCAGGCCATCGCGACCTCCAAGCGCCTCGGTGCGGTCGTCCGCGCGTACGACGTCCGCGCCGCCGCCGCGGAGGAGATCCGCTCGATGGGCGCCAAGGCGATCGACCTCGAGCTGGAGACGCTCGAGGGGACCGGCGGCTACGCGCGCGAGATGACCGAGGACCGGGCCGCCCGGCAGCGCGAGCTGCTGACCCCGTACATCGCCGACGCCGACGCGTTGATCACCACCGCTGCCGTGCCGGGACGTCAGGCGCCGATGCTGGTGACCGGCGCGATGGTCGAGCAGATGAAGCCCGGCTCGGTCGTCGTCGACCTGGCCGCCGAGACCGGCGGCAACGTCGAGGGCTCGGTGGCGGGCGAGGTCGTGCGGATCGGCAACGCCCAGGTGTGGGGTGGTCGCAACGTGCCCTCGCAGATGCCCGGGCCGGCGTCTCGGCTGTACGCGCAGAACGTCGTCAACCTCGTGACCCTGATGACCGCCACCGGTGAGGGCGAGGAGGGCGGCACGTTCGCCCCCGACTTCGACGACGAGATCGTGGCCGGTTCGTGCGTCACGCACGACGGCGAGGTCCGACACGAGCCGACGCGCGCGGCTCTGGAAGGAGCGTCCTGATGGACGAGGCCGTCGTCTGGCTGACGATCTTCATCCTCAGCGTGTTCGTGGGCATCGAGGTGATCTCGAAGGTGTCCTCGACCCTGCACACGCCGCTGATGTCGGGTGCCAACGCCATCCACGGCGTGATCCTGCTGGGCGCGATCATCGTCACCGGCAGCACGGACAACGACCTCGCCCTGGCGGTCGGGCTCGTCGCGATCGTGCTGGCCGCGATCAACATGGTCGGCGGCTTCCTCGTCACCGACCGGATGCTGCAGATGTTCGTGCGCAAGAAGCCTGCGAAGCAGCCGGCCGGGGAGGCCGGCAAGTGAGCATCCCCGTCTGGGCGCAGCTGGTCTACCTGGCCGCCGCCGTCTGCTTCATCCTGGCCTTGAAGGGCCTCTCGGGCCCCAAGACCGCGCGCAACGGCAACCTCATCGGCGCCGTCGCGGCCGTGGTCGCCTGCGCGCTCCCCTTCTTCTACGCGGACCTCGACCACGTGCCGCTGATCCTGGCGGCCGTCGCGGTGGGCACGGCCGGCGGCGTGTACGGCGCCCGCACCGTGCAGATGACCCAGATGCCGCAGATGGTGGCGCTGTTCAACGGCGTCGGTGGCGGGGCGGCGGCGCTGGTCGCGATCATCGAGCTGCACGAGATCGTCGAGAGCCTGAACACGACGCCCGGCTACGACGTCGGGTGGTTCACCCTGCTGGCCACGGCGTTCACGATCCTGGTCGGCTCGGTGTCGTTCGCCGGCTCCGTGGTGACGTTCGCGAAGCTCCAGGAGCTGATGACCTCGCGACCGGTGGTCTTCCCCGGTCTGCCGGTGGTCTTCGGCGCGGCGCTGATCGGGTCCGTGGTGCTGTCCGTGCTGCTGATCCGCGAGCCGACGATGTGGCTCGGCGTCGTGCTCGGCCTGCTCGGCCTGCTCGTCGGCCTGCTGCTGGTCCTGCCCGTCGGCGGGGCCGACGTACCGATCGTGATCTCGCTCCTCAACGCCTTCACCGGCCTGACGGTGGCGGCCGGCGGGTACGTGCTGTCCAACACGCTGCTGCTCGTCGCCGGCACGCTCGTCGGCGCCTCCGGCACGTTCCTGACGTTGCTGATGGCCAGCGCCATGGGCCGGTCGGTCACCAACATCATGTTCGGCGCCTTGAAGGGCGGCTCGACGCTCGGCTCGGGCGTGGCCTCCGACCGCCCGGTGAAGAGCGCGAACGCCGAGGACATCGCGATCCTGCTGGCGTACGCCGAGCGCGTGATCATCGTGCCGGGGTACGGGCTCGCCGTCGCCCAGGCCCAGCACACGCTGCGCGAGCTGGTCGACGTGCTGGGGGAGCGCGGCATCGAGGTCGACTACGCGATCCACCCGGTCGCCGGCCGGATGCCCGGCCACATGAACGTGCTGCTCGCCGAGGCCCAGGTGCCGTACGAGCAGCTCAAGGAGATGGACGACATCAACGGCGACTTCAAGAACGCCGACGTCTGCCTGGTCGTCGGCGCCAACGACGTCGTCAACCCGGCGGCGAAGACCACCCCCGGCGCCCCGATCTACGGCATGCCGATCCTCAACGCCGACGAGGCCAAGCAGGTCATCTTCATGAAGCGCTCGATGCGCCCCGGCTTCGCCGGCATCGAGAACGAGCTCCTCTTCGAGCCCACCACCACCTTGTTCTTCGGCGACGCCAAGGAGTCCCTCGGCAAGCTGCTGAACGCCGTCAAGGCGCTCTGAGGCGTCATGGATGAGCGATACCCGGTGAGCCGGGTATCCAGCAGATGTCAGGCGTTGCAAGGCACCTGACATCTGCCGAGGAAGCGGAGCGTTTGACCTTGGAAGTGCCATGACTCCTCAGCCGGTCCGTCGTTGAGCCACTCATGAGCGACCCTCACGACGACCGCATGGGCCGCGCGGACGGCCACCACTACGACGCGCCGGAGTCCGACGAGGACCGGGCCGGCAAGTCCTGGACGTACGCCGCCCTCGGCATCCTCGTGGTCGTCCTGCTGGTGCTGATCGCCACCGGGACGGTGCCGATCTTCCCCCACTAGGTTCGCTCCCATGCAGGTCGACGACGTCCGACGCCTCCTCCTCGGTACCTTCGTCCGCCCGCCGGAGGAGACGGGCGGAGCGCCGAAGGTCGAGGCGGTCTACGCGTACGCCGTCCCGCACGCGTCCGGACTGGTGCTGCTCGACACGGGGATCGGCGCGGCCGACGACGAGACCGAGGCGTGGTACCGCCCGCAACGCGTGGACCTGGCCGCAGCGCTGGCCGAGCACGGCTGGGGGCTCGACGACGTGTCCCTGGTCGTGAACTGCCACCTGCACTTCGACCACTGCGGCGGGAACCCGCTGTTCGCGGGCCGCCCCGTCGTCGCCCAGCGCACCGAGCTCACCACGGCCATCGCGGGCAGCTACACCGTCGAGGAGCTGGTCGACTTCCCCGGCGTCCGCTACGAGCTGCTCGACGGCGAGGCGGAGCTGCTGCCCGGGGTGCACGTGGTCCCGACGCCGGGCCACGTCGACGGGCACCAGTCACTGGTGGTCGTCTGCGACGACGGGTCGATCGTGCTGGCCGGCCAGTCGCACGACACCGCGTCCGCGTGGAGCGCCGACGCGCTCGCCGCCGGTGCCCGTGAGCTCGGCCACGGCGAGCCGCTCCCGACGTACTCGCCCTGGATGACGAGACTGCTCGCCTTCGACCCCCGGCGCGTGGTGTTCGCCCACGACGCCGCGGTGTGGATCCCGGGCTGATCGTCTAGCCGGCCAGCCCGTACAGCCGGTCGCCCGCGTCGCCGAGCCCGGGGACGATGTAGCCCTTGTCGTTGAGCTTCTCGTCCATCGCGGCCGTCACGATCGTGACCGGCACGTCGAGCCCCTCGAGGTCCCTCTCCACCCGCTCGCAGCCTTCGGGCGCGGCGAGCAGGCAGATCGCGGTGATGTCGTCGGCGCCGCGGTCGGTGAGGAACTTGATGGCCGCCGCGAGCGTGCCGCCGGTGGCGAGCATCGGGTCGAGCACGTAGCACTGGCGCCCGGACAGGTCGTCGGGGAGCCGCTCGGCGTACGTCGAGGCCTGGAGCGTCTCCTCGTTGCGCATCATCCCGAGGAAGCCGACCTCGGCCGTCGGCAGCAGCCGCATCATCCCGTCGAGCATGCCGAGCCCGGCGCGCAGGATGGGGACGACCAGGGGCTGCGGGTCGGTGAGCCGCACCCCGGAGGTCGGCCCGACGGGCGTGACGATGTCGACCGGACCGACCCGCACGTCGCGCGTCGCCTCGTACGCCAGCAGCGTGACCAGCTGGTCGACGAGGCGGCGGAACGTCGGGGAGTCGGTCGTCTCGTCGCGCAGGTTCGTGAGCTTGTGCGAGACGAGCGGGTGGTCGACGACGTGGATGCGCATGGCACGCACCCTAGTGGGGCACGCAGGCACGCAAGGGGGTTGGTTCACCGGAGGTGGTCTGCCACTCTGGACTGGTGTCCGACACGGAAGGCACCCCAGTCGACCGGCCGGTCGACCTGACGGTCGACCTGCCCGGCGACGGGATCGACTTCGCCCTCGCGGCCTACCGCGAGGAGGGGGTCTGGCGGCTCGAGGAGCTCGTCCACGACGTCCTGGGCGACGTCGAGGCCCTCGCGCACGCGCTGCGCCGGTTCCCCGGTGACGGCGGCGCGGTCGGCCTGGTCGCCGTCGACGAGGACTTCTTCCTGATCGTCCGCGTCGCCGGCGCGACGACCCGGATCCTGCTCTCCGACGTGACCGCCGGCGACGAGTGGGAGCTCGCGGCGTCGGCCATCGACGCGCTCGGGCTGCCGACACCCGAGGACGAGGACGAGCAGGTCCCCGCGGGCGACCTCGACCTGCTCGGAGACCTCGGCATGGGCGCCATGGACATGGGCGTGCTGCTCGACGACTTCGACCTCTACCCCGACGAGATGCTGTCCGACGTGGCCCGGCGGCTGGGGTTCGGGGAGCTGTTCGACGAGGCCGTCGGTCTCGCGTCCGCGTGAGCGCTCACCCGTGAGGCCGGCGTACGACGCCCTCATGCAGGCCGCCCTCGCCGAGGCTCGGTCCGCGCTCTCGACCGGCGACGTCCCCATCGGGGCGCTGGTCATCGACACCAACGGCGAGGTGATCGGCCACGGGCGCAACGTCCGCGAGCGCGACCACGACCCGACCGGTCACGCCGAGGTCGTCGCGCTGCGGCACGCCGCCGCCACCCGCGGTTCGTGGCGGCTCGAGGGCTGCACGCTCGTGGTGACGCTCGAGCCCTGCACGATGTGCGCCGGGGCGATCGTGCTCGCGCGGGTGTCCAAGCTGGTGTTCGGCGCGTACGACGAGAAGGCCGGCGCCGTGGGCAGCCTCTGGGACGTGGTCCGCGACCGCCGCCTCAACCACCGCCCCGAGGTGATCTCCGGGGTGCTCGCGGACGAGTCGACGGCGCTGCTCGACGAGTTCTTCGCCGAGCAGCGCCGTGCGGGTGGTGGTTTCGAGGCTCAGGCCTAGCGGCCTTCGCACCTCAACCACCGAGGGTGGTGACCTTCCGGACCGCGCCGGCCAGCGACCAGGCGTAGACCAGCAGGCCGGCGGCGCACACGAGCCCGCCCCAGACCGCACCCTGGCTGGCGAACAGCGCCGCCAGCGGGACGATCACGGCCAGCAGCGTCCACCAGCGGACCAGGCCCGCGCGGATGAGCGCCACCACCGAGAGCGGCACGCCGATCACGAACCCGGCCATGGCGGCGATGCCGAAGCCGGCGATGCCCCACATGGTCGACTCCATGTAGCTCTCGACGGCCTGGGTGCCCGCGAGCCCGTACTCGTGACCGATCGCCGACGCGTACCAGTCGGTGATCAGCATCCCCGGCAGGGTGACCATGCCGGCGAAGGCGAGCAGCGCGGCCACGTTGGCCAGCCAGCCGCCCTTGCCGCGGACCAGGCCGGCACCCAGGAACGCGGGCAGGATCCAGAAGGCGTAGGCCCAGTGGTAGCCGGTGGACTTCCACTGCAGCGGGCTGGGGTTCTCGATGTAGATCTTGAGCATCTCGCTGCCGTTGATGCCGGCGGCCGGGTCGCCGACGGCGCCCACGATGGTGAAGGCCGCGGCGAGCACCGGAGCCGCGACCAGGAAGGTACGGCGGGCGGTGACGGCCGAGGAGCGGGGCGCCGCGGACGGCGTCGTGGTGGTGTCGAGGTTCTGGTGTGTGGTGGTCGTCGTCATGGGAAGACCTTCCGCCGAGGAGGCCTCGGCGCGGATCGGTCGCGCGACGGGTTCTGCCCTCAGCCGAGCGGCTGATCTTCGCTCACAGCTCGGGGTCGCCGGGCACGACCACGCCGTTCTCGTAGGCGAAGATCACCGCCTGCACGCGGTCGCGCAGCCCGAGCTTGGTCAGCACGTTGCTGACGTGGGTCTTGGTCGTGCCCTCGGAGACGAACAGCCGCCGGCCGATGTCGAGGTTCGAGAGGCCGCGGGCCAGCAGCCCGAGCACCTCCAGCTCCCGCGGGGTGAGCTGGGCGAGTCGCCGGTCGACCGGGCGGGTCGACGGCTCGGCGCGGCGGACGAACGCGTCGATCACCCGCCGGGTGACCCCGGGCGCGAGCAGGGAGTCGCCGGCGGCGACGACGCGGATCGCGGCGGCCAGCTCCTCGGCCGGCGCGTCCTTCAGCAGGAAGCCCGAGGCCCCGGCGCGCAGCGCCTCGAAGACGTACTCGTCCAGGTCGAAGGTCGTCAGCACCAGCACGCTCGTCGGTACGCCGGCCTCGACGAGGTGGCGGGTCGCGGCGAGGCCGTCGAGCACGGGCATCCGGATGTCCATCAGCGTCACGTCGGGCTGGAGGAGGGTGACGATGTCGATCGCCTCCTGCCCGTTGGAGGCCTCGCCGACGACCTCGAGGTCGGGCTCGGCCTCGAGCAGGGACTTGAAGCCGGCGCGGACCATGCCCTGGTCGTCGCAGACGACGATGCGTGTCACTCGGTGTCCTTCAACGGGAGGGTGGCCGCCAGCCTGGTGCCGCCGGACGGCGCGGGCTCGAGCCGCACCGTGCCGCCGTACAGGGCCACGCGCTCGCGGATGCCGACGAGGCCGTGGCCGCCGCTGGCGGAGCCGTCGCGCAGGCCGCGCCCGTCGTCCTCCACCTCGACGTCGAGCCGGGTCGGGCTCCAGCGCAGCGTGACGGTGGCGTGGTGGGCTCCGCTGTGGCGCAGGGCGTTGGTGAGGCCCTCCTGGGCGATCCGGTACGCCGCGAGGTCGAGGCCGGGGCTCAGCTCGACGGGGTCGCCCTCGACGCGGAGCGTGGTGCGCATGTCGCCGGTGCTCGTCTGCTCGACGAGGCGGCCGAGCTCGGAGAGGCCCGGCTGCGGGGCCAGCGAGACGGACTCGCCGTCGGTGCGCAGCACCCCGAAGAGCCGACGCATCTCGGCCAGCGCCTCCCGGGCGGTGGCCTCGACGGCGGCGAGGTCCTCGGCCTCGCGCGCGTGGTCGGGGCCGAGGCGGCGCCGTACGGCCTGGGTCTGGATGGTCACCACGCTGATCGAGTGGGACACGATGTCGTGCAGCTCGCGGGCGATCCGGGTGCGCTCCTCCTGGGCGATCCGCGCGGCCTCCTGCTCGCGCTCGGCCTCGAGCCGGTCGGCGCGGGCGACGGCCTCCTCGGCCCGGGTGGCGCGGTCGCGGGTGACGGTGCCGACCGTCCACGGGCCGCCGAAGAACACGAGGGCGGCGGCCAGGTCGCTCGGTTCGAGACCGTCGACGATGCTCACGCCGATGAAGGGGACGAGCACGATCGCCAGGCCCGCGTACGAGCGCGGCGGCCGGGTCTCGTAGCCGACGGTGAAGCAGACCAGCACCAGCGAGAGCAGGGTGGAGAACTGGGCCTCCGGGTCGGTGAGGACGTTGACCAGCACCACCAGCGCGGCCACCAGGATCGGCGCCTGCCGTCGCCACGCGAGCAGCGCGGCCGCGAACCCGCCCGCCACGGCCCGCCACCACGGCTGGTCGCCGGGCCCGGCCAGGCCCTCGGCGACCGCGAAGGCGACGAAGGCAGCCGCGATCGCGACGTCCACCAGGGGAGGTCGCAGGAGCGTGCGGCTGGTCACGGACGGAACGCTAGGCGACCGCGACGCCCGACACATCGGTCGCGCGACCGATCAGCGCCCGTGTCGGCTGGCTATCCTCGCCCGCATGGCCGCGCCGACCTCCGTCGACCGACGCCTCGTCGAGCACGTCGACCGGCTCGCCGCCGAGCACCCGCCGATCCCGCTGCCTTCTACCAGCTCTCCGCGCGCGGTCTGTGGGGCGAGCTGGCCGGCTGGCAGCACTGGCTCGTCCGGCGGATGCGCAGCGTCTCGTTCGCCCCGGTCGGCGCCAACAACGCGACTCAGGCCGCCGACTTCGGCGACGTGATGACCACCCTCGGGATGTCCGACGGGATCGACGACTGGGCCGCCAAGATCGCCCGCGTCGAGACCGAGCTGCTGTGGGCGCGCGACCGCGGCCTGGCCGTGCCGGCGTACGTCGTCCGGGCCTTCCGCGACGCCCTCGAACGGGCCGCCGTCCGCCCCGCTAGCGATTTCGGGCCCTCCTCGCACGTCCGGTAACCTCTCCGGCGGTGGCGTGTCCGAGCGGCCTAAGGAGCACGCCTCGAAAGCGTGTGTGGGTGCAAGCCCACCGTGGGTTCAAATCCCACCGCCACCGCCATCACCACCCGGCAACGTCATACGAATCGTGGCTTCTAGGCCTCGATTCGTATGACGTCCCGGAGGCGCCCGGCGAACGTGCGGACGACGTCGGGGTCGAGGGCGGCCATCTCCTCGCCGGACTGCAGGGCGAGTGCATCCCGAACCAACGTTCGTTCGGGTCCGGTCAGCCTCGTCTCGGCCCAGCGGCCGCCGTCGACCTTGGAGACGAGAGCGCCGTCGACTGCGTAGCGCCAGGCGCGGCAGGCGTTGAGGACGGCGTACTCGGACGGGTTGTGCTCGGCGGCCCACGTGAGCTCGTCGGCGACCTGGGCGAGCACCAGCGACGGCGGTACCTCGGCGAAGGGTGCGTAGCCGAGGGCGTGGCAGACCGCGAAGTGGAGGACGAGGTCCAGGTCGCCGGGGTGGCCGTGCCCGTCGACGACCTTGCGGTCCTGCGGCGCCGTGGTGACGTGCAGCTCGAACGCGGGGCGGGCGGTCGGCGCGGCGGCCACCGACCGCAGCACGACGCTCAGCTCGAGGCCGACCGCCGGGCAGGGCAGGGCGTCCTCGGAGAGCCGCGCAGCGAGGTCGGCCTGCTCGCCGGGGGAGAGCGGGTCCTCGACGACGACCAGCACGTCGATGTCGCTGCGCGTGGGCAGGTACCCGCCGAGCAGCAGGGAGCCGTGCGCGTACACGCCGACGAGACGCCCGCCGAGCACGGCGGTGGCCTCAGCGGTCAGCGCCTCCAGGTACCGGGCGGCCGAGGGGTCCACGAGCGCGACCGTACGCCGCGCCGAGCGCCAGGCACGCGCCGGCCAGGCCGAGCCAGGTCGCCTCGGGCCCGAACCGGCCGAGCAGCTGGGTGCCGACCAGCGGGGCGATGATCGCGGCGAAGCCCCAGCTGGTGCCGTACGCCGCGAGGTACGAGCCGCGGGCATGCTCCGGCGCGATCGCCGAGACGAGGGCGTACGCCCGGCCCATCAGCAGCACGTCGCCGACGCTCCAGACGACCGTGGCCACGACGTACGCCGCCAGGCCGGTCGCCACTCCCGTCAGGGCCAGCCCCGCCGCCAGGACCACGAACCCGAGCGCCATCGCGGTGGGGTCGTCGAGGCGCCGCCACCGGGGAAGGGCGAGCAGCGGCTGGGCGAGGACCACGGTCGCCGCCGCGACCGTCAGCAGGAGACCGACGACGGCGACCGGCAGCCCACGCTCGGCGACCGTGAGCGGCAGGGTGATGGTGACCTGCAGGTAGACGGCCGCGAAGCCGGTGCCGAGCCCGAGCAGCAGCAGGAGGCGCGGGTCCCGCCACGGCCGCCCGCGGCCTTCCGCGCCGGCCGGAGCGACCGCCCGCGCCGGCAGCCGCCACCACACGATCGCGGCGCACGCGAGGCAGGTGACGGCGTCGGCCACGAACAGCCAGCGCAGGTCGATCCCGGCGAGCACCGCCGCGAGGAGACCGGCCACCATGCCGGCCGCCGCCAGCGCGGCGAAGAGCAGCCCGAACGCGACCGGCCGGTCCTCGGGCGAGGTGGCGTCGGCGACGAGGGACTGGCTGGGCGGCTCGTACACCTCGAACGCCAAGCCCAGCAGGACGACGGCGACCGCCGCCTCGGTCAGCGAGCGCGCCCCGGCCACCAGGAGCTGGCCGACCGCGGTGCCGACGAGACCCACCGCGATGGTCGCTCGCGGCCCCCACCGGTCGGACAGCCGCCCGCCCAGCAGGCGGGACGGGATGGTGGCGACGCCGAACGCGGCCAGCAGGAACCCCGCCTGGGCGACGGACGCGCCCTGCTCCGCCACCAGGGTCACCGACAGGAACGGCAGCGTGAAGGCGCCGAGCCGGTTCACGGCCCGGGCCGCGACCAGCAGCCACACGCTGGCCGGCAGCGACCTCCACGTCGTGACTGTCGAACGCGCTATTGTCAGTGACATCACCACGACCCTACGACGAAGTGAGTAACTGGTCAAATGACGTTCGACAGTCACGTCTTCAACCTCGTCGACGTCGCCTCCCGCCTCGTGAACGAGCTGACGCCGGGCCTGCGCGGCGGCCACGAGGTCGCTCGCGCCCCGCGGCGCCGCCCGGGTCGAGGCCGTCGCCGACGCGCTGGGCGGCAACGGGCGCCGTACGCCTCACGTCACCGCCCGCCAGGCCGCGGCCCTGGCCGAGTACGCCGCCCAGATGCGCCCGGTGTTCGAGGCGACCGACACCGGCGACCTGACGGAAGCGGCGAGGGTGCTCAACAAGCTCCTCGGCGCCACCGGCGCCCGGCCGCAGCTCGACCCGCTGGCGACGGGCGGCTACCACGTGCACTTCCACGGCAGCACCGACGGCCTCGCGACCGGCTGGGCCGCCGGCTGCGCGACCGGTCTCGCGCTGGCGATCGGCACCGACCTGGCCGGACGCCTCGGCGTCTGCGAGGCGGAGCGCTGCGACCGCGTCTACGTCGACACGTCGAAGAACGCGAAGCGCCGGTTCTGCTCGACGACCTGCCAGAACCGCACCAAGGCGGCGACGTTCCGCCAGCGGCGGGTCAGCGGTCGCTGATCGCCTCCGGTGCGACCAGGGCGCCGAGCCCCAGCAGGACGAGGGTCCGCGCCATCGCGCGTCCCATGCCGACGCCCGCGACGTCGTCGACCAGCTCGTCACGCTCGGGGCCGTCGGTGAAGCAGTGCACGGTCAGCGCGTCGGGCGTGCCGGGCAGGAGGACTCCGCCGTCGTGCCGGACGCCACCCACGGACCCGGTCTTGTGGGCGAAGGGCGTCTCGTCGACGAGCGGCCGGGCCAGCGAGTCGCGGTGCCACTGCTGCTCGAGCATCGCGCGGGCGACGGCGTGCCGCGGCTCGGTCACCAGGCGGTCGACCGCGTCGGCGTGCTCGGAGACCACGACCACGCTCAGCCCGGCGCGCGACGGGAGGGACGGTGACGAGTCCCAGGAGTCCGCGCGCGGGTCGGCGTACCGACCCGTCACCCAGCGCCGCATCCGGGTCGCGCACCCGGCCGCGGCCAACGCGTCGTTGACCACCTCGAGTCCGCCGAGGGTGTCGACCACGGCGTTGGTCGCGGTGTTGTCGGAGAGCGCGGTCATCAGCTGGGCCACCGCGTGCAGCGGCAGCGTGACCGGCAAGGGCCACGTCGCCAGGACGCCGTCGCCGACGGCCAGGTGCTCGGGCGTGACGGACACCGGGGTGTCCCAGCCGAGTGATCCAGAGGCCACGGCCGCGGACGCCTGCTCCAGCAGGAACGTCTTGATCGTCGAGGCGCCGCTGTAGGCCAGCTCGCCGCGGACGTCGACCTCGACACCACGGCCACGCAGCACCAGGGACCAGGCCCCGACGCCGGCCAGCTCGGACTCCCAGATCGCGACGACTTCTCCCGGCTCCACCACAGCCCGCACGTTACCGAGGCCCGCCATCGGGTCACGGGCAGTCGAGCGGCTGGAACGGCAGGCTGCGGTGCACGCCGCGGTGCAGGTAGATCGGGACGCCGCAGACCGTCATGACGACGCGGTACCGCATGGTCAGCGTGGCCAGCACCCGGTGCTCCGGATCCAGACCCCAGGTGTCCAACGGGAACCACTGGACGACCCACGTGGGTGGGTGCGGGCCGTTGAGCTGCTGGCTGAGCTGGAGGAGCCGCGGGTCGAGGGCGCGGGTGGGCAGGCTCCAGAGCTGGTCGGTGCCGGGCGGCAGCTGGGCGGTCAGCAGGAGGTCGGCGTTCCCGTAGAGCACGGTGCCGGTGTCACCGGCGATCGAGGCGTCGCGCAGCCAGGTACCGACCACGTCGGTCTTGTCGGGCTGGGCCTCCCGGGTGCGCGCCGTGCCGGCCTGCAGGCCCGTCGAGAGGACAGCCGAGGCCACCGTGAACGCGAGCGCGGCCACGCCGGCCCTGCGGACCCGGGTCCCGCGCGTGGCCGTGACCGCGACGACGAGCACCACACCGGGCAGCAGGCCGACGAGGTAGTGCGCCCAGTAGCTCCCGCCGCCCACGATGCCGACCACCTCCCAGCCGACCATCGCGACCGTGGCGACGACGAGCGGGTCCCGGCCGCGCAACGGCCGCCACAGGGTCGCGCTGCCGACGGCCACGACGACGGCGATGCCCGAGATCACCGACAGCCAGCCGAGCGTCAGCCGCCGCGCGTCGTTGGCCGGCGAGGCCACGCTGCCGATCGCGTGCGAGGCGTCGACGCGGAACGCGTAGAGCGTCTCCCACAGTCGCGCGATTCCCGGACCCTCGGTCACGGCCCAGACCGAGGTGAGGCCGATCGGCAGCAACGCACCCAGGACGCCCACCGCCAGCACCGTCCGGGAGCGCGCCCAGGGCCACCGGCCGGCGAGGGCAGCGGCCAGGGCGAGCGCGGCGCCGAACACGAGGGCGTCGAGCAGGTTCTGCTTGACGAGGACGGCCGCGGCGCCGAACCCGCCGGCCAGCGCGACCTGTGAGGTACGCATCCAGCCGAGCGGTCGGCGTACCGGCGGGCGGACGCCCGCCAGCAGGAAGCCCACCGACAGCAGGGTCAGCGGTGCGCCGAGGAGCTCCGCGTTGATCTCGGTCGTCCCGATCATCGGGTTGGCGACCAGTGCGGCGGCGGCGAGGGCGGCCCAGGCCGTACCTCGCCGGCCCGCGAGCGTGTGCCCGATCCAGCCCGCCGCGGCGACCACGACGGACGCCGCCACCAGGCCCATCAGCCGCGCCGCCTCGAGGCCGCCGAGGTCGTCGGCCAGCTGGTAGAAGAGGAGCAGCAGCGGTGGCCGGTCGACGAACAGCGTTCCGTACAGGTTGGCCCCGCCCTCGTGCCAGTGCTGAGCGACGATCAGCAGCCCGGCCTCGTCCGGGAACGCGAGCCGGTGCAGGAACGGCAGCCGCAGCAGGAGCGCGAGCCCGACGGCCACGGTGACGATGCCCGCGGGCGTCCGGACGCCGGCGTACACCCCTCGTGCCAGCCCCCGAACCAGCCGCATGCCCCGACGGTACGCCCGCTCTCCTCGCCCCCACCTGAACCGCGCCCCCGGGATAGTCCCCTACGAAATGGTCGTTGTTGTCGCCCCAAGGACAACCATTTCGTAGGGGACTATCCCGGGCGCGGCCTTATGCTCCGTCGGGTGACGGAGGGGAGCTGGTTCGCGAACCCCGACGACGCCGTACGACGGCTGGGGGAGGCGGGCTACCTGGCCGACGCCGCCACGGCGACGACCGCCTACCTCGCCGGTGCGCTCGAGAAGCCGCTGCTCGTCGAGGGTCCCGCGGGTGTCGGGAAGACCGAGCTGGCCAAGGCGGTCTCGCGGGCGACGGGGGCGGACCTGGTGCGGCTGCAGTGCTACGAGGGCCTCGACGAGGCGCGGGCGCTGTACGAGTGGAACTACCGCAAGCAGCTGCTCCGGATCCAGTCCGACCAGGGCGACGGCTCCTGGCAGGAGACCCACGACAGCATCTTCACCGAGGAGTTCCTCCTCACCCGGCCGCTGCTGACCGCCATCCGGCGCGACGAACCCACGGTGCTGCTGGTCGACGAGGTCGACAAGGCCGACGTCGAGGTGGAGGGGCTGCTGCTCGAGGTGCTGTCGGACTTCCAGGTGACGATCCCCGAGCTCGGCACGGTCGCGGCCGTACGCCGGCCGTTCGTGGTGCTGACCTCGAACGCGACGCGAGAGCTCTCCGAGGCCGTGAAGCGGCGCTGCCTGTTCCTGCACCTCGACTACCCGACCGCCGAGCGTGAGCGGGCCATCGTCACGGGCCAGGTCCCCGACCTCGACGACCGCATCGCCGGGCAGCTCGTCGCGACCATCGGCCGGCTGCGCGACCTCGACCTGAAGAAGGCGCCCTCGATCGCCGAGTCGGTCGACTGGGCGCGCACGCTCGTCGCCCTGCAGATCGAGGACCTCGACGAGGCCGCCGTCGACCAGACCCTCGGCGTCGTGCTCAAGCACGCCTCCGACCAGGCCAAGGCCGTGCGCGAGCTCAAGCTGCAGGAGCTGATCGATGAGCGGCCTGGTCGACCGGCACCTGGACTTCCTCGTCGCCCTGCGCGCGGCGGGCGTCCCGGTGTCGCTCGCCGAGGGCGTCGACGCGGTGGCGGCGCTCTCGACGCTTCGGTGGGACGACCGCGAGACGGTGCGGACGGCGTACGCCGCCACGGTCGTCAAGCGGGCCACGCACCGGTCGACGTTCGACACGCTGTTCGACCTGTACTACCCGCCACTCGTGGGCGCGGGGGCCTCCGTGGACTCAGGTCCCGACGACGCCGAGCAGGGAGTCCGCGACGACGCGGGGGCGCGCGAGTCCCTGCGCGAGGAGCTGCTCGCCGCGCTGGCCGCCGGCGACGCGGAGGCCCAGCGCCGGCTGGCCGTCGAGGCGGTGGGGCGCTTCGGGGCGATGCCGGGGCGCGGTCCCGGGCTGTCGGGCTGGTCGGCCTACACCGCCCTGCGCCGGCTCTCGCCCGACGACCTGGTCGCCCGGATCGTCGCGGCCCTCGTGGACGACGGGCGGACCGAGGACGAGGCGGACCGGCTCGCCGCCCGCCGGGTCGGCACGTTCGCGGCGATGGTCGAGGCCGAGGCCCGACGACGGATCGCGGAGGAGAAGGGGGCCGACCACGTCGCCGACGTCGCCGTCCGGCCCAGCATCGACCGCCTCGACTTCACCGCCGCCAAGCGCGCCGACCTCGAGGAGATGCGCCGCGAGATCTACCCGCTGGCGCGCCGGCTGGCGACCCGGCTGGCCCGCGAGCAGCACGCCCGCCGCCGCGGACCGCTCGACTTCCGGCGTACGGTCCGGGCCTCCATCTCCACCGGCGGGGTCCCGCTGACCACCCACCACCGTCCGCGGCGCCCGCACCGCACCGAGCTGGTGGTGCTGTGCGACGTGAGCGGCTCGGTGGCGTCGTTCGCCCGGTTCACGCTGATGCTGGTGTTCGCGCTGCGCGAGCAGTTCCAGCAGGTGCGCGCGTTCACGTTCGTCGACCAGGTGCACGAGGTGACCCGGCTGTTCGTGCCCGGCGGCGACCCCGGCGAGGTGCTCGCCTCGCTCGCCGCGTCGACCGAGCACGCGGCGCGGTGGGGCCGCACGAACTACGGCCGCGCCTTCACCGACTTCCAGCAGTCGTTCCCGCACGCCATCGGGCCGAAGTCGTCGCTGCTCGTCCTCGGCGACGCCCGCTCCAACTACAGCGACCTGTCGCTACCGACGCTGCGCGACCTGGCCGACCGCGCGCGGCACGCGCACTGGCTCAACCCCGAGCACCGTCGGCACTGGGACACCGGCGACAGCGCCGCGACGGCGTACGGCGAGATCGTGCCCATGGTCGAGTGCCGCAACCTGGCCCAGCTGGGCACCTTCGTGCACGACCTGGTGTGACCGCGGCTCAGCTGTAGCGGTGGCTCTTGGCCGCGTGGCCCTTCTCGCGGGTGCACGTGCGCCCGCTCATGTTGCGGTGGCCGCAGAGCTCCTCGGCACTCGCGTCCGCCACCACCTCGGGGGCGGGCGGCGGGGCGACCCGGGCGGGCGCCACCGGAGCGGCTGCCGGCGCGGGCTTGGCGCCTCCGGCCTGCTTGGCGCGGGCGGCGGCCTTGTCGTAGCGCGCCTCGCGCATGGCGCGCAGGTTGTCCATCTTGCTCATCGTCGGCTCACGGCCCGACCCTACGGGTCGGCACCGACGGGCAGCCGTCGGCCTCAGCCGGCGAGGTACCCGAGGCCCTGGATCCGGTCGATCTCCGCGCGCAGGTCGGCGTTGTCGGCGCGGTCGGCGGCGCGGCCGCCCAGGACGTACGCCGGCTCGGGGGCACCGCCGTCGGCCACGGGTTCGTGGGCGGCGTCGAAGACGACCACCAGCCGGTTCGCGGCGCCGGCGCTGAGCAGCGACCCGAGCAGGGCCACCGGGTCGGCCCGGTCCTCCAGCGACAGCATGCGGGTGCCGTTCGGCAGCGTGGGCACCTGGGCCGAGGGGGCGCCGGCCGTGACGACCTGGTCGACCGTGAAGCCCGCGCCACCTGCGGCCGCCGCGATCTCGGCGGCCGCCACCCCGCCCTGGGCGGAGCCGACCAGCATCACCGTGGCGTCGTCGACGTCCTTGACCGCGGCCTCGATGGCGGCGACGGCCTGGGCGGCGTACGACGAGGGGTCGCCGCCGACCAGTCGCAACCGGCGGACGCCGTTGGCGCCGCCGTCGGGCCCGGGCAGGTAGGCGATGAAGCGGGTGTCGCCGACCTGGTGCACGGTGACCTTCGCGGTGTGGGACAACCGCGTCATCAGCTCCTCGAGGGTCCGGGGCGCGCTCGACCCGGACGCCGGCGGCTCGGCCGGCTCGGCTGGGGCCGGCTCGGGAGCCACGACCGGGCCGGCGACGTCGCGGACGGCCGCCGTGGTCACCCCCGCGAACGCCTCGACCCCGATCGCGCGCAGCCCGCCCGCGGCGGCCAGCCGGCCGCGGTCGCCGGCCAGCAGGCCCGAGGTGAGCACCGAGCGGAGCTGCAGGGACTCGACCAGCCCACCGCCGCCGCTGGTGACGTGGTCCATCAGGTCGGGGTTCGACTCGGCGAGGTGGCTGAGGTAGTCGGCGATGCCGTCCCGGTCGAGCGCGTCGGTCTCGATGAGCCCGGCGGAGACGATCGCGCCGCCCAGGGCGACGCCGGGGGCGAGGTAGCCGATGGCGCGTCCGGCGATCGAGCCGAGGGTGGTGTACGCCGCCTCTTGCAGCTCGTCGATCCAGCGGTAGGTCAGCACGGTGGCGCGGACCACCAGGGCGTCGGCGTCGAGCTCGATCGAGCGGGTCAGCAGCCCGCGCGTGCCCGTGGTCGCGCTGCGGATGTCGTCGGCGGCGGCGTCGAAGGTCGGCTTCGAGAGCGCGCTGGAGTCGGCCACGGCCTCGTCGCGCAGGATCTCGGCCCCGAGCTTGGAGCGGAGCCGCATCTCCTTGCCCGACGCGTCGAAGAGATCGGCCAAGCGGAGCATCCGGTCGTACTTGTCGGCCAGGTCGGCGGCTTCCGCGGGTGTCGACGGGATCTGGTCGGTCATGCCGTCACCTCCGCGATCACGGGGGCCAACGCCCCGGCCAGGTCGCTCGCCTCGACGGCACGTACCCGGACGAGGGGCGTGTCGGACCCGCCGCCGCTCTGGGTCTCGAGGGCGTGCCAGCCGTCGGACAGCAGCAGCCAGGACACCACCCCCACCACGCTCGGGGCGCTGTCGCCGACGTGCGCGACGAGGGCGCGCAGCCGGCCACGGGTCTCGCGGCTCAGGGTCTGGAGGAGACCGGCGACGTCGGCGTCGGCCACCGGTCGGCCGCTCTTGACGACGGCGCCGGAGTGGTGGTCGGCGAGCACGGGCACCAGGTCGCCGCGACCACTGTGCAGGGCCTCGCCGGCCGCGTCGAGCAGCTCGAAGGGCAGGTCGACGGACGCCGGCACCCCGCTGGCGGTCATCCGCAGGTCGCTGGGCAGGGTCGCCACCCGCCCGAGCTCGTCGGCCCACCGGTCGGTGGGCAGCCAGGCGATCTCGAACACGATGCCGTCGGCGGTCGCGAGCGTGGCGACCCCGAGGTCGGACTGCCGCTGCCAGGACTTCACCTGCACGCCCTCGACCACGACGTCGAAGTCGACGGCCAGGTCGGGCGTCGCCAGCAGCCCGATCGCGCCCGCGAGGCCCGGCTCGAGCCGGCCGTCGACCAGCAGGCCCCGGCGCTCGAGCGAGGCGGAAGGCTCGTGCAGGGCGGCGAGCGCCGCGGCGTACGCCGCCTCCTCGGTGCCCCCGCGCGTCTGGCCGAGGCGGTCCTCGAGCGGCGTGGTCGTCGTCGGGGCGGCCATCTCGAAGGGCAGCGGCGCGCCCCCGGCCCGCTCGGCCGCGAGCCGGAGCTCGGGCAGGTTCAACGCAAGCCGGCGGGGAAGGCCGTCGAGGACGGAGGCCGGGGGTGCGGGCGGGGTGCCGAGGTCGACGCTGACCATCACAGGCCCGGCAGCTCGACGTCGAGCCAGTCCTTGTGACCGGGAGGCGGTGGTGCGAACGCGACGAGGGCCTGGTCCTCGCGGGTGGCGGTGGGGCGGACGGCGTCCTCGTCCGTCGAGCTCTGCAGCCGGGCCACGCGGGTGCGGGCGTCGGCCACGAGAGACGACGCCCGGCGCTCGATGCCGGCGATGGACTCGGTGAGCCGGTCGCACTCGCCGAGGTGCTTCTCGAGCGAGGCGGCCGCGACGTCGTGGGCGTTGGCGGCGTCGCGCAGGTGGGCGGCGCGCTCGCGGACCCGGTCGCGCATGGCGTCGGCGGCGCGTCCCGTCCACACGACCTCGTCGCTGCGCGTGACGAGCTGCTCGGCCATGGTGCGGATGTCCTCGCCCTGCTCGCGCAGCTGCGCCGCGCGTCTGCGCATCACCAGGGTGTCGCCGTACATGGGTTCTCCTTCAGGGTCTCCGCCACCGTTCCCCCGACTGGACGTGACCAAACCCGCTCGGCTCGCGCGGGCCGATCACGGCACCCGGGTGATCTGGAAGACCTGGCTGGTGACCTCCTGCCCATCCGCGGACCCGACGAAACCTGCCGCCTCCAGGCTGGCGAGCTGCTCGCCGACGGACGGGTCGGCGCTTGCCTGCACGGCGAGCGCGCCGTGGACGTACTGCGCGAGGTCGTGGTTGCCGGCCACGCTCGGCCCGTGGTCGTCGAACCGCACCGTCACCTGCTCGGCGGAGTCGGGGTTGTCCTCGCCGTCGAGCAGCGGCACCACGTCGCCCCGGTTCTCCAGCGACAGCACGTGGCTGCCGGGCGGGAAGCCGTCGAGGTGCGCCGTCGGTGACCCGGCGGTGACGACGTGCGTCACGGCGTACGGCGACCCGTGCGCGAGGATCGCGGCCGCCTCCATGCCGCCCTGCGAGTGCCCGACGAGGGCGACCGGCTCGCCCGGCCGGACGCCGGCCTGCTGCATCGCGTCGAGGATGCCCTGCTGGTAGGCGTTGTCCTGGCCGCTGACGAGCAGCAGGTTGGTGCCGAGGTCGCGGACGTCGGCGTCCTGGCTCCACGGGGTGGTGGTCAGGTCGTCGGTCCCCGGCAGGTAGACGACGTGCCGCACCGACCCGTCCGTCGTCCGGATCGTCTGGACCTCGACGACGCCGTCGGGCTGGTCGTCGACCTGCTCGAGGTGCTGCACCAGCCCGGCCAGGTCCGCGGGCGCGGCGTCGGAGCCGGGGATGACGAGGGTCGTGGGCGTCGTCTGGTGCTGTCCGTCGCCGTAGAGCGCCGCCAGCAACCCCGCCGCCGACTCGGTGTCGGGCACCAGCAGGGGGACGCCGAACGGGCCGCCCGGCGTGACGGGCGTGAGGCCGTCCCAGAGTCCTTCGAGGAGGCCGCCGGCGCCGTTGGCGAGGTGCTGCACGAGCTCCGGGTGGTCGACCAGCCACGCCTGCAGCTCGTCGAGACTCTTGTCCTGCAGGGCGGCCTGGCTGTCGGGCGGCAGCTGCGTCCAGAGCAGCGCGAGGCCGGCGGCGGGCAGCACCAGCGCAGGCGCCCCGGCGGCCACGGTGAAGCCGACCGTGACGCCGAGCTGGTGGTCGAGGACCTCCCACGTCCGGGCGACCAGCTCGTCGGTCAGCTGGGTGGCCCGGACGGCGACCCGGATCGTGACCGCGTCGGCCTCCCAGACGACCGACGCCACCAGGACGCCGTCGGGCCCGCTCGTCGCGGCGAGCACGGCGGCCTCCGCCTCGGCGAACGAGACCGGCGAGAGCAGCGCGGACTCGAGCAGGTCGCCGTCGAGCAGCACGTCTCCGCTGCGTCCGGCCCAGCCCCGCATCCGCCCGCCCGCGCTGTCGTAGTCGCCGGCCAGTGCGAGCGCGTGGTCGTAGGCGACCGTCATCCCGTGCGACCCGCCCGTCACCGTCGTGATCGGCGGCTCGCCCGTCACCTGGCGCCCCTGACCAGCGCCACCTGCGCGGCGACCTGGGCGCCCAGGTCTCCGGGTCTCACCGGCGACAGCACGACGACCGGCCGGCCGTCGCGACGCACCGGCGTCAGCGAACGCCAGCCGTCGGCGAAGAGCAGCCAGCTCACCCAGCCCGCCCGGGCCTCGCCAGTGTCCGCGGCCGCGACGACCGCCAGCAGGCGTCCCACCACGGCGGTGTGCAGGCGGACGAGCTGCTCGCGCAACCTCGCCGGGTCGTTCGGGGTCGCCCGCCGCACCAGCTCGTCGAGGACGTCGGGTCGGTGGGTGCGCAGGGCCTCACCCGCGCCGAGCAGCACGTCGAGCGGCACCTCGACCTCACGGTCCGGCGGCGGGAGAGCCACCGGCACCGGGACGTCCGCGATCCGGGAGAGCCGGGACGCCCACTCGTCGACCGGCCACAGCGCGGCCTCGGCGCGGGCCCCGGCCGTCGTCACCGCGGCGACCAGGTCGCCGCGCAGCGCCTGGCTGCTGTGCACCTGGACCCAGCCCGGGTGCCGCTCGCCGCGACGTACGGTCACGTCGACGACGCACGTCACCTCGGGAGGACTCACCACCGGGGCACCTCCACGTCGAGCCAGCGCACGCTGCCGCGTGGCGGTGGGTCGAAGGCGTCCAGCCAGCCGGAGGCCCAGTCGTCGAGCTTGTCGCGGGCGGCGTCGACGAGGCGACGGGCCCGGCCCTCGATCTCCTCGATCAGCCGCTGGCGGCGGTCCACCTCGTGGGCGTGCCGCTCCAGGGCGTCGGCGGCGTCGTCGTGGAGGGTCGCCGCCCGGCGGAGGTCGAGGGCCCGCTCGCGAGCCCGGTCGCGCAGGGCGTCGCCGCCGCGGCCGAGCCACCCGGCGGCGTCCGTGCGGGCCACCAGCCGGTCGGCCTCGCCACGGATCTCGCCCGCCTGCTCGCGCAGCCCGGCCGCGAGCCGCCGGATCGCGGTCGGGTCGCCGTACATGCCCTCACCGTGCCCGGGGAGGCGGGTCGTCGAAACCTGCCCCGCGTCACCTGTGGACGGGACCGGCGAGGGCGGTGAGGATGGCCGGACCGACTCGAGGGGGAGGAACCCGTGAAGCTCTCATCCGTCCGTCGTGCGCTCGCCGCGGTGGTCACCGCCGCCCTGGTCGCCGCACCGCTCGTCGTCAGCGCGCCCGCCGACGCGGGCAAGCCTGGTCGATCGGGGAACCCGCCGGCCAAGCCTGTCACCGTGATGACCCGCAACCTCTACCTCGGTGCGGACATCAACCGGCCCGTTCGCCGCCGCCCTGGCCGCCCAGGCGGCTCGGTGGCACCCCTCAGCAGATCCTCGTCGCCCTCGCGAACGCGACGTACGTGACCCGGGCCATCGTCGACGACACCGACTTCACCGTCCGCGCGGGTCTGTTGGCCGACGAGATCGCGGCGACCGAGCCGGACCTGATCGGGCTGCAGGAGGTCGCCTGGTGGCGACACGGTCCCCTCGAGCTTCAGAAGGTCGGCGAGGCGAACGCGACCGTGACCGACTACGACTTCCTCCAGATGTTGCTCGACGAGCTCAACGCGTCCGGGGTGGAGTACGTGCCGGTCAGCATCGCCGCCCGCGCGGACGTCGAGGCGCCCAGCTTCACCGGCAGCCCCTTCGACGGCACCATCGGCGCCGACGCCCGCGACGTCCGGCTGACCATGCGCGACGTCGTGCTCATGCACGTCGAGGACGGGCTGACGGCGCTCGACGAGGGCCAGGCGGTGTTCGACGTCAACCTCGAGGTCGCCCTGCTGGGCAACACGATCAGCTTCGACCGCGGGTACCAGTGGGTCGACGTCCGGGCCGGCGCGCAGCGGTTCCGGTTCGTCAACTCCCACTTCGAGGCGTTCAGCTCGGACATCGCCTACGCGCAGGCCGCTCAGCTCCTGGAAGAGGCGACGGCCGAGGACACCACGACGGTCTTCGTCTGCGACTGCAACTCCGACCCGCTCAACGAGCAGCATCAAGCCGCAGGACACGCTGCCGCACAAGGCGGCGTACGAGCTGATCACCGGGCCGGGTGACTTCACCGACGAGTGGCTGAAGTGGGCCCCGGCCGCGGAGGGCTGGACCTCCGGCCTCAGCGAGACCGTCGACGACGCGACCGGCAAGGCTTCGACCACCGCATCGACATGGTCTTCGCCCGGACGGCCGCCGGCGACGCCGCTCGCCGTGGACCGGGGCCAGGTCACCGGCACCGACGTGTCCACCAAGGACCCGGCCACCGGCCTCTGGCCCTCCGACCACGGCGGGGTGGTGCTCCGGCTCCGCGGCCTCTGAGGCGCCTCGCGGGTACTCCCGTGCGGTTCCGGGGTCGTGGAGGCCGAAGCACCCCGGAACTGCACGGGACTACCCCGTCGTACGGCGCGTTCTCACGGCCGGGCGAGGGGCGCGGCGGTGGGGCGGGGCGTCGCTAGACTCGCGCACCAGCCGCCCGGAGAGGGGTGACTCGTGACCTTCGACGTCCACCAGCTCGACCTGTTCCTGCTGGTGGGTTCGGCCGTCACGATCCTGGCGATCCTCGCCGTGCGGGTCTCCTCGCGGGCGGGCCTGCCCAGCCTGCTGATCTACCTGCTGATGGGCGTGGTGCTCGGCGAGTCGTTCGTCGGCATCGAGTTCGAGAACGCGGCCGTCGCCCAGGCCCTGGGCTTCGCGGCGCTGGCGGTCATCCTGGCCGAGGGCGGTCTCACCACCTCGTGGCGGGACTTCCGACCGTCGATGCGGATCGGCCTCTCCCTGGCCACCATCGGCGTGGCCGTGTCGGTGACGGTGATGGCGGTCGGCGCCCACTACGTGCTCGGCCTGCCGTGGGAGCTCGCCGTGCTGCTCGGGGCGGTGACCTCGCCGACGGACGCGGCCGCGGTGTTCTCGGTACTGCGGGTGGCCCCGATCAAGAAGCGGCTCTCCGGAGCGCTCGAGGCCGAGTCGGGACTCAACGACGCGCCCACCGTCGTCCTCGTCACGCTGATCTCCACCGACGCGATGGGGGAGCACGGCATCCCGTTCGCCGTCGGGATCGTGGTGTTCGAGCTCGTGGTGGGCGTCGCCTGCGGCCTGGCCGCCGGCTTCGGCGGCGCCTGGCTGATGCGGCGCGCGGCCCTGCCGGCCTCCGGTCTGTACCCGATCGCCGTGATGACGCTGGCCTTCCTCGCGTACGGCGCCGCGGCGTTCGTGCACGCGTCCGGGTTCGCCGCGGTGTACGTGGCCGCGCTGGTCCTCGGCAACTCCGAGCTTCCGCACCGCGGCGCGACCAGGTCGTTCGCCGAGGGCGTGGCGTGGCTGGCGCAGATCGGGCTCTTCGTGATGCTCGGGCTGCTGCTGTCCCCGGGTCGGCTCTCGTGGGAGATCGTCGGCCTCGCCCTGCTGGCGGGCCTGATCCTCACCGTGCTCGCGCGGCCCATCTCGGTCCTCGCCAGCTCGGTCGTGAGCCCGCTCCCGTGGCGCGACCTGACGTTCCTCTCGTGGGCCGGCCTGCGCGGCGCCGTCCCGATCGTGCTGATGACGATCCCGCTGGCCGAGGGCGTCGAGGACGCCCCCAAGCTGTTCGACGTGGTGTTCGTGATGGTCGTCGTCTACACCTTGCTGACCGGCCCGACCCTCCCGCTGGTGGCGAGGTGGCTGGGTGTCGACCGGCGGCACGAGCCGCGCGACATCGACCTCGAGGCCGCGCCGCTCGAGCGGATCGCGGCCGACCTGCTCCAGGTGACCATCACGCCGGCCTCCCGCCTCCACGGCGTCGAGGTCGGTGAGCTGAGGCTGCCCGCGGGAGCCTCGGTCTCCATGCTGATCCGCGAGGGGCAGTCCCTGGTCCCCGAGCGCCGTACCGTCCTCAAGCGCGGCGACGACATGCTGGTCGTCACCCCCCGCCGGCTGCGCGAGGCGACCGAACGCCGGTTGCGGGACGTCTCGATCGGCGGGCGGCTCGCCCAGTGGCTGCCGGACGAGTGAGGACGGGTCAGACCTCGGGCGGGACGCAGACCTCGATGTCCTCCTCGACGGCGACCGTTCGCTTGCCCTTGACCAACTGCTCGAACCCGTCGCCCACCACGACGATCACCCCGATGCCCGTCGCGTCGCGGCGGACGACGGCGGCGTCGGGCCCGAGGCGGGTGCGGACGAGACGTACGTCGGGACGCTCGGGGTCGTCGGTCCAGATCTCGGCCACCGCGACCTCGCTGCCCTCGGGGGCGTTGCCGACGTCGCCCTCGCCGAAGCCCTGGTCGACGAACAGGCTCAGCGTGCGGTCGGCGAGGCCGGCCCGATCACCGGCGTTGAGGACCGTGACGGTGACCTGGCTGGCGCGGATGCGGTCGCCGGCGGCCACGGTGGTCGGCCGGCACTTGCCGGAGTCCGCCTTGCCGGGCAGCGGCTCGGTCATGGCCGACCAGCCCCAGAGCCCGGCGACGACCAGCATGGCGCCGAGCACGGCGAGGGTGATGATCGTCTTGAGATGGATGCTCACCTCGGCCCCCGTTGCCCGTCGTCCCGGTCTCTAACCGGCGACCGGGTGGACGCGCGCGTGCAGGACGTTGCGTTGCTGGAGGGCCGCCCGCAGGGCGCGGTGGAGGCCGTCCTCGAGGTAGTACTCGCCCCGCCACTCCACGACGTGCGCGAACAGGTCGCCGTAGAAGGTCGAGTCCTCGTCGAGCAGCGCGGCCAGCTGCAGGGTGTCCTTGGTGGTGACCAGCTCGTCGAGCCGCACCTGCCTCGGCGGCACGTCCGCCCAGGCGCGCGAGGACATCCCGTGGTCGGGATAGGGCCTCCCCTCACCCACGCGCTTGAAGATCACGCCGGAAGTGTAAGGCGATTCCCGGCCTGGTGATCCCTCCGCTCGGGGGAGGTGGGACGGCGGACGTGGTTACGCTTCGGCGCATGAGCGCCACGCCGCCCGAGCAGCCCCCCGTGACACAACCCGCGACACCCGCCGTACCGGCCGAGCCTCCCGTCGAGGCGCCGGCGGCCGAGGCACCCGTGGAGGCACCCGTCGAGGCAACGGTCGAGACGCCCGCGGAGCCCGACCCCCTGGTCGACGCGATCGCGCCGGGGTACGCGTTCGAGGGGGCGGCCCTCGAGCTGGGCGGCCTGATGCGCAACGCCACCGAGCTGACCGACACCCACATCCGGATCCCGCTCGGCATGCTCAACCGGCACGGCCTGGTCGCCGGCGCGACCGGCACCGGCAAGACCAAGACCCTGCAGCTGATGGCCGAGCAGCTCAGCGCCAACGGCGTCCCGGTCTTCGCGGCCGACATCAAGGGAGACCTCTCGGGCATGAGCGTGCCCGGCGAGGGCGGCGAGAAGATCGCGTCGCGCGCCGCGTCGGTGGGGCAGACCTGGACCGCGACGGCGTACCCCGTCGAGTTCTACGCGCTCGGCGGCCAGGGCACCGGCGTCCCGATGCGGGTGACGATGACGGCGTTCGGGCCGGTCCTGCTGTCGAAGGTGCTCGGCCTCAACGACACCCAGGAGTCCAGCCTCGGCCTGGTCTTCCACTACGCCGACCTCAAGGGCCTGCCGCTGCTCGACCTGTCCGACCTGCGCGCGGTCGTGTCGTGGCTGACCAGCGACGAGGGCAAGCCCGACCTCAAGGAGCTCGGCGGCCTCTCGGCCGCGACGGCCGGCGTGATCCTGCGCGAGCTGATCGGGTTCCAGGACCAGGGCGCCGACGCGTTCTTCGGCGAGACCGGAGTTCGAGTCCTCGGAGTTCCTCCAGACCACGCCGGACGGACGCGGGCTGGTGAGCCTCGTCGAGCTGCCGAACCTGCAGGACCGCCCGGCCGTCTTCTCGACGTTCCTGATGTGGCTGCTGGCCGACCTGTTCCACGACCTGCCCGAGGTCGGCGACATCGACAAGCCGAAGCTGGTGTTCTTCTTCGACGAGGCGCACCTGCTCTTCAACGACGCGTCGAAGGCCTTCCTCGACCAGATCGCCCAGACCGTGCGGCTGATCCGCTCGAAGGGCGTCGGCGTCTTCTTCGTGACGCAGTCACCCACCGACGTACCCGACGTGGTCCTCGCCCAGCTCGGCTCCCGCATCCAGCACCAGCTGCGCGCGCACACGCCCAACGACGCCAAGGCGCTCAAGGCGACCGTCAACACCTACCCGAACTCGGCGTACGACGACCTCGGTGAGGTGATCACCAGCCTGGGCATCGGCGAGGCGGTCGTCACCGTGATGAACGAGCGCGGCGCCCCCACCCCGGTCGCGTGGACGCGGCTGCGGGCGCCCGAGTCGCTGATGGGCATCGCCGACGCGGCCTCCATGGAGGCGTCGGTGAAGGCGAGTCCGCGCTACGCCAAGTACGCCGCCGTCGTCGACCGCGACTCCGCGCGCGAGATGCTGGCCGTCAAGGTCGAGGAGGGTGCGCGCCGCCAGGCCGAGGAGGACGCCGCCAAGGAGCGCGAGAAGGCGGCGAAGGCTGCTTCCAAGTCGACCTCGTCCTCCCGTCGTACCTCCGGCGGGTCATCGGGGGACGACGGCGGCATCGTCTCCGACGTCGTGAAGTCCGGCGCCTTCAAGGACTTCATGCGCACCGCGGCCCGCGAGATCGCGCGCGGGATGTTCGGGACCGCCCGACGCCGATGAGGGAGCAGGGCTCCGCCTAGGGTGGCGCGATGGCCCTGGACCCCGACGCGTTCTACGCCCACGCCCTCGAGGCAGCCGACGCCGAGCAACGCCTGCCCCTGTCCCGGATGACCATGTGGGACGTGGCGCCGTTCGACCAGGACGGCCTCCGCGTCGCGCCGCTGCGCCCGCCCGTGCTCCCGGAGCCTGCGCGCCACGACGAGGACCCGGCGACCTGCCGCACGTGCACGCGCGAGGACGGCGTGTGGACCAACGACCGCTGGCGGCTGACGCGGATCGGTGGGTGCGGCGTCCCTCTCGTGATGATGCTGATCCCCCGTGCGCACCACGACATGGGCGACCTGCCCGACGACCTGGCCGCCGAGCTCGGCGTGCTGAGCGCCCACCTGACCCGGCACGTGGAGGCCCTCCCGAACATCTCGCGCTGCCACGTGTACCGGGTCGGCGACGGCGGCGCCCACCTGCACATCTGGCTCTTCGCCCGGCCGCTCGGGCAGGGCCAGCTGTACGGCTCGTGGCTGCCCGTGTGGGACGACCTGCTGCCGGAGTACCCCGACGACCTCGCCCAGCGCGACGCCGAGACGGTCGCCCGCGCCTTGACCGAGAGCTACTCGGGCTGAGAACCGTCGCCGCGCAGCGAGCGGTCGAGGTCGTCCATCGTCGACGCGAACGCCGTCCCGAGGTCGACGTCGTACGCGTCCGCCAGCGTCATCACGCACCAGAGGCAGTCGGCGAGCTCGTGGGCCAGCGCCTCGTCGAGGTCGTCGCGCGGCCGCACGCCCTCCTTGCCCTGCACGAGCTTCGCCAGGTCGCCGACGTCGCCGAGGAACCCGAGCATGATCTCCTCGCGCGACCACGCCCGCCCGTACCTCGCGGTCTCCATCGCGGCGTACTGCTCCCGCACCGAGCGCGCCCGCGCCCGCATCTCGTCGAAGTCCATGCCGGCCATCCTCACCCACTAGCGTCGGCCGGATGACGGACGGTACGACGGCCTGGTCGCACGAGCCCCCGGCGTACGACTGCCCGTTCTGCCGGCTGCAGCGCGGCGTCCACGACGACCTCAACCGGGCCGAGGACGTGGTCGCGGTGACCGACCTGGCGTACGCGCGCATCTCGCCCACGTGGTGGCCGCTCAACCCGGGAGCCGTGCTGGTCATCCCGCGCGAGCACCACGAGAACCTGTACGAACTGCCGCCGGCGGTCGGGCACGCGGTCTGGGACCTGACGCAGCGGGTGGCCATCGCGATGCGCGCGGCCTACGCGTGCGACGGCACCTCGACCCGGCAGCACAACGAGCCGGCGGGCGGCCAGGACGTGTGGCACCTCCACGTGCACGTGTTCGCCCGGCACGACGGCGACCGCCTCTATGAGAGCCACCGGGACTCCCGGTACGCCGACGTCGCCGAGCGCGCCGAGTACGCCGACGGCTGGCGCGGAGCTGGCGCTCCCGCGCGCCTTCGGCTGACGCTCCTACAGAGCGGGATCGGTCCAGGCGACCTGGACGACCTCGGTGCCGCGCTCGCGCGTCCAGAGGCGGCCGCGGCCGGGTTGCAGGGGCTGCGGCTTGATGGTGCCGATCAGGACGCCCTCGTCGGGCGAGCCGGACAGCATCAGGCCGGGCATGGCGAGCTCGCGCATGGACTGGAGCACGGCCTCGTACGACGCCCGGCCGGCGCCGCCCGAACGTCGCGCCACGACCACGTGCAGGCCGACGTCGCGGGACTGGGCCATCAGCGGCTGGAGCGGGGCGATCGGTGACGACTGCTGGGTCGAGACGAGGTCGTAGTCGTCGATGACGACGTACACCTCGGCGCCCTTCCACCACGACCGGGTGCGGAGCTGGTCGGGGGTCACGTCGGGTCCGGGGATGCGGGACTCGAGGTAGGCCGCCAGGTCCTTGATCGTCGGCGTGGCCTGGGTCGCGGACGTGAGGTAGTTGAGCAGGTAGTCCTCGGGCACCTCGCCCAGCAGCGACCGGCGGTAGTCGACGACGACGAGCTGCGCCTGCTTCGGCGTGCGGGTGCGGACGACCTCGCGCAGGTAGGTGCGCAGCGTCGCGCTCTTGCCGGACTGTCCGTCGCCGTAGATGAGCAGGTGGGGCTGGGCGTCCGGGTCGAGCCCGACCGACGCCAGCTCCTTCTCGTTGATGCCGAGCAGCAGCCTCGTGTCGTCGGCCGGCGCCGCGGCCACCAGCGCGTCGAGGTCGATGCGGTCGGGCAGCAGGCGGAGCTTGGGTCCTTGCGGGCCGCGCCAGGCCGCGCTCACCCGCTTGACCAGGTCCTCGACCCCGTCACCGAGCGTGTCCGTGTCGGGGTCGCCGTCGATCCTCGGCAGCGCGGCGAGGAAGTGCAGCTTGCTCGTGACCAGGCCGCGGCCGGGACGGCCGGACGGGACCAGGGCCGCGACCCTGCGGTCGATCTCGGAGTCGAGGGGGTCGCCGAGCCGCAGCTCGAGGCGGGTGCCGAACGTGTCGCGCATGGCCGCGCGGAAGTCGGCCCAGCGGCTGCTCGCCACCAGCAGGTGGAAGCCGAACGTGAGGCCGCGGCCGGCCAGCTGCTGCAGGTGCAGCTCGATGTCGTCGAAGTCGGCGCGCAGCGTGCTCCAGCCGTCGACGACGAGGTACACGTCGCCGTACCCGTCGTCGACCCGGCCCTGCGCTCGCCGGGAGCGGTACGTCTCGATCGAGTCGATGCCCTGCGCCCGGAAGTACGCCTCGCGGCGGTCGACGATGCCGGTCACCTCGGCGACGATCCGGCGGACGACGTCGGGCTCCGACCGGCTGCCGACGCCGGCGACGTGGGGGAGCCCGGCCATCGGCGAGAACGCGCCCCCGCCGAAGTCCATCACGTAGAACTGCGACTCGCGCGGGGTCGTCGTCAGCGCGAGGCTGGTGACGAAGGTCCGCAGCAGCGTGCTCTTGCCGCTCCGCGGCCCGCCCACCACGACGGCGTGCCCCGCGGCGCCCACGAGGTTGACGCTGAGGGTGTCGCGGCGCTGCTCGCGCGGACGGTCGACGGTGCCGATCGGCATCACCAGCCCGCCGAGCCGGCGCCACTCCGGCGAGACCAGGCCGAGCTCGGGGTCCTCGACGAGGTCGGGCATCAGGTCGTCGAGGGTGTCGGGCACGTCCAGCGGCGGCAGCCAGACCTGGTGCGCCGCCGGGCCGTGGCCCTCCATGCGGTCGACGGCGACGTCGAGCAGCGAGTCCTGCTCACCCTGCTGGGGCTCGGCGACGGGCTCGGGTTCCTCCTCCGTCCGCGGCGGCTCGAGCGTCAGCACCTCGGAGATCGTGAACGGCAGGATGCCGCGCAGCACGCCGCCCTCCTCGCGGCGTACGCGCGTCCGTGCGGTCGGCGGCCCCGAGACGTACGCCGCCTTGAAGCGCAGCAGGGTCGACTGGTCGGGCTTGAGGAAACCCAGACCGGGGACGGGCGGCAGCTCGTAGGCGTCCGGCACGCCGAGCACGCCGCGGGACTCGGCGGCGCTGAACGTGCGCAGGCCGACGCGGTAGGACAGGTGGGACTCCAGGCCGCGCAGCCGGCCCTCCTCGAGCCGTTGCGAGGCGAGCAGCAGGTGCAGGCCGAGCGACCGGCCCAGTCGGCCGATGGCGACGAACAGGTCGATGAACTCCGGCTTGGCCGACAGCATCTCGGAGAACTCGTCGACCACGATGAACAGCGACGGCAGCGGCTCGAGCGCCTCGCCGGCCGCCCGGGCCTTCTCGTAGTCGCGGATCGACGCGTAGTTGCCGGCCTCGCGGAGCAGCTCCTGGCGGCGCACCATCTCGCCGGAGAGGGCGTCCTGCATGCGGTCGACGAGGGTGAGCTCCTGGGCCAGGTTGGTGATCACCGCGGAGACGTGCGGCATCTCCGACATCCCGGCGAACGTCGCGCCGCCCTTGAAGTCGACCAGCACCATGTTGAGCTGCTCGGGGGAGTGGGTCAGGGCGAGGCCGAGCACCAAGGTACGGAGGAACTCCGACTTGCCGGAGCCGGTGGCCCCGATGACCAGACCGTGCGGGCCCATGCCCTGCTGGGCGGACTCCTTGATGTCGAGGTTGATGACGTTGCCGCCGTCACCGAGCCCGATGGGGACGCGCAGCCGGTCACGGGCGGGCCGCTGGCGCCAGGCCAGCGCGGGGTCGAAGCCGTGCACGTCGCCGAGACCGAGCAGGTCCATGAAGTCCATCGGCCCGGCGATCTCGCCGCTCGGGGTGTCGGTGACGCCCGCGGTCACGGTGTGCAGCGGGGTCAACCGGCGGGCGAACGCCTCGGCTGTCGCCTGGTCGCACTGGTCGGCCAGCGCGCGTACGGGCGCCTCGCGCAGGCGCAGCGCGCTCAGCGGGAAGCGACCCTCGTCCACCGGCTCGTCGGCCTCGAACAGCAGCCGCAGGCAGGACGCGTCGTCCATCTCGTCCCATCGCGCCGGCAGGTCGAGCACCGTGACGCCGTGGAGGCCGTCGGGAGGGACGACGTGGTTGCCGGGCGGCAGGAAGCCGCCGTCGACCACGAACAGCAGGTGCGGCGTGGCCGGCCGCTCGTCCGCGCCGAAGCGCGGTCGCTCGCTGAGGTCGGGCGGCAGCAGCGCGGCCAGGTCGTTGAGCGACGTCGACACCATGCGCATCGGCCCGACGGCGTCGGACTGCTGCGTGGACAGCGAGTGCGGCAGCCACTTCATCCAGTCCCAGTGGGCGAGGTTCTGCTCGGAGGCCAGCACGGCGATCTCGAGGTTCTCCGGCGACTGGAACGCCGCCGCGCTGCAGATCATCGCCCGCGCGAGCGAGCGCGCCTCCTCCTCCGGGCCGCACACCTCGATCCGGTCGAACGCCCGCATGTCGATCGACGCGGGCAGGTTCGGCAGCAGCCGGTGCACGACCAGCAGCCGGTGCAGGGCCGAGGCGGCGGCGGGGTCGACCTGGTCGACGACCGTCGTCTCGGGAGCGACCAGGTCGAGCGCGAGCGGCTGCGCGCAGAGGCCGTACCGGACGTGCAGGAAGTGCGGGTCCGAGGAGTGGTGCTCCCAGACGCGGGACCGCTCCTCGGCCAGCGACGGCAGGGCCGACGGCGCCGGGTGCTGCCAGGTCAGGGCACGGCGCTGCTGGTCGGCTGCTTCGCGGGCGACCTTCCGGACGTTGGCGAGGTACCGCAGGTACTCGGTCCGCGACCCCGTCACCTGCTGCGCGCGCTGCTTCCGCTGCCGGTCGATCTGCACGACGATGAACCCGACCGTGGCGAACAGGAACATGCCGCCGGCGAGGTAGCTGCGGCCGCCGCCCGCGGCGCCGCCGATGCTGGCGACGAGCACGATCGAGCCGAGGCTGCCGAGCATCGGGATGGCGTTCATCAGCACGCCGCTCGCGCCCTCGTGCTGCTCGAGCTGCGGCGGTGCCTGGAGCACGATCTCGCCGGTGGGCATCTCCGGCTGGTCCAGCCGCCCACCTCGAAGCGTCGTGCTCACGGAGCCCCCTTGCCCAAGAGTCGGTGACCGGATGGTGCCCGCCCGGCCGGCTGCTCAACCGTCGTGCGCGTCGCTCGATGATAGAGAGCGACTAGCCTGCCCGACATGGCGAGGCGCGTCGGGAGCCGAGGCAGGGAGGGACACCACCTCGCCCTGACCGTGCACGGACCCCTCGGCTCGATCGACCTCCTCGTGCCGCCCGGCGCCGCCGCCACCGACGTCGCCCGCGAGTACGCCGCCCAGGCCGGCCTCGGTGCGATCCCGCTCATCTCCACCCAGCTGGGCCAGCCGCTGGCCGCCGACGTCCCGCTCGTCGACGGCGGCGTCGACAGCGGCGACGTCCTGGTGGCGAGCACGACCCTGCACCGGTCACCCACCGATTCGTCAGCGAAGCCCCGGCGGCGCGGACCCTCTGCACCGCTGACGAATCGGGGTGGGGGGCCGGTCTGGGGGCTGGTGCTGGGCGTGGCGTCGGCGATGGCTGTGCTGGCCGGCTGGTGCGCGGCCGTCACCGACTCCTCGCGCTGGACCTCCGTGACCGTCGACCTGCTGCTGCTCGGGGCGTTCGTGGGCGTGCTGCCGATCGGCGTCCACCGCCACGTGCGTGCGCTGGCCGCGCCGGCGTTCGCGGGGGCCGCCGCCTTCGCGCTCGTCGGGGAGACCGACCAGGAGAAGCTGCCGATCGTGCTCGGCATCGCCGGGCTCGCGGCGGCGGTCACGGCGGCCGTCGCTCGGGCGCTCGACAGCGGTACGGACGCGGCGGCCCGGGTCTGGATCGTCACGGGGGCCGGGCTGTTCGCGCTCACCGGGCTCGCCACCCTGGCCGACCTCCCACCGCGGGCGACCTGGTCGCTGCTGCTCGTGCTGGCCATGCTGGCCGCGCGCGTCGTACCGGCGATCGCCATCGACGTGCCCGACAACTACCTCATCGACATGGACCGCCTGGCCATCACGGCGTGGTCCGCGCGGGACCGGCCACGCAGCCGGCGCGGCCGGGTCGTCGTGCCCGAGGCCGCCGTCGTGGCCGTGGCGACCCGGGGGTCGGCGATCGTCACGGCCGCCGCCGCCGCGATCCTTGCCGTCGCGAGCGTGTCGGCACCGCTGCTGCTGGTCGCCGCCGACCTCCCCATCGACCGCGTCGGCGCGCGGGCGCTGGTCTTCCTCGCCGGCGGGGGGCTGCTCCTCAGTGCCCGCAGCTACCGGCACGCCGCCGCCCGACAGCTGCTGCGGCTGGCCGGCTTGGCGTGCTGGGTCGCCCTGACGTGGGCGCTGGTGCCGGTGCTCAGCGACGGGCAGTGGCTGGCGGTGGCCGTCGTCGCGGTCGCGCTGGCCGGGGTGATGGTGGCGGTCGCCGTCGCGACCGGTCGGGGTTGGCGCTCGGCCTGGTGGTCGCGGCGGGCCGAGGTGGCCGAGGGCCTCTGCTTCTCGTTCGCACTGGCCGCGGTGGTCGTCTCCGCCGGCGTCTTCCGCATCCTGTGGGAATCGACTTCGTGATGTTTAGCCGCGAGCGCCGCGGGTAGACAGCGGTTGTCCCGATCGAACTGATCCGCACTCGGATGGCGAAAGGGATCGGGAACCACAAACAGCGGAAGATCTCGGGGACCTCACCGGTCGCTCGGGCGGATCAAGAGGAGGAGTCCCATGGCAGGCGAAGACCCGAACGTGATGGACATCGATCGCGATGGCGTCATCCGCATCGGCGAGCGGATCAACTTCGCGCAGAGCGAGTTCAAGAAGAAGTCCAAGGAGCTGGAGACCCAGCTCGCGAACATGAACCGTGACTGGATGGGCGAGGGCGGCGCGGCCTTCGGGAAGCTGATGATCGAGTGGCAGGGCCGCCAGGAGAAGATCTCCGGCCTCCTGCAGTCCTTCGAGGACTCCCTCACGCAGACGCAGAAGACGTCGACGGAGCAGGACTCCACGCAGGCCGCCAACATGTTCGCGATGAACAAGAACCTCAACCAGTAGCCACCGGTCAGCAGACCAGACCCGAGAAAGAGAGACCTTCGACATGATTTCCGTCAATCACAAGGCCCTCGAGCTGGCCGCCCAGGACATGGTGGCCAAGGCCAAGGAGATCAAGGGCGTCCTCGACGCCCTCGACCAGGACATCCACAACGACGTGATGCAGTGGGGCGGCCAGGCCAAGGCGTCCTACGTGCCGGCCAAGCAGCAGTGGGACAACTCGCTCTTCGCGATGATCCAGCACCTGCAGGACGCCGCCACCGGCGTGGGCAACGCCAACGCCGAGTACCACAAGACCGACCTCAACAACGCCGGCCTCTTCCAGGGCATCCCCAAGGCCTGAGACCTGGTGGGAGGCATCACCGCGAGGTGAGCACCTGGGACCGGCAGACCCCTGCCGGTCCCAGTCGGCACGACAACCCGAGCACCGCACGACCTTCACGAGGGAGCACCCGATGGCTTTCCTGGACTTCAGCGCCCTGATCACCAAGATCGCGGCAGCTGCGAAGACCGAGGGAATCGAGCTGTCCCAGGACGAGATCGACAAGGCGGTCAAGAAGCTCGCGCAGGCGCAGGACTTCCTCAACGAGCACGGGCTCCAGGAGGACGAGCAGGCGGAGGGACGCTTCGGCACCTCGCCGCTCGGCCAGACGATGAGCCAGCAGCACCGCCGGGTCTACGGCATCATGGCGCGCTCGCTCGACAACGTGGCCACCGATCTCGGCCAGTTCGCCAGCGGCATCGACGCGGCGGCGAAGTCGGTGACCACGACCGACGACGACATCGGCGGCGAGCTGCTGCTGCGGGCGCTGACGCTCCAGGCCAGCAACACCGACCTCAACGACTACGACCCCCATCTGGGTCACGGGGGCCAGCACCACGGGGGTGAGCCCTATGACGGGTAGCCAGGAGATCCGGCTGCGACACCTGATCGCCGGTGCCCAGCTCGAGGCCACGATCGACAAAGAGCTCCAGCAGTGGACCGACGCCCGCGACCGCCTGCACGACGTGGGGGCCGCGCTGATCGCCGTGTCGACCCCGGTGAGCGAGAACCTCGGCCAGGAGACGGTCGCGAGTGCCCTCGCGGCGTTCAAGGCGGTCGGCGAGAAGGTCAACGAGCGCGCCGACGACATCCAGGAGATCCACCAGGCCCTGCGGCACGCCGTGCTGGTCACCCGCCAGGCGCAGGCCGCGGTCGCCGAGATGGACGGCGACCAGCGGGACAAGCCGGAGTTCGGCAACGGTGAGCCGCCGACCGACGAGGCCGACGAGATGCACGACCTGAAGGTCTACGTCGGTCAGATGAAGCTCTACAACTCGTGGGCCGACGCCCGGGAGACGAAGTCGCAGGAGCACGCCGACAAGGTCGAGACCGCCTGGCAGGACGCCATCGCGGTGATGGAGAAGATCCCCGACGACCAGACCTCGAGCGGCGGTGGTGGCGGCGGAGGCGGCGGTGGTGGCACCGGCCCGATCATGCCGACCGCGCCCACGGTGCCCACCACCACACCGACGAACCCCACGATCCCCGACATCACCTGGGTGGACGAGTGGCCGGACCCCACCCCGCACCATCCCACGCCCACCCTCCCGACCCCCACTCCAACGCCGACCCCGACGCCGGTGCCGCCGGGTCCGCACTTCCCGGCCCCGGAGCCGGTCCCGCCAGGCGGTGGCTACCACCCGACGCCGTTCCACCCGGGCACGCCGGGGCCCGGCCCGGGCTTCGATCCCTACCCCGGCTCCACGCCGGGCATCCCCGGCACGCCGTCGACCGGCGACGTCGCACCGACCCCGGCCGTCGCGCCGGGCTCGCTCAGCAACTACGCCATCGGCGGCGCCGCCGGCATCGGTGCGCTCGGTGGCCTCGGCGCCGGCCTCCGGGCCGCGGGCGCGGGGGCCGCCCCGGGCGGGCTGCGCAGTGGCGGCACCCTCGGCGCCTCCGCCCGTACGGCCGGCTCGGCCAAGGGTTCGCTCGGCGCACGCACCGGTGGCACTGCCGCCGGTGGGGCGGCGTCCGGTCGGGCCACCGGTCGCGGTGGGTCGCGAGGTGCGGCCGGAGGCCGCGGCACCGGTGGCGTCGGAGCCGGCGGTGGTCGCGGCAAGGACAAGGACAAGAAGAAGCGGAAGCCCGCCACGGTCGAGCTGTTCGACGAGGACAAGGACTGGATCGACGACGAGGGCGCGAGCACCGGAGTGATTGACTGACCGCCCACTCACGGGCCGGGCAGCATCGGGCCCGCACCAGTCAGGAGGTCGGATGAGCCAGGCGCCCACGGCCGGCCCCTCGGGTCCCTCCAGCGTTGCCTCGGGTCTGGTCCGGGTCACCGTCGCGTCCGGCACCCGCCGCGTCGACCTGGTCCTGCCGGGCGCCGTCCCGGTCGCCGAGCTGGTGCCCGAGCTGGCCCGGAGCGTCGGGCTGCTCGACGCCACCACGGTCTACGGCGGCTACCGACTCGTCACCGTCGACGGGCGTGAGCTGACCTCCGACGCCGGCCTGACCATCCAGGGCGTCGAGGACGGCGGGGTCATCACCGTCACGGCCGGCGTGGCCGACCCGGCGCCCCGCGTCTACGACGACGTCGTCGAGGCGATGGCCGACGTGGTCGAGCGCGACCTCAAGCCGTGGTCGCCGGAGACGGGACGGCGCACTGCCCTCTCGGCCGCGGGCCTGCTGATGGCCCTGGGTGCGCTCGCGCTCCTGATCCAGCACGAGTCGGCGGTCGCGGTGGCCGCTGCGGCGCTGATCGCCGTGGCCCTGGTCGTCGGCGCGATCGTCCTGAGCCGCGGGCAGGACGAGCCCGACGCCGCGGTGGCCGTGGCGTGGATGGGCACCGGGTACGCCGCCGTGGCCGGCCTCATGTGGGCCCTGCCGAGCGAGGGGTACGACGATCTCTTCGGCTACCCGCTGGCAGCGGCCGGCGGTGCGGCCATGGTGGCCGGCCTGGTCGCCCTGGTCGGTCTGGGGGAGGGTCGCACCCTCGTCATCCCGCCCATCGTGGTCGGGGCGATCTTCGTCGCGGCCGGCCTGGCCACCGAGCAGCTCGACCTCGACGCGGCGGTCGTGCTGACCTCCACCCTCGTCTTCGTCGTCATCGTCGGCAGCGTCTTCCCGTGGCTCGCGCTGGGAGCGACCGGCACCAACGTCGACCAGCTGTTCAGCGTCGCCGACATCACCGCCGATCCCGACGACATCGACCCCGAGCAGGTCGGCGCCGACGCGCGGACCGCGCACGAGATCCTCGTCGGGGTCTCCGCCACCGTCGGCTTGCTCCTCGTGCTCGTCGCGCCGCTCGCCGTCTCGCTCGGTGTGAGCGGCACGGTGCTGGCGCTGATGTGCTGCCTGGTCGTGATGCTGCGCACGCGTCAGTACCGCACCGGGGCCGAGGTGCTCGTCGGACTGGTGTCGGGCGTGCTGGGCCTGCTCTCGGTCGGCGTCGCCGTCCTCTGGCTGCACCCCGACTGGCGGCCGGTGGCCGCCGTCGCGCTGGCCGCGACCGGGGCGGTGCTGCTGGCCGCCACGTTGCTGCCCACCTCGCCGTCGGTGCGCCGCGGCCGCCTCGGCGACGTCGCCGAGACCATCGCGCTGCTCTCCCTGCTGCCGCTGCTGGTGGTGGCGACCGGCCTGCTCGACGCCGTCCAGGGCTGACGGGACACCTGAGCGATGGCCACCAAGCGCGACCTGGTCGAGGCGCACCAGTTCAGCCGGCGCCGGCTGATCACGGCGTTCGTGTCCGGCGCCCCGGGGGGCCGCGAGGTCGAGCCGGCGCGGCCCGGCCGGGCCCTGGTCGGCGGTCTCGCCCTGGCGCTGCTCGTCGTCGCCGGCGGCGCCGTCACCGGGCTGATCTTCGGCCGCGACGAGGCCGACTGGAAGCAGCCCGGCCTGGTGATCTCGAAGGAGCGCGGGCAGCCGTACCTCGTGAGTACTCCCGAGGACGGCGGCCTGGTGATCCGGCCGGTCGTCAACGTCACCTCGGCGCGGCTGATCCTGGGGTCGGAGTCAGAGCCGACGTACGTCTCCGAGGACGCCATCACCGCCGAGCGGATCGGGGAGCCGATCGGCATCCTCAACGCACCGGCCAACGTGCCCGAGCCGCAGGCGCTGGTGCAGTCGGGCTGGACGGCCTGCACGAGCGCGGAGTCCGGGCTGCAGCTGACGCTTGCTCCCCGCCCTGGGGTGTCCGCGGCACCCGGGGCCGGGTTCCTCGTCGAGAGCCGCGGGGTCCGATACGTCATCGCCCAGGCGGCGTCCGGGCGCGGCGAGCAGCCCAGTGCGTACGCCTACGAGCTGCCCGCCGACCCCGGCACCCAGGACAACCTGCTGCGCGACCTCGGGCTGAGCGTCGGCGCAGACGCGACGAAGGTGACCACGGACTGGTTGTCGCTGTGGCCGGTCGGCGGCGCGCTCGAGTGGTCGACGTTCGGGATCGACGGCGCGGGTGGCCGGCTGACGTACGGCGGCGGTTCGTCCGGTCTGCCGCGCGAGGCCCGGGTCGGCGACATCGTCACGGTGTCGGGAGGCCCGGGCGAGAGCGTCGTGCTCGCCGAGGAGGGTCCGCGGCCGCTCGACGACTTCTCCCTGGCGGTGCTGCGCAACAGCACGATCGACGGGCGGCCGGTGCGGGAGCTCGAGGCCGACCGCATCGGGGTGGCCCGGCTGCCACCGGACCGGAGCGCGCACTGGCCGGAGTCGACCCTGGCGCAGGTCCGCGGGGAGTACTGCGCCGAGCTCGAGACCGATCCCGGCCAGGTGCCCGTGGTCGCCCTCGGCGTCGCGCCGACCTCCTCGGCGTCCTCGGTGGGGGTGCCGCTCCAGCAGAGCGCCGTCTCCGTCACACCCGCGGGCGGCGCGTACGTGCTCTCCGGTGCCTGGTCCGACACCGACGACGGCTCGCCGTACCTCGTCGACAGCAACGGCCTGGCCTACCCGCTGGTCGGACCCGATGTGGCGGCCAACCTCGGGTTCGCCGACGTCGACCCGCCCGTGGTGCCCGACCCGTGGGTCGAGCTCTTCGACCGGGGCGTCAACCTGTCGGTGTCCGACGCCCTGTGCCCCCCGGTGCGCGCCAGCGGGAAGCCGTGCGAGTAGCCCGCCGGCTCGCGCCCGTCGCCGTGCTGGCGGCGGTGGCGGTCCCCGCCCTCCCGCCCGTGCCGGCGTACGCCGCCCCGGTGCGCGCGCTCGACAGCGTGCGGTGCGACGACGTCGGCGACGAGGTCGTCACCACCACCGACCCGAGTGCCCCCCTCGACCGGCTGCGGATCGCCCAGGCGCAGGAGCTGGTGGGTGGGGCAGCCCGCGCGGGTGCGGGCATCAACGTGGCCGTGCTCGACTCCGGGGTGTCCCGTCAGGGTGGCGGGGTCGACGTCGTCGGCGGGACCGTGGTCAGCCGCGGCGGCGAGATCGTCGACCCGCACGGCACGGCGGTCGCGTCGCTGATTGCCGGACGGCCGCGCGCCGACGGCGGACTGGTGGGCATCGCTCCGGCGGCCGGCATCGTGGACGTGCGGGTCTACGACACCCTCGACCCCGAGTCCCTCGAGGGCGACGTGCTGACGCCCGGCTCCCTGGCGGCCGGGCTGCGATGGGTCGCCGCGAACGCGCAGCAGCAGGGCATCCGGATCGCGAACGTGTCCCTGTCCGTCGCGCCCGACGACGAGCTGGCCGCGGCCGTGAAGGCGGTCCGCGACGCGGGGGTCCTGGTCGTCGCCGAGACCGGCAACCGCGGAGCGGCCGGCCCGATGGAGGCGTTTCCTTCGGCTGTGCCGGGGGAGGACGTCGCCCGGGCCGTGTTCCCCGCGGGGTACCTCGACGACGTGATCGGCGTGAACGCCACCGCGGGCGGCGCCGAGGCGGGTACCGACCCCCAGCTCAACGTGGGCGCGAGCTCCGCCACCGACGTGGCCGCGCCGACGTACGGCGCGGTGGTGCTCGCCGTGAACGGCAGCGCGTGCACGCTCCAGGACGTCAACACCAGCTGGGCGGCCGCGGAGGTCAGCGGCATCCTCGCGCTGCTGATGACCCGGTACCCGGACGACAACCCCGCCCAGCTCACCGCCCGCCTGTTCGGCACCGCCTCCGGCACCATGGACGACCCGACCCGGATGACCGGCTACGGCGTCGTCCAGCCGCTCGAGGCGCTGACCCGGCCGTTGCGGCCCGGCAAGGACGGCGAGTACGCCGACACCACCTCCGCGCGCGACGAGAGCCCGCGCGCCCGGGCCCCCGAGCCCGAGGTGGACACCCTCGCCTCGCTGCGGCACACCGCCCTGTGGGCCTCGATCCTCGGCGGTGCGGCGTTGCTGCTCGCGCTGATGCTCCGGCCGGTGCTGGCGCGGCGCCGCGACTGACCCGGCCCGCTAGTCTCCCTTCACCTGCCACTCTCTCGAAGGCCTCTCCGTGGAAGCGACGGTCACCTCCCTCTTCTGGATCTCGCTCGTCGCCGTCGCGTCCCCGCTGTTGGCCGGCCTCGTGCCGCGCCGGCTGGTGTCCGAGGTCGTGCTGCTGCTCGCGTTCGGCATCCTGATCGGTCCCTACGGCCTGGAGCTGGCCGCCATGGATGCGCCGATCGACCTGCTGCGTGAGCTCGGGCTGGCGTTCCTGTTCCTGCTCGCCGGGTTCGAGGTCGAGCTGCGGGAGCTCACCGGCCGCGCCGGCGGAGCCGCGGCCCTCACCTGGCTGGGCTGCCTGCTGCTGGCCCTCGGGGTCGTCGCCCTGCTCGGGGTCACCGAGGTGCTGGACGCCGAGATCGCGGTCGCGATCGCGCTGACCTCGACCGCCCTCGGCACCCTGCTCCCGATCCTCAAGGACCACCGGCTGCTGAAGTCGCCCATCGGCGTCCGGGTGCTGCGGCACGGCGCGTACGGCGAGCTCGGGCCCGTCGTCGCCATCGCCGTGCTGCTGGGCACCCGCGGCCCGTTCGCGTCCCTGGTGGTCCTCGCCGCGTTCCTGCTCCTGTCGCTCGGCCTCGCGCTGCTGTCCCGGCGTCTGCGGCCCGAGACCTCGGCCCTGCGTCGACGGATCGACGCCGGAGCGGAGACGACGGGGCAGACCCCCCTCCGCCTGGTGGTGCTGCTCCTGGCGTCGCTGATCGCGGTGGCCGGGGTCTTCGAGCTGGACATCGTGCTGGCGGCCTTCGCGGCCGGCTTCATCCTCCGCATGGCGATCCCCGAGGGCAACCACCTGCTGGAGAGCAAGATCGAGGGCATGGCGTTCGGCATGCTGGTGCCGTTGTTCTTCGTGACCTCGGGCATGGGCGTCGACCCGGAGGCGATCGCCTCGCGGCCCGGCGCCTTCGTCATCGTGGTGGCGCTGATCCTGGCGGTCCGTGGGTTCCCGGTCTTCCTGGTCACGCGGTTCCACCGACCGGCCCTCGGCACCCCGGACAGCGCGGTGGTGGGCTTCTACGCGGCCACCGGCCTGCCCATCATCGTCGCCGTCACCGCGGTCGCCGTGAAGGCCGGCGAGATGAGCGAGGACAACGCCTCGCTGCTCATCGGTGCCGGCGCCGCCACCGTGCTCCTCTACCCGCTCGCCGCCGTCCTGGTCCTCGGCAGGACGCAGCACCATGCCGCCGCCGAGCCTCCGACCTGACCCGTACGTGCCCGCAAACGCCGGGACGTCATACGTTCTGGTCGTCGGAGCGACCACGTCGTATGACGTCCTGGGCTATCGGCGGAGGATAGGGGATTCGAACCCCTGAGGGCTGTTAACCCAACCCGCTTTCCAAGCGAGCGCCATAGGCCACTAGGCGAATCCTCCGCGCAGGAGGCTACCGGGGCGGCGCCGAGCGGTGAAATCCGCCGGTCCTCCCCGGGTCGTGTGCCTCACGCAGCGCTGGGGAGCTGCCTCAGGCACACGACCCACGCGCGGCTCCGGCGACGAACGGCGGTCGATTGGTCGGCGGAGAACCGCTCACCTAGACTTCGGGCCAACCCCCCACGTGGCGGCATCATGCCGAACTCCCCCAGGGCCGGAAGGCAGCAAGGGTAGGCGCGCTCTGCCGGGTACGTGGGGGGCCTCTTCATGCCTGGACGCTTTCACCGGCCGGCCGGAGAAAACCGAACCTGGCGTACGGTGCGCCACACGCCAAGTTCAGGGAACGCACGCCAAGTACGACGCCCCTCACGGTTGTCGGCGTGGCTGGTTAGGGTTCAGGGGTGGAGTCACCCCTCGCGCTGTACCGGCGCTACCGGCCGGAGACCTTCACGGAGGTCATCGGCCAGGACCACGTGACCGAGCCGCTGCGCGCGGCGCTGGCGGGCAACCGGGTGAACCACGCCTACCTCTTCTCCGGGCCCCGCGGCTGCGGCAAGACGACCAGCGCCCGGATCCTGGCCCGCGCGCTCAACTGCGCGCAGGCGCCGGTCGCCGACCCGTGCGGCGAGTGCGACTCGTGCCAGGACCTCGCCCGGGGCGGTCCGGGCAGCATCGACGTGATCGAGATCGACGCGGCCTCGCACGGCGGCGTCGACGACGCCCGTGACCTGCGCGAGAAGGCGTTCTTCGCGCCGGTGCGCGACAAGTACAAGGTCTACATCATCGACGAGGCCCACATGGTCACGACGCAGGGCTTCAACGCCCTGCTCAAGCTCGTCGAGGAGCCGCCGCCGCACCTGCGGTTCATCTTCGCGACCACCGAGCCCGACAAGGTGCTGCCGACGATCCGGTCGCGCACCCACCACTACCCGTTCCGGCTGATCCCGCCGCGGCTGCTCTCCTCGTACCTCTCCGAGCTCTGCGAGAAGGAGCACGTCACCATCGAGGCCGCCGCGCTCCCGCTCGTGGTCCGCGCCGGCGCCGGCTCGGCCCGCGACACCCTCAGCGTGCTCGACCAGCTGATGGGCGGCGCCGGGCCCGACGGCGTCACGTACGCGCTGGCGTCCGGGCTGCTCGGCTACACCCCCGACGCGCTGCTCGACGACGTGATCGAGGCGTTCGCAGCAGGCGACGGGGCGTCGGTGTTCGCGGTGGTCGACCGGGTCATCGAGACCGGGCAGGACCCTCGCCGCTTCACCGAGGACCTGCTGCGCCGGCTCCGCGACCTGGTGATCATCTCGGCGGTCCCGGACGCCCCGGCGACCGGTCTCATCGACGTCGCCGAGGACGCCGGCGAGCGGCTCGTCGCCCAGGCAGCACGGTTCGGCGCCACCGAGCTCAGCCGTGCCGCCGACCTCGTCGCCAACGGGCTCACCGAGATGCGCGGCGCCACCGCCCCGCGGCTCCTGCTCGAGCTCATCTGTGCGCGGGTGCTGCTGCCCGGCTTCGACCACGGCACCGACGGGATGCTGGCGCGGCTCGACCGCCTCGAGCGTCGCGTCGCGATCGGTGCTCCCGTCAGCGGTACGCCGGCCCCGACGGCCGCCGCGCCCGAGCCGACCCCGACCCTCGCTGCCCCGGTCGCCGTCGAGCCCACACCCGAGCCCGCCCCGGAGCCGACACCGGAGCCCACACCCGGGCCGACACCGGAGCCGACACCCGGGCCGACACCCGAGCCGACACCCGAGCCGACTCCGGAACCGACCGCCGCGGCGGCCCCCGCCGGCGGCCTGACCCTCGTCGACGTCCGCCGGCTGTGGCCCGACATCGTGGAGGCGGTCAAGAGCCGGCGCCGGCTGACCTGGATCCACCTCACCCAGCACGCCCAGGTGGTCGCGGTCGACGGCACGACCCTGACGCTGGGCTTCAGCAACGCGGGCGCTCGTGAGTCCTTCGACGGCGGCGGCAGCGCCGAGATCGTCCGGCAGGCGGCCATCGACGTGGTCGGCTCCGACTGGAAGGTCGAGACGATCGTGGACCCGGGCGCCCAGCCGTCCGCGACCCAGTCGCCGGTCACGCCGGCGCCGACGCCCGACGCGCCCACCCCGCCCGAGCCCACGGTCGCCGTCGAACCTCCCGCGACGCCGTCCACGACCGACCCGGCCGCCGTGGCCGCCGCGCGCGAGGCCATCCAGCAGACCCGGGTCCCCGGCAAGGATCCGGCCGGCGACCCGCGCGCCGCGGCCGACGCCGAGGCCCACCCCGACGACGATGACGTCGACTCCTCCGCTCTCGCCGGCGCCGAGCTGCTCCAGCAGCACCTCGGTGCCGAGGTGATCGAGGAGATCAAGCACCACTGACCCCACCAGTGACCGCCAGCGACACAGAGGTAGAGCGATGACCGACCAACCCATGGACCAGACCCCGAACCCCTTCGACGCCCTCGGCGGCGGCGGCTTCGACATGAACGCCCTGCTCCAGCAGGCCCAGCAGATGCAGGAGCGGCTCGAGGACGCCCAGGCCCAGCTGGCCGACACCACGGTCGAGGGCACGGTCGGCGGCGGCGTGGTCACGGTGACGGTCAACGGCGTGGGCGAGCTGGTCGGCGTGGCGATCCGGGAGGGTGGCTTCGACGGCAGCAGCGCCGACGACCTGGCCGACCTCGGCGACCTGATCGTGGCGGCCTACCGCGACGGCAAGGCCCGCGCGGACGCGCTGGCCAGCAAGACCCTCGGCCCCCTGGCCGGGGGAATGCCCGGCCTCGGCTAGGCAGGAGTCACATGTACGAAGGCATCATCCAGGACCTCATCGACGAGCTCGGCCGACTCCCGGGCGTGGGGCCCAAGAGCGCGCAGCGGATCGCGTTCCACCTCCTGCAGGCCGACCCGATGGACGTACGCCGCCTGGCCGACGTGCTGGTCGAGGTCAAGGCGCGCGTGAAGTTCTGCACGATCTGCTTCAACGTCTCCGAGGACGACCAGTGCCGGATCTGCCGGGACCCGCGGCGCGACCAGTCCGTGCTGTGCGTGGTCGAGGAGTACAAGGACGTGGTGGCCATCGAGCGCACCCGCGAGTTCAAGGGTCGCTACCACGTGCTGGGCGGGGCGATCTCGCCGATCGACGGCATCGGGCCCGACCAGCTGCGCATCCGCGAGCTGATGGTGCGGCTCGCCGACGGCGCCATCACCGAGGTGATCCTGGCCACCGACCCGAACCTGGAGGGTGAGGCCACCGCCACCTATCTCACCCGTATGCTCAGGGAGTTCGGGCTGCGGATCACCCGGCTGGCCAGTGGGCTCCCGGTCGGCGGAGACCTGGAGTACGCCGACGAGGTGACGCTGGGCAGGGCCTTCGTAGGCCGGCGCTCGGCCGATGAGTAGGGCAGACGAGTGAGGGGCGGACATGACTGAGGACGACATCCTCGAGGCAGCCGGCGAGATCGAGGCGCTCGCGCCCCTCGACAGCACGACCGAGGACTTCGCGACGGCGATCTCCGACTCGGTGAAGAGCTTCCTGATCGCGCTGCGGGCCGTCTCCCGCGAGGACGACGGCGGCCGGGCCATCTCGCTGCTGCTCCTCGAGATCAGCCAGGTGCTGCTGGCCGGTGCCCGGCTCGGCGCCCAGGTCGACTTCGAGCCCCGCTCGGAGTACCAGCCCGACGTCGGCCCCGACGCCGACCTCGACGACATGCGCCTGCGGCTGGCCAAGCTGCTCGGCGGCGTCGACACCTACAGCTTCGTGTTCGACCCCTACGACCCCGACGTGGTCGACAGCCAGCTCTCCGACGACCTGACGAGCATCGCCTCCGACCTCGAGAACGGCCTGCGCCACTACCGCGCCGGCGACATCGACGAGGCGCTGTGGTGGTGGCAGTTCTCCTACGTCTCCTCGTGGGGCAACCTCGCCGGAGCCGTGCTCAACGCCCTCCTGTCGGTCGTGTCGCACGACCGGCTCGACATCGACGTCGACCTCGACGCCGACCAGGTCGCGGCCGCCGATGAGATGTTGGCGGGCGACGGCGAGCCTCCTCGTTAGACTCGGGGGGCCGTCCCGCGCAAAGGCGCGCCGGGACGCGCCGTACCAGGCCCGGGAGGGCTCTCCACCCAGCACGAGGACAGATACCCGTGGGCATTGTCGTGCAGAAGTACGGCGGCTCGTCGGTGGCCGACGCCACCGGCATCAAGCGGGTCGCCCAGCGCATCGTCAACACCAAGCGGGCCGGCAGCGACGTGGTCGTGGTCGTCTCCGCGATGGGCGACACGACCGACGAGCTGCGTGACCTCGCCGAGCAGGTGACGCCGCTGCCGCCGCCGCGCGAGCTCGACATGCTGCTCACCGCCGGCGAGCGGATCTCGATGGCGCTGCTGGCGATGGCCATCGCCCAGCTCGGCCACAAGGCGCAGTCGTTCACCGGCTCCCAGGCCGGCGTGATCACCGACTCCGCGCACGGCCGGGCCAAGATCATCGACATCACGCCGGGCCGCATCGTCGACGCGATCGACGCGGGCTCGATCGCGATCGTCGCCGGCTTCCAGGGCGTCTCGCAGGACACCAAGGACGTCACCACGCTCGGCCGCGGGGCGTCCGACACCACCGCGGTGGCCCTGGCCGCCGCCCTCGGCGCCGAGGTGTGCGAGATCTACAGCGACGTCGACGGCGTCTTCACCGCCGACCCGCGCATCGTGCCGACCGCCCGCAAGCTCGACCGCGTCTCCCACGAGGAGATGCTCGAGATGGCGGCCTCGGGCGCCAAGATCCTGCACCTGCGCTGCGTCGAGTACGCCCGCCGCTACGGCATCCCCGTCCACGTCCGGTCCTCCTTCTCGCAGAAGGAAGGGACCTGGGTCGTCGCCGACCCGACCGTCAACTCCCAGGGGGAGACAGATATGGAACAGGCCATCATCGCCGGCGTCGCGCACGACCGCAGCGAGGCCAAGATCACCGTCGTCGGCGTGCCCGACAAGGTCGGCGAGGCCGCGCGCATCTTCGAGGCGCTCGCCTCGGGCGAGGTCAACATCGACATGGTCGTCCAGAACATCTCGGCCGCCGCCACCGGGCTGACCGACATCTCCTTCACGCTCCCGCGCGCCGACGGCCACGCCGCGATGGAGGCGCTGGCGCGCATCCAGAACGAGGTCGGCTACGACAAGCTCCTCTACGACGACCAGATCGGCAAGGTGTCCCTGATCGGCGCCGGCATGCGGTCGCACCCCGGCATCACGGCGCGGTTCTTCGCGGCCCTGGCCTCGGCGGGGGTGAACATCGAGATGATCTCCACCTCCGAGATCCGGATCTCGGTCATCGTCGACGAGGCCCAGGTCGACGCGGCCGTGCAGGCCACGCACTCGGCGTTCGACCTCGACGCCGACGAGGTCGAGGCAGTCGTCTACGGCGGGACCGGCAGGTAATGGCCCGCATCGGAGTCGTCGGCGCCACCGGTCAGGTGGGCGTCGCCATGCGCCAGATCCTCCTCGAGCGCGGCTTCCCGGCCGAGGAGGTCCGCTTCTTCGCCTCCGCCCGCTCGGCCGGCACGGTGCTGCCCTTCGGCGACCGCGAGGTCGTCGTGGAGGACGCCTCCACCGCCGACCCGAGCGGCCTCGACGTCGCGCTGTTCTCCGCCGGGGCGACGACGTCGCGTGCCCTCGCCCCGAAGTTCGCCGACGCCGGGGCGGTCGTGGTCGACAACTCCTCGGCCTTCCGGATGGACCCCGACGTCCCGCTGGTCGTCTCCGAGGTCAACCCGCACGCCATCGCAGACGCACGCAAGGGCATCATCGCCAACCCCAACTGCACCACGATGGTCGCGATGCCGGCGCTCAAGCCGCTGCACGACGAGGCCGGGCTCGTCCGCCTGGTCGTGGCGACCTACCAGGCCGTCTCCGGGTCGGGCGTGGCCGGCGTCGAGGAGCTCGCCGACCAGGTCGCGGCCGCCGGTGACAAGGCCCGCGAGCTCGCCTACGACGGCGAGGCGGTCGCGTTCCCCGAGCCGGTCAAGTACGCCCGGACCATCGCCTTCAACGTCCTGCCGCTGGCCGGGTCCATCGTCGACGACGGCGAGGGCGAGACCGACGAGGAGAAGAAGCTGCGCAACGAGTCGCGCAAGATCCTCGAGATCCCCGGTTTGCTCGTCTCGGGGATCTGCGTGCGGGTCCCCGTCTTCACCGGGCACTCGCTGGCGGTCAACGCCGAGTTCGAGCGCGCGCTGAGCGTGGACCGCGCCCGCGAGATCCTGGCCGGGGCGCCCGGCGTCGAGCTGAGCGACGTCCCCACGCCGCTCCAGGCGGCCGGCAAGGACCCGTCGTACGTCGGCCGGCTGCGGCAGGACGAGGGCGTCGAGGGCGGCCGCGGGCTGGCGCTGTTCGTCAGCGGCGACAACCTGCGCAAGGGCGCGGCGCTCAACACCGTGCAGATCGCCGAGCTGGTCGTCGCGGGCTGAGGCCCCACAGCCGTCGTTCGAAAGTCTGCCCCGCGGCGTCGTCCGTCGTGCCCGTCAGTAGCAATCGGATGACGCCGCGGGGCCCCCGCGGCAAGCTCAGTGGTCTCGTGATGTCCGTCAGTAGGGCGTGGTGCGAGCCAGCGGCAAGGGCCCGGTCGAGCAGGAAGGGGCGCGCTGGTTGTAGAGCCAGGGACGGCCGAACCACAGGTAGGCGTCGACGTACCGTCTCGGCCAGCCGTCGGTCGTGCGCGGTTCAGGCCCCACTTCGGGTCGGCGACGTCGACGGTCGGCGGGATGCCGAGGGTGACGCAGCAGCTTGTCGTTGACCGACGTGCAGGCGCGGCGTGGTCGAAGTCCTGGCCGCCGGTCTGGTAGCCCTTGAACGGCCGGCCGTTCGACGAGGTGTTGATGACGCCGATACTTGTCCGGGCATTCCCGCGCTCGGCCAGCGCCTTCGAGATGGCTGCCGAGAACCGCACCTGCCGTGCGGTGGAGTCGTAGTGCGTGCTGTTCAGCGCGAAGCCCCGGGCGTAGCGGATGCCCATCGGGATCAGGATCTCCAACGCCTTCTTCGGGTCCTCGCGGCTGCCAGTCGGCGGCGCCGCCGTCGATGTAGACGCTGGTGTTGGGCAGCGCGCTGAGCTTGCGGACGCCGTACTTGATGAGCTTCGAGGGCAGCTTCGAGTCGCCCGGCGCGCACAGGGCGAACGGAGCCGTCGGGCTGCATGATGATCGCCATGTGGGTGTCGCCCACACCGGCGACGAAGCCGTCGATCCAGTTCTTGTACGACTGCCTGCTCGGCCGGGGTGGGCAGCCGAGTGCAGGCCTCCTCCTCCCACGGCACCATGCGGAAGATCGCGATCTGGACGAGCACGTCCGGGTCTCCGCCGGTGGTGAGCTCGATGTACTTCTGGACCCGCTCGGTGATGTCGTTGTCCGGCTGCCAGTGGCCGAACCAGGTGGTCTTGGGGCGCTGGACGATCTTGTCGAGGAGTGCCTGCTGGTCCGGCGCTGGCGGCGAGGTACGGCATGCCAGGCATGCTCGGCGAGCCCCTGGTAGACGCCCCAGCCGCGGACCAGCGGGTTGCCAGGTGTGCCCTGGTACGCAGGCCTGCTCGGTCGGCGAGTAGATGGGCGGGTCGTAGTTCTCGTTGTGCGGCCCGCGCTGGCTCGGCGCCGCGGCGGCCTGCGGGTCCGCGCTGGCGACGGTGGCGCCCGCGCGGCGCCCACGACGAGCAGGCCGAGCAGCGCGGTGGCCGCGATCGGTCGTTCGGAGGGCTCGGGGGTGGTACATCTGGTCGGAATCTCCTGCTTGGTGCATGGTGCTGGGATTCCCCCCGGAACATCCCCCCGGATGTCCGTCAGTGGCGCCAGTCTGTGCCGCCGAGCCGCGGCAGATGACCCGTTCGCGCAAACTCGGAGCGCCCGGCCAGAGGTGGATCAGACCACCCCAGGCGACGACTCACCCGATCGGGTCAGAAGGTGTAGCCGAACGCCGCGACGTCCTCGGCGTAGAGGTCGGCCACCCGGCGCCGGGTCGCCTCGGTGTAGAAGTCCTGGTAGGGCCCGCGCGGCGTGCTGGCGTTGGCCCGGGGCACCTCCTCGACCTCGGGCAGTCCGAGGTGCGCGAAGACGGTGCCGACATCGGCGACGAGGCTCTCGGTGCGGCCGATGAAGTCGGCCCTGCCGGTGCGGCGTCGCGAGGTAGCGGAGCTGGGGCGTACCCACCCGCGGCAGGTCGTCGGGGCCGCGGAGCACGAACTCGTCGAAGGTGTCGTACGACGTGGCGACGACGCGCATGAAGCGGTTGGTCCGCAGCCGCTCGACGGCGCCCTCGTTGCCGGCCTCGGCGTTGACCTTGGCGTCCTGGATCATCGACCACCACGAGACGAGCCGCGACCACGGGTTCCGGACGAAGCCGAAGACGTAGTAGTCGGCCAGTCCCGGCTCGGCCTTGAGGATCCCCCCGAGGTGCGCGTGCTTGGGCAGCTCGCCCCGCGGGTTCCGCGGGTCGGGGAGGGCGTCGTTGAGCATGCCCCGGACCGTGTTGCCCCCGGTCTTCTGGACGTGCACGAAGAGCAGCCGGTACTGGTCGGACACCCTCACCGCGCCACCCTAGCGACGCCGTGACAGGGCCCCGGCGGCGTCACTTGATGAGGCTGACCCCGATCGGGCCGATGAGGGCGCCGACGCCGATCGACACGGCGGCGTAGATCCACTGACGCTGGAGCAGGAAGTAGATCCCGGCGACGATCAGGACGATCGACACCATCCAGAAGAAGAGTTCCATGGGTGATCCCTCCACGTGAGGCCGGCTCCAGGCCCGGAGCGTCGACCCCAATCAACCAGACGCAGGCCGCGCGGCACAGCCCCCACGCGCAACGACCTGTCCCGGGCCAGCAGAGCAACAGCCGGACCTGCTGGCGCAGGTCCGGCTGTCGGGTGTCTCCGGAGAGATCATCTGGTCGGGCTGACAGGATTTGAACCTGCGGCCTCCTCGTCCCGAACGAGGCGCGCTACCAAGCTGCGCCACAGCCCGATGCGGACCAGCTGGCCGAGGCCGGTCGGTCCGCAACCTGCGCAACCATACCGGAGCAGCAGGGGCGTCTCGAATCGGAGGTCAGGCGGGCCGGGCCGTCAGGGTCAGGAGGGTTGCCTCGGGCCGGCAGGCGACCCGGATGCGGGCGTACGGGCTGGTGCCGACGCCCGCGGAGACGTGCAGCCACGCGCTGCCGGGGTCGCCGTCGCGGGAGTCGGCCGGGTGCCGGTGGAGGCCCTTGGCCCGGGCGTTGTCGAGGTCGCAGTTGGTGGTGAGGGCGCCGACGAACGGGAGGCACACCTGCCCGCCGTGGGTGTGACCGGCGATCACCGCGTCGTAGCCGTCGGCGGCGAACTGGTCGAGGACCCGCAGGTACGGCGCATGGGTCACCGCGAGCCGGACGTCGGCGCCGGCCTCCGCGGGGCCGGCGACCAGGTCGAGGCGGTCGTAGCGGAGGTGCGGGTCGTCGACGCCGACGAAGGCGAACGACGTCCCGCCCACGTCGAGCGCGTCGCGCCGGTTGGTGAGGTCGAGCCAGCCGGCCTCGACGTACGCCGCGCTGGAGGTCGGGCCAGGGCAGCTGCGGCTTGTTGATGAACCGCTTGCCGGTGTCGGGCAGCAGGTAGCGCGCCGGGTTGCGCAGCGTCGGCACGTAGTAGTCGTTGGAGCCGAAGACGAAGACCCCGGGCCGGTCGAGCAGCGGGCCGAGCGCCTCGGTCACGACGGGGACGGCGTCGCGGTGCGAGAGGTTGTCGCCGGTGTTGACGACGAGGTCCGGCTCGAGGTCCGCCAGGCTGCGCACCCACTCCTGCTTGCGGCGCTGGGTGGGCGTCATGTGGATGTCGCTCAGGTGCAGGACCGTCAGCGGCCCGTGGCCGGGCGGGAGGAGCGGCAGCTCGACGGTGCGCAAGGTGTAGGCCCGCGCCTCCCACGCGGCGTACGCCGTGAGGGCCGCCCCGGCGACCGAGCCGACCGCCAGGGTGCCGGCGGCGAGCTGGACGGGGCGCACCCGGTCAGCGTGACACACAAGGGATGATGACCTCATGAGCGCCCTGAAGGACCGACTGCGAGCCGACCTCACCACCGCCATCAAGGCCCGTGACGAGGTCCGCTCCAGCACGCTGCGGATGGTGCTGACGGCGATCACCAACGCCGAGGTGGCCGGCAAGGAGGCCCGGGAGCTCAGCGACGACGACATCGTCGGGGTGCTGTCGTCGGAGGCCAAGAAGCGTCGCGAGGCCGCGACGGCGTTCGCCGACGGCGGCCGTCAGGAGATGGCCGACAAGGAGGTCGCCGAGGCGGCCGTCCTGGCCGAGTACCTGCCCGAGCAGCTGGGGGCCGAGGAGATCGAGGCGTTGGTGACCGCCACCATCGCCGACCTCGGCGTCGCGGGGGACGGCATGAAGGCGATGGGCCGGGTGATGGGCGTGCTCACGCCCCAGGTCCGCGGTCGCGCCGACGGCGGCGCCGTCGCCGCGGAGGTCCGGCGCCAGCTCGGCTGACGACGACTCAGGGGGAGGGGCCTCGGATGACCGTGGCGGTGGACGTGCTCGGCCCCGTGCGCCTGTGCGTCGACGGTGAGGAGCGCTCCATCGGCGGCCGGCGGGAGCGTCTCCTGCTCGCGCTGCTCGCCGCGACACCGGGCAAGCACGTGAGCGACGACCGGCTGGTCGACGAGCTGTGGGGCGAGGCGCCGCCGACGGGTGTCGCCAGCGCCCTCCAGGTCGCGGTCTCCCGCGTCCGGCGCGCGCTGGGCCCCGACGCCGAGGTACGCCGCGACCCTGCCGGTTACACGTTGGTCGGGGTGGACGTCGACGCCACCGACGTCACCGAGGTCGCCCGCTCCGTCGGCCGTCCGGGCGTCGCCGCCGGGGAGGTCGACGAGCTGACGGCGACCGCGCTCGCCCGCTGGCGCGGCGCGCCCTACGCCGGCCTGCTCGACGCCCCGACGCTCGCCGTCGAGTCGACGAGGCTCGAGGAGGTCCGGCTCGGCCTCGTCGAGGCCCGGGCGCAGGCGCTCCTCGACCTCGGCCGGGCCGAGGAGGCCCAGGTGGTGGTCGCGGCCGAGGCTGCCGCCCAGCCGTACCGCGAGCGACTCTGGTCCCTGCTCGCCCTGGCGCAGTACCGCTGCGACCGGCAGGCCGCCGCCCTGGAGACGCTGCGAACCCTCCGTTCGGCGCTCGTCGCGGGGTTGGGCGTGGATCCGTCGGCGACGGTGCGCACCCTCGAGCAGCGGCTGCTGGCCCAGGACCCGGCACTGGACGCGACGGCTGCCCCGCCTCCCGCCCGGGCCGCCACCCTCGACAGCGCGGCCGGTGTCGTCGGGCGCTCCGCCGCGCTCGCGGTCATCCGCGAGACCCTGGATGCGCTGGTCGAGCAGCGCGGCGGCGGGGTGCTGCTCATCAGCGGCGAGGCCGGCATCGGCAAGAGCATGCTGGCGGCCGAGCTCGTGCGCCGAGCGCGTGAGCGCGAGGTCGACGTGCTCGTGGGCCGCTGCCACGAGGCCGACCTGGCGCCGCCCTACTGGCCGTGGCTGCCCGTGCTCCGCGAGCTGGTCAGGAGCGGTGCCGGTGAAGGAGGCGCCGAGCCCGAGGTCACCCGGCTCCTCGAGTCCCGCACGGTCGACGAGGCCGACTCCAACGATGCGGGCGCGGCCGCCGCCACCACGCTGCGGACCTTCGCGGCCGTGACGCGCCTGCTCGCCGAGACGGACAGTCCTCGGGTGGTGCTGCTCGAAGACCTGCACTGGGCCGACCAGACCTCCTTGCGGCTGCTCGCCTACGCCGCGGAGGAGCTGCGGACCCGGCCGGTCCTGCTGGTGGCCACGGTCCGCACCGTCGACCCTGCCCAGCACCCGCACCTCGTCCACGCCATGGCCGCGCTGGCCCGGCTCTCGGCCCGGCGGGTGGCGGTGCCGCCGCTGGACGACGAGTCGGTGGCAGCCCTGGTGTCCACCGTCGTCGACGAGCCCGGTGCCGACCTGGTCGACGTCCTCACCCGGCGGACCGACGGCAACCCGTTCTTCGTGCTGGAGATGGCGCGGCTCCTCGTCGCGACCGGTGACACCTCCGCCCGCGCGGCCGAGCGGCTCGAGGTGCCCGACGGGATCGCCGATGTGCTGCGGCTGCGACTGCTCCAGCTCGGTGAGAGCACCCGCGCCACGCTCGGAGCGGCGTCGGTCGTCGGGCGCTCGTTCGACCTCGCCGTCCTGTCCACGGTGCTGGGACGGTCGCCCTCGGCCGACCTCGACGAGGCGCTCGCCGCCGGCCTCGTGGAGGAGCAGGCCGCCGGGCGCTACCGGTTCGTCCACGCACTGACCCGCGAGACGACGTACGGTGACCTCCCGGTCGGCCGGCGCGCCGACTGGCACGCCCGCGCGGGCCGGGCGCTCGCGGCTCGGCTGCCCCGCGACCCCGAGCTGGTCGGTGAGGTGGCGAACCACCACGCGCTCGCCGCGCCGTACCTGCCCGAGACGGTCGAGGACGCGCTCGCGTACGGCGAACGGGCGGCGCTCGCAGCCGATCACCGGGGCGCCTTCGACGAGGCCGCCTCGCTGTGGGACCGCACGCTCGACCTCGAGCGGCACGCGGTCAGCCCGGATCCCGGCGCCGGCACCGTCTGCTGCTCGCGACCGCGACGGCGCGTCAGCGGATCGGGGACCTGCACGGCATGCTGCGGGCCCTGAAGGTCGCCGTGCGTGAGGCGCAGCTCGAGGGCGACTACACCCGGATGGCGGAGGCAGCGAGCGCGCACCGGAGCTCGGGCGTCTGGCACTGGCGGGAGATGGGTGAGGGCGACCCTGCTGCCGTCGCGGCGATCCAGGAGTGCCTGGCGCACGTCGACGACGCGGCCCTGAGGGCACGGCTGTACGGCACCCTCGGGCTCGAGCAGTACATGGCCGCCGACTTCCGGTCGTCCGACGAGAGCGGGCTGCACTCCCTGGAGCTGGCCCGGGCGAGTGGCGACCGGGCCGTGCTGCGGGACTGCCTGGCCGCCCGGGAGGTCGCCCTGTTCGTGCCGGGTGGGGCGGCGGAGCGTGAGCAGCGCGCGCGGGAGTCGCTGACGGTGGTCGACGACGCGGAGTACACGATCTCCGCCCACTTCCACCTCGCCACCGCACTCCACCAGCAGGGCCGAGGTGACGAGGCCGACGAGGCGATCGCGCCGGCGTTCGAGATCGCCTCGCGACTGCGCTACACCGGCTCGGACGTGCCGTTGGCGTGGTTGCGGTGGCTGCGAGCGGTCGAGACCGGGAGCCCGGAGGCCGACGCGATCGGCCGCGAGGCACTGGCGAGGCACCGGCGCACCACCGTCGTCGGGCTCCCGGAGCTCACCGGACTGCTGGCCATCGCGTCGGTGCCGGTCGGCACGCCGGCGCCCGCGGACGTCCTCGCGGAGGCCTCCGGCCACCCGTTCCGGCCGTTCCGGGCGGTGGTGGCCCACGCCCAGGCGCTCGCCGGCGACCTGCCCACGGCCCTCCGTCTGTTGGGTGACGACCTCGACCTCGGCGGCGACTACGGCGCGCTGGCGGCCGGCTGCCTCGCCGTCGAGGTCCTCCGGATCGCGGGCGACGACCGCCTCGGCCACGCCGTCGAGCAGATCCGGCCGTTCGCGCACGAGGTGGCGACCTACGGCAGCGTGCAGTCGTTCGGCAGCGCCGCGCTGTTCGTCGGGTCGGGGTTGCTGGCCCTCGGCGGGAGCCGCGACGAGGGTCTCCGGCTCCTCGAGCGGGCGGTGGCGGTCAACGAGGGACTGCGGGCGGTGCGCTGGCTGGCCGAGGCCCGCGACCGGCTCGCCTCGGCCTGACGGCAGGTCCGCGGCAAGGTCTCCGCAAGGGCCTCGCAAGGGGGTGGCCGCATGGTCGGGGCACGGCCGGACCGGCCGCGACACACGAGCCAAGGAGCACCCCATGACCACCACCGTCCAGCCCACCCACTCGCCGGCCCACGAGGCCCTGGGTTCGTTCGCCTCCCTCGTCGCCGGCCGGCTGACCACGACCGCCGACCCGGACTACGACCGGGCCCGCACGCCCTGGGTGGTCAACGTCGACCAGCGCCCGGCCGCCGTGCTCGAGGTCGCGGATGTCGACGACGTGGTCGCGGCCGTCCGGTGGGGTGCCGCGCACGGCGTGCCCGTCGCGGTGCAGCCCGGCGGCCACGCCCCGCGCGCCACCCTCGACGGCACCCTGCTGCTCCGCACCCGCGCCCTGCAGGGCATCGACGTCGACCCGGTGCGGCGGACCGCCACCGTCGGCGCCGGTGTCAACTGGGGCCAGCTGTGCGACGCCCTCGACGGCACCGGCTTGATGGCCCTGTGCGGCAGCAACCCCGACGTCACGGTCGTCGGGCTCACCCTCGGCGGCGGCGTCAGCTGGTTCACCCGCAAGCACGGCTTCACCGCCAACAGCGTGGTCTCCTTCGACGTGGTGGGCGCCGACGGCGAGCTGCGTCACGTGACGCGCTCGAGCGACCCGGACCTGTTCTGGGCGCTGCGGGGTGGTGGCGGCGACTTCGCCGTGGTCGTCCGGATGGAGCTGGCCCTCTTCGACGCGGCCGAGATGTACGGCGGGCAGCTGCTGTGGCCCGTCGAGCACGCCGTGGACGTGCTGCGGGCCTTCCGCGACCTCGCTCTCGTCGCGCCGCGCGAGCTGTCGCTGTGGGCGCACGTGATGCACTTCCCGCCGATCCCCGACGTGCCCGAGCCGCTGCGCGGGAAGTCCTTCGTGACCGTCGCGTCGACGTACCTCGGTGACGCGAAGATGGCCGAGATCCTGCTGTGGTCGCTGCGCGACGCCGCGCCCGTCGCCCTGGACCTGATGGGCCCGATCACGCCCGCCGGGCTCGCCGCGGTGGCCGCCGAGCCGACCGAGCCGATGCCGGCGCTGGAGCACTCCCTGTTGATGACCGGCTTCGACGACGAGGCCATCGAGTCGCTGGTCGCCGCGGTCGGTGACCCGACGACCTGCCCGCTGGCGATGGTGCAGGTCCGCGGCCTCGGCGGTGCCTTCGGCGAGGACGTGCCCACCGGTGGTGCGGTGCGACCGGTGCCCGAGCCGTTCCAGCTGTTCGCGATGGGAGTGCCGGCGGTGCCCGAGCTGGCCGCGGCGATCCCCCACGGGTTCGCGGCCATCGACGCAGCGCTGGCCCACGTCACCGCCGAGCACCGGATGCCCAACTTCACCGCGGCCGACCAGGCCGACGAGGCGGGGTACGACGCCGAGCGGCTGGCCCGGCTACGGGCGATCAAGCGGGTGCAGGACCCGCAGGGTGTGATCCGGTCGAACAAGCCGGTCTGACTCCGAGTCGGCGCGACTGCAGGTCCTGGAGGCGTCGAGTCGGCGGCTCTGCAGGTCACCACAGGATCGAGTCGGCGGGTCTGCAGCTCTCCCTCGGGCGGAGAGTCTGCAAATGCGCCGACTCGACCCGTGGGTGGTCTGCGGACAAGCCGACTCGACACGTTGGCAGCCCTGCAGATGAGCCGACTCGATCAGTGCGGCTTGCCGTTCCCGTTGCCGCCGCCGTTCCCGCCGCCGTTGCCGGGGCCGCCACCGCCGTCGCCGTCGCCGTCACCGCCGCCGTCACCGCCGCCGTCACCGCCGCCGTCACCACCGCCGGGCTTGGGGGGCTTGGGCGGCGGGACGCCGGTGGACTGGTAGATGGTCACGGTCGTGCCGCTCGCGACGTCGGAGCCGCGGCCGGGGAGCGTGTAGGCGACGGTGTCCTCGGCGTACCCGCTGGGGCGGTAGCCGCCGAGCTCGACGACGAAGCCGAGGGACTCGAGCAGCGTCGTGGCCTGGTCGACGCCCATGCCTCCGGTGTCCGGGATCTCGGTGAGCACGCCGGCGACGTCCTGGCCGCTGGGCGGGGTGAAGTCGTCGTCGGGCAGCCACTGCTGGATGACGTGCATCGCGTCGCCCCACATGGGTCCGGCGACCGTCGAGCCGAAGGCGGACGAGATGTAGGTGCCGCCGACCGTCTGGCCGTTCAGGGTCACCCACGTGCCGTCGTCGTTGGCGCCGGCGATCATCGCGGCCGTCGCCAGGGTCGGGGTGTAGCCCATGAACCACACGGCCATGTTGTTCTGGATCGTGCCGGTCTTGCCTGCGGAGGGCTGGTTGAGCGCGAGGCCGTTGTCGTAGCCGAAGCCGCCGGGCTCCTGCACGCCGCGCAGGATGTCGTTGACGGCGTCGGCCGTCGAGGCGTCCATGACCTGGTTGCAGTCCTCGGGGTACTCCCGGAGGACGTTCGCGTCGGCGTCCTCGATGGAGGTGACCGCACGGGCCTTGCAGTGCAGGCCCCGACCGCCGAACGTGGCGTACGCCTCGGCCATCTCGAGCGGGCTGGTCTCGGCGACGCCGAGGGTGAACGACGGCACCCGCTCGCGGTTGGGGTCGGTCAGGTCGATGCCCATCTCGCGGGCCAGCCGGTAGGGCTCGCACAGGCCGGTCTGCTTCTCCAGCTGCGCGAAGAACGTGTTGACCGACAGCTGGGTGCCCTCGTAGAGGTTGAACGTGCCGCTGTCGGTGGAGTTCTCGGGCTCCCACACGTCGGTGCTGAAGAAGTTGTGGCCACCGCAGGTGGGGTACTCCGACATCGGGATCGAGATCTTGGAGGGCGACGAGATCTCGGTGTCGAGCGGGATGCCCTTCTGGATCGCCGCGGCGAGGACGAACGCCTTGAACGTCGACCCGGCCTGGAACCCGGCCGAGTCGCCGTACCGCTTGGGGACGACGTAGTTGAGGTAGGTCTCGCCCTTCTTGCGGTCGCGACCCATGGGTCGCGACTGCGAGAGCGCCTTCACGTCGCCGGTGCGCGGCTCGACCATCGCCAGACCACCGATGGCCGTGTCGGTCGGGAGGACGTGGTCGGCGACCGACGCGTCGGCCGCGTCCTGCATCCGCAGGTCGATGGTGGTGTGGATGGTCAGGCCGCCGGACCTGATGAGCTCCTTGCGCTCCGAGACCGTGTCGCCCAGCGTCTTGTCGTGGTAGAGCCGGTTGAGGACGTAGTCGCAGAAGAACGGCGCGCGGGAGAACACGCAGCCGTTCTGGGTGTTGACCACGTGCAGTCCGAGGTTCTTGGCCTTCAGCTGGTCGGCCTTCTCGTCGGTGATCACGCTGAGCTGGGCCATCCGGTCGAGCACGATGTCGCGACGCTCGAGGGCCCGGTCGGGGTAGTTGGTCGGGTCGAAGCCGGTCGGGTTCTTGACCAGCCCGGCCAGCACGGCCGACTCGCGCCAGTCGAGGTCCTTGGCGTTCTTGTTGAAGTAGTGGCGGGCGGCCGACTGGATGCCGTACGCGCCGTCGCCGAAGTAGGCGAGGTTGAGGTAGCGCTCCAGGATCCAGTCCTTGGAGTACTGCTGCTCGAAGGCGATCGCGTAGCGCAGCTCGCGCACCTTGCGGGCGTACGTGTCGTCGGTCGCGGCCGCGAGCTCCTTCTTGCCCTTCGCCTGGCTCAGGAGCGTCAGCTTGACCATCTGCTGGGTGATCGACGAGCCACCCTGGACCACGGCCCCGTTGTTGGCCTGGTTGGTGATCAGCGCCCGCAGCGTGCCCTTCAGGTCGAGGGCGCCGTGCTGGTAGTAGCGGTAGTCCTCGATCGCGACGATCGCCTTGACCATCTTGCGGGAGATCTGGCTCAGCGGGACGTTGATCCGGTTCTCGTCGTAGAGCGTGGCGATCACGTTGCCGGCGGCGTCGACCATCACCGTGCGCTGCGCCAGGGGCTGGGTCTTCAGCTCGGCGGGCAGCTTGGTCATCCCCGAGGCGACCTGCTTGGTCCCGATGCCGAGGACGCCGGCGAAGGGGATCGCCAGGCCCGCCGCGACCAGTCCCATGACCGCCGCCACGGCGAGCATGACCACGACGTGGCCGAGCACTCGGGGCGCGGAGAGTCGTTCGGACCGGGGACGGGGCATGGCCGCAAGAGTACGGGACTAGTCACCGCGAACCGATTTCTCGCGACGCGTACGTGTCTAGGTTCTTGCGTAGGTTCCTCGCCTGGAAAGGCTCGATTTGCCGACGGACCCTGTGCCCCGATGTGCCGTCCGACCTACACAACCCTAGTCATCGTCAAGTAGTCATTTCGGACTACTTGAAAACAACCATTGGGGTCTGTGGGCCAGGACCCCAGGTCTTTACGTTTGCTTCTGGGGAAACCCGGCGGCGTCATGGGGACGTCGGTCAAGACGGATGTGGGGACGTCAGTCATGTGGAATGAAGACTGGGCAAGCCAAGCAGCTTGCCGTGTGAGCCAGCCCGACCAGCTGTTCGTGCGTGGCGCGGAGCAGAACAAGGCCAAGAAGATGTGCGCCGGGTGCCCGGTGAAGGCCGAGTGCCTCGCCGAGGCCCTCGAGAACCAGATCGAGTGGGGCGTCTGGGGTGGCATGACGGAGCGTGAGCGCCGGGCCCTCCTCAAGCGCAACCCGAACGCCAAGTGGCGTGCGGTGCTCGAGCAGGCCCGCGTCGGTGCCGGCGGTCGCGCCGTCACCGCGAACGTCTGAAGCAGACCTCAGCCGGTCTCCACGAGCGTGTCACCGTCCTGACCCCCCAGGAGGACGCCGACACGACGGAGGTCGACCAGGTCGTGGACGTCGCCGGCGAGCGCCGGGACGACCGCCGTCGGCACCTCGGGGTGCGCGGCGGCGAACCGGGCTCGCAGGCCCGCCTCCCGTTCCACCAGCCGGCTCCGGTCGGCGTACAGCCGTAGCAGTCCCGCCGCCAGGGAGCCTGGGTCCCTGGAATCCGGGTCCTTGGCCAGCCGACCGGCCGCTGCGGCGGCCTCCTCGGCCGACAGGTTGCTCGAGTGCGCGGTCGCGGCCCGGTTGACGACGAGTCCGGCCAGCGGCATGCCGTCCTCGCTGAGGCGCTCGACGAAGTACGCCGCCTCGCGCAGCGCGTCGGGCTCCGGCGCCGCGACGACGATGAAGGCCGTCCCGTCGGCCTGGAGCAGCCGGAACGTCTGCTGTGCGCGCAGGCGGAAGCCGCCGAAGAGCGTGTCGATGGCCCCGACGAACGTCTGCACGTCGCGGAGGAACGTGGCGCCGAGCACCTTGGTCAGCGCGCCGGTGATGATGCTGAACCCTGCCGTCATCAAGCGCGCGGGTCCGCGGGCCGGGGTGAGCAGCAGGCGGATGAAGCGGCCGTCGAGGAAGCTCGAGAGCCGCTCCGGCGCATCGAGGAAGTCCAGCGCCGAGCGTGAGGGCGGGGTGTCCACGACGATCAGGTCGTAGGTGCCGTCGGGCTCGCCGACCCGCGCGTCGCGGTGGATCTGCCCGAGCTTCTCCATCGCCATGTACTCCTGCGTCCCCGCGAAGGAGCTCGACAGCGCTTGGTAGAAGGTGTTGTCGAGGATCTGCTGGGCCTTCTCCGGGCTGGCCTGGCTCTCGACCACCTCGTCGAAGGTGCGCTTCATGTCCAGCATCATCGCGTCGAGGCTGCCCCCGTGCGTGGTGTCGATGCCCGCCACCGGACGGGGCGTGTTGTCCAGCTCGGCGATGCCCATCGACTGCGCCAGCCGGCGGGCCGGGTCGATCGTGAGCACCACGACGCGACGCCCCCGCTCGGCGGCCCGCAGCCCCAGGGCGGCCGAGGTGGTCGTCTTGCCGACGCCGCCGGAGCCGCAGCACACGATGATGCCGACCGAGGGGTCGTCGAGGAGGCCGTCGACGTCGAGGCGCGGTGCGGCCTTGGTCGACTGCGGCCCGACCCTGGCCCTGGAGCGCGTCACCTACGCCATCCCCTGGTCGCGCAGCATCCCGGCCAGCTCGTAGAGCGCGCCGAGGTCGATGCCGGCCGTGAGTCGCGGCAGCTCGTACGTCGGCACGTCGAGGCCGGCGACCACCGCGTGCTGCTCGTCCTCCAGCGCCCGGCGCTCGGCGTGGTCGCGGGCCTCGGCGAGCAGGCCGTCGACCAGCGCGTCGTCGGCGTCCAGCCCCGCCCTCTTCAGGTCGGCGGTGACCGCGGCGGTGTCGACCTTCCCCTTGCGCACGGCCGCGAGTGCCTTGTCGCCGAGCTCGCGGGGGCGGACCAGGTTGACCACCACGCCCCCGACCGGGAGGCCGTGCTTGCGGAGGTCGGCGATGCCGTCGACGGTCTCCTGCACGGGCATCTCCTCCAGCACCGTCACGAGGTGCACGACCGTCTGGTCGGAGGTGAGCAGGCGCATCACCTTGTCGGCCTGGCTCTTGACGGGACCGACCTTGGCCAGCCCGGACAGCTCGCTGTTGACGCCGAGGAACTGGGTGATCCGCCCGGTCGGGGGCGCGTCGAGCACGACCGCGTCGTACTCGATCGCTCCCTTGTTGCGGGCGTTGCGCTGGGTCGCCTCGTAGACCTTGCCGGTCAGCAGGACGTCGCGCACGCCCGGCGCGATCGTCGTGGCGAACTCGACGACGCCGAAGCGGTCCAGAGCGCGACCGGCCCGGCCGAGCTTGTAGTACATGGAGAGGTACTCCATGAGCGCGGACTCCGGGTCGATGTGCAGCGCGTGCACGACGCCCGCGCGTGCCCCGTCCGCGGCGGGGAGGCCGGTGGCGACGCGCCGCTCGGCGTAGGGGAGCGGGTCGACGTCGAACATCCGCGCGATCCCCTGCCGCCCCTCGACCTCGCAGAGCAGCACGTTCTTGCCGTGGGTCGCCAGGGCCAGGGCCAGCGCGGCGGCCACCGTGGACTTGCCGGTGCCGCCCTTGCCGGTGACGACGTGCAGGCGTGCCTTCGGGAAGTCGGGGGGGCCTGCCATGCGGGAAAGCCTAGAAGCAGACCGTCTGACTAGGATCCGGGGCGTGGACAAGGTCGTGACATCGGCCGCGGATGCGGTCGCGGACATCCCCGACGGGGCAACCCTGGCGGTGGGCGGCTTCGGGCTGTGCGGGATCCCTTCCGTGCTGATCCAGGCGCTGCTGGACGCCGGCACCACGGACCTCGAGGCGGTGTCGAACAACTGCGGCGTCGACGACTGGGGCCTGGGCCTGCTGCTCGGCGAGCGGCGGATCCGCCGGATGGTGTCGTCGTACGTCGGGGAGAACAAGGAGTTCGCCCGGCAGTACCTCTCCGGCGAGCTCGAGGTCGAGCTGACCCCGCAGGGCACGCTCGCCGAGCGGATGCGGGCCGGCGGGTCGGGGATCCCGGCCTTCTTCACCGCGACCGGGGGCGGCACGCAGGTGGCCGAGGGCGGGCTGCCGTGGAGGTACGACGACTCCGGCAACGTGGTCATCGCGTCCCCGCCCAAGGAGACCCGCGACTTCGACGGCCGGGAGTACGTGCTCGAGGAGGCGATCGTCGCGGACTTCGGGCTGGTGCGGGCCTGGAAGGGCGACCGGCACGGCAACCTCGTCTACCGCGACAGCGCGCGCAACTTCAACCCGCTGGCGGCCATGTGCGGCCGGGTGACGATCGCCGAGGTGGAGCACCTGGTCGAGCCGGGCGAGATCGACGCCAACGAGGTGCACACCCCCGGGGTGTTCGTGCAGCGCGTGGTCGCGCTGAGCTCGGAGCAGGCCGCCGACAAGCGGATCGAGAAGCGCACCGTGAGGGAGAAGGCCTGATGGCGTGGACTCGTGAGGAGATGGCCGCGCGGGCGGCCGCCGAGCTGACCGACGGGTCGTACGTGAACCTCGGGATCGGGCTGCCGACGCTGGTGCCCAACTACGTCGCCGACGACGTCGAGCTGGTGCTGCAGTCCGAGAACGGCATCCTCGGCGTGGGGGCGTACCCGATCGACGGCGAGGAGGACCCCGACCTCATCAACGCCGGCAAGGAGACCGTCACGCTGCGGCGCGGGGCGTCGTTCTTCGACTCCGCGACGTCCTTCGGGATGATCCGCGGCGGCAAGATCGACGCCGCGATCCTCGGCGCCATGCAGGTCTCGGCCACGGGTGACATCGCGAACTGGATGATCCCCGGCAAGATGGTCAAGGGCATGGGCGGCGCGATGGACCTGGTCCACGGCGCCAAGCGGGTGATCGTGCTGATGGAGCACGTCGCGCGCGACGGGTCGTACAAGATCGTCGAGGAGTGCTCGCTCCCCTACACGGGTCGCGGCGTCGTCCAGCGGATCATCACCGACCTCTGCGTCCTCGACGTGACGCCCGAAGGCCTCCACCTCGTGGAGCTCGCGCCGGGGGTCACCGAGGACGAGGTCCGCGAGAAGACCGAGCCGGCCCTGGTCTGACGTTGTCCTTACCGATCACTCCCGAGCGATGACTCCGGAGCGGTCGACGGGTCAGACTGCTGTCACGACCTCAGGAGGGCACGTCATGGGCAAGGTCATCGCATCCATCACCACGTCGGTCGACGGCTACGTCACCGGACCGGACGACAAGCCGGGAACGGGGCTCGGTGTGGGCGGCGAGCGGCTGCACTACTGGGCGTTCGGCGGCCCGTGGACCTACGAGTCCGAGCGCGACTTCGGCGGCATGTCGGACGCGGACAAGGCCTTCTTCGATCCGCTGGTGGCGAGCGTCGGCGGCGGGATCGTCGGCCGCGGGATGTACGAGGCGGCCGGCGCGTGGGGCGGGCACAACCCGTTCCCCGGGACGCTCATCGTGCTGACCCACCGCCTCGACGACCAGCCGGACCCGGCCAACGGCTTCCACTTCGTCGAGGGCCTCGACCACGCCCTCGCCTGCGCCCGCGACGACGCCGGCGACAAGGACGTCTCCATCGGCGGCGGCGCCGACGTCATCCGGCAGGCGCTGGCCGCGGGAGTCGTCGACTCCCTGGTCATCTCGACCGCCCCGGTGATCCTGGGCGCTGGCAAGCGGCTCTTCGACGGGTTCGAGAAGGACGTGGACCTCCGGATCCGCGACGTGCACCCCTCCGAGTGGGCCGTCCACACGACGTACGACGTGGTGCGCTGACGTCGACCCCGATTCGTCTGCGGTTTCATCCGGTTTTTCACGCTCGGCGACGCAGACGAATCGGTGCTCAGCGCGTCCGGGAGGCGGCCAGCACGGCGAGGGCGGCCACGGCGGTGCCGAGGCCGATGGCCAGGGCGAACTCGTCGCCGCCGGATCGCGTGGCCACCGCGAACACCACCCCGGAGGCGGAGATCGTCAGGGCGCCGCCGAGCGAGTCGGCGATCGACAGGGCCGAGGAGTTGAAGCCGCGGTCGGAGTCGCCGGAGTCGGCGAGCATCGCGACGCTGGTGCGGGGGTAGGCCAGACCCATGCCGGTGCCCGCCAGGACGTACGTCGCGACGGCCAGCGGCGCGGGTACGTGGAGGACGACGGCGGTCGTGAGGCCCAGGCTGCCCGTCAGCACCAGCACGCTGCCGATCACCATCGCGCCGCGGTCGGACAGCGTGCGGGCGAGGCGTGCCTGCAGCCAGCTGGCCGCCGTCCACGAGAGGCCGACCCCGGTCAGCGCGAGGCCGGCGACCCCGGCGCTCAGGCCCCAGCGCTCCTGGAGGACGAAGATGATGTAGGTCTCCCCGCAGAAGAACGCACCGCTCAGCAGGCCGCGGGTCCCGATCACCGCAGGGAGGCCACGTCGCAGGGCGAGCGTGCCTGCCGGCACCAGCCGGGCCATGGCGATCAGGGCGACCGCTGCGGCCGCGACCATGAGCAGGGCCACGGCGCCGCGGCGCGACCCCAGCATCTCCAGGGCCAGCACGGCCACCGCGGCGACGACCGCCCACACCAGGCGCGAGCGCGGCGTGGCCACGCCGGCTGCCCTCGCGTCGAGCCTGCGCAGCGCCGGCGCGACCAGGGCCGCGGCCGCGGCGACCATCACGACGACCCCGAGGAACACCCAGCGCCAGCCGGCGACGTGGGCGACGTACGCCGCCAGGGCCGGCCCGAAGAGCGTCGGCAGCACCCAGGCCGCCGCGAAGCTGGTGAAGATCGCCGGCTGCAGCGCGGCGGGGAAGATCAGGCCGACCAGCACGTACAGGCACACGGTCAGGGCGCCGCCGCCCAGTCCCTGGAGGATCCGGCCGGCGACCAGGACCTCCATGCTCGGAGCGAGGCCGCAGACGACGAGCCCGGAGGCGAAGAGGACCAGCGCCAGCGCCAGCGGCACCACGGGCCCGCGGCGGTCGCTCCAGCCACCGGCCGCGACCATCCCCACCACGCCGCTGGCGAGGGGGGCCGCGAAGGACAGCGCGTAGAGCCCGACGCCGTCGAGCTGGGCGGCCACGGTCGGCATCACCGTGGTGATGGCCGTCGCCTCGAAAGCCACGAACGCACAGAGCGCGAACATGCCCACCGTCGTGGCGGCGTACGTCGGCGACAGCAGTCGCGACTCGCTCGTCTCGCTGGTGGGGGCCGTGGTCACCCGCCGAACGTAGGACTTCAACCGCACCAGAGGTCAACCACGGCGGTGAGTAGGGTGCGGATCATGACGAAGTGGGAGTACCTGACGGCGCCGATCCTGACGCACGCCGCGAAGCAGATCCTGGACAACTTCGGGGCGGACGGCTGGGAGCTGGTGCAGATCGCGCCCGGGATGAACCCCGAGAACCTGGTGGGCTACTTCAAGCGCCCGCTGGAGGCCTGAGAGATGACGAGTGCGATGCCGACTCCGGAAGAGAAGTTGGCCGAGCTCGGGCTGACCGTGCCCGAGGTGGTGCCGCCCCTGGCGGCGTACCAGCCCGCCGCACGGACGGGGAACCTGGTCTTCACGGCCGGTCAGCTGCCGGCCCGCGACGGCGCGATGCTGGCGACCGGCAAGCTCGGCGACGCGGTGACCGAGGAGCAGGGGTACGAGTGCGCGCGGCAGTGCGCGCTCAACGCGCTCGCCGCGATCAAGGCCGAGATCGGCGAGCTGTCGCAGATCAAGCGGGTCGTCAAGGCGGTGGTCTTCGTGGCGTCGACGCCCGACTTCACCGCCCAGCCCAAGGTCGCCAACGGCGCGTCCGAGCTGCTCGGCGAGGTGTTCGGCGAGGCCGGCAAGCACGCCCGCTCGGCGGTCGGGGTGGCGTCGCTGCCGCTCGACGTACCCGTCGAGGTCGAGCTGGTCGTCGAGCTCGTCGAGAACTGATGCTGCGGATCCCCCTGCCGGCGGCGCTGGTCGAGCAGGCCCGCGCGTACTCCTCGGGGGAGATGACGCCGGTCGAGCCGCGCACCGCGGCGACGGTGGTGCTGATGCGGCCGTCGACGGGTACGGCGGACGGACCGGAGGTCTACCTGCTGCGGCGGCAGGCGTCGATGGCGTTCGCGGCCGGGATGTGCGTCTTCCCGGGCGGTGGCGTCGACCCGCGCGACTTCGACCACGCGGTGGCCTGGGCCGGCCCGTCGCCGGCCTCGTGGGCCGCGCAGCTCGGCACGGACGAGGCGACGGCGCGCGCGCTGGTGTGTGCCGCGGTGCGCGAGACGTTCGAGGAGTCGGGCGTGCTGCTCGCCGGTACCTCACCGACGTCGGTGGTCGAGGACACGACCGGCGACGACTGGGAGGCCGACCGGCTGGCCCTCGAGGGCCGGTCGCTGGCGTTCACCGACTTCCTGGAGCAGCGCGGACTGGTGCTGCGCACCGACCTCCTCGGCGCGTGGTCCGCGTGGCTGACGCCGGTGTTCGAGCCGCGGCGGTACCGGACCTGGTTCTTCGTCGCCGCCCTGCCCGCCGGGCAGCTGACCCGGGACGTCTCCACGGAGTCCTCCTCGGTCACGTGGATGGGCGCGCTGGACGCCGCGTCCGCGGTCGACGCCGGTGAGCTGCTGATGCTGCCGCCGACCTACCTGACCTGCCTGGAGGTGGGTCTGCACTCCTCGCCGCGCGACGTACTCGCCGCGGCCGCCGCCCGCCCACCGGTCGAGGTGTTCATGCCGGAGGTCGAGGGGTCCGGTGACTCCGCGTCGCTGTCGATCCCCGAGCGGCTGCGCACGCTGGTGGAGCAGCGGCTCTCGTGACCTGGTCGGGCGGCAGCTTCGGGTCGCGGGCAGTCTGCGTGCTGGCCGACAACGCCTCGCCGATGACCCTCGACGGCACCAACACGTGGGTGCTCCGCGAGCCCGGCGGGTCGCGGTCGGTGGTGGTCGACCCCGGGCCGTCCTCGCCCACGCACCTGGACGCGGTGCGCGCGGCGGCGGAGGACGTGGCCGTGGTGCTGCTGACCCACCACCACCTCGACCACTCGGAGGCGGCCCGCGAGTTCGCCGAGTCCGTCGGGTGCGGCGTACGAGCCCTGGACCCGGCGTACCGACTCGGGTCGGAGGGCCTCGGCGCCGGTGACGTGGTGGCGGTCGACGGGCTCGAGGTGCACGTCGTCGCGACGCCCGGCCACACCGCCGACTCGCTGTCGTTCGTGCTGCCCGCCGAGCGTGCCGTGCTCACCGGTGACACCGTGCTCGGCCGCGGCACGACGGTGGTGGCCCATCCGGACGGCTCGCTCGGCGCCTACCTCGAGTCGCTGGACCGCCTGCACGCGCTCGCGGCCGCGCACGAGATCGAGACCATCTGGCCCGGCCACGGGCCGGTCATCGCCGACGCCCTGCCGGCCCTCGACCACTACCTCGCGCACCGGCAGCAGCGGCTGGACCAGGTACGTGAAGCCCTCCGCTCGCTGCACGCGGCCGCACGGGACGGCGTACCTCTGGACCACGAGCAGCTGCCGCGCCGCATCGTCGAGATCGTGTACGCCGACGTCGACGAGGTCCTCTGGCCCGCCGCCGAGCTCTCGGTCCGCGCCCAGCTGGCGTACCTGCAATCTCGTTGAGTTGGCTTGAATGGCGCGTTGAGCTGGCCTGAATGGCTCGTCGAGATGGCGCGAATGCCGTGTCCGCGGGTCGGTTCTCCACAGGCGACGAACTCGGTGGTGTGACGGACCACATCCATGGACAGACACCTGTCCATGGACGACGAATCTCTTCCCACAGGGCCGTTCACTCTCGCCTCGGCCACGTGCTCGCGGGCTCGTCTGCGCCGCGCGGTCGCGTCTCGTGAGGTCGTGCGGGTCGTCCACGGTGCGTACGTCCGATCCGACGTCGAGCTGACCGAGATCGTGCGTGCGCAAGCCGCATCCCTCGTGCTTGGCGCGACGGCAGTGCTGTGCGACCGGACGGCCGCATGGGTGCTGGGAGTGGACTGCTTCCGATACGCCGAGCTCGACGGTGTACCCCGACTCGAGTCATGCGTACTGCGCGGTCACGAGCCCACCGAACGCAGTGAGGTGACCGGGCGCAGTCGTGACCTGCAACCGGACGACATCATCGAGATCGCGGGTGTTCGCGTGACGTCACCCCTCCGTACGGCGGCTGACCTGCTGTGTCTGCTCCCGCGGCGCGAGGCCCTGGCCGCGGCGGACGCCCTGATGCGGATCCACGGCTTTACCGTCAGAGACCTGCGGAGGCTCCTCGTGCGGTACTTCCGACGTCGCGGCGTGATCCAGGCGCGCGGCCTGGCGCCTCTGGTCGACGGTCGGGCCGAGTCTTCGGGCGAGTCCTGGGCTCGGCTCGAGATCGTCGACCACGGGTTGCCGGTGCCCGTGCCTCAGTACTGGATCAACGTGGACGGCGTCCCGACGTACCGCTTGGACCTCGCCTATCCGCGGGCAAGAATCGCGATCGAGTACGACGGCGAGGAGCACCACTCCGGTCCTGCGGACCGCCTGCGTGACGAGCGGCGGCGGGCGTGGCTGCGTGCGCACGGTTGGCGGGTGATCGTCCTGACGAAGCATTCCTTCACCGATCGAGCGATCGAGGCCTGGATCGGAGAGCTACTCGCCATGCTGGCCAGCTGAACCCGCCAGACGGGCCATTTCAACGAACCAGACAAGCCAACTCGACGGGGAGGTCAGCGGGCGCGGCGCTGGAGGCGGTCGACCTCCATGATGACCACGGAGCGGGGCTCGAGGCGGAGCCAGCCGCGGCTGGCGAAGTCGGCGAGGGCCTTGTTGACGGTCTCGCGGGAGGCGCCGACGAGCTGGGCGAGCTCCTCCTGCGTGAGGTCGTGGTGGACGTGGACGCCGTCGTCGGCGGTCCGGCCGAAGCGGTCGGCGAGGTCGAGCAGGGCCTTGGCGACGCGGCCCGGCACGTCGGAGAAGACCAGGTCGGCGTTGACGTCGTTGGCCTTGCGGAGCCGTCCGGCGATCTGGGCGAGCAGGCCGCGGGCGACGGTCGGGCGGCCCTCGAGCCACTTCAGCAGGTCCTCGTGGGAGAGCGAGGCGAACGACGTGTCGGTGACGGCGGTGACCGTGGCGGAGCGCGGGCCCGGGTCGAACAGCGAGAGCTCGCCGAACATCTGGCCGGGGCCGAGGATCGCCAGCAGGTTCTCGCGGCCGTCGCTGGAGGTCCGGCCGAGCTTCACCTTGCCGTCGAGCACGATGTAGGCCCGGTCGCCGGAGTCGCCCTCGTGGAACAGCACCTCGCCCCGACGTAGCTTGGTCTCGGACATGGAGCCACGCAGAGCGTCGGCCGCCTCGTCGTCAAGCGCGCTGAAGAGCGGGGCTTGACGCACCACGTCGTTGTCCACGAGTCCTCCTCCGACGCGGCCCGTGACCACTCGCACGAGCCTGCGGCAGAATCCTAGCCAGTGGCGTAGGTCACAGGGGGCCACAGGCCGAACGGTGGAGCCGATCGCTGCGTCGGTACGCCGCCGTAGGCTGACCGCGTGCCGAAGAAGGTGACCAGCAAGGTCCCGCCACCCGCGGTCCCGACCGTGGAGACGACGCCCACCGGCGAGACCCGTACCTCCCTCGTCCGCCGGGCCCGCCGCATCGACCGCGTGCTCGCCGAGACCTACCCCGACGCGCGGTGCGAGCTCGACTTCGACAACCCCTTCGAGCTCCTCGTCGTCACCGTGCTGAGCGCCCAGACCACCGACAAGCGGGTCAACGCCGTCCGCCCCACGCTGTTCGCCGCCTACCCCGACGCCACCGCGATGGCCGGGGCCGACCGCGACCACCTGGAGAAGATCATCGGCCCGCTCGGCTTCTTCCGCGCCAAGACCGAGTCCCTGCTCAAGCTCAGCGCCGCGCTGGTGGAGCGGCACGGCGGCGAGGTACCTCCCCGCCTCAAGGACCTCGTCGAGCTGCCCGGGGTGGGCCGCAAGACCGCCAACGTCGTCCTCGGCAACGCCTTCGGCATCCCCGGCATCACCGTCGACACCCACTTCGGCCGCCTGGCCCGCCGCTTCGGCTGGACCACCCAGACCGACCCGGTGAAGGCCGAGCACGAGATCGGGGCACTGTTCCCCAAGCGCGACTGGACCATGCTCAGCCACCACCTCATCTGGCACGGCCGCCGGGTCTGCCACGCCACCAAGCCCGCGTGCGGCGCGTGCACGGTCGCGCGGTGGTGCCCTGCGTACGGCGCCGGGCCGACCGACCCGGTCAGCGCGGCCGCCCTGGTGCGCACCGAGGGCCGGGCGTGAGGGCCACCACCCTCGCGCTCGTGCTGGCGGCGGTGCTCGCGCTCACCGGGTGCACCGCGGACGACCTGCCCTCCGCCGACGCGAAGGTGGACGTCGACACCCCAGCTCTCCAGCAGGCGAAGGAGAAGGCCGGCGTCGAGCCGTGCGTCGAGGGCGACGGTGACGGCACCGTCGTCGACGGCGGGCTGCCGGCGGTGAGCCTGGCCTGCTTCGGCGGCGGTTCGGCCGTCGACCTGTCCACCCTGCGCGGACCGATGGTCGTCAACCTCTGGGGCTACTGGTGCGGCCCGTGCCGCGAGGAGCTCCCGATCCTCGCGAAGTTCTACGCCGACCACGGCGACCGGGTCGCGATGCTCGGCGTCGACTACCAGGACGTCCAGGTCGACGACGCGATGGCGCTGGTGGCGAAGGCCGGGGTCACCTACCCGCTCGTCGCCGACCCCGACGGCGACCTCAGCGGTCGGGAGCCGTTCGGCCCGATCCGCGGGCTGCCCCTCAGCGTCTTCGTGGCCGAGGACGGCACCGCGACGGTGGTCCCGGTGGTCATCAAGAGCGAGGACCAGCTCGCCGACCTCGTCGAGCAGCATCTCGGGATCCGCCTGTGACCAACCGACAACATGGCCTCCCCGCCTGGCTCGAACCGGTCCGCGCCGGCGCCGAGGAGGTCACCGGCGACGACCTGACGCGGTTCCTGCCGCCCGACGACGCCGACCCCCGGCGCGGCGCCGTCCTGATGCTGTTCACCGGCGACGACGAGGAGAGCGGCGGGCTGCTGCTGACCGAGCGGGCCCACCACATGCGCTCCCACCCCGGCCAGGTCTCGTTCCCGGGCGGCTCGATCGACCCGGGGGAGTCACCGGTCGAGGCCGCGCTCCGCGAGGCGGAGGAGGAGACCGGCCTGGACCCTGCCGGCGTCCGGGTGTTCGGCGAGCTGCCCGACCTCTACCTCCCGCCCAGCAACTTCGCCGTCACGCCGGTGCTCGGCTGGTGGGAGAGCCCGTCGCCGGTGCGGGTGGTCGACCCCGACGAGGTGCACGCGATCCACCTCGTCCCCGTGTCCGAGCTGCTGCGGCCCGACCACCGCATCGGGGTCCGGCACCCGTCCGGCTGGGTCGGGCCGGCCTTCCTGATCGGGCCCGACCGTGACGTGATCCTGTGGGGGTTCACCGCGGGCGTGATCACGCGGCTCTTCGAGTACCTCGGCTGGGCCACGCCGTGGGACGAGTACGAGGTCCGCGACCTGCCGTCGTACATGCTGCAGGGTGTCCCCCGACGGACGACTGAAGAGACGACGGGGACGTCTGGCCCCCCGACCCGCCTGGAGCGCTAGTGAACCTGCTCGACTGGCTGCTGGTCGGCCTGGTGCTGACCTACGCGCTGTCGGGCTACTGGCAGGGCTTCGTCACCGGCGCCGCTGCCACCGCCGGGCTGATCCTCGGCGGCCTCACCGGCGTCTGGCTGGCGCCCATCGCCCTCGGTGACGCCAACCCGAGCGTGCTCGTGTCGCTCGGGGCCCTCTTCATCGTGATCCTGTGCGCCACGCTCGGGCAGGCGCTGTTCCAGTACGGCGGCGGGCGGCTGCGCGACACCATCCAGTGGCAGCCGTTCCGCGCCGTCGACGCGGTCGGCGGCGCCGTGCTCAGCGGCGTGGCGGTCCTCCTGGTGGCGTGGGCGCTCGGCGTGGCCATCGCCGGTTCGGGCCTCTCCGGCATCACCCCCCTGGTGCGCGAGTCGGCGATCCTCGCGAAGGTCGACCAGACCCTGCCGACCGGCGCCGACGGCCTGCTCAAGACGTTCAACAACGTCGTCGGCACGACGTTCTTCCCGCGCTACCTCGAGCCGTTCGCCCCGGAGCGGATCGTGCCGGTCGGCCCCGGCCCGCAGCGCCTGCTCACCGACCCCGACGTGGTCCGCGCCGAGCCGTCGGTCGTGAAGATCCAGAGCGTCAACTCCTGCGGCCGCGGCATCGAGGGGTCCGGCTTCCTCTTCGCGACCGACCGGGTGATGACCAACGCGCACGTGGTCGCCGGCGTCGACGAGCCGTCCGTCGAGATCGACGGCAACGCCGTCGCCGCCACCGTCGTCTACTACGACCCCAAGGTCGACGTCGCCGTGCTCGCCCTCGAGTCGGGCGAGACGCCCCCGCTGACCTTCGACCTGCAGGTCGAGCCGAAGCAGGGCGTCGCCATCCTGGGCTTCCCGGAGGACGGCCCGTACGACGTCCAGCCGGCGCGCGTACGTTCCGAGCAGCGGCTGCGCTCGCCCAACATCTACGGCGACGGCGCGGTCATCCGCGACGTGCTCTCGCTGCGCGGCAAGGTCCGGCCCGGCAACTCAGGCGGGCCGGTCGTGTCCTCGGCCGGCGAGGTGGTGGGACTGGTGTTCGCCGCGTCGCTGACCGACTCCGACACCGGCTACGCCCTCACGGCCTCGCAGCTGTCCGAGGCGGCGACGCTGGGCATCGTCGGCCAGGAAGCCGTCGACACGCAGGACTGCGCGAGCTGAGCGCAGCGCACCGTCCGGTCAGCCGCCGCGGGTGGTGAGCGCGGCCTTGGTCTTCTGGGCCTCGGCGATCGCCTTCTCGGGGCCGCGGACCTTCTGGACCTTGCGGTAGCCGAGGTAGCCCAGCAGGGCGGCGACCAGCAGGTAGATCACGAACACCAGCAGGAACGCCCACTGCAGGTCGAGCCCGTCGCCGTTCCAGTGGAAGAGGTACGCGAGCCCGATGGAGAACATGACCAGCCCCATCAAGAGGAAGAAGACCGCGCCCGCGAACAGGCCCACGCCCGTGCCGCCGTTCTTGACGCTGACCTTCAGCTCGGACTTGGCGAGCTGGATCTCCTTCTGCACGAGCGAGGAGATGTCGCGGCTGGCGTCGGAGACGAGCCGTCCGATCGTCGGCTCGCCCTGAATCGGCTGGATCGCCATGACCTCTACCCCCTGGTGACTCGGTCGGAAGCGACCCTACTCCGAGCCGGTCGCCCCGGTCTCGCCCACCCGAGGGAAGGACTAGGCTGCCGAGCGGTGAGCCGGGAAGTCTGGTCGGCACGTCGTCGACCGACGGCGTACGACGTCGATCGGAGCCCCCATGTCGCTGGACGACCGGTTGTTCCCCGAGCCGGACCAGCGTGAGGCGTCGTTCCTCGGCGACCTCTTCCGTCGCGAGGCGGTCGGGGGCGCGATCGCTCTCGTGGCGGCCGTGGTCGGCATCGTGTGGGCCAACTCCGCGTGGGCGTCGTCGTACTTCGAGCTGCGCCACGTCGAGGTCGGCCCCCTCGATGTCGAGCACTGGGCGGCCGACGGCGCGCTGACGCTGTTCTTCTTCGTCGCGGGTCTGGAGCTGAAGCGTGAGCTGGTGATCGGCTCGCTCCGGCGGCCGGCCGACGCGGCCGTGCCCGTCGCCGCCGCCGTCTGCGGCGTCGCCGTGCCCGCCCTGCTCTACCTGGCCATCAACGCCAACGGCGGTCACCCCGAGGGCTGGGCGGTGCCGGCGGCCACGGACATCGCGTTCGCCCTGGCGGTGCTGGCCGTCGTGGGCTCGAACCTGCCCACGGCGCTGCGGGCGTTCCTGCTGACCCTGGCCGTGGTGGACGACCTGATCGTGATCGTCATCATCGCCGTGTTCTTCACGGACTCGCTCGACTTCCTCTGGCTGGCGGTCGCGCTGGCCGCCATGGTCGCGTGGATGCTGCTGCAGCGGGCGCGGGTGTCGACACCGCTGATCTACGTACCGCTGGCGGTGCTGGCCTGGTGGGCCGTGCACGAGTGCGGTGTGCACGCCACGATCGCCGGTGTCGCGCTCGGTCTCCTGACCCGGGTCAAGCACGACCCCGACGAGGAGACCAGCCCGGCCGAGCACCTCGAGCACGTGCTGTCACCGGTGTCGTCGGCCCTGGCGGTGCCGTTCTTCGCGCTGATGTCGGCCGGGGTGGTGCTCGAAGGTGGGGCCGAGCTGGTGAGCGACCCGATCGTGGTCGGCGTGGTGGTGGGCCTCGTGGTCGGCAAACCGGTCGGTGTCTTCGTCGGCGGCTGGCTGGTGGCCCGCTTCACCCGCGCCGAGCTCGACCCGTCGATCGTCTGGCGGGACGTGGTCGGCGTCGCCGTGCTCGCCGGCATCGGGTTCACGGTGTCGCTGCTGGTCTCGGACCTGTCGTTCGAGGGCGTCGAGCGGGACGCCGCCAAGACGGCAGTCCTCATCGGGTCGGTGATCTCCGCCGTGCTCGGCGTCCTTGTCCTGGGCCACCGCGACCGGTTCCACACGACGCCGTGACCTGGTCGTGGTGTCGCCGACCTGTGGCACCCTGGCCGCATGCGCGCGGAGCAGCTGGCCGAGCAGGTACCCACGGTCCAGCGGGAGACCACCGGCGCGGAGGCGGCCCGGGTGGTGGCGGAGTACCGCCTCTCGGGTCTCGTGGTCGCCGGTGAGGACGGCGTGCCGATCGCGGTCATCCCCGGCAGCCAGCTCCTCGAGCCTGGTCCTCCCTCAGTACGTCCGTGACGAGCCCAACCTCTCCCACGCCTACGACGAGAGGGGTGCCGACGAGCTGTGCAGCGCTCTCAACCGGGCGACCATCGGCGAGCTGCTGGAGGCCAAGCGGTCTGACCGCCACGAAGCCACCGTCGGTGTATCCCGAGGACACCTTGATCGAGATCGCCAGTGCCATGGACGCAGGGCGCACCCCGGTGATCCTGGTCGTCGACCGCGCCGGTGACTTCCACGGCGTGATCACGCTGAGCCGCGTGCTGGCCGCCATCGCCACGGCCGCTGGGCAGGACAGCCCGCTCGTCCGCCGCCGTCTCGAGCGCGACGTCCTGCACCCCGACGCCTCCGGCTGAAGCCGGCCTCGCCGACCGTCGCCTGTAGCCTGACGCCAGGTGTGCCGGGAAGTCTGGTCGGCGGTTCCTGTCGTCGACCCCGAGAGCCACCCACCGATGCCCTCGTCACTCCCCGCGCCGCAGCCGCACCCTGACGACCGGTCGACTCTCATGCAGCTGACCGCCTGGCTCGCGCTCGCGGTGTTCACGACGGCGTACGTCGTCATCGTCTCGGAGAAGTTCAACCGCACGCTCGTCGCCCTCCTCGGTGCCGCCGGCATGGTGGCCATCGGCTGCTGTCCGCGGGCACGAGATCTTCTTCTCCGAGGAGACGGGGATCGACTGGAACGTCATCTTCCTGCTCTTCGGGATGATGGTGATCGTCGGCATCCTCCGGCAGACCGGCGTCTTCGAGTTCCTCGCGATCTGGTCGGCTCAGCGCGCACAGGCGCGCCCGTTCCGCATGATGGTCCTCCTGGTCCTGATCACGGCCTTCGCCTCGGCCATGCTCGACAACGTCACGACCGTGCTGCTCGTCGCCCCCGTGACGCTGCTGCTGTGCGACCGGCTCGCCCTCGACCCGGTGCCGTTCCTGCTGGCCGAGGTGATGGCCAGCAACATCGGCGGCACGGCCACCTTGATCGGAGACCCGCCGAACATCATCATCGGCAGCCGGGCGGACCTCGGCTTCAACGACTTCCTCATCCACCTGGCCCCGATCGTCGCGGTGCTCCTCGTCGTCTTCGTCGGGCTCTGCTGGGTGTTGTGGGGCCGGCGGCTCCACTACGACCCTGAGCGCGCCGACGCCGTCATGCGGCTGGAGCCCCGCGAGACGATCACCGACCCGCGCCTCCTGGTCCGGGTCGGCGTCGTGCTGATCCTCGTCCTGGTCGGGTTCGTCACCCACGCGGTGACCCACCTCGAGCCCTCGCTGGTCGCGCTCCTCGGCGCGGGAGCGGCGTCCTGGTCTCCCGGGTGCCGCACCCGGTCTACCTCGAGGAGATCGAGTGGGAGACGCTGCTCTTCTTCGTCGGACTGTTCGTGATGGTGGGCAGCCTGGTGCACCAAGGTGTCATCAGCGAGCTGGCCGAGACGCTGACCGCCCGCATCGGCGACGACTACGCACCGGCAGCCATGGGCCTCCTGGTGGGGTCGGCCGTGCTGTCGGGCATCGTCGACAACATCCCGTACGTCGCCACCATGGCCCCGCTCGTCTACGAGCTCGTCGGGCCGGCCCCGGGCCTCCCTCCCGAGCAGCAGTCCCTCTGGTGGTCCCTCGCGCTCGGTGCCGACCTCGGAGGCAACGCCACCGCCATCGGCGCCAGCGCCAACGTCGTCGTCCTCGGCATCGCCAAGCGGAACGGTCACCCGATCAGCTTCTGGAGGTTCACCAAGTACGGGCTGGTCGTCACGGCCGTCACGGTCGGCCTCTGCATCCCCTACATCCTGCTGCGCTACTTCGTCCTGGCGTGACGAGTGCGCGGGTGGGCGATCAGTCCTCCGCCGAACCGCTGCCTTCCTTGTCCTTGATCAGGTCCATCACCGTCGAGTCGGCCAGCGTGGTCACGTCGCCGACCTCGCGGTGCTCGGCCACGTCCTTGAGCAGGCGTCGCATGATCTTGCCGGAGCGGGTCTTCGGCAGCTCGGGGACGATCATGATCTGGCGCGGCTTGGCGATCGAGCCGATCTCCTTGGCCACGTGGTTGCGCAGCTCCTGGACCAGGTCGGCGCCCTCACCGGGCTCGTCGGCCTCCTCGACGGCGGACTCGCGCAGGATCACGAACGCGCACACGGCCTGACCGGTCGTCTCGTCCGCCGCCCCGACCACGGCCGCCTCGGCGACCTTGGGGTGCGAGACGAGGGCCGACTCGATCTCGGTCGTGGACAGCCGGTGGCCGGACACGTTCATCACGTCGTCCACCCGGCCGAGCAGCCACAGGTCGCCGTCGTCGTCCTTCTTGGCCCCGTCGCCGGCGAAGTAGAAGCCCTGGTCGGCGAACCGCGCCCAGTACGTCTCCTTGAACCGCTCGTCGTCGCCCCACAGCGTGCGCAGCATCGCCGGCCACGGCTTGGTGAGCACGAGGAAGCCGCCGGACCCGTTGGGCACCGACTCGCCCTCGTCGTTGACGACGTCGGCGCCCACACCGGGGAGCGCCTTCATCGCGGACCCCGGCTTGCCGGCCGTCACGCCCGGCAACGGGCTGATCATGATCTGGCCGGTCTCGGTCTGCCACCAGGTGTCGACGACCGGCACCCGGTCGCCGCCGATCGTCGCGCGGTACCAGACGTACGCCTCTGGGTTGATCGGCTCGCCCACCGACCCGAGGACCCGGATCGACGACAGGTCGAACTTCGCGGGGATGTCCGAGCCCCACTTCATGAAGGTCCGGATCGCCGTCGGCGCGGTGTAGAAGATCGTGACGCCGTACTTCTGGATGATCTCCCACCAGCGGCCCTTGTGCGGGCTGTCGGGCGTGCCCTCGTAGACGACCTGCGTGACGGCGTTCGAGAGCGGCCCGTAGACCATGTAGCTGTGGCCGGTCACCCAGCCGACGTCGGCGGTGCACCAGTAGACGTCGGTGTCGGCCTTGAGGTCGAAGACCGCCCAGTGCGTGTACGACGTCCCGACCAGGTAGCCGCCCGTGGTGTGCAGGATGCCCTTGGGCTTGCCGGTCGTGCCCGACGTGTACATCACGTACAGCGGGTGCTCGGAGTCGAAGAACTCGCAGGCGTGCTCGGTGGACGCCTTCTCGACCGCAGTCGTGCCACCACACGTCGCGGCTCTCGTCCCAGTCGACGTCCTGGCCCGTACGGCGGACCACCAGCACCTTGTCGACCTTCTGGCCCAGCTCGGCCGCCTTGCCGACCGCCTCGTCGACGGCGGGCTTCAGCGCCGACGCCGCGCCGCGGCGGTACCCGCCGTCGGCCGTGATGATGACCTTGGCCTCGCAGTCGGCGACCCGGTTGGCGAGCGCGTCGGCCGAGAACCCGCCGAAGACCACGGTGTGGGGGGCGCCGATCCGCGCACAGGCGAGCATCGCCACCACGGTCTCGGGGATCATCGGCAGGTAGATCGCCACCCGGTCACCGGTCTCCACGCCGAGCTCGACGAGCGCGTTGGCCGCCTGGCAGACCTGGTCCTTGAGGTCGGCGTAGGTGAGCTCGCGGGTGTCGTCCTCGGGCTCGCCGACCCAGTGGATCGCGACCTTGTCACCCTTGCCGGCCTCGACGTGCCGGTCGACGCAGTTGTACGCCGCGTTGATGCGTCCGCCCACGAACCACTTGGCGAAGGGCGGGTCGTCCCAGTCGAGGACGCGGTCCCACTTCTGGTCCCAGTCGAGGCGCTCGGCCTGCTCGGCCCAGAACGCCTCGCGGTCGGCGTCCGCCCGGTCGTACGCCTCGGCCTTCACGTTCGCGTTGTCCGCGAGCTCGGCCGGCGGCTCGAAGCGACGCGTCTCGGTGCTCAGGTTGGAGAGGGTCTCGTCACTCATGATTCGGAACCTACCCGTCACGCGCGGGCCGCGACGACCCCCGTGTGGGCGAGGGGCGCCGTCCGGTCGGTCGCGGGCGACGAGCGGTCGGGGCGGCGTGGCCCGCCTACGCTGACCGGGTGATCGAGCCCGTCTCCAGCGCCGCTCCGGCGCTGCGCGGCCGGGTGATGATGAACCAGGACTGGCGCGACCTCACCTTCCTCCACTGGGCGGTCGAGCCCGAGCGGGTCGCGCACCTGATGCCGCCGGGCGTCCGTCCGGACACCCTCGACGGGGCGACGTACGTCGGGCTGATCCCGTTCCGGATGGTCGACGCCGGCGTCGGTCGCGGGCCGGGGGTGCCGTGGGCCGGGTCGTTCCTCGAGACGAACGTGCGGCTCTACTCGGTCGACGAGACCGGTCGCCGCGGCATCGTCTTCCTCAGCCTGGACACCGACCGGTCGCTCGTGGTGGCCGGCGCTCGGGCGGGCTTCGGGCTGCCGTACCGGTGGGCGCGGATGCGGTACGCCGCGCGCGGCGACGTCCGCACGTACTCGGCCTCGCTGCGGTGGCCGGGCGTGCACGGGCGCAGCCGGGTCGCCGTCCGCGTGGGTGAGCCGCGGCCGGCCACGCCGCTCGACGAGTTCCTCAGCGCCCGCTGGGGTCTGCACGTCCGTTGGTGGGGCCGCACGCTGTACGTCGCCAACGAGCACGCGCCGTGGCCCGTCCACGACGCCGAGGTGCTCGAGCTCGACGACGGCCTGCGTGCCTCGGTCGGCCTCGGTGAGCTGGCCGGTCGGGCGCCGGACCAGGTGGCGTTCAGCCCGGGCGTGCACACGGAGTTCAGCTTCCCCACCGACGCCCGCCGCCCGCGGCGCTGACGGGGAGCGTCCTCACGGCCGGACGACGACCAGCCGCTTCTTCACCGGGGCGCTGTCGACGCCGAGGGTGCGGGCGGTGGCGGTCACGACCCACGTGTCGGCCAGCAGCCTCGACCCCTTGAGGACGACCGTGGACGTGCCGGCGTCGAGCTCCCGCTTCAGGACGAGCTTCTGGCGGTGGAGGACCCCGTCGACCCGGTGCCGTTGCTTGCTCCTGAGCACGAGCTTGACCTTGGCGGGGACGTTCAGGCCGATCCGGATCCGCGCCTTGTCGGCCAGGCTGATCCGCCGTTTGGCCAGCGTGAAGGTGGTGATGGCCGGGGCCGCGATGACCTTCGTCCGCGCGACCCGCACGGTGCTGTTGCCGACGGCGTCGGTGACGCGGAACCGGACGGTGTACCTGCCGGGCGCGGCGAAGGCGTGGGTGGCCGCGGCGCTCGTCGCCGTCGCGCCGTCGCCGAAGGTCCAGGAGTACGTCGCCACCGGCGACCAGGCGTCCAGGGCCGCCGCGTCGTACGTCGCCGGGTGGCCCGCGACGGCGCGGCCCGCCAGCCGGAAGGTGGTCACGGTCGGCCCCGCCACGTCGTACGCCGCGTAGCGCGGCTGGAACGCCGAGGGTCCCGCGGGGCCGGTGTCGCCCCAGAAGACCAGCACGTCGCCGCCGAGCCCCACGGCGAGCCGTGGCGGTCCGGCGTCCCGGGAGGGGGAGGAGAGGCCGAGGACGGGTGCGAACGCGTTGGCGTACGCGGGGAGGGCGGCGCTCAGCACCACGTGGGCCGATCCGGTCGACCCCAGCCAGGTCACGGTCGCCGGGTTGGCGGCGGACACCACGGCGGTCGGGTGGCTCGACGCGATGGCCGGGTCCGACAGGGTCACGGCCGGGCGCCAGGCTCCCTCCTGGTGCACCGCGGCCTGGACCACCGACGGGCCGGACGCGGGCGTCGCGGTCCAGGTGGCCACGAACCGGCTGCCGAAGGTGTTGGTCGCCACCTCGACCCCGTCGACCGAGAAGCCAGAGGTGGACAGGTCGGCGGGTCCGGTCCATCCGGTCTGCTGGGCCGGCCGGGTGCTGGACTGCGCGACCCAGCGGTCGGCGCCGTTCCAGCGGGCCCAGACGGCCATGGTGGTGCCGTTCCCGGCGACGGCGAGGTCCGGGTCGACGGCGTCCTGGTCGGTCGGCGAGACGGTGACGGGCGCGCCCCATGTGCCGCTCAACGGAGCCGACGCGGCCCGGACCGTCCAGCGGGCACCGTCGCTGACCGACCACACGGCCGTCGTCACGATGCTGCCGTCGACAGCGAGCCGGGGGCGCCCGGGCATGACGGGCGATCCCGACGACAGGTCGACCGGCGTGCTCCAGGAACCGGTCGCCGTCCGCATCGAGGCGGACAGGGACCACAGACCACCCACCGTCCGCGGCCACGCGACGACCACCGACGCCCCGGGCCGCACCACCAGCGCCGCCTCCGCCGCTGCGGACGTGTCACCGGGGAGGTCGACCGGAGACGTCCACGCGCCGCCGACCGACCGGGTCGAGCTCTGCAGCCCGTACGTCCCCGGGCCGGTGGCGCGGAACCACACGGCCGTCGCCCGACCGTCGCCTCCGAGGACGACCTGCGGGTGCACCGCTGCGGCGCCCGGGATCGACAGGGGGACAGGGCGCGCCCCAGGACCCGCCGGCGGGTCGGCTCGAGGCCACCACCTGCGGTTCGCCTCCGGTCGCCTGGGTCCACACCGCGACGGCGTTGCCCGCGGCGTCCAGGTCGACCGCTCCGGCCTCGCCGGAGGCCGCGGCCGGGGCCACGGAACCAGCCGGCAGCCAGGTCGGCGCGGCCGTCACGTCAGCGACAGGTGCCAGGGCCCCCACGAGGGCGACAACTGTCACCAACATGCCCCTGCGGGCGCTCCGGCGCACGACCGGACCCTAACGGCACCAACACCGATTCGTCTGCGAACGCCAGCGACAGAAGTCGCATGGATCCGCAGACGAATCGGTGTTTGCCCGAGCCGTGCTCTCAGTGGTGGGTGGCCTGCTCGGCGCCGGCGCCGGTGAAGGCGCGGACCTCGAGCTCGGTGAACTTGTCCTCGGCCGTCGGCTCCTTGGACGTCACGGTCCCGAGCCAGCCGAAGAAGAAGCCGAGCGGGATCGAGACGATGCCGGGGTTCTGCAGCGGGAACCAGTGGAAGTCCACGTCCGCCGGGAACAGCGACAGGCTCGCGCCGGTCGCCGGGTTCACGCCGAGACCGGAGACGACCGGTGAGAAGAACACCAGCACGACGCAGGAGATCAGGCCGCCGTAGATCGCCCAGGTGGCGCCACGGGTGTTGAAGCGCTTCCAGAACATGTTGTAGATGATCGACGGCAGGTTCGCCGAGGCCGCGACCGCGAAGGCGAGCGCCACCAGGAAGGCGATGTTGAGCTTCTGTGCCGGGATGGCGAGGCCGATGGCGATGCCGCCGATCACGAAGGCCGCGATCCGGGCCACCCTGACCTCCTCCTTCTCGGTCGCCTGGCCCTTCTTGAACACCGTCGCGTACAGGTCGTGGGCGACCGACGACGCCGACGTCAGGGTGAGCCCCGCGACCACCGCGAGGATGGTCGCGAACGCCACCGCCGAGATCAGCGCCAGCAGGACGGCCCCGCCGGTGCGTCCCCTCACCGCCGCCGAGGAACTCGGCGAGCAGCGGAGAGGCCAGGTTGCCGCCGGACGCGGCGACCTCGCTGTCCGGGCCGGTGTTGAGCAGCGCGGCGGCACCGAAGCCCAGCGCCAGCGTCATCAGGTAGAACGCGCCGATCAGCCCGATGGCCCAGAGCACGGACGTCCGCGCGTCCTTGGCCGTCGGCACGGTGTAGAAGCGGATCAGGATGTGCGGCAGGCCCGCCGTGCCGAGCACCAGCGCGATGCCGAGGCTGACGAAGTCGATCTTCGACGTGGTCGAGACGCCGTACTTCAGGCCGGGCTGCAGGAAGGCCTCGCCCTTGCCGGTGTTCTCGGCGGCGGCGCCGAGCAGGCTGGACAGGTTGAAGTTGAACTCCGCCAGCACCAGGACCGTGATCAGGATCGTGCCGCCCATCAGCAGGACGGCCTTGACGATCTGCACCCAGGTGGTGCCCTTCATGCCGCCGACGGTCACGTAGAAGACCATCAGCAGGCCGACGGACACGATGGTCCAGGCCTTCACGGACTCGTCGGTGACGCCGAGCAGCAGGGCGACGAGCGCACCCGCGCCGACCATCTGGGCGAGCAGGTAGAAGATCGAGACGACGACGGTCGAGGTCGCCGCCGCCGTACGCACGGGGCGTTGCCGCATCCGGTACGCCAGCTGGTCGGCCATCGTGTAGCGGCCGGAGTTCCGCAGCAGCTCGGCCACCAGCAGCAGCGCCACGAGCCAGGCGACGAGGAAGCCGATGGAGTAGAGGAACCCGTCGTACCCGCTCAGCGCGATGGCGCCGGAGATGCCGAGGAACGACGCCGCGGACATGTAGTCGCCCGAGATGGCCATGCCGTTCTGGAAGCCGCTGAACGAGCGGCCACCGGCGTAGTAGTCCGTCGCGCCGTGGGTCTGGCGGTTCGCCCAGAACGTGATGCCGACCGTGATGAGGACGACGGCGACGAACAGGATCGCGGTCAGCGTGTCGGAGCTCATCGACCCGACACCTCCTGCCGGTACTCCGCCTCGAGGTCACGGGCCAGCGGGTCGACCTTGGCCCTCATGTACCGCGCGTACAGCCAGGCGATCAGGAAGGTGGTGACGAACTGGAGGAGCCCGAAGACGAGGGCCACGTTGATGTTCCCGACGACCTGTCGGCTCATGAAGTCGTGGGCCCACATCGACATCACGACGTAGAGCAGGTACCAGGCCAGGAACGCGATCGTCGCCGGCAGCACGAAGCTCGTGTGACGCTTCTTCAGCTCCCGGAACTCGGGCGTGGCGCTCAGCCTGTCGTAGATCGGGTCGTGCCGTTCGGCGTGGTCGTGTGCTCCGACGCGTGTGTCCGCCATGGTCACTCCTTCAAATCCCGAAGATCCCCCGAGGTGTCACCGGATGTGACGCCCTTCACGCTTCCGGAGCAGGTACCCCCGCGGGCAGGGGTGGATGCGGGTACGTCGACCAGTGGGGACGGCCTTTCGGCCAGCGGTCGGTTTGGTGCGACGAGCGGTTGGATAGTCCCCTACGAAATGGTCGTGAACCCGGCTGTCACCGACGACCATTTCGTAGGGGACTATCCCGGCTGGGCGGTCCTACCCGCGGTCGACGGTGACGGCCTCGGGGGTGTGGAGGCGGACCATGAAGCGGGTCGCGTGGGGCGGCCGGCGGTCGGGGGTGAGCAGGGAGCCGACGACCATCGCGGTGAACGCGAGCGGGACCGTCCAGGCGGCGGGCTGGGCCATCAGGGTGGAGTACCAGCCCCCGTCCTCGGTCGCCACGAACGTGCGCAGCACGGCCGCGCCGCTCGTCACCCCGCCCACCACCAGCCCGGCGATGGCGCCGACGTCGGTGAGGCGGCGCCACCAGATGCCGAGCACGAGCAGGGGGCAGAACGTCGAGGCGGCCACGGCGAAGGCGAGACCGACGGCGGTGGCGACGCCGACGTCCTCGGCCAGCACGGCCAGCACGTACGCGACCGAGACGGCGATCACCGCGGACACCCGGAACGACGCGATGCCACCCAGCCACCGGCTCATCACGTCCTGCGACAGCACGCCGGCGACCGCGATCGTGAGGCCCGACGACGTCGAGAGGAACGCCGCGAACGCTCCGGCCACGAGCAGCGCGGCGAGCAGCTCGCCACCCGTGCCCCCGATCATCCGCAGCGGGAGCTGGATCACCACGGAGTCGGCCCGGCCCTCGGCCACCAGGTCGCCCGCGTAGATCCGGCCGAGGGCGCCGTACACCGGAGGGAGCACGTAGAAGATCCCGAGCAGGCCGAGCACGACCAGGGTGGTGCGACGGGCCGCGCGGCCGTCGGGGTTGGTGTAGAAGCGGACGACCACGTGGGGCAGGCCCATGGTGCCGAGGAAGGTCGCGATCACGATCGAGTACGTCGTGTAGATCGGGTGCGGCCCGAGGCCCGAGAGCGGGTCGGCCCAGCCCGACTGGCCGGGCAGGTCGAACATCGGGTCCGCGGGCGAGGTCGCGCCGTCGCCGAACCAGACGAGCAGCAGGAACACGGCGGGCACCAGGAGGGCGGTCAGCTTCAGCCAGTACTGGAAGGCCTGCACGAACGTGACGCTGCGCATCCCGCCGGTGACCACGTTGACGAGCACCACCAGCGCGACGACCAGGCCGCCGAGCCGGTTGTCGAGCCCGGTGGCGAGGTTGAGGGTGAAGCCGGCGCCCTTGAGCTGGGGGATCAGGTACAGCCAGCCGATCGCCACGACGAGGGCCGAGGTGATGATCCGGACCGGCCGCGAGCGCAGCCGTGCCTGGGCGAAGTCCGGGAGCGTGTACGCGCCCGACCGCCGCAGCGGGGCGGCGACCAGGGCGAGCAGGAGGAGGTACCCGGCGGTCCAGCCGACGGGGTACCAGAGCATGTCGGCGCCGAAGGCCAGCACCAGCCCGGCGACGCCGAGGAAGGAGGCGGCGGAGAGGTACTCGCCGCCGATGGCCGAGGCGTTGAGGGCGGGTCGTACCGTCCGCGAGGCCACGAAGAAGTCGGACGTCGTCCGGCTGAAGCGCAGCCCCCAGATGCCGATGCCGACCGTCAGCACCGAGACCACGAGCACCGCGACGGCGCCGAACGTGTGGCTCATCGGTCGGTCACAGGCGCTCGACGACGTCGGTGAAGGCACGCTCGTTGCGCTCGGCGGCCCGGACGTACCACCAGCCGATCGCGACGAGGACCGGGTAGACCAGGAAGCCGAGCAACCCCCACGCGAGCGGCATGCCCAACACCTCCTGGTCCATCACCTCGGGCAGCAGCCAGAACGCCAGCGGCAGCCCGCCCACGAGCACGGCGAGGAGCGCGACGACCACGACGGCCAGGCGCAGCTGGGCGCGCAGCAGCGACCGCAGGTACACCTCCCCGACCTGGCTCTGGGCGTCGATCTCGTGCGCCGCGCTCGGCGGCGGCAGTCGGCGACCCGACGTCGTACGCGGGGAGGTGACGCGGACGCGCTCAGTCATCGTCGACCGCCTTCCGCTGGTCGAGGAGTTGCGCCGTCAGCGCCCGTCACGAGACCTCGGCAAGCCGTTCGCGATCGCATCTCACCGGGTCTCGTGACAGGCGCTAGCGCGCCTTCCTCGACGCTGCGGTGACGGTCATCGGGACGTGGCACCCGGTCGGTTGCGGCGGACGAGGAGGTCGCGCAGGGCGCGGGTGTGGCGGCGGCTGACGGCCAGCTCGGTCCCGGCGACGACCACGGTGCAGCGGCCGGCCTCGGTGCGTACCTCGTCGACGTGCGGCAGCGAGACGAGCAGCGATCGGTGGATGCGTACGAACCCTGCCGCCTGCCACTCCTGCTCCAGCGTCGCGAGCGGGGTACGCAGCAGGTGGCTGCCGTCGGCGGTGTGCAGCCGGGCGTAGTCGCCCTGGGCCTCGACGTAGGTGATGTCGGCGCGGCTGATGAACCGGGTCACGCCGCCGAGCTCGACGGCGACCTGGTCGTCCTCGGCGGCCCGCGCGGGGTGGGTGCCCTCGACCACGCGGCGGACGGCCTCGGCCAGCCGCTCCTCGCGCACGGGCTTGAGCACGTAGTCGACGGCGTTGAGCTCGAAGGCCTCGACGGCGTGCTGCTCGTGCGCGGTCACGAACACGACCGGCGGCGGCGTCTTGAACCGGGCCAGCACCTGGGCCAGCTCGAGGCCGGACAGGCCCGGCATGGAGATGTCGAGGAAGACCGCGTCGACCGACAGGTCCTGGAGGACCCGGAGCGCGTCGGTGGCCGAGTCGGACGTGAGGACGCCCTGCACGCGCGGGTCGCGCTCGAGCAGGAAGGCCAGCTCGTCGAGGGCGGGGCGCTCGTCGTCGATGACGAGGACGCGCAGCCCGACCGGTTCGGTGGTCACGTGTGCAGTCTCTCGGCGTACTTGGGCACGCGCAGGATGACCCGCGTGCCGGCGCCGACGGCGGTCTCGACCGCGAGCCCGTACTCGTCGCCGAACGTGTGCCGCAGCCGCTCGTCGACGTTGGCCAGACCGACCGACTCCGACGCCCCGGCCAGCGCCCGACGTACCTCGTCCGGGTCGGCCCCGGCGCCGTCGTCCTCGATGGTGATCTCGCACTCGCGGTCGAGGTCGCTGGCCACCACGGTGATGGTGCCGCCCTCGGCGCGGCCCTCGAGGCCGTGCTTGACGGCGTTCTCGACCAGGGGCTGGAGCGAGAGGAACGGGATCTGCACCGGCAGCACCTCCGGCGCGATCCGGAGCACGACCCGCAGCCGCTCGCCGTACCTGGCCTGCTCGAGCAGCAGGTACTGCTCGATGGACCGGAGCTCCTCGGCCAGCGTCGTGAACTCGCCGTGCCGGCGGAACGAGTACCGGGTGAAGTCGGCGAACTCGAGCAGCAGGTCCCGGGCCCGCTCGGGGTCGGTCCGCACGAACGACGCGATCGCGCCCAGCGAGTTGTAGATGAAGTGCGGCGAGATCTGCGCCCGCAGGGCTCGCACCTCGGCCTCGACCAGGCGGCGCCGCGACGCGTCGAGCTCCGCCAGGGCGAGCTGCCCGGACACCCACGACGCGACCTCGTCCGTCGCGCGGACCAGGCCGGCGGTGGGGTACGGCGTGCCGACGACGAGGTGCCCCACGAGCAGCTCGTCGACGACGAGCGGGCTGAGGATCACCTGCTGCACCGGGCAGCTGACGAGGTGGCAGGCCAGCTCGGCGTGCCCCGCGATCTTGGTGGACTCGGTCCCGCGGGCCAGCGCCGCGACCTGGTCGCCGTGGTGGGCGCCGAGCCCGTCCCACGCGAGCACGCGCTCGGTGTCGGTCAGCGCGACCGCCGGGGCGCCGAGCAGCGAGCGCAGGTGGCGGATGCTGCGCTCCGCGCTGGCCTCGGTGAGGCCCTCGCGCAGCGGCGGCCCGGCCAGCGACGCCTCGTGCAGGGTCCGGAAGGTCGCCCGGTCCGCCTCGGTCCCGAGGTGGGACCGACGGAAGACCCGTCCGAGCGCCGTGGCCATGCGCGGACCGTAACGGCGTGGCCCCGGGTCAACAAGGGCTGGCGCCGATGCGCTGTCACACTGGCGCCGCGACGACCGTCAGACAGTCATGACCACACGAAGCGGGACAGCGATGAAGACCATGACCTGCCGGCAGCTCGGCGGCCCCTGCGACCTGGCGCTGCAGCGGTGCCACGGCCGACGACGTCATCAAGGCCCAGGACCGGCACCTGAAGGATGCGGTCCAGGCAGGCGACACCCTCCACGAGCAGGCCCACCAGGAGATGAAGGGCCGCTGGAAGCACCCGGTGGCGTCGATGGGCTGGTACCGGGACACCAAGAAGGCCTTCGCCGCGTTGCCCGAGGACTGACCTCAGGATCCGCCCGGGGTCGCCTCGATCGCGTCGAGGTCGCGCACCGCGAACCGGAGGTGCTCCCACTCCTCCTCGAGGATCACGTGCAGGCACGACCGGACGGTCTCCGGGTACTCCGGCTCGTGCGGGTTCCTGCGCGGGGCGGCGAGCTCGTCCGCGGTGACGGTGGCGAGGAAGTCGCGCACCAGGCCGACGCGGTCCGCGCGGGCCGCGAGCACGTCGGCGTACGACGGGGTCTCGGTCGTGAAGACCGACCCGTCGTCCTCGCCGCCCTCGGTGCCGGCGTCCCTGAGGCCGAGCGGGTGGAACGGCTGCTCGATCTCCAGCACCCCTCGCCGCAGCCAGGTGTCGGTGGCGAGGACCAGGTGGCGCAGCGTCTGCGCGAACGACCACTCGCCGTCCACCGACACGTCCACCGTGCCGGCCGGCATCGCGGCGGCGCGGTCGAGGGTGGCCGCCCAGGTGCTCTGGAGGACGGCCCAGGCCGCGCGCAGCCCCTCCGGGTCGTCGGCGCGTCGGTCGGCGCGGCCGGGGAACCGGCGGTCGAGCTCGGCCTCGACGTAGGGGATCACGTCCACGCCGTTGACGAGGAAGTACGCGCTCTCGGGCAACCACGGGGCGTCGATGTCCACCTCCTCGACCTGCACCCCACGCATCACGACGTGGGACAGGTCGGCGCCGACGAACCGGGCGCCCTGCAGGTTGGTCTCGACGAACCTGGCTCCCTGCAGGTCGTCGGACGACGTGAACGCAGCCATGACGCTCCTTCTTTCTAGGTGGGGTCGACCCGCGTCGAGACGACCCACCGGTGCTTGCCGATCTTGCGGTCGCGCTCGAACCCCAGCCGCTCGTAGGTGGAGAGCGCCCCGTGGAACAGGAAACCGGCGGGCACCGACGCGGCGTCCTCCGGGTAGCCCTCGACCCGGCCGCCCCCGAGCCCGGCGATGAGTCCGAGCGCGCCGGCCAGGCCAGCCGTGGCGACGCCCTGACGACGGTGTCCCTTGCCGGCGTAGTTGCAGGCGATCCGCCAGTCCGGCAGGTCGGTGACCCCCTTCTCGTACGCCACGCGGTTCTTGATGCGGGGCAGCTCGTCGGGCGCGCCGAACTGGCACCAGCCCACGCAGGCGTCCCCCTCGAAGACGAGAGCGGCGTGGGTCGTCCCGGCCCGCACCCGCTCGAGCTTGCGATCGCGGTTGACCGTGGCCGAACCGGCGGTGCCCTCGGGGTGGAAGCCGATGCACCAGCAGCCGCCGAAGATGCCGTTGTTGGCCTCCACGAGCGCCGCGAAGGCCGGCCACGTCGACTCGTCGAGGGGGCGCACCTCGAAGGGACCGTCCGCCATGGCGTCCAGCCTGGCACCGGTCGCCGACACCGGCTCCCTCGACCGTGTCGAGAACTCACCGTCGGCTCCGTCCCCTGGGTGTCAGCACCGAACGAAGGAGAGATCGAGATGGGCAAGATCGTCGTCTGCACCATGGTCAGCATCGACGGGTACACCGAGGGTCGCGGTGGCGACGTGATGGCGCTGCCCCTGGACGAGGCGTTCGCCCGGCACAACGAGGACCGGGTCCGCTCGGCGAGCTCGTTCCTCCTCGGGGCCACGACGTACCGCGGGTTCCTGACCTACTGGCCCCACCAGCACGACAACCCGGACGCCTCCCCGCTGGACCGCTACATCGCGGACCGGTACGCCGACGGCATCCCGCTCACCGTCGTCTCGGACTCGCTGACCGCGGACGACACGGGACCGTGGCGCGACCAGACCACGATCGTTCCGCGGGGTGAGGCCCACCAGGCGGTCGCCCGGCTCCGTGAGCGCGACGGCGACGCGCTGATCTTCGGCAGCCGGACGCTGTGGACCGACCTCCTGGCCCACGGGCTCGTCGACGAGCTCCACCTGATGATCGGCCCCAAGGTCGTGGCGGGGGACCAGCACGTCTTCGCCGGCGTGCCGGAGACGAACCTGCGGCTGATCGGCGTCCGGACCTGGGGCGGCTCGGACAACGTGGTCCTGAGCTACGCGACCAGCCTGGAGTGACGGGCGCCTGCCTCTGGATCCCGGGTGCCGCTGCGAGGATGTCCGCGTGCGTCGTGCCGCGGCCCCGTTGCTCGCCGTGACCGTGGCCCTGGTGCTCGCGGACTCGGCGGTGGTGACGCTCGCGCTGCCCGACATCCTGCGGCACCTCGACACCACCGTCGGCCAGGTCGCCTGGGTGCTGATCTCGTTCAACCTGGTGCTGGGGCTCTGCGCCGTGCCGGTGGCAGTGATGTTCACGCGGCTGAGGCCGCGGAGCTTCACCGCCGCCGGGATCGCGGTGTTCGCCGCGTCCTCGGCATGGTGCGCGGTCGCGCCGTCGATCGACGTGCTGATCGCGGCCCGCTGCGTGCAGGCGCTGGGAGGCGCGCTGGCGCTGGTGGGCTGCCTGGAGCTCCTCGTCGCGGAGTACGGCGACCGGCGCGGCGTCGCGACCTGGGTGACGGCCGGCGTGATCGGGACCGCGGCCGGACCGGCCGCCGGCGGACTGCTCACGGGGGCGTTCTCGTGGCAGGCCATCTTCGTGGTGCAGGTGCCGTTCGCGGTCCTCGCGGTCCCTGCCGCGCTCGCCGTCCGCGCCGTACCGGCGGTGGCGCCGGACCGACATCGCCCGGCGCTCCGCCCCAACCTCACGCTCGCGTTGCTGTCGGCGGCGCTCACCGCGGCGCTGTTCCTGCTGGTCCTGCTCCTCGTCGAGGGGTGGGGCCACTCGCCGGTGACGGCCGCCCTGGTCGTGTCCGTCGTACCGCTCGCGGCCCTCGCCGCCCGCCCGCTCGCCCGTGTCTTCCGGCCGACGCCCGAGGTCGAGGTCGCGGTGGGCTGCTTCCTCATCGCCGGCGGACTGGCCGCCCTCGCGCTCCTGCCGTCGTCCGAGCTCGCCTGGACCGTCGCACCCCAGGCGCTCGTGGGCCTGGGGCTCGGGCTCACCGTCGACCGGCTCACCTCGCAGGCCATGGAGATGCGCTTCCCGCGCGTCGAGCACGCGGGGTGGACGATCGGTGCTCGCCACATCGGGCGTGGTGGTGGGGCTGGCCATCCTCACGCCGGTGTTCACCGCCGACCTCCAGGACGCGGAGGTACCCGCACAGGAGGCCATCGCCTCGTTGGTGCTCGACGCTCCGCTGCTGCCGGACAACAAGATCGCGCTCGCCCAGGCGCTCGGGCGGGAGCTGACGCAGCAGCAAGGTCAGATCCCGGACCTGCACCGCGCCTTCGTCACGGCGGACCTCGACGCCACCGAGCGGGTCGCTGCGGCCGAGCTCGAGCGCAACCTCGACGAGCAGCTGGAGCGCGCCGCCACGCGGGCCTTCCGCGACTCGTTCCTCATCGGCGCGGGTCTGGCCGTGGCCGCCCTGCTGACCGTCATCGCCCCTCGACGGCGGAGGACGTCGTGACGGGTCGCTGGCGGATGGTCGGCCTGCCGGTCGTGGCCCTGGTCCTGGTGTGCGGGGTGCTCGGCGTCCAGGTCGCCCACGGTGGCGGGGAGTTCGAGCCGCTTCAGCCGGCCGACCCGTGCGTCGCGCGGACCGTCACCTCGCAAGCGGAAGGGCTGGACGGTCTCACCGAGCGGCTCGTCCTGCTGGGCATCGACGAGGCGGCCTGCACCCTCGGCGTCAGCCGCGAGGCGCTCACCCTCGAGCTCGCGCAGCCCGGGCCCCGTACGGACGAGGAGATCGACGCCCTCCGGGGCGGACTGCTGTCCGCCGTCGGCCGGATGCAGGAGGACGGCTCGTTGCCACCCGCGTCGGAGCTCGTCGACGAGGCCCTCGACAACGCGGACCTCAACGACTTCCTGGAGACCGTGATCCGCGCGCTCCCGGACTCCGTGATCGACGCTGCCGTGGAGATCGACGACGTCCTCGTCCGCGCGATCAACGACCTCGACCTGCGCACCCTCCTCGCCAACCTCGACGACCAGAACGACCTCAACGCACAGGTGAACGCCGCCGTCACCCAGGCGGTCAAGGACTCCCTGCTCGCCCGCCTCAGCGACCTCGTGTGAGTCGCGACTAGCGTCAGGCGCATGGCAGCCCTCTCCGGTCCCCGCATCCGGCACAGCGTCGCGTTCGCCCTGCACCACACGGAGGGCAGCGCCGAGGAGGCGACGTTCCTCGACGCCCTGCGCGGCCTCGCCGCGATCCCCGGCATCGAGGCGTTCGAGGTGATGACCGAGGTCAGCCCGAAGAACCCGTACCGGCACGGCGTCTCGATGGAGTTCGCCGACCGCGCGACGTACGAGGCGTACAACGCCCATCCCGACCACGTCGCGTTCGTGACCGAGCTGTGGGAGAGCGAGGTCGCCGAGTTCCTCGAGATCGACTTCGTCGCCGCGGCCGGTCACCAGGCGACGGGCAACGCCTGACGCAGGCCGAGCAGGTTCCCGTCGGCCAGCCGGACGACTCCGAGCTTGGCGCCGGGGACCTCGACCACCCCGGTCTCGGGGTCGCCGTTGGTGATGGGGGCGGTGCCGATCTCGGCGAGCGAACCGTCGGCGACCTCACCGAGCGCGGTGGCGCCGGCGTCGATCAGCTCGCGCCGCTTCTGCTCGATGTCGTCGGCGTCGATGAACACGAGCGGCGCGTCGACCCAGGGCAGGGACGTGAGCCCGATCTCGATGTCCGGGGTCTTGAAGACCGCGAAGTCGGCCTCTCCGGGCGGGGTCTGCTGACCGCTGCTGGAGAAGGCGGGGCCGGTGCCGAACACCGACGTCCACGAGGTCACGCCGGCCTCGAAGTCGCGGGCCGGGAAGACGATGGTGGCGATGGTGGGAGTACCCATGACGAGCTTCCTTTCGTAGTTCCGTCCAATGACACGATTCCACCAGCCATTGCGGCAGGTTCGCTTCCGCATTCGTCGGTAACCTGACGCCGTGCTGACCACGTCCGCGCGGTTGCTCCGCCTGCTCGCCGCGCTCCAGGTGCCCGGCGACCACACCGGTCCGTCCCTGGCGGACGAGCTGGGCGTGTCGGTACGCACGGTGCGCAACGACGTCGCCACGCTGCGCGAGCTCGGCTACCCGGTGGGGGCCTCACCGGGAGTCGCGGGCGGCTACCGACTCGGCTCCGGCAGTCGGCTTCCCCCGCTGCTGCTGGACGACGACGAGGCGATGGCCGTGACGCTCGGTCTCATCCTGGCCGCGTCGCACGGGCTGTCCGACACGGCGGAGTCGTCGATGCGGGCCTTCAGCAAGGTCGTGGCGCAGCTGCCGTCGCGTCTCCGCCCGCGTCTCGAGGCGCTGGCGGGCGTCATGGTGAACGCCCCGCTCGGGAGTCCCGCCGTCGCCACGGACTCGTTGCCCCCGATCGCGGCCGCGATCCACGCCCGCGAGCAGCTGAGGTTCACCTACCGGGACGCGTCCGGCAGCGAGACGCACCGGGAGGTCGAGCCGTACCGCCTCGTCCTGCGCGGCGCCCGCTGGTACCTGCTGGGCTGGGACGTCGGACGTGACGACTGGCGGACCTTCCGCGTCGACCGGCTGCGGGTCAAGGTGCCGAACGGCCGCCGCTTCCGGCCGCGCCCGGACCCCGAGGGCGGCTTCGAGGGCTTCGTCGTGCGGGCCCTGGAGACCGCGTCGTGGCAGCAGCGCTACCGGGTACGCCTGCTCGCCCCGGCCGCCGTGATCCGCGGGCGGGCTCCCGCCTCCGTCGAGATCGAGCCCGACGGCGAGGACGCCTGCGTCGTCACGGTCGGCTCCGACAGTGCCGCGATGGTCGCGAAGTACCTCGCCTGGTGGGACGCGCCGTTCGAGGTGCTCGACTCACCCGAGCTGCTCGCGGAGGTGAGGTTGCTGGCGCAGCGGTACGCCGACGCGTCGCGCCGCTCGTCGTGACAGGTCGACGTCAGCGGAAGTCGATGAGCAGCATGTCGGTGTCGGTGCCGTCCGAGGGGTCGTCGCTGTCCGCGGCCTCGGCGTCGGGGTCGTCGTCGCCGGGCTGGTCGAGGACGGTGGCCCGGAAGCACCGCGTCACGTACGGCAGCTGCATGCCGTCCATGCCGCGGCCGTAGTCGTCGTAGAAGGCGACCACCTCGGCCAGCTTGGCGGCCCGCGCCTCCTCGTCCAGCACCGCGATGTTCGACCGGGAGAGCACGAGGTCCTGGATGCTCTTGCGGTCGACCTGCTGCCAGTGCGTGAACCGCGCCTCCTCGACAGGGCCGAAGAGCCCACTGTCGTCGAGGGCCTGGGCGGGTTCGTCGAGCTGGTCCTGGGTGCCGATGACGGCGCCGAGGCGGCGTACCCACGGGATGCTCTCGTCCCGCTGGTTCCAGACCAGGCCGAGCCGACCGCCCCGCTTCAGGGCGCGGGCGATCTCGGGCAGGGCCCGGTCGAGGTCGAACCAGTGGAAGGCCTGGGCGGCCACGACGGCGTCGAACCCGTGGTCACCGACGGGCAGCTCCTCGGCGTGCGCGACGAGCGTGCTGACCTCGGGCAGCTTGCGCTGCAGCCGGTCGAGCATGGCCTGGTCGGGGTCGGTGGCGACGATGCCGTGCCCGAGGGCGACGAGCTGCTCGGTGAGCTTGCCGGTCCCCGCGCCGAGCTCGAGGACCGTCGCGGCCTGCTGGCCGACCAGCCACTGGGCGGCCTCGGGCGGGTACGTCGGACGGGCGCGTTCGTAGGCGTCCGCGACGCCCCCGAAGGAGTGCGCCCAATCCGGGGTGGGGTCCTCGCTCATCGAGGCCGACCCTACCCGCGAGACTGGTGCCATGCCCGACGCCGACCCGCTCGCGCCGCTGCTCCGGTTGGAGGGCGTGCCGTCGGCGTTCGCGGCCACCCGCGACGGCATCGACGCGCTGCTGCGCGACCGCGGGCTGCGGCGTACGTCCTCCGACCAGACCGCCGAGGCGCTCCTGGTCGGCGCCCACGCGTCGGCGGTGCTGGAGGGATCGTCGTCCTCGTTGGAGTCGGTCCGTGCGGGCTCGGGCGACCCGGTCGCGGCGGACGCGGTGCGGGTCTCGGTGCACCTGTTGTCGCTGGTGCCGACCCTGCGTACCTCCCCCTTGCAGGCCTTCGCCCGCCTGCACGCGCTGGCCTCGGGCGACGCCGAGTCCGGCCGGCCCCGCGACGCCGCCTCTCTGGACCGCCTGCAGACCCTGGGCCGGCTGCTGGACGGGACGACGGCCGCTCCGGCCCTGCTGGTGGCCGCGGTCGTGCACGCCGACCTCGCGACGGCGGCACCCTTCCCCTCCCACAACGGGATCGTGGCGCGCGCCGCCGAGCGGCTCGTGTGGGTGGCGCGCGGGGTCGACGAGCGGTCGGTGCTGGTGCCGGAAGCCGGGCACCTGGCGCTGCGGGCGGCGTACGAGTCGAACCTGCGGGCGTACCGCGACGGTGGTCCTGCCGGCGTTGCTGCGTGGCTGAGGTACGCGGCGGAGGCGGCGGCCAAGGGCGCCGAGGCGAGTCCGCTGGCACGTGGGTGAGGGCCGCACATGTGGCGGCACTCGTCTTCATCGAAGGCGAGTGCCGTCACTGACACGCAAACCGATGGCTACCAGGCGTGCACACTCAACTGCTGCCTCGGGAGGATCCCGGTGGCTCGCGCCCTGTAGGAAGGGTAGGTCGCCGCGTGGGTACCCGGTTCGCGTGCGGGTGTTCTTTTCTCTGCCTCTGTTGTACGCCGGTCCCGCGAGGCTCACAACCCTTGACTTTGCTGGGCTTTGGTGGAGCGGGGAGTACGTGCAGGTCAGGCCGTTCCGGCCGTCGTTTCACGCACCGAGACGGCGGCGTCGCGCGCTCGCCCAGAGTGCCCAGCCGACCGCGCCGACGCCGCCCACGGCCAGGGCGGCGAGGGCCGAACGGGCGGGCGGGAGCCGGCTGCCGAGGGTGACGGGCTTGGTGAACACCAGGATCGGCCAGCCCCGGTCGGCCGCGATCCGGCGCAGCTCCTTGTCGGGGTTCACGGCGTGCGGGTGGCCGACCGCCTCGAGCATCGGGACGTCGGTGACCGAGTCGCTGTAGGCGAAGCTGCCCTCGAGGTCGTAGCCGCGCTCGTCGGCGAGCGCCCGGATGGCGCGGGCCTTCTCCTCGGCGTACGCGTAGTACTCGATGGTGCCGGTGTACTTGCCGTCGACGATCTCGAGCTGGGTGGCGATCACGTCGTCGGCGCCGAGCATCTCGCCGATCGGGCCGACCACCTCGGCACCGCTGGTGGAGACGATGACCACGTCGCGCCCCAGCGCCCGGTGCTCCTCGATGAGCGAGACCGCCTCGTCGTAGACGATCGGGTCGACGACGTGGTGCAGCGTCTCGGCGACGATCTCGCGCACGGTGGCGACGTCCCAGCCGGCGGTCAGCTGCGACATGAACTGCCGCATCTTCTCCATCTGGTCGTGGTCGGCGCCGCCGACGAGGTACACGAACTGCGCGTACGCCGAGCGCAGCATCGCGCGCCGGGAGATCAGGCCGCCCGCCTGGAACGGCTTGCTGAACACGAACGAGCTCGACCTGGCGATGATCGTCTTGTCGAGGTCGAAGAAGGCCGCGGTCGGTCGGCGGACTCCGGCGGGCATGTCGTCATGGTAGGTGGCCGGCCCTGGCAATCCCGGGAGATCGGAGGGACTCCGGGAGCCCACTTGCCGTCCACAACCCTTGTCCTGCAAGGGATCTCCACAGGGCCGGGTACGGGCAGGTGGGTGGTCACGGCAAAGGGGAAAGCGTCCGGACATGGACGCACCCCTCATCGTGACCGACGACCCGACCATCATCGACGAGCTCCAGCGGCTGGCCGCTGCGGCGGGAGTGACGCCGGCCCTGGCTCCCGACCCGGAGGCAGCGCTGCACGCGTGGAACGCCGCCCCCCTCGTCTTCGTCGGGGTCGACCTCGCCAAGGCCCTGGCCCGCCTGGCGCCGCCGCGCCGCTCCGGCGTGCACCTGGTGGGGTACGGCGGCGTGCCCGACGACGTCTTCCGCACCGCGCTCGCGCTCGGTGCCGAGAACGTCGCCGAGCTGCCCCGGTCGGCCGGCTGGGTGGCCGAGCTGATCGCGGACGTCGGCGACGCCACCCCGCACGGGTCGATGACCGTCGGCGTGATCGCCGGCTCGGGCGGGGCCGGTGCCTCGACGTTCGCGTGCGCGCTGGGCCAGATGGCCGCGCGTTCGGGTCCGGCCGTCGTCATCGACGCCGACCCGCTCGGTCCGGGGATCGACCGGGTGCTCGGGCTCGACGGGTACGACGGCATCCGGTGGGACGCGCTGTGCCAGACGACGGGCAGGTTCAGCGGGCGCTCGCTCCGCGAGTCGCTGCCGCGGCGCGACGGGCTCGGCGTGCTGACCTGGTACCCCGGACCTCAAGGCTCCCTCCAGGCCTTCGCCGTCCGCAACGCCATCGCGGCCGCCCAGCGGGGCCACCAGACGGTGGTCGTGGACCTGCCGCGCAGCGTCGACCCACTGGTCGAGGAGCTGGTGGCGCGCTGCGACCGGGTGTTCGTGCTGACGGTGCCGACCGTCGCCGGGCTGGCCTCGGCGGTGCGCCTGTGCGCCCGGTTCCGCGACCCGACCTCCCTGCGACTGGTCGTGCGCGGCGACCGGGTCCGGGCGGATGCCGTGTCGCGGCTGACCACCGTGCCGGTAGCCGCCCAGATGCCCGACCAGCGCGGGCTCGAGGAGGCGATCGACCTCGGGCTCGGGCCGGTGCGCTCGCGCCGTGGGCCGCTCGGCCGCACCGCGCTCGACGTGCTGGCCGACCTGGCGCCGCTGCGCCGCGCGGCATGACGGCGGTCCCCGTCCAGCTTCCGGTCGAGCTGGGCGTCGTCGTCGAGGAGGTCCGCGAGCGCCTCGCCGACCGGCCCGGCGCGCTCACCGCTCACCGGGTCGCCGATGCCTTGCGCGCGACGGGGCGGCCGGTCGGTGACGCGACCGTGCTCGCGGTGCACGAGGAGCTGCGCCGCGACGTCCTCGGCGCCGGCCCGCTCGAACCTCTCCTGCGACTGCCGGGCGTGACCGACGTCGTGGTCAACGGCACCGACGGCGTGTACGTCGACACGGGTGAGGGGCTGCGGCCGGCCGACGTCCGGTTCGCCGACGAGGCCGCCGTACGCCGTCTCGCCCAGCGGCTCGCGGCGCTCGGTGGGCGGCGCCTCGACGACGCCAGCCCGTTCGTCGACGTCCGGCTGGCCGACGGCACGCGGTGCCACGCGTTGCTCGCCCCGATCGCCCGGCCCGGCACGCTGATCTCCCTGCGGGTGCCGCGCGCCCGCGGCTTCACGCTCACCGAGCTGGTCGCCGCCGGTGCGGTGAGCACCGCCGGCGAACGCCTGCTGCGAGCCGTCGTCCGCCGTCGGGCGGCGTTCGTCGTCAGCGGCGGGACGGGTTCGGGCAAGACGACGCTGCTCGCCGCACTGCTCTCCCTGGCCGACCCGGCGGAGCGCCTGGTCCTGGTCGAGGACTCCCACGAGCTGTCGCCCGACCACCCGCACTGCGTGTGGCTCGAGGCCCGGCCGCCCAACCTCGAGGGCGCGGGCGAGGTGACCGTGCGGTCGTTGGTGCGACAGGCGCTGCGGATGCGGCCCGACCGGCTCGTCGTCGGCGAGGTACGAGGCGGTGAGGTCGTCGACCTGCTGGCCGCGCTCAACACCGGGCACGAGGGTGGCTGCGGCACGCTCCACGCCAACTCCGCCGCCGACGTGCCGGCGCGGGTCGAGGCGCTCGCGCTGGCCGCCGGGCTCGGCCGGGAGGCCGCGCACAGCCAGCTCGCCGCGGCCGTCGACCTCGTGGTCCACCTCGGCATCGACGCCGGCGGCCGCCGACGGCTGCGCGAGGTGGGCGTCCCCGAGCGGTCCGGTGACGGGACCGTCACCATCGCCACGGCCGTCTCCTTCGACGTCGACGGCCGGGCGCATCCCGGCCCGGGCGCCGACCGGCTGGAGCGGCTCCTGGACGACCCGTGACGGCTGCACTGCTGGCGGCCGCCGCCGTGCTGGTCGGGTTCCGTCCGCCGACCTTCCCGGCCGACCCGTGGCGTCCGGGTCCGGCGATGGTGGCGCTCGCCGTGGCCGCGGTCGTTGTCGGATCACTCCTGGGGTCGCCCGAGCCGGCCTTCTTGGCTCTGGTGCTGGCCGGCGGGGCCGCGGGAGCGCACCGGCTGTGGCGGCAGCGGGCCCGGGCCGCGGTCACCGAGCAGACCCGCGATCGCGTGCTCGAGTGCTGCGACCTGCTGGCCGCCGAGCTCGCCGCCGGGCAGCCCGCCGAGGCCGCGCTCGGCCAGGCTGCCGAGGCCTGGCCGGCGATCGGCCCGGTGGCGCAGTGCCAGGCGTACGGCGGCGACGTACCAGCGGCGCTCCGGCGCGCGGCTCTCGAGCCGGGCGCCGAGGGGATGGCCCTGGTCGCGGCGGCCTGGCACGTCTCCCACCGGACCGGGCACGGCCTGGCCGACGCCCTCGGCCGGGTGGCGCAGGCCCTTCGCGACTCCCGGGCGACCGACCGCGTGGTCCGTGGCGAGCTCGCGTCGGCGCGGGCCACCGCCCGATTGGTGGCCGCCCTGCCACTCCTCGCCCTGGCGATCGGCGCGGGTTCGGGGGGAGACCCGCTCTCCTTCCTGCTCGGCACCCCGATCGGGCTGGCCTGCCTGGCCGGTGGCCTGGGCCTCGGGTTGGCCGGCCTCGCCTGGATCGAACGGCTCGCGTCCGAGGCCGCTCGATGACGACCGTCCTGCTGGCCGGTGTCGCCGCCGTGGCCGTCTGGCTGTCGGTGCCGGCTGGCCCTCGTCGGCCCGGGTCGGGGCCGCCGGGACGTCCGGTGTCCACCACCCCCGACGAACGTGGCCCACGACGCTGGCTCTGGTCCGCCCTGGCGGGCCTGGGCGCGTGGGCCTTCGTCTCCGGAGCCGTCGGCCTGCCCGTCGGCGTCGTCGCTGCGGGTGTCGTGTGGGTCGTGCTCGGCCGCGCCGAGACCCCGGCCCAGCGGGCACGCCGGGTCAGGGTCCGTGCAGAGCTGCCGCACGTCGTGGGGCTGCTGGCGGCGGCGGTCCGAGGTGGCCTGCCGCCCGCCGACGCCCTCGCCCTGGTCTGCGTCGCGCTCCCCGGGCCGGCCGCCGACTCGCTGGCGACCCTGCCGCCACGCATCGCGCTGGGCGTCGATCCCGTGGAGGCGTGGAGGGCGCTGGAGGCCGACCCGGGGCTGGCTCCGCTCGGCCGGACCCTGGCCCGGTCCGCCCGCACCGGTGAGCCGATCGCCGACGCCCTGGACCGGCTCGGCGCCGAGCTGGCCGCCCGGGCCCGCGCGGACGCCGAGGACGCCGCCCGCCGGGTCGGTGTCCGCGCCGCCGTCCCGCTGGGCCTCTGTCTCCTGCCCGCCTTCCTGCTCATCGGCATCGTGCCGGTCGTGGCCGGCCTGGTCACCGACCTGACGGGCTGACGCCCCGCGGGCCCACTCCTGGTCCACAGGCGGCCGCCCGGCAGGCCTCCTCCCCAGGTCCGTACCGGAGCGGCGCGGACGGTCCCCGCTCCGATCCACCCTGGGAGGTGTCGGGACGCATCGGGCGTCCCCGAAAAGGAGGCACTCCATGACGATCTCGACCCGTCCCGACGAGCGAGGCATCACCACCGCCGAGTACGCCGTCGGCACCGCCGCGGGCGCGGGCCTCGCCGGTCTGCTCTACAAGCTGCTCAGCGGAGGGTTCGGCGACCAGCTGCTCAAGACGCTCTTCGACCACGTCCTCGGCCTGCTCGGCATCAAGTGAGCCGAGCGTCCCGGTCGTCCCAGCGCGGCGCGGTCACGGCCGAGCTGGCCATGGCGGTGCCCCTGCTGCTGGCCGTCACCCTCGGCCTGGTGTGGCTGCTCGCCCTGGCCACGGCGCAGGTGCGGATGGTCGACGCCACCCGCGAGGCGGCGCGGGCCGTCGCGCGCGGCGACTCCACCGACGAGGCGCTCGAGCGGGGCCGGCTCGTCGCCCCGGCGGGCGCGGCGCTCACGGTCACGACCCTCGACGACCGGGTCGTGGTGACCGGGTCGGTCACGGTCGACGGGGTCGGCGGTCTCTTCGACGCGCTGCCGTCGGTCGAGCTCACGGCCGATGCGGTGGCCGCCCGGGAAGACCCACCCCCGTGACCGTCCCGCGCGGCGAGGCGGGTGCCGCGACCTTGCTCGCCGTGGCGATGGCCGGCGTGCTGATGGTGCTGGGCGCAGCCCTGGCCGTCGTGGGCGCGATGGTGGTCGCGCACCGTCAGGCCCAGGCGAGCGCCGACCTCGCGGCGCTGGCGGGAGCCACAGCCGCGGCCCAGGGCGGGGACGCCTGCCAGGCCGCCCGCGACATGGCCCGCCTCAACGACGGCACGGTCGTCGCGTGTGCGGTCGACGGAGGAACGGTGACGGTCGAGGTGCGCGTCCCCGGCCCGCGCTGGCTGGGTCAGCAGTCCGACCTCGACGCCCGGTCCCGCGCCGGGCCGGCGCCCTGAGCGCGGTCAGATCCGGTCGTCGTCGACCTCGCGACGCTTCTCCTCGTCGACCTTGTCGAGCTTCTCCGACAGCTCCTCGAGCTGCTTGCTCTCGCGGCGGTGCTTCATGGACTTCTTCACGCCGTACTTGGCGATGGAGTAGCCCCAGAGGATCGCCACGCCGGCGGCGAGGCCGATGAGGAAGATGCCGAACGCGCTCAGGTCGAACGAGAGGAACGCCGCCGTGCCCTCGCTGCCGAAGATCGCGGCGACGATCGCCAGCGCACCGAGCAGGACGAGGAGGAGACCCACGACGAACATGCCGCGAGACTAAGGCCGGGACACCCGTGCTGTCGCCTGCTGCGCGCCGCCCCGCGGGCGCCTGGCCGCGTTGTCGTCAGTCGTCGATGCTCCGCATCGCCTCCCTCCTCCGCCTTGCCAGGCATCCCGCGGGCCGACGCTCGCGACGGCGCCAGCACGGGCGACCCGACCTACTGCTGCAGGAGCGCGTCGAGCAGTGCCACGGCGCCCGCCTTGTCGAGGGGGTTGTTCTGGTTGCCGCACTTGGGCGACTGGATGCACGACGGGCAGCCCTCCTCGCAGGCGCACGACGCGATGCCCTCGCGGGTGGCGGTCAGCCACTCGCGGGCCGCCCGGTAGCCGCGCTCGGCGAACCCGGCCCCGCCGGGGTGGCCGTCGTGGACGAAGACGGTCAGGCGTCCGGTGTCGGCGTGCATGATCGTGGACACGCCGCCGATGTCCCAGCGGTCGCAGGTCGCGAAGAGGGGCAGCAGCCCGATCGAGCAGTGCTCGGCCGCGTGGGCCGCGCCGGCGAGGTCGATCTCTGCGAGACCGCTCTCGAGCAGGACGTGGTCGGGCACGGTCCACCAGACCGCGGTGGTGCGCAGGGTGCGGACGGGCAGGTCGAGCGGCTCCTCGGCGACGACCTCGCCGCCGGGCTGGCGGCGCTTGAGGTACGACACCACCTGGTGGGAGACCTCGACCTCACCGAGGCTGAGCCGGCAGGCGCCCCAGTCGCGACCCTCGCGCTCGGCGACGACGGTGATGTCGGTGACCTCGCGGGCGGTCGTCGACCAGTCCGGGTCGGCCCGCGAGATGACCGCGACGTGGTCGTCGAGGTCGAGGGACTCCACCAGCCAGGTGTCGCCCCGGTGCACGTAGACCGCGCCGGGGTGGGCCGTCGCGTGCGAGCTCGACGAGTCGACGTGTCCGATGACCCGCCCGGTCTCGGTCTCGACGAGGGCCACGGGGCTGCCGCCGGCGCTGCGGATGTCGGTGAGGTCGGCCGCCCGGTGGCGGTCGGTCCAGAACCAGCCCCGGGGCCGGCGCCGCAGCCGCCCCTCCTCGACGAGGCGGTCGAGCAGGCCCCGGGTGGTCGGGCCGAACAGCTCGAGGTCGTCGTCGGCCAGCGGCAGCTCCTGGGCGGCGGCGCACAGGTGCGGCGCGAGCACGTGCTCGTTGGAGGGGTCGATGACGGTGGCCTCGACCGGCCTGCCGAACAGCGACTCCGGGTGCGTGACGAGGTAGGTGTCGAGCGGGTCGTCGCGGGCGACGAGCACGCCGAGGGCATCGCCGTGACCTCGGCCGGCGCGGCCGATCTGCTGCCACAGGGCGGCGCGGGTGCCGGGGAACCCCGCCATCACCACCGCGTCGAGCCCGCTGATGTCGATGCCCAGCTCGAGCGCGTTGGTCGCGGCCAGCCCCATCAGGTCACCGGAGCGCAGCGCCCGCTCGATGGCGCGGCGTTCCTCGGGCAGGTAACCGCCCCGGTAGGCCGCGACCTGGCCGGCCAGCGCCGGGTCGACCTCGGCGAGCAGCTCGGCAGCGGTGAGGGCGACCTGCTCGGCCCCGCGCCGCGACCGGATGAACGCCAGCGTGCGGACCCCCTCGACGACCAGGTCGGCCAGCAGATCGGCGGTCTCGGACGACGCGGCGCGCCGCACCGGGGCGCCGTGCTCGCCGGTGCGGGAGGTGAACGGCGGCTCCCAGAGCGCGACGGCGACCTGGCCGCGGGGCGAGCCGTCGTGGACGACCGGGACGAAGTCGAGGCCGGTGAGCCGGTGGGCGTGGACCTCCGGCTCGGCGACCGTGGCCGAGGCGAGCACGAACGTGGGGTGGGCGCCGTACGCCGCGCACACCCGCCGCAGCCGGCGCAGGACCTGCGCCACGTGGGCCCCGAACACGCCCCGGTAGTGGTGGCACTCGTCGACCACGACGTAGCGCAGCGACCCGAGGAACTGCGCCCAGCGGTAGTGGGCGGGCAGCAGGGAGCGGTGCAGCATGTCGGGGTTGGTCAGCACGTACTCGGCGTGGTCGCGCGTCCAGTCCCGTTGCTCGCGCGGGCTGTCGCCGTCGTGGGTGGCGACCCGCAGGTCGAGCCCCAGCGCCTCCAGGCCGGCCAGCTGGTCCTGGGCGAGCGCCTTGGTCGGGCTGAGGTAGAGGGTGGCGGCCCCCCGCTGCCCGCGCGGCCCGCGGGCGGAGCGGATGTCGGTCAGCGTCGGCAGCTGGTAGCCCAGCGACTTGCCCGACGCCGTGCCGGTCGCCATCACCACGTGCTGGCCGGCGTGCGCTGCCTCGGCGGCCTGGACCTGGTGCTGCCAGGGGGTGCGCACGCCTCGGGCCTCGAACGCCGCCCGGACGTCGTCGGGCACCCAGATCGGCCACGCCGCCTCGACCGCCGCCCGCGCCGGCAGCACCTCGAGGTGGGTCAGCCGGTCCTCGCGGCCGGGTACCGCCGAGAGCCGCTCGACCACGTCGCGCATCGAGACGGGGGAGACGGTCTCGGTGCGCACGCCTCCATCCTCCCAAGCGGCGCGGACATCGGTCGCGGGCCGGGTCCGATGGCTTTCACCACGCCCGTCCCGAGGACTGCCTACTATTTCCACGAACGACGCGACGGCGTGGTTTGATTGGAGCGCGGGGCCGCCACGGCGTGCCGTCGCGCGACCGGGGCACAGCGAGGCAGTGGAGAAGACGTGGACCTGACTCTTTCGACCCACGAGGCCGACGGCACGACCGTCGTCGCCGTCGGGGGAGAGATCGACGTCTACACGGCTCCGCGCCTGCGGGACAAGTTCACCGAGCTCGTCGCCGCCGGCTCCTACGACATCATCGTCGACATGCAGAACGTCGAGTTCCTCGACTCGACCGGCCTCGGCGTCCTGGTCGGCGGCCTGAAGAAGGTGCGGGCCCACGAGGGCTCGCTCGACCTGGTCTGCAACCAGGACCGCCTCCTCAAGATCTTCCGCATCACCGGCCTGGCGAAGGTGTTCGTCATCCACGAGTCTGCCGAGGCCGCGCTCGCCTCCCGGTAGTCCGCTCAGGCGGCCCGCAGGGTGTTCGTCATCCACGCTGTGCCGAATGATTGGGCCGAGGCCGCGCTCGCCTCTCGCTGAGCGCTTCTCCACGCCTCAGCCGTACGCCGCTAGTGGCACGCGCCACACCGGGTGCAGTGGCACGCCTCCTCCTGCGTAGACTCCGCCGGGTTCAAGTCTTGAAATTCCCAGGAGGACACAGATGACCGGGATTACTCCGGCCGTTGTGGAGCTCTCCGGAGGCAACCTCGTCCTGGTCATCGTCGTCGCCGTGATCGCGCTTGGCGCGCTCGCGATGGCAGTGATGTTCAGGCAAGAGGTTCTCGCCGCCGGTGAGGGCACCGACAACATGAAGAACATCGCCCACGCGGTCCAGGAAGGCGCCAACGCCTACCTGCAGCGTCAGTTCCGGACGCTGGCGATCTTCGCCGCCATCGCCTTCTTCGTCCTGCTGGCGCTGCCGGCGGACGACTGGGGGGTCCGGATCGGCCGCTCCATCTTCTTCCTGGTGGGAGCCGGGTTCTCGGCGACCGTCGGGTACCTCGGCATGGGGCTGGCCGTGAAGGCCAACCTCCGCGTCGCCGCGGCCGCCAACGACACGGGTCGCGACCCGGCCATGAACATCGGCTTCCGCACCGGCGCCATGGTCGGCATGCTGACCGTCGGCCTGGGCCTCCTGGGCGCCAGCGTCGTGGTGCTGCTGTTCGAGCACGAGGCCCCGCACGTGCTCGAGGGCTTCGGCTTCGGTGCCGCGCTGCTCGCCATGTTCATGCGTGTCGGCGGCGGCATCTTCACCAAGGCCGCCGACGTCGGCGCCGACCTGGTCGGCAAGGTCGAGCAGAACATCCCCGAGGACGACCCGCGCAACGCCGCCACCATCGCCGACAACGTCGGCGACAACGTGGGCGACTGCGCCGGCATGGCCGCCGACCTGTTCGAGTCGTACGCCGTCACGCTGGTCGCCGCGCTGATCCTCGGCTCGCAGGCCTTCGGCGACAAGGGGCTGGTCTACCCGCTCCTGATCCCCGCCATCGGCGCGCTGACCGCGGTCGCCGGTGTCTACCTGTGCAAGCCGCGCGCCGGCGAGAACGGCCTGACCACCATCAACCGCGCCTTCTACATCTCCGCGGGCATCGCCGCGGTGGCGTGCGTGATCCTCTCCTACGTCTACCTGCCGTCGAGCTTCGCCGACTTCAACAACGTCACGCCCAGCGCGCTCGACCTGCTCTCGACCAGTGGTCCCGAGGGCGACCCGCGGCTGATCGCCTCGGCCGCCGTCGTCATCGGCATCGTGATGTCCGCGGGCATCCTGGCCCTGACCGGCTACTTCACCGGCACCGAGTACCGCCCCGTCAAGGACGTCGGCAAGACCTCGCTGACCGGCGCGGCCACCGTGATCCTGTCGGGCCTGGCGGTCGGCTTCGAGTCGGCCGTCTACACCACGCTGGTCATCGGCGCGGCCGTCTTCGGCGCCTTCCTCCTGGGCGGCGCCTCGCTCACGGTCTCGCTGTTCGCGGTGGCGCTGGCGGGCTGTGGTCTGCTGACCACCGTCGGCGTGATCGTGGCCATGGACACCTTCGGACCGGTCTCCGACAACGCGCAGGGCATCGCCGAGATGTCCGGTGACGTCAGCCCCGAGGGCGCCCAGATCCTCACCGAGCTCGACGCGGTGGGCAACACGACCAAGGCCATCACCAAGGGCATCGCGATCGCCACGGCCGTGCTGGCCGCGACCGCGCTGTTCGGCTCCTACGCCACCTCGGTGCTCGACGCCCTGGTGGAGGCGCGTCCGACCGACGACGAGTTCTCGCTGGCCGACTTCTTCGTCTTCAACCCCGCCGTCCTGGTGGGTGTGCTCCTCGGTGGCGCGGTCGTGTTCCTGTTCTCCGGTCTGGCGATCAACGCCGTCGGCCGGGCCGCCGGTGCGGTGGTCTTCGAGGTCCGTCGCCAGTTCCGCGAGATCCCCGGGATCATGGAGGGCACGGGCCGTCCCGAGTACGGCAAGGTCGTCGACATCGTCACCAAGGACTCCCTGCGCGAGCTGATCACGCCGGGCATCCTGGCGGTGCTCGCCCCGGTCGCCGTGGGCTTCGGCCTCGGCGTCACCACGCTGGCCGGCTTCCTCGCCGGTGCGATCGGCACCGGCACGCTGATGGCCGTGTTCCTGGCCAACTCCGGTGGTGCCTGGGACAACGCCAAGAAGCTCGTCGAGGACGGCAACCACGGCGGCAAGGGCTCGCATGGCCCACGAGGCCACGATCATCGGCGACACCGTCGGCGACCCGTTCAAGGACACCGCCGGCCCGGCCATCAACCCGCTCATCAAGGTGATGAACCTGGTCTCGCTGCTCGTCGCCAGCGCCGTGGTGTCGATGGGCGTCGGCAAGGACCAGAACGACGCGCTGCGCATCGCCATCGCCCTGGGGGCGACCGCGATCATCGTGGTGGCCGTCTACATCTCCAAGCAGCGTGAGGTCACCATCGGCAGCGACGGCCCGGAGACCCCGGTCCCGCCCGCACCGGTGAGCGACCCGACGCCGACCCAGCCGGTCTCGCCGACCGTCTGACGGCGATCAGCACGGCTGACAACGAGAGGGGCAGGTCCGACATGTCGGACCTGCCCCTTCGTCTGCGCCCGGCCCTGCAGGCCGCCGGTTTCACCTACGACGCCGTCGCCGACCTGTTGGGCAGCCGTGCCCACGAGGCGCTCGGCCGCAACGAGACCACGCCGGCCCTGCGGCGGACGCGCGACGGCTCGCCGCTCGCCACGCTGACCCGGCTGTTCCTGCTCCAGACGGCGGTCTCCACCGAGGACGCCGAGCGTGCCCTGCCCGGGCTGGTCGCCGAGCTCGAGCACGCCGGCTTCCTCCGTACCTCCGGCGGCGAGGTACGCGCGCTGCTCGACGTCCGCCCGTACGCCACCGACGACCGCGACCTGTGGGTCGTCTCCGACCTCACCCCCGGCCTCGACGGCCCGAACGTCCGCGTCGCCGACTACCACGTGCTCGGCATCAGCCCGGCCGCGACCTCGCTGGCCCAGCTCACGCTGCGCGAGCCGGTCTCGCCGGGCCCTCGACCTCGGCACCGGGTGCGGTGTCCAGGCGCTGCACCTGGCGACCCACGCCGACGCCGTCGTCGCCACCGACATCAACGCCCGCGCCGTGTGGGCGGCGGAGTTCAACGCGGCCCTCAACGACGCGCCGAACATCGAGGTCCGCCCGGGCTGGTTCTTCGACCCGGTGCGCGACGAGACCTTCGACCTGATCACCACCAACCCGCCGTTCGTGATCTCGCCGGCCACCGGCACGCGACTGGTCTACCGCGACTCGGGTCTCCCGGGTGACGAGGTCGTCCGGCTCGTCGTCAGCAACGGCCCGGCCCGCCTGACCGAGGGCGGCTGGCTCCAGGTGCTGGCCAACTGGACGATCCACCGCGACGTGCCGTGGGACGAGCGGCTCGCCGCGTGGGTGCCCGACGACTGCGCGGCCCTGGTCGTTCAGCGCGAGGTCATCGACCCCGCGGCCTACGTCGAGCTGTGGCTCAAGGACGGCGGGCTGCACGGTGCTCCGGACTACCTCGACCGGTACGACGCGTGGCTCGGCTGGTTCGACGAGCAGGGTGTCGAGGGCATCGGCTTCGGGTGGGTCAACCTCCACAAGAGCGGGCACGACTCGGCCTACCTCGACTGGCCGTACGCCGTCGAGCAGCCCGTCGCGCCCGCGATCCGCGACTGGGCGTCGGCGGCCGCGCACCCGTTCACCGAGCACGACCGGCTCACGCTGCGGGTCGACGTCGTCCAGGAGACGACCGGCGAGCCGGGCGCCGAGGATCCCGAGACCATCGTCCTGCGCCAGCAGCGCGGGCTGCGTCGCGCCCGCCAGGTCGACACCGTCGAGGCCGCCGTGGCCGGCGCCTGCGACGGCGAGCTGTCGGTCGGCCAGATCCTCGACGCCGTCGCGACGCTGACCGAGCGGGACCCGGGCGAGCTCCGTGCGGCGTACCTGCCGGTGGTCCGCGAGCTCCTCGTGGAGGGCTTCCTGACCGTCTGAGGCGTGGACGGCTGTGCCCGCCGGGGAATGGTTCGGCCTCCTGCGCTGCTGGGCCCGGTGTCATGACAGCCACGAGCCAGCGGACCGACTACCGCCTGACGTTCGTGGTGCTGTGCGTCGGCGTCGGGTCCTTCTCGCTCCTCCAGTCGATGGTCACGCCGGTGCTGGCGACCATCGAGCGGGGCCTCGGCACCGACCAGGCGACCGTCACGTGGGTGCTGACGGCGTACCTGCTGTCGGCGTCGGTGTGCACGCCGATCGTGGGCCGGGTCGGCGACAAGGTCGGCAAGGAGCGGATGCTCGTCTTCGCGCTGGGCGCGCTGGCGGTCGGATCCTTCCTCGCGGCGATCGCCCCGACCATCGGCGTCCTGATCGCGGCCCGCGCGATCCAGGGGATCGGCGGCGGCGTGCTGCCGCTGACGTTCGGGATCATCCGCGACGAGTTCCCGCGCGACAAGGTGGCCGGTGCGCTGGGGATCTCGGCCGCGCTGCTCGCCGTGGGTGGCGGGATCGGGCTCGTCATCGCCGGTCCGATCGTCGAGGCCCTCAGCTACCACTGGCTGTTCTGGCTCCCGATGATCCTCACCGGGCTGGCCGCGGTCACGGCACACTTCTTCGTCCCGGAGTCCCCGGAGCGCGCGCCCGGCCGGATCAACGTCTCCAGCGCCCTGCTGATGTCCACCTGGCTGGTGGCGCTCCTGCTCGCCGTCAGCCAGGGCCACGTCTGGGGCTGGGGCTCGCCCATCACGGTCGGCCTGTTCGCCCTCGCCGCCGTGGTCCTGCCGATCTGGGTCTGGGCCGAGGCCCGCAGCGACAGCCCGCTGATCGACATGAAGATGATGCGCATCCCGACCGTGTGGACGGTGAACCTGGTGTCCCTGCTGTTCGGGATGGGGATGTACTCGATGTTCGCCTTCCTGCCCCAGTTCCTCCAGACGCCGGACGAGGTCACCGGCTACGGCTTCGGCGCCTCGGTGACCCAGTCCGGGCTGATGCTGCTCCCGCAGACCGTGGCCACGTTCGTGGCCGGGCTCGCCTCGGGGCGCCTCGCCGCGAGGTACGGCTCCAAGGCGATGCTGGTCGCCGGCGCGACCCTGACCTCGCTGGGCACCCTGGGGATCGTGGTGGCGCACGACCACGTCTGGCAGCTCCTCGTCGAGTCCACCGTCCTGGGCCTGGCCTTCGGCCTGGCGTTCGCCGCCATGTCGAACCTCATCGTCGACGCCGTCCCGCAGACGCAGACCGGAGTGGCCAGCGGCATGAACGCCAACATCCGCACGATCGGCGGCGCGCTCGGAGGCGCCGTGCTCGCGAGCGTGATCACGGCCGGTCACCGACCGGACGGCTACCCGGTGGAGTCCGGGTACGTCCACGGGTTCACGCTGCTGGTCGTCACCTCAGCCCTCTCGGCGCTGGTCGCCCTCGCCGTGCCCGTGGTGAAGGCGCGCACCCACCTGGTTCCCGGACCGCAGGCCGAGGCCGAGGCCCTCCAGGCTCAGAGCCGGGCGCGGTAGGCCGCCAGCAGCTCGGTCATCCGCTCCTCGTCGCGGTCGACCACGGGGAGCAACAGCTCGGCGACCACGTCGGTCAGCTCGGCCACGCGGCGGTGCAGCTGGCGGTTCTCCTGCACCTCGGCCTCGAGCGCCGCCAGACGCCCACGCACCCCGAGCTGGTGGCGACGGACGCGGCGGTAGCGGTCCCGGGCGACGGCGAGTCGCGACTGGAGGTGGGTCATGCGGCTCTCCTCTTCTTGGGGCCAGGACGACGGAAGGTCACCCGCATCCGGCACACGCTGGGGTCGTACTGGTCGAGCATGTCCACGCCGGGTCCGAGCTCCTCGAGGAGAACTCGCCCGCCGGCCGCCTCGATCTCACGGCGTACGGCGGCCGGGTCGACCCGCCGGACCAGGCCGGCCGGCGCGGGGTCGGCCGCATCCGGGTGGTCGGTGACGGCGCTGAACTCGAGGAAGAGCTTGCCCCGGCCGCGTGCCGCCATCCGGGCCAGCGTCCACAGGTTGTCGCGAGCGGCGTCGTCGAGGCACCCGATCAGCTGGCGGGCGTACAGGTGGCGTCCCTCACGGGCCAGCTCCGCGCCCGCGACGAGGACGCTGCGCAGCTCGTTGAGGATCAGCAGCCGAGGCTCGATCGGCACGTCGCGGCGTCTGGCCTGGCGGCCGACCCGGGCCCGCGCGTTCCGGCAGAAGTCGTACGCCGCGACGTCGCGGCCGCGGCGGGCGAAGAACAGGGAGTCGCGCCCGGTGCCCGAGCCCAGGTCGGCGACGGCCGCGCGCCTCGGGACCTGCGCGTCGACCCAGCGCGCGAACGTCGACCGGCGCCGCCGGATCGTCCTGGCCTCCGGCCCGCGGTAGAACTCCGTCCACCGGCCCATGTCGGTGCGGAAGCCCCGCAGCCAGCCGTCGAGCCGACGGATGCCCGGGACCGGGTCGGCGTACTTGAACGACGGGTCGGGCACCCGCCAGCCCGGGCCGTACACGAACGCGAGCATCTGCTCCGGGTGCGCCGGCGCCGGGAACGTGAACCCGTGCAGCTCGATCGTGGAGAGCGGCAGGATCGCGGACTCCGGCAGCTGACCGCTCCGGTTCCCGAGCTGGTAGAACGTGCCGGCCACCCGGAAGGCGACGAAGACGTCGACGTGGCACTGCCGTCCGTCGCTGAGGGGGAGGAGCAGCTTGATGTCGCCGCCCGACATCCGCAGCAGGGTCCAGCCGCGGCGCCGAAGCTCGCGCTCGATCCGGTACGACTCGAGGATCAGGTCCGCCGGCGACCCGGCGTGGCTCAGGTAGCAGACGTCGGTGTCGGAGTCGTGCGCGATCATCGCGCCGTCGCGCACGGCGCCGAGCAGGGCGCCGTAGTTGAGGTACGCCTCCAGGCCGCAGCCCTCGGTGAGGTCGTGCAGCGCGCGCTGCGTGCCGGCCAGGATCTCGTCGCGCACGCCGTCGTCGGTGGCGGCGAACGCCCGGCACAGGTGGCCGACCTTGTCCACGGCGAGGGGCAGCCCCTGCGGGTCCACGATGTCGATCCGGCCCTCGCCGGAGCCGAGGCTCACGTCCTCATCGACCAGCACGCGTCGCACCCGACGGGTCCGCGACCCGCACGCGGGCCCGGCCGTCCAGGAACGGGCGCAGCGCCGGCGGCCACTCCACGAGCACCCCGCCCCGGTGGGCGTGCCCGTCGCGGGCCGGGGTGAACGCCCAGATGTAGCGCCCGTCCACGGTGAGCACGAGCGGCTCGTCGCCGGCCGTGCGCACGTGGATGCCTCGGTCGTCCACCCGAGCGGCGACGGTCGCCGCGATACTCACGCGGGCCGGGCCGCGGCGATCAGCGCACGGAGGTGTGTGCTGGAGGTGTGCACGGTGTAGGGGAAGTAGACGACCTCGACGCCGTACGGCGCCAGCCGTCCCTCGAGCGCGAGCCCGCGCTCGCTGCCCTTCCAGTCGTCGCCCTTGAAGAGCCGCCGGAAGCCGACCTCGTGCCAGGCGTCGACCTTGTCGGTGGTCAGCTCGGCGTAGGTGGCGTCGACGATGCCGATGGCGTCCACGACGGCGATCCGCTCCTCCAGCGGCACGAAAGGCGCGACACCCTTGACCGACGCGCACACCTCGTCGGAGACCACGCCGGCGACCAGCACGTCGCAGAGCTCGCGAGCCTGTCGGAGCACGTTGAGGTGGCCCACGTGGAAGAGGTCGAAGACACCCGGCACGTAGCCGATCAGAGGTCCCACCGTCATGCGTCCTTCACCATCAGTTAGTCGATTGAGTTACTCAACTTTAGCGGACCCACAGGTGACCGCGTGTCTTGGACTCGTGGGAAGTAGCGCTACCGTGATCGGCCGGACGCCCCCGAGAGCCGGGGTCTGAGCAGGAAGAAAGCAGCAGGACGCACCTCGTGGCACACAAGCTCGTCATCGTCGAGTCCCCCAAGAAGGCCCAGATGCTGGGTGACTTCCTCGGGGACGGCTACGTCGTCGAGTCCTCCATCGGCCACATCCGCGACCTCCCGCAGAGCGCGGCGGACACCCCGGCCAAGATCAAGGACAAGCCGTGGGGCCGCCTGGCGGTCGACGTCGAGAACGGCTTCGAGCCCTACTACGTGGTGCCGCGCGACAAGAAGGCGCACATCTCCAAGCTCAAGACCCTGCTCAAGGACGCCGACGAGCTCTACCTCGCCACCGACGAGGACCGCGAGGGCGAGGCGATCGCCTGGCACCTCTTCGACGAGCTCAAGCCCCAGGGCATCCCGGTCCACCGGATGGTCTTCCACGAGATCACCAAGAAGGCGATCCTCGAGGCCGTCGCCAACCCGCGCCAGATCAACGACGACCTCGTCGAGGCCCAGGAGGCGCGCCGCATCCTCGACCGTCTCTACGGCTACGAGGTCTCGCCGGTCCTCTGGAAGAAGGTCATGTCCGGCCTGTCGGCCGGCCGGGTCCAGTCGGTGGCCACCCGCCTGGTGGTCGACAAGGAGCGCGAGCGGATCAAGTTCCGGGTCGCGTCGTACTGGGACGTCGAGGGCACCTTCGACGGCGGCGAGGGCAAGGAGCCCCGCATGTTCCCGGCGCGGCTGCACTCCATCGACGAGGCCCGCGTCGCCAGCGGGTCCGACTTCGGGTCCGACGGTGAGCTGAAGAGCAAGCGCGGCGACCGGGTCCACCTCGACCGCGCCGGCGCCGAGCGGCTCGTCGAGGCGCTGCACGACACGTCGTACGCCGTCCGGTCGGTGGAGGCGAAGCCCTACCGCCGCTCGCCGTACGCGCCGTTCCGCACCACGACCCTCCAGCAGGAGGCCAGCCGCAAGCTCGGCATGAGCGCCTCGGTGACCATGTCGGTCGCCCAGCGGCTCTACGAGGGCGGCTACATCACCTACATGCGCACGGACTCGACGACGCTGTCGGACACCGCGGTCAACGCGGCCCGGACGCAGGTCCGTGAGCTGTACGGGCCGGAGTACCTCCCCGACGTCCCGCGCACCTACGCCTCCAAGGTCAAGAACGCCCAGGAGGCGCACGAGGCGATCCGGCCCTCCGGCGACGCGTTCCGCACGCCCGGCCAGACGGGCCTGACCGGCGACCAGTTCCGGCTGTACGAGCTGGTGTGGCAGCGCACCGTCGCCTCGCAGATGAAGGACGCCACCGGCCAGTCGGTGTCGGTCCGCATCGGGGGCCTGGCCTCCGACGGCCGCGACGTGGTGTTCGCCGCGTCGGGTCGCGTCATCACCTTCCACGGGTTCCTCAAGGCGTACGTCGAGGGCACCGACGGCGGCAAGCGCAGCGACGACGACCAGGTCCCGCTGCCCGAGCTCGTCGAGGGCGAGGCCGTCAACGCCGCCTCGCTGACCGCGCAGGGTCACGAGACCAAGCCGCCGGCGCGCTACACCGAGGCCACCCTCATCAAGGAGCTCGAGGACCGCGAGATCGGCCGGCCGTCGACGTACGCCTCGATCATCGGCACGATCATCAACCGCGGCTACGTCTACAAGAAGGGCTCGGCGCTGGTGCCGGCCTGGATCGCGTTCTCCGTCGTGCGCCTGCTCGAGGAGCACTTCGCCCGGCAGATCGACTACGAGTTCACCGCGAAGATGGAGGACGTCCTCGACGAGATCGCGGCCGGGCAGTCCGACCGCAACACCGAGCTGGCCGAGTTCTACTACGGCTCGGACGACATCACCGGGCTGCACACCCTGGTCACCGAGCTCGGCGACATCGACGCCAAGGAGCTCGCGACCTTCCCCGTCGGCGGACCCGACAGCGGCATCGTGCTGCGGGTCGGGCGCTACGGGCCGTACCTCGAGGGTCCCGACGACGAGGGCAACCCGGTCGGCAAGCGCGCCAACGTGCCCGACGACCTGCCCCCCGACGAGCTGACGCTCGAGAAGGCGCGCGAGCTGTTCGAGACGCCGGCCGGCGAGGAGGTCGTGCTCGGGTCGCACCCCGACACCGGCCTGACCGTCGTGGCGAAGAACGGCCGCTACGGCCCGTACGTCACCGAGGTGCTGCCCGAGGACGCCAAGAAGTCCGACCGGCCGCGCACCGGGTCGCTGTTCAAGTCCATGACGATCGACACCATCTCCCTGGACGACGCGGTCAAGCTGCTGAGCCTGCCGCGCGTCGTCGGCCACGACGCCGAGGGTGTCGAGATCACCGCGCAGAACGGCAGGTACGGGCCCTACCTCAAGAAGGGCACCGACTCCCGCACCATCACCTCGGAGGAGCAGCTGCTCACCATCACCGAGGACGAGGCGCTGGCGATCTACGCCCAGCCCAAGCAGCGCGGCCGCGGGGCCGCGACCGCGCCGCTCAAGGAGCTCGGCGAGGACCCGGTGTCCAAGCAGCCGATCGTCGTCAAGGCCGGTCGCTTCGGCGAGTACGTCACCGACGGTGAGTACAACGCCACCCTCCGCAAGGACGACACCGTCGAGGCCATCACCCTCGAGCGGGCGGCCGAGCTGCTCGCCGAGCGCCGCGAGAAGGGCCCCGCCAAGAAGGCGGCGAAGAAGGGCGCCAAGCGGGCGCCGGCCAAGAAGACCGCCAAGAAGACGACCAAGAAGGCCGCGGCCAAGAAGTCCTAGTCACGTCCCGCTGGTTTCGTGACGGGCCTTCGGCCCTCCTCAACCAACGGGAGACCGCTGGTCGAGGAGGTCGCGCTCGCGACCGTCACGAGACCCAATGAGGTGGCAAGCGGCCTTGCGCTGGTCTGGTGACAGGACTTCGACCTTCCTCGACCAGCGGGAAGCCGAGGCCGGTCCTGTGGGTGCGCCCCGGTAGCGTCGGGCGCACCATGGGCCTCTACACCAGCGTCGGCGTCTTCGTCTGCTTCGAAGGCGGCGACGGGTCGGGCAAGTCGACCCAGTCGCGGGTGCTGGGGGAGTGGCTGGAGGCCGAGGGGTACGTCGTCCGGCTGACGTTCGAGCCCGGCGACACCGAGGTGGGTGTCCGGGTCCGCCAGATCGTGCTCGACCCGGCCACCGGGGAGCTGTCCGACCGCACCGAGTCGCTGCTCTACGCCGCCGACAAGGCCGAGCACGTGCACCGCGTCGTGCAGCCGGCGCTCGACCGCGGTGAGGTCGTCATCACCGACCGCTACGTCGACTCGATGCTCGCCTACCAGGGCGCCGGCCGCCCGCTCGAGCTCGCCGAGGTCGAGCACGTGGCCCGCTGGGCCACCCACGACCTGCGGCCGCACCTGACCGTCGTCCTCGACCTCGAGCCCGACCACGGGCTGGGCCGGTTCGCCGAGCGCGACCGGATCGAGGGCGAGTCCGTGGAGTTCCACGAGCGGGTGCGCCGGGCCTACCTCGACCTGGCCGCCCGCGACCCCGACCACTACCTCGTCGTCGACGCCCGGCTGCCGGTCAACGTGGTGGCTGCCGCCGTGCAGGCCGCCGTCCAGCCCCTCCTCGGCCAGGCCAAGAAGTCATGACCGTCTGGGACGACCTCGTCGGCCAGGCCCACGCCGTGGAGGTGATGAAGACGGCGGTGACCGGCCAGGGGATGAGCCACGCGTGGCTGTTCACCGGGCCGCCCGGCTCCGGGCGCTCCAACGCCGCCCTCGCCCTGGCCGCGGCCCTGCAGTGCGAGCAGGGCGGCTGCGGCGAGTGCCACGCCTGCCACACGATCGCGGCCGGCACCCACGCCGACGTCACCGTCGTCCGCACCGAGAAGCTCTCGATCGGCGTCGACGAGGTCCGCGACCTGGTCCGCCGCTCCGCCCTCGCCCCGGCCGGCCGGCGCTGGCAGATCATGATCGTCGAGGACGCCGACCGGCTGACCGAGCACGCCTGCAACGCCCTGCTCAAGGCCATCGAGGAGCCGACCGAGCGCACCGTGTGGATGCTGTGCGCGCCCACCGTCGAGGACGTGTTGCCCACGATCCGCTCCCGCTGCCGCCTCCTCACCCTGGCCACGCCGACGGCGGAGGACGTGGCGGCCTTCCTGGTCCGCCAGGACGGTGTGGCCGACGGCCTGGCGGCGTACGCCGCCCGCGCCAGCCAGGGCCACATCGGTCGCGCCCGGGCGCTCGCCCGCGACGAGGCCACCCGCAACCGCCGCCGCGAGGTCGTCACGATCCCGGCGCGGCTGACCAGCCTGGGTGCCTGCATGACGGCCGCCACCAACCTGGCGGAGGTGACCAAGGAGGAGGCCGACCTGATCACCACGCGGCTCGACGAGCGCGAGAAGGCCGACCTCGATGCGGCGTACGGCGTCGTGGAGCGCGGTCGCCGCCCCCGCGAGTACGCGCCGGCCCTGGCCGCCCTCGAGCGCGCCCAGAAGACCCGGGCCAAGCGCCGCCAGCTCGACGTCGTCGACCGTGGCCTGATGGACCTCGTGTCGGTCTACCGCGACGCGATCGCGGAGGCGACCGGGGCGACGGGGCCGCTGGTCAACGAGGAGATCCGCGGCGACGTCGCCGAGGTCGTCCGCGGCTCGACGCCCGAGCTCAACCTGCGGCGGATCGGCTGGATCTTCCAGGCCCGCGAGCAGATGCTGGAGTTCAACGTCCCGGTGCCGCTGGCGCTCGAGAGCATGATGCTCGCGCTCAAGGTCCCCGAGGGCAGCCGGTGAAGAAGTTCGTCGCCTGGCTGCTGGTGCTGGCCCTGGTACTCAGCGCGGTCGCGGCGGCAGTGGGCTTCTTCCTCAGCCGCGACGGCGCCGCCAACGCCTACGATCCCGTACCGCCCGTCGCGTCCGCGAGCACCCCGGCGGCCGAGGAGGCGCCGGACCCCGCCCTCGAGCGGTTCTACGCCCAGGACCTCGACTGGTCCGACTGCGGCGACGGCGACGAGTGCGCGACCCTCACGGTGCCCCTCGACTACGCCGACCCCGCGGGCGAGACGATCGGCATCCACGTCCTCCGCCGGCCGGCCGACGACCAGGACGACAAGGTGACCTCCCTGCTGGTCAACCCGGGTGGGCCGGGCGTCGCCGGGTCGTCGATGGCGAGCAACGCCGGCTCGTACTTCCGCCGCCCGTTCCTCACGTACTTCGACATCATCGGCTTCGACCCGCGCGGCACCGGGCAGAGCAGCCCCATCGACTGCCTCACCGACGAAGGCCTCGACGACTACCTCTCGGGCGACCCGGAGCCCGAGACCCCCGTCGAGACGCGCGCCTACGTCCACACGTCGCGCAGCATGGGCCGCGGCTGCGAGAAGTCGAGTCCCGGCCTCGCCTCCCACATCTCCACCGTCGAGGCCGCCCGCGACATGGACGTGCTCCGCGCGGCGCTCGGCGAGCAGGTGATGACCTACTACGGCGCGTCGTACGGCACGCAGCTCGGGTCGACGTACGCCGAGCTGTTCCCCGAGCGGGTCGGACGTCTCGTGCTCGATGGCGCGGTCGACCCCACCCTCACCGTCCGCGAGGAGGCGCTGACGCAGGCGGCCGGCTTCGAGACCGCGCTGAGCGCGTACGTCCAGAACTGCATCGACTCGACCGACTCCTGCTTCCTGGGCAGCACCGTCGACGAGGGTCTGCAACGCATCCGCGACCTCATCGACGAGGTCGACGCCGAGCCGCTCGTCGTGGGGGACCGCGACCTCACGGCCGGCCTGGCGGTCTACGGCATCATCACGCCGCTCTACAACCGCGACTACTGGATCCTGCTCAGCCAGGGCCTCCAGGCGGCCTTCGACGGCGACGGCTCGGTGCTGCTGCAGCTCGCCGACGCGTACGCCTCGCGGGATTCCGACGGCGGGTACGCCGACAACAGCATGGAGGCGTTCCCCGCGATCAGCTGCCTCGACGACCCGTCGGGGATCACGGCCGGCCCAGGTGCCGGGCGAGATCCCGGAGTTCGAGGAGGCCTCGCCGACCTTCGGCCGGATCTACGCCTGGGGCCTGATCTCGTGCCGCAACTGGCCGGCGGCCCGCGGGCTCGACCCCGAGCCGCTCACCATCGACGCCGCAGGTGCCGCCCCGATCGTCGTGGTCGGCACCACCCGCGACCCGGCCACGCCGTACGCCTGGGCCGAGGCGCTCGCCTCCCAGCTCGACTCCGGGGTGCTGGTCACCCGCGACGGCGACGGCCACACCGGCTACAACGCCGGCAACGAGTGCACCAGCGTGGCCGTCGAGTCCTACCTCATCGAGGGCAAGGTCCCGCGCGACGGGCTGACCTGCTGACGACCAGGAGGCGCGGGCGACGACCCCCGTACGCGCCCGCGCCCCACGCCTGGTGCTCCTGCCAGCCGGTGCCGCAGCACCCGCCACACCGTCCGAGGTCGGAAGAGCTCGGAGGGCCTGTCGACCAGGTGGTTGACCCGCAGGAACGCGATCGCCAGCTCCGGGTCGTCACTGCCCGCGTCCAGCAGCCGGGCGAGGTACGCCCCGACCAGCCGGCTGCGCCACGGCACCCGGCCGTCGTCGTCCGGCACGCCGCCGACCGCGATGGTCCAGGGCGTGTCGATGATCTCGGCGGCCGTCCGGTGGAAGCGGGTGGCGAGCCCCGGACCCTCCTGCTGGATGCACCGGCCGAGTGCGACCGCCTCGATGGCGGCGACGGTCATCCCCTGGCCGTAGACCGGGTCGAACGCGCACAGCGCGTCGCCGACCACGACCAGCCCCTCGGGGAACCTCGTCAGGTCCTCGTAGTGCCGGCGCCGGTTGGCCGGGAAGCGGTAGGTCGCGCCCTCGCCCAGCGGCTCCAGCCCGGCCAGCGCGTCGGCCAGCCGTGACGAGGAGAGGGTGCCGGCCCAGGCCAGGAAGTCGGGCCACGCGACGGGCGGGCGCTCCCCGAAGCGGCCGACCAGGCTGACCACCCGGGAGCCGCCCTCCTCGGCCAGCATGATGCCGCCGCGGTGCAGCCCGGGCTGGGCCGCCACCGCCATCGCCCATGCGGTCGAGCCGTCGAGGGCCTCGCGGACGCGATACGTCGTGTAGCGCTTGTCGACGCGACGGACCTCCTCGGCCGGCGCCTGGTACCCGCGCCGTTCGATCCACTCGGGAGTCCGCGACCCCCGCCCCGTCGCGTCGACCACGAGGTCGGCGGGCAGCAGGGCGGGCGTGCCGCCGTCTCGGTCCTGCACGATCACGCCCACCACCCGGGTGTCGTCACCCGAGAAGGCCAGGTCGAGCACGGAGGCGTCCTCGCGCAGGGTCACCATCGAGCTGGCGGTGACACGCTCCCGCACGTACCACTCCAGGAGCGAGCGGCTGACGAGCAGCGCCTTCAGTCCGCTCTCGCGGCGGGCCAGCGGTCGCGGGGTGAAGCACCAGACGCCCTCGAGGCCGACGTCTCCGAGGCGAGCGCCGCGACCGGTCAGGTCGGAGGTCAGCCCCGGGAACATCTCCTCGAGGATGGTCCGGCCCTCGGCCAGCAGGCCGTGGGCATGCCGACCCTGCGGGACGCCGCCCCGCGGCTGGGGCCGCGAGGGGATGTCGTCCCGGTCGACGATCGTGACCCGCTCGTAGTGGTCGAGCAGCGACCGGGCCGCGAGCAGCCCGGCCATGCTCGCGCCCACCACGACGGCGTGCGAGCGCATCGTCATCACCCGGCCGGGGCCAGGATGGCGCCCACGAGACCGGGGACCTGGTCCAGCGAGACCGTCGTGAAGGTGGTCGGGTCCGACCCGGTGAGCCGGGCGAACGTGGCCTTGCCGGCCTCGGGGCTGGGGCAGTAGACCTTCTCGACGTCCTTCTGGCGCACCGTGACGACCGGGTTGGGGCCGACGTTGAAGCGCACGAGGAACTGGGCGCCGAGCTGCTCCGACTCCGGCACCGGCACGACGGTGCAGGTGAACGCCGGCTGGGAGTCGATCTTCACGTGCGGGATCTTGCGGCCGTACTCCGACGTGAGGAGCAGCGAGCCGTCGGTGTTCTCGACGAACGGCGCGAAGATCATGGTGTCCTTGCCCTCGTTGCCGATGAAGGCGTCGCTGCCGTCGCCGGGCGCCCAGATGTTGACGTCCTTGCCGGTGTCACCGACGAGCACGTCGCTGTTGGGCGCCTGGCCCTTCTCGGGACCGCCGATGAGGATGTCGTCGTCGGCGCCGGCGAGCAGGGTGTCGCCGCCGAGGTTCCCGATGAGCAGGTCGTCGTTGTCGCGGCCGAAGAGGACGTCGGTGTTGTCCATGTGCTGCTTCGCGGCGACGCCGGGCGGCTGGATGAACGGATTGGTCGCGTTGTCGTTGTCGAGGCCGATGCCGACGTTCTTGGCCTCCGGTGCCCGGCAGGATGACGCCGGACGATCCGGTCGCCAGGCCGACGACGAGGGCGCTCGCCCCCACGACCGACGCGGCGAGCGCCGCGCTGCGGTAACGAGGGGAGTGCTGGCGGGTGGTGGACTTCTGACGCATGGTGGTGGCCCTTTCGTGGCTGGTGGGATGCGATGTCGGGACGCTACGAACCCGGACCGGTCGGCCACATGGGGAAGGCACCTCAGATCCCGCCAGGGGGGCCTCAGACGCGGTCCGGGTGGTTACCCGGGTGACGCCCGCGCGGAGCGGGCGCATGATGGACCATGGCCGAACGCTCGGAGGCTCGGCTGGTGGGTCGCGACGTCCAGCTGGAGGCGTTGCACGCCGCGCTGGCGCTTGCCGCCGGCGGCCGCCCCACGGCGGTCGTGGTGGCGGGCGAGCTCGGCGTGGGCAAGACCCGACTGGTGCGGGAGTTCCTCGCGCAGGCCGACGTCGAGGTCTTCGCGGGCGCCTCGGTGCCCGTCGTCGGTGAGCCGCTCCCGTACGCCGCCCTGACCCAGGCCCTGCGCAGCAGCGGCTCGGGCGTGGTCCGGCAGGAGATCCAGCGCTCGCCCGACCTCGCCCGGTTGCTGCCGGGTCAGCCCGACGAGGCGGTCCCGGCCGGCTCGCGGCTGCGGCTGTTCCAGTCGGTGCTGGGGCTGCTCGGGCGACTGTCCGCCCACCGCCCGGTGGCCTACGTCGTCGAGGACGTGCAGTGGGCCGACGGGTCCACCCTCGATCTGCTGGCCTTCCTCGCCGCGAACCTCACCGACGAACGCGTCCTGATCGTGCTCACCCATCGCACGGAGTCGACCTCCGACGACCGGGTCGTCTCGTGGCTGGCCGAGTTCGGGCGGCTGTGGCCCGTCGAGCGGGTCACGCTGCCCCGCCTCGACCGGGCCGACACGGGCGCCCTCGTCGAGGCCACGCAGGGAAGCGTCCCGGACGAGGGCCTCCTCGACGTGCTGATGGCGCGGTCGGCGGGCAACCCGCTGTTCGTCGAGCAGCTGGCCCTGACCGCACACCCCGCGGACGGGCCGCTCCCCGAGACGCTGCACCACCTGCTCCGCGGGCGGGTGGAGGAGCTCCCGGACGAGAGCCGGCGCGTCCTCGGCGCCGCGGCGGTCATCGGACGGAGAGCATCCCTCCCGCTGCTCGCCCGGATGCAGGGAGTGCCGCAGCACGAGCTCGAGGACGCGCTGCGGCCGGCGCTCGCCGCACGCGTCGTCGAGCTCCGGGACGACCTGCGACTCGACTTCCACCACCCGGCGTTCCTCGAGGTGGTCTACGGGGAGCTGATGCCGGGCGAGCGCGTACGCCTGCACCTCGCGGCCGCCGAGGCCCTCGCGGCCGACCAGGAACGGTTCCCGGCGGTGGTGGGCGAGATGGCCCGGCACTGGCACCAGGCCGGCGAGCTCGACCGCGCCCTGGACGCCTCCCTGCGCGCCGGCGCCACGTACTCGCAGATGTACGCGTTCGGGGACGCCTACGCGGCGTACACGCGCGTGCTCGACCTGGTCGAGCGGGTGCCCCACGACCTCGACCTGTCCGAGGTACGCCTGCTGGCCGCCGAGGCCGCCCACCACGTGGGCGACCCCGACCGGGCGCGCGAGCTGCTGGAGCTGGTGCGCGGCGACACCGACGACCCGCAGACCCGCGCTCTCGCCGCGGAGCGGATCGGCGCGCTGCACCTCATGTACGGCGACGGTGCAGCCGGCGAGCGGGCCTTCGCCGAGGCCCTCGCGCTGGTGCCCGAGGGCGAGACCAGCGTGCTCGCGGCGCGGATCCAGGGCGGGCTGGCGCTGCTCGGAGTCGGGTGGTCGCGGCTGGACGACGCCGAGCTCGCCGGGACCGAGGGGCTGCGCATCGCGCGGGCCGTCGGGGCCAGGCGCGAGGAGGGGATCGCCCTCAACGCCCTCGGGACGACGGCGGCGCTGCGCGGCGACCTCGGCCGGGCGGTGGACATGCTGCGCGAGGCGCTGGAGATCGCCCGCGAGGTCGAGGACCCCTGGGACCTCGGCGCGGCGTACGTCAACCTCAGCCACGTCCTCGGGATGGCCGGCCGGCTCGACGAGTGCGTGGAGCTCGGCCGGGTCGGGATCGTCGAGCTGACCCGGTTCGGTCAGCAGCGCGTCCAGGGCAGCCTGCTGCTCAACAACGTCAGCGAGATCCTGGTGGAGGCCGGCCGGTTCGAGGAGGCCGGCGCGCTCGTCGCCGAGGCGCTGAGCCGCCACCCGCGCGGGATCCGGGCGGCTCCGCTCCTGCGGCTGGCCGCGCACATCGCGATGGTCAACGGCGACCTGACCACCGCCTGGGAGCGCTGCGAGCAGGCCCGACTGGCGCTCGAGTCCGAGACCGCGCCGGTCTCGTGGATGCGCATCGTGGTGGAGACGGCCGCGGAGATCGACCTGTGGGCGGGACGCCCCGAGGCGGCCTACGACGCGGTGGCCGACGGCCTCGACCTGGTGGCCGGCACCGACGACGAGGCCCTCGCCGGCACGCTGGTCGCGCTCGGCATGCGCGCGCTGGCCGACGCGGCCACCGTGCACCGCGACCGCCGGTCGCGCACGCGGCTGGCGTCGCAGCGCGACCGGCTCGAGGCGGCTCTCGAGCTCATGCAGGCCCACCCCGCCGCCGGCGGTCAGCCCGACGACCCGGCCGTGCTCGGCTGGGTGGAGGCCGAGAGCGCGAGGTACGACGGGGACCCGGTCGGCGACGCTGTGGGCCGCGTCCGCCGATGCCTGGGCCGACCTGCGGCGGCCGTTCCGGGCGGCGTACGCCCGCTGGCGCGAGGCCGAGGCCCGGCTCGCGGTGGGCGTCTCGGCCGACTCGCTCGGGGCGTTGCGGTCCGCGCACGCGGCTGCGCAGGCGCTGGGGCCCGGCGCCTGGTCGAGGAGGTCGAGACGCTGGCGCGTTGGTACCGCGCCGACCTGCTCCCTGCCGAGGTCGAGGAGCGGTCGGACGACCCGCTGGAGGCGTACGGGCTCACCGAGCGGGAGCGGGAGGTGCTGGCGGCCCTGGCGGCCGGGCAGACCAACCGCGAGATCGCCGACGAGCTGTTCATCAGCGTGAAGACGGCGTCGGTGCACGTGTCGAACATCCTGCGCAAGCTGGACGTGGACGGGCGGCAGGAGGCGGCCCGGATCGCGCACCGCCTGGGCGTCCACTCGTGAGCGCGTGAGGCCGCCCGCCCGGGATCTGAGGACCACTCCCCATGTCGACCGCTCCGTGCGCTTCCTACCGTCCCACCCATGGCGTCCACCGACCTCGCGCTGCTCGCGGGCACGGTCTCGACGGCGCTGTTCGTCACCAGCTACCTGCCGATGCTGGTCAAGGCGTTCCGCACCCGCGACCTGTCCTCGTACAGCCGCGGCAACCTCGTGCTCGCCAACGTGGGCAACGCCGTCTACACGGTGTACGTCGCCAGCCTGCCGCTCGGCCCGATCTGGTTCCTGCACTCGTTCTACGTGCTGTCCACGGCGCTGATGCTGCTGTGGCACCTCAGGCACACGCGGGCGCTTCCCGTGAGGCACGGCGATGACGCTCAGGGCTGACGACAGGGCTGACCAGACGCTCCGGCTGGCTCGACGCCGCTCCGGACCTGGACCCGGGAGTACCGACGACGCGCTGCACCCGTTCTCGGCCGGCGGCGGCTACCTCAACATGCTGATGGACGACGAGGGCGATGACCGCGTCGAGGCGGCGTACGGGGAGAACTTCCCGCGCCTGGTCGAGGCCAAGCGGCGGTATGATCCGGAGAACCTCTGGCACGTGAACAAGAACATCCCGACCTCCTGATGACCCGCCGGATCCTGGTGATCGGCGCGGGTGTCGCCGGATCCGCGGCGGCCCGCGCGATGGTGAGGTCTGGCCTCGACGTGACGCTGGTCGAGCGACGGTCGGCCGAGCCCGGACCCGGCCTCGGCCTGAACCTGCCGGGCAACGCCGTCCGGGCGCTGCGTCAGCTGGGTGCGGCCGCATCCGTCGAGGCGGCCGGAGTTCCGGTCTCCCGGCGGGAGTACCGCACCGCCGACGACCGCTTGCTCTTCGCGGTGGACGAAGGTCGGTTCTGGGCGGAGGTGGCGCCGTCGGTGTGCGTACGGCGCGGGGTGCTCGTCGACGCCCTGACCGAGGGTCTCGACGTACGTCGTGGGGTCGCGGTCGCGGCGGTGCAGCCGGCCGGGCGGGGCGCCGAGGTGCGGCTCGCCGACGGCACGACCGACTCCTACGACCTCGTGGTCGGTGCCGACGGGGTCCACTCGGTCGTGCGGCCGTCCGTGACGCCGGTCGAGCCGACGCCCTCGGTGATGACGGCCGCGAGCTGGCGGTTCGTGACGGCCGACGACGGAGGGGTCGGCTGCTGGACCTCGTGGACCGGCCGGGGCCACACCTTCTTGATGATCCCGGTGTCTCGGGGCGCGGTGTACGCCTACGCGGCCACCAACCGCGGCGGTGGGGTGGATGAGGACCCGGGCTGGTTGGCCGCTGCCTTCACCGGCTTCCCGCGCCGGGTGACGGACACGATCGCTCGGGCGCTGGCGGCCGCCGACCCGCCGTACCACTCACCGGTCGAGGAGGTCCGGGCGCCGCGCTGGCACGACGGGCCGGTGCTCGTCGTCGGCGACGCCGCCCACGCCATCGGCCCCGTCTGGGCCCAGGGCGCGGCGTTGGCGATGGAGGACGCCCTCGTGCTCGCGCGGCTGCTGTCCGTGCGCGCCGACTGGAGCGCGGCAGTCGACGAGTGGGAGCGGCTCCGGCGACCCCGCGTCGAGGGTGTCCTGGCCGCGACGGACCGGATGTCCCGACTGGCGCGGCTGCCCGACGCCGTCCTGCGGGTGACCGGGCCGCGGCTGGGTCCGCGGGGGTACGCACACGCCTACGGGCCGCTCCGGTCGGACCCGATGGCCGAGCTCAGCGGATCGGTTCCGCCACCGTCCTGATCCGGGCAACAGCGAGCTCGATCATCAGCTGGGCAGCCGGGGAGAGCGTCGCGTTGACGCGGTGCACGATCGCGAACGTCTCGTACTGGCGCGGCCGCAGCACCGTCCAGGTCGCGCCCGGCGCGAGCCGCGGCACCAGCTCCGTGGCCGCGCCGCGGTGCACGACGGTGTCGGCCAGCCCGCGACCGGTCAGCTCGATCGCGGTCTCGACGTCCTCGACCTCGATCCGGGTCTGCGGGTTGTGGCCGGCCTCGTGCAGCATCTTGCGCAGCGCCAGCCGCATCGAGTCCGTCGCGCGGTAGCTGGTGTCGGCCATGACCAGCTGGGCCTCGGCGAGCCGGCGGGCGGTGACCGGGGTCGCCGTACGTTCCGGGTCCATGGACACGTAGACCAGCTCGTCGCGCGCCACCGGGAGCACCTCGAGACCCTCGCTGGTCGGCGGGGCGGCGATCAGGGCGGCCTCGATCCGGCCGCGTCGCAGGTCCTCGAGCACCTCGGAGGAGTTCAGGCCGATGATCTCGACGCGGACGCCGGGGTAGCGCTCGAGCACGTCGGTGACCAGGGTCGCGCTGACGTAGAGACGGGCGCTGCCGAACATGCCGAACCGGATCGTGCCGGTCTCGAACGCCTTCACACGTTGGACCGCCCGCAGCGCCTCCTCGGCCGCGGCGATGGTCGCCTCGGCGTGCGGGCGCAGGGTGTCCGCGACGGTCGTCGGCACCACGCCCCGGCCGACCCGACGGAACAGCTGCAGCCCGATCGACTTCTCCAGGGTGCGGATCTGCTCGGAGATCGACGGCTGCGCGTAGCCGAGCTCCTCGGCCGCGGCGGTCAGCGAGCCCAGCTCGTAGACGGTGAGGAAGCAGCGCAGCTGGTGCAGCGAAAGCATAGGTTCTCCCTAGGGCAAGCCTCGGAAAGAGAGGCTACCCCTATGACTTGCGGTCGCCCAGAATTGACCTGTCAGCGTTTCCGCTCAGACCTGAGGGAGGTCACCCCATGTTCGACCGACACTGCACCGCCTGCGACCGGACCCAGCTCATCTTCCCGAGCCAGATCCAGGGCGTGACCAACACCGACCACGGCATCCTCGTCAGCTACGTCTGCTGGTGCGGCTCCGAGCAGACCTGGCTCACCGGCTCCACCGGCCACGCCGACCAGCCGGCCCTCGTCGCCGCCTGACCGTCCCTGCTGGTCGAGGAGGTCGCGCAGCGACCGTCTCGAGACCCGGTGACCCGGACGCGTACCTGGATTCGGCGAGCCTCTGGCGTCTCCGTTATCCTCGGCGGGTTGCCCGGACCGGACGTGCCTCGGTACGCCGACCGTCCGGGCAGCGCGCCGCCTTAGCTCAGTCGGTAGAGCGATTCACTCGTAATGAATAGGTCGTCGGTTCGATTCCGACAGGCGGCTCAGCTCGAAGCCCCAGGTCAGAGGCCAGGTCCCTCGGCTGGGGTTTCTGCGTCTCCGGGCCCCGAGTAGCTCTCTGCCCCCGTGGTGTCCCCGACCTTCTCCATGAACATCGAGGATCGATAGGTCTTGCCGTCCGACGCTGTGAAGATGCCCGACAGACCGTTGGGTTGCAGCGCGGCACCAGGAATGGCCGCGCACCTGGTCGCGCGAGACACTTGATCCACCCGGAGGTGGCGCTGAGGTGGAAGGTGATCGGCTGACACCAGAGCAGGTGCACGCGGAGCTCGAACGTGTCCGCGAGACGTTCCATCGGCTCGTCGAGTCCTCCTCGGCCGCCGAGCTGCGGCGCCCCACCGACGGAACCCGCTGGACGAACAGCCAACTGTTGTTCCACATGCTGCTTGGCTACTTCGTGGTCCGATCCCTGCTCGGGCTGGTGCGCACCCTTGGGCGCCTCCCGGACGGCATCAGCCGTCTGTTCGCCCGCGTGCTCAACGCAGGAACTCGACCGTTCCACCTGGTCAACTACCTCGGCGGATGCGCTGGTGCGCTGGTGCTCCACGGCCCGCGACTGACTGCGATGGCGGACAGGACGATCGACGCGCTGCACCGACGTCTGGACGACGAGAGCTTGCAGGCACTCGATCGCCGGATGCACTTCCCGACCGGATGGGATCCGTTCTTCGCCGAGACGATGTCCCTCCTCGAGGTGTACCACTACGGCACCGTCCACTTCGACTTCCACCGCCGGCAACTGACTCTGCCGTTCGAGGAATGACACGTCTGGATGGAGGTGCAGCGTGGCTTCCCGACCGTTCGTCCAGCGGGTCAGCGCCCAGCAGCGGCGTACTGGCGGCTGGAATGTGCGGATCGTGGCGCGCGTTTCTAGGGCAATGATCAGCGCTGCTGGTCCGCGTAGCGCAAGGTGGAGGCATGCGGGTGTGTCGCTGCGAGAAGAGGAAGCCGGCCCGGCGTCCCTCGTACGACACCTGCGACGACGACTGCGGCAGATGAACCGCTGAGCCCTCTGGGGGCTCGCTCGGCTCACCTTGTCCACTCTCACGTCACCTGGAGCGTCGTCATGTCTGCACGCCTACCCGCAAACCCGTTCTTGCTGCTTGTCGCGGCGTCCGCCTGCTGGGGCGTCGGAACCGTCCTGAGCAAGTTGGCCCTCGACCGAGGGATCGCACCGATCACGCTGCTTGCCGTCGAGATGGGCGCGAGCAGCACCGTGCTTCTTCTCGCCCTTCTCGTCACCACCAGGTTTCGTCCTCAGATCAAGCCGACGGCGGACCTCGGTCGGCTGGTCGCTCTCGGTGCGCTCAACCCGGCCCTGGGCTACGCGCTCGCACTGTTCGGCCTGGTCACGGTGAGCGCGAGCCTGGCCGTGCTCGTCTGGGCGATCGAGCCGGTGATCGTCATCCTGCTCGCCGTGCCGTTGCTCCGTGAACGCACGGAGGGCCGCACTGTCGCCCTGGTGTTCGTCGCTGTGGCCGGAGCACTGCTGGTGCTGCAAGGCCCCGGTGCCCAAGGCCAGGTCGGTGGAATCTTGCTGACGCTGGGGGCTGTCACAGCCTGCGCGCTGTACACGGTCCTGACGCGTCGCATGATGCTCGACGACGGTTCGATCGTCGTGGTGTTGGGCCAGCAGGTACTCGCCTTCGTGCTCGTCCTGCTGGCGCTCGCCGTGGGTGTGATCACCGGTTGGTACAGCACGTCGCTCCCGACGGACGCTGCCACTCTCGGTCTCGCCGCTGCGTCGGGCGTCGTCTACTACGCGCTCGCGTACGTCTGCTACGTCGCCGCGCTACGTCAGGTGCCCGCTGCCGTTGCAGTCTCGGTGCTGCCGCTCATCCCCGTGTGGGGTCTGGCGGCCGCGTTCCTGGTCGGAGACCGGCTTTCCCCCGCGCAATGGCTGGGTGCCGCGATCGTCGGGCTTGCGGTCCTCGCCGTCGCGCTGACGCCGAGCGGCAGAGGAGACGACCACAGCTCTTCAACGCGGGCGATGCGAAGTGATCGATGAGTGTCCTGACCTGCGGCTTTGTCGCATGCGCCGGGTGTCGCGTCGTCCACGTGAACTGCCACCTGTGGTCCTTGTTCCGAGTGCCTGTGGCGTAGGTCTCGACCCATCGCCGAGGTCTCGGACTTTGTTCACCTTGCGTTCAGAGAGCACGCCCACTCCGGTCACTGGCCGCTCCTACGTTCAGTACGTCAGGACTTCCATGAACTTCAGGAGAACCACGTGAAGAGCATCCATTTCCGCCGCGCGATCCTTCCCGGAATCGTCGTACTGGGCCTCGCGCTCACGGCATGCGGTGGCCAGGACGACTCGGCGAGTGCGAGTAGTGGAGAAGGGGCGTCCGGCTCGGTTGCCGTCGACGGCTCGTCCACCGTCTACCCCTTGAGCAACGCCGCGGCCGAGCTCCTCAACGAGGAGAACCCGGACATCAAGGTGACCGTGGGTGAGGCCGGCACCGGTGGCGGGTTCGAGGTCTTCTGCGCCGGCCAGACCGACATCTCGGACGCGTCCCGCCCGATCGAGGACGACGAGGCAGCCGCGTGCACCGACGGCGGCGTCGAGTACACAGAGCTGCAGGTGGCAACGGACGCCCTCACGGTTGTGGTCAACCCCGATCTCGACATCGACTGCCTGACCACCGAGCAGCTCAAGATGATCTGGGAGCCGGGTGCCGAGGGCAAGGTCACCAACTGGAACCAGGTCGACCCCAGCTTCCCCGACGAGGCGATCAGCCTCTTCGGTCCGGGCACCGACTCGGGCACCTTCGACTACTTCACCGACGCCATCAACGGGGAGGAGGGCGCCTCGCGCTCCGACTACGAGGCGTCGGAGGACGACAACGTGATCGTGCAGGGGGTGAGTGGCACTCCCGGCGCCATGGGCTACTTCGGCTACACCTACTACGAGGAGAACTCCGACAGCCTCAAGGCCGTCGCGGTCGACTCCGGCAGTGGATGCGTCGCACCCTCGCCCGAGACGGCGCAGGACGGTACCTACGCCCCGCTGTCGCGGCCGCTGTTCATCTACGTGAGCAACGCCTCCTACGGCGACAAGCCCCAGGTGGCCGAGTTCGTCGACTTCTACATCGACAACCTGCCCGACATCACCGAGGCCGCACAGTTCATCTCGCTCAACGAGGAGCAGACGGCCGAGACCCAATCTGCTCTCGACGGTCTCAAGGGCTGACCCAAGCCATCTGCTGAAGGGCTCGCGTGACCACGACCACCACCACCCCCGCAGGCCCGCCGTCACCGGCGGGCCTGCGAGGCCAACCCGTCGACCTGTCGGGTCGCTCGCGACCCGGCGAGGCCGTGATCAGGGGCGTCCTGTTCGCCGCCGCCCTGGTCTCGGTCCTCACCACTATCGGCATCGTCGTCGCCCTCCTCAGGCCCGCCGTGGAGTTCTTCAGGGACGTTCCTGTCTGGGAGTTCTTGGGCGGCACTCGGTGGGCGCCCAATGACAGCGGGAACCCCGACTTCGGCGTCTGGCCCCTTGTCTCTGCCACCTTGGTGATCACGGTCGTGGCCCTTGTCGTGGCGATCCCGCTCGGCCTCGGCGCGGCCATGTACCTCTCGGAGTACGCCTCGCCGAAGATGCGTCGCCGGCTCAAGCCGATCGTCGAGCTGTTGGCGGGTGTGCCGTCCGTCGTCTACGGCTTCTTCGCTCTGACGTTCGTGACGCCGAACCTGCTGCAGAAGGTCCTGCACATCGACGTCGGTTTCACCAACGCCCTGGCAGCCGGACTCGTGCTGGGGGTGATGATCATCCCCACCATTGCCTCGCTCTCCGAAGACGCGTTGTTCGCGGTCCCGCTGAGCCTGCGTCAGGGGTCCTTCGCCATGGGGGCCAACCGCATGCAGACCACGTTGCGGGTCGTGCTTCCCGCCGCGATGTCGGGGGTGGCCGCGGCGGTGATCCTGGGTCTGTCGCGCGCCGTCGGCGAGACCATGATCGTTGCCCTCGCGGCTGGGTCGAGGCCGCACCTCAGTCTCGACCCACGTGAGGGCATGCAAGCCATGACCGGCTACATCGCGAGCACCGCCGGCGGGGAGAACCCGGTGGGCTCCACGAGCTACAACACCCTGTTCGCGGTGGGGCTGCTGCTGTTCGTCATCACCCTCATCATCAACGTCATCAGCATCGCGCTGGTGCGACGTTACCGGCAGGAGTACTGATGGCCGCCTATGCCGAGACCGCCGCCAAGACCGTGCTGGCGACCGCGGGGCGGGACAGGGACCGATCGGTCAAGTCCCTGGTGTTTCTGGGCCTCTTGTGGTTCTCCCTCTTCTTCGGGGTTCTGGTGCTGGTGGCCCTCATCGTGTCCACGGCACTCGAAGGCGCGCCGCGGTTCGACAGCGACCTGATCACCCGTTACAGCTCGACGCTGAGTCCCGAGCGCACCGGTTTCCGGGCCGGCATCCTGGGCAGCCTCATGGTCATCCTGGTCACAGCCGCGATGTCTGTTCCGATCGGTATCGCGGCTGCGCTTCACCTCGAGGAGTTCGCGGACAAGGACCGTTGGTACAACAGGTTCATCGAGGTCAACCTGCAGAACCTGGCTGCCGTGCCATCGGTTGTCTACGGCCTGCTGGCCGTCGCCTTCGTCACCCTCATGGGGATCCATCAGCGCGGCCTGGTGATCAGCGGAGCGGTCGCGCTGTCGCTGCTGATCCTGCCCGTCATCATCATCACCACCCGCGAGGCGGTGCGGGCCGTCCCTCGCGAGATCCGTGACGGCTCCATGGCCCTGGGTGCCACCCGTTGGCAGACCACCTGGAAGCAAACGCTTCCCTCGGCTGTGCCCGGCATCGCGACCGGCACGATCCTCGGGCTCTCCCGCGCGATCGGGGAAGCGGCCCCGCTGCTCATCATCGGTACTGCGACCGCGATCCGGTTCGACCCCAACGGTCTGATGAGCCAGTTCACGGCGCTGCCGCTGGAGATCTACTCCACGACCTCGCAGTCCCGGGAGGACTTTCGAGTCGCAGCCGCCGCCGCCATCATCGTGCTCCTCATCATGATCCTGGCCCTCAACGGGCTGGCCATCTTCATCCGCAACAAGTTCCAGCGCTCCTGGTGAAAGGGACCCCTATGTCGACGCACTCCGTCACAGCCTCCTCCCCCGGAACGGAGGCAGACCGGACCACGCCCGGAGGTTCGGTCGGGAGCCTGTCCGACGTGGCCCAGGAGATCGACCGTGACCTTCCAGACAAGCTCATGGACCCGATCATGGAGACCAGCCGGCTCAACATCTACTACGGCGACTTCCATGCCGTGCACGACGTCACCCTTGCGTTCGGAAAGAACGAGATCACCGCTCTCATCGGTCCGTCCGGTTGTGGGAAGTCGACCGTGTTGCGCTCGCTGAACCGGATGAACGACCTCGTCCCCGGCGCGAGGGTGGCGGGGACCGTCAACTACCAGGGGCAGAACATCTATGCGCGCGGCGTAGACCCGATCGCCGTCCGGACCCACGTCGGGATGGTGTTCCAGAAGCCGAACCCCTTCCCGAAGTCCATCTACGACAACGTCGCATACGGCCCGCGAGTCACCGGCATGAAGGTCGATGACATGGACGATCTCGTCGAGGGCGCGCTGCGCGGGGCGGCGCTGTGGGACGAGGTGAAGGACAAGCTCAAGCAGTCGGCGTACGGCCTCTCCGGAGGCCAACAGCAGCGGCTCTGCATCGCCCGGACCATTGCCACCAAGCCGAACGTGATCCTGATGGACGAGCCCTGCTCGGCCCTCGACCCGATCGCCACCGCTCGTGTCGAGGACCTGATGCTTCAGCTGACGCAGGACTACACGATCATCATCGTCACCCACAACATGCAGCAGGCGGCCCGGGTCTCGGACCGAACGGCATTCTTCACCGCACGTCCCGACGAGACCACGGGCAACCGCACGGGTCTCCTGGTCGAGTACAACCTGACCAAGCAGCTCTTCAGCCAGCCATCGGACCAGCGAACCGAGGACTACATCTCCGGTCGCTTCGGCTGAGCTTCCCTCGTCCAGCTCTCCGCGAGGAATACTGAAATGACGATGCGCGAGGACGCAAAGGTCTTTCCCCGCCACCAGCGCGCTCTGGAGTCGCTCGATCGGTGGACGCAAGCCAGTGGTGCGCCCCTGCTCGTCATCGATCCGATCGGCGACGGGGAGTCGTTGCGTGTGGGGATGGCCTCCCGCGGTGTGAACGTCACCTGGGTCAGGTCGGCGCTAGACGGGTTGGTCGAGTTCGGCCGCACCAACCCGAGGGCCGTCATCGTGTCTCCCTTCGTGACCGACCTCCCAGCGGTCGACCTGATCGCCACCATCCGTCGGCACTCGAGTGTGATCGTCATCGCCTGCCTGCCCGACGATCCCGACGCCGATGCTGGGCCGCTGGTCCTTGCAGGGGCGAGAGCCATCGTCACCTTGCCCTACACGGCCGAGTCAGTGTGGGGCCTGTTGCATGACCTCGATTCCGGCTTGGACGAGCACTCCCTGACGTCCTACGGGCCTCTGGAGCTCGACGCTGCGGCCTACACGGTCCGTGTGCGGGGCGCACGCATCCCAGACCCCCCGCCCCGCGAGTTCGAGCTGCTGCGCGCCCTGGTGCAGCGCGCGCCGGAGATCGTCAGCGACGAGGACTTGGCGATGGCCCTCTGGGGCACGCATCGCACTGGACGCGACAACACCATGTCGGTGCATGTGGGGCGCTTGAGGACTCGTCTGGAGGGCATCGCCGATATCCGTCGCATTCGCGGCCGCGGCTATGCGCTGGCGTTGACATGAGCCCAGCGTCAGGATCGGCCGGCGACGATTGCTCGCCGCCGGTACTGGCCACCGGTGCACATCACGGTCCGCAGGACGGTATGTGCGTGATGGAGGCCGTCAGCGTCGCCGCCGGGCTCCCGTGGACTGACTCGCCCGCGTGCACGAACCCGACGCTGGCCCTGGCCGCTCAACTCATCAACGACGCCCTCAGCGACACGACCCGCACGTGCCTCGTTGAATTGGTGCCGGCCCTGAGCCGAGCCAGCGGCCGCGACCTCGGCACCGACTGGCGAGTCGTCGAGGCGGCTTGCCAGTTCGCAGCCACCGGCCGCAGCCGACGCCGCAGCCGCACGATGAACCGGTGGATGTGGTTGGCTACGCGTCTCGACGCGCCTGGTCTGCGCAAGCCCATGGCTTGGCTGGTGCGCCAAGGCGCCGCGCGCCGAGCAGTGGAGGCCGCTGTGGTCTCGGTGCTCACCAGTCGCGAGGGCGATCCTGAGACGCGCTGTGTCGAGATGCTCGCGCGGATGACGAACGTCGCCGTCCCTCACGGTTCAGTGGGCGCCGTCGCCGTCCCAACAGTCCCTACGGTCCTGTCGTCGGGCTGAGTGACCAGGCTCCGCTCGCCGACGGGCCGGATCAATCGCGCTCGCGACGACGCTCGAGGAGCACCGTGTCCCGCCAGACGCCGTCGAGCTTCGCGATCCGCGGGCGGACCGCCAGGGTGCGGTAGCCGGCCGAGTGGTGCAGGGCGATGGAGGCGCGGTTCTCGGGGAAGATCGAGGTCTGCAGCGTCCACAGGCCGCCGGCGTCGGCCTCGGTCACCTGGCGGTGGAGCAGGGACTTGCCGACGCCGCGGCCGCGCGCGGTCTCGGTGACGTAGACGCTGGTCTCGGCGACGCCGGCGTAGCAGTCGCGGTCGCTGACGGGCGCGGCAGCCGCCCAGCCGACGACGTCGCCATCGAGCTCGGCCACCCAGCGATGACCGGGGAGCCACTTCGCGACCAGCCGCTTGGCGGTCGGTGCGACGGTCTCGAAGGTGGCGTTGCGGGTGGCGAGCCCTTCGGCGTAGATCCCCCGGACGGTCTCGAGGTCGTCGTCGGTCATGGCGCGCGTGCTGACGTCAGCGGGAAGGTCCTCGGGGCAGCAGGGCGCGGTGGCCAGCGTGCCCATCACCACGTCGGCGGCGTGGGGGAGGCCGGTGCAGCAGGCCGGGTTGACCGAAACGACGCTGGCGGTGCCGACCTTGTCGACCGCGACGAACCCCACCTCGGCGAGCTTCTTGACGTGGTGGGAGCACGTCGACTGGCTGATCCCCAGCGCTTCGGCAAGGTCGCCGACCCGCATGGCCCCGGATCGAGAGGTCGAGACGGTGTGCAGCAGCCGGACCCGGGTCGGGTCTGCGAGCACCGCGAACCAGTCGGCGTACGTCTCGGCGGAGCGCTCGTCGAGCTCGACCGTCCGGTCCGTCGCGGGGGCGCAGTCGTCAGGGCCGCAGGCTGCGGGGTCACTGATGTCGACGAGGGAGAGGGCCTGTTCGGTGACGGTCACGCGAGCATCTTAATCGATACCCCTCGATGCTTGCATCTATCGATGACAGTCGATATGGTCATGCATCGACACACATCGATAGAACTTCTGAGGAGACACGCCATGACCATCGCCGACGAGCGCATCCCCGCAGTCGCCAGGCACGCCGGCCACCCACTCGTCATCGTCGGCGCCGGCCCGGCCGGGTTGGCCGCCGCAGCCCAGGCCCACGCGCGGGGGATCCCGACGGTCGTCCTCGAGTCCGGTCCGTCGGCCGGCTCCGCGGTCCTGGAATGGGGCCACGTGCGGCTCTTCTCGCCCTGGTCCGAGCTCATCGACCCCGTCGCCGAGAAGCTGCTGACCGAGAGCGGCTGGACCAGCCCCGACCCGGCGTCGTACCCCACCGGACGTGACTGGGTCGAGCGCTACCTGGCGCCCCTGGCCGCCCTGCTCGCCCAGCAGCCGGGCGTCGAGGTCCACTACGGCCACCGGGTCGTCGGTGTCGCCCGGGCTGGCCGCGACCGCCTGGTTGCCATCGGCCGTGACGAGGTCCCCTTCACCGTGCACGTGGCCACGCCCGACGGCCGGAGGAGCATCACTGCGTGTGCGGTGATCGACGCCTCCGGCACCTGGGGCACCGCCAACCCGCTCGGCGGCGACGGCTACCTCGCCGACGGCGAGGCCGAGCACGCCGAGCGGATCTTCTACGGCATCCCGGACCTGGCCGACCCCGCGGTGGCGGCTCGGTACGCCGGCAAGCACGTGGCCGTCGCGGGCCGCGGGGCCTCCGCCCAGAACGCGCTGGTGGCCCTGACGTCACTGGCCAGCAGGCAGCCCGGGACTCGGGTGACCTGGCTGGTCCGGCGTGGCGACACCGACAAGGCCTTCGGTGGAGGCGACAACGACCAGCTGGTCGCCCGCGGTGCCCTCGGGAAGAGCGCCCAGCACGCAGTCGAGGACGGTCCCGTCACCACCGTCACCGGTTTCCGGACCAGCACGGTCGCCAGCCACGACGGCCGCCTCACCCTGACGTCGATCGACGGCCAGCAGGTGAGCGATGTCGACGAGGTCGTCGTCGTGACCGGGTTCCGTCCCGACCACTCGTGGCTCTCCGAGGTGCACCTCGACCTCGACGGCGAGCTGTCGGCCCCGACCGCGCTCGCTCCCGAGATCCACCCGGCGTACCACTCCTGCGGCTCGGTCTCCCCACACGGCGCCAACCTGCTGCGGCAGCCCGAGGGTGACCTCTACCTCGTCGGCATGAAGTCCTACGGCCGCGCGCCGTCGTTCCTGACGCTGACCGGGTACGAGCAGACCCGCAGCGTCGTCGCCGAGATCGCCGGGGACTACGAGTCTGCCGACCGGGTCGAGCTGGTCCTCCCCGACAGCGGCGTCTGTGGCGGCTCGGGACTGTTCGAGGAAGCCCCCGCTGCCGGCGGATGCTGCGGACCCAGCATCACGGCGGCGCCCGAGCTGCTCACCGTCGGCGCACCCGTGGCAGCGACGGTCGGCGCGGCCCTTCCCCTCGTCGAGGACGAGCAGCCCACCGTCCAGGCGGGCTGCTGCGGCTGACCCGAACCCCGCAGTGACCCGACACCTCACCGACCCACCTCGCGTCGCATCCCGACCCACGTCCGGGCTGCGGCGCGAGGTGGTCGTCCTCTGCGCCACCGAGATCACCAACTGGGGCGCGATCGTCTACGCCTTCATCGTCGCCTCCAGCACCATCGCGGCCACCGAGGGCTGGCGGCTCACCCACCTGCTGGGCGCCTTCACCGTCGCCCAGCTGGTGGCCGGCCTCGCCGGGGTCTGGGTCGGACGCCGCATCGACGCGGTCGGTCCCCGAGCACTCATGACCGCCGGCTCCATCCTCGGAGCCATCTCCTTGGTCGTGGTCGCCTCGAGCACGTCGCTGCCCGCGTTCTACGCCGGCTGGACGCTCGCCGGCTTCGCGATGTCCGCCATCTTGTACGCGCCCGCCTTCGCCGCCATCACCGGCTGGGCCGGCACCGACGTCCATCAGCCGCATCCGTGCGCTGACCGCCGTCACGCTGGTAGCCGGCCTCGCCTCGACGGTCTTCGCGCCGCTGACCGCATGGTTGCTTGATGCCCTCGGCTGGCGGGCGACGTACCTGGTCATGGCTGCGCTCGTCGCAGCAACAGCCGCGGCCCACTGGTGGGGGCTGCGCAAACCTTGGCCCGGTACGCACGCTCAGATCGCCCACCAGGACCAAGCCCATGGGGACGAGGCGTCTCAGCCGTTCCGCGCCGGCGAGTTCCGACTCCTGGTCGCCGCCATGGCACTGGGCGGCTTCTGCGTGCACGCGGTCGTGGTCAACCTGGTCCCGCTGTTGCTGGAGAACGGGCTCAGCCTCGGCGCGGCGGCCACCGTCATGGCCGTGGGCGGCGTCGGGCAGGTCACCGGTCGACTCTTCTACGGGCGCCTCAGCACCGTCACCGGTCCTGCGTCTCGAGCGTGGGTCACCCTCGGGCTCGTGGCCGTGTCCACGGTCGCGTTCGCCGAGATCCATTCACCGTGGGCCCTGGTGGCGGTCGTCTCCTTCGCCGGCGGCATGGCGCGCGGCATGTTCACCCTTGTCCAAGCCACTGCGGTCTCCGATCGCTGGGGACCGACGGCCTACGGTGCGCGCAACGGCGTGCTCAGCGGCGCGACGATGGGCGCCTCAGCCCTTGCTCCGTGGGCGGGGTCGTTCCTGGCAGACCATGTCGGCGGCTTCGCCACGGCGTTCTGGCTGCTGGCCGTGGGCATGGTGGTCGCGGCCGCAGGCATCAGACCAACGGCAGGCAGGCGCGTTCCTCAGACCTGACCACGACGTCGCGCCGCCACCGTGGGAGTCGAGGCTGACTTGGCAGCAGTGCGTGATCTCCGCCCGCAACAAGCGGCGGCCTCGTTGCACGCGTGACTTCATGCCCGAGGCGGTGAGCCCGAGCTGGGCGGCGGCTTGCTCCTGGGTGAGCTCACCGAGGTCGGTCAGCTCCAGTGCCTGGCGGTAGCCGTCAGGAACCCTGCCCAGCAGCGTCCGCAGCCAGTCGACGAGGAGCGCGTCGGCTGGCTCCTCATCGGCTTCGGCGACGATCTCGTGCTCCGCCCGTCCGAGGCCGCCGCGGCACCGACACGTGCGTCCACGCCGAGCGGGCCTTCGGCTGCGAGATCCACCACTGAGTCCGCGGCGCCGTGAGTGTCGAGAAACCCGGGATACTCCCAGGCATGGAACTGGCCATCCGCCCTCTGGCAGGGAGTCAGTGGCCGGCTGCGCGCGCGTTGCTCCATCGTGCGTTCGTCCACGAGCCCTTCACCGTGGAGATGTACGGTCCAGTGCTCCTTGATCGGTGGGGTGGCTCCTGGAGTCTGTATTCCTCGCTCAGGAGTGAAGACACGGCTATCGTCCTGGGCGCCCATGCGGGTGACGTACTGGTGGGCGTCGTCATGGGAAGCATCTCTGGGCGGTGCCGGCTTTGTCACGTGCTGGCGCGCGAGCCCCGGCCCGAGGATCACCACCTTGCCATCGACTGGCAGTTCCACCAGAACGTCGCCCAGGTCCACGGACAGCTCGGACAGCATGCCTGGGTAGAGAAGGCAGCCGTCGAACCTGCGCTTCACGGCCTGGGCATCGGACGCCTGCTGCTCGAGCACGTCGCAACCGCCCTCGAGACCGGGGAGCCAGCGGACCTGGTTCTCGAGTGCGCTCCCGATCGGGTCGACTTCTACGCCGGCTTGGGCTACGAGGTGCTCAGCACCTTCGCCGATCCGGCGGGCCCAGATGCGTACTCGATGCGACGCCGAGATCCGCTGAGGCTGCTGCTCACATCCGCCACAACGGATCCTTGCAGTCCCGCGACTCGGCGCTCTCTGGACACCTAGTCCAGAAACCATGCGATCAACGATGTCCCGAACGGCGAAGCGAGTCCCGCGAGGAGGGCGACACCGCAAAGCAGGGCCATCGCCAGAGCGCACCCTTCGCGCACCCGAAGGACTCGCCGATCGCGCCACAGGACAATCGCAGCCCACAACGTTGCCCCGAACGCGATGAACAACCCGAACATGAACATGAAGAGCGCCCCGTAAGCCCAGAATGCGCCGAGGACGCCCCCGGCTTCGTAGGGCCACAAGTCCTTCGGGTCGTGTGCCCCGGAGGCGACCTCCTCCAGCGGCAACTGATCCAGGTCGTTGACGTAGTAGGGCACCACGAAGAACAGGCCGTACGCCGTCGCGCACGCCAGCGCCAGGATCAACGGGAGCCAGGCAGCTGGCCGGGATCGGCGCGCCACTTCCGTCCGCGCTCGGACGATCGGAGCAGCACTCTGGTCCAGCGGCGACGCCACGGCACCACGATCGCACATCCACGTGATCGAGAGAGACCGCCTTCGCGGAGCAGGTTCCAAGCCACGAACACCGAGCATCCCGGGGCGTTGATCTTGTCCTTCGGCCGTCCGGCGGGATGAGGTCAAGCTGGCTTGATGCGCCCACTCTGCAACACGACCGGAGCTTGTCCGCAGGGCACAACGAGGAGTGTGTCTAACCGAGATCCGAGCTCGGGTTCCGCTCGAAGGACGCCTTGAGGGCATCGACTGTGATGGTCCGCTCCTTGACGGCGAGTCGCCGCCAGATCGGCGTGCCCAGGCGCCACACGCCGTAGGACAGCAACTTGCCGCGGTGGCGGACCATGGTCTCCGTGTCGCCGACGGGCTGCAGGTGGTAGCTCGGCCAGCCCTCGAACTTGAGCTTGCCCGACTTCGACTTCTCCCACCAGTGGAAGACGATCGTGTGCGGCCTCTCCATCTCGGTAATCTCGCCGGGCATTGCGCCCTGGCTCGTCTCGTCGACGAACGTCGTCCCGATGGTTGGCTGGCCGGGAGAGGTCTGCCGCGTGTGCTTGAGCATGCTTCCGGTGCCGGCCATCCAGTCGTTGTGCCCGTCGATATCCACGAGCCGCGCGAACACCTCATCGATCGGTGCCCGGATCGTGCGTTGGATCTCGAACTCGATGGGCTTCATCCGTGCAGCATCGTTGACCCACGGACGCACCACAATGCTTCCGAGGTCCGAGCATGAGGTCCGCTCCCGGGCCCTCCTTCGGAGCGGAGAAGGGTCGGACGATGGGACCGGATCAGACGATCTTGCTGTTGGACAGCTCGACGCCGAGGTCGCCGCCGTCCTCGAACTCGCCGATGACGGTGATCTTCTGGCCCTTCTTGAGGGAGGCCACGGCGTCGGCGGACTGGTCGTCGGCGTTCACGGTGAAGATCTCGAAGTCCGAGCCGCCGCCGATCTGGATGATGTACTCGTCCTCGTCGAACAGCTCGGTGTCGATCTTGTCCACGATGCCGGTCACCTGCAGAACCTTGCCCTCGTACTTCTGGTCGGCAGCGGCCTCGTTCTCCTCGAACTCCTTGAGGATGGCCTTGGCCTCGACGTCGATGGTCTTCGGGGGCTTCTCGGAGGAGGACGAGCCGTTGGTGGCCTGGTTGACAGCCGTCGGCTCGTCGCTGCCGCCCCCACCGGACATCGCGGTGATGGCCGCGATGACGGCCACGCTCCCCAGTGCGATGTATCGCTTCTTCTTGTAGAACGGGCGCTGCGCCTTCGCGTACGCCTTGGATGCCTTGGCCTGCGCCTTCGCGTCCTTGTAGTTGGGCTCGGTGGGCACGGTGGGGTTGGTAGTCATGCTCAGTGTTGGCTTTCTGGTTGTTGGTGTGCGTCGCGTCGCGTGAGGCGCTGTTGTCCCGGGGTTCCCGGGTCGCGGTGGTGGGACGACCACCTCCCCGGGACCATGGGACACAAGCAGGCCTCGCGATGTCGCAGAGGAATCCGACGTCTACCGTCGCCGAATACGTGCGAACGCACACCCGCCGACTCACGGGTTCTGTTACCTGCGTTCCGCGCCCCCGCCAGGTACAGCGACCACGGTCGACTGTGCGAACCGGGCTCCGAAGACTGTGCTCTCGGCATCGCGGTGCGGGACGATCTGGCGGAGTTCCTCGACCGCAAAACGCGAGGCTCCCGCCTAGCAGGCTGAGAGCAGTTGAACCGCCGCGGCAACACCCATCCACCCGCCGGTTCGGGTCCGCGCACCGGCGACGGGCCATGCCCTGGCTGCAACTTGGGCGGCAAGGCCATCACCGACGCGACGCACCGGCGTGCACACGCCTGAAGTC
>CAWIVR010000006.1:0-73443 GCA_963839565.1 uncultured Actinomycetota bacterium | reverse complement strand
AACTTTTGTCCCTCAGGCACCATCGGACCCAGTGTGCGTGCGGCTCGGCGCGAGCGCGCCAGTGAGGTCGTACGCACGCGGACGGAACCGACAAGATCGACCGGAAGGTAGAACTGTGCGACAACGCAGAAACTCCCGCCTCGCGCTAGCGGCATCTGCTCAGCCTTGTGGCGGCGAGCTTCGCCGTCATCGCTGGTACGGCCGGCCCTGCGCAGGCGGCTGACGGACAGATCAGGATCAACCTGGTCGGCATCAACGACTTCCACGGCCGCATCGACGCCAACACCGTCAAGTGGGCCGGCACCGTCAAGACAGCTGGAGTACGACACGCCCGGCACGTCGCTGACCGCCTCGCGCATCGTGGGCGCGGGCGACCTCATCGGCGCCTCGGTGTTCGCCTCCGCGGTCGCCAACGACCAGCCGACCATCGATGTGATGAACGAGATCGGCCTGGACGCCTCGGCCGTGGGCAACCACGAGTTCGACAAGGGCTGGGCGGACCTGCGCGACCGGGTCATCGCCAACAAGACCAACGCGACGTGGGACTACCTCGGCGCGAACGTCTACCAGAAGGGCACCACCACGCTGCCCCCGAGATCTCCGAGTCCAAGGTCTACGACCTGACCGACACCGACGGCGACAGTGTCAAGCTCGGCGTCATCGGCGCGGTGACCCAGGAGACGCCGAGCCTGGTCAGCCCGGGTGGCATCAGCACCCTCGACTTCGGTCCGGCCGTCGCGGCGGTCAACCGCGTCGCCAAGCAGCTCTCCGACGGCAACCCGGCCAATGGGGAGGCCGACGTCATCGTGGCGACCTTCCACGCCGGTTCCAACGTGACGACCAACTACGCCGACGCGTTCGCCGCCGGGGGCGAGTTCGCCGACATGGCCAACCTCGACGCCAGTGTCGACGCGGTCTTCAACGGTCACACCCACCAGAAGTATGTGTTCGACCAGCCGGTCACCGGCGGCGACCAGCCCACCCGGCCGATCGTGCAGACCGGCCAGTACGGCGAGAACGTCGGCCAGATCCTGCTGGACGTACGACACCGCGACCCACAAGGTCACGCACAACGCGGCCAGCAACACCGCCCGGGTGGCCACGAGCGACGCCGACCTGATCGCGAACCCGAACTACGGGTCCCAGCTGCAGCAGGTCAAGAACACCGTCGACGCGGCCCTGGCCAACGCCAAGGTCCAAGGTGACGTCGCCGGTCGGCAAGATCGCGGGCGACATCACCACGGCCTTCAAGGGCGGCACCTACGTCAACGGCAAGTACACCGGCGGCACCCGGGACGATCGGGGATCGGAGTCCAGCACTCGGCGACCTGGTCGCCGACGCGCTGCGCGACGGGATCCCTGCCGCCCAGGGCAAGGCCGACCTCGGGATCGTGAACCCCGGCGGCCTGCGCGACGAGCTGTTGTACGCCGGCAGCACGGCCACCAACCCGGCCAACACCGACGGCACGGTGACCTACGCCGAGGCCAACGCGTGCTGCCGTTCGTCAACAACATCTGGCTGGTCCAGCTCACCGGCAGGCAGCTCAAGAGCGTGCTGGAGCAGCAGTGGCAGCCCTCCGGGGCGCAACGCCCGTACCTCGCGCTGGGCCTGTCCGACAACGTCCGCGTCACCCAGGACGCCAGCAAGCCCGTCGGCAGCCGGATCACCGACGTGCTGGTCGACGGTGTGCCGCTGGACAACGCCAAGACCTACACGGTCAGCACGTTCTCGTTCCTCGGCACCGGTGGCGACAACTTCACCGCGTTCAAGGACGGCAAGGCCAAGGACACCGGCCTGGTCGACCGTGACCTGTGGATCGGGTACCTCAAGAGCGCCGGCACCGTGGCGCCCGACTTCGCCCGTCAGCAGGTGCAGGCGAAGAACATGAAGGCCAGCGTCAAGCCGAACAAGAAGTACCACTTCACCGTGTCCGGCCTCGACCTGACCTCCCTCGGCAGCCCGAGAACACCGAGGTGGGCGTCTACGGCACCGCCGTGGTGAAGAACAAGCCTGAGCAGGTCAAGCTGGGCGAGTTCCCGGTGAGCAACGGGGTGGCGAAGGTGAACTTCCGCACGCCGGACATCCGCTTCTCGCAGCTGTCGGTCGTGGCCGAGCCCTCCGACACGCACGGTCGGCATCTTCCACGGCACGTTCAACCACCAGATCAAGGCCAAGCCGCGGCTGGCGACCAGCAAGTCGCCCAAGCCGGCCCTCGTCAGCAAGACCCGCACCGTGGTCGAGATCGAGGTGAAGGTCCCGGGCATGACAGCCCAAGGGCTGGGCCGCGGTGAAGATCGGCAGCAAGGAGTACAAGGGCAAGCTGGTCGACGGCAAGGTGACGATCAAGCTGCCGAAGTTCCACAGACCACGGGCAAGAAGGAGCTCAAGGTCAAGTACCTCGGCAACGACAAGTTACAAGCGCGCCCACAAGTTCATCAACCTCTGGGTCGTGCGCGGCTGAACGCCCTCGCTGGTTGAGGACCTCAGGGACCTACTGCCGTCACGAAACCGGCGCGACCGAGTGGTTGCGCCGGTTTCGTGACGGCCTCGGCCCTCCTCAACCAGCGGGTCAGCGCACGATGGCGGACGCCGCGCGCAGCCGGAAGGCGGCCTGGACGAGCGTCAGGTGGCTGAACGCCTGCGGGAAGTTGCCGACCATCCGGCCGTTCCCGGGGTCGTACTCCTCCGACAACAGGCCGACGTCGTTGACCAGCCCGACCAGGCGGTCGAAGAGCGCGTTCGCGTCGTCGAGGCGACCGGCCGCGGCGTACGCCGAGACCAGCCAGAACGAGCAGGCCAGAAACGGGTGCTCACCGCCGGGGAGCCCGTCCACGTCGGTCTCGGTGCGGTAGCGCATCAGCAGACCGTCGCGCATCAGGTCCTTCTCGATGGCCTCGATGGTGCCGAGCATCTTGGGGTCGTCGCCCTCGATGAAGCCGACGAGCGGCAGCACCAGCAGCGAGGCGTCGACCTCACGGGTGTCGTAGTGCTGCGTGAACGTGTTGAGCTCGGCGTCGAAGCCGCGAGTCATCAGCTCCTCGCACACCTCGTCACGGGCCTCACGCCAGCGGTCGACGGGACCCTCCATGCCTTCGACCTCGACGGCGCGGACCGCTCGGTCGAAGGCGGCCCAGACCATCACGCGGGAGTGGGTGAAGTGGCGCTGGGGGCCGCGGATCTCCCACAGGCCGTGGTCCGGCTCCCGCCAGGTCTCCGCCAGCCGGTTGACGAGGCTGCGCTGCAGGTCCCAGGAGTCCTCGTCGCTGCCCAGGCCGGCCGCGCGGGCAGCCGACAGGGCGACCATCACCTCGCCGAGGACGTCGGTCTGCTTCTGCTCGACGGCACCGTTGCCGATCCGGACCGGCCGGGACCCCTCGTAGCCGGGCAGGTGGTCGAGGGTGTGCTCGGGCAGGTGCCGCGATCCGTCGACGGCGTACATGATCTGGAGGTCGTCGGGGTCGCCGGCGACGGCGCGGAGCAGCCAGTGCCGCCAGAACCCCGCCTCGTCGGTGTACCCGGCGTCGATCAGCGACTCGATGGTCAGGGCCGCGTCGCGCAGCCAGCAGTAGCGGTAGTCCCAGTTGCGCTCGCCGCCGAAGTCCTCCGGCAGCGAGGTGGTCGGGGACGCGACGATGCCGCCGGTCTGCTCGTGCGTCATCAGGCGCAGCGTGAGGAGGGAGCGTCGTACGACGTCCGCGTGCGGCACGTCGGCGTGGCACCGCGCCGCCCACTCCCGGTCGTCGGCGATCGTCGCGAGGATGGGCGCGTCGGCGCTCGGCGGCGTGCGCTCGTACGACGGGACCCACGTCATCGAGAAGGTGAGGGACTCGCCGACCGCGACGTCGAACTCGTCGACGTGGCGGTGCTTGTCGCCGATCGGGAGCCGCGGCCCGCGCAGGACCAGCTTGTCCGGGCCGGCCACGGCGGTGATCGCCTCCTCGCCGTGGATCTCGCGGCGGCGTACCCACGGGATGATCAGCCCGTAGTCGAGGCGCACCACCCACTGGTGCCGCATCCGCACCGTGCCCTCCATGCCGGTCACCATCCGCACCACGTCCGATCGGTTGTCCCCGGTCGGCATCACGTCGAGCAGGGTCACCTGACCATCGGCGGTGGTGAAGGTCGTCTCCAGAGCGGCCGAGTCGTCGACGTAGCGCCGAGTCGACTCGAACTCGGTCGTGGGCGCCAGCTGCCAGAATCCGTGGCTCCCGTCCCCGAGCAGCGCCGCGAAGCAGGCGGGGGAGTCGAAGCGAGGCAGGCACAGCCAGTCGATCGAGCCGTTCTTGCCGACGAGCGCGGCGGTGTGACGGTCGCCGATGAGCGCATAGTCCTCGATCGGCAGGGCCATGTGAGGAACAGTAGCCACGTGCGACACACCACCCGTGCTCCCCGCGCCGCGGCCACCGTCGCTGCCCTCCAGGCTCGTGGGGCCACCCTGGCCACGGCCGAGTCGCTGACCGGCGGCCGCCTCGCGGCGCTCATGACCGAGATTCCCGGTTCGTCCGAGGTCTATCTCGGTGGTGTCGTCTCCTATGCCACCGACGTCAAGGTCGAGGTGCTGGACGTGCCCCGGGCCCTGGTCGAGCAGTACGGCGTGGTCTCTGCGGAGTGCGCGCGGGCCATGGCGCACGGCGTCCGCCGCCTCACGGGGGCGACGTACGGCGTGAGCACGACCGGTGTGGCCGGCCCGGACCGCCAGGAAGGCAAGCAGGTCGGGACCGTCTACATCGCTCTGGCCGGGCCGGACGGCCGCGACGCCGTGGTCGCCCTGGAGCTGGTCGGCGACCGTGGCAGCATCCAGGACCGCACCTGTGAGGAGGCCCTGAGGGTCGTCGTGGGCCATATCCCCGGGGAAGAACCAGGCCTCGGGTAGCGTTGGGCAAACCGAACGACGACGAAGGAGGGTGAGGGCATGGTGCTGTTCCGTCGGCTGCTCGGCGACGTGCTCCGCGACAAGCGGACCCAGCGTGGCCTCACCCTGCGTGAGGTCTCGGCCGAGGCCAGGGTCAGCCTGGGCTACATCTCCGAGATCGAGCGCGGCCAGAAGGAAGCATCCTCCGAGCTCCTCTACTCGCTGTGCGACGCCCTCGAGGTCCCGCTGTCCGACGTGCTGCGTGAGGTCTCCGACGCCGTGGCCGTCGAGGAAGCGGCCGCGCTGCTGACGTCACTGGAGCCGATGCGCGCGCGCAACCGCTCCGAAGTCGTCGCCTCCGCGGCGTAGTGCCGCTAGCTGGTGAACTCCAGCACGTCCGCGCAGAAGTCCCGACCCTCGGTGTCGTTGAGCCCGGTGGAGTCACGCACGACCTGGAACGAGTCGTCGATCTCGATGTCGTCCGAGGGGTCGCCGGGAGTGCCGCCGTAGTCGACGTCGAAGGAGAACCGGAAGTTGCCGGGATCCTTCAGCACGAGCTTGCCGAACTGGTCGTAGGCCCGCCAGCCGCCGGCAGCGTTGACCATGATGGTGATGGTGCCGTCACCGTTGTCGGTGATGACGTGGTCCTGGCTGACGGACGAGAAGACCTGGGTGAAGGTGCCGCCGGTGAGCAGGTTGGTGGTCACGAAGGTGCCGTGCACGCTCTCCCGGTAGTACGGGAACGGCGAGGACCCGCGCTGGTTGAAGACGAAGTTGCCGGAGATGTCGCCCGAGTCCTGCGCCGGCAGGCCGTCGCAGTCGTAGGGGTCGTCGGTGAAGACGTCGTGGAAGTGGCCCTTGTCGATCGGCTGGGCCACGGCCGACGTGCCGGTGCCGACCAGGCCCACGATGGCCAGCCCGGCGATGAGAATGAGCGAACGAGTCCTCATGGGACCTCCTGGGTAAGCCCCGAGTGTGGGTGGACCCGAGACCATCTACCAATGTGACATCGCGTGTCCGGGGGGGCATGACCCAAATGGTGTATCGCACCCTCGCGCTCGCTCCTCGCCTGTCCCGACGGAGCGGTGCCTGACATTGGGGATAGTCGTGGGAGCGCTCGGAGGGACTTCGCCATCTGCGCCACGATCGGGCGATGACGATGACCCACATCTATCTCAACCCGATCCGCACGGATCGCGTGGCGGCCTTCGAGGAGTTCCTGGTGAAGGTCCAGGAGGCTGTGGCAGCCCAGCGGCCCGACCTGGAGGGCCGATGGCAGGTGCTGAAGGCTACGGAGGCAAGCGACGTCACGACGTACGCCTTCATCTTCGACGGCGGCGACCTGGACGCCGACTGGGAGCTCCGGACGCTGATGCCGGCTCACTACGGCGCTGACGAGGCCGATCGCCTCCTGAGCGAGGCGGAGAACACCTATGCGCCGTTCCGCGAGTGGGTCGCCACCCTGGGCAACCACGACGACGACGACATGACCCAGATCGGTTGGACGTTCGCCACTCACGCCCTGTGAGTCCTCGGCGCCGGGCTGTTGGTGTGGCGCGAGGGTCCAGGCCGTCGGTCTGTGCGGGGGATCACCCGCACAGATCTAGGTGGTGGGTCCCCTGCCACCCCCGTCACCCGAATGCGTGAGTCGAGTGCGCGCAGGGGAACCCGTCATCCAGGGTCGCCACCGACGCGTGCGCGCACACCCGCCGACTGGCGGGTTCAGCTACCTGTTGTGGGGTCCCTCAGGAGGAGCAGATGAACCGCCAACCCCGAACCAAGCGGGGTCGCCAGGGCCGTCGACGGCTGGCCGGCTGGAGCAGACCCAGGAACCGTGCGGCCTTCTCAACCAGCCCCACCGATGTCGTGGAAGCGGTCCAGTGGGCCACTGCTGCTCCCCGGATGGTCCTTGCCGCACCTGCTGCAGCGTTGGTATCGATGGTTGTCGTCGGTGTAGACGAAGACGAACTTGTGGATGCCGAAGCGGCACCGCCAAGGCTTGTTGCTCATGGTGTCCTCCCCATGGGCCGCGGCCCGGCACCTGGACTCCCGCGCGGGTTGGTCCAGGGAGGCTGCCAGGCCTCGCTACGCCTCGTCTGCCCGCTGCTCCGTTCTAGCCCACCGGCCGGCGGACTGTCCAGGGACGCGCGCCTCAGTGCGGCGCGGGCGACGCCATCGGACCGTCGGGCCCGGGCTGACACGAGGGGCACCAGAACGTCACGCGGTCGTACGGCGGTGGGCCCTGCATGGCCCGCCGGATCGGGGTCCGGCAACGACGGCACCGTTCACCCGCCCGGCCGTAGACCCAGAGCTGCTCGCCACGCCGAGGGTTGCCGGTGGTCGTGATCTGCGGGCGGGGCCGGTTGGCGAGCAGCAGCCTCCGCGCCAGGTCGACCACCTTGGGTAGGTTCCCGACAGCGGACACCGGGGCGAACGGCGAGACACCGGACAGGAACAGGGTCTCGGAACGGTAGATGGTGCCGATGCCGGCGAGGTTGCGCTGGTCGAGCAGGGCCTCGCCGAGGGGACGGTCACGGTCGGCGGTCAGGCGACGTACGGCCTCGTGCTCGTCCCAGTCGGGACCGAGCAGGTCGGGGCCGAGGTGACCGACGACCTGGTCCTCGTGCTCGCGCAGCACCAGCTCGACGATGCCCAGCTGGAAGCCGACGCCGACCTTCTCGCCGGTGTCGAGGACGACCCGGGCGGTGTGGCCGGCCTTGCCCCAGCGCTCGCCCGGCGCGTAGACGCGCCAGGAGCCCTCCATCTTCAGGTGGGTGTGCAGGGTCCACGTGCTGTTGGTCGTGGTCGATGCGGGTGAGCAGGTGCTTGCCGCGCGAGACGGTCTCGACCACGGTCCCACCCGCGAGATCGGCGGTGGCGATGGCCGGGACCCGGAAGTCGGTGCGCACGAGCGTCCGGCCCGACAGGCCCTGGTGGAGGCGCCGGGCGGTCCGCCAGACGGCGTCTCCCTCGGGCACGTCAGCCGCCCGAGGGCCGCAGCCTCAGCCCGCGGGGGGTGGCGACGAACCCGGCGGCGTTGAGGGCCGCGCGCAGCGGCGTGGCTCCGGAGCCCAGGAGTTGCTCGCCGTCGGCGCGCTCGACGGTGATCCGGCCGAGGGCGCCTCGACGGGCCGACTCGGCCAGGGCGTGGGCGGCGGGCTCGAGCAGCTCCAGGTCGTCGGGCCAGGTGAGCAGGGTCTTGCCGCCGCGCTCGACGTACAGCGTCAGCGCGCCGTCGACGAGCACGACCATGGCGCCGGCCTTGCGGCCGGGGCGATGCCCGCTGCTCTCACCCTCGGGGCGCTCCGGCCGGTCGGGCCACGGCAGGGCGGCGCCGTAGGGGTTGGCGGGGTCGGTCGCGGCCAGGGCGACCGCCACCGGCTTGGCGTCGTCGGGGACCTCGGCGTACGTGCGCAGCCGGTCGATCGAGCCGGACGTGCCGAACTGGGCCGCGCCGAGCGTGCCGACGAAGTAGCCGCGTCGGCAGCGTCCGGTCTCCTCGAACGCCGCGAGCACCTTGTAGACCGCCGCGAAGCCGCCCGGGACCCGCTCGCTGGCCACGGCGCCGCGGGTGACCACGCCGTGGCGGTCGAGCAGGCGCTCCGCGACGGCGTGGGCCCGGCGGGTGGGGTCGTCGTCGAGGGTGGGCAGGATCGCCCAGCGCCCGGCCGTCTCGGGTGGGCCGCCGCGCGTCGGCATCCGGGGCCGGCCCGACACGGTCGTGCGCGTGCGGGCCGGGGCCTGGCGCGTGCGGTGGGCGGTCTTGCCGCCGCGGATCAGCGCGCGCAGCGGGGTCAGGGTGTCGTTGCTGATGCGGCTGGCCCAGACGAGGTCCCAGAGCACGCCGGCGAGGGCCCGGTCGTCGGTGGCCGCCACCTGGTCGGACAGCTGGCGGAAGAACCAGGCGCCACCGGGTGCCAGGGCGTCGAGGACCGCCTGGTGCAGCTCGGAGTGCTCGAACGGCGTCGGCGGCGGCAGGGTCAGCGGGGCCTGGTCGGCGAGGTGCAGCGCCACCCAGCCGTCGTTGCCGGGCAGGTCTCCCTGCCCGGCCCAGACGACCTCACCCGAGGTGGTGAGCTCGTCGAGGTAGGCCGGCTCGTAGTCGCGCACCCGCGCGGCCAGCACCAGCTGCTCGAGGGCCGACGCGGGGACCGGCGCCCCTGCCAGCTGGTCGATGGCGGTCAGCACGCCGTCGACGCCGCGCAGCCCGCGCCGCCCGGTCGGGTTGCCGTCGGCCACCGACTGCCAGGCCGGCAGGAACCGGGCCAGGGCCTGCGGGTCGACCGGCTCGACCTCCTTGCGCAGCCGGGCCAGCGAGCGGCGTCGCAGTCGGCGCAGCACCTCGGCGTCGCACCACTCGGTCTCCGTGCCGGCGGGGCGGAACTCGCCGTCGAGCACCCGGCCCTGGCCGCCGAGCCGCAGCAGGGTGTGCCGGACCACGGCGGCTCCCAGCGCCAGGTGGGTGGCGAGGTCGGCGACGGTGAACGGACCGTGGGTGCGGGCGTACCGCGCGACGAGGTCGCCGAGCGGGTCGTCGACGGACTCGGTGAACACGTCGGGGATGCCGGGGGGCACGGGCACGCCGAGGGCGTCACGCAGCCGGCCGATGTCCTCGACGGCGGTCCAGCGCTCCTCGCCGGCCATCCGGACCACGGCCGCGCGGCGGGCCGTACCCAGCCGCTCGAGGCAGTCGTCGACGTCGGTGCCGGGCACGGACCGCTCCGCTACCTGCGCGACGGTCAAAGGACCGAGGAGGCGCAGCAGGTCGGCCACGCCCTCGACGTCCTTGGCCTTGCGGTCGGGGACCAGGCGCTGGAGCTCGGCCTCGACCTCGGCGAGCACCTCGGGGTCGAGCAGCTCGCGCAGCTCGGCACGGCCCAGCAGCTCGGCCAGCAGGCCCTGGTCGAGCGACAGGGCGGCGGCCCGGCGCTCGGCGATGGGCGAGTCACCCTCGTAGACGAACTGGGCGACGTACCCGAACAGGAGCGTGCGCGCGTAGGGGGACGGCGTCTGGGTCTCGATGTCGGAGACGCTGACCTCGCGCTGGTCGAGGCGTCTCATCAGCGTGACCAGCGCGGGCAGGTCGTAGACGTCCTGGAGGCACTCGCGGACGGCCTCGAGGACGATCGGGAAGGACGGGTACTTCGCGGCGACGTCGAGCAGCTGGGCGGCGCGTTGGCGCTGCTGCCACAGCGGCGAACGCCGACCCGGGTCGCGTCGCGGCAACAGGAGCGCGCGGGCGGCGCACTCGCGGAACCGGGCCGCGAACAGCGCGGAGCCGCCGACCTCGGCGGTGACCAGCTGCTCGATCTCGTCGGGTTCGAAGACGACGACCTCGCCGCTCGGCGGGTCGACGTCGGTGTCGGGGATCCGGATCACGATGCCGTCGTCGGAGGCCATCGCCTGTCCGTCCACGCCGTACCGCTCGCGGAGCCGGGCGTTGATGGCCAGCGCCCACGGCGCGTGGACGGGCGTGCCGTAGGGGGAGTGCAGGACCAGCCGCCAGTCGCCGAGCTCGTCGCGGAACCGTTCGACCAGCAGCGTGCGGTCGCTGGGCAGGACCCGGGTGGCCTCCACCTGCTCGTGGACGTAGGTGACGAGGTTGTCCGCGGCGTACGGGTCGAGGCCGGCCTCGGCGGCGCGCGCGTTGGCCTGCTTCGCCGGGAGCGCCGCGAGCTCGCGGGTGAAGCCGCCGATGGCCTCGCCGAGCTCGGACGGTCGGCCGAGGGTGTCGCCCTTCCAGAACGGCAGTCGGCCCGGGATGCCGGGGGCGGGGGTGACCAGCACCCGGTCGTGGGTGATGTCCTCGATCCGCCAGCTGGTGGCGCCCAGCGCGAACACGTCACCGACGCGGGACTCGTAGACCATCTCCTCGTCGAGCTCGCCGACCCGCCGGCCGGTGCCCTCGCCGACGAGGAAGACCCCGAACAGCCCGCGGTCGGGGATGGTGCCGCCGCTGGTGACGGCGAGCCGCTGGGCGCCGGGGCGGCCGGTGATGGTGCCGCCGACGCGGTCCCAGACGACGCGGGGGCGGAGCTCGGCGAACTCGTCGGAGGGGTACCGCCCGCTGAGGAGGTCGAGGGTCGCCTCGAAGGCGCTGCGGGGGAGGGCGGCGAACGGTGCGCTGCGGCGTACGAGGTCGTAGAGGTCGTCGACCGCCCACGCCTCGAGGGCGGTGGTGGCGACGACCTGCTGGGCCAGCACGTCGAGCGGGTTGGTCGGGACGCGCATCGACTCGATGGCGCCGGAGCGCATCCGTTCGACGGCCACGGCGGTCTGGGCGAGGTCGCCGCGGTGCTTGGGGAAGAGCACGCCGCGCGACACCTCGCCGACCTGGTGGCCGGCGCGGCCGACGCGCTGGAGGGCGCTGGCGACGCTGGGCGGGGACTCGATCTGGATGACGAGGTCGACCGCGCCCATGTCGATGCCGAGCTCGAGGCTGCTGGTGGCGACCACGCAGGGGAGGCGGCCGCGTTTGAGGTCGTCCTCGATGATCGACCGTTGCTCCTTGGAGACCGAGCCGTGGTGGGCCTTGGCGATGACGACCTCGGCTCCGGCGCTGGCGCCGGACTGGGCCATGATCTGGGCCGGCTGCTTGCCGGTATCCGGCAGGTCGCCGCCGGCCCGGTTGGTGGCGATCTCGTTGAGGCGCGCGGTCAGCCGCTCGGCGAGGCGGCGGGAGTTGGCGAAGACGATGGTGGAGCGGTGCTGCTCGACGAGGTCGACGACGTGCTCCTCGACGTGCGGCCAGATCGAGCCGCTGCGGCCGTCGTCGGCGTCGTCGTCGGTCTCGACCTCGTCGCCGTCGGGTGCCGTCATGTCCTCGACGGGGACGACCACCTTGAGGTCCCAGGCCTTGTCGGCCGGAGGGGCCACGATGTCGACTGGCGCGTGCCCGCCGAGGAACCGGGCGACCTCGTCGAGCGGCCGTACGGTCGCGGAGAGGCCGATCCGTTGGGCGGGCTTCTCGAGCAGGGCGTCGAGCCGCTCGAGGCTCACGGCGAGGTGGGCGCCGCGCTTGCCCCCGGCGACGGCGTGCACCTCGTCGACGATGACGGTGTCGACACCGCGGAGGGACTCGCGCGCCTGCGAGGTCAGCATCAGGAACAGCGACTCGGGCGTGGTGATGAGGATGTCGGGCGGCTGGCTGGTCAGCCTGCGCCGTTCCTGGGCGGTGGTGTCGCCGGACCGGACGCCGACGCGGATCTCGGGCAGCTTGGCGCCCCCGACTCTGTCTGCGGTGTGGCGGATGCCTGCGAGCGGGGCCCGCAGGTTGCGCTCGACGTCGACCCCCAACGCCTTGAGCGGCGAGATGTAGAGCACCCGGCAGCGCTTCGCCTTCTCCGGCACCGGCGCCGTGAGCAGCTTGTCGATCGACCACAGGAACGCCGCCAGCGTCTTGCCGGACCCCGTCGGCGCCACGACCAGCGCGTGCCTCCCGGCCCCGATCGCGTCCCACGCCCCCTGCTGCGCCGGCGTGGGCTCCGCGAACGCCGCCGCGAACCACGCCCGCGTGGGTTCGCTGAAGCGCTCGAGACCTGTCTGCACGCGTTCAGTCTTGCTCACGCCACCGACAGCGGGCTGGGGCAAGGAATCCCCGGTCAGCCGGGGATCCCTGAACTTGTCAGCCTCTGCACGGGCCGACAAGTCGAGGCAAAGGCAGACAAGTACCGTCAGGCTGCGGCCAGGCGGAACATCTCGCGGACCCTGTCGGCCGTCTGCCGCGGGGTGTAGAGGTCGGCCCAGACGACGCGGATGCACCGCCAGCCGGTGAGGCGGCGGATCATGTCCTCCCGCTGCTTCTCCCGCACAACGACATCGGAGGCGCGTTCGCCGTCACGCAGCAATCCCTCGTACTTCACCTTGCCGTCGAACTCGAGGAAGACCCCCAGCTGCGGCCAGGCGAGGTCGACCCGCGCGACCACAAGGCCGTTCTCATCCACGATGGGGTAGTTCACCTCAGGTGCCGGCAATCCCTGGCCCAACACCAAGTAGCGGATCCGCGTCTCGCCGACGGACTCGCTGCGGCCGTCAGCCAGACGCAGCACCAGGTCGGTGGTCAGGGTGTCCGGCCAGTGGGTCATCGAGGCGTAGCGCGCCGGAGGCCGACAAGCGTCACCAGCGACTCGTGCAGGAGGTAGTCGATCTCCACCAGGCTGTGCTCCACGTCGGCCAGCGTCGTGTATTCCAGCGCCGCGCGAGTGGCGCTGGTGACGAGGAGGCCGTCGCGTTCGACCAGGTCGCCCGTCGACCAGTTTGCCGCGATGCTGGCAGATGCCGTGCCTCGCGTCTCCCCGCCTTCTCGTCCGGTCGCGTCAGGTGGACCGTCGATCAAGAGGCTTCCCACAGAGGACATCCCCACTGACCGAGCGAGCTGGTGTGACTGAGCGCCACCGTGGTCTGGGCTTGGCGAACGGCGGCGCGGCACAACAGGTCGTACCTTCCGGCAAGGTCCAGTGGCTCGTAGATGTGCGCGAGGATGTAGGCGCCGCGCCGTACGCGAACCCACTGACCCGACCGGATCGCTCGCGCGATGGCATGGTCGTGGTAGCCGAGAGCCTCGGCCTCGCGTCGCAGGAACACGCCGTGCTCGGCGCAGATCACCTCGAGAAGTGTGTCCACCCGAAGGAGCCTGATGCTGACGGCTCCGCCACGAAAGCGACGACTCTGCCGCCTGTGGACAGCCGCGGCGATCCCCTGCGTGTTCCGACCCGACAACGTGTCACGCAGCGCCGTCGATCGGCCTCTCCCTGAACTTGTCAGTCTCTGCAAGCGCCGACATGTTCAGGGATTCTCCGGTCGGCCGGGGATCCCTTCAAGGCCCGGCCTCTACCGCGCCAGCCACTCGCCGTACGCGTCGAAGGTGTAGGGGCGGCCGAGGAAGTCCTCGACGAGGTCGGCGGCGTCGCGGGCGCCACCGGGGGCGAGGATCAGGTCGCGGTAGCGGTGGGCGGTGACGGGGTCGAAGAGGTCGTCGGGGTCGAAGGCGCTGAAGAGGTCCTTCGCGATGACCAGGGACCACATGTAGGTGTAGTAGCCCGACGAGTAGCCGTCGAGGTGCCCGAACCCCGCGAACATGTGGGTGTCCTCGACGTAGCGGAACATCGAGTACCGCTCCTGGAGGCGGATCGTCGCCTCGGTCAGGTCGTCGGGGCGGTCGGTGTGGAACCAGTAGGACATCGCGGCGTAGAACATCTGGGTGCGCGCCTGGTAGCCCTTGCCGAAGTCATCGGCCCGCTTCATCGCGGCCACCAGGTCGGCCGGGATCGGCTCACCGTCGGCGTTGAGGGCGAACGTCTGCAGCACGCCGGCGTCCCACGCCCACTCCTCGAGCAGCTGGCTCGGAGCCTCGACGAAGTCCCACTCGGTGGCCACGCCGGCGAACCGGCTCCAGTCGGCCCGGCCCGCGAGCACGTGGTGCACGAGGTGCCCGAACTCGTGGAAGAGCGTCACCACGTCGTCGTGCTCCATCAGCCCCTTGTTGAAGTTGCAGACCAGCACGCCCTCGGGGAGCTGGGTGCCGGAGATGCCGTCGGTGATCGTGAACTGCGCCGCGTGCGAGTACTTGCCCTCGCGCGGGTGCAGGTCGAGGTAGATGCGGCCCAGGGTCTCTCCAGCGAGCGAGACGTCGTACGCCGTCACGTCCGGGTCCCAGACCACCGCGTCGTCGACGGGGGTGTAGGTGAGGTCGAACAGGCGGGCGGTCACGTCGAGCAGGCCGGCGCGCACGCGGGTGAAGTCGAAGTAGGTGCGCACGACCTGGGCGTCGACGTCGTACTGCTCCTTGCGGACCAGCTCCTCGTAGTACGGGTAGTCGACGCCGTCGATCGCGGTCGCGTCGGGGTGGTCGACCCGCAGGCGGGCCAGCAGGATCTCGCGGTCACGCTCGGCGGACTCCTGGGACACCTCGGTGATCCGCTCGATGAACTCCGGGATCGCCGAGCCCTTGCCGATCATCTTCACGCCGGCGTCGTAGTCGGCCCAGGTGTCGTAGCCGACCAGCCGGGCGAGCTCCTCACGGAGCTCGAACAGCTCGCCCAGGAGCGGCTCGTTCTGCGGGTAGCCCTGGTTGAGGAACGCGGCGACCATCTCGCGGCGTACGTCGCGGTCCTTGCAGAAGGTGCGCACCGGGATGGCGTCGGGGTAGTCGGTGGTGACGGTGACCAGGCCGTCGCTCCTCGGCCGGGTGCTCGTCGAGCCAGTCCTGCGGGAGGCCGTCGAGCCGCTCGGGTGCGACCCGGATGGTGCCCTTGCCGTCGCGGATGTTCTTGCTGAACTCCTGGCCGATGACCGTCATCTGCTCGTTGATCTCGGTGATCCGCGCGCGGGTCGCGTCGTCGCGGTCGACGCCGGCGCGGCGGAAGTCCGTCAGCGTCTTGTCGAGCAGCCGGGCGCCCTGGGGGTCGAGCGCAGCCGCGTCGAGGGCCGCGAACACGTCGTACAGCTCGCGGTCGAGCTGCAGCTCGGTGCCGAGCTTCTGCACGTCCTGGACCGCGGCCTCCCCGCGCGAGCGGACGGCCTCGTCGGGGTGCACCTCGCTGAACAGCGAGCCGACCGACGCGGCGTTGCTCATGCCGATCATGCCCTCGTCCCAGATGCGCAGCGCCTGGTCGGGTGTGGTCGCCTCGCCGGCCTTGAGCCGGTCGGCGGCGTCGCGTGCGGCCTGGAGGCCCGCGGCACACCGCTCGTCGAGCCAGGCGGCGAAACCGTCGGCGGCGGGGAGGTTCAGGGGCGCGGGGGTCTGGTCAAGGGCCTGGGGCACGCGGTGATCCTCCCCGATGCCGCCGACAAACCCAACGCGTTATCCCCTTCGGGGGACGTCGGCGGGGTGTCCTAGGGTCGCAGGCGTGCCAGATCCAGCCAGCTCCGAGGACCTGATGATCGAGGCGCGAGACCTGCGCAAGTCGTTCGGCGACTTCGAGGCGGTCCGCGGCATCGACCTCGCCGTGCGCAAGGGTGAGGCGTTCGGCTTCCTCGGACCGAACGGCGCCGGCAAGTCCTCGACCATGCGGATGATCGCCGCCGTCTCGCCGGTCAGCGGCGGCGAGCTACGCATCCTCGGCCGCGACCCGGCGAAGGACGGTCCGGCCATCCGCGGCCGGCTCGGCGTCTGCCCGCAGGAGGACACCCTCGACACCGAGCTCAACGTCTTCGACAACCTCTTCATCTACGGCAGGTACTTCGGGATCGCGGCCGCCGACGTCCGCGAGCGGGCCCAGGAGCTGCTGGAGTTCGTCCAGCTCACCGAGAAGGCGAAGTCCAAGGTCGAGGACCTCTCCGGCGGCATGAAGCGGCGGCTGACGATCGCCCGCTCGCTCATCAACCGCCCCGACCTGCTCCTGCTCGACGAGCCGACGACCGGCCTCGACCCGCAGGCCCGGCACCTGCTGTGGGACAAGCTGTTCCGGCTCAAGCAGACGGGAGTCACGCTCGTCATCACGACGCACTACATGGACGAAGCCGAGCAGCTGTGCGACCGGCTGGTGGTGATGGACAAGGGCGTGATCGTGGCCGAGGGCTCGCCCGCCGCGCTGATCCAGGAGCACTCCACCCGCGAGGTGACCGAGCTCCGGTTCGGGGTGGCCGGCGAGGACGAGACCCACGACGCCCTGGCCGAGAAGGTCGCCGACCTCGGCGAGCGCGTCGAGGTGCTCCCCGACCGGCTGCTGGTCTACAGCGACGACGGCGACGAGGTCGCGGCCAAGGTCCACGAGCGCGGTCTCCGGCCGGTCGCGGTGCTCGTTCGCCGCTCCACGCTGGAGGACGTCTTCCTCCACCTCACCGGCCGCACCCTGGTCGACTGATGGCCGTCACCGAGGGCGTGCCCGTCACCGAGGGCATCGGCCGCCAGGTCGACTACTGGCTGACGGTCTACCGCCGGACCTGGAAGGGCACGGCGATCTCGTCGTTCGTCGCGCCGCTGTTCTACGTCGTGGCGATGGGGGTGCTCCTCGGCGGTTTCATCGAGGTGGACCCCTCCGAGCTCGAGGGCGCGACCTCGTACCTCGCCTTCCTCGTCCCCGGCCTGGTCGCGGCGCACGCCATGCAGACGGCCGTCGGCGAGACGACGTACCCCGTCATGGGCATGATCAAGTGGCAGCGCGTCTACGAGTCGATGCTGGCCACGCCGCTGGCCGTCCGGGACGTGGTGTTCGCCCACCTGGTGTTCGTGACGGCGCGGGTGGCGAGCACGTGCGCGGTGTTCATGCTGGTGGTGGCGCCGTTCGGCGTGATCGAGACGTGGTGGGGCGCGGTCCTGGCCTTCTTGTCGCAGATCCTCGTCGGTACGGCGTTCGGGTCGCTGGTCTACGCGCTCACGACCCGCATGTCGACACCCGAGGGCTTCGGCGTGCTGTTCCGGCTCGGGGTGTTCCCGATGTTCCTGTTCTCCGGCGCGTTCTTCCCCGTCGCCAACCTGGGTGAGTTCGGGGCGTGGATCGCGCGGCTGACGCCGCTGTGGCAGGGCGTGAACCTGTCGCGGATGTTCATGCTCGACAACGTCGACTGGGCCGTGGCCGCCATCAACGCGGCGGTCCTGCTCGTGCTGACGCTGGTGGGGCTGCGCTGGTCGGTGACCGGCCTGAGGAAGCGGCTGGTGTCCTGATGGCGACCACCTACCCCGACGACCGGTCGCTCACCTCGTCGACGGCCGCCGACCTGGTGCCCCCGCTGACCGCCGTCGCGGCGGCGCGGCTGCTCGTGCTGCGCAACTACCTCGTCTACCGCAAGGCGTGGAAGCTGTTCATCACGGGGTTCCTCGAGCCGTTCTTCTACCTCCTCTCGATCGGCATCGGCGTCGGTCAGCTCATCGAGAGCTTCGAGTTCAACGGCCAGGTGATCGACTACGCGTCGTTCGTGGCGCCCGCCATGCTCGCCGCGTCGGCGTTCAACGGCGCGCTGATCGACATGACGTTCAACGTCTTCTTCAAGCTGAAGTTCGACAAGCTCTACGACCAGATGCTCGCGACGCCGCTGTCCACGAGCGACATCGCGCGCGGCGAGATCGCCTGGGGCCAGCTCCGCGGCGGCGTCTACTCCCTCGCGTTCCTGGGAGTGATGGGCGTGATGGGCATGCTGCACTCGTGGTGGGCGGTGCTCGCGCTGCCGGCGGCGATGCTCATCGGGTTCGCGTTCGCGGCCGTCTGCATGGGGCTGACGACGTACATGCGGTCGTGGCAGGACTTCGACAAGATCACCCTCGCCCAGCTGCCGCTGTTCCTGTTCTCGGCCACCTTCTTCCCCGTCACGGCGTACCCCGACACGATCCGCTGGGTGGTCGAGCTGACGCCGCTCTACCGCGGCGTCGTGCTGTGCCGCGAGCTCACCACCGGAGCCGTGTCGATGGCGTCGGTGTGGTCGGTCGTCTACCTCGTCGTGATGGGCGTGCTCGGCCTGCTGCTCGTCCGCCGCCGCCTCGACCTGCTGCTGCTCAAGTAGCCCGGTACGACAACCCCGCGTCGGCCAGCGCCTCGCGCAGGCGGGCGATGGCGACGGGGCCGACGCCGTGCATGGCGAGCAGCTCCGCCTCGGTGACGGCACCCAGCGACTCCAGCGACGTCAGCCCGGCGGCCCGCAGGGCCCGGGTGGCCGGGGCACCGATGGACCGGGGGAGCGGCGTCCCCTCGGGACGCGGCGGCCGCTTGCGACGCCGCCCCCGCAGCTTGTCCACGACGACCTCGCCGCGAGGTGACAAGCGGTAGCCGATCGCCAGCGACTCGGTCAGCCCGAGCTCCTTGAGCTTGCGGACGTCGGTCTTGAACGCCGCGGTCTCGCGACCGACCTTCGCCGCGAGGTCCGGGGCGCGGCGCTCCGGGTTGCGGTCGATGAGGTCGAGCGTCGTCCGCGTCCAGGGTCCGGACGACGACGCCCGGTCGAGGCGCTCGAGCCGCGCGACGATGGCGGCGACCTCCTCCTTGGTGGGCACTGTCGACCGCAGCTCCGCCCGCGGGTCGGCCCCCGCGTGCCGCAGCCCGACCCGCCACGCCGGCCGGTCGGACTTCGGCGCGAGCGCGGCCACGAGCGCGGCCAGCGACGGCGAACCCGCCCGTCGGGCGTCCTCCTCCGTCAGCGACTCCACGGCCACCTCCGACACCGACGTCACCTCGACCAGCCCGACGCCGGTGCGCATCTTCGTCCCCACCACCACGCGCGGGCGCTCCCAGCGCCGGAACGCGAGGTCGATGCCGCCGTCCTGGATCGCCCGTAGCTCGCTCGGCCGGATCATCATGAGGCGGGCGTCTCCTCGCCGAGACGCAGCAGCCAGTACGCCGTGTCGACCCACGCCGCGAACTTCCAACCCACCTCGCGCAGCACCCCGGCCTCGGTGAACCCGCACGCGCGGTGCAGCCGCTCGCTGGCCTCGTTGGGCAGCGCGATCACGGCGACGGCCACGTGGATCCCGTCGTCACGGAGCTTCCCCAGCAGCTCGTCGTACAACCGCCGGCCGAAGCCCTGCTGCTGCGCGTCGAGGCCGAGGTACACCGCGACCTCGCGTGTCTGCTCGTACGCCGACCGGTCGCGGTAGACCGACGACTCGGCGTACCCACGGACCTCACCGTCCTCGGCGACCACGACCAGCAGGTGCTCGCCCCGGCGCGTCTCGTCGCCGACCTTGGCGGCCCAGCGCTCCGGTCCGGGCGACTCGTCGTCGAGCGCCGTGGTCGACGAGCGAGCGTGGTGGTCGTAGATGGCCGAGACCTCGACCAGGTCGTCCCGAGTGGCAGCGCGGATCTCCATGCCCTCACTCTGCCCGTTCGATCAACCGGCCCGCACTCCTGAGAGGATGCCGCCATGACGACCGCCGGGCCCATCACGCCCGACACCAAGGACTGGACCTGGGTGCTCGACAAGCCGTGCCCGGAGTGCGGCTACGACGCCTCGACCGTCGCGGTCGCCGACCTGGCCCACCGGATCCGCGCCAACGCCGTCGTGTGGCTGGCCCTGATGGGCGAGCCCGACGTGACCGTCCGGCCGGAGCCCGGCGTCTGGTCGCCGCTGGAGTACGCCTGCCACGTCCACGACGTGCACCAGGTCTTCCACGAGCGGCTGACCGCGATGATGACCGAGCACGAGCCGCACTTCGCCAACTGGGACCAGGACACGACGGCCGTCGAGCGGCGCTACGACCAGCAGGTGCCCGCGATCGTCGGGCCGACCCTGGTGGCGTCGGCGTACGCCGTGGGGGACCTCTACGCCTCGGTCCCGGACGACGACTGGGGTCGCAAGGGCATCCGCAGCGACGGCAGCGTGTTCAACATCGCCTCGCTCGGGAGGTACCACCTCCACGACATCGAGCACCACCTGCACGACGTGTCGACGATGGCGGAGCGGGTGACCATCGGCTCCTACGACGCGTACGCCGGCGAGTACGCCTCGGGCACCAGCGCGATGCCCGACGAGGTCACCCACAACCTCAACCACTTCGTCGACCTCGTCGGCACCGAGGCGCGCGTGCTGGAGATCGGCTCCGGGCCCGGCCGGGACGCGGCGGCGCTCGAGCAGATCGGCCTCAGCGTCCGGCGCACCGACATCACCCCCGCCTTCGTCGACCAGCTCCGCGCTGCCGGCTACCTCGCCGACCAGCTCGACCCGCTCCGCGACGACCTCACCGACACGCTGCGGGGCGGGGCGCCGTACGACGGGGTCTGGGCCAACGCGTCCCTGCTCCACGTCGCCCGGGAAGCGCTGCCCGAGGTGCTCGCCCGCCTGGCCGCCGTCACCCGGCCCGGCGGCACGCTCCACCTGACCCTCAAGGAAGGGGACGGCGCGGGCTGGTCCGTCCACGGTCACGTCGGCGCGCCCCGCTTCTTCACCTACTGGCGCGAGGACCCGCTGCGCGCGCACCTCACCGAGGCCGGCTGGGTCGTCGACGACGTACGCCGCGGCGACAGCACCCCCCTCGACCGGCCCAGCGAGTCGTGGCTCGCGGTCTTCGCGACCAGGGCGTAGCAGTGCGACACACGGAGTTCTGGGCCCGGATCGAGGCGGCGCTGGGGGCCGGGTACGCCCGCCACTGGGCGTCGCAGACCGTCATCGCCGAGCTCGGCGGGCGGACCCCGACCGAGGCCCTCGACGCCGGCGTGACGCCCAAGGAGGTCTGGGCCGCGGTCTGGCGGACCCTCGAGCTGCCTCCGGTCGACCGGTGACCCTGGCTCCTACCGATCTCGAGGCGGTCCAGCGGCACACCGTGCGGGTGCTGATCGTCAGTCAGGCGGTCGGCGCGCTCGGCATGACGATCGGCTTCGCGACCGCGGCCCTGCTCGCCCGCGACATCTCCGGTTCCGACACGCAGTCAGGCTTCGTGCAGACCAGCCAGGTCCTCGGGGCTGCGGTCGCGTCGTACCTCCTCGCTCGGTTGATGTCACGGCGAGGGCGGCGCGCGGGCCTGGTGACCGGCTACCTCATCGGCGCGGCCGGCAGCATGCTCGCCGTCGCCGGCGGGGTCGCCGAGTCGATGACGCTGCTGCTCCTCGGTGCGGCGCTGCTCGGTGCGACGTCCGCTGCCAACAACAGCAGCCGGTACGCCGCCACCGACCTCGCCGCTGCGCACTCGCGGGCTCGCGCGCTGTCGATCGTCGTGTGGGCATCGACGATCGGTGCGGTCGCCGGACCCAACCTCACCGGACTCGGCGTCTGGACCGCCCGGCAGCTGTCGTTGCCCGAGCTCACCGGACCCTTTGCAGTCGGGACCGTCGGCATCCTGGCCGCGGGCCTCGTGCTGTTCGTCGCGCTGCGGCCGGACCCGCTCCAGCTCGCCCGCCAGGCGGCCGACGTCCCGGTCGTCTCGCACACGTCGTGGAAGAAGGCGCTCACCGTGGTGCGCGAGCGCCCGCTGCTGCATCGCGGCGATGGTCGTGATGGCCGGCGCCCACGCCGCGATGATCATGGTGATGGTGATGACGCCGCTCCACATGGCTCACGGCGGCGCCGACCTGGAGATCATCGGCGTGGTGATCAGCGTGCACGTGCTCGGCATGTTCGCCTTCGCCCCCGTGGCCGGCATCGTCACCGACCGCGTGGGCAGGGCCCCGGCGGCGATGGCAGGTGCCACGTTGCTCCTCGTCGCACTGCGTCGTGGCGTCGGCCTCACCCGAGGGCACCTCCTGGCAGGTGTTCGTCGGTCTGTTCCTGCTCGGCCTGGGCTGGTCGTTCTCCACCGTGGCGGGCTCGACGATGATCACCGACAACGCGCCACTCGACTCCCGCGCCGACATCCAGGGTCTTTCGGACCTCGTCATGGGGCTGGCGGCGGCGGGGGCGAGCGCCCTCTCCGGGATGATCGTCGACGCGTGGGGTTTCAACGTGTTGGCACTGATCGCGTGCGTCTTGCCCACCGCGGTCGGCGTCGCGGCGTACAGCGCGGCACGACAGACGAAACCGGTCGCGTCCGACGCCTCATCGATGTGACGATCGGCCCCGTGGACGAGCTGGCCCGACGCATCGCGGTCGCCGAACGCATGGCGCAGACGGTACGCCGCGGCCGACGGCGTCGCGGCCGTGCTGCTGGCCGGCTCGGTGGCCCGCGGCCTCGCCGACGCCCGGTCCGACGTCGAGGTCGACGTCTACTGGCGGCGCGCCCCGAGCGACGCCGAGAGGCGGGCGGTCGTCGACGACGCCGGCTGGGAGTGGGTCTACGCCGAGGTCGACGAGCACGAGTGGGCCGACGGGGTCCGGCTCGACGGCGTCAAGGTCGACGTCAGCCAGTTCGTGACCGCGACCATCGACGGCTACCTCGACGCGCTGCGCGAGGGCGACACCGAGCCGGAGCTCCAGGTCCGGGCGACGGCGCTGCTCGACGGTCGGGCGCTGGCGGGGGAGAGCCTGATCGAGGACTGGCGGGCCCGGCTGGCGCCGTACCCCGAGCCGCTCGCCCTCGCGATGCTCGACCAGGCGCTGCCGCCCCGACCCGTCGAGCGGCTCGAGATGCTCGTCGCGCGCGACGACCCCGTGCTGCTGACGCGCGACGTGGTCGAGGGCGTGCACGCCGTGCTCGACGCCTTGTTCGCCGTCAACCGCAGGTACGTGCCGCACCCGTTCCACAAGTGGCTCGCCTTCGAGTGCGCGCAGCTGGATCTGGCGCCGCCGGACCTCGAGGCGCGGATCCGGCAGGTGCTCGCCGTCCCGCGCGAGGGCGTGCCCGACCTGGTGCGGCTGACCGAGGAGACCTTCGACCTCGTCGAGGCGCACGTGCCGGCGTACGACGTCGCCGCCGCGCGCGCCGAGTTCGGGTCGTCGCTGCGCGGCTGACGCCTAGTCCAGGTGCTTCTGGAACTCGCCCTCGACGGTGTGGATCTCGAACCCCATGGCCTCGTTGATGGCGACCATCGGGGCGTTGGTCTCGGCGTTCTGCGTGCGGACGTACTCGGCCTCGGGGAAGTTCTCCTGGATCGCGCGGGTCAGCGCACACTTGACGGCCAGCCCCAGCCGGTGGCCGCGGTGGTCGGGGTGCACGATCGTGGCCCACTGGTCGATCCCGGGGTCGTCGCTGTCGGGTGCGCCGGTGACGACGTTGGAGTAGGCGACCGCCTGGCCGTCGGGGGCGTACGCCAGCACGGTCAGCCGGGTGCGGCCCTGGTCGCGGAGCTCGTCCTCCTGCTGCGCCTGCACCTCGGGGGTCCGGCGACCCTCCTCGAGGTCGATGTCGCCGGTGGGCATCTCGACGTTCATCAGGTTGTAGAGGGTGAGGAAACCGGGGACCAGGTCGTCGGGGATCGGACCCACGACGGTGCGCAGCGTGTACCCCTCGCTGTGGCGGGCGGCCTCCGCCTCCAGCCGGGCCAGGGTCGCCTCGTCCATCGGCAGCCGCTGGCGGCGCTCGACCTGGGTCTGCGCCAGGGAGTAGCCGAGCCGCTCGGCGAACGCCCGGTAGCCGCCGGAGCCGTCGCCGATCCAGGTCTGGGTGACGGCGGTACGCCGGCCCAGCTCGCGCAGGTGCTGCTCGGCGACCTCGACCAGGGCGGTGCCGTGGCCCCGCCGGCCGAAGCGGGGAGGCACCCAGGCCCACAGGTGTGCCAGGTGCAGGTTGTCGATCGTGCTGCCGACCACCCACGTCTGGCCGACCATCTGGTCGCCCTCGAAGCCGGCGAACGCGTGGTAGAAGACGCCGCCCTCGGTACGCCGGAGCAGGGCCACGCTGTCGGCGCGCGAGTAGACGCGGGCGTCCGGGACCTCGGCGCGCTGCGCCTCGACGTACAGCGCCTGGAGGACGTCCATCTCGTCCTCGTCCCACGGGTCCACGGGGCGGATCGACAAGCTCATGGCGCCACCCTGCCAGTGGTCGGCGTGTCGGCGCGCGCTCGAATACCTGTTCGACTAGGTTCCTGCGTGCAGGGTCGATCAGGCGGCCATCCACAGGCGCCGGGTGAGGCCCAGCGCGCTGTCGGTGGGTGTGTCTAGCCTCTCGACCTGACATCACAGACATCACGATCGAAGGACGGACCACATGGCTGGTGGAGACCGCGAGAAGGCCCTCGACGCCGCGCTCGCCAACATCGAGAAGCAGTTCGGCAAGGGCTCGGTCATGCGGCTGGGCGACGACACCCGGGCGCCGCTGGAGATCATCCCGACGGGCTCGATCGCCCTCGACGTCGCGCTCGGCCTCGGCGGCCTGCCGCGCGGCCGGGTCGTGGAGATCTACGGTCCGGAGTCCTCCGGCAAGACGACCGTCGCCCTGCACGCGGTGGCCAACGCCCAGCGCGCCGGCGGCATCGTGGCGTTCATCGACGCCGAGCACGCGCTCGACCCCGACTACGCCAAGGCGCTGGGCGTCGACACCGACGCGCTGCTGGTCTCGCAGCCCGACTCCGGTGAGCAGGCCCTCGAGATCGCCGACATGCTGACCCGCTCCGGCGCGCTCGACCTGATCGTCATCGACTCGGTGGCCGCGCTGGTTCCCCGTGCCGAGATCGAGGGCGAGATGGGCGACAGCCACGTCGGCCTCCAGGCCCGGCTGATGTCGCAGGCGCTGCGCAAGATGACCGGCGCGCTCAACAACGCCGGCACGACCGCCATCTTCATCAACCAGCTCCGCGAGAAGATCGGCGTGATGTTCGGCTCGCCCGAGACCACCACCGGTGGCCGGGCCCTGAAGTTCTACGCGTCGGTCCGCCTCGACGTGCGTCGCATCGAGACGCTCAAGGACGGCACCGACCCGGTCGGCAACCGCACCCGCGTCAAGGTCGTCAAGAACAAGGTCGCCCCGCCGTTCAAGCAGGCCGAGTTCGACATCATGTACGGCAAGGGCATCAGCCGCGAGGGTGGCCTGATCGACGTCGGCGTCGAGGCCGGCATCGTCCGCAAGGCCGGCGCCTGGTTCACCTACGACGGCGACCAGCTCGGCCAGGGCAAGGAGAACGCCCGCACCTTCCTCAAGGACAACCCCGACCTGGCCAACGAGCTGGAGAAGAAGATCCTCGAGAAGCTCGGCGTCGGCCCGCAGGTCGATGCCGAGGTGGTGGCCGAGCCGATCGGCGTCGACGACTTCTGAGACTGATCGGTGGTTGAGGTGCGAGGCCGTCCACGGCCGAGCCTCGAAACCACCACCGGAGGTGACACGAGATGACCGCATGGCGTGGCGACGTCGCGACAGGTGTCTCGGCGTGGCTCGGTGACGACGAGCGCCCCTCGTCGCATCATGAGGACGGGAATCGGGGGCCGGTCCGGGGGGATCCGGTCCCCGAGGACCTTTTCGGGGGTCCTCAGGACCCTCCGCCCGGCGCCCCACCGGATCTGAAGTCCCTCGGCCCGGACGCCGACCCCGAGTCGGTGGCACGCACGATCCTGCTCGACCAGCTCACCGGGCGGGCGCGGACCCGTCGCGAGCTGGCCGACAAGCTGCGCTCGCGCAACGTCCCCGACGAGGTGGCCACCCGGCTGCTCGACCGGTTCACCGAGGTCGGGCTGATCGACGACGCGGCGTTCGCCCGGCTGTGGGTGGAGTCGCGGCAGTCCAGCCGCGGCCTGGCCAAGCGGGCGCTGTCCGACGAGCTGCGCCGCAAGGGCGTCGACGCCGAGATCGTCCGCGAGGCCGTCGACGAGGTCGACCCGGCCGACGAGGAGGCCGCCGCCCGCAGGCTGGTGCGCAAGAAGCTGCCGTCGCTCCGCAAGGTCGACAACACCACCGCCACCCGACGGCTGGTCGGCATGCTGGCCCGCAAGGGCTACTCCGCCGGGCTGGCCTTCGCGGTGGTGAAGGACGAGCTGGGGGCCGCCGCGTCCGGTGACGACGAGCCCGACGACTTCTAGGCTGGCCCCATGCCCGACCTCGACCCGGTCTTCGACGAGCTGGTCCGTCGGCTCTCGGCCCACGAGGCCGACTTCCGGCCCACGGACAACACGACCGACGCCAACACGCCCAGGTCGCGGAAGGACGAGACGGCGAGCGACCCGGGTTCGTACCTCCTGCTCGGCGCCCCGACGGAGAAGTACCCCGACGGCCAGATGTTCGCCGGCGTCCGCAAGGGCAAGCGCTACGTCAGCTACTACCTGTTCAGCGTCTACCTCGAGCCCGGCCAGCTCGACGGCATCAGCCCCGAGCTGCGCCGGCGCATGCAGGGGAAGTCGTGCTTCAACTTCACCCAGGTCGACGACGCGTTGTTCGGCGAGCTCGACGCGCTGACGGCGCGCGGCCACGAGCTGTACGAGGAGCGCGGCTTGCTGCGGTGAGCTCATTGCCGTGGGCCATGATGGGGCCCATGTCGAGCTCTCCCTCCTTCTCCGACGTGCTCCGGCTGCCTCCGGGCCCGGTCGACCTGCGGTCGATCGAGACCGATGCCGCGCCCGGCTACGACGGCGACAAGAAGTCCGGCACGAGCGACCTGGCGGCGATGGGCGACGAGCTCTCCGACCTCCAGGAGCGACTGTTCGCCGGGAAGGCCGACGGCGCGCGGTCGGTGCTGCTGCTCCTCCAGGGCATGGACACCTCGGGCAAGGGCGGCACGCTCCGGCACACCGTGGGCCTGGTCGACCCGCAGGGCGTGAAGATCACGTCCTTCAAGGGGCCGACCAAGGAGGAGCTCGCCCACGACTTCCTCTGGCGGATCCGCAAGGGAGTCCCCGGCCCGGGGATCATCGGCGTCTTCGACCGGTCGCACTACGAGGACGTGCTGATCGCGCGCGTGCGCGAGCTGGCTCCGGCCGACGAGATCGAGCGGCGCTACGACGCGATCAACGAGTTCGAGGCCGAGCTCGTCGCCTCCGGCGTGAGTCTCATCAAGTGCATGCTGCACATCTCGCCCGAGGAGCAGAAGGCCCGGCTGCTGGCCCGGCTCGACGACCCGACCAAGCACTGGAAGTACAACCCCGGCGACCTGGCCGAGCGGGCGCGCTGGGCGGACTACCGGGCGGCGTACGAGATCGCCCTCGAGCGCAACAACACCGAGGCCGCGCCGTGGCACGTGATCCCGGCGGACAAGAAGTGGTACCGCAACCTCGCCATCGGCCAGCTGCTGCTCGAGACCCTGCGTCGCCTGGACCCGCAGTGGCCGGCGGCCGACTTCGACGTCGAGGCCGAGAAGCAGCGGCTGCTCGACGAGGACCCGATCTCTTGACCCTGGAGACCGTCGCCGTCACCCGCTACGTCACCCCGCTCCGCGAGGGGGGCAGCCTGCCCGGCATCGTCGAGGCCGACGACCTGGGCACCTACGTGTGCAAGTTCCGCGGCGCCGGCCAGGGCACCCGCGTCCTGGTCGCCGAGGTGATCGTCAGCGGGCTGGCCCAGCGGCTCGGGCTCTCGACGCCGCGGCTGGTGGTGCTCGACCTCGACCCCGCCATCGCCAGGTACGAGGCGGACGAGGAGGTCCAGGACCTCCTCAACGCCAGCCCCGGACCCAACCTGGGCGTCGACTTCCTGCCCGGCGCGTTCGGCTACGACGGCGAGCTCGACGACGAGGACGACCCGGTGGGCGCCCGGATCCTCTGGCTCGACGCGTTCACCGCCAACGTCGACCGGTCCTGGCGCAACCCCAACCTGCTGCGCTGGCACGACGAGGTCTGGGTCATCGACCACGGCGCCTCGCTGTACTTCCACCACGGCTGGAGCAACGGCGTCACCGCGCCCGAGCGGTTCGCCGCGCAGGCGTGGGACGCGAGCGACCACGTGCTGCGGCAGTACCTCGGGAGGCTGGCGGGCGTCGACGGCGAGGCCGGAGACCGGCTCGGCCACGACGTGTTCGTCGAGGTGCTGGCCGAGGTCCCCGATGCCTGGCTCGAGCCCGTGCCCGGCGCCGAGTCGCCGGAGCAGCTGCGGGCGGCGTACGTCGCGTTCCTCGACGCCCGGCTCGCCACTCGCGCATGGCTTCCCCTGGAGCGCGCCTCGTGACCGGCGGCCCACCCCTACCAGTACGTCGTGCTGCGCTGCGTGCCGCGCGTGGACCGGGAGGAGTTCGTCAACGTCGGGGTGGTGCTCTACTGCCAGGCGACCGACTTCCTCGAGGCGGTGTGGAACCTCAGCGCCGAGCGCTTGCAGGCGATCGACCCCCGGGTCGACGTCGACGCCGTCTGCGACGCCTTGGGCTACATCGACCTGGTGTGTTCCGGCGACCCCAAGGCGGGTGCGGCGGGGCAGCAGCCGATCGGCACCCGCTTCGGCTTCGTCCGGGCGCCGCGGAGCACGGTGCTCCAGCCCGGCCCCGTCCACGGCGGGGTGACCGACGACCCGGCGCGCCAGCTCGAGCACCTGCTGGAGAGGCTGGTCGGGTGAAGGTCTTCCTCGCCGACGGCAGGATCCTCCGCTACTGGTCCAGCGCCACCACGGGGCCGGTCGTGCTGGTCTTCCACGGCTGCCCGGACACCCGCCGCGTCGCGATGACGGGCGACGGCGCCGCGCACGAGGTCGGCGTCCGGCTGCTGGCGTTCAACCGGCCCGGCTACGGCTCCTCGACCCCGACGGACTCCACCCACACCACGGTCGCGCGCGACGCCGCGGAGCTGCTCGACCTGTGGGGCATCGAGCGGGTGGCGGTGCTCGGGATGTCGGTCGGCGGGCCGTACGCCGCCGCGTTCGCCGCGACGTACCCCCACCGCACGACCTCCCTGGCGCTGGTCTCCGCGCCCTCGATGCCCGACGACGCCTCGGAGGGCACGGTCGAGGAGTCGATGGAGCGAATGGCTCCGGAGTTCCTGGCCTGGCGGGCGCGGATCGACCCCGACGACGAGGACGACGAGGCGCTGGCAGCCAGGTTCCTGGCCGAGCTGCCGGAGGCGGACGCCGCGCTGCTCGCGCCGTACGGAGCGGACCTCGTCGGGGGCCTGGCCTGGGAGGCGCTGGTCGTGCCCGAGGGCTACCTGCGCGACGCCGCCCTGCTGACGCGTCCCTGGGACTTCGACGTCGCCGACGTCCGCTGCCCGGCCACGGTCTGGGTCGGCGAGGACGACGCCAAGGCGATGGCCGCCTCGTCCTGGTGGACGGACCGGTTGCCGCAGGCGGCGCTCGAGGTGGCGCCGGGCACCACCCATCTGGCGACCCTGCTCACCCAGTGGCCGGAGATCCTGCGACGCCTCGCGACCGGTCACTGAACAGCGACGGGTTGACCACCGACGGCGGCCTGCGCACCTGGGCCGCCTCCTCGTACGCCGCGCCGAGGCTCAGCAACAGCCCCTCGCTGCGCGAGGGGCCGACGAACGTCAGGCCGACCGGCCGGCGGCCCTCGCGTCGGTAGCCCGCCGGGACGACCAGGCTGGGGTAGCCCGACGCGCGCCGCGAACCCGCAGCCGTGCCGGCCCGGGGAAGACGATGGCGACGGCGTCCGCGATGGCCAGGGTGGCGTCGATGCCGTGCTCGCCCGCGACGGCGAGGTCGCGGGCCCGGCGCACCACGTACGCCGCGTGCTCGGCGTCGTGCTCGACCGCCAGTGCCTGCTCGAGCAGCACCTGCCCGAACTTGAGCGCGCGGTCGGCGTGCGCGTCGTTCCACGCCACGAGCTCGCGCATCGACCGGATCGGGGCGCCCTCGGGCAGGGTCGCGAGGTAGGCGTCGAGGTCGCGGGCGAACTCGTGGATCAGCACCGGGATCTCGTCGGTCTCCGGCAGCGCCGGCACCTCGACCAGCACCGCACCCCGCTCGCGGAGCACGTCGAGGGCCGCGTGGAAGACCTCCGCCTCCTGCGCGTGCAGGTCGTCGGGCTCGGGCGGCAGGGCCAGCCGGACGCCGCGCAGCGTGTCGGGGCCGGACCCCTCGCCGTACCTCTCGCCCGCCAGCACGCCGAGCAGCGCCGCCGCGTCGGCGACGGTGCGGCACATCGGGCCGGCGCAGTCCTGGCTGCTCGCGATGGGCAGGATGCCGCGGCCCGGCACCAGGCCGAGCGTCGGCTTGAGGCCGACCAGGCTCTGGTTGTACGCCGGCGACAGGATCGACCCGTCCGTCTCGGTGCCCACCGTCACGGTGGCCAGGCCGAGGGCCGCCGCGGCGCCCGAGCCGCTGCTGGACCCGCTCGGGTCGTACCTGACGTCGTACGGGTTGAGCACCTGGCCGCCGAGCGCGGAGTAGCCGCTGGGCATGTCCTCGGCCATGCAGTTGGCCATCTCGGTCAGGTTCGTCTTGCCGAGCACCACCGCGCCGGCCTCCCGCAGCCGGACCACGACCTCGGCGTCGCGGTCCGGCACCGAGTGCTCGAGCGCCAGGCTGCCGGCCGTGGTCGGCAGCCCGGCGACGTCGATGTTGTCCTTCACCAGGACGGGTACGCCGTGCAGCGGCCCCCGCACCCGCCCCTCGGCCCGCTCGGCGTCCAGCGCCGCCGCTCGTTCGAGGGCGTCCGGGGCCAGGCAGCGGATCGCGTTGACGAGCGGGTTCAGCGTCGCGATCCGGTCGAGGTACGCCTCGACCAGACCCACGCCCGTCGTCGCCCCCGTCGCCATCGCCGAGGTCACCTCAGCCACGCCGGCCGTCTCCAGGTCGAGTTCCAGGCTCACCCGGTCACCGTAGCCATCGCCGAGTCGGCGCATCTGCAGGGCAAGGACGCGCCGAGTCGGCGCATCTGCAGGGCAAACACGCCGACTCGACCGATCTGTTAGCTGCAGATGCGCCGACTCGGCGTCGTACGCGGCTGCAGATGCGCCGACTCGGGGTCAGACCGGAACCAGCTCCACCGCGCCCACGGCGTACCTCGCCAGCACCGTCCGCGCGATCTCGGGGTGGGCGCCGAGCGGCTCGGAGACCGCGACGGCGCCGGCCTCGAGGGCGAGCTCGGCGGCCCGGTCCGGCAGGAAGCCGGGCGCCAGGAACAACGAGGCGACGGCGATGTGGCGGCGGCCCTCCTTGCGGAAGGCGCGGACCGCCTCACCGGTGGCCGGGGGAGAGGTGGACGCGAACGCCGCGGTGACCGGCAGCTTGTGGTGCGAGCCCCACAGCCGGGCCAGCCGGGCGACCGACTGGTTGGCCAGCGGGTCGCTGGACCCGGCGGCGGCCAGCACGAGCGCGTCGAGCTCGCGGGCGCGGGCCGACGCGAGCGCCTCGCGCATCCGCAGGTCGAGCACCTCGAGGAAGCGCGCCTCGAGGCCGAGGATCGGGGTGGCCCGGATGCGTACCTCCGGGTGCCGTGCCTGCGCGGCCGCGATGGCCGACGGCACGTCGACCTTGGCGTGGTAGGCCTCCGTGAGCAGCAGCGGCACGACGACGATCTCCTCGTGCTTGCGGGAGAGCCGGTCGATCACGGTGTCCAGCGACGGCTTGGACAGGTCGAGGAAGGCGCGCTCGACCTTGAGGTCGGGGCGCATCGACCGCACCGCGTCGACGAGCGCGGTGATGGATGCGGCGGAGCGTGGGTCCCGGCTGCCATGAGCCAGGGCCACCAGAGCGGGAGCGGCCATCAGAGTGGCCTCCTCTCGGTTCTCGACGTGGTGCGGGTGGAGGTCTCGACGACGGTGTCGAGAGGGATCGGGGAGCGCGTCATCGGTGGATACCGCACTCGGTCTTGTTGGTACCTGCCCAGCGACCGCTGCGCGGGTCGTCGCCGGGGGCGACCCGCCGCGTGCACGGAGCGCAGCCGATCGACGGGTAGCCGTCGTAGACCAGCGGGTTGACCAGGACGTGGTTGTCGGCGATGTAGCGCTGGATGTCGTTGTCGCTCCACCGCGCGAGCGGGGAGACCTTGACCTTGCCCTTGCGGGCGTCCCACCCGACCACGGGCGCGATCACCCGGTTGTGGGTCTCGGCGCGACGCAGGCCGGTCGCCCACGCGTCGTACCCGGCCAGCGACGTCGACAGCGGCTGGACCTTGCGCAGGTTGCAGCAGAGGTCGGGGTCGGTCTTGTAGAGGTCCTTGCCGTACGCCGCGTCCTGCTCGGCCACCGACTGCACCGGCGTGATCGTCAGCAGGTTGACCGGGAGGGTGGCCTCGACCGCGTCACGGGTGCCGATCGTCTCGACGAAGTGGTAGCCGGTGTCCAGGAACACCACGTCGATGCCGGGCGCGACCTTCGAGGCGAGGTGGGCCAGCACGGCGTCGCCCATCGAGGACGTGATGCAGAACCGGTCGCCGAACGTCGCCACCGCCCACTCGATGATGTTCTCGGCGGGCGCGAGCTCGAGCTCGGCGCCGACGTGCGACACCAGGTCGCGCAGCTCCTCGGGGCTGCGGCCGGCGGTGTGGGTGCCGCGGAAGTCGCGCGCCTGCTGGGTCGTCTCGGTGGTCATCGGTCGGCCCCCTTGCTGACCGGCGACGGCACGCCCGCGGGGCGCTCGACCTGGCCGAGGAAGGTGACCGCGAACGCCCGCAGGCACGACCGGCACTCCCAGCCGTCCTCGCGGGGGAAGAGGTCCTCGTCGCCGCAGTACGGGCAGTGGAAGGGGCTCGCGTGGCGGCTCATGAAACGGCCTCCAGCTCGCGCTCGCCCCGCAGGGCCTGCTCGTCGGCGCGGACGACCCAGGTGGCGAACGACTCGCCGTCCTCGCGCTCGTCGAGGTACGCCGTCACGACGGCGGTCACGTAGTCGTCCAGCTCCGCGCTGGTCACCTTGTGCGCGCGGAGCTTGCGGCCGAAGTTCGCGCCGAGCCCGGTGGCGCCCCCGAGGTGCACCTGGAAGCCCTCGACCTGGTTGCCCTCGTCGTCGAGGACGAGCTGACCCTTGAGGCCGATGTCGGCGACCTGGGTGCGCGCGCAGGCGTTCGGGCAGCCGTTGACGTTGACGGTGATCGGGGTGTCGAGGTCCGGAAAGCGCTGCTCGAGCTCGGCGACCAGGTCGCGGGCCCGGTTCTTGGTGTCGACGATCGCCAGCTTGCAGAACTCGATGCCGGTGCAGGCCATCGTGTTCTGCCGCCACTGCGACGGCCGGGCGGAGAGGCCGATCGCGTCGAGCCGGTCGAGCAGCGGCTCGACGGCGTCGGGCCGGACGCCGATCAGCACGATCTTCTGGTACGGCGTCAGCCGGGCGCCGCGGACCGCGAACTCGTCCATCAGCTCGGCCAGCGCGACGAGGGCCGTCCCGCTGACGCGACCGGCGGTCGGGGCCAGGCCGACGTAGAAGTCGCCGTCCTTCTGCTCGTGCACACCGATGTGGTCGCGGTGGCCGACCGGCGAGGGCGGGGAGGGGGTGCGCTCGAGCGTGCGGCCGAGGTACTCGTTCTCCAGGACCTCGCGGAACTTGTCGATGCCCCAGTCGGCGACCAGGAACTTGAGGCGGGCGCGCGACCGCAGCCGCCGGTAGCCGTAGTCGCGGAAGACCGACGCGACGGCCTCCCACACGTCGGGCACGTCCTCGGTGGGGATCCAGACACCGGCCTTCTGCGCCAGCATCGGGTTGGTCGACAGCCCGCCGCCGACCCAGAGGTCGAAGCCGGGGCCGAGCTCGGGGTGCACGGTGCCGACGAAGGCGACGTCGTTGGTCTCGGGGGACACGTCGTGGCTCGGGTGGCCGGTCAGCGCGGTCTTGAACTTGCGGGGCAGGTTCGAGAACCGTGGGTCGCCGATGTAGCGGCGGAAGATCTCGTCCAGGGCGGCCGAGCCGTCGATGATCTCGTCCTTGGCGACCCCGGCGACCGGCGAGCCGAGGAACGGCCGGGGCGAGTCGCCGCAGGCCTCGAGGCTGCTCAGCCCCGCGGCGTCGAGGCGGTCCCAGATCGCGGGGACGTCCTCGATGCGGATCCAGTGGTACTGGATGTTCTCGCGGTCCGTGACGTCGGCGGTGTCCCGGGCGAAGTCGACGCCGATGCTCCCCAGCGCGCGCACGGCCTCCGGCGACAGCAGCCGGCCGTCGGAGCGGACCCGCAGCATGAAGTAGCTGTCGTCGAGCTCGTGCTCCTCGAGGATCGCGGTCTTGCCGCCGTCGATCCCGGGCTTGCGCTGCGTGTAGAGGCCCATCCAGCGGAACCGGCCGCCGAGGTCGGCCGGGTCGATCGAGTCGAAGCCGCGCTTGGAGTAGATGTTCAGGATCCGCGCGCGGACGTTGAGCGGGTCGTCGTCCTTCTTGGACTGCTCGTTCTTGTTCAGCGGCTCGGTGTAGCCGAGCGACCACTGACCCTCGGCGCGCTTGGGGCGCGGGATCTCCGTGTGGCGAGGAGGCTGGGACTGGAATCTCAGGTCGGGCACTGGCCGGGTCCTTGATCGCTGGTCAATCGCTGGTCATTCACTGGGGCCCGCGCGCTTCGTTGGGCGCGGAGGAGAGGGGCGGCAGGTTCAGCGAGGCCAACACATCGCGCTGCGCGTACGCCCGAGGTCCACGTGGCGGCGGGCCACGAGGAACATGGGGGTCGCAACGGAGGTCATGTCAATGAGTCTCAGGGGCTGGACGGCCATCCCACAAACCGGAATCTCATGAAGTGAGACGAGCATCCACGATCTGAGACATCGACGGCGCCTCGGGTCGAGGGGTCTTCTCCGGGAGCCGGGCCGATCCCTAGTCTGGGCCCGTGAACGATGCCCCAGACATTCCTTTGGCCAAGACCGCCTCCAGCGCCTACGACGCCATCCTCGAGGTGATCGGCTCGGTCGAACCTCGCATCGCCGCCGCGACCCGCCAGGAGCTCGTCGACCAGCGGGCCTCGCTGAAGCTGATCGCCAGCGAGAACTACGCCTCCCCGGCGGTGCTGCTGACGATGGGCACCTGGTTCAGCGACAAGTACGCCGAGGGCACCGTCGGCCACCGGTTCTACGCCGGCTGCCAGAACGTCGACACCGTCGAGTCGGTCGCCGCCGAGCACGCCCGCGAGCTGTTCGGGGCGCCGTACGCCTATGTCCAGCCGCACTCCGGCATCGACGCGAACCTGGTCGCCTTCTGGTCGATCCTCGCCCACCGCGTCGAAAGCCCTGCGCTGGCCAAGCTCGGCGTCAGAGGAGTCAACGAGCTCTCCGACGCCGACTGGGAGGAGCTGCGCGGCAAGCTCGGCAACCAGCGGCTGCTCGGCATGTCCCTGGACTCCGGCGGCCACCTGACGCACGGCTTCCGGCCGAACATCAGCGGCAAGATGTTCCACCAGCAGCAGTACGGCACCGACCCCGAGACCGGGCTGCTCGACTACGACGCCGTGCGTGCGAAGGCCCGCGAGTTCAAGCCGCTGATCATCGTGGCCGGCTACTCGGCGTACCCGCGCCGCGTGAACTTCGCCAAGATGCGCGAGATCGCCGACGAGGTCGGCGCGACGCTGATGGTCGACATGGCGCACTTCGCCGGCCTGGTCGCGGGCAAGGTCTTCACCGGCGACGAGGACCCGGTCCCGCACGCCCACGTCACGACCACCACCACGCACAAGTCGCTGCGGGGGCCGCGCGGCGGGATGGTGCTGGCGCAGGAGGAGTACGCGCCGTCGGTCGACCGCGGCTGCCCCATGGTGCTCGGCGGCCCGCTCAGCCACATGATGGCCGCCAAGGCGGTGGCGCTGGCCGAGGCCCGGCAGCCGGAGTTCCAGACGTACGCCCAGTCGATCGCCGACAACGCGAAGTCGCTGGCCGAGGGGTTCCTCAAGCGTGGCGGCAAGCTCGTCACGGGAGGTACCGACAACCACATCGTGCTCGTCGACGTGTCCGGGTTCGGGCTCACCGGCCGCCAGGCCGAGTTCGCCCTCCTCGACGCCGGGGTCGTCACCAACCGCAACTCGGTCCCGCAGGACCCCAACGGCGCCTGGTACACCTCCGGCATCCGGATCGGCACCCCCGCCCTGACCACCCGCGGGTTCGGCCACGACGAGTTCGACAAGGTCGCCGAGCTGATGATCGACGTCCTCTCCAACACCCAGCCCGGCACGAACAAGGCCGGCGCCCCGTCGAAGGCGACGTACGTCCTCGCCGACGGCGTCGCCGACCGCGTCAAGGCCGCCTCCGCCGAGATGCTCGACAAGCACCCCCTCTACCCCGGCCTCGAGCTCACCTGACCCGTTGAGCTGCGCCTCGTGACGCCAGTGCGCACGTGGTCTCGTGAGGCGCAGCTCGCGCTCCTCAACCAGCGGGTTGCGACGCGGTCGAGGCAGAACGTCGCGATGGCGGCGCGGTCGGCGACCTGGGCCTCGAGGGCGGCCGACGGCGGGCGGTCGAGGAGCTCGACCGGGACGGCGGACAGGCCGCTCATCATCAGCATGTGGAGGGCGTGAGCGCGGCGGACGGCGGGTTCGGGGATCTCGCAGCCCTCGTCGCGAAGGCCCCGGACGTACGCCGCCACGTGGGCGTCGTCGCGGGCGGCGAGGTCGCCGGCGCGGGCCTTGCCGATCTGGACGTCGCCGATGAGCAGCTGGCTGAGGTCGGCGCCGACGGGCATGGGCAACCAGAACCCGTAGTCGATCAGCGTGAAGTCGGGGGAGGCGGTCGTCGCGAGCAGGTTGTTGGGGCAGGCGTCGCCGTGGGCGGCGGTGTGGGGGAGGGCGAGCACCTCCTCGAGGTACGCCGGCACCTGGTCCGCCGCGGCCCGCAGCCGGTCGCGGAGCTCGTCGCCGAACGTGGCCGCGACCAGCGGGTGCTGCCAGATCTCGTCGTCGTGGAGCATCGGGATGACCTGGGTCCGGAGCCGTCCGAACGCGTAGTCCGCCATCGTGAACGAGTGCTCCCCGACCGTGGCGAGCTCGGCCACCCGGGGACTGCCGGCGAGCCGGCCGAGGAGGTAGGCCGCCCTGACGTAGCGCGCCTCGTCCCACTCCCGCTCGACGACGGGAACCATCTCGAGCCAGACCGACGCGGACTTCTCGTCGAGGTCGAACACCCCCAGCTCGCGGGGCATCGTGAGCCCGTCGGGGAGCCGGTCACCGAGGTCGGAGCGGTAGGCGAGCGCCTCGGTCCGCCACGGCACGGACGCCTCGGCGAGCTCCTTCATCTCGTCCGGGACGAAGGCGAACATCGGGGAGCGCGCCCACGACTGCACGACCTTCACGAACAGCTCGTACGGCGCCCGCTCGCCGGCCACCACGGCGTCACCACTGACGACGTAGCGACCGGCAGTCGTGATCGCGGGGAGGTCGTAGGCGAACTCCTCGACCGTCGAGCTCAGGAGGGTGACCGCGGCCGGGTCGGCGCCCAGCAGCTCCGCGACCATCGAGGTCAGGGTGGTGTCGTCGACGTCGGCCGGACCGAGGAGGCTGCGTTCGTGCATGGGGCGCTCCGAAGATGAGAAAGCAACTTTACTACCGGCCAAGGTAGATGCGCCGGGGGAGCGGGTCAAGCACCTTTCGACCGCCGCCGCTCGACCATGTCGCGCAGCGCGGCCAGCTCGTGCTCCGGCAGGCAGCCGACGGCCAGCACGTGCTCGGCGGCCTCGAGGTCGCCCATGAACGCCCGGAACGTGGTGGGCACGTCGACGTCGTGCCCGGGCCGGGCGATCACCCGAACCTCGTCGCCCAGCCGCACCTCGCCGCCGGTCACGACCGCGAGGTACGCGCCGGAGCGCGCCTCGGCGGCGAACGTCTTCACCCAACCCCGGATGCCCATCCGCGCGGCGAAGGTAGCGCAGGGGATGCGCGGGCCGGTGACCTCGAGCACCACCTCGTCACCGACCGCCCAGCGGTCGCCGACCAGCGACCCGTCGACGTCGAGACCGAGCGTGGTGAGGTTCTCGCCGAAGGACCCGTTGGCGAGCTCGACGCCCAGTCGGCCCTCCCAGAAGTCCAGCTCCTCGCGGGCGAACGCGTACACCGCCTGGAGGTCGCCGCCGTGGTGTCGGACGTCGCCGATGAAGTCGTCGACGAGGCCGCTGCCGAGCCCGCCGTGCTTGGGTCCGGGTGCCCGCAGGGTGGCGGCGTCGACCGGGCGCTTGCGGATGCCCGTGACTCCCACGGACTTGGCCGGGTTGGGCTCCCGGGTCCCGAGGTTGACGGAGGCGACGTGAGCGGGCACGGATCGAGCCTAGGCGGCGGGCCGAGATAGTAAAGTGAGTTTATGACTGACGGGCGAGACGACGTGCTGCCGGAGCTGATGGCCGGCCTCTTCGGGCGGATCCGCGCGGAGCTGTCCGACGGCACCCTGGGCGACCTCCGGATGTCCCACGTCCGCGTGCTGGCGGCCATCCCGCCCGAGGGCATCAACGTCACCGAGCTCGCCCGTCGCGCGGGCATGACGAAGCAGGGGTGCGGCCAGTTCGTCACGTACCTTTCCGGCACCGGTCATCTGAGCACCGCACCCGACCCCGACGACGGCCGGGTCCGCCTGGTCTACCGGAGCATCGCGGGCGACCGGTCCATGCACCGCGTGTACGCCGCCCTCGATCGGATCGAGGACGAGTTCGCCGCCGAGGTGGGCCCGCGACGGTTCGCCACGTTCAAGAAGGTGATGGCCGAGCTGAGCCACGCCGGCTGAGCGGCAGTCAGACGGTGGGTGTGGTGCGCTCCACGATGGTCTTCAGATCGGCCACGGACGTCGAGAGCGTGCCGTACGTGCCGTCGTACGAGGTGCCGAGCCGCGAACCGCAGAAGGCGTCGGCCACCTCGGCTGGCGCGTACCTCACGAGGAGCGACCCCTGGAGGCACGCGGCCATCCGGCCGGCCAGGCGACGGGCCCCGGCCTCCTGCGCCCCGGACTCGCCCAGCAGCGTCAGGGTGTCGTCGACGGCCCGGTCGAGCCGGGCGTCGGCACCGCGGGCGTGGCCGACCTCGGTGATCCACGCGGCGAGTGCCTCGGGCTCGCGGGCCAGCGCGCGCAGCACGTCGAGGGCGTTGACGTTGCCCGAGCCCTCCCAGACGGAGTTCAGCGGCGCCTCGCGGTAGAGCAGCGGCAGGCCGGAGTCCTCGACGTAGCCGTTGCCGCCCAGGCACTCCAGGGCCTCGGCCACGAAGCCCGGCGTGCGCTTGCAGACCCAGAACTTCGCCAGTGGCAACGCGATCCGGCGCAGCGCGGCCTCGTGCGGGTCGTCGATCCCGTCGACAGCAGCAGCCAGCCGGATCGCGAGCGCGGTCGCCGCCTCCGACTCCACGGCCAGGTCGGCGACCACGTTCTGCATGAGGGGCTTGTCGGCCAGCAGCGAGCCGAACGCCGACCGGTGGGCGACGTGCCAGGACGCCTCGGCGAGGGCGTGCCGCATCAGGGACGCCGAGCCGAGCACGCAGTCGAGCCGAGTCGCGGCCACCATCTCGATGATCGTGCGGACCCCGCGGCCCTCGTCGCCGAGCCGTCGCGCCAGCGTGCCGTCGAGCTCGATCTCCGACGAGGCGTTGGACCGGTTGCCCAGCTTGTCCTTGAGCCGGACGACATCGAGCCGGTTGCGGCTGCCGTCGGGCAGCGCGCGGGGGACCACGAAGCACGACAGCCCCTCGGGCGCCTGCGCCAGCACGAGGAAGACGTCGTTCATCGGCGCGGAGGTGAACCACTTGTGGCCGTGCAGCGTGTACTCGCCCTCGACCTGGGTAGGCCTGGCCTCGGTCACGTTGGCCCGGACGTCGGAGCCGCCCTGCTTCTCGGTCATGCCCATGCCGGCCAGCGCGCCGGCCTTCTCGGCGACCGGCCGGATCCCGGGGTCGTACGTCGTCGCGGCCAGCGCCGGCGTCCACTCCTTGGCCAGCGTCTCGTCGACCCGCAACGCCGGCACGGCGGCGTACGTCATCGAGATCGGGCAGCCGTGGCCCGGCTCGGTCTGCGACCAGGCGAGGAACCCGGCCGCACGGCGTACGTGGGCGTGGTCCGAGGTCGACTCCCAGGGAGCCGCCTGCAGCCCGTGCCCGACGGCCCGGGTCATCAGCCAGTGCCACGACGGGTGGAAGGCGACCTCGTCGATCCGGTTGCCGAAGCGGTCGTACGTCGTGAGCTCCGGCTCGTGGGTGTTGGCCAGCATCGCGTGCTCGCGCGCCTCCGCCGAGCCGGCCTCCCGCCCGAGGGCGGTGAGGTCGTCGACGACCTCGGCCGAGGCGTGGCGGGTGACGGCCTCGACGAGGGCGGCGTCCGAGGTGACCACGTCGTGACCGACCAACGGCGGAGGCTGGTTGGCGGCCACCCGCACGCCACTCTCCTGGGAAGCCATGGGGACCACGGTAAGGGCCCTCGCTCTCGTTACCGTAGGCGCATGTCCGCCGTCCCCGACCGTCTCAGTGGCGGTGCCGCTGCCGGACGGCAGGAGGCGGTGGAGCGGCCGTGGTGGCGGCGCACCCTCGACGCGCTGTGGCAGGTGGTCGTCGCCACGGTCGGCTCGTGCATGCGCCACCGGGTCACCGGGCTCGCGGCCGAGGCGGCCTTCTTCGCGGTGCTCTCGGTGCCGCCGCTGATCTTCGCGATGGCGGGCGCGATCGGCTACGTCTCCGACCAGTTCACGGCCGCGCAGATCGACGACGTACGCCAGGCGGTGCTCGACCTGGCCTCGCGCGCCCTCACCGACCGCGCGGTCGACAAGATCATCACGCCGACCATCGACGACGTCCTGGGGGGCGGTCGCCTCGACGTGATCTCGGTCGGCTTCGTGCTGGCCCTCTGGTCGGGCTCGCGGGCGATGCACGTGTTCGTCGACACCATCACGATCATGCACGGGCTCGGCGGGCACCGCGGGATCATCAAGACCCGCGCCCTGTCGTTCGGGCTGTACCTGCTGGCCATGCTGACGGGCGTCGTGTCCATCCCGCTGATCGTCGCCGGGCCGTCGCTGGTGCGGGCGTGGCTGCCCGACCAGCTCGACTTCCTGATGGCCTTCTACTGGCCCGCGGTGCTGGCGCTGAGCATCTGCTTCCTGGCGACGCTCTACCACGTGTCGGTCCCGGTCCGGACGAACTGGACGTTCAACCTGCCCGGGGCGACGTTCTCGCTGGCCTGCTGGATCCTGGGCTCGTTCGGCCTGCGCTGGTTCCTCACCGCGACCGCGGCGGACTCGCGGTCGATCTACGGACCGCTCGCCGCCCCGATCGCGGTGCTGCTGTGGCTGTACCTCGTCGCCATCGCCGTGCTGATCGGCGCGGCGGTCAACGCGTCGTTCGACTCGGTCTTCCCCCAGAAGGCGACCACGTCCGCCCGCCTCGAGCTGGTCCAGCGGCTGCGCCAGCGGATGGCGCGGGAGGCGGACGAGGATCCCGACGAGTCGGCGGGGCCAGCCGCGTCCGAGGGGCTAGATTCGGGCCGTGCCGGATGAGTCGACTGACCGAGGGGCGCATCCTCGTCGACCGTCACGCTCGGGTCAGCCGGATCGCCCTGCCGGAGCAGGCCCGCTCGCCGTGGTGGGAGCTGGGCCGGCGGCTGCTGGCCGCGGCCGCCATCCTGATCGGCACGGTCCTCATCGTGTACTTCGACCGCACGGGCTACCGCGACGGCAACGACCCGTCGACCAACTACGCCGTCGACTTCAAGGACTCCATCTACTACACGACCGTCACGCTGAGCACGACCGGCTACGGCGACATCGCCCCGGTCAGCGACCGCGCCAGGATGGTCAACGCGTTCATCATCACCCCGTTCCGCATCGCGTTCCTGGTGCTGCTGATCGGCACCACCCTGGAGGTGCTCGCGTCCCAAGGCCGCGAGATGTTCCGCGTCTCGCGCTGGAGGAAGAACATGGGAGAGCACGTCGTCATCGTGGGCTACGGCACGAAGGGCCGCAGCGCCGTCGAGACCCTGGTCAACAACGGCCAGGACCGCGAGGCGATCGTCGTGGTCGACAAGGGCGCCACCGCCCTCGCCGACGCGCACGCCGACGGCCTGGCCGTGGTCACCGGCGACGCGACCCGGCGCGAGGTGCTCCAGCGCGCCGGCATCTCGACGGCCAGCCACGTCATCATCACCACCGACCGCGACGACTCCAACGTGCTCGCCACGCTGACGGTCCGCCAGCTCAACCCCGAGGCCTGGATCGTCTCCGCGGTGCGCGAGCAGGAGAACGTCCCGCTGATGAAGCAGTCCGGCGCCGACTCGGTGATCACCTCCTCCGACGCCGTCGGCCGCCTGCTCGGACTCTCCTCGCTCTCGCCCACGCTCGGCTCGGTGATGGAGGACCTGCTCACGTACGGCGAGGGGCTCGAGGTCGCCGAGCGCGACCTGCTCGTCACCGAGGTCGGCAAGCAGCCGCAGTCGCTGCCCGACCAGGTGATCTCGGTGGTGCGCGACGAGAAGGTCTACCGGTACTTCGACCCGGTCGTGACCCAGCTGGCCCGCGGCGACCGGTTGATCGTGGTCCGGCCGGCCAAGGAGCTGCCGTGGGCGCCGCGACCGGGCACCCACAACGAGGCCCTGGCCGACGAGGAGGACTGAGGACCCGGTGACGGTCGGCACCACGCCGAGCACCGGGACCTCCGCACGGCCGAGGCCCGGGCTGGGCGTTGCCTTCGCTTTCCTCGCTGGCGGGTCTCGGTCCTCGGGTTCCTCGGGACGCAGCACCATCATCGCGGGCACCGACCTGGCCGCCGTGTGGCCGGCGGCCGGCGTCGGGGTGGTGTGGCTGCTGGTGCGCCAGGCGCGGACCGCTGAGCATCGACACGGCGCTCCTGGGCGGCGCCATGGTCACCCTCGGCCCTGGTGTCCGGGATTCCCGCTGTGGCAGGCGCTCTCGCTGCCGATCACCCACCTGCTGCAGACGATCATCATCGTCGGAGCTGATGCGCCGGGCCCTGCCCGAGCTCTGGGGGTGCGGAGGGACCGAGGCCATCGACTCGCCGCGGCGGCTGGCCCGCTACCTCGCCTGCGTCGGCGCCGGCGTGCTGGTCAGCACGGTCGTCGGTGTCTCCTGGTGGCGGCTGGCCGGCCAGGAGGCCGACCTCTCGCTCGCCCTGCTCTGGTTCGGGCGCAACGCGTGCGGCGTGCTCGTCGTGGCGACGGCCTTGCTGCTGCTCCTGCAGTACCTCGACCAGTCCCGGCCCCGGCGCAAGCAGTGGGCGGGCAGCGGGCTGGAGTTCGTCGCCGCCTGCACCACGAGCGCGCTGCTGTACGGGCTGGTGTTCCTCGGCGACGTGCACTCGCTCCTGTTCCTGCTCCTGGGCGTCGTCATCTGGTTCGGCGTCCGGTTCGGGACCCTGACCAACTCGTTGCACACCGTGGTCGTGGCCAGCGTCGCGGTCGCCGCCACGCTGGCCGGCACCGGCCCCTTCGCCCACGAGGGCGCGGTCGAGAACGTGCTGCTCGTCCAGCTGTTCGTGCTCGCCTCGGCCGTGATGGGGCTGGCCCTGTCCACCGGGCTCGACGAGCGGACGAGCCTGACCGCCGAGCTGCGCCAGACCTCACGGGAGATGACCGACCAGGCCCAGCTCCTCAACGCCGTGGTCAACTCGATGGCCGAGGGCCTGGCCGTGGTCGACGACGCCGGCCGGTGGCTGCTCCGCAACCCGGCCGCCACCCGGGTCGGCGGCCTGGCCGGCGACCTGCAGGCCCTGCTCTCGTCGGGTTCCGGCACGGGCAACCCGCTGGCGCTGGCCCTCGCGGGCGGCACCGTGCGCGACCGTGAGCTGGTCGTCTCCGGACCCCCGGGCGCCGGCCGGATCCTCGCCGTCTCCGCGGCCCCGCTGCCCCGCGACAGCGACACCGGTCGGGCGCGCGCACTGCTGATCTTCCGCGACGCCACCGTCGAGCACGCCCGGCGCGTGGACCTCACGGCGTTCGCCGAGGTGGTGGCCCACGACCTCCGCAACCCGCTGGCCGCCGTGGAGAGCTGGACCGAGATGATGGCGGCCGAGCTCGAGGACGGCGGGGTCGAGGCCGACCTCCTCGAGGAGTACATCGACCGGGTCGGCAGCGGCACGCGCCGGATGACCGCCCTCATCGAGGACCTGCTCGGCCGGGCGACCCAGGACGCCGCCCTCCAGCTGCGCCGCGTCGACGTCGCGACGCTGGCCGAGGAGGTCGCGGCCGACCACGGCGCCACCGACCAGGTGAAGGTGGGCGACATCCCGGAGGTGCGCGCGGACGCCGCCCTCGTCCGCCAGGTCCTCGACAACCTGCTCGGCAACGCCCTCAAGTTCGTCGCGCCGGGCGACGAGCCGCGCATCACCGTCACCGGCCGCCGTACCGACTCGGGCACCGTCGCGATCGCCGTCGCCGACCAGGGCGTCGGGCTGCCGCCCGGGGCCGACGAGCGCGTCTTCGAGGAGCACCACCGCGCCCACCCGTCGTACGACGGACGCGGGCTGGGGCTCGCGATCTGCCGCCGGGTCGTCGAGCGGCACGGCGGCTCCATCACCGCGCGCAACAACCCAGCCGGCCGGGGTGCGGTCTTCGAGCTGACGCTCCCGTCGGCGGACTGACGTGCGCGCCCTGCTCGCGATCGCGGCCGTCCTGGCCGTGCTGGTGGTGCTCGCCGTCGTCCGGGCGGCGTTCGACGACGGCCCGTCGGCCGAGGAGCGACGCTGTCAGGAGCTCCGGGTCGCGGCCAACGCGGTCACCGACCGCGAGGACACGACCGACGACGAGGTGGAGTACCTCCGCCGCGCCCGCGCCGCCGAGAAGGCCTGCGCCGAGGTCGAGTAGGTCAGCGGCGCTGGTTCTGGTTCTTGAGGTACAGCACGAGCAGGACCAGGACGACGAGCACCAGCACGGCCACCCACGGGTGGTGGCTCAGGTAGAACATGCCGCGCGTGCGCCCCACGAGCAGGTTCACGAACCCTCCCAGGCCGCCTCGGTGCGGACGACCAGGTCGGCGACCACGTCCTCGATGCTGCCACCCCGCTCGTAGGCCGCCCGCTGCCGGCTCGCGCCCGTGGCGGCGAGCAGCCGCTCGAAGCCGGTGGTGACGACCTCGAGGTCGCCCGCATCCTCGAGCGCCGGTCGCATCCGCTCGACGAAGGACTCCAGCACCCGCCGCGCGGGGGCGAGCTCGCGCTCGACCGGGTGCACGAGGGTGCCGGCGAGCCCGTACCTCCCGGCGCGCCAGGCGGCCGCCCTCAGCAGCTCGCTGCGCCAGGGGCGAGGAGCGGATGCCGGCCTCCCACTCGGCCGCCGCGGTGACGGCGATCGCCCGCACGACGGCGGCGACGACGACGGCGTCGTCGGGGTCGGTGCACACGTCGGCGACGCGCACCTCGACCGTGGGCCACTCCGCGGCGAGGCGGGCCTCGAAGTAGACCATCCCGGGGTCGCTCGCCGCGCCCGCGGCCATCAGGTCCGCGACCAGGGCGTCGTACGTCGCGGGGTCACCGAAGAGCTCCGTCGCGCCGGCCGTGGGCCAGCGGCACCAGACCTGGGACCGCCAGGACGCGTACCCGCTGTCGCGGCCCTCGGCGTAGGGCGAGTTGACGCTGAGGGCCAGCACCAGCGGCAGCCACGGGCGCATCCGGTCGATGATGCCGATGCCCTCCTCGCGGGACGCGATGCCGACGTGCACGTGCATCCCGCAGGTGCCGGCCTCGCGGCTGGTCTCGCCGAACTCGTCGACCATCGCTCGGTACCGGTCCTTGGGCGAGACCCGCACGTCCCCGGCCCCGAACGGCGCCGTGCCCGTGGCGACGGCCGCGGCGCCGACCTCGCGGGCGGCCTCGCCGACCCGCCGGCGGGCGTCGACCAGCTGGGCACGGAGGTCGCCGATCTCGGTGGCGGGCTCGGTCCGGGTCTCCACCTGGTGGCGCAGCAGCTCGCGGTCGACGGTGTCGTCATCGGGGCCGCGGAGGTGACTGAGCAGCGCGTCGGCGCGGGGCGCCACGCGACCGGTGGTGGGGTCGAGGAGCAGGAACTCCTCCTCGACCCCGAACGTGCGGGCCGGCGCTCAGCGGGCGAACGCGGACACGGCCGCCTCGTTGAAGGCGGGCAGGTCGTCGGGCTTGCGGCTGGTCACGAGGTTGCCGTCGACGACGACCTCCTCGTCCTTCCAGTCCGCCCCGGCGTTGCGCAGGTCGGTCTGCAGGCTCGGCCACGAGGTCAGGGTCCGGCCCCGGACGACGTCGGCCTCGACCAGCGACCACGGCGCGTGGCAGATCGCGGCGACGGGCTTGTCGGCGTCGAAGAACGCCTTCACGAAGGCCACGGCGTCCTCGTCGGTCCGCAGCGCGTCGGGGTTGGCCACCCCGCCGGGCAGCACCAGGCCGTCGTACGTGTCGGGGTCGGCGTCGGCGAACGTGTCGTCCACGTCGAAGGTGTCGGCCTTGTCGAGGTGGTTGAAGGCCTGGACCTCGCCCTTCTCCACGGAGACGAGGACGGGCTGGCCGCCTGCGTCCTGCACGGCCTCCCACGGCGAGGTCAGCTCGATCTGCTCGATGCCTTCCTTCGCGACGGCGAAGGCGATCTTCTTGCCAGTGAGGTCGGTCATGGCCTCCACGCTAGGTGCCGCGCGGCCGTCGGACACCACACAGAGGGGTGGGACGGCACCTGCCGCCGCCACCCGACCGTGACTAGGGTCGCGCACATGGCCACGAGCGTGTACGTCGCCGCGGTGGAGGGCTTCACCGGCAAGTCGACGGTCGCCCTGGGCGTCCTCGAGCAGCTCTCCCGACGGGTCGAGCGGGTGGCGGTCTACCGACCGGTGGTGCGCGGCGACGCGGCCACCGACTACGTCCTGGACCTGCTCGTCTCCCACGACGCCGTCCAGCTGACGTACGACGAGTGCGCCGGCGTCACGTACGCCGACGTGCACCGCGACCCCGAGGGTGCGCTCGACCGGATCGTCGACCGGTTCCACCAGGTGGCCGCGAAGGTCGACGCGGTCGTGGTCGTCGGCAGCGACTACACCGACGTGGGCGCCCCGACGGAGTTCTCGTTCAACGCCCGGCTCGCCGCCAACCTCGGCAGCCCGGTGCTGCTCGTGCTCAACGCCCACGACCGCACGCTCGACGGCATCAGCACCGCCGCCGACCTGGCGGTCAGCGAGCTGAACGCCAACCACGGCACGCTGTTCGCCATCGTCGCGAACAGGGCGGACGGCGACCTGGAAGCGGTCGTCAAGGCGCTCGACGGGCACGGTGTCCCGGCGTTCGCGCTGCCGGAGGAGCCGCTGCTGAGCGCGCCGTCGGTGGCCGACCTGATGGCCGCCTGCGACGGCACCCTCGTCAGCGGCGAGGAGTCGCTGCTGTCGCAGGAGAGCACGGGCATCGTGGTCGCGGCGATGACGCTGCCGCACGTGCTCGACCGGCTCTTCGAGGGCGCGGTCGTGGTGACGCCGGGGGACCGGCCCGAGGTGGTGCTCGGCGTGCTGACGGCGCAGGTGTCGGCGAACTTCCCGCAGATGGCGGGCATCGTGCTCAACGGCGGGTTCGACCTCCCGGAGCAGGTCACCCGGCTGATCGACGGCCTCGGCACGACGATGCCGATCGTGGCGACCGACCTCGACACCAGCGACACGACGCAGGCGTTGACGTCGGTCCGCGGCCGGCTGCACAAGGACTCGCCGCGCAAGGTGGCCACCGCCCTGGCGCTGTTCGACGAGCGCGTCGACCGCGACGTGCTGCTCGACCGGCTCGAGGTCGCGCGTACGCGGGCGGTGACGCCGCTGATGTTCGAGCACCAGCTCATCGACCGGGCCGTCGGCGACCGGCGCCACATCGTGCTGCCCGAGGGGGACGACGACCGGATCCTCCAAGCCGCCGACACGGTGCTGCGGCGTCGCATCGCCGACCTGACGATCCTCGGCGAGCCCCGCGAGATCCAGCAGCGGGCGGCTCTGCTCGGGGTCGACATCTCCGCGGCCACGTTGCTGAGCCCGACCGACCCGGAGCTGCGGGGGCGGTTCGCGGCGGCGTACCACGAACGCCGCAAGCACCGGGGGATCGACCTCGAGCGGGCCCGCGACATCGTCATCGACGTCTCGTACTTCGGCACCATGATGGTCGAGCTCGGCCTCGCCGACGGCATGGTCTCCGGGGCCGCGCACACGACCGCGCACACCATCCGGCCGGCGCTCGAGGTGGTGCGGACCGAGCCCGACGTGTCGGTCGTGTCGTCGGTGTTCTTCATGTGCCTGCGCGACCAGGTGCTCGTCTACGGCGACTGCGCGGTCAACCCGGACCCGACCGCCGCCCAGCTCGCGGACATCGCGCTGGCCTCGGCGCGGACGGCGGCGGCGTTCGGGGTCGAGCCGCGGGTGGCGATGCTGTCGTACTCGACGGGCGGCTCCGGGGCCGGCTCCGACGTCGACAAGGTCATCGAGGCCACCGCGATGGTGCGCGAACGGGCGCCGTCGCTGCTGGTCGAGGGCCCGATCCAGTACGACGCCGCCATCGACGCCGCGGTCGCGCGCACCAAGCTGCCGGACTCGCAGGTCGCCGGGCGGGCGACGGTGTTCGTCTTCCCGGACCTCAACACCGGCAACAACACCTACAAGGCGGTGCAGCGGTCGGCCGGCGCGTTGGCGGTCGGGCCGATCCTCCAGGGGCTGCGCAAGCCCGTGAACGACCTGTCGCGCGGGGCGCTGGTGCGCGACATCGTGAACACGGTGGCGATCACGGCGATCCAGGCGCAAGCGTTGGGCCGCTCGTGACGGCGTACGTGCTGGTCGTGAACGCCGGCTCGTCGTCGCTGAAGTACAGCCTCGTCGACGGCGAGACCGGCGAGTCGCCCGCGTCGGGGTCCGTCGAGCGGATCGGTGAGTCGAGCGGGCGGCTGGCGCACGAGGTCGACGGCGAGAAGCACACCGAGGAGCGGGAGTTCGCGACGTTCGAGGACGCGCTGAGTGCCGTCGTCGACGCGTTCGAGGACCACGGCCCGCAGCTCGGGGACGTCGAGGTGGTCGCGGTCGGGCACCGCGTCGTGCACGGCGGCGAGCAGTTCGTCGAGCCCACGCTGGTCGACGACGACGTGGTCGCGGCCGTCGAGGGGCTCGTCCCGCTCGCGCCGCTGCACAACCCCGCCAACCTCGAGGGCATCGCGGTGGCCCGCAAGCTGTTCCCCGACCTGCCGCAGGTGATGGTCTTCGACACGGCCTTCCACCACACGATCCCGGAGGTCGCGCACACGTACGCCGTCCCGCGCGCGTGGCGCGAGGAGCACCACATCCGCAGGTACGGGTTCCACGGCACGTCGCACGCCTTCGTCTCGCGGGCGGCGGCGGCGGCGCTCGGGCGCGCGGTCTCGGAGACCAACGTGATCGTGCTGCACCTGGGCAACGGCGCGTCCGCGACCGCCGTCCGCGGTGGGGAGTCGGTGGACACGTCGATGGGGCTGACGCCGCTCGAGGGGCTGGTGATGGGCACCCGCTCCGGCGACCTCGACCCCGCGGTCCACATGCACCTGCACCGCTCGCTCGGCTGGTCGCTGGAGGACATCGACCGCGCCCTCAACCGCGAGTCCGGGCTGAAGGGGCTGGCGGGGGAGAACGACTTCCGCGAGGTGATGCGCCTGCGGGCGTCGGGTGACGCGGGTGCGGCGCTGGCCTTCGACGTGTACTGCTACCGGATCCGCAAGTACGTCGGCGCCTACTACGCCGTCCTCGGCACCGTCCACGCCGTCGTCTTCACCGCCGGCGTCGGCCAGCACAGCGCCGAGCTGCGGGCCGCCGCGCTCTCGGGCCTGGACCGGCTCGGGATCGTCGTGGACGACGTCCGCAACGAGGGCTCGATCTCCGGCGCGACCTTCGTGTCCCCGGACGGCGCCGACGTGGCCGTGCTCGTGATCCCCACCAACGAGGAGTACGAGATCGCCCGCCAGGCCCTCGAGGTCGTCCGTCGCAGCGTCTCACCGGGATAGTCCGTGACGTAACTGTCGTGAATTTCCTCGTTCGACGACAGTGACGTCACGGACTATCCCGTCGACGGCGGGCGCAACCGCCGAGGTACGCCGGCGTCGGGGACGTCAGCAGGCTCGAGCAGCACCTTCACGTCGACGCAGTGGACGCCGTCGGGGCGGGCGACGACGGGGTCGAGGTCGAGGTGGGCGAGCTGGGGTACGTCGGTCGCGAGCTGCCCGGCGGCGACGACCAGGGCCTCGAGGGCGTCGACGTCCACCCGCTCGTGGCCGTGCACGCCGTCGAGCAGCGGCCAGGTCCTCAGGCCGCGCAGAGCCCGGGCGGCGTCCGAGGGCGCGACCGGCGCGAGCAGGTGCACCTCGTCGCGCAGCAGGTCGCCGGCGACGCCGCCCGCGGCGACCCGCACGAGGGGGCCGTACGTCTCGTCGCGCACCACGCTGATGGCGAGCTCGACACCGGTGACGACCGGCTGGACCCGTACCTCGACCTCGTCGGGCGGCACGTCGAGCTCGGCGGCGAAGTCCTCGACCGCCGCGACGACCGCCGCCGTCGACCCGAGCCCGACGCGCACGAGCCCGCGGTCGGACTTGGCGGGTACGTCGGGGTCGGACACCTTGACCACGACCGGCCAGCCGATGGTCTCCGCGGCTTCACCCGCCGCCGTACCTCCCGTGGCCGGGAGCCCGACGAGCTCGACGCCGTACGGGGTCAGCAGCTCGGCCGCCGCGACGGCGGGCAGCCGCTCGGGTGCCCCGCCCCGGCCGGCCTGCCGGGTGGCGACCCAGGCGCGGGTGGCGGCGGTGCGGGCCGGGTCGGCGGGGGGCGCGTCGTCCGCGGAGACGCGGCGCCACGCGGCGTACCTCATCGCCCGCGCCAGCGCGAGGACGGCGACCAGGGGAGTGCGGAAGACGGTGAGCCCGGGCACCGGGTCGGCAGGGTCGGCGTCCGAGGCGACGACCACCACGGGCAGGCCGGCGTCGAGCGCGGCCGCCGCGGCCGCGCTGCGCAGCGCCACCGGGTCGCCCAGCGTGGTCGGCACCAGCGTGACCACCGCCGCGTCGACCTCGCCGGACTCCAGCACCAGCCGGACGGCGGCCTGCACCGACGCCGGCGACACCTCGGCCCCGAGGTCGACCGGGTTGGCCGCGCCGACGAGAGGCAGCAGCTCGCGCAGCCGGTCCTGCAGGTCCGACGACAGCACCGGCACCGAGAGGCCCTCGCCCTCGGCCATCCCGGCGGTGATCACGCCCATCCCGCCGGCGTTGCTCAGCACGCCGATCCGGAACCCGCCCGGCAGCGGCTGCTGGGTGAGCACGGCCGCGGTCTCGGCGATGTCGGCGCCGCCCCGGCACGGGATCACGCCGGCCTGCGCGAACAGCGCGGAGACGCCGACACTGCCGCCGACCGAACGCCCTGCGACCACGGCGAGCAGTGGCTTGCGCTCGGCGAACCGGCGAGCGGTCCGCGCGAACTTCAGCGCGTTGCCGAACGACTCGAGGTACAGCGCCGCGACCGTCACCGTCTCGTCCTCGCCCCACGCGGCGAGCAGGTCGTTGCTGGACACGTCCAGCTTGGCCCCCAGTGACGCGAACGAGTGCACGCCGACCCCCTGGCCGCGCGCCAGGTCGAGGACCGTGAACCCGACCCCGCCGGACTGGGTCGCCACGGCCAGCCCGCCCGGCCCCGGCAACGTACGGGCGAAGGACGCGTTGAGGGCACCGTCGGGGCCGAGGGCGATGACGCCCTGGGAGTTCGGCCCGACCAGCCGCACGCTGTGCGCGCGACAGAGCGCCAGCAGGTCGCGGCCGGCGGCCGTCTGGCCGCCGCCGGTCAGCCCCGACGACACCACCACGGCCGCGCCCACGCCGGCAGCGCAGGCGTCGGCCATCACGTCCGGCACCTGGTCGGCCGGCACGACCACGACGACGAGGTCGACGGGGTCCGGCACCGCGGAGACCGAGGCGTACGCCGGCACGCCGTCCACCGCGTCGGCCTCGGGGTGCACGACGCTGAGCCGGCCGGCGTACCCGCCCGACCTGATCGCGTCGAGGACGGCCCTGCCCAGCCCGCCGCCGTGGCGACGTACGCCGACCACGGCGACGCTCGCGGGCGCCAGCAGGGGCCGCAGCGAACGGGCCTCCGAGCGCCACTCGCGCCGGTCGGCGGCGTCGAGCGCCGCCGCGGACACGTCGGTGCGCAGCTCGACGGACACCTCGCCGTCGGCGGTCCGCCGCGAGACCGCGAACCCGGCCCCGCGGAACACGCGGAGCATGCCGTAGTTGTGACCCAGCACCTCGGCCTCGAAGCGGGTCAGCCCGTGCGCGCGACCCAGGGCGGCGAGGTGCTCGAGCAGCAGGATGCCGAGGCCGCGGCCGTGGTCCTCGTCGGAGACCAGGAACGCGACTTCGGCGCGCTCGCGGTCCGCCACCTCGGCGGTGGCCAGCCCGGCGACCCGGCCGCGGACGACGGCGACCATCGAGGCCGAGTCGGCGTTGGTCTCGTCGAAGAGGTGCTCGACGTAGCGCCGGGCGGCGTCGCGGCTGGCGGTGAAGAAGCGCAGCCGCAGGGTGTCCGTCGGAGACGCCGGCGTGCAGGTCGAGGAGCGGCTGGCGGTCCTCGGGGCGCAAGGTACGGATCACGGCGATCGACCCGTCGGCCAGCAGCACGTCGGAGGGCGGCACCGTCCACTCGCGTGGCGGGACCGGCGCGACCGCACTCATCCGGCCATCCTCACCGACGCAGCACGTAGGGGATATAGGCACACCCCCCTAGGCTGACCCCGTGCCAGACCCAGTGCCTGACGAGCAGCAGCCGCCGCCCCTCGGGGAGCCGGCTCGACCCGAACCGGACCCGCCCATCGACTCGAAGCCCGAGCCGCGCCGTACGACGCCCGTCGACGACCCGCTGCGCCGCTCGCGCACGAGCATGGTGTGGCTCGCCACGATCGGTCTCGGCTTGGTCCTCATCCTGCTGGTGGTGCTGATCCTGCAGAACACCCAGCAGGTGAAGGTGTCGTTCCTGTGGTGGGAGGGCACGCCGCCGCTGGCCGCGGCGCTGCTGATCGCCGCCGCGGGCGGCATCCTGGTGACGGCGATCGCCGGCTCGCTGCGCATCCTGCAGCTCCGGCGCCGGGTGAAGCGCGCATGAGCAAGACCAAGGCCGTGGCCAAGCACGGCAAGCGGGTCGGGCTCGAGATCCTCGGCTGGGTGCTCATCGTCGCCGGCATCGCCGGCCTGATCCTGCCGGGCCCGGGCCTGCTCGGGATCTTCGCGGGCATGGTGATCCTGTCCCAGCAGTACGAGTGGGCCGAGCGACGCGTCGACCCGATCAAGAAGAAGGCGCTCGGCGGCGCGTCCGACGCGGTGCAGACCTGGCCGCGGATCCTGTTCGCGACGTTCTGCGCCCTCGTCACCATCGCGTTCGGGGTCTACTGGTTCGCCCAGCCGCCGGCACCCTCGTGGTGGCCGATCGACGAGCAGTGGTGGCTCTTCGGCGGGTGGCCGCCCGGGATCACCCTGGTGCTGTCGGGGATGTTCGCGATCGGGCTGATCATCTACAGCTACCGCCGCTTCCGCGGGGAGCCCTACGAGGAGGACGAGGACTGATGGCAGGCCGACCCGTCGCCGTCGTGATCGCCGCCGGACCCGGCGTGAGCGGGTCGCTCGCGCGCCGGTTCGCCCGTGAGGGCTACGACCTGGCGCTCGTCGGCCGTGAGACCGAGGTCCTGCACGCGCTGGCCGGTGAGCTGGAGGCGCGGGGTGCGACGGTGAGGTACGCCGTCGCCGACGTGACCGACGCGCCGGCCCTGACCGCGGCCGTCACGGGCATGGCCGACGAGCTCGGCCGGGTCGACTGGCTGCACTTCAACCCGAGCGCCTTCCGCCAGAAGACCCCGGTGGACCTGACGGCCGAGGAGCTGCTGACCGACGTGGGGCTGGGGGTCGGCGCGCTGCTGACCGCACTGCACGCCGTCCGCCCGTACCTCCGGGCCGGCGCCCGCGTGACCGCCACCGGCAGCATGGCCGCCGACAAGCCGTGGAACGAGGCGGCCTCGCTCGGCGTCCAGAAGGCCGGCCTGCGCAACCTGATCAAGAGCATCGACACCACCCTCGAGCCCGACGGCGTCCGCGCGGTCTCGCTGACCGTGCGCGGCACCCTCGGCACCGACGGACCGTTCACCCCCGACCGCGTCGCCGACGCGATCTGGGACGCCGGCCACCAGGACGAGTCGGCCTGGCAGACCGAGGTCCCGTACACCGGCTGACGTTCAGGACGTCATACGTTCCGAGGTCTCTACGCCACGATTCGTATGACGTCCGGCGCGCTGCCCACGGGCGACCTCGGTGGCGAGCGCGTCCAGCGGCTGCTCGAACGGCGCGAGCGGGTCCAGCTGCGCGAGCCACGCGCGGGCCGCGTCGAGCCCGTCCGTGTCCACGGCGTACACGCGCCGGGTGCCCTCGGCGCGCACGGTCACCAGCCCGGCCTCGCGGAGCACCCGGAGGTGCTGCGAGACCCCGGGCTGGGTGATGGGCCCGTGCACCTGCAGCGCGGTCGACGACGTCGCCGGCCGCCTGCTCGCCGGCCGAGAGCACCTCCAGGACGTGGCGCCGGGTCGCGTCGCCGAGTGCCTCGAAGACGCCGGTCACGACTCGGGCGTCGTGTACGCGGCGTACGCCGTGTCCGCGGCCGTCGTCGCCGCCTCGGGGTCGTCGCCGTCGGCGACCGCGGCGTCGCGCCAGCCGTCGGCGGCCAGGCGGAGGAGCTGTTGGCCCTCGGGCATGAAGTTCAGACCCGCGGCGACCTCGGGGTCGACGGGTTCACCCGTCTCGACATGCATGCCCAGGCCGAGCAGGGCCATGTCCCAGCCGAGCCCGACGGCGCCCGGTCCGTAGAGCGCCCACATGTCCGGGTCGACCGGCGCCTCGTGGACGAGCTCGAGCGTCGTGCCGTCGGTACCTCCCGTCAGCGACACCGCCAGCCACGACACCATCCCGCCGAACTCCCACGTCACGGCGAACGCCCGCGGCTCGTCGCAGGACTCGACCGTGCCGCCGGCGTTGCCCACGACCTGGTACTTGCCGCCCTCGGCCAGCTCGCCGGTCACGGGCAGGAACCAGCGGGGGATCCGCTCCGGGTTGGTCAGGCAGTCCCACAGGTCCGCGGGTTCGGTGGGGTACGCACGTCGGGCCACGGCGACCCGGGTCGGCGCACCGTCGCGCTCCCCGGTGCGGATCTCCCGGGCGACCAGCCCGGCGGCGGAGACGGGGTCGATGATGGCCATTTCTCGTCCTTTCATAAGTGGAGGCTTATGAAGGTAGCAGATGGCCGACCCCGTCGTGTCTGCCGGGACTCGTGGTGCAGGTGTGCCAACAATGTTGTGGTGGAGCAGCCTGCCGCGCGCCGGCGACCGGTGCTGAAGGCGGCCCTCGGGGGCGTGGCCGCCATCGGGGCCGTCGGTGCAGCCGTGCGCGTCTGGCCCGGCGCCGACCCCGGGACGGGCTCCCGCACCCTGACGCTCGCCGGCTCGGCGTCCGAGGGGATCGGCGAGCTGGAGGTACCTCTCGACGGTCCGCTGCTCGCCCGTCGCGCCGACGACGGCCGCTGGGAGACGACGGCGCTGGCCTCCACGGCGTACTCGATGCTCGCACTGACCTGGGACGCGAGGGAGACCGCGCCCGAGGCGGAGGTACGCACGCGCGCGGACGGCGGCTGGAGCGACTGGCGGCCCGTGCCCGTCCTGACCGATGCGCCCGACGCCGCCTCCGGCGAGGGCTCGAGCGTCGCCGGCACGGACCTGATGTGGATCGGGACCTCCGACGGCGTGCAGGTGCGCGTCGGCCCGTCGCGGCCGAGCGGGCTCACCCTCGTGCTCTTGAACCCCTGGGCGCAGCCGGGCGACGCCGCCGCGGCCGACGAGCCCGACGTACCTCTCGGCCGTACGGCGGACGAGTCGCTGTCGCAGGCCGGACGGGTGCCGCGGCCTCGCCAGCGCGGCCGACGGCAGTGGGGTGCGAACGAGCGGTGGCGCGACGGCCGGCCCCGCTACAACCGCACCATCAAGCAGGTGCACGTGCACCACACGGCCAGCGGCAACGACTACCGGCGCGGCGACGTGCCCGCGCTGATCCGGGGGATGTACCGCTACCACACGCGCTACCTGGGCTGGTCCGACATCGGCTACAACTTCCTCGTCGACCGGTTCGGCCGGATCTGGACGGGCCGCGCCGGCGGCTCGGGCCGGCTCGTGCGCGGCGCCCACACGCTGGGCTTCAACGCGACGTCGGCCGGCGTCGCCGTGATCGGGAACTTCGAGCTCGTCCGCCCCGCCGACGAGGTCCTCGACGCGGTCGCCGCCGTCGCCGCGTGGAAGCTGCACCCGTTCGACCGCGACCCGCGGGGCAACGTCCGCGTCCGGTCGGAGGGCAGCGACCGGTACCGCCGGGGCCGCAAGGTCCGGCTGCCCACCATCGACGGCCACCGCGACACCAACCAGACCGCCTGCCCCGGCCGTCACCTCTATCGCCACCTCCCCGAGGTCCGGCAGCGCGCCGAGGCGCTGATCCGGCGCTACTCCAAGGTGCGGCTCGTCTCGCCGCCGACGTTGTCCGGCTCGCCCACCCTCGGCAGCACCCTGAGCGTCGACCCGGGTTCGTACGAGCCCTCGGGCGCCGCGCTCTCGTACGTCTGGCTCCGGGACGACAAGTTGATCCCGCGGGCGTCGGGTCGGGAGTACGTCGTGCGGCCGGCCGACGTCGGCACCCGCCTGTCCGTCCGCATCACCGCCCGCCACCCTGGTCTCAAGCCCCTGAAGCGGAGGCGCTGGACCGACCGTCGGGCGAGTGGCCCGTCGTCGGTGTCGATCTCCGCGCGGGTGCTCGAGGGTCGCCGACTCCGCGTCTCGGTCCGGGTCGACTCACCGCGCGGCGTGCGCCCGGTGGCGAGCGGCAAGGTCGTCGTCAGGCTCGGTGAGCGCCGCGCCGTCGTCCGACTCTCCGACGGTCGGGGTGTGGCGACGTTCGGCGCGACCCGGCCGCTGCCGCGGGGGAGGTACCGGGTGCGGGCGAGGTACCAGGGCGACCGCTTCCACGCGACGTCCCGCGCCGGCACCCGGGTGCGTGTCCGCCGCTGATCCGCAGACGTTGACCCCGGGCAGATGCCCGATGTGCGGGAGGCCCGAGTGGTGCATGCTGCTGGCGGGAGGACGTGTGGGCAGCCGGGGGGAAGCGCTGAGCCGTTGCTGGGCCAACGGCAGGCTGAGGCGCGCCCTGACGGCGTACCTGCTCTTCAACATCAACGAGTGGGCGAGCTGGATCGCGCTGATGGTCTGGGCCTACGACGGCCACGGCGTGCGCGGCGCCAGTGTGATCGCGATGTCGCAGGTCGTGCCCGCCGCGCTGCTGGCGTCCGCCGCCGCGGCGCGGCTCGGGCGGATGCGGGCACCGCAGGCCCTTCGCCTGGGGTACGGCGTGCAGGCCGTCACGGCAGCCGTGGTCGGGGCGGCGGTGATCGCCGATGCGTCGTTCGGGCTGGTCTGCGTGCTGGCGGCCGTCGCCTCGGTGGGCATCACCCTGACCCGGCCCGTGCACAACGCCTTGCTCCCCGAGATCTCCGACACCACCAGCGAGCTGACGGCCGCCAACGCGGGATCGGGCTGGGTGGAGTCGGTCGCGATCTTCGTCGGGCCCCTGATCAGCGGCATCCTGACTGCCTGGTGGCACCCCGGTGGCGTGCTGCTGGTGATGGCTGGCGCCTCCGGCGTGGCGCTGTGGTGTGCAATCGGCCTCGGTCCCGGCGTTCCACACCAGCTCACCGGGGACGACGAACGAGCTGCGTCGTCGTGGCGGGTGGTGGTGCGCGATCCAGCGGCCCGGTTGCTCAGCGCCCTCGTCGCGGCCGAGTACGTGCTGATCGGCATCCTCGACATCCTGCTGGTCGTGCTCGCGCTGGACCAGCTCGGGATGTCCGACGCCGGACCGGGCGTGCTCAACTCCGCGCTGGGCATCGGCGGGATGATCGGCGCCGCTCTCACGGTCGTGCTGATCGGTGCCAAGCGGATAGCCCCGGCACTGGTCGTCGGAGCCGTGACGGCCGGTGGGGCAGCGGCCCTGGCCGGGCTGTCCCCGGGACCGTTGGTGGCGATCGCCCTGCTCGCCGTCTGCGGCGCGGGCAAGGTGTTCTTCGACGTCGCTCTGCGTACGTTCGTCCAGCGCCTGCTGCCCGACCACCTGCTCACCGCCGTCTTCGGCCTCCAGGAGTCGATGATGATGGCCGGGCTGGCCGTCGGCGCCCTGACGGCACCCCTGCTGGTGACGGAGACGAGCCCGGTCGCGGCCTTCGTGGTCGCCGGTGCGTTCCTGCCGGTGGTGGCGATCGCGGCCTGGTGGAGGCTGGCCCGTCTCGACGCGTCCACCGAGGTCCCGGCGGACCGGCTGGCCTTGCTCGCGCGGGTGCCGATGCTGAGCATGCTGGCGCCCCGGGTGGTCGAGCGCCTGGCCGTCTTCTCGGGTCTCGAGCAGCATCCCCTCGGCGTGGCTGTCGTGACCGAGGGCGAGACAGGCGACCTCTTCTACGTCGTCATGTCCGGTGAGGTCGTCGTCACCCACGGCACCGACGAGATCCGGAGGCTCGGCCCGGGGGACTGGTTCGGCGAGCTCGCCCTGCTCCACGCCGACGCGCGTCGGACCGCCAGCGTGACCACCCTCAGCCCGGTCAGCCTGCTGACCGTCGACCGCCGGACGTTCCTCACCGCCCTGGCGGGTACGCCCCGCGCCATCACCGCCGCCGACGACTACGCCCGCGACCACTACCGCTGACGGCCGCTTACCGCACCAGCCCGGCAACCTCGTCCACGAACCCCGGCCGCCCGGTGACCACCACGACCGCACCCTCCGCGTCGTACTCGACCGCGAACTGCTGCGCCAGCGCGAGCGCCGCGGCCACCTCGTCCACGACGTACGTGCGGTCCTCACCCGGCCACGCGTCGTCCGCGAACTGCACGACCTCACCCGTCGCCGGCCCGACCCGGCAGAACACGATCTCCTCGATGCCGTCACCGCGATAGCCGTACGGCAGCCGCTCGCGATCGAGCCGGCCTCGGCGTCGTCGTGGTACCCGACCAGCGCCACCACCTTGGGCCGCTCCTGTGCCCGGATGTGGGCGACCACCGCGTCGCCGTCCGGCAGGGAGTCCACGGGCACCACCCAGTACGCCGGGTTCGCGCCGACCTCGGTGACCCATGTCGTCATCGCGTCATCATGCCGTGCTGGGCACGCGTGGGAAGACCTGCTCCGCGAACCTCTGGAGCTGGCTGACGGGGTCGCCGACCGGCCAGATGAAGACCGTCTCCACCCCGACCTCCGCGTACGAGCCGAGGATCGCCGCGCAGTGGTCGGCGCTGCCGATGAGGACCTGCTGGGCGAGCACGGCCGGATCGCGGTCGAGCATCGACGCGAGGGCGCCGAGCTTGGCCTCCGCTTCAGCGCGGTCGTCGGTGACGTAGGTCCACATGGTCGCCAGGGCGAGCGGGAAGCCCGCCGGGTCGCGGCCGGCCGACAGCAGCGCCGCGTCCAGGCTCGTACGTCCGGCGGCGAGGCGCTCGGGCGTCGTGTTGTACGCCGACGCCAGCCACCCGTCTCCCAGGCGGGCCACCCGGCGCAGCCCGGCTGCCGACCCCCAGCTGCCGACCCAGATCGGGATGGACTCACCCTCGAGCTCGGTGCGCAGGACGGTGAGGGCGGCGTCGAACCGGGACCACCGCTCCTCGAACGGGACCCCGACCGCTGCGTAGTCCCGCGCCGACGAGCCGGGAGCGACACCGAGGACGAGGCGGCCGCCGGACAGCAGGTTCAACGCGGCAGCCGTCCGCGCCAGGACCACGGGACCCCGCACCACGGGCAGGGCGACCGTCGTCGCGACCGTCAGCTCACCCGCTCGGTCGAGCACGCTGGCCAGCGCCACCAGGCCGTCCAGCCAGGGTCGCTGGAACACCAGGTGGTCGTTGGCCGTGATCGCGCTGTACCCCAGGTCCCGGGCGGCCTCGACGTACGGCCCCAGCGCGGCCACGTCGTGCCCCGTGCCGTCGAAGTCGATCTGAGGAAGATGCGCGCCGAACCGCATGGCCGGACCCTAGTCCCGGCAACGACGGATGATGGGTCGGGCGGATGGCCCGCGTGCGCGGACCCGAGTGCATCATCGCGTCACTGGCCGGGAGCATCGGGCGAGGTACCCGGGCTCTCGCAGACGCCACTCGCCCGGGAGTGCGCGGACATCAGGTCCAGCATGTCCGCCTCCGTCGGCTCGTGCAGGCGGAGGCTCACGAACGGCCCGGAGGACCGGGAGCCGAACGTGCCGTCAGACTGCGCAGCCCTGACCGTCGACCGCGCCAGCACGAGGAACCGGTCGTCGTCCGCGACGATCTGCTCGCAGACGAAGCTCGCGCTGCTGGCGAACTCGGCTGGGTCGTGGTCGACCTCGCACCAGGCGAGGCACGCGGGATTGGGGGCAGTGGCCCACCACGGACGCGTGGGGAACGCGATGATCTTCGCGGTGGGTTCGGCGGCCGACAGAGTCTTCGGCATCGGTGCGGACATCGGGGACCCTCTCGCTCGTCGGTGACTGCGTCTGGCGTTGTTGGGATGCAACCACTTCCTCTGCGCGACCGCAGAACGTTGCGAGATGTCCGTCCGATCGGTCACCAGTGACCCACCCAAGTGGGCGCCTCGATGCCTGCCCAACTGCACCCCCGGGTACTCGCCCTGCCTCACGCCTGCATCCGACTACGACTGCGCTGGCGGATCGGGGGATGGCCCTGCCTACACCGGATTCGTCCGTGTCACCGGCTCCGATCCCTACGACCTCGACGCGGACGGCGATGGGCTCGCCTGCGAGAGTTAGGGCTCCAACTCCGCCGCCTGGATCAGCTCCTGCTCGCGCTCGGGTGCGAGACCCACGCCCTCACGGGTCGCCTGGTCGGGGTTGGCCTGGGCCCAGGCCAACGTGTCGCGGACGACCTCCTCGAACGGCCGGTGGGTGAGGCCCGCTGCCTCGGCGCGGGCGGTGCCCATCGCCAGCACCTGCTCCGGTGCGCCCTCGGACCACAGCGGCAGCTGGGCCCCGTCCACGCCCTGCTCGGTGAGGAACGCACCGTCGACCGGGACCAGCTCGACGGGCTCGCCGACGACCTCGACCGTGTGGGCGAGGAACTGCCCGAAGGTCGTGGCCGGCCGGGCTGCGGTGAAGACACCAGTGGTGTGGTCCTCCACCAGGCGGATCGTCCACGCACCCATGTCGCGAGCGTCGATGCACTGCATCGGCGCGTCCTCCGGTCCGGGCAGGATCATCCGCCCGCCCCGCGCCGCCCGCAGCACCCACCACGGGTAGCGCGCGGTCGCGTCGCGCGGCCCCACGACGTACGTCGGGCGGATGATCGTGAGCCCGTCGGCACCCCACCTCTCGCGGGCCACTCGCTCGCAGGCCACCTTGAGGGGGCCGTACGTCTCGCCGGTCACCTCCCGCGTCTCGGGTGACGACTCCGGGAGCAGCGTGGCGTCCTCGTCGGCCCCGGGCACGTCCTGGTCGGCGTACACCGAGACGGTCGAGACGAAGACGTGGTGACCGCCGCGGTCGCCGAGCGCGTCGTGGAGCGACGCGACCTGGCCGGGCAGGTACGCGCACACGTCGATGGTCGCGTCCCACCGGCCGTCGGCGAGGACGGAGAGATCGCCGTTGCGGTCGGCGAGGAGATGGGTCGCGGCGGGCAGCTCGTCGGTGGAGGTGCGGTGGAGCAGGGTCACGTCGTGACCGGCGGCGAGCGCCGCCTCGGCCATCGCATGGCCGACGAACCGGGTACCTCCGATGATCAGGATCCTCATCCCGGGGAGCCTAGGTCACCGACGGACCTCGTACGGTTCGGGTGTGACGCCCGAAGAGGTTGGCGTGTTCGCGGAGTCCTTGCCGCAGGTCAAGCGCAAGGGCACGGCGGCGCAGCCCGCGTGGTACGTCCACGACCGCCTCGTCGTGCGACTCGTCGACGAGACCACCGCAGTCATCCGCGTGCCGCTGAGCAAGCGTGAGTCGTTGCTGGCTGAGTACCCGACGAGCTTCGGTGTGCCACCGAGGTTCGAGGCCCACCACAAGGTCGAGGCGTACCTCGACAAGGCCGAGCCGGCGGCCATCCGTACCGCCATCGAGCTCGCCTGGGAGATGCAGCGGCGGTAGGGCCCGTTGTCACAAGACCTGTGCGGTCGGCGTCTTCATGTCCGACACGACGACGACAGGAGCCCAGAGATGACCAGCACCCTCCGTATCCCCAAGGCCGAGCTGACCGGTGTGCAGGGGAGCCTGCTCAAGCTGGCGATCCGCAAGAAGATCGGCCGCGTCCCGGACAATGTCGCGGTGATGTGGAACCACCCCGCGGTCTTCAAGGACCTGATGCGGGCGGGCGCCAGGACCGAGAAGTGGGATCGGCTGGACGCCAACCTGGCGTCGTTCGCGGTGATGGCGGCGGCGTCCGAGATCGGGTGCGGCGCCTGCCTGGACCTCAACTACTTCATGGCCCACAACCAGGGCCTGGCGGTCGGAGAAGGCGCGCGAGGTGCCCCGCTGGCGCGTGTCCACGGTGTTCACCCCGCTGGAGCGGCGCGTGATGGAGTACGCCGAGGCCGTCTGCCAGACCCCGCCGGCGGTGACCGACGAGATGTCGGCGGCGCTGCTGGAGGACCTGGGCGCGGACGGGCTGATCGAGCTGACCGCGAAGATCGGGTTCATGAACCTGGCCGCCCGGTCGAACGTCGCCCTCGGGATCACCTCCGAGCACTTCGCCGACGCCTGCGGGCTGGAGCCGCTCGCAAGCCGGGCAGCGCCGGTGATGCCGTGAGCGAGGACCCGTTCGTCACCCACCGGGGGCTCTGTTCACGGTGGCCTACGAGATGCTCGGCTCGGCGGTCGACGCCGAGGACGTGCTGCAGGAGTCCTGGCTCAAGTGGGACCGCGTCGACCGCGACGACGTCCGCGACCCGCGCGCGTACCTCGTCAGGATCGTGACGCGCACCGCCCTCGACCGGCTGCGCACCATCGCGCGGCGTCGCGAGGAGTACGTCGGACCGTGGCTGCCCGAGCCCCTGCTGACCTCGCCCGACGTCGCCGCAGACATTGAGCTGGCGGACAGCCTGTCCACGGCCATGCTGCTCGTGCTGGAGACGCTGACGCCGACCGAACGTGCCGTGTTCCTCCTCCGCGACGTGTTCGACCTCGGGTACGGCGAGCTGGCCGAGGCGGTCGGGAAGTCCGAGGCCGCGGTCCGGCAGATCGCCCATCGCGCCCGCGGCCGGGTCGCCGAGCGACGGCCGCGGAAGGCCGCGTCCCAGGCCGAGACCCGCTCGGCGCTGGAGGCGTTCATGCGGACCCTCGAGACCGGCGACCTGCAGCACCTGGTCGACGTGCTCGCCCCCGACGTGGTGGCGCTCGGCGACGGTGGTGGCATCAAGCAGGCGCTGCCCCGCCCGGTCATGGGCGCCGACAAGGTCGGCAAGCTCATGGGCGTCGGCATCACGGCCGCGCGCGAGATGGGCATGTCCATGGAGCTCGTCCACGTCAACGGCTGGCCGGCGCTGCTCATCCGCCTCGGCGGTGAGATCGACTCCGTCCTGTCCGTGCGCGTCGACGAGGGCCTGGTGTCGGCGATCTACACCGTCCGGAACCCCGAGAAGCTGTCGCGGATGATGGAGGAGTCGACCCTCAGCCGCTGACGGCTCGTGCGAACCAGTCGAGTGCGAGGTCGGCGACCTCGGCCGGGGCGTCGTCGGTGATGAAGTGCGCCGCGTCGTCGACGTACGCGAACTCGATGCGATCGGCGTACCGCTCCGGGTTCCGGCAGACACGCCCCATGAGCTCCTCGGTCCAGGGGCGGTCACGGCGGCCGAGGACGACGAGGGTCGGCACCGTGAGCCGCCGGCGGCGGAAGACGCCGCGGCTCATCCGCATCCCCTCTGGCAGGATCATGCCGCGGGTGAGCGGACGCACCGCGCCGTCGATGTCGGGTCGGCGCATCGGAGCGAGGTGGGCCTCGACGGCCGCCTCCGACATCGGGCGGGCGACGTACGCCTCGGAGAAGACTCCGCTCAGCGACGCGCCCGGGCGGTGCCAGATGAACCGGGGCAGGTGCCGGAAGCCCGGGAGCATCCGCGGGCTGAACGTCATGAAGCCCGGAGGCACGGAGAGCTGCACCGCCGTTCGAACCCGCTCGGGGTGGTCGTAGGTCAGCTGCATCGCGGTGATCGCGCCCATGTCGTGGGAGACGACGTGAGCGGTCTCGATCTGGAGGACGTCGAAGAGAGCGAGCAGGTCGCGGAGCCGGGTCTCGCGTTCGACACGCGGATCGTCGGCCACGGTCCAGCCGGCCCCCCGCAGGTCGGGGCAGACGACGCGGTAGCCGCCCGCGGCGATGACCGGAGCGATGGCGTGCCATTGCCACCAGTGCTGCGGGAACCCGTGCAACAGCACCACCGGTTCGCCCTCGCCGATGACGGCCACGTGCGTGCGCAGGCCGGGAGTCTCGACGACGACGTGCTCGAAGCCGGCTGCCTCCGGCAGCGGTGGCCACCAGGCCGACGTGTCGGTGGAGCCTGTGCGGCGGGGTTCGGGCGTGTCCATGACGACCTCCTTCGTCACGACGAATACTATGTTCATAGTAGACCCGTGGATCGGAGGCGTCCATGCCCGCTGCGACCAGGGAACGCGCGCTCGAGGCGGCCGTGGACCTGCTCGGCGAGCAGGGCGTCCGCGCGCTGACCCACGCCCGGGTCGATGCCCAGGCCGGCCTCCCGCCCGGGTCGACCTCGAACTGGTTCCGCACCCGCCGCGCGCTGCTCGGCGGCGTGGTCGACTGGATCGCCGACCGCGAGGGCGACGACCTCGACCCGACCGCCATGGCGGCGATCCGAGGAACGGATGCGCTGATCGACGGCATGTGCGCCATGGGCGAGCTCCGAACCGGCGCGCACGCCGCGCGTTCCCGTGCGCGCTACGCGCTGTTCATCGAGCTCGCCGGTGACCCCGAGCTCGGCGAGCGGCTGCAGCACCAGCACCGCAGGTTCCAACGATGGACCGAGCAGCTCGTGACCGCCGCCGGCATCGCCGACCCCGTCCCGACGACCCGTGCCCTCATGGCCCTCATGGACGGCTTGCTGCTGCACCGCCTCACCCTCGACCCCACGCTCGACCTGCGCCCCGCCATCGAGCGAGCCGTGCGAGCCCTCGCCGCGGACTGAAACGACGATCGGAGTTCCGCAGGCTGAGTGCGTAAGTGCAATCCTCACAGTTCAGGACGTGCCCTGCACCGGGTGCCTGAAGCGGTTGCTTTTCCGTGCTACGTGACAGTCGTGAACTCCTCGACGCTGCCCATCTACGAGGCTCGGCCGTACCTCCCACGGCACGATGGTCAACTCGTGGCGCCACAGGCGGGCACCTTCGTACCGGGAGGAGGAGAAGGCCACGTGCACATGCCACCTCAGCCAAACACTGATGGCGACGGAACGCCTGTGGAGCTGAAGTTCCGAGACTCCGCTGGTCTGCTCTGGCATCGACTGGTCGATGGAGAGCTGCACCGGCAGGACGAGGCGGACGGGTGCCTGCCGCCAGTGCCTTAGGCGCACAACGAGTCCGAATACCCCGCCAACCTCCCGCGGTGGGCGCGGCCTCTAGGCGGGTGCCAGACTCGCGGCAGGCAACCACTCCTCGCGTGGCACCCAGCGTTCGTCTTCCATGTCCAGGACGGGCCGCACGACGCGTCCCTGCCAGCCGTCCGACGTCTCCCGCCACTCGAGCAGCAACGCCGGCTCGACCAGGTAGTCAGTAGGGCAACCGCTGGCCTGGTTCAGCGCGCCCCAGCGCCACCCGCGATTTGAGTTCGGCGGCGTTACGGGCGTTCAAGGCCGCTGCACCCTCGATGTGCTCTTCGTGGGCTGACGTAGGGCGTCGCGAAGAGTAGCGTTGGCGGTCGAGGTGGTTGTCGTGGTTGGTTGGCTGATCGTTCTCACGGTTGTGGCGATCGGGCTCCTCCTACTCTTGGTAAAGCGCCGAGGCAGCGGCCGCGCCAGTGGATCGGGAGATCTCCTCGGGGACAACGGCAGCAAGAATGTCGGCGAGCGATGGCGCAACTACTACGGCGGTTGATCCGCTCGTGCGCTCCCGGCTTTGCCTTGGATCCCGGCTTCTAATCTCCCACGAGGTTCTGTGAGGGCGATGCGAGACGTCATCGTGATCGCGTCGGCCTCGTTCGTCTTTGTTGGCACCGTCATGAGGATGTGGGACTCGATCGCCGACCTAGACAAGGTGGGCGAGTTCGCCCCCAACTCGATCGACGAGTTCCATCGGATCTTCCTTTTCTTCACGCTCCTCGACAGGAGGCAGCACGCGTCGACCATGGACCGGCAGCTGGCCTACATGAGGACTGCACAGGGCTGGTTCTTCCTTGCCATCGGAGCCTTCGGTGGGCTGGTGCTAGCAATCGTCTCGTCCCTTGACTGAGCGGCGCGCCGCAAGAGGAAGACGGGAGACGTCCGTGCTCGTCCGCGGTCACCCAGCAGTGACGAAGGACGTTCGACAGGGACGCCTCGGAGAGCCAGGCTGGGGTGCTGAGGAAGTCACACGGAGTAGCCCTGATGAGGTGGAAATCATGCCCTCTACGAAGAGTTGGCGCTGCCGCGTTGGATTGCATCGTTGGCATCGCATCTATGACCACGAACAGTCCAGGCGTTGAAGGAGTGTCGTGACTGCGGGAAAAGGATGATTTTCGGCGTTCCGCGTGGCCTCAGTGGCGGCGGATAATGATGCTGCCACCCACCCCTCCCTTGCCAGCCACCCGGCGTCTCCCCGCCACTCGAGCAGCAGCACCGGCACGCGGCCGCGCTCGTCAGCGGTCACCCAGCAGTGACCTAGACGCTCAGTAGGCGACGGCTCGGACAGCCAAGACGGCTTCGGCGGCAGCAGTTGGACATGGCTTCGCTGCTTCCCACGCGCGTCAGTAGAAGGTAGGTCGGGCAGGCGTCTGTATCATCACTTCGTCGCCGACACGGACCCAGCCTGTCCACTTGTCCCCTGATGAATCCCATCCGGCGTCTTCGGCGCGAATGAACTGGACTAGGGCCTTAACTCGCAGGCGCGACGCGTCCTTCACGCACCGCCCCGGAAACGAGAAGACAACGACGTCTCGGTCGAGATCGATTACAGGGCGCAGACCCATGCACCCACGCACGCGCGCGTACCCATCATCATCACCCGCATCCCAGGTGCGCATGAAGCTGTAACGCCAACGCTGGCTCGAATCGGCATCGAAGGTGGCCAGGTAGTCCGGGTGATCGGTCCCGCCCACGTCCACATCGATGTAGTAACTGTCCCGACTGGTGCCCGATGGGTCGGTCTTCTGCACACTCAGTTCACGGAACCGGAATAGCACCGTGACCTCCGCGACGCTCCGCTTCACGCGCAGTTCCGTGAGATCAAGCGGTCGCGGAACCTCGTGGGTGGGACTGTGAGTGAGAGTCGGGGCCGAGCGAGTCGCTATGGCGGAACCCGAGGTCGCCGGTGCATCAGAGTTGGAACATGCCGTTGCCAACGCGGCCATACCGAGAAGGACCAACAGAGTGTCCCTCGATCTATGTGCGTTGCGCACAGGAGTTCTTTCCCGTGTCGGCATGCATGAGCGAATCGTAACGCGCGTGCGGCCATGCACTTGGGGGGCGTCGATGACCCTCGCGCAACAGGGCGGTGATCAGGAAATTGCGAACCGCCAGTGGGCAAACGGCGAACCGCCCACCCCGGACTAGCGGGTCGGCGGCTCCTCGGGGTTCCTGCTCAAGCGTTCCTCATGCACCCGAGACCTGAGCGGCTCTTTGGTGCGCGCTGTTTACCGCGTGACGTCCGGATCTGCCGATGACAGCGCCCCTGCGAGTGTGCAAGTCGGCTCAACCGTTCAAACCCACGCGTCACCTCGCGGGACCGGAGCGCAAGGTCGGCCCGAATTGTGGCATTTCCAGGACTGGCCCACCGGAGGAGACTAGGAGTCGGCGAACCGGCCATGAGGCAATCGCATCCGGGGACGACCCATTCGGGCGGTGTCCGTGTCGCGGCGCCGGTTATGAAGCGTCCAGTTTATGGACTGCACAGGGGGGCAAGATGCGCAATCGCCTATTCCTCGGGATCGCGGCAGTCCTCGCCGCGACCCTCCCCGCCCTGGGGACCGCGGACCTCACGGCATCAGGAGTCGCCGACTTCCCGCCGCCCGCGATGGCCGACCCGTCCGTGGCCGGGACCACCGACCCTGCCGCATTCGGCACCCCCGGCCTCTCCGCAGTCGAAACGGCCGAGGCGAAGCGGCGGACCTGCTTCGGGCGGCCGGCCACGCTGGTCGGCACCACCGACGACGACGTGATCGTGGGGACACCCAGGCGGACGTGATCGTCGCCCGGTCCGGGAATGACGACGTACGTTCCTAGGCGGCGTGGACTTCGTTTGCGGCGGCGCCGGAGACGACCGCGTCTCCGGCGGCCCCAACCCCTTTACGTACAATCACCCCCGCCGCGGTGACCGCCTTTCCGGCGGGAACGGCAATGATCGCGTCATCGACGGTGGCGAAGGTTACCGTGACCTCCTGCTCGGCGGATCCGGCGACGACCGGGTGATCACCGTACGCACTGGTGGCGAGAGCAGGACTCTCAAAGGCGGGCCCGGCGCAGACCGGCTCACTAGCTCCGGATACTACGAGGTGATCCTCGGCGGCCCCGGATCCGACGAGCTGACCTCGGAGGGGTACTACCCCTTCCTGGCCGGCGGGGCGGGGACCGATGTCCTGACCCTGGAGGGATCCGGCGATAACGTCCTCAGCCTCGACGCCGACGGCGACCAGGTACGCATCCGCCGGGCGCTCTACATCGTCCTGCTTACCGGCCCAGAGCCCGTCGAGGTCGACCTGGCCGCCGGATTCGTCCGGCGGATCGGAGCTGTCACCGGCGACGTTCTTACACTCCGCAGCCGACCGAGAAACCCGTCGTACTTCGTGGTGTACGGCACCGACGGCGACGATCGGATAAGCGGCCGGGAGTTCAGCGAGCAGATGTACGGCCGCAGTGGCGACGACGTCCTGGACGGTCGAGGCGGTGACGACGTCCTGGATGGCGGCCCGGGCAAGGACACCTGCATCGATGCCGGAGAGGTGTCAGTCTGCTAGCCCTAGACAGTGGCACACGGCGTTGTGAGACCACGGTGCCGGGTGCGCCGCCCCAGCTGCCCCGCCAAAGTACTGACACGCCGCGATCCGAGCGATCCGTTGCCGAACCCAGTCTGTAGTGCCACTGGCTTTGTGCTGACGAACACTTCTCCGTTGGTCAGCGCCCGTCATCGCCACATTGGGCGGCCTTCCTTGCTGTCGAGGACCCAACCCCACCGACTCCGTCGACGCTCAGGACGTGGTCGTCGGCGTGGCTCGAGCCATCGGCGGCTCGGAATACCGCTGCCAAGGCCGTTCTTGCTTCTGCCTTGGTCGAGTACGCGGCGCTGGTGGCCACGATCTCGCCGGTGCTCGCCCGGTAGCGGAAGCGGTACTCGCCTCTTCTGGCTCGATAGATCTCGAAGGCGCCCATCACCCTTCCCCCTCGCGTGATCTCCTGCCTTCTCAACGATCTGGCGACCACGCGGTTACGCAGCTCGGACGTTCGCCCGATGGGGGAGTCAGCCGATCGCACTCAGTATGGTTCCAATTGCCGATTGTGGTGCCGGGGGGCTTCCTCGTGCGACGACCGCCTGCCGCTCCACGGCTCAGTGCCTGGTCCTGCCCGGTCGGCTCAGGGCCCTGGGTGAGCAGCGAATCCTCCTAGGGGTACCAGCGCTACCGAGGGTCCGCGGCCTGCCCACGGAGGTAGCAGTTGGGGCACTGTGCGAGTGATGCTCTCCGCTTCGAGGTCTGGTCGCGGTCGGACGTAGCGAACCACGCACACGTCCGTGCTCGTCAGCGGTCACCCATCAGTGACGGAGGCGCTTCATGGCGGCCGACGGCTCGGCGAGCCACGACGGCTTCGGCGGTAGGAACTCGGTCATGGGAACAGTGTCGCCGGACTCCACCCCTGGGGATGTCAACGGGGCGGCTGTCCGGCGCTGCGCGAGGCGTGACGATTCACCCTGGCAGGCGTAACGAAAGCAAAGCGCCCCGCGGTGAGTGGCGCATCCTCCATCTGGATGACAATGACCTCAGACGTAACGTTTCGCCCGTCCGCGACCGGATGGACGCGCCTGTACAGGGCTCAGCAACAGGAAAACCGCCCCACCTCAGGAGCAGGCGGGGCGGTTCCAGGGACCGGTACGGGTCCTCGGCCTCAATTAGGGCAGCCCTTTCAAGGAAAGTGCGCAGTGGTCTCCTCGAACACGCAACGTGAGGGAGGCGCGACATGGTCGTTCGTGCTCTCCTGCTCGGGACCCGTCCACGGTCCCGAGTCTGTGGGCGGCTCCCAGGGAACCCCGTGACCGTCCGGCCCCCGCCGGGCGCGCACGGGTATGGGGAGGGAAACCGACCCCAGCCGCCCACGCTTCCTTACATGGAGACGCGTGGGCGGTCTTACGTCCCCAGGGGTGACGCCACTGCCCGTGCGAGCGAGTAGACATACCTCCCAGGGGGCGAGGTCTGCGCCAGGCGACCGATCTGGGGGGAACGGTCGCTCAGCGTCCCGGCATGCTACGTAGCTGCCGGGGCGCTGCCCTACAGGCCGACAGCCCAGGAGGACGCAAGGCTGGCACGTTTGAGATCTACAAGGACGGAAGGGGCGAGTTCCGTTTCCGCCTCAAGTCCCGCAACGGCGAGATCGTCGCCACCGGCGAGTCGTACCCGACGAAGGCTCACGTGAAGCGGGGATCCAGGCCGTCCAGCGCGCAGCCGCCGACGCGAAGATCGAGGACAAGAGCGGTGACTGAGCAAGGCTAGGAGTCGGTAACCCATGCCTAGGGTTGTCGGCATCCCCTGGGCGAGGCGTGGGTACAACCCAGCCATGACTCTGACGCGAGCGACGATGACTATGTACGCCACAGACAACCTCGGCGACGCGTTGCTACTGGTCGGGCTCATGCTGGTTGGCATCTGCATTCTTGCGGTCATCACGGTTTGGCTAGTGCCCGCACAATCGGCGGCCCACAAGGCCCCAACGCGTCGTCGCGCTCGTGAGAGGCGGGGCCGTCAAGCAGTGGGCACACACCAACTCCGACGCTAGGCATACCGGGCTAGTCGTGTGATCCTGCTCCCGTAGTCGTTCATGGACCCGAGACCGTGGGCGGCTCTCTGCTGTCTCAGTGCTGCGGCAGCAATAGCGCCCTCTCCGCGGCTGACCGCTCGTCTTCTATGCCCAGCACCGGCCGCACGACGCGCCCCTGCCAGCCGTCCGGTGTTTTCCGCCATTCGAAGGATCAGCGCCGGCGGAAGCGGGCGCACGGCAGCTAGCTAGCAGCCGCCCATGTTCTGGCTGATCGAGTCACAGGTCTCCTGGAAGAGACCCGAGAAGATGCCTTGGCCGAAGGCGAACACGGCCGTGAGGATCACCGCGGCGATACCGGCGACGAGCAGGCCGTACTCCACTGCTGAGGCGCCGCGCTCGTCCTGGTCGTCCCCGAGCCGGGGCGCCGTGACGCGCAGCAGCAAGCTGAGCAGCTGGGAGGCGAGGACGTGCATGGTGGGCTCCTGAGTGAGACGGTGGCCGTGGGCCAGGTGTCCCTGGACCCACGGCCACGTCGAGGTGAACTGGTCGGACGATCAGCTGCAGCCGGCGCGATCGAGTTGTTGGTGGTCTGGAAGACGCCCTCAGGGTGCCACCGAGCAGGAACACGATGCCGACGACGACGGCAGCGATACCGGCAACGAGCAGGCCGTACTCCACGGCGGAAGCGCCGCGCTCGTCCATCTTGGCGAGGCGGGCGTTGATCATGATGCGCAGGTAGTCGAACACGTTGGGTCTCCTAGGTGTGGCGATCTTCAGGAACACACGGTGTCCCCCGGAGTACGAGGGTGGCCCAAGCTGCCGGCTCCTAGTAGGTCCGTTGGGTCACTTCGGATTAGTCAGAAGTGACCCCCCGGGCCTCCGCGTAGAACCGCCCGTCTGCGCGCCCGATGCGCCGCCCGCTCACAGGAGGCGGCGCACGGTCCCCGAGCAGAGGCGGATGCGTCTAGGGGCACCCCAGTGCGTCATCGGGCGGGTCTAGGCCGCGGGAGCGTCGTCTTGTGGGGCTCACCTGGTGACGTCATCATGGCGCCGACCTCCACGGTGTGGAGGTCGCAGACGGCGGTCGTCATCTGCACCCCCCGGCATGATGGCGACCCTCGTCCAAACTTGGCGAGCCGCCCGCCCCCCGTGCGTGGGGCGGGCGGCTCAGGGACTGGGTAGGTCCCCTCCTGCCGTGCACCTCAGGAACGAACGCACGGCTAGTCGATGGTATGACCGAGGATGGAGAGCGACAGGGTGAGACCGGACGAACTCCCCCAACCTAGGTACGCCTGACAGCAGTTTCCTACGGGCGTAGCGTGCGCGACATGACGGGGGTCAGATGGCTGTTGTGTCGGCAGCAATGTGTGCGGTCGCGGGTTGTGGTTCCTCCGGATCTGACGGATCGGACGAGTGAGATTCGGCACTGGGCGCCGCCTACGACACGTGCGTTGACCGCTTCGAGGAGCTTGCCAAGGGCGAAGATGAGCGCTGGCCCGTGGCCGAGTCGGCGGATTACTTGAGTCTCGGGGGGACGAGAAGGCACTCTCTGTCACCGCCCCGGACGGCGAAGATCCCACCCGCGACATCTACGCCTTCTTCAGCACCGTATGCGTGCTGGACGAGCTCGACGCGCCGAGCGGGGTCAGCAAGTTGATGGAGGCACGACGGCGATGATGGGCCGCCAATCTGAAGATTGGGGCGACTACCAGGTCACCTGGAGCTATGACCCCGACACCAGCTTGACGGCGATCTTCGAGGACCACTCCTGAAGAGCTAGAACCGCCCCGCCCCTCCGAAGAGGTGGCGGGCCCTGCACGGGTTGTCTCTCCCGAGCAGAGGAGCGGCTTGCGGGGCCGCACAAACAGACTCAGCGGCTTAGAGCGGGTCCCAGGTGCCGCAGCTCGTCACGGGCGTGGCCTTGAAATACACCTTGGCCGTCTGCAGGAACGGCCCCTCCGTGGTGGCCCCGGCGAGCTTCATCGTTGCGTAGGCGACCCACTTGTGCACCTGGCCGTCGGGCAGGCACTCACCGGCGAACACCGAGTTGGTGCTGCCACCGGGATAGGTCGCATGACCGTTTAGCCAGCCGTTGGTGGTGCCGCGTTCCTTGTACTGACTTTGATCCGCGTCGTCTCGCACACGGAGAAGTCAGCAGCAAATGTGACGTGTCCGCTGGCTTCGAGTTCCGGCTTCCGGACCGACAGCGTGGGCGTGCAGTCGTCCACCGATTGCGCGGCCGGTGCAGACGACTGTGCGGCCGATGCAGCCGCCACCACCACGGGCGCGGCGCCTAAGACCATGGCTGCCGCGACGATCAAACGCGTTCTCATCACGCTCTCCTCGGATGGACGACGCGGAAATCCCTTCACCGCAGGGCTCGACCGTCGGCGACTCGGGGGTGCCGTTGCTCGGCGAGCGCGAGAAACCCCCGGAAATGGGTGACTGTCTTCCGGCTC
>CAWIVR010000005.1:0-49036 GCA_963839565.1 uncultured Actinomycetota bacterium | reverse complement strand
CCGCAGCGGCCCACTGATCGAGCGAGGCCGACCGGGCTTCGAGGATTCTGCGGATCGTGATTTGCGGGCTTAGCCTGATCGGGCTCCGGGCCGCCCGACTCGCGTAAGGATCGCTCCCATGGACTTCAAGGTCGCCGACATCTCCCTTGCCGACTTCGGTCGCACCGAGATCAAGCTCGCCGAGCACGAGATGCCCGGCCTGATGGCGATGCGGGAGCGCTACGGCAACGAGAAGCCGCTCGCCGGCGCGCGCATCGCGGGCTCGCTGCACATGACCATCCAGACCGCGGTCCTCATCGAGACCCTGGTCGCGCTGGGCGCCGAGGTCCGCTGGGCGTCCTGCAACATCTTCTCCACCCAGGACCACGCCGCCGCCGCCGTCGCGGTCGGCCCCGAGGGCACCGTCGACGCCCCGGCCGGCGTCCCGGTCTTCGCCTGGAAGGGCGAGTCGCTGGAGGAGTACTGGTGGTGCACCCAGCAGATCCTCATCTGGCCCGGCGGCAAGTTCGCCAACATGATCCTCGACGACGGTGGCGACGCCACCCTGCTCGTCCACCTCGGCCTCGACGCCGAGAAGACCGGCGTCGCCCCCGACCCGGCCTCGGCCACCAGCCACGAGCAGCAGATCATCTTCCAGGTCCTCAACGACTCGCTCGCCGAGAGCACCGACCGGTGGACCAAGATCTCCGCCGAGATCAAGGGCGTCACCGAGGAGACCACCACCGGCGTGCACCGCCTCTACGACATGATGCGCGAGGGCTCGCTGCTCTTCCCGGCGATCAACGTCAACGACTCGGTCACCAAGTCCAAGTTCGACAACAAGTACGGCTGCCGCCACTCGCTGATCGACGGCATCAACCGCGCCACCGACGTCCTGATCGGCGGCAAGGTCGCGGTCGTCTGCGGCTACGGCGACGTGGGCAAGGGCTGCGCCGAGTCGCTGCGCGGCCAGGGCGCCCGGGTCATCGTCACCGAGATCGACCCGATCTGCGCGCTGCAGGCCGCCATGGACGGCTACCAGGTGGCCCGCCTCGACGACGTGCTCGACGTCGCGGACATCATCATCACGGCCACCGGCAACAAGGACGTCGTCACCGTCGCCCAGATGGCCCGGATGAAGCACAACGCGATCCTGGGCAACATCGGCCACTTCGACAACGAGATCGACATGGCCGGCCTGGAGAAGTACGACGGCGTCGTGCGCCACAACGTGAAGCCCCAGGTGGACCTGTGGACCTTCCCGGAGGGCAACGCGATCATCGTGCTGTCCGAGGGCCGCCTGATGAACCTCGGCAACGCGACCGGCCACCCGAGCTTCGTGATGTCGAACTCCTTCACCAACCAGGTGCTGGCCCAGATCGAGCTGTTCACCAAGCCCGAGCAGTACCCCGTCGGCGTCTACGTGCTGCCCAAGCACCTCGACGAGGAGGTCGCCCGACTGCACCTCGGGAGCCTCGGCGTGCAGCTCACCGAGCTCACCGACTCGCAGGCGTCCTACCTCGGTGTGTCCGTCCAGGGGCCCTACAAGCCGGAGCAGTACCGGTACTGACGCGCCGTTCGGCCGGATAACTCTGGTCTCGCTGGCAAGATTGGTGGCATGACCAACGGCACCGACATCGGGTCCAAGGGCCGGGTGCTCGTCGTCGACGACGACGCCTCGCTCGCCGAGATGCTGATGATCGTGCTGCGGCAGGAGGGTTTCGAGGGTCGGATCTGCCCGCGGGGCGACCTGGCGCTCGAGGCGTTCCACGACTTCCGGCCCGACCTGGTGCTCCTCGACGTGATGCTGCCCGGCAAGGACGGCATCGACGTCTGCAAGGAGATCCGGGCCGAGTCGGGGGTCCCGATCGTGATGCTGACGGCCAAGGGCGACACCGTCGACGTGGTCGTGGGCCTCGAGACCGGCGCCGACGACTACGTCGTCAAGCCGTTCAAGCCGAAGGAGCTCGTCGCCCGCATCCGGGCCCGGGTCCGCCGCTTCGACACCTCCGACCACGAGGCGCTCAACATCGGCGACCTGGCGATCGACGTCGCCGGTCACTCCGTCACCCGCGGCGGCGCGCAGATCAACCTGACGCCGCTCGAGTTCGACCTCCTCGTCTGCCTGGCCCGCAAGCCGTGGCAGGTGTTCACCCGTGAGGTCCTGCTCGAGCAGGTCTGGGGCTACCGCCACGCCGCCGACACCCGGCTCGTCAACGTGCACGTCCAGCGGCTGCGCTCCAAGGTCGAGCACGACCCGGAGAACCCCGAGATCGTCGTGACGGTCCGGGGCGTCGGCTACAAGGCCGGGGTCTCGTAACCCGCAAGGGGCGACCGATGGCCGGCTCCACCTTCCGTTCCGAGATCCGGCGCGCACTCACCTTCTGGCGCCGGTCGATCCAGGCACGCGTGGTGGCGAGCATCGTGGTGCTCTCGGCCGTGGTCGTCTCCGCCGTGGGCTGGGTGCTGCTCCAGCAGACCCAGAAGGGTCTGCTCGACCACCGGGTGGACGCCGTGCTCGTCGAGGTGAACACCGCGGTGGCCGAGGCGAACAGACAGCTCGACGGCGCGCTGACCAGCAGCGACCCCAACGAGCAGCAGACCGCGCTGGGCAACCTGCTCGTCAAGCGGGGCGGCTCGCGGGGGTTCCAGGTGGTGCTGATCGGGCCGGTCGGCGCCGTCCCCACCATCGACGAGGGTGCGCCGATCCTGACCCGCGGCCTGGACACGGCCAGCGTTCCCGTGTCGCTCGAGCAGCACTTCGGCGAGGTGGCCACCACCGCCTGGACCTACACCAGCATCCGCGCCGACGGCGAGCCGACGGTGCCGGGCATCGTCGTCGGCTCCCAGCTGCAGCTCCCGGCGGACGGCGGCCTCTACACGGCGTACTTCCTGTTCCCGCTCGACGAGGAGCAGGAGACCCTCGCGCTCGTCACCCGCGCGATGGTGACCGCGGCGGCGCTGCTGCTGCTCCTGGTGGCCGGGCTCACCTGGCTGGTGACCCGCCAGGTCGTGACGCCCGTGCGGATGGCGCGCCGGGTCGCCGAGCGGCTGGCGGCGGGGCAGCTGCAGGAGCGCCTGCAGGTCAAGGGCGAGGACGACCTGGCGCGGCTGGCGACCTCGTTCAACCAGATGGCGAGCAACCTGCAGCGCCAGATCCGCCAGCTCGAGGAGCTGAGCCGGGTCCAGCAGCAGTTCGTCTCCGACGTGTCCCACGAGCTGCGGACGCCGCTCACCACCGTCCGGATGGCCGGCGACGTGCTGCACGACGCCCGGCGGTCCTTCGACCCGGCGACGTCGCGCGCGGCCGAGCTGCTGCAGAAGGAGCTCGACCGGTTCGAGACGCTGCTGGTCGACCTGCTCGAGATCAGCCGCTTCGACGCCGGTGCCGCCGTGCTCGACCTCGACGAGGTCAACCTGGTCGACGTCGCGCACCGGGTGGTCGACCAGACCCGGGCGCTGGCCGACCAGCGGCACACCCGCGTGGTGGTCGACGCCCCCGACCACGCGTGCCTGGCCGAGGCCGACGTACGACGGGTGGAGCGGATCGTGCGCAACCTGGTCACCAACGCCATCGACCACGCCGAGACGCACGACGTCGTCGTCCACGTCGCCGGCGACGACCAGGCGGCGGCGATCGCGGTCCGCGACCACGGCGTCGGCCTGCGCCCCGGTGAGTCGGCGATGGTCTTCAACCGCTTCTGGCGGGCCGACCCCGCCCGCGCGCGGACCAGCGGCGGCACCGGGCTCGGCCTCTCCATCTCCCTCGAGGACACCCACCTCCACGGCGGCTGGCTGCAGGCGTGGGGCCGGCTCGGCGAGGGATCCCAGTTCCGGCTGACCCTGCCGCGGCGGGCGGGGATGCCGCTGCGCCAGAGCCCGCTCCCGCTCGTCCCGATGGACGCCCGCGAGGTGGTGGCATGAGACGCGCCTTCCTCCTCGTCGCGGCCCTGCTGATGACGCTGCTGGCCACCACCGCCTGCGTCGGCGTCCCGGACACCGGTCCGGTCGTCTCCGCCGACGACCAGGTGCGCACCCAGCCCGAGGCCGACGTGGAGCGACGGGCCCAGCGGCCCCAGGAGGGCCAGTCGGCCCAGGAGGTCGTCACGGCGTTCCTGCAGGCGATGACGGCGTACCCCGTGCGCACCGACGTGGCCCGCCAGTTCCTGGCCACCGACGCGCGCGCCGGCTGGGATCCGTTGCAGAAGGTCATCACGTACGAGAGCCGCGGCAGCACCATCGGCAGCAGCGAGGTCAAGGTCGACCTGCTCGGGGCGCACTGGATCGACAGCCGCGGGACCTGGCGCGGCCAGCGGGGCGAGCGGCGACATCCGGCTCCGCTTCCCGATCGTCCAGGAGGGCGACGCGTTCCGCATCGCCTCCGCGCCGGACGCGTTGATCGTCCCCGACGACTGGTTCCAGGACCACTACGCGCCGGCGTCCATCTACTACCTCGACCCGACCGCGCGGATCCTGGTGCCCGAACCCGTGTTCGTCCCGACCGACCAGGTCGCCGCCGCCCTGGTGCAGCGCCTGCTCGACGAGCCGAGCCCGGCGCTGAAGGACGTGGTCCGGTCGTTCGTGCCGCCGGGCCTGACCCTGGGCCTGTCCGTGCCGGTCAGCGACGACGGGGTCGCGACGGTGACCCTCGAGGGCGATCCGGGGCCGCTCACGCCGGAGGCCGCGAAGCTGATGGTCTACCAGTTCGCCTGGACCCTGCGGCAGGACGAGCGCGTCACCACCTTCAGCATCACCATCGGCGACCAGCCGGTGACCATGGAGGGCGGCACGTCGCAGTTCAGCGTCGAGCTCGGCTCGGAGTACGCGCCGTACGACGTGCAGGCGAGCTCGTTGCTGTTCCGGCTGCGCGGCGGCCTGCTCGAGTCCGGGGACTCGCTCACCAGCGCCCCCGTCGACGGTCCGCTCGGCCAGGCGCAGTACGGCGTCGAGCAGGTGTCGGTCAGCCTCACGGCCGGCCTGGCGGCGTCGATCTCGGGCGGCGGCACGGCGCTCTCGCTCAGCTCGGTCAACGACCAGACGCACCCGGTGATCCAGGTGCTCAGCGGCGCCACCCGCCTGCTCACGCCGGCGTGGGACTTCGCCGACCGCTTGTGGCTGGTGGACCAGACGGCCGACGGGGCCAGGGTCAGCGTGATCGACACGAGCCGCGACGAGAACCGCGCCATCCCGGTCGACGTCCCCGGCATCTCCGGCAAGCGGATCCGCACCTTCATGGTCTCGCGGGACGGCACCCGGCTCGTGGCCGTGGTCCAGGGCAAGCAGGCCGACACCCTGCGGATCAGCCGGATCCGCTACGACGCCCTGGGCCGGAATCCCGGGGCGACCCGGTCGCGCAACCTGCCGTGGAGTGCGGAGGACGTCCAGCGCATCCGCGACATCGGCTGGCGCTCGGTGACCAGCGTCGGCGTGCTGTACCAGCTCACCCGGGACGCCGCCCAGGTCGCCTCGGTCCCGGTCGACGGTTCGTCGGCCCAGACCAACCGCGTCGGGCTGCTCGACAGGGGCCTGGCCCTCGTCGCCTCACCCGCGCCCAACGAGACTCTCTACATCCGCACCCCGGACGGCCTCGCCGACCCCACCGGGTCCGAGGGCGGCACCGCCCCGCTGCCGCCCGACGTGTCGTCGATCGGCTACGCCGGCTGAGGTCCGTCCACAGGCCGGCCCGACCCGGTTGAGCGAGAACGCGCCACCTGCTGCGATCGACGGGTGCGCCGTGACCTGCTCGACCGCCTGACGGACGCCGCCGTCGACCTGCTGCTCGGCTCGCGCTGCGTCGGCTGCGACCGTCCCGGACGGCTGGTCTGCCCGGTGTGCGCGACGACACTCCGCGAGCCCGCGTGGCCGGCGTGGCCCAGCCCGACGCCGGGCGGTCTGGTCGCCCCGTGGACGGCCGCCGAGTACGCCGACGTGGCCCGCGCCCTGGTCCTCGGCCACAAGGAGCGCGCCATGCACGGGCTGCGGGGGCCGCTGTCGGACCTGCTGGCCCGGGCCGTCCGCGCGGCCGTCGACGACGCCGGCACCGGCGGCCTGCCGGTCGTGCTGACCCCCGTGCCGTCGCGGCCGGCCACCGTCCGAGCGCGCGGCCACGACCCGACCTGGACGATCACCCGCGGCGCGGCCGCCCGGCTGCGGCGGGCGGGACACGACGTACGCGCGCTGCGCCTGCTCCGGCTGCGCGTCCGGGTCGACGACCAGGCCGGGCTCGACGCGGCGGCGCGGGCGGCCAACCTGGCGGGCTCGATGGCCTGCCCGAGCAGGGCTCTGCGACGTCTGGCCACGCGCACGCCGGAAGCCCTGGTGGTCGTCTGCGACGACGTGCTCACCACCGGTGCGACGGCTCGGGAGGCGCAGCGGGCGCTGGAGGCGAGCGGGCTGACCGTGCTCGCCGTCGCGACCGCGGCGGCGACGCGGAAGCGTATTCGGACCGGGGTTTCGTGGTGACCAGTCATGGCCTACCGTCGCTGTATGGAGTCCGTCCGGGTCCGTGGTTGCACCGCCCGGGCGACCGGACGGCTAGCCGAAGCCAGTCGCAGGCGAAACGGCCCACGTAAGACCGCGCTCCGGAGCCTCTCCGGAGCCGGTCGATCACGGTGCGGCTTAGAGGTAAGTCCTGCCTCGTCCTCGTCATCAGACATGACGGACGACGGGAGAAGGGCAGTAGTGGCATCCAAGCTGCGAGCCCCTCAGCAGGCGGTTGTGGGGTCGAAGACCAGGTCGGCCGGGCGGGCTCCATCCCATCCCCCATCGGTATCTGGAGGTATCCATGGACGTGGTCGTCACCGGCCGACACTGTGAGCTCTCTGACCGCTTCCGCGGTCACGTCACCGAGAAGCTCTCCCGGCTCGAGAAGCACGACCATCGGATCATCCGCGTCCAGGTGGAGGTCGAGCAGGAACGCAACCCGCGCCAGGCCGACCGTGCCGTCCGCGTCGAGCTGACGGCGTTCTCCAAGGGTCCGGTGATCCGGGCCGAGGCCGCCGCCGAGGAGAAGATGGGCGCCCTCGACCTGGCGCTCGACAAGATGGCGGCGCAGATGCGCCGGGCCGCCGACCGCCGTCGCGAGCACAAGCACAAGCACGACCGGGTCGCCGACCTGCTCGACGCCGGCCTCGACGCCGGGCCGGCCGCGGACGACTCCGTCGACACCGTGCGGCAGGTCGGTCCCATCACGGTGACCGGTGAGGGTCCGCTCGTGGTCCGCGAGAAGACGCACGCGGCGACCGCGATGACGCTCGACCAGGCGTTGTACGAGATGGAGCTGGTCGGCCACGACTTCTACCTGTACGTCGACAAGGACACCGAGCGGCCCTGCGTGGTCTACCGCCGACGCGGCTACGACTACGGGGTCATCTCCTTGGACCTCAAGGAGTAGCCCACCTCACCCATGGGGCGCCCCTGCCGACACCGCCCGTTCGGGCTATGGACCCCTAGTGCTCGAGGTTGGCGAACCCCGCCCCGGCATGGCCCAAGCGTGTCATGATGCCGTGGTGTCAGTGAACAACGAGCCGGCGACCCCCGAGCCGACGCGAGTCCTGGTCGTGGACGACCAGGAGCTGTTCCGCCGAGGCCTCACCATGCTGCTCGCGGCCGAGGACGGCATCGAGGTGGTCGGCGAGGCCGGTGACGGCATCGAGGGCGTCGCCCTGGCCACCCGCACCGCGCCGGACGTCGTGCTGCTCGACGTACGGATGCCCAAGCGCTCCGGCATCGAGGCCTGCCAGGAGATCAAGGAGGCCGTGCCGGCCGCCAAGATCATCATGCTCACCTCCTCCGACGAGGAGGCCGACCTCTACGAGGCCGTCAAGAGCGGCGCCTCGGGCTACCTGCTCAAGGACTCCTCCATCGACGAGGTCGCCCAGGCCGTCCGCGTGGTCGCCGACGGGCAGTCGCTGATCAGCCCGTCGATGGCGGTCAAGCTCATCGACGAGTTCAAGCAGATGTCGCGACCCGACCGCTCCGCCGTGCCGGGCCTGCGCCTGACCGAGCGCGAGCTCGAGGTGCTGCGCCTGGTCGCCAAGGGCATGAACAACCGCGAGATCGCCAAGCAGCTGTTCATCAGCGAGAACACCGTCAAGAACCACGTGCGCAACCTCCTCGAGAAGCTCCAGCTCCACTCGCGCATGGAGGCCGTCATGTACGCGGTCCGCGAGAAGCTGCTCGACCTGCCCTGACCGCGATTCGTCTGCGGTTTCATCCGGTTTTTCCTCCGTCGCGACACAGACGAATCGGTGTCGGCGGCCGTCGCTAGTGTCGCGGCGTGGTGACCACGCTGAGCACAGTCGCAGGCCCGGCGGATCGCGCTGGCCGCGCAGGGGTTCCTCGACAAGCCGCACGACCAGCCGACGATGCGGACGCTGGCCCGCACGGTCGAGCGGACCGGCGTGCTCCAGGTCGACTCGGTCAACGTGCTGCAGCGCGCCCACTTCATGCCGCTGTACTCCCGCATGGGGTCCTACGACGTCGACCTGCTGGCCCGCGCCAGCGCGAGGAAGCCGCGGCGCCTGGTCGAGTACTGGGCCCACGTGCAGGCCCTGATGCCCGTCGAGCTGTGGCCGCTGATGCAGCACCGGATGGACTCCTACCGCAACCAGCGGCACAAGTGGTGGGGGAGCGAGGTCAGCGAGGAGCTGGTCGCCAACCTGATGGCCGAGATCGCCGACCGCGGCGCCTCCACGGCGCGCGACCTCGACGACGGGCTGCCGCGCTCCAAGGAGAACTGGGGCTGGAACTGGTCGGCCACGCGGCGCGCGCTCGACTACCTCTACATGATCGGCGAGGTCGCGATCGCGGGGCGCAACAGCCAGTTCGAGATCAAGTACGACCTCCCCGAGCGGGTGCTGCCCGCCGACGTGCTGGCGGCGCCGACCCCGACCCTCGAGGACGCCAACCGCGAGCTCGTCCGGCGCGCCGCGCGTTCGCACGGCGTGGCCACGGCGCGCTGCCTGTCCGACTACTACCGCATGCGGCTCCAGCCGACCTCCGAGGACCGGGCCACCGCGGGAGCGATCGAGGACCTCGTCGCCGAGGGCGAGCTCGAGCCGGTGCGGATCGACGGCTGGAACCGGCCGGCGTACCTCCACCGCGACGCCCGCCGGCCGCGCCGGGTCGATGCGCGCGCTCTGCTGAGCCCGTTCGACCCCGTGGTCTGGCTGCGCGAGCGCACCGAGCGGCTCTTCGACTTCCACTACCGGATCGAGATCTACACGCCGGCGCCCAAGCGGCAGTTCGGCTACTACGTGCTGCCGTTCCTGCTCGGCGAGGAGATCGTCGGCCGGGTCGACCTCAAGGCCGACCGGCAGTCCGGTCGCCTGGTCGTCAAGGCGGCGTACGCCGAGCCGGGCGCCCCCGTGGAGACCGCAGAGGAGCTGTCGGCCGAGCTCGTCCGGCTGGCCGGCTGGCTCGGGATGGACGAGCTCACGGTCGAGCCGCGCGGCGATCTGGCGCCGCTGCTCCGTCCCTGAGCACGCCCTCGATCACGTCCGTGGCGTTGGTGGCGCCCGGCATCGCCCGGATGGTCGCGCCGAGGCGGGCGGCCGCAGCCCGGTGCGGCCCGTCGGCCAGCAGCCCGGCGATGACCGGCGCCAGCTCGTCGGCCGAGGCCTTCTTCGCCACCATCCGGCCCGCGCCGGCGCGCTCGACGGACCGGCCGACCATGGGCTGGTCGACGAACGGGTGCATCGGCATCACCACCAGTGGCAGGTCATGGGCGAGTGCGCGCATCGTCGTGCCGTGACCGCCGTGGGTGACCACGAGCGAGACCCGGGGCATCAGCTCGCCGTGCGGCACGACGGCATGGAGCTCGTGGTTGGGGGCCGTGCGCAGCCGCGCGTGGTCGACGTGCGGGCCGGTGGTCACCACGATGCGGGCGTCGAGCGTCGCCGTCGCGTCGAGCAGGCGCTGGAGACAGTCGGCCATCCCGGGGAACGCGAAGGTGCTCAGGCTGACCAGCACCGCCGGCGGCCCGGGCACCGGTGGGCTCGCCGTCACCACCGGACCCACGTACGTCACGTCGTGCCGGGGCGACTGCCCCGCCGGGTCGAGCTCCGGCAGCGAGGCGACCAGGGTCGCGCGGGCCGCGTCGAGGGAGGCGCCCAGGCGCAGGCCCATCAGCCGCAGGCCGATGCCGATCGGTCCCCGCAGGAACGACCGGCGGAAGAAGGCGTCGTACAGGTGCTCGAGGACGACGTACGGCGTGCCGGCCCCGTCGCGGCGCAGCGCCTCCATCGCGCCGAGCAGCAGGCAGTCGACGACCACCAGGTCGGCGGGACGGCGTGCCAGCGCGGCGAGCGCGTCGCGGCCCAGGCCCCGGTCGCCGAACATCCGGATCATCGCGAGCACGGACTGCGGGTCGTCGGCCGCGAAGGGACGCGCGTGCGTGGTCGGCTCGACCTCGAAGCCCTGCGCCTCGAGCGCTGCGCGCTGGGAGGCGTGCCCCACGAACCGCACCCGGTGACCGCGGCGTCGTAGCTCGGCGGCGATGGCCGTCGCGGGCGGCACGTTGCCGCCGCCGTCCCAGGTGACGAAGAGGATGTCGGCCATCTCAGCGCTCCTTGCTTCCCGCGGCCAGCACCGCGTCGACGAGGTCGTGCAGGCGCCGCTCGGTGACGGCGCGGGAGTGGCCGCGGTCGATCCGCAGCAGCTTCCACGTGTAGACGTCGGTGGCCACGACCAGCAGGTCGAGCAGCGCCTCGTCGTCGGTGACGGGCGCGAACGCCTCGCGCACCCAGTCGCGGTGCATCGCCTTGCCACGGTCGGTGGCCTTGCGGGCCACGTCGTCGTAGCCCTCCTGGGCCAGCATCAGCAGCGCGGTCCGCCCGCGCCGCTCGTAGTGGTCGACGACGATCCGGACCGCGGCGGCCACGTCGCCGGGCGGCGTACGCCGTTCGTCCTCGGCCTCGACCATGGCGGCGTCCATCGCCTCGGCGAACAAGCCGTCGCGACTCCCGAACTGGCGCAGCACGGTCTGCACGCTGACGCCCGCGCGCTCGGCAATGGTGTCGAGGGTGACCTCCGCGAACGGCCGCTCCCCGGCCAGGGCGATCAGGGCGTCCACGATCCGACGGCGCGTCGCGTCGACGGCCTGCGCCCGGGCGCCCATGGTGTACTTCCGCGTCGTTTTCATGTCAGTCGATGTTGACACCAAAACAGAATTGGTGTCAATAGTCATTCACACGAAAAAGGGAACGACCGGCTCAGCGGGCCCGTTGGGCATTCTGGAGGCTGCTCACCCGCTGGGTAGAGTGGCGCCGCTACCCCCAGACTTGTGTTGCAACCCGAGGAGTGCCCGCACGTGCCTGCGATTCTCGACCGACTGCTCCGCATCGGCGAAGGCAAGATCCTGCGTCAGCTGGAGGCGATCGCCAAGGCGGTCAACGCCATCGAGGACGATTTCGTCAAGATGAGCGACGCCGAGCTGCAGGGCATGACCGCCGAGTTCAAGGCCCGGCTCGAGAAGGGCGAGACCCTCGACGACCTGATGCCCGAGGCCTTCGCCACGGTGCGCGAGGCCTCGAAGCGGGTCATCGGCCAGCGGCACTACGACGTCCAGATCATGGGCGGCGCGGCGCTGCACCTCGGCAACATCGCCGAGATGAAGACCGGTGAGGGCAAGACCCTGGTCGCCACCCTCCCGTCGTACCTCAACGCCCTCAACGGCAAGGGCGTGCACGTCGTCACCGTCAACGACTACCTGGCCAAGTACCACGCCGAGTGGATGGGCCGCATCCACCACTTCCTCGGGCTGTCCACCGGCGTGATCCTGCCGTCGATGCGTCCCGACGAGCGGCGCGTGGCCTACGCCTGCGACATCACCTACGGCACCAACAACGAGCTCGGCTTCGACTACCTGCGCGACAACATGGCCAGCACGATCGAGGACTGCGTCCAGCGCGGCCACCCCTTCGCCGTCGTCGACGAGGTCGACTCGATCCTCATCGACGAGGCGCGCACCCCGCTCATCATCAGCGGCCCGACGCAGGACGAGGTCCGCTGGTACGCCGAGTTCGCGAAGATCGCCAAGACCCTCGACCGCGACTCCGACTACGAGGTCGACGAGAAGAAGCGCACCATCTCGGTGCTCGAGCCCGGCATCACCAAGGTCGAGGACCACCTCGGCATCGAGAACCTCTACGAGTCGGTCAACACCCCGCTCATCTCGTTCCTGCACAACTCCATCAAGGCCAAGGAGCTGTTCCGCAACGACAAGGAGTACGTCGTCATCGAGGGCGAGGTGCTCATCGTCGACGAGCACACCGGCCGCATGCTGGCCGGGCGCCGCTACAACGACGGCCTCCACCAGGCGATCGAGGCGAAGGAGGGAGTGACGGTCCGCGAGGAGTACCAGACGCTCGCCACCGTCACGCTCCAGAACTACTTCCGTCTCTACGAGAAGCTCTCCGGCATGACCGGCACGGCCATGACCGAGGCCTCCGAGTTCGACAAGATCTACCGGCTCGGCGTGGTCCCGATCCCGACCAACCTGCCGATGGTCCGCAAGGACCAGCCGGACCTCGTCTACCGCACCGAGGAGGCCAAGTACGACGCCGTCGTCGAGGACATCGTCGAGCGGCACGAGAAGGGCCAGCCGATCCTGGTCGGCACGGTCTCGGTCGAGAAGTCCGAGCACCTGTCCGGGAAGCTGAAGAAGCGCGGTGTCGCGCACACGGTCCTCAACGCCAAGCAGCACGCCGGCGAGGCCCAGGTCGTGGCGATGGCCGGCCACAAGGGCGCCGTCACGGTGGCCACCAACATGGCCGGCCGCGGTACCGACATCATGCTCGGCGGGTCGGTCGACTTCCTCGCCGACGCCGAGCTGCGCAAGCAGGGCCTCGACCCCTTCGAGGACGGCGACGCCTACGAGACCGCCTGGCCCGCGATGGTCGAGAAGATCAAGGCGCAGGTGCGCAACGAGCACGACGAGGTGAAGGCGCTCGGCGGCCTGTACGTCGTCGGGACCGAGCGGCACGAGTCCCGCCGGATCGACAACCAGCTGCGCGGCCGGTCCGGCCGTCAGGGCGACCCGGGCGAGTCCCGGTTCTACCTGTCGCTCGAGGACGAGCTGATGCGGCTGTTCAAGTCCGACTGGGTCGACCGGGTGCTCCAGGTGCTGAAGATCCCCGACGACGTGCCGATCGAGAACAAGCGCGTCACCGGCGCGATCGCCAACGCGCAGGGCCAGATCGAGTCGCAGAACTTCGAGTCCCGCAAGAACGTCCTCAAGTACGACGACGTGATGGACCGCCAGCGCCACGTCATCTACGACGAGCGCCGCCGGGTCCTCGAGGGCGCGGACCTGAAGGACCAGATCAGCACCTTCGTCGACGACGTGGTCACCGGGTTCGTCACCGGGGCGACCCAGGGCTTCGCCGAGGAGTGGGACCTCGACGGTCTGTGGACCGAGCTCAAGCAGCTGTGGCCCGTCGGCCTCGACCTGGACGTGCTGGAGAAGCAGGCCGGCGGTCTGGCCAACATCGACCGCGACGAGCTGATCGCCGCCCTCAAGGCCGACGCGCACGAGGCGTACGCCCGTCGCGAGGACGAGGTCGGCGAGGAGGTCATGCGCGAGCTCGAGCGGCGCGTCATCCTCTCCGTGCTCGACCGCAAGTGGCGCGAGCACCTCTACGAGATGGACTACCTGCGCGAGGGCATCTACCTCCGCGCGTACTCCCAGCGCGACCCGCTCGTGGAGTACCAGCGCGAGGGCTTCGACATGTTCGCCGCTGTCATGGACGGCATCAAGGCGGAGTCGGTGGGCTTCCTGTTCAACCTCGACGTCCAGGTCGAGGAGGACGACGACGAGGAGGTCGAGGAGGAGTTCGAGCCGATGCGCGCCGAGGTCCCCCACGCCGGGGCGCGCGTCGTCACGCCCGGCCAGGACGACGACGAGGTGCAGGAGGCTCCCGCCTCGGTCTTCGAGAAGCCGGGTCAGGCGGGCCGCGAGACGCCGAGGGTCCGGGCCAAGGGCCTCGACCGGCCGAAGCAGCCGCAGAACCTGTCGTACTCCGCGCCCGTCCGAGCAGGGCGAGGCCGAGGTGGCCGCGTCGGCGGCCGCGGGCTCCGACGACGAGTTCTCCGACGTCGGCCGCAACCAGCTGTGCCCGTGCGGGTCCGGCAAGAAGTACAAGCGCTGCCACGGCGCACCGGGCGGCCCCACCGGGCTGACCGCGCGCGTCAGCTAACGCCCAGGATCTCGCAGGGGGCCACCGGGGCGGCCGTGGGCCTCGGCCACGATCTCGGCGACGACGGACAGGGCGATCTCGCCGGGTCCCTTGCCGCCGAGGTCGTGGCCCGCAGGTACGTGCAGCTTGTCCAGCCCCGGCACGCCCTCCGCGCCGAGGTCGGCCAGCAAGCCCTCGGCCCGTCGTCGGCTGGCCATCATCGCGACGTACGACGCGTCCGAGGCGAGCGCGTCGCGCAGGACCGCGGGGGCGTCGGGGGCGTCGTGGTCGCACAGCACGACCGCGTCGCCGGCCCGCAGCCCGAGGCCGCCGAGCCGCGGACCGCCGTCGTCGTCGGCGATCACGACCACCTCGTGGCCGACCGTGCCGGCGATCGTCGCGATGGCTCGGGAGATCGGGTTGTCGGTCAGCAGGACCACCCGGCCCCGCTCGGTCTCGTCGTCGCGCCAGGGCTGCTCGCGGTCTGCAGGAGTCACCCGCCCAGTCTCACGCGAACTCGAGGGCGGCGCACACCCACCGGTCGCGGTGCCGCTCGAACCGCGCCGCCACCGCCCGCGAGCGGTGGCCGTAGCGGACGTGGGCGCTGACCTCGGCGACGTCCGCCGACACGAAGCAGGTGTGCACCGCCACCACCTGCGGCCGGGTGCCCTGGATGCCGCCCTGTCCGGGCCGGCGACCGACGGCCTGGGCCACCAGCTGCGCCCGGCGGCCGAGGTCCTGGTAGACCGGCGGCGTCGTCCAGCGCAGCACCTGCGACACCGGCCGGTCGCCGCCGACGATCTCCACCACGGCCTGGACGATCCGTCCGGAGAACCGCTCGAACTCGCGGCGGGCGGCGCGGCCGATGTCCACCACGTCGCCGGCGGGGGAGGCGGCCTGGTGGGAGACATCGGGTGGGTCCTGCCGGGGGGTCAGGTCCAGGGCCAGCGTGCCCTGCACGCTGGCGACGCCGACCGGCCGCAGGGGTGAGGGCAGCAGGGTCACGGTCCCCGCGGTCATCGCGCACCGCCGGTGGCCTCGGAGGGGAGGACCAGCCGCTGGCCCGGCGTGATCACCCCGGGGTCGGGGCCGATGACGTCGCGGTTGAGGGCGTAGATCGCCGGCCACGAGGCGCCGGCACCGAGCCGGCGGGCGGCGATGTCCCACAGCGTGTCGCCGGGAGCGACCCGGACCGCCGGGACGCGCGGCGCCGCGACCGCCTCGGGCCCGACGGCGACGCGCTCCGGGAGCCGCAACCCGGCGAGTACCTGCGGGCCTGCCGGTCCCTGGCCCGCCGCCAGCACCGGGGAGGCCAGCCCGCCGGCGATGGCCGCCCCGCCGAGCACGAGGAGCGCGGTCCGGACACCCGCGGGGATGCCCCGACGGACCGTCGCCAGCCCGCGCAGCGCGTCGGCGGTCACCACCGTGGCCACGACCCACAGCCAGCAGGTCACCGACGCAACGGCGCCGGCGCAGCCCCACACCAGCGCGGTGGCGAAGGAGTCGCCGGGGCCGGTCAGCGCCACGGGGAGCGACCAGGCGACCAGGCCGGTCGCACCGACGGTGGCCGCACCCCAGACGGCCACGCAGCGACCACGTGACACCTGCATCCCGAGATCCATCGCGAACCTTTCGTTTGCTTCTGTTTGCTTCAGTCAAAGCCACTTTGTCCGTGTTGGCAAGGACTCCTCCACAGGACGCGGGCATGACAGGCTCGACGCCGTGGGTTGGGACGAGCGGCTGTTCGACCTCCTCGACGACCTCGAGGGGCAGGCCGAGGCGCTGTACGCCGCCGAGCGCGACGCCGAGCTGGCCGACCGCAGCCGGGCCGAGTACGCCGCGGTCACCCTGGCCGGCCGGCTGATGGCATCGGTGGGCCGCGACGTCCTGCTCGACGTCGACGGCACGGGCGTCGTCCGCGGGGAGCTGCGCCGGGTCGGCACGGGCTGGTGCCTGGTGTCCGGCGACGCCGGCGACTGGCTGGTCCCCCTGGGCGCGATCGTGGCCGCGCAGGGAGTCTCGGACCGCGCCGTGCCCGAGGTCGCCTGGTCGGCCGTCTCCAGGCTGGGCCTGGGGTCCGCGTTGCGCCGGCTCGCCGACGAGGGGGCGGCCTGCGTGGTGGCCACGCGGGGCGGCGCCCGGCACGAGGTCGTGCTGACCCGGGTGGGGAAGGACTTCGTCGAGGCCGAGACCGTGGCCGACCCGGCCCAGCGGCTGTTGGTGGCGCTGGCGTCGATCGGTGCCGTGCAGAGCCGCGAGCCCGGCTGACTCAGGCGAGGACGGAGACCACGGCGAGCACCACGTAGGCCAGCACCGCGACGAGGAAGCCGGTCGCGAGCCCCTTCAGCGCCTGCACGTCTTCACGGCGCAGGCGGGCCCACACCAGCACGCCGGCCAGGACCAGGCCCATGGCCAGGCCCAAGGTCGGCAACAGGACGACCAGCACCGCGCCGAGCACGAACCCGACGACGACCCGGCCCACGGTCACGCCGCTCATCTCACTGGAAGGGCGCGTTGCTGACGATGGCCGTGACCTGGAACAGGCCGTAGCACAGGACGCCCGTGAGGAACCCCGCAGCCATCGCGGTCATGGCGTCGTCGCCGTCGCGCGTGAGGCTGGCGTAGGCGAGGGCGAGCCCCAGCGTGAGGGCGATGACGAAGGCGGCGACGACCAGGTAGACCCCGACGGCCGCGCCCAGCGCGGCGCCGAGGGTGAACTGCCACCAGCGGGAGACGGCCATCGCTCAGGTCGCGTCGAGGTCGTACGGCGGCGCCTCGCCGTCACGCAGCGGGCGGGCCGACCGGGCCTTGGGCCTCGGCTCGTCGGGCTCGTTCATCGCCTCCACGATGTGCTTGCGCACGATGGTGCGCGGGTCGAGGTCGCGCAGCTGGAGGTCGGCGTACTCGGGGCCGAGCTCGGAGCGCAGCTCGTCACGCGCGGAGTTCGCGAAGCCGCGCAGCTGGCGGGCCATGCGGCCGGCCTGGCGGGCGAGCTCGGGCAGCTTGTCGGGACCGAACACGAGCACCGCGACGAACGCGATGACCGTCAACTCCGGAAGCCCGACACCGAACACGGTTAGAACTTACTCGTCGGGGTGAGCCCGAGCTGGAGTCCTGCCAAACCGCGGCCCCGGCCGACTAGACGTTCGGCGACCTCTCGCAGCGCCACGGCCGCGGGGTTGGTCGGGTCGGAGTCGACGATCGGCTTGCCGGCGTCGCCGCCCTCGCGCAGCGACGGCTCGAGCGGCACCCGCGCGAGCACGGGTACGTCGTAGCCGAAGCGCTCGGACAGGGTCGCCGCGACCCGGTCGCCACCGCCGGAACCGAACACGTCGATCTGGTGCGACGGTCCGCAGTGCGGGCAGGTCAGCGAGCTCATGTTCTCGATCACGCCCACGACCCGCTGGTGCATCATCGAGGCCATCGTCCCGGCGCGCTCGGCCACCTCGGCCGCGGCCTCCTGCGGGGTCGTCACGACGACGACCTGGGCGCCCGGCAGGTGCTGGCCCAACGAGATGGCCACGTCACCGGTGCCCGGCGGCAGGTCGAGCAGGAGCACGTCGAGGTCGCCCCAGAACACGTCCGAGAGCATCTGCACCAGGGCCCGGTCGAGCATCGGACCGCGCCACGCCACGACCTGGTCGCGCCGGGGCTTCAGCATGCCGATGGAGATGACGCTGACCCCCGAGGCCGTCGGCACCGGCATGATCAGGTCCTCGACCTGGGTCGGCCGGGAGTCGGCGACTCCGAGCATCGCCGGGATCGAGTGGCCGTAGACGTCGGCGTCCACGATGCCCACCCGCCGGCCCTCGGCGGCCATGGCGAGGGCGAGGTTCACGGTCACCGAGGACTTGCCGACGCCGCCCTTGCCGCTCGCGATCGCGAACACCTGGGTCAGGGAGCCGGGCTGGGCGAAGGGGATCTCGCGCTGGGCCTGCCCGCCACGCAACGTCTCCTGCAGACCGGCGCGCTGCTCGGCGGACATCACGCCGAGCGTCAGATCGACGTCGGTCACCCCCGCCACGGCGCGCAGGGCCGCGTTGACGTCGCGGGTGATGGTGTCCTTCATGGGGCACCCGGCGACGGTGAGCAGCACGGTCAGGCGCACGAGGCCGCCGTCGATCTCGACGGCCTCGACCATGCCGAGGTCGGTGATCGGGCGCTTGATCTCGGGGTCGATGACCCGGGTCAGGGCGGCGTCGACGGCCTCTCTCGTGGGGTCGGGCGGGCCAGACAAGGGAGTGCTCATGGTGTGGCGAGTCTAGGCGGTGCACCATGGAGGTCGGTCCCGGGTTCCCCGGTCGGTGCGACTGATGAGATTCAGATGATCTCTTCATTCGCGGCAGCATAAGGTATTCTCTTCATATGGCGCAGAAGAAGAACCTGGCTTCAACCTACGGCGACCCCGTGGCCGCCGTCATCGGGGACGTGGTGGGCTCGCGCGACCACGCGGACCGACCCGACCTCCACGTCCGGCTGGTCGGTCGGCTGGCCGAGCTGGAGGAGCTGCTCCGGGCCGAGGAACGCGCCGGCGGGGAGTCCCTGGTCGTGTCGCCGCCCCGGGTCACCGTGGGCGACGAGTACCAAGGCATCTTCACCACGATCGGCGTCGCCCTGCGCGCGACCCGCTGGCTGCGGATCTCCTTGCTCCCCGACGTCGACGTCCGCCACGGCATCGGCTGGGGGCCCGTGCAGGTGCTCGAGGACGAGCCACGCGTGGAGGACGGCCCCGGCTGGTGGGCCGCGCGCGAGGCCGTGGAGTCGGTGGAGGAGGCCGCCCTGCGGTCGGGCCACCGCCGGCGGCGGACGGCGTACGTGCGCGTCGACGGCTGCGCGGGGCCGGACCCGGCGGCCGTGAACGCCGCCCTGCTCCTGCGCGACGAGATGCTCGGCGGCCTGTCCGAGAGGTCCGTGGGGGTGCTGCGTGGTCTGCTGTCCGGGAGGACCCAGCGCGAGATCGCGGAGAAGCTGGACGTGTCCGCCTCGGCCGTCTCGCAACGGGTCCGTCATGACGGCCTCGCCGCGCTGGTCGCGAGCGAACGACTCCTAGGAGAGATCCGCTGAGCTGGTTGGCACTGCTGCTGATAGGCGTGGGGTGCACGGACCTGGCCCACTCGGTGCGCCACACCCGGTTCCTCCCCGGCACGTGCGGGGCCGTGGCCACCGTCGTGGTCGGGCTGCTGGCCGGGCTCACCGGGTGGCCGGACCTGGCCGCGGTGCTGGTGGTGGCGGCGTTCGCGTTCACGTGGGAGCTGGCGGTCAGCCGCGGCTTCTCGGGACCCCGGCCGGCCCTTCCGCTGGCCCTGCTCGTCGCGGCGATCGGGGCCGCGGCGCTGCTGTCGGGGCAGGCCGGCGCGGCCGACGGTCCCCTCGGCCGGTGGGTCGCCCAGGTGCCGCTGCCCGTGGTGGGCGACGTGGACGCCGACGGCTTCCTCCTGCTGTCGGGCGTGGTGCTGCTTCAGCTCTCGACCGGCAACGTCCTCGTACGGCTCGTGCTGGCCGCCACCGGCACCATCACGACCGACCTCCACGGCGCGTCGCAGGGTCCGGAGCGGCGGCTCAAGGGTGGTCGGCTGCTCGGCCCGCTCGAGCGGCTCTTCATCCTCGGGCTCGGCCTGGCCGGCAACCTCACCGCGGCCGCCATCGTGGTGGCGGCGAAGGGGCTGCTCCGCTGGCCCGAGCTCTCCTCGCCCACCGAGCAGGACCGGGTGCACCGGCTGACCGAGTACTTCCTGGTCGGCTCGTTCGTCAGCTGGCTGGTGGCGCTGGCTGGTCTGGTGCTGCTGAGCTGACCGGCTGGGGCCGCCTCGGCGCGCTCGTCGAGCTCGCCGAGCAGGCTGCGCAGCTCGGAGCGCAGGAAGTCGCGGGTCGCGACCTCGCCGACGGCCATCCGCAGCGACGCCACCTCGCGCGCCAGGAACTCCATGTCCGCGTGCGCGCGGGAGTCCGCCTGACGGTCCTGCTCGGCGATCACCCGGTCGCGCGCCTCCTGGCGGTTCTGGGCCAGCAGGATCAACGGGGCGGCGTACGACGCCTGGAGGCTGAGCATCAGGGTCAGGAAGATGAACGGGTACGGGTCGAACCGCATCGGCGAGTCGTCGGGCCAGGACACGTTCCAGACGATCCAGAAGACGACGAACAGCGTCATGTAGATCAGGAACGACGCAGTGCCGAGGAAGCGCGCGAACTGCTCGGCGAAGACTCCGAGGCGGTCCGAGTCGTACGCCGGGCGCCGCACCAGCTGGCGGCGGGTCTCGCGCGGGGTGTCGAGCCGGGCGCGCCGGGTCGAGGACTCAGCCACGACGCACCGCCCGGTCGCGCCAGTTCTCCGGGAGCATGTGGTCGAGCAGGTCGTCGACGGTGACGGCGCCCAGCAGGTGACCGTCGTCGTCCACCACCGGCGCGGCCACCAGGTTGTACGTCGCGAGGTGGGCGGCGACCTCGTCGATGCTCGCGGCGGAGCGCAGGCTCTCCATCGAGTCGTCGAGGGCGCCCGCGACCAGGGTCGACGGCGGCTCGCGCAGCAGCCGCTGGATGTGCGCCACTCCGAGGAAGCGGCCCGTGGGCGTCTCCAGCGGCGGCCGGCACACGTAGACGAGCGCGGCCAGGGCCGGGGTGAGGTCGGGGTTGCGGACGTGTGCCAGCGCGTCGGCGATGGTGGCGTCCGGGCCGAGGATCACCGGCTCGGAGGTCATCATCGCGCCGGCGGTGTTCTCGACGTACGACATCAGCCGCTTGACGTCCTCGGCCTCGTCGGGCTCCATCAGCTGGAGCAGGATCTCGGCGGTCTCGGGCGGCAGCTCGGCGATCAGGTCGGCGGCGTCGTCGGGGTCCATCTCCTCGAGGACGTCGGCGGCCCGCTCGCTCTCGAGCTGGCCCATGATCTCGACCTGGTCCTCCTCGGGCAGCTCCTCGAGCACGTCGGCGAGCCGCTCGTCGGTCAGGGCCGCGACCACGGCCGTACGCCGCTCGAACGGCAGGTCGTGGATCACGCTCGCCGCGTCGGCCGGGCGGAGCTCGTTGAGCGCGTGGATGAGCTGGGTGGCGCCCTGGGTCGGCTCACGCCGCGTCAGCCCCTCGACCTCGCCCCACTCCACGACGTGGGTCTGGCCGCGCCGGCGCAGGGCCTTGGCCGGCTCCTGGATCGCCACCCGGCTCAGCACCCAGTCGCGGTTGCGGGCCTGCTCCATGGCGACGTCGTAGACGGCGCCGGTCACGCCCGTCGCCGTCACGGTGACCATGCGGTCGAACAGCTGCCCCACGACCAGCGTCTCGGTCGGCCGCTGCTCGAAGCGGCGCATGTTGAGCAGGCCGGTCGTGTAGACCTGCCCGCTGTCGATGTTGGTGACCCTGGTCATCGGCACGAAGATCCGCCGGCGACCGAACACCTCGGCCACCATCCCGAGCACGCGCGGCTGGCTGACCTCGGACCTGAGGGCGACGACGAGGTCGCGCACCTTGCCGACCTGGTCGCCCTGGGGGTCGAAGATCGGCAGTCCGACGAGCCGCGCGACGTAGACGCGGGACGGGCTGGTGCTCACATGGGCGAACGCTACTCGGGCGCGCTGCCAGGATGGCGGCATGACGCGGCCTCGACAGCGTGTGGTCCTGCACGTCGGGCTGCCCAAGACCGGGACGACGTACCTGCAGGCCGTGCTGGCCCACCACCGCGACGCGCTGCGGGAGGCCGGCGTCCTCTACCCGTTCGTGAGGCCGCAGGCGATGTTCCTGGGCGCGGTCGAGGTGCGGGGGAGCCGCGAGAAGTTCGGACTGACCGCCGAGGACGTCGCGGGCACCTGGCAGGCGCTCTGCGACCGGGTGCTGTCGCACGCAGGGACGAGCGTGATCAGCCACGAGATCCTGGGCGGCGCGGAGCCCGACGAGATCGCGGCGGCGCTGGCGCCTCTGGCGGGGATCGAGGTCGACGTCGTGGTCACCGCGCGCGACCTGGGCCGCCAGGCCACGGCGCACTGGCAGGAGGAGGTCAAGCTCGGCGACACCCGCTCGTTCGCCGAGCTCGAGCACGACCAGCTCCGGGCCGATGTCCCGGAAGGGGAGCGGCCGCACTTCTGGCACGCCCAGGACTACGCCGCGGCGCTGCGCCGGTGGGCGACGGCCGTCCCTGCCGAACGCGTCCACCTGGTCGTGGGGCCGCCGCCGGGCGCGGCGCCCGAGGTGCTGTGGCAGCGGTTCGCGGAGGCGTGCGGCATCGGCCAGGAGGCTCAGGCCGTCGTCGATGCCGAGGGCGCGGCCCCGGCCAACCGCTCCCTGACGACCGAGGCGATCGCCCTGCTGCGGGAGGTCAACCGGGAGCTCGACGGCCGGCTCACGCCGCGCGAGCACGCCCGCTTCGTCAAGCGGGAGCTGGCGGAGGGCCGGCTGGCGGACCGACCGGGTACGCCGCCGCGGACGCCCGCCTCCCTGGCCGACGTCCTGACGCCGGCGGCCGCCGCCTGGCGGAGCGAGATCGAGGCGAGCGGGCACCCCGTGCACGGCTCGCTCGACGACCTGACGCCCGTGCTGGCGGGTCCCGGCGACCCGCACCCCGACGCCGTACCTCCCGGCGTCCCGGACCCGGCCGAGGTCGCCGACGTGGTCCGCGAAGTCCTCCGGCGAGCCGAAGCCCTGCGCGTAGACTCGGGCCATGAAGGCACGGGGAACACTGGTCGCGCTGCTGCTCCCGCTCGCTCTCTCGCTGGCCGCCTGCGGCGGCGACTCGGACTCGACCGCGACTGACCCCGACGCCTCGGACTCCTCGGCGGCGACCGACACGGCCAGCCCGACCGAGGCGACGGAGACGCCCGAGCCGTCCGAGTCGCCCTCCGAGACCACGCCGCCGACGCCCGACTGGCCCGCGTGCGGGGACGTCTGGGTGGCCGACGCCCGGCTGGCCCTCGGCTACAAGGGCTGCCTCGAGGGCGAGACGGCCGTGAAGGCCGACAACCTGTCGTGCTCCTCGGGCCAGCGCATCGTGCGCTACGACGACAGCTTCTTCGCCGTGGCCGGCGGCTCGATCTACGAGACCTCCGGACCGCTCGAGAAGGACAAGCTGTACCTCCAGAAGGTCCGGACCTGCCGCGGCTGAGAATGGCCTGAGCGGCGGTCTTGGATTGTCGGGCTTGACGCCTGGCCAGTTATAGTGCCGCTTCGGCATCACGCCGCCTTCCCCGGGGGTTGAGACTCGCCGTGATCGGGCCCATCGGGGCCCCCTGACGTCCAAGTTCTTCAAAGGAGTGGCACACGTGCGCCCTGCACGCCTCTTGATCGCGCTCGTGCTCGCCGCGAGCCTGCTCGCCGTCGGCGGGCCGGTCAGCGCCGACGACCCGACCCGCGGCAGCGACCCGGCCGTCGGCGAGCCCTCGGAGACCGGTCCCGCGAAGTCGAGCCTCGACCAGAGCCCGCTCCTGCGCGGCTCGGCCCTCCAGAAGCCGAAGCGCTACTCCCCGAAGCCGGGCGTCGCGTTCAACAGCGCGCTGGGTCCGAAGGCCGACCGCAACCGGATCTTCGGCAAGATCATCGCCGCCATCAACCACGCGCCCGAGCGGTCCCGGATCCGCGTGATGTCCTGGAACATCATGTCCCGCACCGCCGTCGACGCCCTCCTGCGCGCCCAGGCGCGCGGCGTCAAGGTCCGCGTGCTGATGGACAACACCAACCTCGTCGACATCCCGAACCCCGGCTTCCAGCGGCTGAAGGCCAGCTTCAAGCGCACGAACCAGCGCATGGACATCAAGCAGTCGCGCCGCAGCTACGCCAAGACCTGCATCCAGTCCTGCCGCGGTGCACGCGGGGCGGCGCACGCGAAGTTCTACCTGTTCTCCAAGACGGGCAAGGCCAAGAACGTCGTCATGTCGGGCTCGGCGAACCTGACGGTCGCCGGGGCCGTCAACCAGTGGAACGACCTGTACACCTGGGTCGACAACCGCAGGCTGTTCAACTTCGCGAGCCGGGTCTACGCCGAGATGTGGCAGGACGCCCCGGTCGCGCAGCAGTTCGTGCAGTTCAGCACCGGCAAGGACCTCCTCGGCTTCACGCCGCTGTTCGGCCCCAGCGGCCGCACGGCGGACCCGGTCCAGGACCTGCTCAGCCGGGTGACCTGCACGGGCGCCACGGGTGCCGGCAAGAACGGCCGCACCATCGTGCGCGCCGCCCCGGACGTGATGCGCAACGAGCGCGGGCATGGCCATCGCCCAGCGGCTGCGCGAGCTGTGGATCCAGGGGTGCGACGTCCGCATCGCCTACACCGTCATGGGCGTCGACGTCTTCCGCTTCCTCGGCGGGGGCACGGCCCGGGGTCCGGTGCCGAAGAAGCACCTCGTCCAGGACTTCGACGGCGACGGTGAGTTCGACAACTACTTCCACCTGAAGGCGCTGACGATCAACGGCGTGTTCGACGGCAACCCGACGAGCTACGTGACCCTCAACGGCTCGTCGAACTGGTCGGGGTACGCCGCGGTCTCCGACGAGAACTTCGGGATCCTGTTCCGCCGCTCGCCGACGCTGAAGTACCAGCACTTCATCGACTACTGGTACGAGAACTTCCCGAAGAACGTCCCGCTGGACGAGGGCATCGACCTGCGCAAGGTCGACCGCTACGCGAACATCGACCTGGACTGATCGTTGCTCGCCACCCGGGCGGGTGTCCGCCGCGTCGACGACGACGGGCTCGCCCTGTGGGGCTTCGGCGACCGCGCGATCGACGTGCTGTTCGACGGGCGCCGCGTGTGGTCGTTCTGGCTCGAGCGCGACACCCGGACGAGCCGTGCCCGGGGTCCGGTCGATCGAGTGGCCGTCGGCGCTGCGCAAGTTCCTCGACGGGCAGACCCGGCTGACGGTCACCGAGCACGTCAGCGGCCGGGTGCTGTACGACGAGGAGCGGGCCTTCGGCACCGCTGACACGCGGATCGAGATCGTCGGCCGGTCGGGAGCGCCGATCAGCCTCGACAAGTCGGACCGGATCAGCCCGACGTTCGACACCCGCTCGCGCGCCGACGTGCTGCCCCTCCTCACGGCCATCTCGACCGTCCTGGACGCGATCGCGTCGGCCGGCATCGACGCCTTCCTCGCCTACGGCACCCTGCTCGGCGCGATCCGCGAGCAGAAGTTCCTCGGTCACGACTCCGACGCCGACCTCGCCTACGTCAGCGCCTCACTCCCACCCGGCCGACGTGGTGCGCGAGTCGTTCCGGCTCCAGCGCGCCGTCCAGGAGCGCGGCTTCCACACCTACCGCTACAGCGGCGCGGCCTTCCGGATCGACGTCAAGGAGGGCGACGGCGTGGTCCGCGGCCTCGACGTGTTCGCCGGGTTCATCGACGAGACATCGCCGGCGAAGCCGCGCTCTACCTGATGGGCGAGGTCGGCGCCGACTTCCGGCGCGACTGGGTCTACCCGCGTACGCACGTGCACCCTCGAGGGGCACACGTTCCCGGCCCCGGCCGTCCCCGAGCGCTGGCTCGAGGCGTCGTACGGGCCGTCGTGGGCGGTCCCCGACCCGGCCTTCCAGTTCACGACTCAGCGACCGCACGGTGCGCCAGCTCTCCGGCTGGTTCCGCGGTACGTCGACCAACCGGGCCGCCTGGGAGCGCGCCTACAGCGGTGCCCGCGGCAAGCTGCCCACGGGCAAGCCGTCCCCGCTGGCCCGCAAGGCGGCGTCGTACCTCTCGTCCGGGGGAACCGTGATCGACCTCGGCGCCGGGCGCGGCGCCGACAGCCTCTGGCTGGCCCGCCAGGGCCTGTCCGTGCGTGCCTACGACTACGTGCCGAGTGCCGCGCAGGCCGTCCAGCAGACGGCCGCGACCGAGGAAGACCTCGACCTCGACGTGCGGATGCTCAACCTCAACGAGTGGCGCACGGTGCTCGCCGAGGGTGCCCGGATGGCCCGCGTCGATGGGCCGCGGGTGATGATCGCCCGGCACACCGCCGACGCGACCAACCGCTTCGGGCGCCAGTCCCTGGCGCGGTTCGCGTCGATGTCGCTGCGCGGCGGCGGCCGGCTCTTCCTCGACGTGTGGACCGGCCCCGGGCGCACGCCCGACCGGCTCAAGCCCGTGCCGATCGACGAGGTCGCTCGCGAGCTGAGCGCGCAGGGTGCCAGAATCCTGGTGACCAGAGAGCGACCGGCCCGCGCGGGCTCGCAGCGCTCGAGCCGAGGACGATTGGTGGCCCAATGGGACTGAAGGACGCCGCCGGCCGGCTGAAGCCGAAGCTGGGGCTGGGCGACGCCGACCTCGCCCGGCGCGTCGAGGCCCTCGAGGCCGACGTGCTCGAGCTGCGCCGGCACAACGTCCGGCTCGCCGAGATCGCCGACGTCGTGCAGGAGCTGCTGGTGCCGCTCGCCTCGCGTGACCAGGCCCGCATCGACGAGGCGATCGAGAAGTTCTCCCGAAAGCCTGTGAGGGCCTAGTGGCGCGTCGGGTCTTCATCCACCTCGGCCTGCCGAAGACGGCGACCACCTACCTCCAGACGATCCTGTGGGGCTCGCGCGAGCGGCTGCGCGCCGACGGCCTGCTGCTGCCCGGCGACGAGCGGCGCGACCACCTCTGGGCGTCGCGGGTCGTCCGTGAGGACCCGAACCTCGACAAGCACCCCGAGCGGCACCGCACGTCGTGGGCCCGGCTGCGCGCGGCGCTGGCGGAGTGGGACGGCGACGGGCTGGTCAGCCACGAGTTCTTCGCGGCGGCCTCGCCCCGCCAGGCCGCCGGCATGATCGCCGACCTCGCCCCCGCCGAGGTGCACCTGGTCGCCACCGCCCGCGAGCCGCTCGGCCTGTTCACCGCCAGCTGGCAGGAGAGCCTGAAGAACCGCAGCACCACGCCGCTGCCCGAGTACGCCCGCGGCGTCGCCAAGAGCCCGAACGCCATCTGGAACTGGCGCACCCTGGACCTGCGGCTGGTGCTGCGGCGGTGGGCCCGCGACGTGCCTCCCGAGCACGTGCACGTGCTGCCGCTGCACCGCGGTGGCCCCCGCGAGGCCATCTGGCAGACCTTCGCCGGGCTCGTCGGCGTGGACCCGGCGGCCTACGACACCGACCTGTCGTTCCCGAACGAGTCGATGGGCGTGGTCGAGGCCGAGACCCTGCGCCGCGTCAACGAGCACCTGGCGTCGTTCGAGCGGGCCTTCGACCGAGGGGTCTACATCCGCACCTACCTCGCCGACGAGCGGCTGGTGCCGCGCGGTGGCGACCGCTACTGGCCCGAGCCCGACCAGGTCGAGGAGTGCCGGCGTCGCGGCCTCCAGGCGGTGGAGTTCGTGCGCGAGCGCGGGTACGACGTCCGGGGCGACCTCGACGACCTGCTGGTTCCCGACGAGCTCGAGCCGCGACGTTCGGTCACGTCGGTCACCGACGCCGAGGTCGCGGACGTGGCCGTGCAGCTGGTCGCGCGGATGCTCGACGACGTGCGCGAGCTGCGCGAGCAGGACCGCGAGAAGAGCTAGGAGATCGGGCCGACGGTGGCGGTCGCCGCCACGAAGTGGTGGTCGCTGACGCGGCCGAGCGTGCTGCGGTCCTCGATGTAGCCGCTGAAGCTGACGTTGCCCCAGCCCAGCACCCAGTCGACCGCCAGGGCGCCCGCCGGGTGGCAGCCGCCCGCGATGCTGCCGCCGATCGCGGCCACCATGCCGGTGATCGGCGCGACCCGGCAGAAGAACTCCGCCCGGTCGTTCATGTCGCCGGTCAGGAAGATCGGGATGCCCTCGGACTTGAGCCGGTTGATCGTGTTGACCGCGATGTAGTGCCCGGCGCGGCGGGTGACGGCGTACCCGCCCTCGCCGGCGGACGCGTGCATGTTGAGCACGTAGAACTCGCGCCCGGTGGCCTTGTCCCGCAGGCGGAGGATCGTCTGCGGCCGGTTGGCGTGCATGAAGTGGATCGTGAAGTAGCTGCCCGAGACGAACTCGAACTTCGAGTCGTCGTAGAGGATCGAGTTGTCGGTCTCGCGGGAGCCGAAGGCGTACCCGGGGTAGGCGGCGTACCCGGTCATCGCGGTGATCGCGTTGAGCTGGTCGGGCTGGAGCTCCTGGGTGCCGAGGATGTCGACGCCGAACGACCGGATGCGGGCGACGGCGCCGCGCGTTGCGCGACGCCGGCGGCGGGGTACCGCGCGTCGCTCACCGCCCGGCGCGGTGTGCTGGCTGCCCAGCACGTTGAACGAGCCGATCTGGAAGGTCATGGTCTGGCGCGCGGCCTCGCGCTCGGCGGCCCGCCGGAGGGCCGCGTCGATCTGGGCCGGGGTCATCGGGGCGATGACCCGGCCCGGCACGACCGTCGCCGGCTTGCGGCTCCGCGACCTTCGTCGTGCCCTTCGCGGCCGGCTCTCGCCGCGGGGCGTGGCGCTCCGGGAGACCACCGCTGCCTGCCCGCGGAGCGCGCGCTGCTTCTTCGCGACCGGCTTCAGCAAGGGCTGCTGGGCGGTCAGGCTGAGCCTGGCGTCGGTCGTGACGTCGTCGCGGGCGCGGAGTCCGACGGTCACCACGACAGCCGTGGTGACGCACACGAGCGAGGACGGTGACCAGGGGAAGGATCGTCCTCGAAGGAGCTTCCACCACGGCGGCGTCGGTGTTCCGTGTGCCGCCCGGACATGGGGGGCATCTTATCGACCCTTGCGGGTGAGGACGATTCAACGAGAACATCGAGGTTCCGACGGACGGGTGCGACGGCGTGGGCACCCGGATGCATCATGCTGTCGGCTCCAGTCGTGACGACCCCCGGGAAGGACGAGCCGTCGTGGGCGAGGGCAGGCGCGTCTTCATCCACGTCGGGCTGCAGAAGACCGGAACATCCTTCCTCCAGCATGCCTTCTTCGCATCGACCGACGCGCTGGCCGCCCAGGGGCTCGACATGGTGCCCGCCACGCGACTGTCGGCCTTCCGCCTCATGCTGCGCGTCCGTGACCGCTACGACCCGGCCATCGACCCGCCCGGCGTGGTGGACTCGCTGAGCCGCTTCCAGGACCAGCTCCGCGCAGCGGCCGGCTCGCGGGGACTGCTGACCGAGGAGTCCCTCGCCCCCGCGATGAAGCGACAGATCGCCCTCCTGGTGGACGCGTGTGCGCCTCGCGAGGTGCACCTGGTCGTGACCGTTCGCGACCTGGCCCGCCAGATCCCCTCGGCGTGGCAGGAGTGGGTCAAGCGGTCGATGAACCTGCGCTTCGAGGAGTACGTCGAGAGCCTGTACGAGCGCGAGGTGCCGGCCTCTCGCAAGTTCTGGGCGCACCAGGACCTGCCGACGACCCTGGGCCGCTGGGCGGTGTACGTGCCGCCCGAGCGGATCCACGTCGTGACGGTTCCGCAGCGAGGCCACGATCGCGAGGTGCTGCTCCAGCGCTTCTGCCAGGTGATGGAGGTGGACGCGGGCTCGCTCGTCACCACCGGGCGGCCGGCGCAACGACTCGCTGGGTCATGTCCAGGCCGAGCTGCTGCGCCGGGTCAACGAGGCGCTGGCGCCCGAGCTGCGTCGCCGTGACATCCATGGAGCCGTGGGCAAGCGGTACTTCGCCGGGCAGATCCTGCGACAGCAACGAGGAGAGCCGGCGAGGCTGCACATACGACATCGCCCCTGGTGCGACGAGCTCGCGCGCAGCTTCGTCGAGGAGCTGCGGACCGGCGGCTATCGCGTGGTCGGCGACCTCGACGAGCTCATCCCCGCCGAGGCCTCCTACACGGACACGACAGTCGTCGTCGACGACACAGCGGTCGCCAGCGCAGCCACCGACGCACTGGCGGCCATGCTGGCCGACGAGGCGGCGCGGCGGACCGTCACACACGGCCGGCGCGGGCAGCCTCGAGAGCGCACGGATTCGACGTCCACCGGGCTGTCTCGGGTGTCGGCGACCATCCGACGCCGTCTGGGCCGCGCTCGTCCTCGGTGGCGCTGAGCGAACCATCCGGTGCGCCTCGGACGTCGTACCAGTCATGCTGCTCCAGGCGGTGAAGGCGCCGCCGACGCGAATTACAGATCTGTAATTAGCTCAGAAGCGTTGCGTGTGACTGGTGTGACTGGTGGGATTAGCGCACTCGGCCACCGGAATGCCTGCCACACAGGAAGATTCCCTCGTGCACCAGCGTGTCTCGCGCCCCCTCCGCCGGGTTCCGGCGCGCCGTTTCGCGGCCGGTCTGCTGCTGCTGACCCGTCTCCTGCCCGCCTCCTGGGCGGTCACCTCACCCGCCTCGGCGCGGGAGGACCTCACAGCCGCGCGGGCCGCCGCACCGCTGCCGCCCCCCGCACCCGGCGTCATCCGGATCACCCAGGCCAACCTGCTCTCCGGCCAGCCTGCGCCGACTTCCAGGCCGACGCCGCGACGGTGCTGAGCAACCAGCCCGACTTCATCACCTACAACGAGGTGCCCTGCCGGCACGACGTCTTCCTCGCCCCTCCCGGCTACGCGCTGTGGCGCACGCCCGGCGAGTACACCGGCGCGACGCCGGTCGCCTGGCGCACCGACAAGTGGACCGCGATCAACCAGGGCACCACGACGGTCAGCTACAAGGAAGGCAAGCTGCCCGGCCAGAAGGTCGAGTGGGGCATCCGCTACGCCAACTGGGTCACCCTCCAGGGCATCGACGGGCACGTCATCTCGGTGATCTCCGCGCACCTGGCGCCGGAGAACGAGATCACCATGGGGCTCCAGGAGGTCGGGGTCACCAACCTCGGCATCCTCGCCAACCAGCTCGCCGCGGCCGGCCCGGTGCTGATGGCCGGCGACATGAACTTCCACTACGGGCCGCTCCAGTACCCGCGCGAGCTGCTGGCGTCGTACGGCTTCACCTCGACCTACGACGTCACCGGCACGCACTTCCCGACCGGTGACCACCGCGGCGCGACGATCGACTACGTCTTCATGAAGGCCGCCAGCCAGTTCACCGTCCTGGGTCAGTACAACCAGGAGCTGAACTCCGACCACGACGCCGTGACCGCCGACCTCGCGTTCACCGACGCGCCGCTGGAGGTGCCGGTCAGCTTCACCCCCGGCACGTTCACCAACGCGCCCGACGGCACCCGCGCGGCCCGCCGGGCCATGCTCGACCTGATGGTCAAGGCCGTCGACAACGCCCCTCCGGGTGCCGCGATCCACCTGACGACCGCCAAGCTCGGCGACAAGCCGCTCTACCGCGCGCTCCGGGCCGCGATCGACCGCAAGGTGCACGTCCAGGTCGTCACCCGGCGCAACCACCCGACCCAGCAGGAGCTCAACCTGATGAACGTGCTCGGGGACAAGGTCTGGAAGAAGAGCTGGGCCGTCGGCTGCGACGACGAGTGCCGCGCCATCGAGAGTCGCGGCAACCTGCCCCAGACCAGGCTCCTGGTCAGCCAGTCCGGCATCTCCGAGGCGGTCCGGATCGACGCGGACGCGCCGATGGTGTTCTCCTCCGGCAAGACGCTCACCACGGCGCGGGTCTGGACGAGCCAGTCGACGTACGACGGCGCGTTCAAGCGGTTCTTCATGCTGGTCGGCCGGGAGATCTAGGTGTCTGCGGCTTCCGGCGCAGTGACAACCGCGAGAAGCGGCCGCGGTCGTCCAACTGGTCTATCACACGCCTAGGGATCTTTGGCCTCGTCGCGTTCATCGCGCCGGCCACTTCGGTCCCCGGGTTCCTGGGACCATGTGGACGTGCGCCGCCCGGACCGTCGACCAAGCGCTCCCGTCGGGACACGGGGACCTTGGCGCCGCGTGTCGTGGCGACGGTCCGCTGCAGGAATGGCTCTGCTGGCAGTCGCCGGGCTCAGCATCGTGTGGGCACGGGCGCAGCCGGGCGACCTCACGCAGGTCGACCAGTTGCCTCCCACCCGGACGCCCCAGGGCTTCAGCGACGGTCCGACGTCGCCGATCGTCAGTCCCTCGGGTGCGAGCGCCCCGAGTGCCCCGACGCCGTCCGGGCCCACATCCCTCGGTCCGACGGCCCTTCCGACGATCGGGCAGTGCATTGCCCCTCGCCGTTTCAGCGTGCTCACCTTCAACATTCATGGCGGTCGCACCGACCACGGACTCGACCTCTCTGCCGTCATCGGGGAGATCCGGAAGGCGGGAGCCGACGTGGTGCTCCTCCAGGAAGTCGATCGCAACCTCGCCCGGACAGGGTTCCTGAATCAACCTGCCATGTTGGCTGAGGCGCTCGGAATGACGGTCTACTACCACGCGAACGTCCGCAGCAACGCCATCTTGACCCGGTTTCCTGTCGTGGAATGGAGCAGTACGGCGCTCCCCCGGTGGCCGGGCAAGGAGGAACGACGGCTGGTGCATGCGTCCGTGGTCGTCGAGGGTCAGGTCGTGCATGTGTTCAACACCCACCTCGATCACACCTCGGTTGCACTACGGCTGGCGCAGATCCGGGCGGTCAACAGGGTGATTGCGCGCTTCGCCGATGCGCCGATGATCCTCGGTGGAGACCTGAACGCGATTCCTGAGGGGCCGGTGCTGACAGCCCTTCGGAGCGACATCAGCGACGCGTGGCCCGGCGAGGGAGAGGGTCCGGGCAACACCGTGCCGGCTCACGATCCCCGGAGGCGGATCGATTACCTGTTGCACAACTCTTGGCTCTCCACGCACGCAGCACAGGTCCTCCCGACGCGAGCATCCGATCACGCCGCCCTTCGCATAGCCTTCGATTTATGGACCACCCAGGGCTGCGCCGGCTGAGTGATCAATTGCTCGGCAGCCTGCGAAGCGGTGCACCCTTGAGAATGGCCGCCGCCTGGCTGTGGCCCCGTCCACCCGGTCGGCTCCAGGTGAAGAGGATCGGGCCCGAGGCCCTCGGTTCGTATCTGGTCACCAATCCTCACGCAGTACGGAGACATCCTCGCGCGTACCAACAGGCCCTGAGCAGTCAACTCAGGGACCACCTGCTGGGAACTGTGCTCCGTCGGCTCGACGTGAACATCGTCCTCGACGTCGGCGCCAACCGCGGCCAGTTCGGACGGACCCTGCGAAATCTCGGCTTCTCGGGCCGCATCGTCTCCTACGAACCTGTCTCAGCGAACCTCATCGCACTGCGGGAAGCAGCAGAAGGGGACCCGGAGTGGCTCGTGGAGCCGGTGGCACTTGGCGACGTCGACGCGACGACTGACATCCACGTGGCAGCCGGGACGGGCAAGCTGAGCTCGCTGCTCGACAGCAACGAGTTCGGTCGGAAGCGCTTCACGAACATGCGCGACGAGGTGGTGGCCCGCGAGACGATCCAGGTACGGCGTCTGGATGCCGTTTGCGGTCGAGCGGTCGCCGGCATCGACGACCCACGTCTTTTCCTCAAACTGGACACCCAGGGTTACGATCTGCAGGCACTGGCCGGCGCAGGTGACCGCATCGGTGACGTCGTAGCACTGCAGTCCGAGATCTCGTGTATCCCCATCTACGAGGGAATGCCACACCTGACCCAACAGATCGCGGCGTACGAGCAGGCCGGCTTCGCCTCCGCCGGCATGTTCCCGGTGACGTGGGACCACGAGACGTTGGCGGTGATCGAGTTCGATCTGCTGATGGTGCGCCGGTCGAGTCCCCTGAGCCGCTCGGACGGGTCACCGGAGCGGGCCGCTTCGAAGAGCTGATGCGATCAGCCCCGGGGGGCCGGAAAGCGCCCGTCAGCAGGCTTCGTCTGCATGATCCGGACAACTCCTGAGGGCCGTCGATGGAAGAGGCACCCAGTCCGACGCGTCTCGAAACCCGGTGAGGCGCGTGTGGTCTCCGCCATAGCCCGTCCCACCGGCGGCAGATAGCCTCCGGCCTCATGGCACGCCTCTGCGAGACCGACGGGCTCACCGACGACCAGACCGAGATCCTCAAGGCGGTCCGGCAGTTCGTCGAGAAGGAGATCCTGCCTGTCGCGACCGAGCTCGAGCACAAGGACGAGTACCCCACCGACATCGTCGAGGGTCTCAAGGAGCTCGGCCTCTTCGGCCTGATGATCCCCGAGGAGTACGGCGGCCTGGGCGAGTCGCTGCTCACCTACGCCCTGGCCGTGGAGGAGATCGCCCGAGGCTGGATGAGCGTCAGCGGCATCATCAACACCCACTTCATCGTCGCCTACATGCTGCTCCAGCACGGCACCGAGGAGCAGAAGCAGAAGTACCTGCCGCGGATGGCGGCCGGCGAGGTGCGCGGTGCGTTCTCGATGTCCGAGCCCGGCTGCGGCTCCGACGTGGCGGCCATCAAGACCAAGGCCGTGAAGGGCGACGACGGCGGCTACTCGATCACCGGTCAGAAGATGTGGCTGACCAACGGCGGCTCGGCCAACCTGGTCGCGGTGCTGGTCAAGACCGACGAGGGCCCAGGTGCACAGGGCTCCGTCTACAAGAACATGACGACCTTCCTCGTGGAGAAGGAGGAGGGCTTCGGCGAGACCGCCCAGGGCGTCACCATCCCGGGCAAGATCGAGAAGATGGGCTACAAGGGCGTCGACACCACCGAGATGGTGCTCGAGGGCCACCGGATCTCCGCCGACCAGATCCTCGGGGGCGAGCCCGGCAAGGGCTTCTACCAGATGATGGACGGCGTCGAGGTCGGCCGCGTGAACGTCGCCGCCCGCGGCTGCGGGGTCGCCAACCGTGCCTTCGAGCTCGGCGTCACCTACGCCCAGCAGCGGGAGACGTTCGGCAAGAAGATCGCCGAGCACCAGGCCGTGCTGTTCCGGCTGGCCGAGATGGCCACCAAGATCGAGGCGGCCCACCAGATGATGGTGCGGGCCGCCCGCAAGAAGGACGCCGGCGCCCGCAACGACCTCGAGGCCGGGATGGCGAAGTACCTCGCCTCGGAGTACTGCTCGCAGGTCGTCGAGGACTCCTTCCGCATCCACGGCGGGTACGGGTTCTCCAAGGAGTACGAGATCGAGCGGCTCTACCGCGAGGCGCCGATGCTGCTGATCGGCGAGGGCACGGCCGACATCCAGCGGATGATCATCGGCCGTCGGCTCCTCGAGGACTACAAGGTCTGAGGCCCTAGGCGGGCTGGACGTCGGAGATCACCCAGGTGACCTCCTCGTCGGCGACCATCTTGTCCTTGTCGACGTAGATGCTGGTCGGGTAGTCCTGGCCGGCCGGCCACTCGACGTCGACCTGGGCGGCCTTCGGGTCGTTGCCCTTGTCGATGACGTCCTGGATGGTCACCCGGGCGTACTCGTCGCTGACCGGGTCGCCGACCGCGTGGCCGTCGCCCTCGGTCGCCCACGTGACGTCGGTGACCTCGCCGCCCGCGACGGTGATCCGGTACTTCTGGTCCTGGTTGGCGCAGTAGCAGCGCATCTCCAGCGAGTACGAGTAGTCGGCGTACGGGTAGTCGGGCAGGCTGCCGGCCTCGGGGGCGACCGTGGGGCCGGAGGGGGAGGGCTCGGTGGTCGCCGTCGCGGGTGCCGTCGTCGGCGAGGTGTCCGTGGCGACCTGCCCGTCGTCCGCGTCGCCGCCGCACGCGGCGAGGGAGGCCGAGAGGGACACGGCCAGCAGCAGGGCACCGAGGGCATGGCGTCGCGAGGTCATGGCCGTTCGACGGTACGGCCCCCGGCTCGGTTCCGCGAACCGCGTCGACGCGGACTTGGCCGTCGTGGCAGGGTGGGAGTGCGTCACCCCGCACCCCCATGCCCACCTAGTCCAGGAGGACCGATGCCCGCGTCGACCGACGACTCCGGTACCAGCGAGTCAGGTGCCAACGAGGACCTCAAGGCGAAGATGCGCGAGGCGCTGGAGAAGAAGAAGCAGGGCGGCGCCAAGGGCCTGCATGGGGACAACCCGCTCAAGGAGAAGGCGCACGGCTCCGAGGTCACCGGCGGCGCCGCGCCGAAGATGCACCGCCGCAAGGCCGGCGGCGGGGGTTCATGAGTCTGCGTTGATGGCGTCGGGTGAGGTTTCCCACGTTCCCACCGAGGGCCGGCCCCGGCACGATGGGCGCCATGCAGTTCGGCCGCAGCTATGAGGAGTTCGAGGTCGGTGCGACCTATCGCCACTGGCCCGGCAAGACGGTGACCGAGTACGACGACCACCTGTTCTGCCTGCTGACGATGAACCACCACCCCCTGCACCTCGACAGCAACTACGCCGAGGAGACGACGCAGTTCGGCAAGAACGTCGTCGTCGGCAACTACGTCTACTCGGTCCTGCTCGGCATGAGCGTGGCCGACGTCTCGGGCAAGGCGATCGCCAACCTCGAGGTCGAGTCGCTGCGGCACGTCGCGCCGACCTTCCACGGGGACACGCTCTACGGCGAGACGCGCGTGCTCGACAAGTGGGAGTCGAAGTCCAAGGACGACCGGGGCGTCGTGCACGTCGAGACGATCGGCTACAACCAGGACGGCACCGTGGTGTGCATCTTCCGCCGCAAGGTGATGGTGCCCAAGCAGAGCTACCTCGACGCCCGCGGCGGCGAGCAGCCCGGCCGCCCGACGCCCGTGCCCGACAGGAACTGGCCGGGGCCCGAGGACTCCCAGGGCTAGAACGCAGTCCGTACCGCGGCCATGTCGTGGTCGGCGTGCCCAGCAGCGGCGACGTCGGAGTAGAGGTCGAGCAGGGTCCGCAGAAGGTCGTCGCGGAAGCCAGTGCCCTGCGCAGCCGAGACCATCAGGCCGACGTCCTTGACGACGCCGTCGACGGAGAACGACGGCGGCGCGTAGGCACCGGCCGCCATCAGGGCACCCTTGGCGTGGGCGTACGGCGTGTCGACCGGCCCGCCGCCGATGGCCTCGAGGAACTGTGCGGGGTCCAGGCCCAGGGCGGTGGCCAGCGCGGTCGCCTGCCCGACGCCCGCACAGAGCGTGGCCACCCACGAGTTGCAGACGAGCTTCAGCGCGCTGGCCGCGCCGACCTCGTCGCCCACCACCTGGGTCCGCGAACCGATCGCGTCGAGAGCCCAACCGGCCCGGTCGCGCGCGGGAGCCGGTCCGGACAGCAGCACCACGAGGGTGCCGTCCTCGGCGGGCTTGCGGGTGCCGAGGACCGGAGCGTCGAGCAACCGGTCCTTGACTGCTGAAGCGGCCGCGGCGATCCGGGCCATGCCGTCGGGTCCGACGGTGCTGACCTGCAGCCAGACGGCCTCCTGGCCCAGCGCAGCAACCACGTCGTCAGCGACCGCGAGCACGTTGTCGGCGTCGAACAGCGCCGTGATCACCAGGTCGGCGCCTGAGACGGCCTCGCGCACCGTGCCGTACGCCGTGATGGAGTCGCCGGAAGCCTCGTCGGCGCGGGCGCGGGTGCGGTTCCAGACCGCGACCTCGTTGCCCTCGCGGGCGAGCGATCGGGCCATCGCTGCCCCCATGATCCCGGTCCCCAGCACGGCTGCACGCATGGGGCCAGTCTGTCAGCGCCCGGTCGTCATGACAGGGGGCCCGAGCGCGAAGGCCTTCGCCAGCGGCAGCAGACCGAGCACGAGCACCATCGGCACGGCGAACCCGATCCGGAGCGAACCGGCGCCGACCAGGCCCGTCATCACCGCACCCAGCAGTGCGCCCACGTAGTTGAACTGGTTGAAGCGGGCGATCACCGCGTCCACCCGGCCCCGCCGCTCGGCGGGGTCGAGGGTGTCGCCGCCGGCGATCCGGGCGGCCGCGGAGAAGCTCAGCGGCGCCACCACCGCCACCCCGCCGCCGAGGATGAAGAAGCCCAGCACGGCGACGGGCCACGTCGGCGCGAAGACGATGAGGGCCAGGGCTGCGGAGGCGACCAGCGCTCCCGTCCGGAGCACGCGGACCGCGCCGAAGCGGTGGACGAGGTCGTCGCCCGCGAGGCGGACCAGCCCGCTGGTCAGCAAGTAGGGGAACGTGGCGAGGGCGACCAGGTCTGAGGGCGCGTCGACCACCCGGTCGAGGTACGTCGGTCCCCAGGTGAACGCCGCCGTGTCGACCATGTAGAAGAGCACGAGCGCCGCCCCGACCAGCATGATCGGGCGCCAGGGCACGGCCACGTCGACCGACGGTGCGCCGGCGCGCTCGTGGGCGAGGTACGGCGCGGTGGCGGCCACGAGCGGCACGATGGCGAGGCAGGCCATCCACCGCAGGTCGAGGTCCGCGCTGGCGAGCGTGAGGGCGGAGGCGATCAGCCCGCCGACGGTCCAGGCGCCGTGGAAGGACGGCAGGATCGGCCGGGCGTACTCGTGCTCGAGGGCGACGGCCTGCATGTTGATGGCGGCGTCGATCACGCCGAGCGTCACGCCGTAGCAGGCGACGGCCACCGCGAAGACGGCCACGTTCGGCGCCAGGGTGGCCACGGGCACGGTGACGGCGGTGCCGAGCAGGGCGGCGCGCAGCGGGAGGGCCGATCCGAACCTCGGCGCGACCCGCTCGGCGATCAAGGTGCCCACGCCGGCCAGCAGGACCAGGCCGAGCAGCAGCAGCGACAGCTCGACCTCGGACAGCGACCAGAGGTCCGAGAACGCCGGGAGCCGGGTGGTCAGGCTGATGAACACGAACCCCTGGGTCAGGAACGCGCCGGCCACCGCGAGCCGGCTCCGACGAAGAGACACGGGTCGCATCGTGGCAGATGGCCAGCCGTTGGTGGAGGAGGTCGCGCACCGGGTCGTGGTGCTGGCCGAGGCCTGACATCCTGCGGTCATGAGCGCAACCGGGCAGGACCCCGAGACGCAGGTGTGGCTGGTCCGGCACGGCGAGACGGAGTGGAGCCGCGACGGCCGGCACACCTCGTCGACCGACCTGCCGCTGACGCCCGAGGGCGAGGCGGTCGCGCGGACGCTGAAGCCACGGCTGGCCGAGGTCTCCTTCGACCTGGTGCTGACGAGCCCGATGCAGCGCGCGCGGGTCACCGCGGACCTGGTGGGGTTCGGCGACGCGGAGGTGGACCCGGACCTGGTGGAGTGGGGCTACGGCGAGTACGAGGGCCGGACCAACGCGGAGATCCGCGAGGAGGTGCCCGGCTGGTCGATCTGGACGCACCTGGCACCCGGCGGCGAGACGCCCGACCACGTGACCGAGCGCCTCGACCGCGTCGTCGAGCGCGTCGGCAACGTCCCGGAGCGGGCTCTCGTGTTCGGTCACGGTCACGCCCTGCGGGCCCTGACGGCACGCTGGCTCGGGCTGCCCGTCACCGACGGCCGGCTGTTCCGGCTGGACACGGCGACCCTCTCGCGCCTCGGCTACGAGCGCGGGAACCGCGTCATCCTGGCCTGGAACTCCTGAGCGCACCCGACGCCCCTTGACGGGGGCGGACGCGCGTCACGACGGTGGACCCATGTCCCTGGTCGCGGGGTGCCCCCGCTGCCGTGCCGCCGTGCCCCTCGTCGACGGGACGCCGCGCTGCCCCGTGCACGGCGTGGTGTCCCGCACGCTGTGGCGGCCCGAGGACGACGCCGAGATCTCCTACGACGTGTTCGTCGACCACCTCGGCACGGCGGGCACCTTTCCGACGTACCTGCCCTGGCCGATGAGCCCCGGCTGGTCGGTCACCGACTTCGCGGTCGCCGCCGACGAACGGACCTGGGCCACCGCGACCTGCGTGTCGGGCACGAGCGAGCTCGACGGTCCGGTCGACGTGTTCGTGGTCGCCGAGGAGCCCGGCACCGGCCTCGGCGCCCGGTGCGCCGGCATCGACAGCAGCGACCCCGGTCGGGAGGTGGGGGACGGCCAACCGACCGTCCGGGTCCGGATCGGCAGCCAGTCCGTGTCCCTGTGGGCCGTGTCGACGGCATCGTCCGACGACCTCTTCGACCGGTCGGTCTTCGTCGGCGAGGCCAACGGCCGGTGGCTGTGGCTGGTGCTGCGGCCGGCCTCGGCGATGCTGCTGCTGCGCGACGACTGGATCCTGCGCGACGTCTCCTCCGTCGGCCCGCCCCTGGTCGAGATGCCGTTCGGAGGGCCGCGCCCCGTCTGGTGAGAGGGTGTGCGGGTGCGTATCGACCTCCACACCCACTCGCGCGCCTCCGACGGCACGCAGAGCCCGGCGGAGGTGATGCGGGCGGCGGCCGAGGCGGGTCTCGACGTGGTCGCCCTGACCGACCACGACACGGCGCAGGGCTGGGCGGAGGCGACCGAGGCGGCCGACTCGCTCGGCCTCGACCTGGTCACCGGGATCGAGGTCAGCACCCGCTTCGAGCACACGGGCGTGCACCTCCTGGCGTACCTGCCCGACGCCGACGACCCGGACCTGGTCCTCGCCCTGGACCGGGTGCTCGCGGGCCGCAACTCCCGGGTGCCCGCGATCCTGGCCAACCTGCGCGCGGCCGGGATCGAGCTCACCGAGGACGACGTACGGCGCGTCTCTGCCGGCACGCCGGCGACCGGCCGACCGCACGTGGCCGACGCGCTGGTCGCCCGCGGCGTGGTCGCCGACCGCGCCGAGGCGTTCGAGCGGTACCTCAACCCTGGCCGGCCGGGGTACGCCAGCCGCTACGCCGCGGATCTCGAGGACGTGGTGCCGCTGGTCGTCGCGGCCGGCGGGGTCCCCGTGGTCGCGCACCCGTGGGCGCGGTCGGCGCGGCCGGTGCTCAACGAGGCCGCGTTCGCGCAGCTGCGCGACCTGGGGCTGGCCGGCATCGAGGTCGGCCACCAGGGCCACGACGCCGCCGCGCGTGAGGCCCTGCGCGCCATCGCCCGCAACCTCGACCTGGTGGTCACCGGGTCCAGCGACTACCACGGCAGCGGCAAGGTCGACCACGACCTGGGGTGCAACACCACCGCGCCGGAGGAGCTCGCCCGGATCCGCGAGCTCGCCGCGACCGCCCGGGCCGCCCGCACATGAGCGACCTGCTCGACGTCACCCTGATGACGAGTGCCTTCGTCACCCTCTTCGTGATCATGGACCCCGTCGGCACCGTGCCGATCTTCCTGTCGTTGACCGGCGGCCGGTCGAAGGCCTCGGCGCGGCGGGCGGCGTGGCAAGCGGTCACCGTCTCGTTCGTGGTGATCGTCGTGTTCGCCTTCTTCGGCCAGCGGATCCTGGCCTACCTGCACATCTCCCTGCCCGCCCTGCAGTGCGCGGGCGGCCTGCTGCTCCTGCTCGTGGCCCTCGAGCTGCTGACCGGCAACGAGAAGGAACCGACCCAGCAGGCCGGGACGAACGTCGCCCTCGTCCCGCTGGGCACCCCGTTGCTGGCCGGGCCGGGCGCGATCGTGGCGACGATGCTGTTCTCCAACCGGGTCCACGACTTCGCGGACTTCGCCGCCGTCTCGCTCGCCGTGATCCTGGTGCACCTGTGCATCTGGGCCGCGATGCGCTTCTCGCTGCCCATCCTGCGGCTGATCCGCGAGTCCGGGGTCCTGCTGGTCACCCGGATCGCCGGCCTGCTGCTCTCGGCGATCGCCGTCCAGCTCATCGCCGACGCCGTCCGCGCCTTCATCGCCGGCGAGGGTGACCTGTTGAGTCGGCCCACATGGCCGTTGAGTTGGCTCAACGGCTCGTTCACATGGCCGGAACGGCTCGCGCGGAGCCTTGGCACTGAGCGACCATGGCTAATTCAACGCGGCCGATGTTCTGGAACCTCTGGGCGAGGCGGGTGGGGACCATCCGGGTGGCGGCGGTGATGACCTTGTACTGACCGCCCGGCACCGACATCGCCTTGCCCTTGTCGAAGTCGGAGAGGCACTCCGAGACCAGGAAGTCGGCCTCCAGCCACAGGTACCCCGAGCCGCGGCGCACGCTCATCCGCTCGTGGAACTCGGTCTTCGTGAAGCCGGGGCACAGGGTGGTCACGGTGACGCCCTTCGGGCGGTACTCGCCCGCGGCCCACGCGCCGAAGCTGTTCACGTACGCCTTCGCAGCGGAGTACGAGCCACGGGGCAGGAACGCCGCCACGCTCGAGACGTTGATGATGCCGCCCCTGCCCCGCGCCGACATCGCGCCGAGGGCGGCGTGCGAGAGGCGCATCACGGCGACGACGAGCACGTCGAGCATGGCCTGCTCCTGCTCGACGTCGTTGTCGCCGAACCGCTTCTTCAGCCCGAAGCCCGCGTTGTTGACCAGCAGGTCGACGGGCCGGTCGAGCGACGCCACCCGCTCCTCGACGATGGCCAGCTGCTCGCGGTCGACGAGGTCGGCCGTCAGCACCTCGGCGCCCACCCCGTACGTCGCCTGGAGATCTCCGGCGACCGTCTCGAGGCGGGCGGTGTCGCGGGCCACCAGGACGAGGTCGTGGCCCCGGGCTGCGAGCTGGCGGGCGAACTCCAGGCCGATGCCGGCCGTGGCGCCGGTCACGAGGGCGGTAGGCATGCGTCGATCGAACCAGGTGCCTGCGGCAATTCGCCGCCCGGGTCCGGCATGATGGTCGGCGATGACTTCCCCGACCCCGTCACCGACCACGACCCTGGCCGTCGCCAACCAGAAGGGCGGCGTCGCCAAGACCACGAGTGTCGCCTCCCTCGGCGCTGCCCTGGCCGAGCTGGGGCACTCCGTGCTCCTGGTCGACCTCGACCCGCAGGCCTGCCTGACGTTCTCCCTCGGCATCGACCCCGAGGACGTGGAGATGTCGATCCACCACGTGCTGACCAAGGGCATGCACGCGAGCGAGGTCGTCATCGAGACCGACGACGGCGTCGACCTGCTGCCCGCCACCATCGAGCTCGCCCGCGCCGAGGCCGACCTGCTGACCCGGACCGGGCGCGAGCAGGTCCTCAAGGCGGCGCTGGCCGACCTGCTCGAGGAGGCGCACTACGACTGGGTGCTGCTCGACTGCCCGCCCTCGCTCGGGGTGCTGACGGTCGCGGCGCTGACGGCCGCCGACGGGGTGCTCATCCCGCTCCAGTGCGAGACGCTCTCCCACCGCGGTGTCGGGCAGCTGCTCGACACCGTCCACGACGTCCGCCGGTTCACCAACCGCGACCTCGAGGTGTGGGGCGTGCTGCCGACCTTGTACGACGGCCGCACCAACCACGCGCGCACGGTGCTGGAGACGATCAGCGACACCTACGACCTCGAGGTCATCGAGCCGCCGATCCCCAAGACCATCAAGTTCGCCGAGGCCCCCGCCGCGGGCCGGTCGATCCTGGCCACCTCGCGCAGCAGCAAGGGGGCGAAGGCCTACCGCGAGGCCGCGACCCACCTGGTCGAGCGCGCCCAGCGGCCGCGGGCGAAGCGCAAGGGCCGCACGAAGTGAGCCGGCACCGCGGCACCCGGCTGCGTCCGCGCTACGCGCGGATGGGAGCGGCCGGCGCGTCGCTCGCGGTCACCCTGGTCGCGGTGATGGGCGGGTTCGGGGTGTTCCCGGTGTCGTCGGGCCAGGCGAACGCGTCCGGGGACACGCCCGCGACCCAACAGGCGGACGACACCCAGCCGACGAACACCGACCCGGTGTCGGACGCAGGTGTCACGAAGCCGAACGACGAAGTCGAAGGGCAACGGCACCTCCGCGGACGCCACCGAGAGCCAGGTGGACCCCCAGGTGGACGCCGCGCTGCCCGAGGGGTCCGGCACCGGCAAGCGCGTGGTGTTCAGCGAGAGCCGGCAGCGGGTGTGGCTGGTCAACGAGGACGAGCAGATCGAGCGCACGTACCTCGTCTCGGGCAGCGTCCACGACAACCTCGAGCCCGGCGCCTTCAACGTCTACTCACGCTCCGAGGACGCCTGGGGCGTCGACGACTCGGGCAGCATGAAGTACTTCGTCCGCTTCACCCAGGGCGACACCGGTGCCGCCATCGGCTTCCACGACATCCCGATCAAGGACGGCGTGCCCGCCCAGACCGAGGCGCAGCTGGGCACGCCCCTGAGCCACGGGTGCGTACGGCAACGGCGTTCCGACGCGATCGCGCTCTGGAAGTTCGCGCCGCTCGGGACGTCGGTCATCGTCACCGCGTGACGTACACCTCGGGGCCACCGCGGAGCACGGAGTAGTCGTCGATCTCCTCACAGATCGCGAACAGGTCCTCGATCGTCGCCGCCGGCGCGACCTTCTCGAACGCCTGCCCGATCAGGTCCCACACGTCGGCATCGGCGTCGTGCGGCACCGCGTCCAGCAGGTCGCGCTCGGCGGCCTGCATGGCGTCGATCGTCGCGTAGAGCCGCCGCATCGGTTCGGCCAGCCCGGCCGGCGGCTCGAGCCGTCGCGTGTCGTCCTCGATGGCGGTGACGGCATCCACCGTGGCCGTGATGAACCCCGTCGCCTGGGCGTAGGCGTCGTCCTCCGTCATGTCGGTGAAGGCCGCCTCGGCCTGCTTGCCGGCCCGGCGCAGGCTGGCCGAGAGCGTGTCCAGGTACGCCGCCTCCTCGGCCGTCAGCGACGGGGTCGGAGGCAAGGTGCCCCCGTTCAGCACACGACGGAACTCGTCGTCGAAGGCCGCCGCGTCCGCGGCGACCGCGACGTCGACGACCGACCCGTCGTCGCGAGCGACGGTCGCCCCATCGGCATCCACGACGAGCCGCCGCTGCTCGATCGTGACCGTGTCCGGGCGCATCGCGGCGACCGCCGTCAGCTCGTCCCACATGAACGCTCCCTCGAACCACGTCTGCGCCGACAGTCGCTGGTACTCGGCCCGGCCGGTCGGAGTCTCGAGCAGGCCGAGGCGCAGCACGACGTCGCGGCCGAACGGCACGTCGTTCGTGGCGTCGAGCGGGACGAGCAGGATGGGGACGCCCGACTCGACGACGATCCGGGCGGCCTCGGGGTCGACGTACAGGTTCCACTCCGCGCTCGGGGTGTCGGGGACGTTGCCCTCGACGTCGACGGCGCCGCCCATGATGACGACGCGCTCGATCCGCGAGACCAGCTCGGGGTGCTCGGTCAGGGTCACGGCGAGGTTCGTCAACGGCCCGACGGCGACGATGGTCACCTTGTCGTCCGCCGCTTCCAGCACGTCGGCGAGCAGCGCCTCGGCGTCGAGCACCGGGCGCCGTGCGACGGACTGCACGAGGACGCGCGGCAGCCTGTTGGCTTCCGTGCGCCACTCGTCGGGCCAGTCCCGGTGCCCCTCCAGCGGCTCGTCGCGCCCGCATCCGACTGGTACCTCGGGGAGGCCCGCAAGGGCCAGCAGCTGGCGCGTGTTCCTCGTACCGGGGACGCAGTCCGCCTCACCCGTCCCGGGCAGGGTGACGGCGAGGAGGTCGACGTCGCGATGGGAGGCCAGGTAGAGCAGGGCGCCGATGTCGGAGTGCGTCGGGCTGTAGTCGAGCACGACGGGCGTCGCCGACGTCGGCGACGCGGTGGACGGGACGGTGGACGGTGTCGTCGTCGACGCAGCCCGTGAGGGTCGCGACGACCAGGGCGATCACGATCGCCTTCAAGAGGCTCATGCACAGACAGACGCACGGCGCGGCCGCACGGGTGACAGGAGCGAGCCTCCCGCCCGATCAGGACGTCAGGCGGACTCGGCGGCCGGCTTGGCGCCCGACGACGGACGACGACGGCGGCGACGGTTGCGGCTGCCGGCCGGACGCTCGCCGGTCGACGCGGCGGACTCGTCGGAGCCCTGGGCCGGAGTGGCGGGAGCCCCACCCTCGGAGCCCTGGCCGCTGCGCGTACGCCGGCGGTTGCGGTCGCGGGACGGACGCTCGCCGCGGGGGCGGTCGGTGCCCTCGGAGCGCTCGCGCGGTGCCCGCTCGACCGGGGCCGGGTCGACGATCCGACCCTTGGTGCCCGGCGGGATGCCGAGGTCGTGGAAGAGGTGCTCGGAGCTCGAGTAGGTCTCCAGCGGCTCCTCGAAGGGCAGCTCGAGGGCCTTGTTGATCATCTTCCAGCGCGCCAGGTCGGCCCAGTCGACGAACGTGATGGCGATGCCGGTCGCACCCGCGCGGCCGGTGCGGCCGATGCGGTGGATGTAGGTCTTCTCGTCCTCGGGGCACGTGTAGTTGATGACGTGGGAGACGCCCTGCACGTCGATGCCGCGAGCGGCGACGTCGGTCGCCACCAGCACCCGGATCTTGTCCTCGCGGAACTTGGTGAGCGCCTTCTCGCGAGCGACCTGGGCCATGTCGCCGTGCAGCGGCGAGGCGCTGAAGCCACGCTCGGCGAGGTCGTCGGCGATGCGCTGCGACTGCCGCTTGGTGCGCGTGAAGACGATGATCTTGTCGGAGTCCTCGGCCTGGAGGATCCGGCCGATCATCTCCGGCTTGTCGAGGTCGTGCGCCTGGTAGATGAACTGCGCGGTCGCCGGCACCAGCTGGGTGTCGTACGACGACTCGGCGCGGATGTTCATCGGGTGCCGCATGTGGGTGCGGGCGAGCGACACGATGGCGGCCGGCATGGTCGCCGAGAAGAGCATCGTCTGGCGCGTCTCGGGCGTCATCTTGAGGATGCGCTCCACGTCGGGCAGGAAGCCCAGGTCGAGCATCTCGTCGGCCTCGTCGAGGACGAGGGCGTGCACGTGGGAGATGTCGAGCGCCCGGCGGTTGGCCAGGTCGATGAGGCGGCCGGGCGTGCCGACCACGATGTCGACGCCGGCGGTCAGCGCGTCGAGCTGGCCCTCGTAGGGGACGCCGCCGTAGACGGTGAGCACCCGGAGGCCGCGGTCCTTGCTGGCGAGGTGGAGGTCGCCGGACACCTGGAGCGCGAGCTCGCGGGTCGGGGCGACGATCAGGGCCTGCGGCTTGCCCTGGGGCATCTGCGCGTACGCGGCGTCCTTGGGGGAGACGCTGCGCTGGATCACGGGGATGCCGAACGCGAGCGTCTTGCCGGTGCCCGTGCGGGCCTGGCCGATCAGGTCGGTGCCGAGCAGGGCGACCGAGAGGGTCATCTCCTGGATGGCGAAGGGGGTGGTGATGCCGGCGCGCTCGAGCGCGTCGCAGATCTCGGGGTCGACCCCGAGCTCACGGAAGGTGGTCACGATGTTGAGTTTCCCTTTGTTCGATTTCTCAGTCGCTAGGTCCGTGCAGCGGACCAGGAGATCGAGCGAAAGGGCTCAACGCGATCGGTCTGCCGCGTGCATGCTCACCGCCACGGCGCACCCAGATCGGGGCGCAGGTCTGGCGGGATGGTTCACCTCATCCTATCGGTAGGTTGGAGGCATGGTGGCATCCGAGGTCCCGGACCTCCTGCCGGGCGATCCGGCGGACTTCCAGGACCCGGCCTACCGGGAGGCGGTCGTCGACCTGCTCGGGGCCATCTCCTACGGAGAGATCTCGGCGTTCGAGCGGCTCGCGGAGGACGCCAAGATGGCGCCCGCAATCCGCGACAAGATGGCGCTGGCGACGATGGCCGCGGCCGAGCTCCGGCACGTCGCGCGGCTGCACGAGCGGCTCACCGAGCTCGGCGCCGACCCGTACGACGCGATGGCGCCGTTCATCGCCCCCATCGAGAAGTTCCACCGCCACACCGCGCCCGCCGACTGGTACGAGGGGTTGGTCAAGGCGTACGTCGGCGACGGCCTCGCCGCGGACTTCTACCGCGAGATCGCGGCGTACCTCGACAGCGCGACGCGCGACCTGGTCATCGCCTCGCTGGAGGACTCCGGGCAGGCCGACTTCGTGGTCGACCGGATCCGCCAGGCGATCGCGGCCACGCCGTCCGTCGGGGGTCGCCTCGCCCTGTGGGGCCGCCGGTTGATGGGGGAGGCGCTCACCCAGGCCCAGCGGGTCGCGGCCGAGCGCGACGCCCTCTCGGCGTTGCTCGCCGGCGGCATCGACCGTCCCGGCCTCGACCTGGCCGCCATCGGCCGGATGTTCACCCGGATCACCGACCGGCACGCCGAGCGGATGGCCGAGCTCGGCCTGTCCAGCTGAGCCGTCCCTTCCCGCGTCAGGCCCTCACGCGCGGGCGGGCCCGGAAGCCGGCCGCCGCGCTGACCAGGACCGCCGCGACGACGACCTGCCAGGTGTGCCGCCACCAGTCGAAGCCGGGGGTGTTGTCCTTGAAGAGCAGCGTGTAGAGGAAGTTGCCCACCAGCACGCCACCGATGCCGCACGCGACCGTGAGCCACGTCGGGATGCGCACGTCACCGCGGGCGAGCTTCTTGCCCAGCCAGCCGATGATGGCGCCGCCGATGATCATCAGCAGGAGGTCGATCATGTCCCCACGTCCTTTCGCCAGGGAGGTGATGCTCGCTCAAGCGTGCCCGGCAGACCCGCCGAAATCACGGGCTGGAGCCGAGAACCAGGGTTGACTCAGGGTCAGCTCCTGGGTCAGCTCCGGAAGCCCACCTGGCCGGCCACACCGCCGCCGATCTCGACGTAGGCGATCTTGTCGCCGGGGACGAGGATCTTGCGTCCCCGCACGTCGTCGATCGCGAGGGTGCCGCTGTTCTTGACCGCGTCGGCGACCTGCTTCTCGATGTCCGCGACGCTCTCGTTGGTCTCCAGCACGACCTCGCGGGGGGCGTGCTGCACGCCGATCTTGACCTCCATGGGTCTTCTCCTTCAGTAACGTTCAGTGCTCGTCGGTCAGGGGGTAGCCGCGGATGCCGCGCCAGGCGAGGCCGGCGACGAGGGCGGCGGCGTCGCCCTGCGTGACCAGGGGCTTGATGCCGGACGCCTCGGACAGCCAGAACCTCGCGCTGACCTGCGCCATTCCCACCAGGGACACGGCGAGCAGCCGGGCCTCGGCGTCGGGCAGGCCGGTGTCCTCGTGGATCACCAGGGCGATCATCGCGGCGCAGTCGGTGGTGACCCGGTCGACGCGTTCGCGGACGGCCGGCTCGTTGGTGAGGTCGGACTCGAACACCAGCCGGAACGCGCCGGTGTCGCCGGCGACGTACTCGTAGAAGACGTCCATGGTCGCCGCCACGCGCTGCTTGTTGTCGTGGGTGGACGCCAGGGCGGCGCGGCAGTTGTCGATGATGTCGTCGCAGGAGGCGTCGAGCAGGGCGAGGTAGAGGTCGAGCTTGCCGGGGAAGTGCTGGTAGAGCACGGGCTTCGAGACGCCCGCCCGCTCGGCGATGTCGTCCATCGCGGCGGCGTGGAAGCCCTGCGCCACGAACACCTCGAGCGCGGACTCGAGCAGCTGCGCGCGGCGTTCCTGGCGCGGCAACCGACCCCCCGCGGCCCGGGGGCAGCGGTCGGGTCACGTACGTCGCTCACGTTCGGGGAGCCTACTCGGCGGTAGGT
>CAWIVR010000004.1:0-57469 GCA_963839565.1 uncultured Actinomycetota bacterium | reverse complement strand
GTCACTCCGCCGCGAGTCGGACACACGAGCGCACTCCTCCGATGTGCGCGTCATCCGCGTGGAGCCAGACAGACAAATAGCGCTGATCCCGGGTCGACGGTCTTTGGGGCAGAACTTGGTCGTCTCCGCCAGGTTGGCTCGAGCTCCAGTGACAACGTCCAGGGCAACTGGGCAACCTGTGCGATGTCCTCGGCTTCACCGAACCCCAGTCAATCGAGTACGGCACCGCGCTCATCAACATCAGCCAGGCCTGCGCCACGAGTCTGGGGGTCGCTCGGGTGGGCCGGTTACTCGGTGGTTGGGAAGTGGGCGAAGCTCACGGACTCGGGCGCCCGGTACCGCTCGGGCCACGGGGTCGCTGGCCGCGACGGCGGACGCCGTAACCGACAGGCCACCATGTGGACGGTGCTGCTCGTGCCCCGGTCCCTGACCCGCGAGGGGGAGGTCGGGGTCCACACGGGGCGACCGCGAGGTGAGGTGCTCAGACGTGAGGACTAGCGGTCCGGTCGTTTAGGAGCGTACGTCGGTGCCTCGGCCTTCGTCAGCCGCTGAAGCTCGGCTCACCGTCGACGGCGAGACGGGCGACGTCGTCCGGACATGGGCCCGGGAGAGGTGCCGGGCTCGTGCGAGGCAGAAGACGCCGAAGCAGATCAGCCCGGCGGCGATCAGCACGACCAGGCCCCGGCCGAAGGGGTACCTGAGCAGGGTGCGGAGGGCATGGTCGAGGTCCCCCGACTGCGAGGGGTCGTGGGTCAGGGCGCCGACCAGCATCAAGCCTCCGACGACGGCGATGGCGATGCCCTTGCCGACGTATCCGATCGTTCCCAACGTCACGTACGCCACCCCGGTCTCGCCGCTCCTGCCGTGGGCGGACAGGTGCTCGGCGTGCCTCTCCGCGAAGCCCCGGCGGGCGTGGTTCGCGCCGTAGCCGATCGTTGCCAGGGCCACGACCGCGATGACCCAGGGCCCCGCGGGCCAGTCCCTCACCGTGCGTGTCCACGTGGAGCCTCCGGCTGAGGACCTCGCGTGGACGGCCACGCCGAGCGCGCTCAGGCACAACGCGGCGTAGACCAAGCCCTTGAACCCCGAGACGGCCCGTGCCCGCCAACGATGCACGCCGGGCGCCTTGTCGCGGTGTCCGACGGAGAGCTCGAGCAGCCGCCACACGACGAGGACGAACAGACCGCCCACGATGGCGAGCACGACGACCTCACCCAAGGGCTGGCGCGCCAGCTCCTGCATGGCCCCGGTGCTCGAGGCCCGCTCCGTGCGGTCGCCGAAGGCCAGCTGGAGCCCCAGCCAGCCGATCAGCAGGTGCACCACGCCGTAGGCCACCAGGCCCAGGCGGATGCCTCGGTCCAACCAGCCCAGCACCCGGGCCCACAGTCGGACCTCCGCGGTGCTCGGAGCGCTCGCAGGGACGCCGGCTGCGACACCACGACCGGCAGCACCGCGACCGTGGTAAACCGGACCACGGGTCGCAGCGGTCACCTCCGCGTGCCGCTCCGCTGGACCGAGCCGGGCTGTGCACCGTTCGACGTGGCGTTGAACGACACCCTGACCGGTGGGGGTGCCACGCGGTCGACCGGTCGGGAGGGCCGACCGAGCAGGCGTTCGTAGACCTCGGTGTAGCCGCGGCACATCGCCTCGGCGGAGAACTTCTCGGCGTGGCGGCGGCAGTCCTCCGGGTCGATCTCCCGATCCGCTCGGCCGCCTCGGCCATCTGGTCCACGTCGTCGCAGATGAAGCCGGTGACCCCGTCCACGATCAACTCCGGAACCGAGCCGCGACGCAGCGCGATCACTGGGGTGCCAGCAGCCAGGGACTCGATCATCACCAGACCGAAGGGCTCCGGCCAGTCGCTGGGGAACAGCGTGGCCCGGGCCCCGGCGTAGAACTCCGGCTTCTGCGGCTCGTCGATCTCCCCAACGAAGTCGACAGCGTGCCCCATGTGCGGCTTGACCTCCTGCTCGTAGTACTCCTCGTCGAGCGGGTCGACCTTGGCAGCCATCTTGAGCGGCAGCCTGGCGCGGTGGGCGATCTCGATGGCCGCCAGCGGCCCCTTCTCCTCCGAGATCCGGCCCACGAACGCCAGGTAGCCCTCGGAGTCGTGCGGTACCTCGGCGTACGCCGAGAGATCGAGCCCGTTGTAGACGGTCGCCGCCCAGGTCAGGTCCAGGTCCGCGACCGCGCGCCGCTGGTCGTCGCTGATGGAGACGAGCGGGACCGATGCGTAGCGCGGCATCAGGTCGCGGAGGAAGTCGAGGTCGAGCCGGCCGTGCATCGTCAGCACCGTCGGCACGTCGGAGAACCGCGCGAAGGGGAAGGTCCAGATGTCGAGGTGGGAGTGCACCACGTCGAAGTCGTCGGCGCGCTCGTAGACGTCGGCGAACATCTCCAGGTGCAGGTGGGGCGCGAGGTTCACCAGCTCGTCGGCACTGAACCGCGTGCGCAACGGCTCGCCGTACGCCTCCAGCGTGGCGGCCGTCTCCGAGCCCTCCGGGGCGAAGAGGGTGACCTCGTGCCCCTGGGCGACCAGACCGTCGCAGAGGCCGGCGATCACCCGCTCGGTCCCGCCGTAGGCGCCCGGCGGGACGGCCTCGTAGAGCGGCGCGACCTGGGCGATCCTCATGAGCGGTCCTCCTCGTCGGTGATCACGACAGGGCGGTCGTAGGCGGGCATCTCAGGCCACGCTCGGCAGCTCGGGGTAGCCGAGCACGAGCCCGCCTCGCTCCAGGAGACGGCGGACCGTTCGCCCGCCGACGATCCGTTCCTCCCGGTGGGGTTCCGCCAAGGAGAGCCGCAGCCGTGAGGCCGCGTCGAGCGCCACGCACAAGGTGGTCACGTGCTGCTCGAGAGCGACGATGCGCTTCTCGAGCTTGTCGATCTGTTCTGTCTGTTGACCTGCGGTCATCGAATGTCCTCTTGATCGGGTCTTCCGGGCGTCTGCCCTACCTCCATGACGGCCTGGTGGCCTGCCCATGACGCGAACTCGGCGCCGTCGACCTGTCAAAGTGAGGCGCGGCCACGCCGCTTGGTTGCGCGAAGCGCCAACAGTCTTGCTTTTGACGAGCGCCGATTTGCGCAGAGGTGCTCAGGACCCATGGAGGTAGGCCCAGTGGCGAGGCGCTTAGCGGCCAATTCCCTCGACGTCCGTCACCGATGGTGGTAGCTCGGGGGTGGGGAACCCGTGCTGGATGGCCCACAGGACGGCTTGGGACCGGGTGGCGACACCCATCTTGCGGTAGGTGCTGCGGATGTAGGTCTTGACGGAGTTGATGCTCAAGTACAGCGTGTTGGCGATCTCTTGGTTGCTCAGCCCCGCTGTGACTAGTGCCGAGTACGTCCGACTCCCGGGGGCTGAGGCCCTCCTCGGAGCCGGGGTAGCCGCCGGCCTCCCATTCCTGGGCGGCTGGGTTGTCCTCCAGGTTGCCCGCGATGGCGTCCCGGATGACGGCGACCAGCTCGTCGGCGGTGATGCCGAGGTCGATGGCCCACTCGACGCCCTTCTCCTTGGCGCGGGCTCCGAGCTCGGGTCGCAGGGTCCTGTCGATGGCGATCACGGTCGAGGCGGTCTCGGTGAGCCAGTAGTCCAGGCCGGAGTCGTCACCGTCTCGCATGTGGATGACGTCGTAGAGGACGACGTCGGGCTCGTCGCCGGTCGGTCCTGTGGTGGTGATGTGGAAGGGACCGGCAGCGGTCTCGAGGATGGTGCGAAGGCCCAGGGTGACGACCTCTTGGGTGGTCTCGATGCGTACCCACACCGAACTCGGGGACTGAGTCATGGGCGGATGGTGTCCTTTTGTTGCGCCGCGGCATGCGGGCGGGGGGCGGCGGTCGTCGCGTTGCTGGCGATATCGCTAGCATTGCACTTGACGAATCGCCAATTGCTGGGCTGGCCGCGAGGGACCACCGAAGATGGATCGGGCTAGTTCTCCGACGGCAAGGCTCTGTCGAGAGTGACGGCGACGGTGGCGGTCGGTTCCTCGGGCGCCGGGCTCCCCTCAAGCTGCGAGGTCCTCTTCCAGCGTCGACTCGCCGTAGACCGCCTGCGCGAGGCCGAGCGCCAGCCCGATGATCTCGTGGTCGGCGAGCCCGAGGCGGATCGCGACGGCCCGCGCGTTCTCCGGGCGGTCCAGCGGGTCCTTGGCCAGCAGTTCCTCGATCACCCCGGCCAGGGCCTCCGGTACGTCGTCGGGCAGCGGCGGCGGCGCCTCGTGGATGTGGCTCATCGCGGTGGCGATGGGCGTCGGCTTGTCGAACGGCTTGGCGCCGCGACAGCATCTCGTGCCCGACGACGCCGAGGGCGTAGAGGTCGGATGCGCCGGTCGCCGGCCGGCCGAGCGCCTGCTCCGGGCTGATGTAGGCCGGCGTGCCGAGCAGGTCTCCGGCGCGGGTGTGTCCCGAGGCGTCGGCGGCACGGGCGATGCCGAAGTCGGTGAGCTTCACCAGGCCGTCCTCGCGGACCAGGATGTTGGCCGGCTTCACGTCTCGGTGGACAAGCTTGGCCTGATGTGCGACGCCGAGGGCCAGAGCGCACTGGCCGAGCACCGAACGCACCTGGTCGGCGGGGAGTGGGCCGTGCTCGCGGATCAGCTGCGACAGCGGCTTGCCGTCGACGAGCTCCATGACCAGGAACGCCAGGCCCGTCATCTTCGCCGTAGTCGAAGACGGTGGCGATGTTGGTGTGGATCAGTGCCGCGGAGTGCAGCGCCTCGTCGCGGAAGCGAAGGGCGAACAGCTCCTCGTGGTCGGGGTCGGGACGCATCACCTTGAGGGCGACCATTCGCTGCAGGACCTCGTCCTGCGCCGCCCAGACGTCGGCCATACCGCCGGAGGCGATGCGCCCCTCGAGCCGGTACCGCTCGCCGAGAACGAGTCCGGGCGTCAGCCGATTCACTGGTGCGACCCTCACGGTCCGGTCCCTTCACGCTGACCGGGCTCCAAGCGAAGGTGGTCATTGATGTCATAGGCGTGCGAGGACCATGTCCCCACCGCACTTGTTGGCAGAATGCTAACCGATCTTTGACGGATCGCCAATTTCATGCACACCTGGTTGATCACTGAGTCCGAAGTACAGCCGCCTGGACGCTGGACAGCGGCGCGAACAGATGCTCGACGCGGCCAACGAGCTGTTCGCCGAGCGTGGCTACGAAGAGGTCTCGGTCGAGGACATCGCGCGCGCGGCCGGTGTCACGCGCGGCCTGGTGCACCACTACTTCGGCGGACGCACGGAGGTCTACGTCGCGCTGCTGGAACGGCTCGGTGCCTTCAGCGAGGAACAGCTGCGGCCGCCTGTGGGTCGCAGCGCCCGTGCTCGGGTGGCGGACTCGGTGTCACGCTGGCTGGACTGGACCGAGGCGAACCGCACTGATCTATCTCGGGCACCATCGCACCAGGCGAGGACCTGGCCGACCCCGAGGTGAGACGCGTCGTCGCCGACCTCAGAGGCCGCGCCGTCGCGCTGCTCGCGACCTTCCACGCCGACATCGCCCAGGACTCGCACCGGCTCCGCTATGCACTGGAATGCTGGACGGGCCTCAACCGCGCCGCGACCCGGCGCTGGCTTCGCGGCGAGGCCACCCGCGAGGCGACACAGGAGCTGCTCACCTTGACCCTGGAGAACGTTCTGCGCACATTCGGCGATCCTCCGAAAGCCACTTGAGTCCGTCCGGGTCACCCACCAATTGCCGGTCCGTCAAGACAAGCCGGGCTGCATCATCTCCGACAGTTTCGGGTACACCGGATTGGCCTCGGCCTATAACAGTGGTTGCAACGGGCGCCGGCAGATCGTCTCCGACGGCCTGCCGCAGACCACAGTCATCAGCAAGATCCAACTCCTGCGCACGCCTCCGGCAAGATCAACTCGTTCTTTGACTGATCTCTCCCAGCAGGGACCCCATCGACATGGGCGGTGGGGGCCCTACCCTTGACCGGCAAACCAAACCCAAGGCCATGAACTGATCTTGGTCGAGGCTCTCCGCCAGCAACCACTCCTCATGCGATCGCACCTTCTGTCTTAGGTGTCCGGCACGGCCCCACGACGCGAAGGCCCCCGTCTCATCGCTCCACTCGTAGCCCGTGTGCCGGCTCAAGGCGGGGCGGAGGTGTCGCCTGCTGGTCGGGGTGTGGGCGCGTACGAGTTGGGGTGCACTGGGTACGCACAAGGATGTGAAACGGCGTCTGACGCTGAAAGACGTTGGAAGACGTTTTCGCAGGTCAGACGCCGTTTCAGGCATTGAGCCGCAGGTCAGCTAGACCCCGGAATCAGATGTTGTCGTAGTACAGCTCGAACTCGTGCGGGTGCGGGCGCAGCTGCACGGGCAGGATCTCGTTGGTGCGCTTGTAGTCGATCCACGTCTCGATCAGGTCGTCGGTGAACACGCCGCCGACGGTGAGGAAGTCGTGGTCGGCCTCGAGGTTGTCGAGCACGGCGCCCAGCGAGGTGGGCACCTGGTCGATCTCGGCCATCTCGTCCGGCGGGAGCTCGTAGATGTCCTTGTCGACCGGGTCGTTCGGCTCGATCTTGTTCTTGATGCCGTCGATGCCGGCCAGCAGCAGCGCCGAGAAGGCGAGGTACGGGTTGGCCGAGGGGTCGGGGCAGCGGAACTCGATGCGCTTGGCCTTCGGGTTCGAGCCGGTGATCGGGATGCGCACGCACGCCGACCGGTTGCGCTGGCTGTAGACCAGGCTGATCGGGGCCTCGAAGCCGGGGACCAGGCGGTGGTAGGAGTTCACCGTCGGGTTGGTGAACGCCAGCAGCGACGGCGCGTGCTTGAGGATGCCGCCGATGTAGTAGCGCGCGACGTCCGAGAGGCCGGCGTACCCGGTCTCGTCGTAGAACAGCGACTCGCCGTTGTTCCAGATGGACTGGTGCACGTGCATGCCGGAGCCGTTGTCGCCGAAGATCGGCTTGGGCATGAACGTCGCCGTCTTGCCGTTGCGCCAGGCGACGTTCTTGACGATGTACTTGAACTTCATCACGTCGTCGGCGGCCTTGAGCAGCTCGTCGAACTTGTAGTTGATCTCGGCCTGGCCGGCGGTGCCGACCTCGTGGTGGGCGCGCTCGACGTGCAGCCCGGCCCGCTCCATCTCGAGGACCATCTCGTCGCGGAGCTCGCCGAAGTGGTCGTACGGCGCCACGGGGAAGTAGCCGCCCTTGTAACGGACCTTGTAACCGCGGTTGGTCTCGGTGTCCTGGCCGGTGTTCCAGGCGCCGGCCTCGGACTCGATGTGGTAGAAGCCCTTGTTCACGCCGGTCTCGAAGCGGACCGAGTCGAAGACGTAGAACTCCGCCTCGGGCGCGAAGAACGCCTGGTCGCCGATGCCCGTGCTGGCCATGTAGGCCATCGCCTTGCGGGCGATGTTGCGCGGGTCGCGGGAGTAGGCCTCGCCGGTGATCGGGTCGTGGATGAAGAAGTTGACGACCAGGGTCTTGGCGACCCGGAACGGGTCGATGTAGGCGGTCGTCGGGTCCGGGAAGAGCTGCATGTCGGACTCGTGGATCGCCTGGAACCCACGGATCGAGGAGCCGTCGAAGCCGAGTCCGTCGTCGAAGACCGACTGGGTGAAGGACGACACCGGGACGGTGAAGTGCTGCATGATCCCGGGCAGGTCGCAGAACCGGACGTCGACCATCTCGACGCCCTCGTCCTTGACGTACTTCAGCAGCTCGTCGCTGTTGGCGAACATCTGTCCTCCTTGGTCGCACGTGCTGGGCGACCGACAGGTCTGGTGCAGGTCAGTGGGCCCCGGGCGTCGCGACTCTGCGGGCTCGGGAGTGACTGCAACGTAGGCAGGGGCAGTTTCCCGACCGTATCCCCTTTGTTTCGCCCGTGTAACAGATGTCCGGCGGGCATTTCGTGGGCTCTGTCTAGGCTGACCGGGTGAGCCAGACGACGCCCGCCGACGCCCGGACCGGTACGGCGTCCTGGCCGCGTCGCATCCTGGCGCTCTTCGTCGACTGGACCGCCTGCAACCTCGTCCTGGTCGCCGTGATGGGCGCCCAGGGCTGGTCGGACAGCCGCGCCACCGGGCTCTACACGCTCGGCCTGTTCATCCTCGAGTCGACCGTGCTCACGGCCCTGGTCGGCGGCTCGTTCGGCAAGCTGGTGACCCGGCTGCGGGTGGTCCGGGTGGACGGGAGCGGGCGGCCGCTGGACCTGCTGCGCTCCCTGGCCCGGGTGGTGCTGGTGTGCCTGGTCGTGCCGCCGCTGGTCTTCAAGCCGGACGGGCGTGGCCTGCACGACCTGGCCGTCGGGTCCGTCACCGTTCCGGTCGGACGGCCTGGGGCGCCGGGTTAGGCTTTCGGCCGTCTGTCCAACCGTCCCGGGAGTCCCCATGCGCACGCCTCGTCCCACCCTCCGTCGGCTGACCGGCGGCCTGGCCGCGCTCGCGCTCGGAGCCACGCTCACGGCGTGCGGTGGCAGCGAGCCGGACGCCGCGGACGACCCCGCCGCTGCTGCGCCGAGCAGCTCGGCACCGGCCGAGGACACGCCCAGTGCGGACGCCTCCGAGGCGACCGAGGAGCCCCAGGAGTACGACGACGGCGGGCAGGTCGACCCCGACAAGTTCGTCGCGCGCCTGCAGGACGGCATCGCCAAGACGAAGTACGCGCACATCGAGTTCACGATGGGTGGCGCCGGCGGCGAGATGTCGGGTTCCGGCGACGTCGACTACACCGCCACGCCGCCCAACATGCAGATGTCGATGGAGCTCGGTCCGGAGTCGGTGGGCATGTTGCTCGTCGAGAAGATCATGTACGTGCAGTCGTCCCAGGCAGGCGGCAAGTACATCAAGTTCGACCTCGACGACCCGGCGAACCCTCTGGGCTCGGGGCTCTCCGAGCAGCTCGACCCCGCCGGCTCTGTCGAGGCCTTCACGAAGGCGGTCACCTCGGTGACGTCATCGGGCAGCGAGGACGTCGACGGCCGGACCCTCGACCGCTACGAGCTGACCGTCGACACCACCAAGCTCGCCGACGACGGCACGGGCAGCAACGCGTCGCTCCCTCCCGAGGTCACGATGGTCGTCTGGCTCGACGACGAGGGTCGGATGGCGAAGACGTCGATGGGGCTCGGCGCGGTCCAGTACGACGCGACGCTCTCGGACTTCGACAAGGCCGTCGAGCTCGAGGCACCCCCGGCCGACCAGGTGGTCAGCCCGCCCGCCGCCTGACGGCTGACCGCGTGCGGTCGAGCCCGTCGAGGTCGGCCTCGGCCGAGGCGAGCAAGCGACCCACGGGTGGGGCCGGCGACAGGGACGGCAGCCGGACCGGGACGTCGTCGTCGTCCCGGAGCCGGATGTCCCCGTCGATCCGCAGGATCGGGACCTTCAGCAGCCGCGCGACGAGGTGGATGTGGATCCGCACGGCATCCTCAGGGCTTCCCGAGCCTGATGTCGCTGTCGTCCCAGGCCCGCCGCGCCGCTCCGGCGACCGACGCCGGGCTGTTGTCGGGGGCCGCCTGGAGCTGCTCGCGGAGCTGGGTGGCCAGCTGTCGGCCCACCTGCTGGATCTGGTCGTACCGTGCGCGGCCCGCTCGGGTACCGGCCAGGTATCCCAGGCCGAACACCACCGTGCGGCCGATCGTCTTGGTGCCGAGCATGTCGTGCTCCCTTCGATCGTCGGGTGACTCGGGCTACTTGCTCGAGCGCTTGATGGCGCTCACCAGCTCCTTCTTGAGCTGGTGACCGTTCACCTCGAGCCCCATGCCGTCGGCCAGCTCGAGCAGCTCGGCCTTGGTCATCTCGTCGAGCTCGGCCGGGCCGTTGACGGCGTCCTTGGCCAGGGCCCGTCCGCCCTCGGCGACCGCCTCGCTCCTGCGCTCGGCGTCGGCGACGCGCTGCTCGGCCTCCTCGGCGCGGGCGTTGGCGTCCTCGGCGAGCTGCTCGGCGCGCTGGCGGGCCTCTTCGGCGGCCTCCTTGGCTGCCGCGGCCGCGTCGTCGGCGAGCCGACGCGCGTCGACCATCTGGGCGCGTGCCCGGGCCACGGCCTCCTCGGTTCCTCCTCACGGCGGTGAGTCGGTCTGACAGGTGAAGGCCTCCAGTTGTGAAGTGGAGCTGTCTAGTTCACCGCTACACCAACCGGAGGCCTTCGTGTCCCACGCTCACGCGGCCCTGACCCCACGTCCTCGGCTGCGGCTGCCCGTCTCGGTCGTCGATCGCGGCTCGGCCTGTCGGCGGCGGCGACGTGTTCCTGGTCGCGCCGCGCTCGGCGACGTAGTGGGCCGTCGGTCCGCGCACTGGGCCTCGGCGGATGGCCGACCTCGCTCGCGGCCGCGTCGAGCCTGACCACGACCGCCACGTAGCTGGTCGCCTGTCCTCCGGCTGCGGTGGCGTCGACCTCCTCGGCCCGGCCCGGTCGGCGGCCTTCTCGGCGGCCGGCCTCGACCGTCACGCGGTCCTGGTGCGGTGCCGGATCAACCGGCTCGGCCGCATCGACCGGGTCACCGGCGAACCGCTGCGCCGCTACGAGCTCGACCACCCGGGCTCGCTGACCACGTCGACGTCACCAAGTCGGCATCCCGACGGAGCCGGGCCCGTCGACGCCGTCCCCGAAGGGCGTGGCCGCGCGGTGACCGCACGGGGCGGCGCGCGCGGCTCGGCTACCGAGCGTCTTCTCCAGCACCGCCTTCTGGACATGGTGGTCGAGCAGCTCCCGCGTGTGCGCGGTGAGCTGCGCTGACGGGAAGGCCATCATCGCCTTCGGCTTCCTCGGAAGTGCCCTCGCGTGTGACGCAGAGCACTTTCACCGTGAACGAGGCTCTCCGACAACGGGAGGTGTCAGCGCTCCCCCGTCGGGCGGGACGCCGCGCGCACTGGCATCTTCCACAAACTTACCCTTCCCTACCTTCCACATACCAACTTTAAGATCGAACGCTTCCACCTCACCCTCTTCCGACGGCTGGGCCTACGCCCGGTTCTACACTCATAAGCCGAACTCCTGCGCCCTGCCCGCTGGCTCCACTTCTACAATCACCACCGAGCCCACTCCGCCATCGGCGGCAACCACCCCAGCCGACTCACCACGTGCCTGGACATCCGCTAGGGCAGGGTGAGCCCATGCACTTCGTCGGGATCGACCTCGCGTGGGGTGAGCGCAACCCCACCGGGCTCGCCGTCCTCGACGAGGGTGGCCGGCTGCTCCACGTCGAGACCGTGCGTACCGACGAGGAGATCGTCGCTGCCCTGGCGCCGTACGACGGCCCGGTGCTGGTCGCGTTCGACGCGCCGCTCGTCGTCACCAACCCGACCGGCAACCGTCCCGCCGAGGCCGCGCTGAACCGGGACTTCGCGCGCTTCGACGCCGGCGCCCACCCGTCCAACACCGGCAAGCCCGAGTTCAGCGACGGGACGCGGGGCGCCCGGCTCAGTGCGCGGCTGAAGCTCGACCTGAACCCGAAGTCCGGGCGGGCGCGGCGCGCGATCGAGGTGTACCCGCACCCCGCGACCGTGGCCCTGTTCCGGCTCGGCCGCACCCTGAAGTACAAGGACAAGCGCGGCCGCGACCTCGAGGGTCTCCGCGGCGAGCTGCTGGTCCTGATGGACCTGGTCGAGACCCTGGCCGACGCGACGCCGGCGATGGTGGTCGCCTCGCCGGCCTGGTCGGCGCTGCGCAACGCGGTGGTCGACGCCACCCGCAAGTCCGGGCTCCGGGTCGTCGAGGACCAGGTCGACGCCGTCGTGGCGGCGTACGTCGGGCTGTTCGCGGAGCGGGCTCCGGAGCGCACCACGACGTACGGCGACCCGGCCAACGGGTACGCCACCGGCTACATCGTCACGCCCACCCTGCCGGAGGGCCTGGCCGCGACGCCGCGCGCGCCGCGGGTGCGAGCGTCGCCCGAGGACGTCGTCCGGGCCGCGATCGCCGAGTACGCCGCGACGCACGACGCCGTGCGGGCTGCCGCGGACGGGTGGGTCGAGCTGGTGACGGCGGTGCTCGACGACGCGGGCATCAACTACCTCAGCGTGACCGGCCGGGCCAAGGGCGTGGCGTCGTTCGCGGCCAAGGCCGGGCGGGTGGTGGACGGCGTGCTCGCCTTCCCCGACCCGCTCAACCAGATCACCGACCAGGTGGGCGTCCGCGTGATCACCTACGTGCACAGCGACGTGGCCGCGGTCGCCGACCTGCTGGCCGACCAGGTGGTCGTGCACGACGACCGCGACATGGGCCAGGAGACCGCCAGTGAAGGGCGATGGGGCTACGCCAGCCGGCACCTCCTCGTCGGGCTGGACGCCGGACGCGAGGGCCAACCGGCGTACGTCGCGCTGGCCGCGCGTCGCGCCCAGGTGCAGATCCGCACGGTGCTCCAGCACGCGTGGGCGGAGTTCGAGCACGACATCCGCTACAAGGGTGACGTCCCCGACGAGCACGCGCCCGACCTCGACCGCCGGTTCACGCTGGCCGCCGGGCTGCTCGAGCTGGCCGACCGCGAGTTCGCGACGATCCGCGACCGGCTCCAGGAAGGCATGACGGGTCAGGCTCCGGCCCCGGCCGACGACGACCCGCGGATCAGCCCCCGCGAGCTCGCGGCGTTCCTCGCGGGGCAGTACGCCGACGCCGGCTGGTCGCGGACCGACCACTACGCGTGGATCTCCGGCCTGCTGCTCGAGCTCGGCGTCACCTCGCTCGCGGAGCTCGGTGACGTGCTGCGCCCGCTCGACAGCGCGGCCCTCGTCGACCGGATGGGCTACCGGTACCCGCCCGGCGCCGTACGACGCCTGGACGACGCGTTGCTGGCGGCGTTCGGCGAGAGGTACGTCGGGCTCAGCGGCAACGCGGGCCGTACCGATGCGCTGACCGCCCGACTGGCCAAGCTCGTCGGCCCCGCCTGACCCATGCAGCGGAACACCCATCGGTGGCCGCGACAAGATGGGTGCATCGACCGAAGCGTCGGATCGCCGTGCGCACGCACGGTGAGGGCATGAGCAACCTGCCGATCATCGCCGGGACGGCGTCGACGCTGATCTTCGCCGCGAGCACGCTCCCGATGCTCGTCAAGGCGTACCGCACGCGCGACCTCTCGTCGTACAGCCTGGGCAACATCCTGCTGGCGAACGTGGGGAACGCCGTGCACTCGGTCTACGTGTTCAGCCTGCCCGCGGGTCCGCTGTGGGTGCTGCACTCCTTCTACCTGGCGAGCACGGCCCTGATGCTGACCTGGTTCCTCAGGTACCGCGTCCGGGCAGTCCCACGTACCGGGGGACCTGCGTTCGGTACTCGGTGAACTCCCGCCCGAACCGCTGAGCCAGGCCGCGTTCCTCGTGCAGGACCGAGCGGTGCACCAGGGCGAAGGAGACCGGCCAGGTGGCCAGGACCCACGGCGACCGTGCGAGGAGCCCCACGCCGACGTGGAGCAGGGTCCAGCCGACGTACATCGGGTTGCGCGTCCGCGCCTGTGGCCCGCCGGTCACGAGCCGGGACGGGTGCTCGATCGCCTCACCGCCGCGTGCGGCCACAGCCCACGCGTTGAGCGCGACCCCGGCGACGACCAGCGGCCAGCCGACCGGTGCTGCGGCGGCCGGAAGGCGGCGCGGGCGTCGCGCCGTTGGAGGAGCAGCCCCGCGACCATGCCGACGGCGTGCTCCGCGGGGAGCGGGAGCCTGCCCCAGGCGTTCGACAATGACGCCAGGGCCGCCAAAGCCGTCATCGGACCAACCTAGGCCGCGTGAGTGGTTTGACCCATCCCGCCGCCGCAGCAGATGCATCGTTCGCCCGACGCGAACCGACCGGCGCGGTTCCTAGCGTCGGGGCATGACCACCCAGCACATCGAGACGCTGATCATCGGCGCCGGCCAGGCCGGCCTCTCCACCGGCTACCACCTGCAGCAGCTCGGGCGCCCCTTCCTGATCGTCGACGGCCACGAACGCATCGGCGACAACTGGCGACACCAGTGGGACACCCTGAAGCTCTACAGCCCGGCGAAGTACGACGGCCTGCCCGGGCTGCCGTTCCCCGCGCCCGCCGTGGTCGTTCCCCGGCAAGGAGCAGGTGGCCGACTACCTCGAGAGCTACGCGCTGCACTCCGACCTGCCGGTGCGGATGAGCACCCGCGTCCAGCGGCTCGAGCCACGCGCCGGCGGCGGATTCACCGCGAGCCTGGGGGAGGACACCATCACCTGCGACAACGTGGTGGTCGCCACCGGTACCTTCGGCCGGACGCCGAACGTGCCGGACTTCGCCCGCGACCTCGACCCGTCGATCGTGCAGCTGCACTCCAGCGAGTACCGCCGCCCCGACCAGCTCGCGGCCGGACGGGTGCTGGTGGTCGGCGCGTCACACTCGGGCTGCGACATCGCGTACGAGGCCGCCGAGCACCGGCCGACGACCCTGGCCGGCCGTGACTGCGGGCAGATCCCGATCCGCTGGGGGTCACGTGCGCTGCGCTACACGTTCCCCGTCATTGCGTTCGCGTGGCGCCACGTCCTCACGCGGCGTACTCCCATCGGCCGCAAGGAGATGGCGGAGATCCGGCACCACGGCGGCCCCATGGTGCGCGTCAAGCGGGATGACCTCCACCGCCGCGGCGTCGACCGGGTGACGAACCGGGTCACCGGCGTCAGCGAGGGTCGACCCGTGCTCGACGACGGCCGTGTCGTCGACGCGAGCACCGTCGTCTGGTGCACCGGCTTCCGGCAGGTCTTCGACTGGATCGACGTCCCGATCTTCGGCGAGGACGGCTACCCGCGGGAGTACCGCGGCGTCGTCGACGAGGTGCCCGGCCTCTTCTTCTGCGGGCTCTCCTTCCAGTACGCGTTCAGCTCCATGGTGTTCCTCGGAGTCGGCCGGGACGCCGAGTACCTCGCGCGTCGGATCGACGCGCGCCGCGTGACCCCGAGTCGGCTCGCGGCCGCTGCCTGAGGGAGGCGGGCCCCGCACGGCCTCGGTATCCTCCGGAGGAGAGGTGTGCGCGATGGGTGTGGTCGACGACCTGGCTCGGGCCCGGGAAGCCTACGAGCGACGGGAGTGGGTCGCGGCCTACGACTCGCTCTCGGACGTCGACGCGTCCGCCCTCGATCCCGACGACTTCGCCCGGCTGTCGGTGATGGCGTTCCTCCTGGGCCGCAAGAACGACTGCGTCCAGGCCATGCAACGCGGCTACCGGGTCTACCTCGACCGGGGCGAGACCCTCCGGGCGGTGCGGTGCGCCTTCTGGCTGGGCATGGTCCTGCTGATGAGTGGTGAGCCGGCGGTGGGCGGCGGCTGGGTGGCGCGGTGCCGTCGCCTGCTCGACGACGTCGAGGGCGACGTGGTCGAGCGCGGTTACCTGCTCACCCTCGAGATGTTCAGCCACATCTTCGGTGGCGACCCCCACCAGGCCTACGTGCTCGCCCAGCAGGTGACCGACTACGGGCGCCGCTTCGGGGATGCCGACCTGACGGCCAACGGGCTCAACGCCCAGGGGCGGATGCTGATCTACACCGGCCACGTCCCGGAGGGGCTCGCCCTGCTGGACGAGGCCATGGTCGGCATCTCGACGGGCGACGTGTCACCGATCGTCGCCGGCGAGATCTACTGCTCGCTGATCGAGGCCTGCCAGGAGGTCTCCGACTACGGCCGGGCGGCCGAGTGGACCAGCGCCCTGACCGCGTGGGTCGACGCCCAGCCGGGACTGGTCACCTTCACGGGCCAGAGCGCGGTGCACCGCGGGCAGATCATGCGCATCCGCGGCGCCTTCCCCGCGGCGATCGAGGAGTTCCGCCTCGCGACCGAGCGGTACGACGCCGCCGGAACGCCTGCGCCCGCGGGGCTGGCCATGAGCGAGTGCGGCGACGTGCTGCGGATCGTCGGTGACCTCGGTGCCGCCGAGGCGGCGTACGAGCGGGCCGTCGGCTTCGGCTTCGAGCCGCAGCCGGGCCTGGCCCTGCTGTGGCTGGCGCGGGGGCGTTCAGAGGCGGCCGTCGGCGCAGTCCGGCGGCTGCTCGCCGAGCCGGGCGACCCGGTCGGCCGGTCCCGGCTGCTGCCGGGTGCCGTGCAGGTGCTGCTGGCCGGCGACGCGATCGACGAGGCGGTCGCGGCCACCGACGAGCTCGACGGCATCGCCGCCGCCTTCGGCAGCGCGGCCATGCGGGCCATGGCCGACCAGGCGCGGGGGAGCACGCTGCTGGCCGCGGGCGACCCCGGCGCGGCGGTGCCGGCGCTCCGCCGGGCGTTGCGCGTCTGGCGGGACCTCGAGGTGCCGTACGAGGCGGCGCGGGCGCGCGTCCTGGTCGGCCGCGCCCTGCGCGAGCTGGGCGACGCGGACACCGCGACCGGCGAGCTGACCGCGGCGCTGCGGACCTTCGCCGAGCTCGGGGCCGCGCCGGCCGAGCGCGAGACGGCGGCGCTGCTGGGGCCCGAGCACCCGGCCGGCCTCACCGAGCGCGAGGTCGAGGTACTGCGGCTCGTCGCCCGCGGACGTTCCAACACCGAGATCGCAGCAGGCGTTGGTGATCAGCGAGAAGACGGTGGCCCGGCACCTCTCCAACATCTTCACCAAGCTGGACGTGGGCTCACGCACCGCCGCCGCGGCGTACGCGTTCGAGAACCGCCTGGTCTGACGAGTCGGCTTGTCTGCAGCTCCCTGAGGGCGCGTGTCGGCGTATCTGCAGGTCTCAGAACGGTCGAGTCGGCGTGTGTGCAGGGTCTCTTCGCTCGGAGAAACTGCAGACGCGCCGACTCGAGGCGATCTCGGACTGCAGACAAGCCGACTCGACTTGATTTCGGGCTGCAGACAAGCCGACTCGACGCGAATTTGAGCTGCAAACGCGCCGACTCGGGTCTAGCGGCCGCGCATCTGGCCGCGGAAGCCCTTCATGCTGGTGGGCACGGGACCCTTCGGCAGGGGAGCCACGGGGCGGGCGGCGTCGATCGCCTTGAGCCGGCTGAGCAGGTCGGTCATGTCGGCCGGCGCGACCTGGCGCTTGAGCTTGCCGACGTACTTGACGAGCTTGGGCAGCGGGACCTGGCCCTCGTCGTTGCCGACGATGACCTCGTGGATCGGCACCTCGGCCGCGACCCGCTCGTGGCGGCGGCGCTCGGTGGCCAGCAGCGCCTTGACCCGGGTGGGGTTGCCCTCGCCGACGAGCACGATGCCGGGCGGCCCGACGACGCGGTGCACGACGTCCTGCTGCTTGGTGAACCCGACCGCGGGCTCGGCCTTCCAGCCGCGGCGCAACGTGGTGAGCGCGGACGCGGCGGCCCCCGGACGACCCTCGATCTGGGCGTACGCCGAGGCCTGGGCCCGGCGGGAGAACACCAGCAGCGCGCCCAGCAGGCCCAGCATGATGGCGCCGACGATCGAGGAGATCAGCCCGATGACGCCGCTGCCCGGCAGGATCCAGAAGAGCCCGAAGCCGATGGCGGCACCGAGGACGAACGCGCCGAGGAGCCACCAGACGAGCTTCGGGTCGCCCTTGCGCGCCATCTTGAACGTCTCGACGAACTGCTGGCGGCGCTTCATCTTGGGCTGCTCGGGAGTCTTGGCCATGTGAGCTTTCCGTGCTGGGTGGGGCTGACGGTGGGAGAGGTCAGGCGGGCGCGACGACGGAGCGCGCGTCCATCGCCTGACGGTACAGGCGGCCGGCGCGGTACGACGAACGCACGAGCGGTCCGCTGAGCACGCCGGAGAAGCCGATCTCCTCGGCCTCCGCCTGCAGCTCCACGAACTCCTCGGGCTTGACCCAGCGCTCGACGGGGTGGTGGCGGGCGGAGGGGCGGAGGTACTGGGTGATCGTCACCAGCTCGGTGCCCGCCTCGTGCAGGTCGCGGAGCGCCTGGCTGACCTCCTCGCGGGTCTCGCCCATGCCCAGGATCAGGTTGGACTTGGTCACCAGGCCGAAGTCGCGGGCCTGGGTGAGCACGTCGAGCGACCGGTCGTAGCGGAACGCCGGCCGGATCCGCTTGAAGATCCGGGGGACCGTCTCGACGTTGTGGGCGAGCACCTCGGGCCGGGACTCGAACACCTCGGTCAGCAGGTCGGGCTTGCCGTTGAAGTCGGGGATCAGGTTCTCCACGCCGGTGCCGGGGTTGACCTCGTGGATCACGCGCACCGTCTCGGCGTACAGCCACGCGCCGCCGTCGGGCAGGTCGTCGCGGGCGACGCCGGTGATGGTGGCGTAGCGCAGCCCCATCTTCTGCACGGACTCGGCGACCCGGCGCGGCTCGTCGCGGTCGAGCGGCTGCGGCTTGCCGGTGTCGATCTGGCAGAAGTCGCAGCGCCGCGTGCACTGGTCGCCGCCGATGAGGAAGGTCGCCTCGCGGTCCTCCCAGCACTCGTAGATGTTGGGGCAGCCGGCTTCCTGGCAGACGGTGTGCAGACCCTCGGACTTCACCAGGCTCTGGAGGGCGGTGTACTCGGGGCCCATCCGGGCCCGGGTCTTGATCCACTCGGGCTTGCGCTCGATCGGCGTCTCGGCGTTGCGAACCTCGAGACGCAGCAGCTTTCTGCCGTCGGGCACGGGAGCGGGGGTCACGTCGGCCAACATTACGCCGCGGGGACAACGCTCCCGGCATCGGCGTGCCTCGACAACCGGTAACTGAACGGTTACCTTTTGCGCGTGGATGTCTTCGCCGCCCTGGCCGACCCGGTGCGCCGATCGCTGCTCGAGGAGATGGTCGTCCGGCCCGGCCCGCGTCGTCGACCTGGCCGCCCGCCGCCCGATCTCGCGGCCCGCCGTCAGCAAGCACCTGAAGGTGCTCGCCGACGCCGGCCTGGTGACGGCCACCGACCGCGGCCGTGAGCGCCACTACGCGCTCGACGCCGCCGGCCTCGCGCCGGTGTCGGCGCTGCTCGAGCGGCTCGTGCTCGGCGGCACCCCGGTCACCGCTCAGGCGCTCGACGCGCTCGCCACCGAGGTACGGCGCACCGCTCGCGACCGCCGTACCCCACCCACCTCACGCCAGGAGACCGCATGACCCGCACTCCCACCGGCCGGCTCGAGCTCGTCGGCGACCGCCTGACCCTGTTCGTCACCCGGACCTTCGACGCGCCGATCGAGGACGTGTGGGCGGCCGTCACCGAACCCGAGCGGCTGGCACGCTGGCTCGGCACCTGGCACGGCGACCCCGCGAGCGGGACCGTGAGCTTCCGGATGGGCTTCGAGGGCGACAACGCGTCGTACGAGGAGATGGAGATCCGCGAGTGCGACGCCGCCGCGGACGCTGAAGGTCACCTCGAACGTCGGCCCGTACGTCTGGTACCTCGACGTCGAGCTCAGCGAGGCCGACGGCGTCACCACGCTCGCCTTCAGCCAGCCCGACGTCGACCCCGAGGACTCGCTGAGCGTGGGGCCTGGATGGGAGTACTACCTCGACCGGCTCGTCGCCGCGGAGACCGGCGGCGACCTGGCGGCGATCGACTTCGAGCGCGACTACTACCCGGCGATGGCGGACTACTACCGCGAGCAGCGGGACGCGGCTACGGCGTGAGCAGCTCGATGCGCGGCGTGCGCCCCGGCTCGGGCCGCGCCTCGTAGTCGGGCGTCGGGTCGTACGGCGCCCACGCCAGCAGGTCCGTGAGGTGCCGCTCGACGAGGGGCAGCACGTCGGAGACCGTCACCCGACGGCCGAGCTCCTCGGACAGCGACGTGACGCCAGCGTCGGCGATGCCGCAGGGCACGAACCGGTCGTACCAGCCGAGGTCCACGTCGCAGTTGAGGGCGAAGCCGTGCATGGTCACGCCGCGGCTGACGCGGATGCCGATGGCGGCGACCTTGCGCTCGGGGCCGCGGTCGTCCGCCCGGAGCCACACGCCGCTGCGTCCCGGGACCCGCGCGGTCTCGACCCCGAGGTCGCGGCAGACAGCCGATCAGCGCCTCCTCGACGCGGCGGACGTAGTCGACGACCTTGACGTGGTCGGGCAGCGCCACGATCGGGTAGCCGACCAGCTGGCCCGGTCCGTGGAAGGTGATCTTGCCACCGCGGTCCACGTCGATGACCGGCGCGCCGCCGGGATCCGCGGGCCGCTCGTCGGGCGTCGTGCGCTTGCCGGCGGTGAACACCGGCGGGTGCTCGAGCAGCAGGACGGTGGGCGGCTGGTCGCCAGCCACGACCCGAGCATGCACCTGTCGCTGCAGCTCCCAGGCCGCGAGGTAGTCGACGGCGTCGGGGCCGAGGCCCGCGATCCGGAAGTCCAACGTCACGCGTCCACGGTACCTGTGGATGACGGACGACGCGTGCGGCCGGATCGGCGCAGGCTGGGCCCATGGGTCCGCGCATGGTTCTCGTCGTGGCGGCGGCGCTGGGCCTGGTGAGCGGTGTCGCAGTCGTGGCGCTGGCCCTGCGAGGGTCCGAGCCCGGCCCGGCGGCCATGGAGGCGCGATCGGCCGAGCCGTACGCCGTCCGCGTGCTCCGCGCCTGGGACGCGCGCCGCTCGCGGGCCTACGCGCACGCCGACGGTGCGGCGCTCGCCGACCTGTACGTCGCCGGCTCGCGCACCGGCGCGGCGGACCGGGCCGTGCTGCGCGGCTACCGCGACCGTGGCCTGCGGGTGACGGGGATGCGCACCCAGGTGCTCGCCGCGCGGGTGCTGCGCGAGTCCGGGCAACGGCTCGTCCTGCTGGTCACCGACGTCCTCGTCGACGCGGTGGCCGGTGACGGCCGGCGCGCCCGCTGGGCCCTGCCGCACGACCGGCCGTCCACCCGCCGCGTGGTGCTGGTGCGCGAACGGGGATCGTGGCGGGTCGCCGAGGCCTACGCGGTGGACGGACGGACCAGTGACTGGAAGTGCTCGACCTCGTGCAGCCCGGCGGCGCGGTAGGTCGCGATCGCTCGATCACGGCCGCCTACCGCGCGGCCAGGGCGGTCGCGACGACGTCGGCGACGTCGTCGTCGTGGAAGACGAAGCCCTCACGCAGCAGCGCCGCAGGACGGAGGTTGGTCGAGTTGGTGAGCTCGGGGGAGAGCTGTCCCATGGCGACCTCGAGGAGCTTGGTCGGGACCACGAACGGAGCCGGGCGGTGCAGCTGCCGAGCCAGGGCCTCGACGAACTCGCGGTGCGTGGGTGTGGTGGGGCAGCAGACGTTGTACGCGCCCGACGGCACGTCGTTCTCGGCGAGGAAGGTGGCCGCCGACTTCCAGTCCTCCAGGGACACGCATCGGGAAGTACTGGCCGCCGCGGCCGACGCGACCGCCGAGATAGCACTGGAACAGGGGGATCAGCTGCTGCGTCGGCACGTTGCCGGGGTGCACGATCGGCGCGGTCCGCATCAGGGCCACGCGGCCGCCGGCCTCGAACGCCGGACGGGCGGCTGCCTCCCACGCCCGCACGATCCGTGCCAGCAACGCGTCACCGCCGCGGTCGGGTGACTCCTCGGTGACGACGGCGTCACCCTGGTCGCCGTACGCGGACGTGCCGACCCCGACGACGTACGCCGGCGGCGACTCGACCTCGGCGACCGCCTCGGCCAGCACCCTCGTCGTGGTGACCCGGCTGTGCATGAGGGCCTCGCCCCAGCGTCGCGAGTGCGGGTTCCCCTTGTTGCTGGCGCCGGCGAGGTTGACCACGACGTCGGCCGTGCGGACGAGACCGCGGTCGATCGCACCGGCGTACGGGTCCCAGGTCGACTCGTCCTCCGCGCTCGCGTCGCGACGGACCAGTCGTACGACGTCGTGGTCGCGCGCCCGGAGGTGCTCGACCAACGGCTCGCCCGAGGAAGCCGGACGACGCCGGCGACGAGGATGCGCATGCACCTACCCTGTCACCCCGCGCCGCGCGACGCGGAGCAGCCGTCCGGCCATCACCATCCGGCACGGGAACAGCAGGGCGACGACGATGATCCGCTGGGCCAGGCCCGCCTGGTCGTGCAGCGGCGCGTCGTCGGGAACGACGAAGGCCATCATCACCACCGCGGCGGCGACCATCGCCAGGCCGGTGACGAGCGTGTAGGCGGACAGGCCGCGCCAGGCCTGTCGCGGCGCATCCGGCGCGACAGGAGCAGCAGCGCGACCGTGCTGCCCCCGAAGAACAGCGTTCCCACCGATGGTGGCCCGAGTGGGAAGCGGTCACGCCCGCGGCGTCCTCGCGGACGGGCAAGGCGGCCGCCACGAGCAGGCCGATGCCGGAGACGAACAGGGCGGCCGGCCCGGCGATGCCTCTCGTGTGGGCGCCATGCCACGGTGGTGCCCCCAGGCGAACGCCATGGTCAGGACGCCGAGCACGACGAAGGACACCTGCTGGACCCAGCCGTTCGGGCCCGCCTCGAGGGCGCTGACGGGCTCCGCCATCGGGCTGTACTCGTCGCGGCGGAACGCCTCCTGGACCAGGAAGGCCGCCGTGAACAGAACCGGGCCCACGAGCCCGGCCCAGGCAGCCGCGCGCAGGCGTCGAGCGGGCGTGTCGATCGGTCTGGGTGCTGGTTGTTGCGTGCTGGATGGTCATGCCAACGACGCTAGGAAGGCGGGCGGTCCGGAGGTATCGGGAGTTCTCCCCAGTCCGTGAGTCCGTGCTTCATCGCGAACACCGCTGCGGCGGCCCGGGTCGAGACACCAGCCTTCGCATAGGCGTTCTGGAGATGCCGATCCGCCGTCTTCGGGGAGATGCCGAGCCGGGTGGCGACCTGCTTGGTGAGGAGCCCCCGCGCGACCATCGCCAGCACCTGGGCCTCGCGGTCGGTCAGACCCGCCGGTCTCGCGATCCGCGGGACCGTCTGTCCTGCCGCGCGGAGCACGGCTGACACCGCGTCCGCGTCCAGGAGTCCCGCGGCGGCGGCCTCGCCGAGCGCCGCTGCGGCCTCGGCCGGAGTGGACGAAGCGCGGTGCGGCCGTGGCTCGGTGAGCGTGCGATAGGCGTCGGCCGCCGCGAGCACGCGCGCGCTCATGGGAAGTGACTCGGCGGTCGCGCCGCGGTGGTAGCCGCTGCCGTCGAGGCGCTCGTGGTGGCTCGCCGCGACGGGGACGAGCGGAGCCAGCGCAGCCGACCTGCCGAGCACCCGCTCGGTGTAGTACGGGTGCAGCCGGACCTGCTCCCACTCGTCGGCGGTCAGGCTGCTCGGCTTCGTCCACACGGCACTGCTGACAGCCACCCGGCCGAGGTCGTGGATGAGGCCGCACCGGCGGACCCGGACGACCTCGTCCGGCGGCAGGCCGAGGGCGGACGCCGCGGCGCCGGCGAGCTCCGACACCGCCGCCGCGTGCCCGTGGAAGCAGGTGGCGATCACGTCGGCGAAGCGACCCATCGCGGCGAGGGCCTGATCGAGCTCGTCGGGACCGATCGACCAGCCATGGCGGCGGCTCGAGCGCCAGCGTGGCCTCCCACACCGACCCGGACTCGTCCGGGGCGAGGACGCCGGCCGGGTCGTCGACGAGGGCGCTCACGACCGCTGGGTCGAAGGCGTGCCCCGACCGTGCGCGGATCACCTGCGCCGCCGCGTCGACGCCTCCCACGAACTGGTGGAACGCCGCGTCCTGCGCGACGTGGATGACGCGCATGGCCACCGGGATGCGCTCACCGCGGGCCTTGCTGCGCGGTCCGCGACCGTCCCAGCGCGCGGTCAGGTCGCCGAACAGGTCACGGACCCCGGTCGGCATGCCGAGGTCGTCGCACAGCATCTCGGCGACCTCGCACATCGCGTCCAGGTGGCCGCCGTACGACCGGCCGGCTCGCGGCATCCGGGCCACGCCCTGCAGCAGTCGGACGGGTGCCGGACTGTCGGGATCGGCGAGCGCGCGCAGGATTGCCAGGGTGGTCTCCCTGGAGGAGCCGAACATCACGGGGGCGAAGTGCCGGAGCAGCGCGCCCGGTGCGAACAGCGCAGCCTCGGTCTCCGCGTCGGCGGTGCAGCCGACGTAGAACAGCAGGCACCCGTAGAAGGCCTGACGCGCCTCGTCCTCGGCCAGGCCGAGGCGCTCGGCCAGCCGCATCGCGATCATCGTGCTGCGCAGGCCGTGCTCCAGCGGCAGACCCATGCCGAGGTCGGTCGCGAGACACAGGGCGCCGATCACCTCGGCGCTGCGAACCTCGTCGTACGCCGGCGGCGGCAGCACCCCCGAACGCTACTCCCGTCGGCGCAGCCCTTCAGACCTCGAAGGTGCCCGTCTCGAGCCGCGCCTTCACGTCGCCGAGGAAGCGGGCGGCGTCGGCGCCGTCCACCAGCCGGTGGTCGTAGGTCAGCGCGAGGTAGACCATCTGGCGCACGGCGATCGTCTCGCCGAGGTTCGCGTCGGAGATGACCACGGCCCGCTTGACCACCGCGCCGGTGCCGAGGATGGCGACCTGCGGCTGGTTGATGATCGGGGTGTCGAACAGCGCACCACGGCTGCCGGTGTTGGTGAGCGTGAAGGTGCCGCCCGACAGCTCGTCCGGAGTGATCTTGTTGGTGCGGGTGCGCTCGGCCACGTCGGCGATCTTGCGGGCCAGGCCGGCGATCGACAGGTCGCCGGCGTCCTTGATGACCGGCGTGAGCAGGCCCTTCTCGGTGTCGACGGCGATCGCGATGTTCTCGCGGTCGTAGTAGGTGACCTCGCCCTTGTCGGTGTCGATCGCGGCGTTGAGCTTGGGGTGCTCCTTGAGCGCGTCGATCGTGGCCTTCGCGAAGAACGGCATGAACGACAGCTTCACGCCCTCGCGCTGGGCGAACTCGCCCTTCGCGCTGTCCCGCAGCCGCGAGACCGACGTGATGTCGACCTCGACCACCGTGGTGAGCTGGGCGCTGGTCTGCAGCGACTCGATCATCCGGGTGGCGATGACCTTGCGCAGGCGGGACATCTTCTCGGTCGTCCCCCGCAACGTGGCGGGCGCGGTCGACGCGGTGGCGGCCGCTGGTGCGGCGGCGGCCGCGGGGGCCGCGGCTGCTGCGGGGGCGGCAGCGGCAGGTGCGCCCGCCGCCTCGGCGGCTGCGGTCGACGGGGCTGCCGTCGTGCCCTGCTTGGCCGCGGCGTCGAGGACGTCCTGCTTGCGGATCCGTCCGCCGACACCGGTGCCCGTGATGGTCGCCAGGTCGACGTCGTGCTGGGCGGCCATCTTGCGGACCAGCGGCGTCACGTAGCCCGACGGCTCGTCGCGACCCGCCGGCTCCGCGGGTGCGGCCGGTGCGGCTGGTGCGGCGGCTGCCGCGGGCTGCTGGGGGGCCGGCTCGGGCTCGGGCTCCGGCTCCGGCTCCGGCTCGGGCTCCGGCTCGGGCTCCGGCTCGGGCTCGGGCTCCGGCTCGGACTTCTGCTCCGGCTCGGGCTCCGGCTCGGCCTGCTCCTGGGCAGGCTGCTCGTCGCCACCTCCGGAGGGGGCGGCCCCCTGCTCGCCGATGACGGCCAGCTCGGCGCCGACCTCGACGGTCTCGTCCTCCTCGGCCTTGATCTCCAGCAGCGTGCCGGCCACGGGCGAGGGGATCTCGGTGTCCACCTTGTCGGTGGAGACCTCGAGCAGCGCCTCGTCCACGGCCACGTCGTCGCCGACCTGCTTGAGCCAGCGGGTCACGGTGCCCTCGGTGACCGACTCACCCAGTGCGGGCAGCGTCACCGAGGTGGTCTTGCCCCCGGAGGACCCGCCGCCGGACGACTGCTCCTGCGCCGCGGGCTGCTCCTGCTCGGGCTCCTGCTCCGGCGCGGGCTGCTCGGACTCGCCCTCCTCGGCCTCGGTCTCGGCCTGGGTGTCGCCCTCGTCCTCGGCTGCGTCGGACTCGTCCGCCGACTCACCCGACGGCTCCTCACCGGAGGACTCGCCACCGCCGGTCGACTCGCCCTCGTCGCCGATCACGGCCAGGATCGCGCCGATCTCCACGGTCTCGTCCTCGGCGGCCTTGATCTCCAGCAGCGTGCCGGCGACCGGGGACGGGATCTCGGTGTCCACCTTGTCGGTCGAGACCTCGAGCAGCGCCTCGTCCACGGAGACCGTGTCGCCGACCTGCTTGAGCCAGCGGGTGACGGTGCCCTCGGTGACGGACTCGCCCAGTGCCGGGAGGGTGACTTCGGTGGCCATGCGGCTCCTTCGGGGAGGTGGGTCGGTCGGTAGTGGGGTTCAGGAGTGGGCGTGCAACGGCTTCCCGGCGAGGGCCAGGTGGGCCTCGCCGAGGGCCTCGTTCTGGGTGGGGTGCGCGTGCACGAGCGGCGCGACGTCCTCGGCGTACCCCTCCCAGCCGTAGATCAGCTGGGCCTCGCCGATGAGCTCGCCGACCCGGTCGCCGACCAGGTGCACGCCGACGACCGGCCCGTCCTGGCGACGGACGAGCTTGACGAAGCCCTGCGTCTTGAGGATCTGGCTCTTGCCGTTGCCGCCGAGGTCGTAGGTCAGGGCCTCGACCGCGCCGTACTTCTCGGCGGCCTGCGCCTCGGTCAGCCCGACGGAGGCGACCTCGGGGTGCGAGTACGTGACGCGCGGGATGCCGGCCTCGTCGATGACGGCCGGCGCGAGGCCGGCGATGTCCTCGGCGACGAAGATGCCCTGCTGGAACCCACGGTGGGCCAGCTGCAGGCCGGGGACGATGTCGCCGACGGCGTACACGCCCTCGACGTTGGTGCGGCAACGGTCGTCGGTGAGCACGAACCCGCGCTCCATCGCGACGCCCTGCTCGTCGTAGCCCAGGCCGTCGGTCGACGGCCCGCGACCGACCGCGACGAGCAGCAGCTCGGCCTCGATCACGTCGCCGCCCTCGACGGTCACGGCGACGCCGTCGTCGGTGGTCTTCACGGACTGGAACGGCGTGCCGGTGCGCGTCACGATGCCGCGCTTGCGGAACGCGCGCTCGAGCGCCTTCGACGACGCCTCCTCCTCGCCGGCGACGAGCCGGGGGAGAGCCTCGACGATCGTGACGTCGGCTCCGAACGAACGCCACACGCTGGCGAACTCGCACCCGATGACGCCACCACCCAGCACCACGACGGACGCCGGCACACGGTCGAGGCGCAGGGCGTGCTCGGAGGTGACGATCCGCTCACCGTCGATGTCGAGACCGGGCAGCGACCGCGAGTACGAGCCGGACGCGAGCACGACGTGCCTGCCGGAGTACGACGCGTTGTCGACGGTCACCTGGTGCGGCCCGGTCAGGCGGCCCTCGCCCTCGATGACCGTGATGCCGCGACCCTTGATGAGCCCGGTCAGCCCCTTGAACAGCCGCGAGACGACGCCGTCCTTGTAGGAGTTCACGCCGGGCATGTCGATGCCGTCGAGCGTGGCGCGGACGCCGAACTGCTCGGAGTCACGGGCGGAGTCGGCGATCTCCGCCGCGTGCAGCAGGGCCTTGGTGGGGATGCAGCCGACGTGCAGGCAGGTGCCGCCCAGGTTGCCCTTCTCGACGAGTCCGACGCTCAGCCCGAGCTGGGCCGCGCGCAGGGCGCAGGCGTAGCCGCCCGATCCTGCCCCGAGAATGAGTACGTCGAAGTCGGCCTCAGCCACGCTGGTCCTTCCGCTCCCGCAGGTCTGTTGTGGTGCCCGATCTGGCAGCCCGGTCCATCCTTGCACTTTCGCCGAACGTGTCCACACCGGTCCTGCCGTGGCATGACCCGTCCCGACCTGCGGCAGGGCACACTAGGCGCATGGGGTTGTTCGACAGGTTCCGCCGGAGCTCGCGTACCAAGATGCGCGCGCCCGCTCGCGACGCCACCCGCACGGGTTCCACCCGGGTGCGTGCCTCCAACGCTGCGGACGAGACGCACCTCCAGGACTTCGTCGTGAACCGGCGCGGTGTCGAGGGCTTCGTCGAGCCCCGCACCGCCGTCAGCGACGTGACCCTGCTGCTGGTCGCGCACGACGGTGAGTGGACGCGCCGCCGCGTCCCGTCCGTCGACTGGGCCCACAAGTTCTGCAACAACCACCAGGTCCCCTCCTACGACGCCGCCGTCGTCGGCGTCCCCCAGCGCATGCGCGACTACAACCGCAGGAAGAAGCAGCAGGGGCTGTAGCCCGCAGACGGTGGTTTCGAGGTCGGGCCTGGCGGCCCTCACACCTCAACCACCGCTGGCGCTACTGCTCGGCGAGCGACCGCGCGTACTCGACGAGGGTGGTGACCGAGGCGCCCGTACCTCCGGAGGTGATGTGGCCGTACGCGCCGCCGGAGTTGAACGCCGTGCCCGCGATGTCGAGGTGGGCCCAGGGGAGGTCGGCGGTGAACTCGCGCAGGTACGCCGCGGCGAACAGGCCGCCGCCCCAGCGGACGCCGTCGTGCTGGAGGAGGTCGGCGATCTGGCTGGCCTTGACCCGGTCGACGATCGCCTCGGGGATGGGCATCGGCCACATCGCCTCGCCGGCTTCCTCGCCCGCGGCCAGCACCCCGCCGACGATGTCGTCGGAGCCGAGCACACCGGCGACCCGGTCGCCGAGGGCGATGACCATGTGGCCGGTCAGGGTGGCGACGTCGAGGATCACGTCGGGCTTCAGCTCGGTGGCCCGGACCAGGGCGTCGGCCAGGATCAGCCGGCCCTCGGCGTCGGTGTTGAGGACCTCGACCGTCGTGCCGCCGTACTGCGTGATGACGTCACCGGGACGCATCGCGCTACCGGACAGCATGTTCTCGGCCATCGGCGCGAACGTGGAGACCTTGACGGGCAGGCCGAGCTTGGCGATCGCGAACGTCGCCTGGACGACGGCGGCCGCGCCGGCCATGTCGCACTTCATCGTGGTCATGCCACCCGCGGTCTTGATGGAGAGACCACCCGAGTCGTAGGTCACGCCCTTGCCGACGAGGGCGAGGTGCGCGACGGCGCCTGCCGGGTTGTACGTCAGCTCGACGAGCCGCGGCGGAGCGGACGAGCCGCCGCCGACGCCCAGGATGCCGCCGCACCCGAGGTCGGCGAGCTGCGTCTCGTCGTACACCTTGACCGACACCTTGGCGCCGCGTCCGAGCTTCTTGGCCGCGCCGGCCACCGCGTCGGCGAACTCCGGAGGTCGCAGGTCGGCGGCGGGCAGGTTGACCCAGTCGCGCGTGTCGCGGACGGCCTGGGCGACGACGAGCGCGTCCTCCATCGCGGTGACGGCCGCCTGCTGGCGGGCGATGCCGGTCAGCAGGGACACGGTGTTCGCGCCCTTGGCGGCGGAGTCCTTGCTCCCGTTCCGCTTGTACGTCGTGAACGTGTAGCCGCCGAGGTCGAAGCCCTCGATCACCGCCCCCACCAGGGTCGGGCTGTCCGCGGGGAGGGCCAGGGCGACCGACGAGGCGTTGCTGATCGCCCGGGCCGCGGCACCTGCAGCGCGGCGGACCGAGACGTGGCCGGGGTCCTTGCCGAGGCCCACGATGAGGAGCAGCGGTGAGGAGATCGTGCCGGCCGTGGGCAGCTTGAGCACCTCGCCGGGCTTGCCCGTGAAGCCCAGGGTCGACAACAGCGGCCGCAGCTTGCGGCCGTAGGCCTCGGCCACGTCCTCCGCGCCCGCGGCGAGCCGCACGTCCTTGCCGGACTGCAGGGCTCCCACCACGACCACGTCGGACCGGGTCTTGGCGGGGCTCGCGCTGCGCAGGTGGTACGTCGTCACCCGCGCACTCTAGCCACGCCCGGTGGTGGGGCCGGGACGTTGGGATAGGTTCGCGACATGGCGCTCCTCGAGTCCCCACTGCACGACCGACACGTGGCGCTCGGGGCGAAGTTCGCGGAGTTCGGCGGCTGGACCATGCCGCTGGAGTACCCGTCCGGCGTGGTCAAGGAGCACACCGCGGTGCGCGAGGCGGTCGGCATCTTCGACGTCAGCCACCTCGGCAAGGCGATGGTCAGCGGCGCCGGCGCGGCCGCCCACGTCAACGCGACCCTGAGCAACGACCTGGGCAAGATCGAGCCGGGCAAGGCGCAGTACACGCTCTGCTGCGACGAGACCACGGGCGGCGTCGTCGACGACCTGATCGCCTACTTCCACGACGACGAGCACGTGCTGCTCGTGCCCAACGCCGCCAACACCGCCGAGGTCGTCCGCCGCCTCGCCGAGTCGGCCCCCGACGGGGTGAAGGTCGTCGACCACCACACCGAGTACGCCGTCCTCGCGGTGCAGGGCACGCGCTCCGACGAGGTGCTCTCGGCCGTCGGGCTGCCCGCGGGCCACGACTACATGTCCTTCGTCGAGGCCGACTTCGGCGACACCGGCGTGGTGGTCTGCCGGACCGGCTACACCGGCGAGCGAGGGTACGAGCTGATCGCCCGCAACGAGGTCGCCGGCGAGCTCTGGGACCGGTTGCTGGCGGCGGGCGAGGAGCACGGCATCCTCGCCTGCGGCCTGGGGGCGCGCGACACGCTGCGCACCGAGATGGGCTACCCGCTGCACGGCCAGGACATCAGCATCGACGTCACGGCCAACCAGGCCCGCCTGGGCTGGGCCGTGGGCTGGAAGAAGGAGCGCTACTGGGGGCGCGACGTGCTGATGGCCGAGAAGGAAACCGGGCCGAAGCGCCTGCTGCGCGGGCTCCTCTCCGACGGCCGCGGCATCCCGCGTCCGGGGATGATGGTCTTCCTCGCGCCGGACGTCCCCCTCGCCGAGATCACCTCCGGCACCTTCAGCCCGACCCTCCGCAAGGGCATCGGCATGGCCCTGGTGCCGACGTTCGTCAACGCCGAGGCCGAGCTGATGGTCGACGTACGCGGTCGCCGCGAGCTGTTCCGCTCGACCAAGCTCCCGTTCGTGGACCCGTCGGTGCGTGAGTCGTGAACCTGCCCGAGCAGCCGCCGACCTTCCGCCAGCCCACCGCCGCCGAGCGCCCCTGGTGGTGGCGGCTCGAGGACGCCGCCGGTGGTGAGGTCGAGGCCTCCGAGGACCTCGCCGGCCAGCGGTTCGTCTCCCAGGCCGACGCCGAGTCGTGGGTGGGGGAGACCTGGACCGAGCTCGCCGACGAGGGCGTCGCATCGGTGACCCTGTTCGAGGGCGAGCGGGCCGTGTACGGCCCGATGTCGCTGTCGGCCGGCTAGGCGCGACGGGACGTCGCGACCCGAGCGACCCCGACGATCTCCAGCGGCTCGTCCGGCAGCAGCTCGACGCACCGCGCCCGCAGCCGCTCCCGGTCGCCGTCCGTCAGCGTGGCGACGTACTCGCCCGCAGGTCCGATCCCGAACGAGAACGGCGCCCACCACTCCTCGAACGTCGCGATCCGCACGCGCACGCTGAGGGTCGTCGAGAGCTCGACCTCCAGGCCCGCCGCCGCCATCAGCGCGGCGAGCTGACCGTCGCGCGCGCCGGGGAGGTCGATCGCCGCCGACGCGCCAGGGAACAGCTCGTCCGCCGCCCGCCAGAGCACCTGGACCGGACCGCGGTCGAGGTCCCACGCACACGCCGCGACCAGCCCGCCCCGCCGCACCACGCGCCGCATCTCCGACAGGCCTCGCACGGGGTCGGTCATGAACGGCACGACGAGCTGGGCCGTCGCCAGGTCGAAGACCGCGTCGCCGAACGGCAGCTCCTCGGCCGCGCCGTCCCGGACGTCGACCTCGGGGAGCAGCGCCCGCACCGCCTGCACGAAGCTCGGCGACGGGTCCACGGCCGAGAGCTGGTCGCGCCCCCAACCGGTCGGCGAGCACCGCCGTGAGCGTGCCCGGCCCGCAGCCGACGTCGAGCGCGCGATCGCCGGGTGCCGGGTCGAGCAGGTCGACGAGCTGCCGGGCGAGTGGTTCGGAGAACCGGCCCATGAAGCTGGCGTAGGCGTCCGCCGTGACGTCGAATCCCACCCTCGGGACCGTAGCCCCGTCACCGTCCTCGGGCCACCATGGACGGATGCGGGGCGAGCGGGACTTCGAGGCGTACGCCACCGCGCGCGGCGCCGCCGTCGTCCGCGGGCTGCTGCTGCTCGGCCTCGACCTTTCTGAGGCGGAGGACACCGCGGCCGCGGCCCTGGGTTCGTTGCGTTCCGACTGGCGTGACGTCGACCGGGCGGCCGACCCCGACGTGGTGCTGTGGGCGACGGTGCTCGCCGTCGACGCACGCCGTCGGCGTCGGCGCCGGGAGCCCCCGGCGGCCGACGGCCTCGTCGCCCAGGCGCTGCGCGGTCCGGCAGGCCTCGAGGAGCTCCAGGCCTGCGAGGTGCTGGGAGTGTCGGTCCCGCGGCTGCGGGCCCTGCTGGCCACGGTGCCGCCGGAGACGGACGAGGTCGACGGCCCGAGCGTGCTGGCGGTGCCGTACGCCCGGATCCGCGCGGTCTCCGTCCAGGGCCGGCGGCGGACCTGGCTGCTGACGTCGGGCGTCGTGGCGGTCACCGTGCTGGTCGTCGGGCTGGTCTACCAGGTGAGCCGACCGGAGCCCGTCCTCCGGCCCGGCGACGACCTGTCCGCCGTGGCCACCCAGCAGCAGGACAACCCGTCCGAGGTGGTCTGGTGGGCCGACGGCACCCTGCACCTCGCCGACGCCACCGTGGAGGTCGGCGACGTCCAGCGGCTGGTCGCGGCCGGTCGCGGGGCGGCGTACGTGGACGGCGACGGTCGGCTGGTCGCGGTGACACCCGACGGTCACCGCACGCTGCTCGGTCGGCCGACGGCACGCTCGAGCCTGGTCTCCTCGCCGCGTCTCGGGCTGGTGGCGTGGACCGACGCCTCGGTGCCGGACGAGCCCCGCATCGTGGTCTGGGACGTCGACGAGGGGGAGCGGGTGAGCGGCGTGGTGACCAGCCCTCGTGCGCGGACGATCACCTTCGACGGTGGCTGGCTCACCTTCGGCACCGGGCTCACCGACTGGGCGTGGGACCCGCACGGCGGCACCGCCCGGGAGACCGGCAACGGCTACGCCGAGGAGCCGGGCGAGCGGACAGCGCTCGTCGACGTCGTCGCCGGCACCCGGCTGGAGCAGCACGGCTACTCCCTCCGCGTGGTGCGCGTCGGGAGGGCGCGCGGCGAGGAGGTCCCCGGCTTCGGAGGAACGCTGTCGCCGGACGGCCGGCTGTTGCTGGCCGGCGGTGTGACCGGCACCGAGCCCTCACTGTTCGACGCCCGCACCGGCGCCGAACTCGGCACTCCGTTCCCGGACGGGTGGCGCGTCCGCGCCGCCACCTTCGTCTCCGACGACCGGGTCGCCTGGTTGGTCGACCGGGGCGCCGAGGGCCACCTGATCGTCACCTGCAGCCTCGAGGAGTGCGCCGACGAGGTGGAGCCCGAGGGATCGGGCACCCCGCTGATCGCGCAGGACTCCCCACGCTTCGCAGTGGCCGGGGCAGGATAGGGACGTGCGAGCGGACCCGGACTTCACGGCGTACGTCGTCGCGCGCTGGAGGCCGGTGGTCCGGGTGCTCGTGGTGCTCGGTCAGTCGGTCGAACGGGCCGAGGACGTCGCGGTGGCGTCGTTCGCGCGGCTGATGTCCGACTGGGGCCGGCTGCAGCGCGAGGTCGATGTCGACGTCGAGCTCGCCCGGGTGGTGCTCGACGGCTGGGTGCGCGTCCGGGGGCACCAGCCGGCGCCGCGCGTCCCGGTGACCGTGCCCGCGGCCCGCCTGCTCACGCAGGAGCTCGAGGACCAGCTGGCGCTGCTCGAGCGGATCGTCGCCGGCCTGGACGAGCTCGACGAGACGACCCGCGTCACCGTCGTGCATGCACCACCTCGGCGAGCTCGACCAGGACCAGGTGGCCGAGGTGATCGGCATGTCCCGCGCGGAGGTCGGCCGGCGGCTGTCGGAGGCCGCCCACGCCCTCGGCCTGGTTCCGCTCGACCCGGCCTGCCACTCGGCCGCGGCGGCGATCGACGTCCCTTCTCCAGCGGTGGATCGCGTGGTGTCCGCGGCCGCTGGGAAGCGCCGGCGGCAGTGGGTGGTCACGGGCTGCGTGGTGGCCGCGCTCGCGCTCGCCGTCGGGGTGGCGTACGTCGTCACCAAGCCGGACCCCGCGGCCTCCCCTCCCGGAGCACTCGACGTGACCGAGGTCGAGAACCCGGTCAACTCCGCCTGGTGGGTCGAGGGCACGCTCCACCTGGACGACGGCACCGTGCGGGTCGCCGACGTCGTCCAGCTCGTGGAGACCGGCGTCGGCGTCGCGTACGCCGACTCCGAGGGCGTGGTCCGCTCCATCGCCGAGGACGGCAGTCGACTCTCGCTCGGCACCCTGGAGCCAGGGTCCCCGTTGGTCTCCCAGCCCCGCATCGGCTGGGTTGCGTGGAGCGAGCCCGGCGACGGCGACCTCGTGCTCTACGACATCACGGCGCAGGCCGAGACGGGTCGCGTGGACGGCGCCGTCGACCTGCGGATCATCGGCTGGGACCGCGACCGCCTCTACTTCCACCGCGACGGCAACGACTGGAGCGTCTCGATCACCCCCGACGGCCGGACGACCGACCCGGTCCAGGTCGCCACGCCTGAAGGTGCGTTCGGGTCGATGCTCCAGGACGTCTCCGCGGGGGCCGAGCTGCGCCGCGGCGGTGCCACCCTCGACATCTTCCAGCCGTTCGTCGGAGCTCCCAACGAGGTGCCGGGCACCTCCGGCCAGCTCTCGCCCGACGGCAACTACGTGCTCACGCACTCGGGCGACGGCAGGCCCTCGACGTACGACGCCCGGTCGGGCGCCCCCGAGGCCAGCTGGTTCGACGACAGCTGGACCCCGCTCGCCGCCACCTTCACCGCCGAGGGACGCATCGTCTGGGTGGTCGACAGCCACGACGGGTCGCTGGGTCTCTACGAGTGCCAGTCGTCGATGAGCTACATCGACTCCTTCGACCCCAAGAACGAACCGTGCACCGTGCGAGTCGAGCTCGGCACCATGCCCGTGCTGTCCGGCGTCCAGCCCGGCCTGGCCGGCCCCACGACCGTGGTCGACAACGTGAGCGCGACCTCCGACTAGCGTGCGGGCATGCGGAACTTCAGCCAGGTCGACGTCTTCTCCAGCGAGCCCCTCCTGGGCAACCCGGTCGCGGTCGTGCACGACGCCGACGGGATCTCCGACGAGGACATGGCGGCCTTCGCCCGGTGGACGAACCTGTCGGAGACGACCTTCCTGCTGACGCCCACCACCGACGAGGCGGACTACCGGCTGCGGATCTTCACGCCGGGCCAGGAGCTGCCGTTCGCCGGGCACCCGACGATCGGCTCGGCGCACGCGTGGCTGGAGGCCGGGGGAGTGCCGCGCACCGACGGAACGCTGGTGCAGGAGTGCGGCGCCGGCCTGGTGCAGCTGCGGCGAGGCGAGCGGCTGGCCTTCGCGGGCCCGCCGTTCATCCGGTCCGGCGAGGTATCGGAGGAGGACCGCGAGCGGATCGTCCGGGCCTTGCGGATCGACCCTTCGCAGGTCCGTGACCTCGAGTGGATCGACAACGGTCCCGGCTGGGTCGGGGTGCTGCTGGACTCCGCCGAGGAGGTCCTGGCCCTCGAGCCGGACTGGTCGGCGGCGGCCGGCATGGACATCGGCGTGGTCGGCCCGTACCCCGAGGGCAGCGAGTGCGCGGTGGAGATCCGCGCCTTCTGCCCGGAGATGGGGATCGCCGAGGACCCCGTGACCGGCAGCCTCAACGCGGGGGTGGCCCAGTGGCTGGCCGGCGGCCGGTTGCCCACGTCGTACGTCGCCTCGCAAGGCACCGCCCTCGGCCGGCGTGGGCGGGTGTTCATCGACCGGGAGGGTGACACCGTCTGGGTGGGTGGTGACGCGCGTACGACGGTCTCCGGGAGCGTCGGCCTCGGCGCCAGCTGAAACGGCCTAGTGTTGGGCGCCATGCGGGCGTACTTAGACCTCCTCCAGCGGATCCTCGACGAGGGAGCGGACAAGGGAGATCGCACCGGCACCGGCACGCTGTCGGTGTTCGGTCACCAGATGCGCTTCGACCTCAGCGAGGGCTTCCCGCTCGTCACCACCAAGAAGATCCACACGCGCTCGGTGTTCGCCGAGCTGCTGTGGTTCCTGCGCGGTGACACCAACGTCAAGTGGCTCCAGGACCGTGGCGTCACGATCTGGGACGAGTGGGCCGACGCCGACGGTGACCTCGGCCCCGTCTACGGCTACCAGTGGCGCTCCTGGCCCGCCCCCGACGGGTCGCACGTCGACCAGATCGCGCAGGTGGTCGCGCAGATCCGCGACAACCCCGACAGTCGCCGCCACATCGTCTCGGCCTGGAACGTCGCCGACATCCCGCAGATGGCGCTGGCGCCCTGCCACGCGCTGTTCCAGTTCTACGTCGCCGACGGCCGGCTGTCGTGCCAGCTCTACCAGCGGTCCGCCGACGTCTTCCTGGGCGTGCCGTTCAACATCGCGTCGTACGCCCTGCTCACCCACATGGTCGCCCAGGTGACGGGGCTCCGGGTGGGCGACTTCGTGCACACGCTGGGCGACGCCCACCTCTACGTGAACCACCTCGACCAGGCCCGGCTCCAGCTGACCCGCGACCCGCGGCCGCTGCCGCGCCTGGTGCTCGACCCGACGGTGACCGAGCTCGACGCCTTCGACCTCGAGCACATCGCGGTCGAGGGCTACGACCCGCACCCGGGCATCAAGGCCCCCATTGCCGTCTGAGCGCGTCACTCTCGTCGCGGCCGTCGCGGACAACGGGGTGATCGGGGCGTCCGGCGGCATCCCGTGGCGCATCCCCGAGGACTTCGCCCACTTCAAGCAGGTCACCCTGGGCCACACGCTCGTGATGGGCCGGGCGACGTACGACTCCATCGGCCGCCCCCTGCCCGGCCGCACCACCGTCGTGCTCACTCGTGACCCGACCTGGTCGGCCGACGGCGTCCTCGTCGCCGCCTCGCTGGACGAGGCGCTCGCCCTGGCCGCCGACCTCCCGGGCGAGGTGATGGTCGCCGGCGGCGCCACGATCTACGCCGCGAGCCTTCCCGTCGCCGACGCGCAGATCCTCACCGAGGTCCACCTCTCGCCCGAGGGCGACACCTTCTACCCCGACTGGGACCGGTCCGAGTGGGTCGAGACGTCTCGGGTCCCGGGACCCGGGCTGGAGTGGGTGTGGTGGGAGCGGCGGTGAGTGAGTGTTGGTGTCCGGCTTCGAAACCAACACTCACGCACCGCTGCCCCGCGTGACTGCACCGAGGTACTCGAGCGTCAACCGGAGCACCTCGTCGGGCGGGAGCAGGGCGTCGACCCGCAGCCACCCGGTCTGCGGGCGCACCAGCTGCTCCTGCCAGCCATGGAGCGTGTCGACTGGCGTGCCCAGCTCCCACTCGGGGACAGCCGGAGTGACCTGGGACTGCCGGTGGTCACGAGCCGTCAGCCGGGGCAGGAGGGCGGCGGGGTCGTCGGCCCACAGCTCCACCAGTCGGTACGGCACGCCAGCGTCGGCAGCCACGCGCTGCCCGGCCGCGAGCAGGTCGACGTAGCGACAGGGCGAGTCGATGACCGCGGACCTGCCCTGCGCGAGCAGGTCTCCGGCGAGCGCGAGGACGGCGGCGTACGTCGCCCGGCCGGCCACCGCGAACGGCACGTCCGTCGACAGCAGGGCGCTCTTGACCACGTCGGTGTCGAGCACCACCAGGTCGAGACCAGCGGCCAGGCCGCGCGCCAGCGTGGACTTCCCGGTGCCGGGGACGCCGGACAGCTGGAGGAGCATCCGCACACCCGACCGGACGGCGGGCTCGCTCACCAGGTGGCGGCCAGGTCGGCGAACATCTGGTCGACGGCGCCGACCGCGACGGACAGGTGCCCCTCATCGTTGAGCAGGTGCGTGTCGACACCGGCGACGTGGTCGGCCAGCCACAGGCCGTGGGCGAAGGGCACCATCAGGTCCTCGGTGCCCTGCCACAGCTGGGTCGGCACGGAGATCGCGCCGAGGTCGAAGCCCCACGGTTTGATGAAGGCGAGGTCGTCGTCGAGCCAGCCGTCGACGCCTGTGCGCAGGCCCTCACGGATGTTGGCGGACAGTGCCTCGCCGAACTCCTCGGTCAACAGGGCCCGGTCGACGTCCGGCAGCAGCGACGACATCGCCTCGATCAGCCCCGGACCGTCGGCCTGCTGCATCCCGGGCAGCTCCGCCTCGAGGAACGGCCTCAGCCCCTCCTCGCCCTCCAGCGCCGCCCCGAACTCCCCGACGTTCTGCTCGCCCATGCCGGCCATGAGGTCCAGCCCGTCGGCGTCGTACGGCGCGACGCCGGCGATCACCAGCGCGCCTGCCGTCCGCTCCGGCAGCAGGGCGGCGGTGGCCAGGGCGTGCGGCCCGCCACCGGACCAGCCGGCCGTGACGCACCGGTCGGCGCCGAGGTGGTCGAGCACCTGCGTCATGTCCGTCACCACGTCGGCGACGGACCGGCCCGCCTGTCGGGTGGAGTCGCCGTACCCGGCTCGCGAGTAGGTCACCAGCCGGAGCCCGCACCGGCCCGCGGCCTCCGCCATGTGCGGCAGGTGGGTCACCGAGCCAGGCGTGCCGTGGTGGAACAGCAGCACGTGCCCGTCCCCGCCGGCGTCCGCGATGTCGAGGAGGCGGCCGTCCGTGAGCTCGATGGTGGTCATGCGCGCGATCGTGCCACGCGGCTCGACGCTCTCCTTTACCTTTTCCCCATGGCGCAGTACGCGCCCGCCGGCTGGTACCTGCAGCCCGACGGGACCGAACGTTGGTGGGACGGTCAGATGTGGACGGCCCACAGCCGTCCGGTGCCCCCACCGCCGACCCTGCCGATGATGGCGCCCGGCCACTACGGCAGCGATGGCGGCGCGGGCCAAGCCGCTGCCTGGCCATCGGTGCCGCAGGGCTACGCGGTGGCCGCCAAGAACCCCGGCGTCTCGCTGATCGCGTCGTTCTTCCTTCCAGGCCTCGGCACCATGCTCAACGGCGAGGTGGGCAAGGGCGTCGGGATCCTGCTGGGATACTTCGCCTGCCTCTTCCTGTTCTTCCTGATCGTTCCCCTGCTGGCCGCCGTCGGCATCTGGGTCTGGGGCATGGTCGACGCCTACCAAGGCGCACAGCAGTGGAACCGGCGCCACGGGATCCTGAGCTGACGTGGTCACCACGCGCCATGCGACGGCCGGGGATGCGCCGGCGGTGACGGACGTGGTGCAGGCCGCGTTCGTGCCGTACGTCGAGCGCCTGGGTGGCGTCGAGCCGTGGCCGATGAGACTCGACTACGCCGAGATCATCGCGGACGGGCAGACCTGGGTCGCCGACGACGCGGGTCAGGTGGTGGGCGTGCTGGTGCTCGAGGACCGGGCCGACCACCTGCTTCTGGAGGTCCTCGCGGTCGCGCCCGTGCGCCACGGGAGCGGCATCGGTCACCGGCTGATGGCGTTGGCCGACGAGCAGGCCGCCGATCGCGGGTTCGACGAGGTCCGGCTGTTCACCAACGCCCTGATGACCGAGAACCTCGCCTACTACCCACGGCAGGGGTACCTCGAGACCCACCGCGACGAGGTCAACGGGTTCCACCGGGTGTTCTTCGCCAAGCGCCTCTGACGGTCCCTGGCAGGCTGGGAACCATGACGGGGATGGAGCTGCGGGTGTTCACCGAGCCGCAGCAGGGGGCGTCGTACGACGACCTCCTGCGGGTGGCGCAGACGACCGAGGAGCTGGGGTTCGGGGCGTTCTTCCGCTCCGACCACTTCCTCGCCTTCGGCAGTGACGGGCTGCCCGGCCCGACGGACTCGTGGGTGACCCTCGGCGCGCTCGCACGGGAGACGAGCACCATCCGGCTCGGCACCCTGGTCACCAGCGCGACCTTCCGCTCGCCCGGCCTGCTGGCGATCCAGGTCGCCCAGGTCGACCAGATGAGCGGCGGACGGGTCGAGCTCGGCATCGGCGCGGGCTGGTTCGCGAAGGAGCACGCGGCGTACGGCTTCTCGTTCCCGGACGCCCCCGAGCGCTTCGACATGCTCGAGGACCAGCTGGCGATCGTCACCGGCCTGTGGGCGACCGACGGCGCCTTCTCGTACGCCGGCAAGCAGCACTCGATCACCGACTCGCCCGGCCTGCCCAAGCCGCACCAGACGAAGCCGCCGATCATCATGGGCGGCGGCGGCAAGCGGCGTTCGGCGGCGCTGGCGGCGCGGTACGCCGACGAGTACAACCTCGCCTTCAAGGCCTTCGAGGACGGGCTCCCGATCCTCGAGCGCGTCAAGCGGGCCTGCGAGGAGGCCGGACGCGACCCGGCGTCGATGATCACCTCCAGCGCGCTCGTGCTGTGTGTCGGCAAGGACGAGGCGGAGTTCCAGCGGCGCGCTGCGGCCATCGGTCAGGACCCCGCGGAGCTCCGTGCCAGCCAGCTCGGGGGCACCGTGAGCGAGGTGCTCGCCAAGGTCGGCCGGTACGCCGACTCCGGCCAGACCCGCCTGTACCTCCAGACCCTCGACCTCCACGACCTCGACCACCTGCACCTGGTCGCCGAGGAGATCAAGCCGCATTTCTGACCCGCCGCCCTCCTCGACCAGCGAGAACACTCCGCCCGATAGCCTGAGGGTCATGACGGCACAGGCTTCCGGCCCGCGCTTCGGCCGGATGCTGACGGCGATGGCCACGGCGTTCACGGATGACGGCTCCGTCGACCTCGAGGGCACCGCGCGGATCGCCTCGTACCTCGTCGACCACGGCCACGACGGCGTCGTGGTCAGCGGTACCACCGGCGAGAGCCCGACCACCACCGTGGCCGAGGACGGCGACATCCTGCGCGCCGTGATCGACGCGGTCGGCGACCGCGCGAGCGTCGTCGCCGGCGTCGGCACCAACGCCACTGCCCACTCCGTCGAGCTGGCCCGCCAGGCCGAGAAGCTCGGCGCCGACGGGCTGCTGCTCGTCACCCCGTACTACAACAAGCCCGGCCAGGCCGGCGTGCTCCACCACTTCCGCTCGGTCGTGGAGAGCACGGGTGTGCCGGTGATGCTCTACGACGTCCCCGGACGCACCGCCACCCAGATCGACCTGGACACCTACGCCGCCGCCAAGGAGTGGGACACCGTGGTGGCCGTGAAGGACGCCGTGGGCGACTACGCCCGAGGCGTGAAGATCATCCAGATGGGCTACGACCTGTACTCCGGCGACGACGTGTCCACCCTCGGGTGGCTGGCGCACGGCGCACAGGGGGTCGTCTCGGTCGTCGGCCACGCCGCCGGCCGCGAGATAGCGAGCATGATCCGCGACTTCCTCGACGGCGACCACGCCGCCGCCCTCACGACGTACCAACGGCTGCTGCCGGCCACCGACGCCATCATGGGCGTCCCCAACTACGGGGCGACCACGGCGAAGGCCTGCCTCCAGCTGCTCGGCGTCCTCGACAACCGCAACGTGCGCGGCCCACTCGTGCCGCTCTCTGACGAGGAGGTGGCCGCCCTCCGTGAGGGCCTGGTCGCCTCCCAACTCATCCCCTAAGGAATCCCTTGAGTCATCCCCACCCCGAGCTCTCCGCGCCTGCCCCGCTGGCCACCGGAGGGTTGCGGGTCATCGCCCTGGGCGGCCTCGGCGAGGTCGGCCGCAACATGACCGTCTTCGAGTACGACGACCGCCTGCTCATCGTCGACTGTGGCGTCCTGTTCCCGGAGGACCACCACCCCGGGGTCGACCTGATCCTCCCCGACTTCGACTCCATCCGGGACCGGCTCGACGCCGTCGAGGCGCTCGTGCTGACCCATGGTCACGAGGACCACATCGGCGCCACGCCGTACCTCCTGCGCGAGCGCGGGGACATCCCGCTCGTCGGCTCCCAGCTCACCCTCGCCCTGCTCGACCCCAAGCTCCGCGAGCACCGGCTCAAGGAGACCGTCCACCACGTCGTCAAGGAGGGGGACCGGATCACCTTCGGCCCCTTCGAGCTCGAGTTCGTCGCCGTCAACCACTCCATCCCCGACGCGCTGGCGGTGGCGATCCGCACGGGCGCCGGGCTGGTGCTGCACACCGGCGACTTCAAGATGGACCAGCTGCCCCTCGACGGCCGGATCACCGACCTGCGGGCCTTCGCACGGCTGGGCGAGGAGGGGGTCGACCTCTTCCTCACCGACTCCACCAACGCCGAGGTGCCCGGGTTCACCACGCCCGAAGTCGACATCAGCCCGGTGCTCGACCGCGTCTTCCACAAGAGCGCGCAGCGGATCATCGTGGCGTGCTTCGCCAGCCACGTGCACCGCGTGCAGCAGGTGCTCGACGCCGCTGTCGAGCACCACCGCAAGGTCGCCTACGTCGGGCGCTCGATGGTGCGCAACATGGCCATCGCCCGCGACCTGGGCTACCTGACGGTCCCCGAAGGCGTGCTGGTCGACGTCAAGGACCTCGCCGAGCTGGCGCCCGAGCGGCAGGTGCTGCTCTCCACGGGCAGCCAGGGCGAGCCGCTCTCGGCACTGAGCCGGATCGCCCAGCGCAACCACCACCTCGTGCACATCGAGGAGGGCGACACCGTCATCCTGGCCAGCAGCCTGATCCCCGGCAACGAGAACGCCGTCTACCGGGTCATCAACGGCCTGTCCCGCTGGGGCGCCAACGTGGTGCACAAGGGCAACGCGATGGTGCACGTGTCCGGTCACGCCAGCGCCGGCGAGCTGCTCTACGCCTACAACATCGTGCGGCCGCGCAACGTGATGCCCGTGCACGGCGAGATCCGGCACATGAGGGCGAACGCCGCCCTGGCCCGCCTGACGGGCATGGCCGCGGAGAACGTCGTGGTCGCCGAGGACGGCGTCGTCGTGGACCTCGTCGACGGGCGGCTCACGGTGGCCGGCAAGGTCGACTGCGGCTACGTGTTCGTCGACGGCTCCTCGATCGGCGACGTCACCGAGTCGTCGCTGAAGGACCGGCGCATCCTGGCCTCCGAGGGGTTCATCTCCGTGATCGTCGTGGTCGACTCGGTGAGCGGCAAGGTCGCGGGCGGTCCCGAGATCCACGCGCGCGGCTTCGCCGAGCCCGACTCGACGTTCGACACGATCAAGCAGCCGATCATCGATGCGCTCGACCGGGCCGGCTCCGAGGGCAACAACGACGCCTACCAGCTCCAGCAGGTCATCCGTCGGGTCGTGGGCCGCTGGGTCAACCGCGAGCTCAAGCGCCGGCCGATGATCATCCCGGTGGTCATCGAGGCGTAAGGAAAGCCACTGTCGGTGGGCGCGTGGTCGGCGTAGCGTCGTACGTCGACCGCTTCAGGGCGGAGCGGCTTCTCGGGAGAGGAGGCAGCGATGTTCATCCAGGTGATCCAGGGGCGCTGTAGCGACGCCGACCGGCTCCGCAAGCAGCTCGACGTGTGGGAGCGGGACCTTGCTCCGGGCGCCGATGGCTTCCTCGGCTCGACGGGTGGCCTGACCGACGACGGCACGTTCGTGGCCGTGGTCCGGTTCGAGTCCCGTGAGCAGGCCGACGCCCAGTCGTCGCGGCCCGAGCAGGACGCGTGGTGGCAGGAGACATCCACCTGCTACGACGGCGAGGTCGACTTCCGCAACTACGACGACGCGTTCACCATGCTCGACGGTGGCAGCGACGACGCCGGGTTCGTCCAGGTGATGCAGGGCCGGGTCGACGACGCGGCCGGGTTCCGGTCGTTCATGCAGGCGCCGATGGACGGCCTGCGCGAGATGCGTCCGGAGATCATCGGCGGCACGGTCGCCGTCGCCGACGACGGGCAGTTCACCCAGACCATCTACTTCACCTCGCAGGAGGCAGCCCGCGAGGGCGAGAAGCAGGAGATGCCCGAGGAGGTCCAGCGCGACATGGAGGCCGGCATGGGCCAGATGCACGACCTGACCTACTTCGACCTCCCCGACCCCTGGTTCACCGGCCGCGCCTGACCTCGACCCTCACTCGGCCGTACGCCGTCGGGGCGCGGACGACTTCTTGGTCGCCGTCTTCTTGGCGACGGTCTTCTTCGTGGCGGCCTTCCGGGGAGCGGCCTTCTTCTTGGGCGGGGTCGGGTCCTTGGGGGCCGGGCGGGGGTCGCCGGGCCAGTGGGCGAGGGTGTCGGCGAACTGCTCCTGGACCTCGCGGGTCTTGTTGCGGACCTGGTCGGCGGGCCAGGCGGAGACGTCGATCGGCGGCAGCACGGCGACCTGGACGGTGCCGGGCTTGATCGTCAGGGCGTCGCGCCACATCAGCTCGCCGGCGTTGCGGATCACGATCGGCACGACCGGGACGCCGGCCTCGCGCGCGAGGTGGAACGCGCCGGTCTTGAACTCGCCGAGCGAGGGGGTCAGCGAGCGCGTCCCCTCGGGTGCGATGACGACCGAGATGCCCTCCTGCAGCTTGGCCACTGCCGGGGCGAGGGCCTCGCGGGGGCTGCCGCCGCCCTTGCGGTCGACGAAGGCCACGCCGGCGAACTTGAACAGCGGTCCGAAGATCGGGTCCTTGGTCAGCTCCTGCTTGGCCACGCCGGTGAAGTCGCGGCGCAGCAGGTAGCAGATCACGAAGACGTCGAGCTGGCTCTGGTGGTTGAACACGAACACCGCGGGCCGCTGCTCCCACACGTGCTGCTCGCCGACGATGTCGACCCGTACCCCGGCGAGGGCGAGGGAGTACTCGGATGACAGGGCCATGATCGACGAGATGGCCGTGCGGCGGCTGCCGTTGAGCAGCCCGAACGCCGCACCGGTGCCGATGCCGGTCAGGATGCCGCCCATCGCGGCGGCCGAGCGGGCGATGGTGGGCAGGCTGGGCAGGCCGCGGCTGCGGAAGTCGAGCACCGGCCAGCTCTCGGCGGTCGCGTGCTCGCGCAGCTTGTCCTCGGGGGTGGTCGCCGCGGGGTACCCGACCTGGCTCAGGAAGTCGATGTCCTCGTTGCCGTTGGAGTAGGCGTAGCTCGCCTCGAGGTCGATGCCGTGCGCGGCGCCGAACTCGCGGACGGCGCGCGCCTTGCCGGCCCGCCACAACGTCGGGCCGTCGGCCCGGCCGGTGAGGATGCCGTCCACGCCGGACTCCAGGGCGGTGGACAGGACGTGCTCGATGTCGAGGGTGCGCGCGGCGGCCTCGAGCTGGAAGCGGGTCGCCGAGGAGGCGAGGACGAGCGTGTGGCCCATCCGGTGGTGGGCCTGCACGAGCTGCCAGCCCTCGGGGTACACGCGCGCCGCCAGCTTCTTGGCGAACACCCGCTCACCGACGGCGCTGACGTCGTCCAGGTGCTGGCCGTCGAGCCCGCTGAGGCCGATGGCGACGAGCTTCTCGAAGTCCTCCTCGGTCTCGATGCCCCTGATGGCCATCGCGGTCGTGCGGATCGCCTCGAGCGGGCTCACCTTCCCGCTGCGGATCCGGTCGAGGTAGAAGTCCACGGCGGAGAAGCCGTGGATGAGGGTGCCGTCGAAGTCGAAGAACGCCGCGACCTGCGGACCCTCCGGCCCGGCGTACACCTGCGCCAGGCGATCAGACAGCAACACCCGTGACCTCCGCTCGGTTGGCTGCGTCCAGCGACTCGATGAGCTGGGCGCGATCGATCAGGCTGGTGACGAACTCGAGATGCTCGGTACGCCGGCGCTGCAGGTCCTCGGGAGACTCGCCCTCCGCCGGGGTCAGCAGGCCGAGGTTGTCCTTGAGGTCGATGGCCGAGGTGAACAGCTCGCGGGAGACCGACTCGGGGCTGTGCAGGCGCCGCTGGAGCAGCATCTGCTGACCGACCCGGTCGCACTCGTCGAGCAGGGCGCCCTTCTCGATCGGCCGGCCGGCCCCGACGGCCGCGAGCCGGTCGGCCACCACCAGCTGGGCGTCGAGGAACGAGCGCAGCACGCGGTGGGCCATCAGCACGCCCGAGCCCCGCAGCGCGGCGGCCGGGTCGGAGGACCCGGGGGAGATCAGCGCGAGCTCGTCGCGCAGCTCGGCCTCGAACGTGTCGCGGTCGGGGAAGAAGAACTCGAACTTGAGCAGGTCGCGGATCCGCTTGGCCTCGGTCCAGCCGGTGAGCTCGGGGTTGTCGGACTCCTGTTGCGAGGTCCACAGCATCGCGAGCTCGAGGATGGCGCGGTTGACGAACCAGTGGATGGCGTTGTTGCGGTAGAACGCGGCGACCAGGTGCTGGCCGCGGTCGACGGCGTACACCGGCAGCTCACCCTTGTCGTAGACGGTGACGACCTTCGCCCGGACCAGCCCGGCGAGCACGGCCGTGAGCTCCTCGGGGTCGCGGAGCCGCTCGAGCCCCGTCGAGGGCAGCCCGCGCGCCTCGATGTAGGCGAGCTCCGGCTCGAGGATCCGCTGGATCTGGGTCAGCGTGAGCGACTGGTCGCGGACGCCGAGCAGGGTGAGGGCCAGCAGCCCGTTGGCCGTCAGGGGCGAGGTGTGGTTGATGCCCACGGCCACCTCGAACGCGATCTTGTGCAGCGCCGCCCGGTTGTCGTCGTCCGAGGCGTCGGCCGGCGGCAGCCAGGACCGGATCGCGATGGGCTCGCCGAAGCGCACGTACGCCGAGCCGCCCGAGGTCCGCCGCTGGGACCGGGCGTACTCGGCCAGCCACTTGAGGCCCTCGGCCTGCTTCTTGCCGCCCGCCTGCTCGGCGGCCATCGAGGCGACCTCGTGCAGACGGTCGTAGGTGATCGAGGTCGGCACCAGGTAGACGTCCTCGACGCGACCGCTCTGGACGGCCTCGGCGACGTAGCGGAGCAGCCCGTAGCGAGGGCTGCGGATCTTGCCGGTGCGCGAGCGCCCGCCCTCGAAGTACCACTCCAGGTTGAAGCGCTTGGCCAGCAGGAACGCGAAGTACTCCTGGACCACGGACTTGTAGATCTCGTCGTCGCCGAAGCTGCGGCGGATGAACACGATGCCGGCCCGCCTCGCCAGGTCGCTGATCGGCCAGATGCGGAGGTTGGCGCCGCCCATCACGTGGTTGCGCGGGAAGTCGTTGCGGGCGAGCACGTCACCGAGGACGAGCGTGTCGACGTACGAGCGGTGGGCCGGCAGGAACACCAGCGCGTACCGCTTGTTGAGCTCCCGCAGCCTGGTCAGTCCCGACTGGTCGGCGAGCACCTGCCACGTCGAGGAGTGCAGCGGCCCCATCATCGCGTAGAACATGTCCACGGCCGCGCGGCTCTGGACGGCCACCAGCTCGTCGAGGCACTCCTCGGCCTTCTCCAGGCCCTCGTCGACGGTCAGCCCCATCTCGGCCGAGACCTCCGCGATCTCGTCGCGGAACTCCTTGCGCGCCAGGATCTCCTCACTGACGGCGTGCGGCACCTTGTAGCGGTTGCCGATCTCGGCCCGCTCCTCGCGCTCGAGGGTCACCACGGCCGACCGGCGGACGAAGGCGCCGAAGGCCTCGGGGTCGGTGGCATCCCCGGCGGTGTCGGCGAACCGCTTGTGGAGCTCGCTGAGCAGGGCGGGCTCGCCGGTGAGCACGCGGCGCCGATTGGGGGAGAGGGCCGCCAGCCGGCGGGAGAGCCAGGTGGCCGGCCGCTTCGGCGTCGCGAGCAGCGCGAGCTCGGAGAGCCGGGACGTGCCCGCCGCGCGCTCGACCGTCGGCAGCCAGGCCACGCCGGACCGGGACGACGAGGGCGTCCTCGTACGTCGCCAGGGCCGCACCCAGGCCCTCGCCGGTCCCCGACACGGCGTCGAGGACGGCCTCGACGGGTGGGTCCTGCTCGGCCGCCCAGGCGTCGATGACGGGTCGCTCGACGGACGCGGCCTCGACCGCGACGGCGATCACCGGCACCGGATCTGGACTCACACTCACCTTTCGTGGCGTGCGCCACATCATCGCAGAGAGCGCGAGGGCCCCACCGGACGGATCCGGCGGGGCCCTCGTGCTGTCAGGTGGTGCTGGGTCGTCAGCCCTCGACGATCTTGATGGTGAACTTCGTCTTGCTCGGCAGGGCGGTCGAGGAACCCTTGTACTTGGCGACGAGCGTGTGCTTGCCGACCTTCAGGTTCTTCGTGATGGTGATCTTGACCTTGCCGTCGACGAGCTTGCCCTTGCCGATCCTCTCGCCCTTGTAGGTGATGACGACCCGACCGGTCGGGGTGGCGCTGGTCGCCGCGACGACGACCCTGACCTTGAAGTCAGCCTTGAACGCCGGGGCGTTCTTCGGCTTCCTCACCTTCGTGGTCGTCGCCGCCTTCGCCGCGGGCGGCGTGGTCGTGGGCGTCGGCGACGTGGTGGCCGTCGAGGTGCCCGTGGCCGTGGCCGTGGCGGTGGCCGTGGCGGTCGCCGTGGCCGTGGCGGTGGCGGTGGCGGTCGCCGTGGCGGTGGCCGTGGCCGTCGGGCCCGTGCCGCAGGTCACGATCAGCACGTCGTCGACGTACCAGCCGTCGTTGCCGCCGCAGCCGTCGCGACCGACGGCGAACTGCACCTTGATGGTGTCGCCCGGGTCGACGCCCGCTGCGGCGAGGTCGATCTGCGACTCGCCCCAGCTGCCGAACACCGAGCCCGGGTCGGACCCGGAGAAGGCGTCCTGACCGGCCAGCGGGTTGGTGTTGCCCGCCGCCGCCGTGAGCAGCGCCCGCGGCTTGTTGAAGGTGTAGGCCGACGCCGGGATCGGGGCGAAGGCCCCGCCGTTGACGCTCAGCTGGACGTTGCCGCCGTCCACACCGTCCTCGGTCGCGAAGTACTGCGTGAACTGCATCTTCGGCCCGGTCGACGTCGCGGGGATCACGATGTCCCCACTGGTGAGCATGCTGGCACCGGAGATGTCGCTCGTGGTGCCGTCGCACTGACCCTCGTCCGGAGCCGGACCCTGGGCCACCTTGCTGGCGTGCTCACCGTGCGGAACCGCGGCCGACACCCACGGCAGCGGGTCGCTGCCGTAGACGCTTGCGTTGGTCACGGCCCAGCCGTCGATCCCGTCCTCGAAGTCCTCGCTGAACACGGTGGTCGACGTGGCGCCGGCACCGCAGAGGGCGGGGGTGTTCTTGTCGAGCTGGGGCACCCAGCCGCACTGGTCGGTCGGGTCGAAGCGCAGCTGCACCGCGGCGTTGGCCGCGGCGACCTGGTCGCAGTCGCCGGCCGTGATCAGGTCAGTGGCCGCCGACGGGTCGTTGGCGTCCGTGCTGAGCTCGTTGATCGGCTGGCCGACCAGCTCGGAGCAGGAAGCCTCCAGGGCGGTGGCCAGCTCGGGGAAGCCGCTGGTGGGGATGAGCTTGGTCGCTCTGCGCCCTCCAGTAGATGTTGGCCGCCTTGTCGAGGCCGATGCCGTCCACGGTGACGTTGTTGAACGTGCCGCCGTCGACGAGCAGGGCGTAGCCGTGGTTGACCACGCCGGAGTTGCCGTGCACGCCGCCGCTGTCGTCGGCCGAGCACTTGTACTCGCGTCGGATCACCTTGCCGGGGTCGCCGAGGCAGGTGGGCGTCCACATGTCGCGGATCGCGCCGCCGAAGGCCGGCGACTCCTCGCCGATCAGCCAGCGGTAGGAGTCGTGGCGCGCGCCGCCGGCGTCCTTCATGGTGACGTTGACCGTGTCGCACCGCCGGCCAGGGCCGTCCGGATCGACTCACGGTCGGTGAGCCCGATGCCGACACGGTCGAGACGCAGCGAGGTGTCCGCGTCCCGGACATGCCGATCGGCGCTGTCGTCGCGGTTGCCGATGATCAGCGCCGCTGCGCCGGCCGCCGTGGCGACCTGGGCCTTCTGCTCGAAGCGTGCACCGGCCGCGGTCGACCATGGCGATGTTGCCCGCCACGGCGGCCGCGTTGGTGTACGGCGAGCAGCCGTCGGTCGTCGTACCGGCCGGGTCGGCGTCCGCCGGCTCGGCGACGTCGGTCGCGACGACGACGTTGCCCGTGATGCCGGTGGCCGTCAGCGGCTCGCCGAACGACGCACCGCCGGTCAGGCAGTCCTTGGCGATCGACGACGGGGCGTTGATCGTCAGCAGCGGCAGCGCGCCGGTGTGCGTCGAGCAGAGCCCGACGGGGCGCACGGCGGTCGATGTCGCCCTCGCCTTCGTCCTGGCGGCCGTTGATGAGGTCGACGGTCTCGCCCCAGACGTCGGAGAAGCCCTCGTTCATCGCACCGGGCTGCCACTGGTAGATCAGGCCCGACGTGTACTCGGTGTAGGCGTGACCCCACTCGTGGGCCACGACGTCGTCGGACGACACCCCGTCGCAGTAGTTGGTCGTCACGCCGTTCCAGTTGGCGTTCGGGCACTCGATGCGCGGGTCGTTGTTGATGGTGACCATGTGCGCGCCGGCGGCGTCGTACGAGTCGCGGCCGAAGGCGTTGTTGAACAGCCAGTAGGCCTCGCCCGTCGAGTCGACCATGTTGGCCTGGTCGACGGTCTTCAGCTTGTTGCGGTTGTCGCCCTCCTCCCAGATCTTCTTGTACTGGGTGCTGCCGTTCTGGTGCAGCTCGGCCTCGTAGAGGACGCGGTGGAGCGCGTTGTCGACGAGTGAGTAGCGGTTGACCGCCTTGCCGCCGTTGGCCGAGATGAAGACGACGTCGCGGATGTTCTTCCGGTTGGTCACCTCCACCTGGTAGGCGAGCTCGGTGTTGTTCTTGTCGATGCCCTGGATCAGGCCGTGGCGGTAGACCACGAGCTTGGTGGACACGGCCTTGATGCCGCGCGTGGAGACCTGGTGGCCGTCGCTGGCGCCGGGGGGCTGGCTGCGGACCAGCGCCACCGCGCGGGCCGCGGCCTTGCGGGGGCCGACCGTGCGGGTGGTGTCCACGTCGCGCGTCGGGCACGAGAGCGCCGCCGACCGACGTCAGGTCACCCTGCTTGTCGATGCTCATGCGCAGCATGGCGCCGAACACGGGGACGCCGTGGTAGCGCTGCACGTAGCTGAGGGTGGTCGACCCGATGCGGTCCTTCTTGACCGAGGTGCGGACCAGCTGGCGGTAGGGGGCGCCGAACGCCCGCGCGTACTGCCGCAGGAACGCGTCGGCCTTGCCGATCGGCCGGGCGTCGCTGGACGGGTACAGGTCACCGTCCCACCCCGGCGCGCATGGACGACGCCTTGCCGGTGGCGCGGGACGAGCTGACCTCGACGGAGCCATGGGCTCCCTCGCGGACCTTCTGGACGAGTGACGGCTCGCGCACCGCTGGTGCGGGCACGTCGCCTGCGGCGGCCTGTTGGACCGCCGGGACGACGGTCAGACCTGCGCCGACAACGGCGAGTCCGACCACGTACCTGAGTGACTTCACAGATGCTCCCTCGAGGGGTGTGGAGGAGATCGGAGCCGCACGGCCCCGGGGGCACCTTAGGGTCGCCCCTCCTCCGGGTCCAGCAAGCCACGGGAAAATTTCCCGGCGATTCCCTTCTGGGGAGGATGGCCGTGCGGTCGAGCGCCGACACGGCCGTGTGGTCCGTGTGACTGGAGTGACGGTGGCCTACGTTTGGTGTCATGGCGACCCGTACGTCTTCCCCGCCGGGTTCGCGGAGCAGGAGCACGTCCAAGAGCGGTCGGTCCAGTTCGTCTGGACGGACCACACGAGGCGCATCCGGCACCCGGACCCGGGGTACACCCAGCAAGAAGAAGCGCTCCTCGAGCAAGCGCGCGCCCACGCGCACGCGCAGGCCGGCACCGCGCGCCGTCCGGAGCGGGCCGGGCCCGGTCTTCCGGGCCTTCGCCGCGCTCGGCCGCGGCGTGGCGGCCGTGTGGCTCGGGATCGCCCACGGGCTGGGCTCGCTCGCCCGCTCGATCGGTCGGGGCGCTCGCGACCTCGACCCCGAGCAGCGTCGCGACGGCGTCGGGCTGTTCGTCATCGGGCTGGCCGTCGTCGCCGCGGCTGCCGTCTGGTGGCAGCTCCCGGGCACCGTGATGGAGGGCGTCCGCACGGTCGTCGCCGGGTCGGTCGGCAAGGTCGGCTGGCTGGTGCCGCTCGTGCTGGTGCTGATCGGCTGGCGCAACATGCGCGACCCCGAGCGCAACGGGCCGGCCGGACGCCAGGTCGTCGGCTGGGTCGCCCTCGCCTTCGGGATCCTCGGCATCGTCCACGTCGCCAACGGCAGCCCGCAGCCCGAGCTCGGCGACGCCAGCGACCTCCAGGACGCCGGTGGGGCCGTCGGGTTCGTGGTGGCGAGCCTGCTGCTCGACCTGCTCCGCACGCCGTACGTCGTGGTCCCGCTGCTCGTGCTGCTGTGCGTGTTCGGCGTCCTCGTCATCACGGCCACCCCCGTCTACCAGGTGCCGCACCGTCTCCGCGCCCTGCGTGACCGTCTGCTCGGCCGTACGCACGCCGAGGGCGACGAGGCCCTCGACGAGGGCGAGCCGACGCAGCCGATCCGGGTCTCGCGCCGCCGAGGCCCGCTGACCGAGACCGGCGACATCGACCCCGAGATGGGCGACCCGGCCTACGACTCCCCGGTCCTCGAGGAGCGCGAGGTCAGGCGGCGCGGGCGCAAGAAGGCCGACGTCGACCCGGATGCGACGGCCGAGGTGTCGGCCGTCGACGGCGAGCTCGAGCCGCCGCCGCACACGCCGCTGCCCCAGCGCGTCGAGCAGCTCGCGCTGTCCGGCGACATCGCCTACACGCTGCCGGCCAACGACGTGCTGCGCGCCGGCTCTCCGCACAAGGCCCGGTCCAAGGCCAGCGACGCGGTGGTCGAGCGGCTCACCCAGGTGATGGAGGAGTTCGGCATCGACGCGCAGGTCACGGGCTACACCCGTGGCCCGACCGTGACGAGGTACGAGGTCGAGGTCGGCCCGGCCGTGAAGGTCGAGAAGGTCACCGCGCTGTCCAAGAACATCGCGTACGCCGTCGCGTCGGCCGACGTCCGGATCCTGTCGCCGATCCCCGGCAAGTCCGCCATCGGCATCGAGATCCCCAACCTGGACAAGGAGATCGTGTCGCTCGGCGACGTGCTCCGGTCCGGGACGGCCCGCTCCGACCACCACCCGCTGGTGGTCGGTCTCGGCAAGGACGTCGAGGGCGGGTTCGTGGTCGCCAACCTGGCGAAGATGCCGCACCTGCTGGTCGCCGGCGCCACCGGCTCCGGCAAGTCCAGCTTCATCAACTCGATGATCACGTCGCTGCTGATGCGGTCGACGCCCGACGAGGTACGGATGATCATGGTCGACCCCAAGCGGGTCGAGCTGAACGCCTACGAGGGCATCCCGCACCTGATCACCCCGATCATCACCAACCCGAAGAAGGCCGCCGAGGCGCTGGCGTGGGTCGTGCGCGAGATGGACATGCGCTACGACGACCTGGCCAACTTCGGCTTCCGTCACGTCGACGACTTCAACAAGGCGGTGCGGGCGGGCAAGGTCACGGTGCCGCCGGGCAGCGAGCGCGAGCTGACGCCGTACCCGTACCTCGTCGTGATCGTCGACGAGCTGGCCGACCTGATGATGGTCGCGCCCCGCGACGTCGAGGACTCCGTCGTCCGGATCACCCAGCTGGCCCGGGCCGCGGGCATCCACCTGGTGCTGGCCACCCAGCGCCCGTCGGTCGACGTGGTCACCGGCCTGATCAAGGCCAACGTGCCCTCGCGGCTGGCGTTCGCGACGTCGTCGCTGGCCGACAGCCGGGTCATCCTCGACCAGCCGGGCGCCGAGAAGCTCGTCGGCCAGGGTGACGGGCTGTTCCTGCCGATGGGCGCCTCGAAGGCCGTGCGCGTGCAGGGTTCGTGGGTGACCGAGGCCGAGGTGGCCCAGGTCGTCAAGCACGTGAAGACCCAGCTGCAGCCGACCTACCGCGAGGACGTGACCGCTCCGGCCGCGGCCAAGCGCGAGCTCGACGACGACATCGGCGACGACATGGACCTGGTGATCCAGGCCGTGGAGCTCGTCGTCTCCACGCAGTTCGGGTCGACGTCGATGCTGCAGCGCAAGCTGCGCGTCGGCTTCGCCAAGGCCGGCCGGCTGATGGACATCCTCGAGAGCAGGGGAGTGGTCGGGCCGAGCGAGGGCTCGAAGGCCCGCGACGTGCTGGTCAAGCCCGACGAGATCGACGGTGTGATCGCGACACTTCAGGGGGAGCTGTGAACGAGGACCACACCCAGGATCTGCCGGTGTGCGACGACGAGCTCGTCGAGTTCGACGTGCCGACCGAGTTCGGGCCGCTGCCGGCACCGGTGACGGCCGAGGAGCTGGCCGAGGAGGCTTCGGTTGCTGCCGAACCCGCGACCGTGGAGGTACGGCGGCGGGCCGGCGTGGCCGCCCTCGTCGGCGTGCTCGCGGGTGCGGTGGCGACGGCGTACCTCGCCCGCGCCGTGGACACGGGGTCCGCGCTGGACTGGGCCGTCTGCGCCCTGATGGCGCTGGTGGCCGTGGCCCACCTCGCGGCCCTGCTCGACGCGCGGACGCCCCTGCTCGTCGCCGACGACCTCGGCGTGCGGTTGCGGCTGGGCCGGTCGTGGGCCGGCCTGACGTGGGGCTCGCTGCAGCGGGTCCAGGTCACCGGCCGCGCCGGTCTGCGGGACGGCCGCGTGGTGCTGGTGCCCCGAAACGCCGAGCGCGTGGAGGCCGAGGCCGACGCGGGCGCGCGCCGCTCCGCTCCGGCTGGCCCGGCGCCTGTACGGCGCTCCCTTCACCGTCCCGCTCTCGCTGGCCACGCGCGTGGTCGGGACCGACGACATCGAGGCCGCCCTCCGGGCCCTGGCCGAGGGTCGTACCGAGGTCACCGGCGCCTGGCCCGAGGACCCGGAGACCGACGAGCACGTCGACGACCGCGTCGAGGCGCCCGAGGACGACCTCGAGCCGAGCACGCCTGCCGTGCTGCGCTGGACGCACCCCGGCCCGGCGATCGCCCACGGCATCGGCGTGGTGGCGGCCCGGCTGCGGTCGCGTCCCGACGTGGACGCCCCGGGGACGACCGAGGCCGTGCCGGCGCCGCTCGTCGCGAGCTCCACGCCCAGCCCGCTGCGGCACCTGGTGACGAGTCGCCGCAGCGAGGTCAGGAGCGACCTGGTCGCCGGGGCCAACGCGCTCAAGCCGGACCTCGACGAGGACGCCACGCGTCGCGCGCTGCCCGAGGAGCTCGAGCTGCGGAGGCCCGGCGGCGTCGACCTGGAGGACTGGGTCGCGCCCGTCGTCATCCCGGGTGACGCCCTCGAGACCGTGGTCATCGACGACCTCGCCATCGAGCCGGCCGTGGAGCCGGTCATCGGTCCGGAGTTCGCCGCCGCCCGCACCCGCCTGGGGCTCTCGGTCGACCAGGTCGCCGAGCGCACCCGGATCCGGCCGCACGTCATCGAGTCGATCGAGGTCGACGACTTCGTCCCGTGCGGGGGCGACTTCTACGCCCGCGGCCACATCCGTACCTTGGCGCGCATCCTCGGCGTCGACGCAGCGCCGCTGCTGGCGTCGTACGACGAGCGGTACGCCGACGCGCCCGTCAACCCGCGCCGGGTCTTCGAGGCCGAGCTCGCGCACAGCGGCGGCATCCGCGCCACGCGCGGGGGCCCGAACTGGTCGGTGCTCGTCGCCGCGGTGATGGCGCTGGTGCTGGCGTGGTCCATCGCCCGGCTGGTCATGGACGGCCCGGTCGGGCCCAGTGACGCGATCGTCCTCAACGGCTCCGGCGGCCCGAACCACCAGGGCGCGCCCGTCGCGCCGGCCGTGCCCGTCGTGATCTCGGCCCCCGCCTCCGGCGCCCGGGTGATCGTCCGGGACGGCGCGGGTGCGGTGGTCTTCAGCGGCGACCTCGCCTTCGGCGGCTCCAAGACCCTCTCGGTCTCCCCACCCGTCCGCGTCCAGGCCACCGACGGCTCGGTCACCGTCTCGGTCGACGGCGAGGACCACGGCCCCCTCGGCGCCACCGGTTCCCCCGGCTCCGGCACCTTCGTCGTCCGCTGACCCCCTTCCGTTCGGGCTGATGTCGGGCCCTGATGGCGAGTAACCACCCGCTGAACCCACTACCCACCCGTTCAAGCGGGTCACCAGTGGGTCGAACGGGTGGTTACTCGGCTCCACCCCGGCTGACCGGTGATTCCGACATCGAGTGACCCACGCGTCATACTCAGAGCCCTATGACCACCTCCGTCGCACTCGTGACCTTGGGCTGCGCCCGCAACGAGGTCGACTCCGAGGAGCTGGCGGGCCGGCTGGCCGCGGGTGGGTTCACGCTCGTCGCCGACCCGGCCGACGCGGACACCGTGGTGGTCAACACCTGCGGTTTCGTCGAGCAGGCCAAGAAGGACTCCGTCGACACGCTCCTCGAGGCGGCCGACCTCAAGGACTCCGGCCGCACCCGGGCCGTGGTGGCCGTCGGGTGCCTGGCCGAGAGGTACGGCGCCGACCTCGCCGAGAGCCTGCCCGAGGCCGACGCGGTGCTCGGCTTCGACGACTACCCCGACATCGCCGCGCGACTCCAGGGGATCCTGGCCGGCGAGACCCACCAGGCTCACGTCCCGAGGGACCGACGCCAGCTGCTGCCGATCAGCCCCGTACAACGCCAGGAGGCACCGGGCACGATCCCCGGGCACGCGCCGGCCAGCCTCCGGATCCGCCTCGACAAGGGTCCGACCGCGAGCCTCAAGCTCGCCAGTGGCTGCGACCGCCGCTGCACCTTCTGCGCGATCCCGAGCTTCCGCGGCTCCTTCGTCAGCCGACGCCCGACCGAGGTGGTCGAGGAGGCCCGCTGGCTGGCCTCCCAGGGCGCCCGCGAGCTGTTCCTGGTCAGCGAGAACTCCACGTCCTACGGCAAGGACCTCGGCGACATCCGCCTCCTCGAGACGCTGCTGCCCGAGCTCGCCGCAGTCGACGGCGTCGACCGGGTGCGGGTCTCCTACCTCCAGCCCGCCGAGACCCGGCCGGGGCTGGTCGAGACGATCGCCCGCACGCCCGGCGTCACGCCGTACTTCGACCTCTCCTTCCAGCACGCCAGCGGCCCGGTGCTGCGGCGGATGCGCCGCTTCGGCGACGCCGAGAGCTTCCTGGGGCTCCTCGAGCAGGTACGTGCCCTGGCCCCGGAGGCCGGCGTCCGCTCCAACGTCATCGTCGGCTTCCCCGGCGAGACCGAGGCCGATCTCGAGGTGCTCACCGACTTCCTGGTGGCGGCCCGCATGGACGTCACCGGGGTCTTCGGCTACTCCGACGAGGACGGCACCGAGGCAGCCGGCTTCGACGACAAGCACGACGACGACGAGGTCCGCGCCCGGGTCGCGCACGTCAGCGGGCTGGTCGAGGAGCTGACCGCCCGGCGGGCCGAGGAACGCATCGGCGAGACCGTCGAGGTCCTCGTGGAGTCGCTCGACGACGACGAGGTCGTCGGGCGGGCCGCTCACCAGGGGCCCGAGGTCGACGGTACGACGTCCCTGCTGGCCGCCGGCCACGTCGCCGTCGGCGACCTGGTCACCGCCACCGTGGTGGCGAGCGACGGGGTGGACCTGGTGGCTCGACCGGTGAGCATGCGATGAGCGAGCAGCAGGCCGTCAGCAACTGGAACCTTCCCAACGTGCTGACCGGCCTGCGCATCGTCATGGTGCCCTTCTTCGGCTGGGCGCTGCTGCACGACGGTGGCGACTCGATCCTGTGGCGGACCGTCGCCTTCATCCTGTTCGTCGGCGCGATGATCACCGACAAGATCGACGGCGACATCGCCCGCGCCCGCAACCTGGTCACCAACTTCGGCAAGATCGCCGACCCGATCGCCGACAAGGCCATCACCGGGATGGCCTTCATCGGCCTCTCGATCGTGGGGGACATCTGGTGGTGGGTGACCATCGTCGTGCTCCTGCGCGAGTGGAGCGTCACCCTGCTGCGGCTCTCGATCCTCAAGCAGGTCGTGGTGGCCGCGGCCTGGTCGGGCAAGGTCAAGACCGTTCTCCAGGCGATCGCGCTGTCGACCCTCTGCCTGCCGCTGCGGCAGGTCACCGGCGAGCCGTGGGACACCCTCGGCAACGTGATCTTCTACGCCGCCCAGGTGGTCCTCGCCGGCGCCGTGGCCGTGACGATGTGGTCGGGCTACGAGTTCTTCCGCGACGTGTGGCGCCAGCGCGCCA
>CAWIVR010000003.1:0-69779 GCA_963839565.1 uncultured Actinomycetota bacterium | reverse complement strand
ACGGCGAGGCGCCGCCGTACGACCTCGACGCGACCTGAGCGATGGCCGTCTCCCGCTGGTGGCAGTTCACCCTCGGCGCCGCGCTGGGCGCGGCCGTCGGGGTCTACCTGGTCGTCGCCGCCTTCGTCATCGCCCTCACGCTGGGGCTCGCCCTCGCCTACGCCAGCCTCACGCGCGACGGCGACGACGCCATGACCGCGATGGCTGCGGGGTTCCTCACGGGCGTCCTGTGCTACGGCCTGTTCCACGTCACGGCCATCGTCAGCAACGCGCCCTTCCAGTGAGATGAGCGGCGTGACCGTGGGCCGGGTCGTCGTCGGGTTCGTGCTCGGCGCGGTGCTGGTCGTCCTGTTGCCGACCTTGGGCCTGGCCATGGGCCTGGTCCTGGCCGGCGTGCTGGTGTGGGCCCGCCTGCGCCGTGAAGACGTGCAGGCGCTGAAGGGGCTCGCGACCGGCTTCCTCGTCGCGGTGCTGGCCTACGTGGTGCTCGCCGTGGTCTCCGTCCTCGCCTGAGTCAGCCGGGCTCGCGGCTCTGCACGGCACCGATCGACGCCAGCGCCACCAACAGCCGCTGGGCCGGGTCGGCCACGGTCTCGGCCTCGACGAAGTCCTTCCCCACCCGGGTCAGCACGACCTCGTGCCGGGCGCCGCCCCGCGTGGCCACCACGCAGGCCGCCCCCTCGTCGGCGAGCCGGCGCAACGCGGACCCCAGGCCCAGCCTGGAGACGGCCGACCAGGCGACCTCGGGCACGGCGCGGTCCGAGACTCCCTGCGCGGCCACGATCGCGCCCAGGGGGACCAGCCAGTCGCCGGCGTCGCCGGACACCAGGCACCAGCCCGTGCCGACCCGGCGCAGCTCCCCGCGGACGACGCCCGTGCCGTCGACGTCGAGCAGGACGTCGCGGCCCACCGAGGCCATCAGCCGGCCGGCCAGGGTGACCGCGGCGTACTCGGCCCGGCTGCGGTCGGCCAGCTCGGCGTCGCGCTCGGCGGCGTACAGCGCCTCGGCCTGCCCCTCGAGGTCGTCGAGGAGGTCGAACAGCCGCTCGTCCCAACCCACGGCGTCGAGCCTGTCATGCCCGCGTCCTGTGGAGGAGTCCTTGCCAACACGGACAAAGTGGCTTTGACTGAAGCAAACAGAAGCAAACGAAAGGTTCGCGATGGATCTCGGGATGCAGGTGTCACGTGGTCGCTGCGTGGCCGTCTGGGGTGCGGCCACCGTCGGTGCGACCGGCCTGGTCGCCTGGTCGCTCCCCGTGGCGCTGACCGGCCCCGGCGACTCCTTCGCCACCGCGCTGGTGTGGGGCTGCGCCGGCGCCGTTGCGTTGGTGACCTGCTGGCTGTGGGTCGTGGCCACGGTGGTGACCGCCGACGCGCTGCGCGGGCTGGCGACGGTCCGTCGGGGCATCCCCGCGGGTGTCCGGACCGCGCTCCTCGTGCTCGGCGGGGCGGCCATCGCCGGCGGGCTGGCCTCCCCGGTGCTGGCGGCGGGCCAGGGACCGGCAGGCCCGCAGGTACTCGCCGGGTTGCGGCTCCCGGAGCGCGTCGCCGTCGGGCCCGAGGCGGTCGCGGCGCCGCGCGTCCCGGCGGTCCGGGTCGCCCCCGGCGACACGCTGTGGGACATCGCCGTCCGCCGGCTCGGTGCCGGCGCCTCGTGGCCGGCGATCTACGCCCTCAACCGCGACGTCATCGGCCCCGACCCCGGGGTGATCACGCCGGGCCAGCGGCTGGTCCTCCCCTCCGAGGCCACCGGCGGTGCGCGATGACCGCGGGGACCGTGACCCTGCTGCCCTCACCCCTGCGGCCGGTCGGCGTCGCCAGCGTGCAGGGCACGCTGGCCCTGGACCTGACCCCCCGGCAGGACCCACCCGATGTCTCCCACCAGGCCGCCTCCCCCGCCGGCGACGTGGTGGACATCGGCCGCGCCGCCCGCCGCGAGTTCGAGCGGTTCTCCGGCCGGATCGTCCAGGCCGTGGTGGAGATCGTCGGCGGCGACCGGCCGGTGTCGCAGGTACTGCGCTGGACGACGCCGCCGGTCTACCAGGACCTCGGCCGCCGCGCGCAGCTGGTGGCCCAGGCCGTCGGTCGCCGGCCCGGACAGGGCGGCATCCAGGGCACCCGGCCGCAGGTGGTGGCGGTGCACACCTGCTTCGTGTCGGCGGACGTCGCCGAGGTCAGCGCCCACGTCCGCTACGGCCACCGCTCGCGGGCGGTGGCGGCGCGGTTCGAGCGGCACCGCGACCGGTGGGTGTGCGCCGCCCTCGAGTTCGCGTGAGACTGGGCGGGTGACTCCCGCAGACCGCGAGCAGCCCTGGCGCGACGACGAGACCGAGCGGGGCCGGGTGGTCCTGCTGACCGACAACCCGATCTCCCGAGCCATCGCGACGATCGCCGGCACGGTCGGCCACGAGGTGGTCGTGATCGCCGACGACGACGGCGGTCCGCGGCTCGGCGGCCTCGGGCTGCGGGCCGGCGACGCGGTCGTGCTGTGCGACCACGACGCCCCCGACGCCCCCGCGGTCCTGCGCGACGCGCTCGCCTCGGACGCGTCGTACGTCGCGATGATGGCCAGCCGACGGCGGGCCGAGGGCTTGCTGGCCGACCTCGGCGCGGAGGGCGTGCCGGGGCTGGACAAGCTGCACGTACCTGCGGGCCACGACCTCGGCGGCAAGGGACCCGGCGAGATCGCCCTGTCCGTCGTCGCCGAGATCGTGGCCGAGGCCCACGGCCGCCCCGGTGGCCCCCTGCGAGATCCTGGGCGTTAGCTGACGCGCGCGGTCAGCCCGGTGGGGCCGCCCGGTGCGCCGTGGCAGCGCTTGTACTTCTTGCCGGACCCGCACGGGCACAGCTGGTTGCGGCCGACGTCGGAGAACTCGTCGTCGGAGCCCGCGGCCGCCGACGCGGCCACCTCGGCCTCGCCCTGCTCGGACGGGGCGGAGTACGACAGGTTCTGCGGCTGCTTCGGCCGGTCGAGGCCCTTGGCCCGGACCCTCGGCGTCTCGCGGCCCGCCTGACCCGGCTTCTCGAAGACCGAGGCGGGAGCCTCCTGCACCTCGTCGTCGTCCTGGCCCGGCGTGACGACGCGCGCCCCGGCGTGGGGGACCTCGGCGCGCATCGGCTCGAACTCCTCCTCGACCTCCTCGTCGTCGTCCTCCTCGACCTGGACGTCGAGGTTGAACAGGAAGCCCACCGACTCCGCCTTGATGCCGTCCATGACAGCGGCGAACATGTCGAAGCCCTCGCGCTGGTACTCCACGAGCGGGTCGCGCTGGGAGTACGCGCGGAGGTAGATGCCCTCGCGCAGGTAGTCCATCTCGTAGAGGTGCTCGCGCCACTTGCGGTCGAGCACGGAGAGGATGACGCGCCGCTCGAGCTCGCGCATGACCTCCTCGCCGACCTCGTCCTCGCGACGGGCGTACGCCTCGTGCGCGTCGGCCTTGAGGGCGGCGATCAGCTCGTCGCGGTCGATGTTGGCCAGACCGCCGGCCTGCTTCTCCAGCACGTCCAGGTCGAGGCCGACGGGCCACAGCTGCTTCAGCTCGGTCCACAGACCGTCGAGGTCCCACTCCTCGGCGAAGCCCTGGGTCGCCCCGGTGACGAACCCGGTGACCACGTCGTCGACGAAGGTGCTGATCTGGTCCTTCAGGTCCGCGCCCTCGAGGACCCGGCGGCGCTCGTCGTAGATGACGTGGCGCTGGCGGTCCATCACGTCGTCGTACTTGAGGACGTTCTTGCGGGACTCGAAGTTCTGCGACTCGATCTGGCCCTGCGCGTTGGCGATCGCGCCGGTGACGCGCTTGTTCTCGATCGGCACGTCGTCGGGGATCTTCAGCACCTGGAGCACCCGGTCGACCCAGTCGGACTTGAACAGCCGCATCAGCTCGTCCTCGAGCGACAGGTAGAACCGGGACTCGCCCGGGTCGCCCTGACGGCCGGACCGGCCACGCAGCTGGTTGTCGATCCGGCGGGACTCGTGCCGCTCGGTCCCGACGACGTACAGGCCGCCGAGCGCCTTCACCTCGTCGTGCTCGTTGCGCACCTGCGCCTTGATCTTCTCGACCATCGCGGGCCAGGCGGTCTCGTAGGCGTCGCCGTCCTCGAAGGGGTCGAGGCCCTGCTTGCGCAGCTCGGCGTCGGCGAGGAAGTCGACCGACCCGCCGAGCATGATGTCGGTACCGCGGCCGGCCATGTTGGTGGCCACCGTGACGGCGCCCTTGTGGCCGGCCATCGCCACGACCTGGGCCTCGCCGGCGTGCTGCTTGGCGTTGAGGACCGTGTGTGCGACACCGCGCTTCTTCAGCTTCCCGGACAGGTGCTCGGACTTCTCGACCGAGACCGTGCCGACCAGGATCGGCTGGCCCTTCTCGTGCCGCTCGACGATGTCCTCGACGACGGCGTCGTACTTGGCCTCCTCGGTGCGGTAGACGAGGTCAGGCTGGTCCTTGCGGACCATCGGCAGGTTGGTCGGGATCGGGACCACGCCGAGCCGGTAGATCTTGTCGAACTCGGAGGCCTCGGTCATGGCCGTGCCGGTCATGCCGGAGAGCTTCTCGTAGAGACGGAAGTAGTTCTGGAGCGTGACGGTGGCGAGCGTCTGGTACTCCTCGCGGACCGTCACTCCCTCCTTCGCCTCGATCGCCTGGTGGAGGCCGTCGTTGTAGCGGCGCCCGGCCAGCATGCGGCCGGTGTGCTCGTCGACGATGAGCACCTCGCCCTCGATGACGACGTACTCCTTGTCGTTGCGGAACAGCTCCTTGGCCTTGATGGAGTTGTGCAGGAACGAGATGAGCGGGGTGTTGACCGACTCGTAGAGGTTCTCGATGCCGAGGTGGTCCTCGACCTTGGTGATGCCGGGCTCGAGCACCGAGATGGTGCGCTTCTTCTCGTCGACCTCGTAGTCGGAGTCGCGGTCGAGGGTCTTGGCGATCTTCGCGAACTCGGCGTACCAGCGGACCTCGTCCTGCGTCGGGCCGCTGATGATGAGCGGGGTGCGCGCCTCGTCGATGAGGATCGAGTCGACCTCGTCGACGACGGCGAAGGGGTGGCCGCGCTGGACGCAGTCCTCGATCGTGCTGGCCATGTTGTCGCGCAGGTAGTCGAAGCCGAGCTCGTTGTTGGTGCCGTAGGTGATGTCGCAGGCGTAGGCCACGCGCCGCTCGTCGGGACGCATCGACGGCAGGATCACGCCGGTGGACAGCCCGAGGAAGTGGTGGATGCGGCCCATCCACTCGGCGTGGTACTTGGCCAGGTAGTCGTTGACGGTGACGACGTGCACGCCCTTGCCGTTGAGGGCGTTGAGGTAGGACGGGAGGGTGGCGACCAGGGTCTTGCCCTCACCGGTCTTCATCTCGGCGATGTTGCCGAGGTGCAGCGCCGCGCCGCCCATGATCTGGACGTCGTAGTGCCGCTGGCCGATGACCCGCTTCGAGGCCTCGCGCACGGTGGCGAAGGCCTCGGGCATCAGGTCGTCGAGGGTCTCGCCCTTCTCGAGCCGGGCCTTGAACTCGGCGGTCATGCCCTGCAGCTCGGCGTCGCTCATCTTGACGAAATCGTCCTCGATGGCGTTGACCGCCTTGGCGATCGCCTCCAGCTGACGCAGGATCTTGCCTTCGCCGATGCGGAGCAGTCGGTCGAGAATCGCAGGCACGTGCGGGCACTCCTCGGGTTGCAACACAAGTCTGGGGGTAGCGGCGCCACTCTACCCAGCGGGTGAGCAGCCTCCAGAATGCCCAACGGGCCCGCTGAGCCGGTCGTTCCCTTTTTCGTGTGAATGACTATTGACACCAATTCTCTTTTGGTGTCAACATCGACTGACATGAAAACGACGCGGAAGTACACCATGGGTGCCCGGGCACAGGCCGTCGACGCGACGCGCCGCCGGATCGTGGACGCCCTGATCGCCCTGGCCGGGGAGCGGCCGTTCGCGGAGGTCACCCTCGACACCATTGCCGAGCGCGCAGGCGTCAGCGTGCAGACCGTGCTGCGCCAGTTCGGGAGTCGCGACGGCTTGTTCGCCGAGGCGATGGACGCCGCCATGGTCGACGCCGAGGACGAACGGCGTACGCCGCCCGGCGACGTAGCCGCCGCGGTGCGGATCGTCGTCGACCACTACGAGCGGCGCGGGCGGACCGCGCTGCTGATGCTGGCCCAGGAGGGCTACGACGACGTGGCCCGCAAGGCCACCGACCGTGGCAAGGCGATGCACCGCGACTGGGTGCACGAGGCGTTCGCGCCCTTCACCGACGACGAGGCGCTGCTCGACCTGCTGGTCGTGGCCACCGACGTCTACACGTGGAAGCTGCTGCGGATCGACCGCGGCCACTCCCGCGCCGTCACCGAGCGGCGCCTGCACGACCTCGTCGACGCGGTGCTGGCCGCGGGAAGCAAGGAGCACTGAGATGGCCGACATCCTCTTCGTCACCTGGGACGGCGGTGGCAACGTGCCGCCCGCGACGGCCATCGCCGCCGAGCTACGACGCCGCGGTCACCGGGTGCGGTTCGTGGGGCACGCCTCCCAGCGCGCGCCGCTCGAGGCGCAGGGCTTCGAGGTCGAGCCGACCACGCACGCGCGTCCGTTCGCGGCCGACGACCCGCAGTCCTTGCTCGCGATGATCCGGATGTTCGGCGACCGGGGCCTGGGCCGCGACGCGCTCGCCGCGCTGGCACGCCGTCCCGCCGACCTGGTGGTCGTCGACTGCCTGCTGCTCGGCGCGATGGAGGCGCTGCGCCGCGACGGGGCCGGCACACCGTACGTCGTCCTCGAGCACCTGTACGACGCCTTCTTCCGCCGGTCGTTCCTGCGGGGACCGATCGGCATCGGCCTGCGACTGATGGGCCTGCGCCTGGGTGCCTCCCTCGACGCAGCCCGCGCAACCCTGGTCGCCTCGCTGCCGGAGCTCGACCCGGCCGGGGAGTCGCCCCGGCACGACGTGACGTACGTGGGTCCGGTGGTGACGGCGAGCTCACCGGTGCCGGGGCCGCCGGCGGTGCTGGTCAGCCTGAGCACCTTCGCGTACCCCGGGATGGCCGGCTGCCTCCAGCGCCTGCTCGACGCGACGGCGACCCTCGACGCCCGCATCGTGGTGACCACCGGCCCGCACGTCGACCACGCGCGGCTGCGCACGGCCCCCAACCACGAGCTGCATGCCGTCGTGCCGCACGGCGAGCTGATGCCCCGGGTCTCGCTCGTGGTCACCCACGGCGGTCACGGCACGACGATGCGCGCACTCGCCCATGACCTGCCACTGCTGGTGATGCCGATGCACCCGTTCGTCGACCAGCCCATGGTCGGCCGGTCCGTCGAGCGAGCCGGCGCGGGCCGGATGGTGGCGAAGAAGGCCTCGGCCGACGAGCTGGCGCCGGTCATCGCCGGCCTGCTGGCCGACGGGCCGCACCGGGCTGCGGCCGCCCGCCTCGGCGCGGCCATCCGGGCGATGCCGGGCGCCACCAACGCCACGGACGTGATCGAGGGCGTGCTCAGGGACGGAGCAGCGGCGCCAGATCACCGCGCGGCTCGACCGTGAGCTCGTCCATCCCGAGCCAGCCGGCCAGCCGGACGAGCTCCGCCGACAGCTCCTCTGCGGTCTCCACGGGGGCGCCCGGCTCGGCGTACGCCGCCTTCACGACCAGGCGACCCGACTGCCGGTCGGCCTTGAGGTCGACCCGGCCGACGATCTCCTCGCCGAGCAGGAACGGCAGCACGTAGTAGCCGAACTGCCGCTTGGGCGCCGGCGTGTAGATCTCGATCCGGTAGTGGAAGTCGAAGAGCCGCTCGGTGCGCTCGCGCAGCCAGACCACGGGGTCGAACGGGCTCAGCAGAGCGCGCGCATCGACCCGGCGCGGCCGGCGGGCGTCGCGGTGGAGGTACGCCGGCCGGTTCCAGCCGTCGATCCGCACCGGCTCGAGCTCGCCCTCGGCGACGAGGTCCTCGATCGCTCCCGCGGTGGCCCGGTCCTCGGAGGTCGGCTGGAGCCGCATGCGGTAGTAGTCGGACAGGCAGCGCGCCGTGGCCACGCCGTGCGAACGCGCGGCGCGCCGGACGAGCTCACGGTTGGCGTCCTGGAGGGTCGGGGTCGGCGCCGCCAGCACGTCGGCGGGCAGCACACGCTCGGGGAGGTCGTACTTGATCTCGAACTGGCTGTTGCGTCCCGAGATCGCGACCTCGCCGATCATGTAGAGGTAGTCGAGCGCGCGCCGCGTGGCCGACCAGTTCCAGCCCCAGTTCTCCTTGGAGCGCGGCAGCCCGTCGTCGAGGTCGCGCGCCGTGGAAGCGCCGCGGTCGGCGATCTCGGCCATCAGGTTGGCGACCAGCTCCTCGCTGACCTCGCTCCCCCACCACTTGTGCCGCTGGTTGCGGTAGGAGTCCATCCGGTGCTGCATCAGCGGCCACAGCTCGACGGGCATCAGGGCCTGCACGTGGGCCCAGTACTCGACCAGGCGGCGCGGCTTCCTCGCGCTGGCCCGGGCCAGCAGGTCGACGTCGTAGGACCCCATGCGGGAGTACAGCGGCATGAAGTGGGCTCGCTGCAGCACGTTGACCGAGTCGACCTGGAGCACGCCGGTCCGCTCGACCGTGCGGGCCAGCGTCCGCATCGTCGGCTGGTCGTGCGGCTTGTCGAGGAACCCCTGTGCGGCCAGCGTGATCCGCCGGGCCTGCGACTGGGAGAGCGTGGTCACCACGGTGGTGAGGCTAGTGACACTCACCGACAGGGTAGGGGTGGGCGGTTACGTCACCGGATTTCGACGCGCCGTCGCGCCCTCGCGAGCTCGGACGCGGGCTTGCTCAATCTGATCTGCCTCGTAGGCCCGACCTCGTTCCTCGGTCGGCCCTATGGCAGATCAAGCAGCTTCTCGCGGACGGCGTACATGACGGCCTCCATGCGCGAGTGGAGCTGGAGCTTCTCGAGGAGGTTGCGCACGTGGTTCTTGACGGTGTTCTCGCTGATGAACAGCTGCTTGGCGATCTCGCGGTTGTTCATGCCCTTGGCGACCAGGCGCAGCACCTCGAGCTCGCGCTCGGTCAGGCGCAGGCCCGGCACGGCGGAGCGGTCGGGTCGCGACATCTGCTTGAACTCGTCGATGAGCTTGACCGCCATCGACGGGCTGATCAGCGACTGCCCGTCGGCGACCACGCGGACGGCCTGCGCGACCTCGTCGATGGAGGAGTCCTTGAGCAGGTAGCCCGAGGCGCCGCTCTTGACGGCCTCGTAGAGGTCGGCCTCCTCGTCGGAGGAGGTGAGCATGATGATCTTGGCGGCCGGCACGGCCTCCTTGATCTCCTGGCAGGCCTCGATGCCGGAGCGCTTGGGCATCCGTACGTCGAGCAGCACGACGTCCGGCGCGGTACGGGTGGCCAGGGCGACGCCCTCGATGCCGTCACCGGCCTCGCCGACCACCTCGATGCCGTCCTCGGCTGCGAGCAGCATGGTGAGGCCTCGGCGGAACAGCTCCTGGTCGTCCACGACCAGGACTCGCGTCGGCTCGGGGGTCGCCGGCTCGTTGTTCACTGACACCACGGCATCATGACACGCTTGGGCCATGCCGGGGCGGGGTTCGCCAACCTCGAGCACTAGGGGTCCATAGCCCGAACGGGCGGTGTCGACAGGGGCGCCCCATGGGTGAGGTGGGCTACTCCTTGAGGTCCAAGGAGATGACCCCGTAGTCGTAGCCGCGTCGGCGGTAGACCACGCAGGGCCGCTCGGTGTCCTTGTCGACGTACAGGTAGAAGTCGTGGCCGACCAGCTCCATCTCGTACAACGCCTGGTCGAGCGTCATCGCGGTCGCCGCGTGCGTCTTCTCGCGGACCACGAGCGGACCCTCACCGGTCACCGTGATGGGACCGACCTGCCGCACGGTGGCGACGGAGTCGTCCACGGCCGGCCCGGCGTCGAGGCCCGCGTCGAGCAGGTCGGCGACCCGGTCGTGCTTGTGCTTGTGCTCGCGACGGCGGTCGGCGGCACGGCGCATCTGCGCCGCCATCTTGTCGAGCGCCAGGTCGAGGGCGCCCATCTTCTCCTCGGCGGCGGCCTCGGCCCGGATCACCGGACCCTTGGAGAACGCGGTCAGCTCGACGCGGACGGCACGGTCGGCCTGGCGCGGGTTGCGTTCCTGCTCGACCTCCACCTGGACGCGGATGATCCGATGGTCGTGCTTCTCGAGCCGGGAGAGCTTCTCGGTGACGTGACCGCGAAAGCGGTCAGAGAGCTCACAGTGTCGGCCGGTGACGACCACGTCCATGGATACCTCCAGATACCGATGGGGGATGGGATGGAGCCCGCCCGGCCGACCTGGTCTTCGACCCCACAACCGCCTGCTGAGGGGCTCGCAGCTTGGATGCCACTAGTGCCCTTCTCCCGTCGTCCGTCATGTCTGATGACGAGGACGAGGCAGGACTTACCTCTAAGCCGCACCGTGATCGACCGGCACCGGAGAGGCTCCGGAGCACGGTCTTACGTGGGCCGTTTCGCCTGCGACTGGCTTCGGCTAGCCGCCCGATCGCCCGGGCGGTGCAACCACGGACCCGGACGGACTCCATACAGCGACGGTAGGCCATGTCTGGTCACCACGAAACCCCGGTCCGAATCCGCTTCCGCGTCGCCGCCGCGGTCGCGACGGCGAGCACGGTCAGCCCGCTCGCTTCCAGCGCCCGCTGCGCCTCCCGAGCCGTCGCGCCGGTGGTCAGCACGTCGTCGCAGACCACCACCAGGGCTTCCGGCGTGCCCGTGGACAGGCGTCGCAGAGCCCTGCTCGGGCAGGCCATCGAGCCCGCCAGGTTGGCCGCCCGCGCGGTCGCGTCGAGCCCGGCCTGGTCGTCGACCCGGACGCGCAGCCGGAGCAGGCGCTGCGCGCGTACGTCGTGTCCCGCCCGCCGCAGCCGGGTGGCGGCGCCGCGGGTGATCGTCCAGGTCGGGTCGTGGCCGCGCGCTCGGACGGTGGCCGGCCGCGACGGCACGGGGGTCAGCACGACCGGCAGGCCGCCGGTGCCGGCGTCGTCGACGGCCGCGCGGACGGCCCGGGCCAGCAGGTCCGACAGCGGTCCCCGCAGCCCGTGCATGGCGCGCTCCTTGTGGCCGAGGACCAGGGCGCGGGCCACGTCGGCGTACTCGGCGGCCGTCCACGGGGCGACCAGACCGCCCGGCGTCGGGCTGGGCCACGCCGGCCACGCGGGCTCACCGAGTGTCGTCGCGCAAACCGGGCAGACCAGCCGTCCGGGACGGTCGCAGCCGACGCAGCGCGAACCGAGCAGCAGGTCGACGGCGGCGTCCGTGAGGCGGTCGAGCAGGTCACGGCGCACCCGTCGATCGCAGCAGGTGGCGCGTTCTCGCTCAACCGGGTCGGGCCGGCCTGTGGAGGGACCTCAGCCGGCGTAGCCGATCGACGACACGTCGGGCGGCAGGGGGGCGGTGCCGCCCTCGGACCCGGAGGGGTCGGCGAGGCCCTCCGGGGTACGGATGTAGAGAGTCTCGTTGGGCGCGGGTGAGGCGACGAGGGCCAGGCCCCTGTCGAGCAGGCCGACGCGGTTGGTCTGGGCCGACGAACCGTCGACCGGGACCGAGGCGACCTGGGCGGCGTCCCGGGTGAGCTGGTACAGCACGCCGACGCTGGTCACCGAGCGCCAGCCGATGTCGCGGATGCGCTGGACGTCCTCCGCACTCCACGGCAGGTTGCGCGACCGGGTCGCCCCGGGGTGCCGGCCCAGGGCGTCGTAGCGGATGCGGCTGATCCGCAGGGTGTCGGCCTGCTTGCCCTGGACCACGGCCACGAGCCGGGTGCCGTCCCGCGAGACCATGAAGGTGCGGATCCGCTTGCCGGAGATGCCGGGGACGTCGACCGGGATGGCGCGGTTGTCGTCCCGGCTCGTGTCGATCACGCTGACCCTGGCGCCGTCGGCCGTCTGGTCCACCAGCCACAAGCGGTCGGCGAAGTCCCACGCCGGCGTGAGCAGGCGGGTGGCACCGCTGAGCACCTGGATCACCGGGCGCGTCTGGTCGTTGACCGAGCTGAGCGAGAGCGCCGTGCCGCCGTCCGAGATCGACGCCGCCAGGTCGGCCGTGAGGCTGACCGACACCTGCTCGACGCCGTACTGCGCCTGGCCGAGCGGGCCGTCGACGGGGGCACTGGCGAGCGAGTCCCCGGACTCGAGCAGGCCGCCGCGCAGCCGGAACAGCAACGAGCTCGCCTGCACGTCGTACGGCGCGTACTCCGAGCCGAGCTCGACGCTGAACTGTGACGTGCCGCCCTGCATGGTCACCGGCTGGTCGTCGATGGTGATGCTGAAGGTGGTGACGCGTTCGTCCTGCCGCAGGGTCCACGCGAACTGGTAGACCATCAGCTTCGCGGCCTCCGGCGTGAGCGGCCCCGGATCGCCCTCCAGGGTGATCGTCGCGACCCCGTCCTCGCTGACCGGCACGGACAGGCCCAGGGTCAGGCCCGGCGGCACGAACGACCGGACCACGTCCTTCAGCGCCGGGCTCGGCTCGTCGAGCAGGCGATCCACCAAGGCGGCGGCGACCTGGTCGGTCGGGACGAACACGGGTTCGGGGACCAGGATCCGAGCGGTCGGGTCGAGGTAGTAGATGGACGCCGGTGCGTAGCGGTCCTGGAACCAGTCGTCGGGAACGATCAAGGCGTTCGGCGCGGAGGCGATGCGGAACGCGTCGCCCTCCTGGACGATCGGGAAGCCGAGCCGGATGTCACCCTCGCCCCGCTGGCCGCGCCAGGTCCCGCGGCCGTCGATCCAGTGCGCACCGAGCAGGTCGACCTTGACCTCGCTGCTGCCGGTGGTGCTGCCGCGGCTCTCGTAGGTGATGACCTTGCGCAGGGGATCCCACCCGGCGCGCGCGTCGGTGGCCAGGAACTGGCGGGCCACGTCGGTGCGCACGGGGTACGCCGTCATCGCCTGCAGGAACGCCGTCACGACCTCCTGGGCCGACTGGCCCTCCTGCGGCGGCTGGGCCCGTCGCTCCACGTCCGCCTCGGGCTGGGTGCGTACCTGGTCGTCGGCCGAGACGACCGGACCGGTGTCCGGGACCCCGACGCAGGCGGTGGTGGCCAGCAGCGTCATCAGCAGGGCGGCGACGAGGAGGAAGGCGCGTCTCATGCCACCACCTCGCGGGCGTCCATCGGGACGAGCGGGAGCGGGCTCTGGCGCAGCGGCATCCCGGCACGCCGCGGCAGGGTCAGCCGGAACTGGGATCCCTCGCCGAGCCGGCCCCACGCCTGCAGCCACCCGCCGTGGAGGTGGGTGTCCTCGAGGGAGATGGAGAGGCCGAGTCCGGTGCCGCCGCTGGTCCGCGCGCGGGCTGGGTCGGCCCGCCAGAAGCGGTTGAAGACCATCGCCGACTCACCGGGGCGCAGGCCGACGCCGTGGTCCCGGACCGCGATCGCCGCGGCCTGGTCGTCGCCCGCGACGTGGACGACGACGTCGTGCGTCTCGGCGTGGTCGATGGCGTTGGTGACCAGGTTGCGCACGATCCGCTCCACCCGTCGAACGTCGGCCTCGGCCAGGCACGCGTGGTCGGGGGCGTCGACCACCACGCGGGTGTGCCGCTGGTCGGCCAGCGCCCGCGTCTGGTCGACCACCCGGTGCGCGACGTCGACCAGGTTGACCTCGTCGAGGTCGAGCACGGCGGCACCGGCGTCGAAGCGGCTGATCTCGAGCAGGTCGACCAGCAGCGTCTCGAACCGGTCGAGCTCCTTCTGCAGCAGCTCGGCCGCGCGCGACGTCGCCGGGTCGAAGGACCGCCGGGCGTCGTGCAGCACGTCGCCGGCCATCCGGACGGTGGTGAGCGGCGTCCGCAGCTCGTGGGACACGTCGGAGACGAACTGCTGCTGGACCCGGCTCAGCTCCTCGAGCTGGCGGATCTGGCGCTGCAGGTTGCTCGCCATCTGGTTGAACGAGGTCGCCAGCCGCGCCAGGTCGTCCTCGCCCTTGACCTGCAGGCGCTCCTGCAGCTGCCCCGCCGCCAGCCGCTCGGCGACCCGGCGCGCCATCCGCACGGGCGTCACGACCTGGCGGGTCACCAGCCAGGTGAGCCCGGCCACCAGGAGCAGCAGCAACGCCGCCGCGGTCACCATCGCGCGGGTGACGAGCGCGAGGGTCTCCTGCTCCTCGTCGAGCGGGAACAGGAAGTACGCCGTGTAGTGGCCGCCGTCCGCCGGGAGCTGGAGCTGGGAGCCGACGACGATGCCCGGCACCGTGGGTTCGCCTTCGGCGCGGATGCTGGTGTAGGTCCACGCGGTGGTGGCCACCTCGCCGAAGTGCTGCTCGAGCGACACGGGAACGCTGGCGGTGTCCAGGCCGCGGGTCAGGATCGGCGCCCCCTCGTCGATGGTCGGGACGGCACCGACCGGCCCGATCAGCACCACCTGGAAACCCCGCGAGCCGCCCCGCTGGACGAGCAGGTTGCCCAGCGCGGTCTGCTGCTCGTTGGGGTCGCTGCTGGTCAGCGCGCCGTCGAGCTGTCTGTTCGCCTCGGCCACCGCGGTGTTCACCTCGACGAGCACGGCGTCCACCCGGTGGTCGAGCAGACCCTTCTGGGTCTGCTGGAGCAGCACCCAGCCCACGGCGGAGACGACCACGGCCGAGAGCACCACGATGCTCGCCACCACGCGTGCCTGGATCGACCGGCGCCAGAAGGTGAGTGCGCGCCGGATCTCGGAACGGAAGGTGGAGCCGGCCATCGGTCGCCCCTTGCGGGTTACGAGACCCCGGCCTTGTAGCCGACGCCCCGGACCGTCACGACGATCTCGGGGTTCTCCGGGTCGTGCTCGACCTTGGAGCGCAGCCGCTGGACGTGCACGTTGACGAGCCGGGTGTCGGCCGCGTGGCGGTAGCCCCAGACCTGCTCGAGCAGGACCTCACGGGTGAACACCTGCCACGGCTTGCGGGCCAGGCAGACGAGGAGGTCGAACTCGAGCGGCGTCAGGTTGATCTGCGCGCCGCCGCGGGTGACCGAGTGACCGGCGACGTCGATCGCCAGGTCCCCGATGTTGAGCGCCTCGTGGTCGGAGGTGTCGAAGCGGCGGACCCGGGCCCGGATGCGGGCCACGAGCTCCTTCGGCTTGAACGGCTTGACGACGTAGTCGTCGGCCCCGGTCTCGAGGCCCACGACCACGTCGACGGTGTCGCCCTTGGCCGTCAGCATCACGATCGGGACCCCCGACTCGGCCCGGATCTCCTTGCAGACGTCGATGCCGTCCTTGCCGGGCAGCATCACGTCGAGGAGCACCAGATCCGGCCGGAAGTCGTGGAACGCCTCGAGCGCCAGGTCGCCCCGCGGGCAGATCCGACCCTCGAAACCCTCCTGCCGCAGCACGATCATCAGCATCTCGGCGAGCGAGGCGTCGTCGTCGACGACGAGCACTCGGCCCTTGGATCCGATGTCGGTGCCGTTGGTCATGCCACCAATCTTGCCAGCGAGACCAGACTTATCCGGCCGAACGGCGCGTCAGTACCGGTACTGCTCCGGCTTGTAGGGCCCCTGGACGGACACACCGAGGTAGGACGCCTGCGCGTCGGTGAGCTCGGTGAGCTGCACGCCGAGGCTCCCGAGGTGCAGTCGCGCGACCTCTTCGTCGAGGTGCTTGGGCAGCACGTAGACGCCGACGGGGTACTGCTCGGGCTTGGTGAACAGCTCGATCTGGGCCAGCACCTGGTTGGTGAAGGAGTTCGACATCACGAAGCTCGGGTGGCCGGTGGCGTTGCCCAGGTTCATCAGGCGCCCCTCCGACAGCACGATGATCGCGTTGCCCTCCGGGAAGGTCCACAGGTCCACCTGGGGCTTCACGGTGTGGCGCACGACGCCGTCGTACTTCTCCAGGCCGGCCATGTCGATCTCGTTGTCGAAGTGGCCGATGTTGCCCAGGATCGCGTTGTGCTTCATCCGGGCCATCTGGGCGACGGTGACGACGTCCTTGTTGCCGGTGGCCGTGATGATGATGTCCGCGACGTCGAGCACGTCGTCGAGGCGGGCCACCTGGTAGCCGTCCATGGCGGCCTGCAGCGCGCAGATGGGGTCGATCTCGGTGACGATGACCCGGGCGCCCTGGCCGCGCAGCGACTCGGCGCAGCCCTTGCCGACGTCGCCGTAGCCGCAGACGACCGCGACCTTGCCGCCGATCAGGACGTCGGTGGCGCGGTTGATGCCGTCGATCAGGGAGTGGCGGCAGCCGTACTTGTTGTCGAACTTGGACTTGGTGACCGAGTCGTTGACGTTGATCGCGGGGAAGAGCAGCGAGCCCTCGCGCATCATGTCGTAGAGGCGGTGCACGCCCGTGGTGGTCTCCTCGGTGACGCCCTTGATCTCGGCGGAGATCTTGGTCCACCGGTCGGTGCTCTCGGCGAGGGAGTCGTTGAGGACCTGGAAGATGATCTGCTGCTCGTGGCTGGTGGCCGAGGCCGGGTCGGGTGCGACGCCGGTCTTCTCGGCGTCGAGGCCGAGGTGGACGAGCAGGGTGGCGTCGCCACCGTCGTCGAGGATCATGTTGGCGAACTTGCCGCCGGGCCAGATGAGGATCTGCTGGGTGCACCACCAGTACTCCTCCAGCGACTCGCCCTTCCAGGCGAAGACCGGGACGCCGGCCGGGGCGTCGACGGTGCCCTCGGGGCCGACCGCGACGGCAGCGGCCGCGTGGTCCTGGGTGGAGAAGATGTTGCAGGAGGCCCAGCGGACCTCGGCGCCCAAGGCCACCAGGGTCTCGATGAGGACCGCGGTCTGGATGGTCATGTGCAGCGAGCCCGCGATGCGGGCGCCGGCGAGCGGCTTCTCGTTGCCGTAGCGCTCCCGCATCGCCATCAGACCGGGCATCTCGTGCTCGGCGAGCTTGATCTCGGTGCGACCGAAGTCAGCAAGGGAGATGTCGGCGACCTTGAAGTCCATGGGAGCGATCCTTACGCGAGTCGGGCGGCCCGGAACGCGATCAGGCTAAGCCCGCAAATCACGATCCGCAGAATCCTCGAAGCCCGATCGGCCTCGCCCGATCAGTGGGCCGCCGCGGCCTTCTTGCGGAACGGCAGCACGTGCATCACGCCCACCACCACGAAGCCCCAGACGACGCCGATGACCAGCGAGGCGAAGGTGTTGACCAGCCACGCGACGGCGGACCCGATGCCGCCGACGGCGTGCTCGACGTCCTCCTCCCAGTGGTGGACGAGGTCGTAGGGCCAGTGCCAGCCGAGGTCGTCGACACCGACGAGGATGATGTGACCGCCGACCCAGAGCATGGCGGCCGTGCCGACGACGGAGATGACGTTGAGCAGCCCCGGCATCGCACGCACCATCGCGTGCCCGACCCGCTGGGCGAGCTTGGAGGTCCGCTCGGTGAGGTGGAGGCCGACGTCGTCCATCTTCACGATCGCGGCCACGACGCCGTACACGAGGATCGTGATCGCGACGGCGACGACCAGCAGGATGATCGCGCGGGACACGAACGGTTCGTCGGCCACCTCGTTGAGGGCGATCACCATGATCTCGGCGGACAGGATGAAGTCGGTGCGGATCGCGCCCGCCACCATCGGACCCTCGTGCTCGGGCCCGAACTGCTCCTGCGGCGTCTCCTCGGGTCCGTGGTGGCCGGCGAGCTTCTCGTAGACCTTCTCCGCGCCCTCGTAGCAGAGGTAGGTGCCGCCGAGCATCAGCAGCGGCGTGAGCAGCCACGGCAGGAACTCGCTGAGGACCAGCGCCGCCGGCAGGATGAACAGGATCTTGTTGCGCAGCGAGCCGATCGCGATCTTCTTGATGATCGGCAGCTCGCGCTTGGCGGCCACCCCGGCGACGTACTGCGGGGTGACGGCGGTGTCGTCGACGACCACGCCCGCCGCCTTGGCACTCGCCCGGCCGGCCGCGGCGCCGACGTCGTCCACCGACGCGGCCGCGAGCCGGGCCAGGGCAGCCACGTCGTCGAGCAGCGCGAACAGGCCGCCGCTCATGATCGGGCCTGGGGGGTCGGGGTCACGCGAACAGCCTAGTAACAGTCCGTCAGTCGTTGACCAGCCCGATCGCGAGGTACTCCGCCGCGTAGCGGCCGCTCAGCAGGAGCGAGGCGTACCGCGCGACCTCCGACGTGGCGTCCGCGTCGACGGTCTCGATGCGTACGCCGTGCGCGGCGGCCGCCGCCTGGAGCCGGCCGCGCTGCTCACGGACCAGCAGGTCGTCGGCCCCGTCGTCGAGCACGACGAGGACGGGGCGCAGGTCGCCGGGCTCGTCGCTGAACGGGTCGTCGAACACGTTGCGCGGCGCCACCTTCTCGATGACCGGCAGCAGGTGCTCGGCGTCGCCGGCGATGGCCGTCCGGCCGCTCGCCCGGCGGATCGACTCGGCCACCCGCCGCGCCGCCCGGGCCGCGAGCACCGAGCCGCCCCAGACCACGGGGTTGGCGTCGGCCAGGGCGATCGCCAGGATCTTGGCCGGGTTGACCGCGATGTCGCGGTGCGGCGAGCACGACATCGCGACCCGGTCGAGGGCCTCGGCGACCTGCTCGTGGTCGGCCGGCGGGCCCAGGTCGACGCGGTCGAGGTACTCCAGGACCAGCACGGCCGTGGCCAGCTGGTCGCGAGCGGTGGTGGGCAGGATCGTGCTCCAGCGGCCGGCCGCGTGCTCGGCGACGAGCGAGTGGGGCGGGGCGGCGACGACCACCTGGCAGCCGCGCCGGACCGCCTCGGACACCGCGGACGCCGTCCCCACGTCGCCGCCGTCGGGGGCGAGCACCACGACCAGGTCGAGGCCACCGGCCCAGCCGGGCAGGCCCGGGTTCGGCCAGGCGACGAACGGCACCGGGCACCACGGCTCCAGCGCGGCGCGCAGCAGCCGGGAGTCGGGGCCGGCGGCCACCACCGCCCGGGGGCGGGCCTGCTCGCGGGCGAGCGCCACGGCCTCGGACAGCGCGGACTGGGCCTCGCCGGCCTCGCGGCGTACGCGCGCCCCGGACTCCGCCAGCTGGCGCAGCGAGGCGTCGGCGAAGGTCAGCGTGGGCTCGTCGTCGAGCCTCGACTCGTCGAACCAGGTGGGCGGTGGCATGTCAGGTCAGTCCGGTCGATCAGTCGGGTGTGCGGGCCTCGTCGACCAGCAGGACGGGGATGCCGTCGCGGACGGGGTACGCGAGACCGCACCCCGTGCACACCAGCTCCTCGCCCACCTCGTCGAACGAGGCGTGGCAGCTCGGGCAGACGATCAGCTCGCGCAGCGCCGGGTCGATGTTCATGTGTCCCTCCTGATGCGGGCGAGGACCTCGTCGCGCACCCGTTCCATGGTGGCGGTGTCCTTGCCCTCGACGTTGAGCCGGAGCAGCGGTTCGGTGTTGGACGGGCGCACGTTGAACCACCAGTCGTCCGTCGTCACGGTCAGGCCGTCGAGGTGGTCGACGGCGCGACCGTCGACGGCGTACGTCGCCTCGATCTCGGCCACGATCGCGGCCTGGTCGTCGACGGTGGAGTTGATCTCGCCGCTCACGACGTACCGCTCGTACTCGGCCGCGAGCTCGGACAGGGGACGGTCGGTGGCCGCCAGGGCCGCCAGCGTGTGCAGGGCCGCCAGCATCCCCGAGTCGGCCCGCCAGAAGTCACGGAAGTAGAAGTGCCCGCTGTGCTCGCCGCCGAAGACCGCGTCGGTCTCGGCCATCGTCGCCTTGATGTAGGAGTGCCCGACGCGCGTGCGGACGGGCGTGCCGCCGAGCTCGCCGACGATCTCCGGCACGGCGCGGCTGGTGATCAGGTTGTGGATCACGTTCGCGCCCGGGACGCGCCGCAGCTCGCGGGCCGCGATCAGCGCGGTCAGGGTGGACGGCGAGACCGCCCGGCCCTGCTCGTCCACGACGAAGCAGCGGTCCGCGTCGCCGTCGAAGGCGAGCCCGATGTCCGCGCCCTCGGCCACGACGCGGGCCTGGAGGTCGACGAGGTTCTCCGGCTCGATCGGGTTGGCCTCGTGGTTCGGGAACGTGCCGTCGAGCTCGAAGTACATCGGCACGACCTCGGCCTGCTCGCTGCCGAGGGCGTCGAAGACGGCCGGCGCGGTGTAGCCCGCCATGCCGTTGCCCGCGTCGACGACGACCTTGAGGAGACGGCCCGCGACGGGGGCCAGGGAGAGCAGGTGCGCGACGTACTTGTCCAGCACGTCGACGTGGGTGATGGTGCCCGGCCGCTGCGCGTCGCGGCGCCGGACGCGGCGAGGACCCGGTCGCGGATCTCGGCGAGCCCGGACTCCAGGCCGACCGGCGTCGCGCCCGCGCGGCACAGCTTGATCCCGTTGTACTGCGCGGGGTTGTGGCTGGCGGTGAACATCGCGCCGGGGTGGCCGAGGTGGCCCGAGGCGAAGTAGAGGCCGTCGGTCGAGGCCAGCCCGATGTTCACGACGTCGGCTCCCGCGTGCGCGGCTCCGGTGGCGAACGCGTCGGCGAGCCCGGGCGAGCTCGGCCGCATGTCGTGCCCGACGACGACGGTGGTCGCGGCCACCACCTGGACGAAGGCGGCACCCGCGCGACGGGCGAGCTCCTCGTCGACCTGGTCCGGCACGGTGCCCCGGACGTCGTACGCCTTGAAGATCGCGCGGACGCTCGCGGGATCGAGGCTGCTCACCCCGGCGACTCTAGTCACCCCGCCCCGGCGGCCCGGCGGTCGGTCAGTCGGTGGTGAGCATGCGCAGGTGCCCCTTGCGGGCCACCTCGCGGCCGGACTCCGGAGCCCGCGGCGCCGCCGCGACCGGGACCGGGCGTGCCGCCTCACGGACGGCGTCGGCCAGGGCGAGCAGGTCGTCGGTGGTGGGGCCACCGGCTCGCGGGTCGGGCGCGAGCCGCAGCACGTCCCAGCCGCGCGGGGCGCTGAGCCGCTCGGAGTGGACGTCGCACAGGTCGTAGGCGTGCGGCTCGGCGTACGTCGCGAGCGGACCGAGGACGGCCGTCTGGTCGGCGTACACGTAGGTGAGGGTGCTGACCGCCGGCCGGCCGCACGCGGTGCGGGAGCAGCGTCGGGTCAGACTCACGCCGCCGACCGTACCTCCCGGCGCAGGCACCGGGGCTTAGGCTCGCTGCCGTGACACACCGCAGCTCGCGCGACCGGCGCGGCCGCGGCATGCGGGGCCCGGCCATCCTGCCCGAGCGCCCGGGCGAGCCGGTCCTGCCGACGCCGCGGGAACGGTTCGACGAGCTCGTCCTCGAGGTCGTCGCCGACCTCGAGCGGCGGTGGGCCGACCGCCTCGGGCTGGTCGAGTACGGCGTCGAGGACGCGCCGCAGATCCCGGACGACTGGGCGACGGGGACGGTGCCCCTGTCGTCGCTAGTGCGCGGCAGCGGTGGCCAGCCGACGCGTCTCGTGCTGTTCCGCCGGCCCATCGAGCACCGCTGCGAGACCCGCGCCGACCTCGACGCGCTGGTCCTGACCATCCTCGTCGAGCAGGTGGCCGAGCTGCTGGGCATCGACCCGGCGGACGTCGACCCGAGGTACGACGCGGGCGACTGAGGGCACGAAGGCCAGCGCCAGCAGGGTCGCCCCGGCGGTCGCGACGATGTACCAGGGGAAGACCCCCTCGTGGCCGGACTCCCTGAGGGCCAGGGCGAGCATCTCGGTCGTGCCACCGAAGATCGCGTTGGCCAGCGAGTGCGCCATCCCCATCCCCAGCGCCCGGACCTTGGTCGGGAACTGGTCGGCGTACAGGGTCGCCGCGGCGCCGCCGTAGCAGGCGAGGAAGACGAGGCCGACGATCAGGCTGGCGAAGGCGACCACGAGGCTGGAGGTGTGGGCGACGACCACGAAGATGACCGGCGTGGTGACCATGGTGCCGACCGCGAAGATCCTCATGACCCGGCGGGCACCGATGCGGTCCGCCAGCCACCCGGCCACGGGCTGGATCACGAGGAAGACCGTCAGGGCGGCGAACGACATGAGCGAGACGTCGTCCTTGTCGAAGCCGCGGACGCTGACCAGGTAGCGCTCCAGGTAGCCGGTGTAGGTGTAGAACACGACGCCGCCGCCGATGGCCAGGCCGAAGGCGATCGCGAAGCCCCGGGGGTACTCGCGGATGATCGCGGTCATGCCGAGCCGCGTGCGCGGACGCCGACCCGCCTTGATCTCGGCCAGCTCGCGCTGGTGCTCGAGGAAGTCGTCGGACTCGTCCATCCGGCGGCGGAGGTAGAAGACCGTCAGGCCGATCACGGCGCCGAGGGCGAACGGCACCCGCCAGCCCCAGGCGCTCATGGCCGACTCGGAGAGGAGGTGCTGCAGGACGATCATCGTCGCCAGGGCGAGCAGCTGACCGAGCACGATCGAGACGAACTGGAAGCTGGCGAAGAAGCTGCGCCGGCGAGGGTCGGCGACCTCGGTGAGGTACGACGCGCTGGTGCCGAACTCGCCACCGAGCGAGAGCCCCTGGGCGATGCGCGCCGCCACCAGGAGGAGGGGAGCGACGATGCCGATGGCCTCGTAGCCGGGGTTCAGGGCGATCGCCAGCGAGCCCGCGGACATCAGCGAGACGGAGAGGGTGAGCGCCGCGCGGCGGCCGCGCCGGTCGGCGTACAGGCCGAGCACCCAGCTGCCCAGCGGGCGCATCAGGAAGCCGATCGCGAAGACCACAGCGGTCGACAGCAGCTGCGCGGTGGCGTCGTGGGCCGGGAAGAACGCGCCGGCGAAGTAGATCGCGAACCACGCGTAGACGAACCAGTCGAACCACTCGACGAGGTTGCCGAGGGAGGCGCGGATGACGTTCGGCCACACCGAGCGGGTGCCGGAGACAGGGCGGTCACGGGGGAAGCAGGAGCAAGCATGGGGAAACGATGCGACAGCTCAGGCGCCTCGGTCTGTCAGCGAGATGACGGATCCCCGGGTCTCGTCCGCGATGGTGGGAAGAGATTCCCTCGGGCTGGCCTGACCGCGGCTTCGCGGAAGATCGCAGGCATCTGGTGCGTGGGAATTTCCGCGAAGGTGAGATCCGGACGCCACCGGCTGGAGGGCGGCTGGGTGAAGACGTCATCGAAGTGGTCGTCTCTCGAGGTGGCCTGACCGCGGCTTCGCGGAAGATCGCAGGCATCTGGTGCGTGGGAATTTCCGCGAAGGGGAGATCCGGACGCCACCGGCTGGAGGGCGGCTCGGTGAAGACGTCATACGAAGTGGTCGCCATGGCAACCAGAACGCATGACGTCATGAGGCCACAGGACGTCATACGCGGAGCACTCCGGCCGGTGGGGCGCCGGGCTCTGTCACGGCAGGGCGGGACGGACGTCCGGCACGAGACCGGTGCGCACCAGGTTGTGCAGGCCGACCACCGCCGCTCCCCCGGCCTGGCTGACGACGACACCGCGCAGCGCTCCGCCCGCGGGCGTCACCTGGACCAACGTGGCGCCCTCGGGGAGCCGGACCGCGACCGTGAGCCCGGGGGCGAGGTCGACCTCCTGCACCTTCTTGTTGCCTCCCGCCAGCCGGGCCAGCACCTCGGCCGAGCCGACGACGTCGGAGGAGAGCAGCACGGTCGAGCGCCCCTCGGGCAGGATGGCCTGGGTCTCCTCGGTGACCTCGGGGAGGGGGACCGAGTGCGAGACGTCGCCGTCGACGAACGACCGCAACGTGGCCGTGACGGGATGGGTGGACTCGACCTGGACCCCGAGCGCGCCGTCCCGCACCGCCGCTCCGAGGATCGCGCTGAGCGGGACCCGGGTCACCGAGCCGGGCGGCACGGTCACGTCGTCGAGGCCCTCGGGCTGGAACGCGGAGTCCTTGGTGACCACCCGGATGACGACCCGTGCCTCGTCGACGCCGTCGTTGGCCACGACCAGGGAGCGGGTGCCCGTCCCGGTCGGCAGGCCGAGCAGCAGCAGGTCGACGCCCGGCTCCTGGGCGGCGAGCCAGTCGGTGCCGGCGTCGCCGCGGCCCAGCTCGTCGAAGGTGTCGGCGGCGTACACACCGAGGCGGCCGCGCGAGACCACGACGTGGGCGCTCAGCTCACCGCGCATCGGGATCTCCTGGGCGAGGTCCAGGCGCAGGCTCCGCCCGCCCGGCACCGTGATGCCGCGCAGGGACGGAGCGTCCACGGGGCCGCGCGCGCCGATGACGGTGATGTCCGCGACGGCCGGGCCGGGGTCGGGGTTGACCAGCTCGAGGACCGACGAGTGCCGCGCCGCGGCGCCGAGGCCCGTGAACCACTGCTCGGAGACCGGTGCGCGGCACGACACGGCCGCCGGCCCGCGCCCTGACGGGACGCCAGCAGGCCCGGGCGCCATGTCGTCCACGCCGCGGACCGTCAGGCCCCGCGACCCGGCGTCCGCGGTCGCCGGGCGGTCGGCGGGCACGTCGACCTCCGTCGTCGACGCAGCACCGGACTGGGTCACCTCGACCTGGCCCGCGAGGCCGGTGGCGCTCGCGACCGAGACGTCGCCCGTGTCGTCCAGGCTGCTCGGGCAGGTCAGGATCGAGAGGTTGAGGCCGGTCTCGCGGGGCGGGTACGTCGACACGTCCACGCTCGCGGGCCGCACCAGCGCCAGGGCCCCGATCGTGAGAGCGGGAAGCAGGACGGCCAGGACTGCGGTCAGGTTGAGGCGGGCCCGCAGCCCGCGCGCCACCCGCTCGGGCGGCGGCAGGGCGGCGCGGCGGCCGCGAGGCGTCTGCCGGCTCATGACTCCGCCTCCTCTCGGCGGGCCCGGGACCGCTCGCTCGTCGGCGCGCACAGCACCAGCACGACCACGATCGCGATGCCCTGCAGCACCAGCAGCCCGACGCGGAACCACGAGGTCGGCCCGTCGAGGGCGTCCTCGTCGACCGGTCGGCTGACCTGCCACGCACGGGTGGAGCGGTCCTCGGCGCTGGCCTGGTCGAGCCCGCCGGAAGCGTCGAGACCGGCGGCGACGGAGCCGTCGGCGGGTGAGGGCAGCACGACGTACTGGACGCCTGCGGCCGCGAGCTGGGCGACCACGGCCGCGCGCGGACGGGAGGTCAGCGTCTGGACGAGCTCGTCGAACTCGGCGTCGGTGGGGGTGGCGGCGAGGATCTCGTCCTCGCCGAGGGTGACGCCGTCCCCGCGCCGGACGGCGTACGTGAGGCCGTCCTCGACGCTGCCGCGGATCACCAGGATGCCGTGGGCGGGGCCACGCAGCGCGTCCTGGACCATGTACGCCGGGATGCCGGTGTCGCGGTCGTCGGTCAGCTCACCCGGCCCCTCGAGGACGAACCACGCCAGGCCGAGCAGCGGGACGATCGCCACGACCGCGGTGAGCGCGACCGGAACCAGCCGGCGCAGCGGCGATCCGGTCCGGCGGGCGCGAGTGGCCAGGCCGTGGATCGCGATGAAGGTCGCGACCACGAACGCCCCCTTCAGGACGACGAGGAAGAAGCCCAGGCCGGGCCGGCTCTCCCCCACGGGCAGGTCGAGGTGGACGGCCGCCAGCACCGCCGACGTCCCGGCCGCGACCAGCGCCACGATCCACACCACGAGGACGGGGACCCGCGTCCGAGACGGGATCAGCGCCAGCACGGCCATCACGAACAGCGCGAGCCCCAGCCACCACGGAGCCCCGAGGTCGCCCGGCAGACGGCCGGCGAGCAGCTCGTCGAAGCCCAGGTTGGGCTCGGGCAGCCGTCCGGTGTCGATCAGCAGGCTGCGCGCGGAGCCGTGGACGATGGCGGGCAGCCACCACGGCGCGAGCAGCACCGGCACGGCCGCCAGCATGGTGACCGGCGGACCCCAGACGGTGCGGTCGCGGATGGTCGACGGGGCGATCACGAAGCCGACGCCGACGATGGCCGCGATCAGCGCCGCGGCGAAGAACCAGGCGACCGGGGTGAAGGCAGCGACCAGGCCGAGCAGCAGACCCGAGCGCCAGGCCGCCCGCCACCGGCGGTCGGGCTCGGGGTCGGCGAAGCCCAGGGCCGCGTGCCCCAGCCACGGCAGGGCGGCCGTCACGACGACGATCCCCAGCCGGCCGTCGCCCCACGCGCCGCTGGTGACGGGGACCAGCGCGTAGGTGCAGGAGGCCACGGCCAGCAGCCACCGTGGTGCGCCGGCGGCGTCACTGAGGCGGCCGACGACCCTCAGGAACCGCCACGCGCCCCAGAGCGCGACCGGGACGGCGAGCAGCAGGATCGCCGACACGGCCGCGGAGACGCTGCCGCCGAGCAGGGTCGCCAGCATCGCGAGGGGCAGCACGTACGGCGGCGCCGGCACGGCCGTGCCCTGGGCCAGCGCGTGCCACGAGTCGGTCTGCAGCTGCCACAGGGCGCCGGCGTCGGCCGGCGCGGCCGAGAGACCGCCGCCGCTGACGGGACCGATGGCCTCGCGGGCCCCGAACAGCACGAGCAGCACGAACACCGCCAGCCCGAGGGCGACCGGGTTGGTCAGGAACCGGGCCACCAGCCCCGTGTCGGCCGCAGGGCCGTCGTCCTCGTCGACGGTCGTCGGCCGCCGAGGCGTGACCGGGTGGTCTCCCTCGGCCGCCGCGGCGGCGGCCCGCCGGCGCTCCGCGACGTCCTGGGCCTGGAGGGTCAGCGCGGTCGCGAGGTCGCTGACGACGTCGAGCCCGTGCCGGTAGGGCAGCCACCACGGCGCCAGCAGCCCCCGGACGTCGTGCTCGTGGGCCGGCCGCCGGCTCTTCCGCTCGCGCCGGGCGGCGCGGATCTGCCCCGGGCTGCCGTAGAGCGACACCAGGGCGGCCAGCTCGTCGAAGGCCTGGCCGACCGAGCGCACGAGCAGGAAGCCGAGGACCCGCAGCAGGGTCCCGAACAGCAGCCGGACCACCTTCCACGGCAGCGCCCACGCCCGGGCGTTGGCCAGCAGCGTGTACATCGCGGCCCGGCGCTCCTGGTAGTGCGTGTGCCGGCCGGTGAGCGGCGTCCGGCGCACCCCGCGGTGCGCGGCCTCGACGTGGAAGACCACCGCCGCCGGCACGACCACCGTCTTGTGGCCCGCGGCCGCGGCGCGCCAGCCGAAGTCGATGTCGTTGCCGAACACGGCCAGCTGTTCGTCGAAGCCGCCGAGCTCCTCGAGCACCGAGCGGCGGACGAGCATGCCGGCGGTGTTGACGGCCAGCACGGTGCGGACGTCGTCGTGCTGGCCCTGGTCGTACTCGCTGCGCTCCAGCCCGGTCTCGCGGCGGCCGGTTCCGGAGATCGTCACGCCGACCTCGAGCAGCCGCCGCAGCGAGGGCCACTCGCGCAGCTTGGGGCCGAGCACGTCGGCCTCGGGGTCGGCCTCGGCCGCCGCCAGCAGCGCGGCCAGTGCGTCGGGGGCGGGGTTCGCGTCGTCGTGGAGGATCCAGACCCACTCGAGGTCCCCGGCGGCCTCGAGACCCAGCCGGACGGCCGCGGGGAACGACGTCGACGACGGTGCGCGCACGACGGCGTCGGCGCCGAAGGCGGCTTCGAGCAGGTCGGCCGAGCCGTCCTTGCTGCCGGTGTCGACCGCGACGACGCGAGCGGGGTGGGTGCGCTGGCCCTGGAGGCCCCCGATCACCGAGGGCAACCACCGGGCGCCGTCATGACTGACGACGAGCGCGACGACGCGCTCTCCCGGGGCCGGATTCACGGGGGTTCACGTTAACGGGAGCCGCCCCAGCCTCCGATTCGGCGAGGAGCGGTCCCCGTCGACGGCTACACGGCCTTCTTCTTCAGCTTCCTGCGCTCGCGCTCGGAGAGACCGCCCCAGATGCCGAAGCGCTCGTCCTTCATCAGCGCCGACTCGAGGCAGTCGTTGCGCACTTCGCAGGTGAGGCAGACCTTCTTCGCCTCACGGGTGGAACCGCCTTTTTCGGGGAAGAACGCCTCCGGGTCTGTCTGGGCGCACAATGCGCGCTCCTGCCAGCCCCCGTCCTCGGCGTCCCCGTCGAGGAGAAACAGTTCTCTCACGGCACTCGCCCTTTCGACCCGGTTCTTCGTCTCGGTTGTTCGGAAGAACACTGTGGGAATTACATGCCTGTCGTACACCGGAAGTCAAGCCCGCGTCTGGTATACGCAGAAACCCGATCCCCCGTCCCTGGGGGTGGTCCAGACCGGCTCGACCCCCTGCGGCAGGCTGTTCGCCATGTCAGTGACGGGGCCATCCACGGGTCCTCACCCCCTCCGCCGCATCACCGTGCTCTCCGGCGGGGTGGGGGGTGCTCGGTTCCTCCAGGGACTGTTGCACGGCATCGCGACCGGTGGCCTCCCGGGGGTCGCGCGCGACGCGGAGGTCACCGTGATCGCCAACACCGGCGACGACTGGTGGGTGCACGGGCTGAAGATCTGCCCCGACCTCGACACCGTGATGTACACCCTCGGCGACGGCATCGACCACGACCGCGGGTGGGGACGCCGCAACGAGACGTGGCACGCGAAGGACGAGCTGGCGTCGTACGGCGTGGAGCCCACCTGGTTCGGGCTCGGTGACCGCGACATCGCCACCCACCTGGTGCGCACCCAGATGCTCGACGCGGGCTACCCGCTCTCCCAGGTGACCGAGGCGCTGTGCCGGCGCTGGCTGGCTCCGAAGTACGGGGCTGGGGTCACCCTGCTGCCGATGACCGACGACCGCGTCGAGACCCACGTGGCCATCACCGACCCCGAGGCGGCCAGCGGACGACGCGTCGTGCACTTCCAGGAGTACTGGGTCAAGCTGCGCGCCGAGGTACCCGCCGAGGCGCTCGTCTTCGTCGGGCTCGACGACTCCTCCCCCGCGCCCGGCGTCATCGACGCCATCACCGACGCCGACCTGGTGATCGTCCCGCCCAGCAACCCGGTGGTCTCCGTCGGCACCATCCTGGGCGTCCCGCGCGTCCGCGAGGCGCTGACGGCGACCCGCGCCCGGGTCGTGGGCCTCTCCCCCATCGTCGGCGGCCACCACCTCCGCGGCATGGCCGAGCAGCTCCTCACGACCATCGGCGTCGAGGTCAGCGCGGCCGGCGTCGGTCTCCACTACGGCCCGCGCAGCGACGGCGGCCTGCTGGACGGCTGGCTGGTCGACGTGGCCGACGCCGACGACGTACGCCGGGTGGTCGACGCCGGCCTGCCCTGCCGGGCCGTCCCGCTCCTGATGACCGACCTCGAGGCGACCGCCGCGATGGCGGCCGCCGCGGTCGAGCTGGTCGCGTGACTCTCTCCGTCTGGGCGCCCGACGGGGCCCCCGAGATCCGTGCGGGCGACGACCTCGCGGCGGTCTTCCTGGGTCTGGTCGGCCCCGACGACCTGGCCGACGGCGACGTCGTGGTCGTCACGAGCAAGGTCGTCGCGAAGGCCGAGGGGCAGGTCCGCGAGGGCGGCCGCGACCAGGCGATCGCCGACGAGACGGTGCGCGTGGTGGCCCGGCGCGGGCCGACCACCATCGTCCGCACCCGCCACGGGCTGACCCTGGCCGCGGCCGGGGTGGACGCCTCGAACGTCGCCCCGGGTCACGTCGTGCTGCTGCCGAGCGATCCCGACGCCTCGGCGCGGGCGCTGCGTCGGCGACTGCACGAGCTCACCGGCCGGGTCGTCGGCGTGGTGGTCACCGACACCGCGGGCCGCGCCTGGCGGGAGGGTCAGACCGACATCGCGATCGGCGCGGCCGGCCTCCGCGTCCTCGAGAGCTTCGCCGGCCGGACCGACGGCCACGGCAACCCGCTGGCGGTGACGGCTCCCGCGGTGGCCGACGAGATCGCGGGCGCCGCCGAGCTGGCCCAGGGCAAGCTGGCCGGCCGGCCGTTCGCGGTCGTCCGCGGCCGGCGCCGACCTGGTGCTTCCGGTCGACGACGACGGCCCCGGCGCCGCGGCCCTGGTCCGCGGCGACGACACCGACTTCTTCGGGTACGGCGCCCGCGAGGCGGTGCTGCGCGCCCTCACGGGCGACGCGGCCGACGCTCGGGCCTTCGGCGCACCGGCGGCCGCCGAGGAGCTGGCCGAGGCCCTCGAGACCCTCGTGCGGATCCGGCCGACTCGCGACGGTGACGCGCTCGAGCTCACCACCGACGACCCGCACGTGTCCTGGGTCGTCCGCGTGGCGGCGTACGCGCACGGCTGGGAGGTCGAGGCTGCGGCGCCCGGCTCGGTCCGCGCGCGAATTCGGCCGTCACGACCTGTTCCGTAGACTCTGCCGTCGTTGCCCCGAACTGTTGACCCAGCACCAACCTCTCCCCAGAATGTCAAGGACCTCGCACGTGGCCAAGCAAGTCAAGACCGATCGCCAGGCGGTCGTCGAGCAGATGCGTTCCCAGCAGAAGAGCGCGGAGAAGCGTCGTGGTCTCGCGATCGTCGGCGTGTGCTTGGTGATCGCGCTGCTGATCGTCGCGCTCGCGGCGTTCCGCCCGATCAAGAACTGGTGGGACCTGCGCCAGTTCAGCAACGTGGCCATCGACAAGATCGGTGCGCCGGCGTCGGTGTGCGGCAAGGAGACGACCAAGAAGGCGACGGGCAACCAGCAGCACGTCTCGGACGGCCAGGCGATCTTCTACGACGACGCTCCCCCGGCCTTCGGCGAGCACTACAACACCCCGGACCCCATGGAGCGCAAGCTCTACTCCGAGGGTGACCGGCCGGAGCTCGGCATCCTCGTGCACAACCTGGAGCACGGCTACACGATCCTCTGGTACGACGAGACCGTCGCCGACGACAGCGACCAGATGAACGAGCTGCGCGCGATCGCGGACAAGTTCGCGGGCACCAGCAACCTCCGCTTCAAGTTCAAGGCGGTGCCGTGGCTCGAGAGCGACGGCAAGTCGTTCCCCGAGGGCCAGCACATCGCGTTCACGCACTGGTCCATCGGCGGCGCCGACCAGGACCCGGCCGGTGACGGCCAGGTGGGCGTGTGGCAGTACTGCACCGACGTCTCTGGCGACGCCCTCAACGCGTTCATGCTGAAGTACCCCTACATGGACTCGCCCGAGCCCACCGCGATGTGACGGTCGACCGTTGACCGACCTCCCTCCGCTGCCGACGTCCGTACGCCGGGCGGCCATCGTCAGCGGCTACTTCAACCCGCTGCACATCGGCCACCTCGACATGATGGAAGCCGCCCGCAGCCTGGCTGACGCGCTCGTGGTGATCGTCAACAGCGACGCCCAGCAGGTGCTCAAGAAGGGCAAGATCATCACGTCCGAGACCGACCGGCTGCGCATCGTCGAGGCGCTCCGCGTCGCCGACGCCGCCATGGTCGCGGTCGACGACGACGGCGCCGTCGCCGCGTCCCTCGAAGTCATCCACGCGGCGTACCCCGGCGTCGAGCTGACCTTCTGCAACGGCGGGGACCGCGACCCCGCGCGCGACGCCGTCCCGCCGGCGGAGGCCGTGGTCTGCGAACGGCTCGGCATCGCCATGGCCTGGGGCGTCGGCGGCGACAGCAAGGCCGACTCCTCCTCGCGGATCAACGAGGCGCTCGGGATCTGACGCGGCATACTGGAGGCGTGGTCGTCGAAGCCCTCCAGGTCGCCGCGTTCGTGCTGATCGCGATCGCTGCCGTCTTCGCGTCGCTCTTCTTCGTGTGGCGCGACGACCACAGTTGGCTGGATCGACCGAGGTACTGATCCCCCGGCACGCCCTGTCGCTCAGAGCCGTCCGGCCCGCATGTCCATCAGCCGGCCGAGGACGCGGGGGCCGTCGGCACGGATGCCGTCGTGCTCGAGCTCGTTGGTGACCCAGGCCCGCATGTTCCCGACGTACCCGGCCGTCTCGAGCTGGAGGCCCGAGTCGACGTACATGTCGTCGAAGTAGACGGCCGCGAAGACCGGCACCTCGTTGGCGGCCAGCCGGTCGAGGTCGTAGAGCGGCCCCCAGTCGTCGTACGCCGCCAGCTCCTCGGCCGCGCCCCGGAACGGCGTCAGGGCGCGGACCTCCTCGAACATCCAGCTGTAGAACATCTCGCCGGTGAACAGCAACGGGTCGTGGTCCTCGGCGAAGTCCGGGTGCTCGGCGATGGCGCGCTCGGCCGCCCAGGCGCTCGCGCCGGAGCCGGGTTGGCCGTAGATGTACTCCTGGAGCGCGAACAGCGGACCGTCGACGTGACCGGTCTGCCCCATCGCGGCGTAGAGGAAGACGTCCGACAGCCGGTCGCCGTGCCAGGCCTCCTCGAGCAGCCAGTGCAGCTGGTCGTACCCGTAGCTCATCCCGAACCCGCTGCCGAGCCGACGGAAGCGCTGGGTGGTCAGCCGGTCGCCGTCGGGCAGCAGGACCTCCTGCGACGCCAGGTGGTCGGCGATCCGACGCACCAGCGCCACGTCGCCGGGGTAGCGGGCGTAGAACTCGGCGTTCTTGCCGGCCACCCGTGGGTACGTACGCGCGTACACGTCGTCGGCCGTGGCGGTGAGCCCGGGAAGGCCGCCGACCACGTAGCACGCGTCGAGGCCGTGGGGCGCCAGTGAGAGGTACGTCATCGTGACCCACCCGCCGTAGCTCTGGGCGAGCGTCTCCCAGCGCCGGCCACCGGCGACGCGCTCGCGCAGCACCTCCGCGTCGCGCACGATGGCGTCGGCGCGCATCAGCCGCAGGTACGCCGCGATGTCGGCGTCCGACCAACCCTCCACGGTGAGCCGGGTGAGCGGCGTGCTCCGCCCGGTGCCGCGCTGGTCGAGCAGGAGCACCCGGTGCGTCTTGGTCGCGTGGGCCAGCCATCCGTCCTCCGTCCCTGGGCGCGGGGACTTGCCGCCCGGCCCGCCCTGGAGGAACAGCAGCCACGGCAGGTCGTCGTGCTCGTGGTCGACGGCGACCACCTCGCGCGCGAACACCTCGATCGTGCGGCCGTCGTGCTCAGCCGCATGGTCGAGCGGTACGTCCACCACGTGGTCGGTGAGCACGTAGCCGGGGATCCGCGTCGTCATGACCCGATTCTGGCGCAGCCGTGGCCGGCGAGCCGGGGAAGGCTCGACCCGTCCGGCTGGGTGCGCCAACCCCTGAAGGGGGCCTGATCTCAGGGGGCGCCACCAGCACCGGGGAGCCGTTCCCCAGCCCGCCGCTTGGCACCCCGTCTCGGTGGGACCTTGACGATGACCGGACCTGGAATGCGGTACTCCGAGCCCGCTCCCGTGAGCGTCCCTAGGGTGCCGGCGGACGACACCCGCAGCCACTGTGAGACCACGAGCACCGCTGCCATGCCAACGCGGACGACCGTGCAGGGTCCGGGCGCAGCAAGCCCGCAACCTCCACGACACACCTCCGCGGCGCATTGTTCAACCCCCAGGTGGACCGAGTCTCAGTGCGTGGCCCTCGATGGCGGGTGCGGGATCCACGACGAGATCACCGACTTCGAGGCGCTGTCGTAGCCGATCCTGCACAGGGCTGCTCATGCGCGGGCCGAGCCGGATGGGTACTTCTCCCGATGCGTTGCCACCGCGCTTCGCCCAGCATGGGTCTCGAAAGGAGGGGAGATGTCCATCTCTGTCGCGCCTTTTGCGGCGCAGTCCAGCAGCGGGCCCCGGTTGGTGACGCCCACCGGCGACCACGCCGTCGTCATGGCGAACACCCAGCGCACCAACGGATCGCTCACGGTGATCGAGCTCGTCAACAAACCCGGGAACGGACCGCCCCTGCACCGCCACGTCCACGATGACGAGGTGTGGTACGTCCTCGAGGGCGAGTACCGGTTCAAGGCAGGTGACGCCATGTTCCGGGTGTCCGAAGGTGGGATGGCCTTCGGCCCACGCGGAGTGCCGCACTCCTTCCAGAACGTCGGCGACGCGGCCGCGCGACTGTTGGTCATCACGACACCCGCAGGCGCGGAGCAGTACTTCGAGGACTTCGCGAAGCTCCCACCCGGCCCGATCGACCCCGAGGCGCTCGCGGCCCTCGCGCTCGCCAGCGGGATCGAGCTGCTCGGTCCACCACTCAGTGTCTCTGACCCGCTCTAGGCGGGGCGGTGGAGGGCGACCGTGCCACGCGCCGACACGAGGTACGTGGTGCCGTACGGGCCGTGCCATTGGTAGTCGCCGTCGGGCGTGCGGAGGTACCGCCAGCGACCGGTGGTCTTGGCGCGGTGGTGTCGCCGGCACAGGCAGGCGAGATTCTCGGGCCGGGTTTGGCCGGGTGGTCCGTTCTCGTCGTAGGGGATCGTGTGGTCGAGGTCGCAGGAGCGGGCGTCGACCTGGCATCTCGGGAAGATGCAGTGGCCGTCGCGGAGCTGACGAGGTCGCGCATCCAGCCGGGTGGGTCGTGGGAGTCGACGGCGTCGCGTCGGGCCATGTTCAGCACGGGTTGGATGACGACCTGGTGGTGGCCGACCCAGGTCGCGGATCTTGGTGAGGGTGGCGGCGCCGAGCTTCTCGACCTCACCGACGGCGAGGGCGTCGGGTCTCGAGGTCGCGGGCGTCGACGCGGGCGTACACCTTGACCTGCGGCTTGCTGGTCGCTACGGGTTGCCCGGTGAGGATGCCGATGGCCTTGATCTTCCGGACGCCGAGGGGTCGGTGTCGCCGTCGAGGAACAGCTGGTGGGCGATCCCGCAGACCTGGTCGTAGAACGTCTTCAGGACCAGGGTGTCGCCGGTGGCTTCGAGGTGGGAGGTGCCGAGGAAGTCCGCCTGGCTCGGGGTGGGTGAGGGTGACGTCCCAGCCGGCCTGGGCGTCGTCCTCCCGGTCCTCGTGTTCCTCGGGGTCGTAGGCCGCGATCGCTTGGGCGACGAGCCGGTCGACGACCACGGGGCCGCAGGAGCCGCGGTCGGCGAGCTGTTCGTCGACCCAGATCGCGGCGGCCTTCGGGAGACGGTGGGTCTGGCGGGCGACCCGGCGGGCCTGCCAGGCCGGCACCTCCAACCGGGACACGCGCTTCCACAACAAGGGCAGGCGGTGGCGTAGGTCGAGGGCGTCGGCGATCAGCTGTGCCCCGGCCGACGGGGACATGCCCAACGCGAACGCGAACGGTTCCGGAGTGAACGCCGCCACCAGTGGTGTGCCGTCGCCGCCCAGCGACTCGTCGGCCATGAGGGCCGCCCCACCGAACGTCTCGACTCCGGTGTCGGCTGGTGGCGGGGTGGAGGTCGGCCCAGTGGGCGGCGAGCTGGAGCTTGAGGAACTCGCGTTCGCGGAGTTCTCGTTCGTTGTCGCGGGCGAGCTCGAGCACAGCGCTGGGGTCGAGGTCGCCGACCTCGTACTCCTCCCGGACCGTGGTGCTCATGGGTCAAGCCAAGCATCGACCACCGACACCCAGAAGCCTCAGAACCCCTTGTCCACAAGGGGAAAGTCTCGTGATCGTGACCTACTTGTGACTCCGCGGCGCTGCTGTGCTCGCGCGGTTTCGAGGCTCGTCGCTGGCGCTCCTCGCCTCAACAGCGAGCATCCGCGAAGTGTCAGGAACCCGACAGACCGCACCACCGCGACCGGGCAGGCTGGTCCTACTCCACCGGGGGAGGAGTCGAGTGGGGTGCCGGTCTCGTCGGGGGTCGAGGCCGTCGCCCACCCCGTAGGAGCGGTGACGGCTAGTTCTCCGCCGCCCGCTCGGCGCCACGCCGCCAGCGGATGCCGGCCTCCAGGAAGCCGTCGAGGTCGCCGTCGAAGACGGCGCTCGGGTTGCCGACCTCATAGCCGGTCCGCAGGTCCTTGACGATCTGGTACGGGTTGAGCACGTAGTTGCGCATCTGGTCGCCCCAGCTGGCCTGGACGTCGCCGCGGAGGCCGTCGAGGTGCGCCTTCTCCTCGGCCTTCTTCAGCGCGAGCAGCTTGGCCTTGAGGACCACCATCGCGCTCGCCTTGTTCTGGAGCTGCGACTTCTCGTTCTGGCAGGAGACGACCGTGCCGGTGGGGATGTGGGTGAGGCGGACGGCGGAGTCGGTGGTGTTGACCGACTGTCCACCGGGACCTCCGGAGCGGTAGACGTCGACGCGGATGTCCTCGTCGGGGATGTCGATCTCGTCGGTCTGCTCCAGCACCGGGACGACCTCGACCGCGGCGAACGACGTCTGGCGTCGGCCCTGGTTGTCGAACGGGCTGATCCGCACCAGGCGGTGGGTGCCGGCCTCGACCGAGAGGGTGCCGTAGGCGTACGGGGCGTGCACGGCGAAGGTCGCCGACTTGAGGCCGGCCTCCTCGGCGTAGGAGGTCTCGAAGACCTCGACGGGGTACTTGTGCTGCTCGGCCCAGCGGACGTACATCCGCATCAGCATCTCGGCGAAGTCCGCGGCGTCGACGCCACCGGCGCCGGAGCGGATGGTGATCAGGGCCTCGCGGACGTCGTACTCGCCCGAGAGCAGCGTGCGGACCTCGAGCGCCTCGACGGCCTTCTTGACCTTGGGCAGCTCGGCCTCGGCCTCGGCCAGCGAGTCGGCGTCGTCGAGCTCGACGCCGAGCTCGACCAGCGCGCCGAGGTCCTCGATGCGGGCTTCCAGCTCGCTGAACCGGTCGACCTCGCCCTGCAGGCCCGACAGCCGACCGGTGACGCGCGTGGCGTTGGCCTGGTCGTCCCACAGGTCGGGCGCCGCGACCTGCTCGCCGAGGTCGGCGATCTCCCGCCGCATGCCGTCGAGGTCGAGCACCTGGCCGATCGTGCTCATCGTCGCCCGGAGCTGCTTGATCTCGGTGTCGTACTCGGGTCCTGCCACAAGGGTCAAGGTTACCGGTCAGCCCCTGGCGCTCCTCCTTCGGAAGAACCCCTTCTGCGCGGCGTACAGCTTGGGCAGCTCCCGGACCAGGGCGTCGTACGTCTCGCGGCGCCGCGGGTCGGGCCGGAACGGCTCGTCGGTGGGCACCAGCCCGCGCACCTCGCCGCGGTCGACGGCGCCCAACGTCAACGCCGCGAACAGGGACGCTCCGCGCAGCCCGGCCAACCAGGGGTCGGTGACCCGGACGATCGAACGGTCGCTGGTGTCGGCCAGGATCTGGCACCAGAGGTCCGACCGCGCTCCCCCGCCGACGAGCCGGATGTCGTCGAGCCGGGACCCGACGAACTTCTCGGCCGCCCCGAGCAGCCAGGTGGCGTTGAGGGCGACGCCCTCCAGCACCGCGCGGGTCAGGTGCCCCCGCGTGGAGCCCCCGCCGATCCCGTGGAAGCCGGCGCGGGCGTTGCGGTCGTCGACCGGCGACCGCTCGCCGGTGAGCCACGGCGTGAACACCACCCCGCCGGCCCCGGGAGGCGTCACGGCCGCCTCCGCCAACAGGTCGTCGTAGCCGAGCTCGGGCGCGACCGCGTCGCGCCACCACTGCAGGTTGCGGCCGGCGGACTCCTGGTTGTTGGCGAGGAGGTACGACGCGTTGTCCAGGCCCGGGACCGAGGCCTGCATCCGCAGCAGGTCGCTCTTCTTGCGGGGCACCGGCGCGCTGATCCAGGCCGTCGTGCCGATCGAGGCGTGCGGCTCCCCCAGCCCGATGGCACCCGCGCCGACGGCGGCCGAGTGCAGGTCGGGCAGGCCGGTGACGGCGACGGCCGTCGGAGGGAGGCCGAGGTCCTCGGCCACCGACGGCGACAGCGCGCCGACGACCGACCCGGTGGCCACGAGCGGCGGCAGCCGCGACGCGTCCACCCCGGTGGCGCGAACCAGTACGTCGTCGTAGGCGAGCGTCGCCAGCGAGCGGTTGTCGGTCAGCCAGGCTCCGGTCATCGAGGCGTGGCTGGCCGCCGGCACGCCCGTGAACCGCATCGTCAGGTAGTCGACCGGCTCCAGCAGCCAGCGCGCCCGGGCGACGACGTCGGGCTGCTCGTGCTGGAGGAAGAGGATGTGGCCGACCGGGTCGTCGCCCGAGACCGTCGGGATCCCACCGCTGCGACGCAGCCACGTGGCCAGCGACTTCGGCGCGTAGCCGGAGACCGGTCCGCCGACGGCCGCTCGCGAGTACGGCGCCCCGCGGGTGTCGCTCCACAGCACGCACGGTCCGACCGGCAGACCCTGCTCGTCGACCGGGACCGTCGAGGCCCACTGGCCCGTGACGCTGACGGCCACGACCCGCGAGAGGTCGGCGGACCCCGCGGCACGGCGTACGGACTCGCGGACCACCTGCCACCAGTGCTCGGCGTCCTGCGTCTGCTCGCCGCCGGGGCCGGCGTGCGTCGGCACGGGCGTGTGCTCCCACCAGACGATCTCGCCGCGCACCGTGACGAGCCCGACCTTGGGTCCACCCGTGCCGAGGTCGACGGCGAGGACCAGGTCCCCGGCGGTCTCGCTCATGCCGGAGGCAGGGATTGCTGCTTGTCGAGCATGTCGTCCATGACGGCGACGATGAAGTCCGAGGTCGCCCTATCCATACTGCCGAGCCCGCCGGGCGCTCCTCCATAAATAGCGCCGGCGAACGCATCCTCGCCGGCCGCGTGCTTCTCCTTCGCGTACGCGATCGCGTCGGCCAGGTCGGCCTCGAACAGCTCCACGACCCCCGCCCGCGTCTGCGGCCGGGTGACGGCCATGTGGATCGCGTTGGGGTACTGCTGGCCGTTGAACCGCCAGCCCTTCGGACCCAGGAAGTCCACCAGGTGGTAGATCTCGAAGGCGTCGGAGGTGAACGAGAAGCAGAACGTCGGCGCTCCGCTGGTGCCGTCACCCATGATCCGCAGCTCCGGGTGGGAGCGGACGACGTCCATCATCGCGGCGGCGGTCTCGAAGATCTCCCGCGCGTGCTCGCGGTAGCCCTCCCGGCCCAGCGACACCATCGACGCCCAGGTGCTCGCGATCAGGCCACCCGAGCGCGAACCCTCCATGCCCGGGCGACATGTACTTGCCGCCGCTCCAGTCGAGGAGGTGGAAGTACTGCGCCTTCCGCAGCGCCTTGTCGCGGAACAGCAGCGTCGAGCTGCCCTTGAACGCGTAGCCGTACTTGTGGGTGTCGGCCGAGATCGAGGTGACGCCGGGGACCCGGAAGTCGAACACGGGGATGTCGTACCCGAGCTCCTGGCCGAACGGCAGGATGAAACCGCCGAGGCAGCCGTCCACGTGCATGCCCACCCCGCGCGACGACGCGAGCTCCGCCAGCTCGGCGATCGGGTCGACCGTGCCGTAGGCGTAGTTGCCCGCCGAGCCCATGATCGCGATCGTCTGGTCGTCGATCAGCTCGGCCATCGCGTCGACGTCGGCCAGCGTGGTCTTCGGGTCGACCGGCGCGATGCGCAGCTCGATCCCGAACAGGTGGCAGCCCTTGTCGAAGGCCGCGTGGCCGGTCTCGGGCTTCACGAAGTTGGGCCGGGTGACGCCCCGGGTCTCGCGGGCGTGCTCGCGGTAGGCGACGAGCGCGTGCAGGATCGAGCCGGTCCCGCCGGTGGTCACCAGGCCGGCCGGCTCGCCGTCGGTCACCGCCTCGGCGTGCATCAGGTCCAGCGCCATCGCGATGACCTCGCCCTCGAACTTGGTCTGGCTCGGGCACATGTCGCGCTGGAGGGCGTTGACGTGGGCGAACATGCCGAACGCCTGGCCGAGGAAGTCGTAGTGCTCGTGGTCGCCGCAGTACATCGTCCCGGAGACCTTGCCGGTCTCCCAGAACGCGTCCTCCTCGGTCGCCATCGCCTGCATCTCGGCCAGCACGTCGGCGCGCGGCCGCCCGCGCGCGGGGAGCGTCCTGTTGACGGCGTACCGGTCGGCGTACGGGAAGTCGTTCACGGTCCGGATGCTACGGCGCACGGGCGTGCGCCAGACTGACGGGCATGACGGCAGACACCAGCTGGCTCGAGTCGATGCCCGAGGTCTACGACCGGTGCCTGGGGCTCGCCGTGTTCGCGCCGTTCGGCGCCGAGCTCGCACTCCGGGCCGCCGACCTGAACCCCAGCCGGGTGCTGGAGATCGCCGCCGGCACCGGCATCGTCACCGCCGGGCTGGTGGAGGCGCTGCCCGACGCCGAGATCACCGCGACCGACCTCAACCCGCCGATGGTCGACTACGCCTCCACGCGGGTCCCCGGACCCACCTGGCGGGTCGCCGACGCCCAGGCCCTCGACCTCGACGACGACGTCTTCGACCTCGTGGTCTGCCAGTTCGGCGTGATGTTCTTCCCCAACCGGATCGGCGCGTACCGAGAGGTGCGCCGGGTGCTGGAGCCGCACGGGTCGTTCCTCTTCAACGTGTGGGACACCCTCGACACCTCCGAGCTGCCGGCGGCCGTGTACGCCGCCCTGGCCGAGGTCCTCCCCGACAACCCGCCGGACTTCGGGGCGCGGATCCCGCACGGGTACGCCGACCCGACGCGGATCAGGGCCGATGTCCAGGCAGGGGGCCTCACGGTCGAGGAGCTGGAGCGGATCGAGCTGGTCGGGAAGTCACCCTCGGCCGCTCAGCTGGCCGAGGGCTTCTGCCTCGGCACGCCGCTGCGGTTCCAGCTGCAGGAGCGCGGCGACCTCGCCGAGATCGTCCCGAAGGTCGCGGAGGTGACCACCAGGATGGTCGGCGAGGGGCCCGTCGAGGGCTCCATGGCGGCGTACGTCGTCCGCGCACGCACCGCTCTCTGAGCTGAACGTTCTGAGCGATGTTCGAGGCGTACTCCACCTCCCACCTCGTCGTCCTCGGCGTGTTCGTGGCCGGGGTCGTCGTCCTCCTCGCCATCGGCCCGGTGGTGCGGGGCCGGCCGGCCGAACGGACCGTCGCGGTCGCGCTGGCCGTCGGCAACATCGGGTTCGGCCTGGCGGGCACGCTGACCGAGCTGGTGCCGTTCGACGCGCAGGGCTCGCTCCCGCTCCAGGTCTGCGACTTCGCCTGGATCGTGGTCGCGTGGGCGCTGCTCACGCGGCACCGGTTCGCCCTGGCGCTCACGTACTACTGGGGACTGACCCTGTCGCTCCAGGCGATGGTGCAGCCGACCCTCGACGACGCCTTCCCGGACCCGAACTTCTTCGCCTTCTGGGGCAAGCACGTGCTGCTGGTGTGGGGAGCGGTCTACGCCACGCTGACCCTGCGGCAGGGGCCGGACTGGCGGGGGTACCGCCAAGCGGTGGCGGCGACGTTCGCCTGGGTGGTCGTGGTGATGTGCCTCAACCCGCTGCTCGACTCCAACTACGGCTACTTCAACGGCAAGCCGTCCGCCGGGACCGTGCTGGACTACCTCGGCCCGTGGCCCTGGTACGTGCTGGCGGAGGTCGTCATCGTGCTCGTCGGGTGGGCGCTGATCACGCTGCCCTGGGCCGGCTGGCCCCGACGACGGCCACGCATCGTCGGGGGGCGTAACGCCACACCCCTCCCGTGACAGGTATGAGTGGTGGCCTCGGCCCTGACCCCCGTCAGGACCGGGGCCGTCACGTTTCACCGGGCCGGAGTGGGCGCAACCGCCACGCGAGACACGCTCACCTGCCATGCTCGACCTGCCCCCCTCACCACCGGAGGAACCGTTGACCGGCACCCGCTCGCTGCGGGTCGAGCCCCCCGACCTCGACCCGGACGACGCCTTCGTGGCGCGCCTGGCCCTGGCCGCGCGGTACTCGCCCAGGCCGGTCAAGCGCGCCCACCGGTTCGGCTCGGGGCGGCTCCTGCTGGCCACCGCCGGCATCGCCGTGGTCACCACCGGAGGCGCGTACGCCGCCGGGGTGCTCGGACCCCTCGGGCCGCTCGGCCCTCTCGGTCCCCGGCACGAGTCACCACCGCACCACCAGAAGTCGCCCGCCTCCACGGGCCCGACCGAGGGGACCGAGCCGGTGCCGGCCTCCCCCAAGGGCAACGGGAAGTCGGGCAAGCCGTCGGCGGGCGGGCCGTCGGACCCCAAGGAGGGGGTGGGGAAACCGACCGGCCTGCCCACCGGCCAGCCGTCCGGCGTGCCGAGCGGGGGTCCGAGCGGGCACCCGACGCACCCCACCCAGCCGACGAAGAAGCCGAAGCCGAGCCAGGCCGCCACGGGGAAGCCGACCGACAAGCCGTCCGGGAAGCCCACGGACAAGCCCAGCGGCCAGCCCACCGACCAGCCCAGCGGCAAGCCCACCGACCAGCCCGGCGGCCAGCCCACGGACCAGCCGACCGGCAAGCCCGGCGGGAAGCCGTCGACCGGCCCCAAGCCCGCGCAGTCAGGGTCGTGACGGGCGGGGTGTCGCATGGCTCGTGACGACGACCTGATCCATCGGGCCAAGGCGGGTGACCAGGATGCCTGGCGGGAGCTGTACGCCGCCCACGCCGGACGTCTCGTCGTCTGGCTGCACACGCTCACGGGCGGGGACGCCGCCGTCTCCCCCGAGGACCTCGCCTCCGATGCGTGGCTGACGGCCGCGGACAAGATCGGCGACTTCGAGGGGTCCTCCTCGGAGTTCGCCGGCTACCTGTTCGGCATCGCCCGTCTGCTGGCCCTCAACGACCGCCGCCGCGCCGGTCGGCGCCGGACATCGGCGGCGGACCCCGCCGACCTCACCGCCATGTCGCCCACGACCGAGCCGATCCGCGAGATCGAGGACATGTCGTGGATCAGGTCGCGGCTGGCCGGGCTCCCGCCACGGGAGCGGGAGGTGGTCGCCTGCCTCGAGGTCGTCGGCCTCGACGTCGCCACCACCGCCACCATCCTGGGTCTGTCCCCGACCGCGGTCCGGGTCGCCCGGCACCGGGGCCTGCGCAAGCTGCGCGCGGGCCGCGAGCCGACCCCGGGCACCATCCTCCCGACGGTCTGACCCGTCAGGCGGGCAACGTGACCACGAACCGGCAGCCCGGGTCCTGGTTGGCGACCGCGACCTGACCCCGGTGGGCCTCGACGATGCCCTTGACGATGGCCAGGCCCAGCCCGGCGCCGCGCCCGACGGCGGGCTCGCGGACCGGGGTACGGGCCGGGCTGCCCTGCCAGGCCACGTCGAAGACGCGCTCCATGTCCTCGCTCGAGATGCCTCCGCACGCGTCGGTCACGCTGAGCTCGATCGCGTCGCCCACCTGCCGGCCGGTGACCTCGACGACCCCGTCGGCGGGCGTGTGCCGGATCGCGTTGATGAGCAGGTTGGACACCACCCGCGACAGCTCGCCGGGGTCGGCGGTGACGAAGAGGCCGTCGTCCACGTGCCCGCCGAGGCGTACGCCGCCGGCGCGCGCGACCGGGTCGGCGCCGGCCAGCGCCTCGCTCACCACGTCGCCCAGCGCGACCGGCTGGAGGTTCAGCGGCAGCACCCCGGCGTGGATGCGGGAGAGCTCGAAGAGGTCGTCGACCATCCGCACCATCCGGTCGACCTCGGCCCGGATCTGCCGGTGGTAGCGGGCGGGGTCGTCGGCCAGCCCGTCCTCGAGCGCCTCGGTCATCGCCCGCATCGCGGCGAGGGGCGAGCGCAGGTCGTGGGACACCCACGAGACCAGCTCGCGCCGCGACTCCTCGAGCCGCTGCTCGCGCACGCGCGACTCCTGCAGCCGCCGGGCGGTCAGGGCCAGCTCGTCGCTGAGCTCCTGGAGCTCGGCGGGACCACGGGAGCCGGCCTCGAACCGGCCACTCTCACCGAAGAGGCGGGCGTCCTCGCGCATGGTCCGCGACCACCGCGCGAACGCGGTGCCGATGACGAACGAGACGCCCATGGCGACGACGCCGGCCACCGTCACGACCCAGAGCACGACCTCGAGGTCGTGGTCGGAGAGGAACATCGCCCGTGCCGTGCCGACCACGCCGGCGACCACGGCCAGCACCGCGGTGAGGGCGACCACGCCGACCTGCCAGCGGAAGGACCGGTGCCGCACGACCCACGCGAAGAGCAGCCCGAGCAGGCCGGCCGCCCCGGCCCAGGCGGCGCCGATCCCGATGATCGCCCACTGGTCGTCCGTCATCGCGGCTCCCACCGGTAGCCGACGCCCCAGACGGTCACCAGGCGCTCGGGCATGGTCGGGTCGACCTCGACCTTCTCGCGCAGCCGGCGCACGTGCACCGTCACCGTCGACTGGTCGCCGAACGACCAGCCCCACACCTGCTGCAGCAGCTCCTCGCGGGAGAACGCGGTGCCGGGATGCGAGACCAGGAACTGCAGCAGGTCGTACTCCCGGCTGGTCAGCGCCAGCACGCGGTCACCCAGGGTCGCCTCGTGGCGGCCCAGGTCGACGACCAGGTCGCCGTCCTCCAGCCGGCCCTCCTCGGCCTTGGTGCGCTCGCCGGCCCGGCGCAGCACCGACTCGACCCGCAGCACCAGCTCGCGGGGGCTGAACGGCTTGGTCACGTAGTCGTCGGCGCCCAGCTCGAGCCCGACGACCCGGTCGGTCTCGGTGCCGAGCGCGGTCAGCATGATCACCGGCACGTCGCTGCTGGCGCGCAGCCGGCGGCAGACCTCGAGACCGTCGATCCCGGGCAGCATCAGGTCGAGGACCACCAGGTCGGCCGGGTTGTCGCGCATCAGCGCGGCGACGGACTCGCCGTCGCCGGTCTCGTCGACCTGGTGACCGGCCGCGCGCAGGTAGGAGACCACGACCTCGCGCACGGTCGGGTCGTCATCGACCACCAGCACCCGGGCCACCGGACCTCCCCCCAGCTCTCAGCACGATCGTCAGCACGACCACCAGGATCGTCACTCCCGCGACGACCAGCCAGCCGGCCGTGTAGTTGCGGTCCAGGATCGTCGGGTTGTCGGCGTTCGCGCCCCAGCCTCCCAGCACCGGCACCGCCATCAGCGTCACCGTGCCGAGCACGACCAGCCCGCCCGCCACCGGAGCACGAAGGTTCGCCGGCAGCAGCCGGATGAGAGCGAGCCCGAGAAGCAGCGTCAGCGGCACCAGGACGAAGTCGTGCAGCACCACGCCTCCGGCCAGCCAGACCGCGGTGTCGACCAGGTCGGCCCAGCTGTTGTCGGCGCCTTCCTGGAGGAGCAGCCAGGCGCCGTACGCCGCGACCGCGACACCGAGGGCGCCCAGCAGCACTCGGGTCCTCATGCCTCCACCTCCAGCCGGCTGACCCACTTGGTCTGCAGCACTCCCGGCCGGTTGGGCGCGATCAGCCGGGCCGGGTAGCCGTGGTCGATCGACAGCGCCTCGCCGCCGAGGCCGAGCGCGATCAGGGTGAGGTCGTCGTCGGCGAACTGCGCCGGGAGGTGGGTCACGCGGAACGGCCCGTGCTCCTGGAGCGAGGACACGGTGACCGCCGACCCGCGCGGCGCGCCGACGAGGTCGAGCAGGTCGCGCAGCCGCACGCCGCTCCAGTCGCCGTGGGCGCTCCAGCCCTCGACGCAGGCGATGGGCAGGCCGGCCGCCGTCTGCGGCATGGCGAGGAGGTCGGCCCGGGTGAGCGACGTCGACGTGGCACCGTGCACGACCTCCAGGCGGTACGCCGGGTCGGTCGCGCTGGCCGTGACCCCGGCGGCGCGGGCGCTCTTGTTGACCGGGAGGTCCTGCGGGCCGTCGCCGGAGCGGACGCTGAAGACGGAGACCTTCCGCAGCCACGGGACCGTGCCGCCGACCGTCAGCAGCACGGCCGCCGCCGAGGCGATGCCGGCGGAGCGAACGAGGCCGCGGCGGGACAGACCGTCGCCGGGAGGCTCGTCCTGGTCGACGGGCCCGGCCAGGGCCTCCCGGACGACGGGCAGCTTGACGGCGATGTGCACGACGAGCGCGCCGATCACCACCCAGGCGACGGCGAAGTGGGTGGACCTGAACGAGAACGACCAGGGGTACCAGGTCGTCACGTTGGCCAGCCCGGTGGCGAGCTGGAAGATCGCGGCCGCGACCAGGACACCGACCGAGGTCCGTTCGGCGACGTGCAGCAGCAGCTCCCGGGACGGCCGCGGCGGCCGGATCCAGAACCTGGGGTAGACGGTCCAGAGCTTCACCAGCAGGAGCGGCACGCACGCGGTGCCGGCGGCCACGTGGAGGCCCTGGGTCAGGCGGTAGCCCCACACCGGCCGGCTCGGGAGCCAGCTGTCGGGCTGCTGGGCGAGGTGGCTGATGAGGCCCGTGGCGAAGGCGATGAGGAAGCAGATGCCCAGCCACGCCCCCACCCGGGCCGCGACGCGGGGGTGGTGCAGGCGGGACGGGAAGTCCCGCTGCTCGGGGATCGGTGGCGTCTTGAGCGCGGTCATGCCGCCGCCCCCTCCAGCACGCCGACCCAGCGGTCGCCGACGTCGTGCGTCTCGGCGGCGAAGCCGGCGGCCGTGGCCACCGAGGGCATCGCGTCCGCGCCGACGACCGACCACGGGAACGGCTCCGAGGTGAGCCCGCCCGCACTCAGCCGGACGCTCCCGGAGTGCAGGCCCGTGCCGGGTGGCGCCAGGTCGGCGACGACCCGGCCGCCGGGCGCGAGCAGCTGGGCCATGCGGCGCAGCAGGCGCACCGGGTCGCCGCCGATGCCGAGGTTGCCGTCGGCGAGCAGCACGGTCTCCCACCGGCCCTCGGCCGGCACCCGCTCGAAGACGTTGCGCAGGATCGCCGAGACGCCCCGGTCGCGCGTCTGCCAGATCGCCTCGGGCACCACGTCGATCCCGAGCACGATCTCGCCGCGCTCGGCGAGCAGCTGGGTCATCCGGCCGGGGCCGCAGCCGACGTCCAGCGTCGGCCCGGTGCAGAGGTCGAGCACCGCGGCGTCGCCGTCGAGCGTCCCCGTCCACGCGTCGGCGGGGACGTCGAGCCGGGTCACGTCCGGGCCCGCGATCACGCACGGATGACCGCGGAACACGTTGGCGAACACCGCCTCGACCGAGGCCTCCACGTCAGACACGGACCCGCCTCCAGAGCTCGGCGAAGGCCGAGTCGGCGGCGCACGCGGCGGCGACGGCGTCGGCGTCGTCGACGACGTCGACGTCGCGCAGCACCGGGCCGCGGCCGACGGTGAGGCCGGCGGCCTCGAACGCCGAGCGGGTCGCGGCCCCCGTGGTCGGCGTGGACATCGGGACCCCGACCAGGTGCTCGCCACGGCGCGGGTCGGCCAGCGCCAGCGCCCACCAGCCGCCGTCCTCGGCGTCGGCCAGCACGGCGTCGTGGTCGTCGAGCCCGTCGATGACCGCGGTCAGGTCGGCCTCGGTGACCTGCGGGGTGTCCATGCAGATCTGCACGACCGGGCCCGGCTGCTCGGCGGCCAGGTCGAGGTGCGAGCACGCCAGCCGCTCGGCCAGCCCGTCGCCGCGTTGCGGGAAGACGGTCCAGCCGGCGAGCGCGGCGGCCAGCCGGTCGGCGTACACGGCGGAGGTCAGGTCGCCCTCGAGGGCGAGCCGGCAGCCGGCCACGCCGACCGTGGCGGCGCAGGTCTGCAGGGTGTCGAGCAGCGCGGCGGCGGCGAGCTCGGCCGCGACGTCCATGCCGACCTCGGCGCCGAGACGGGTCTTCGCGAGGCCGGGGACGGGCGCCTTGGCGATGACCAGGATCCGGGGCGTCATGAAAGCGCCCGCGCGAAGTCGCGGGCGGTCCGCAGCGTGCCGCTCACCGAGCCGGACACCTTGGAGCGGGTGCCCTCGGCCCGGGGGTGGTAGGTGACGTCGTGCTCGGCGAAGCGCCACTGCGCGGCCACGGCTCGCTGCAACAGCTCGACGGGGTAGCCGAACGCGCGGTCCCGGACGCCGAGGTCCAGCAGCGCCTGGCGGCGGGCGACGCGCATCGGTGCGATGTCGTGGGCCGGCAGGGAGATCCGGTGCCGCAGCCAGGCGACGACCAGCGCGTTGCCGGCGCGGGCGTGCCACGGCCAGACGCCGGAGGTGGCCGGCCGCCGCCGCCCCACCGCCAGGTCGGCGCGGCCCTCGCGGACGTCGTCCAGCAGCCGCGCGAGCTCGTCGGGGTCGAACGAGCCGTCGCCGTCCATGAACGCGACGTACTCGGCCGTGGCCGCCTCCAGCCCTGCGTGCACCGCGGCGCCGTACCCGGGCCGGCTCTCGCTCACGACCATCGCGCCGTGGCGCCGGGCGACGGCGGCGGTGTCGTCGGTCGAGCCGTTGTCGACGACGATGACGCGGTAGGCGTCCGGCACGCGCGGCAGCAGCGCCTCCAAGGCCGGACCTTCGTCGCGGCACGGGAGCACGAGATCACAGGCCGCATCCATGTCTCTCACCGTAGGGACGCCGGGGCCGCCCAGGCACACCCCAGCGGCTTACGAAGTGCTGACGGCTACGGTCTGCGCGTGCGTGCGGCGCGAGTCGGTCTGGTCCTGGCGCTGGTGCTCGCCGCCCTCGGGATGGCGGTGCCGGCGGTCCTGGACTGGGACGTGCACGTGCGGTGGTTCCCGCCGTTGCACGCCGACTGGGACCCGCGCGTCGGCTGGGGCACGGTGCCGGCCGTCGTGCTCGGCGTGCTGGCGTGGCGGTACGCCGTCGACCTCGCGGCCCGGCTGTCGTGGGGTCGCCTGCTGGGGGCGGCGTACGCCGGTGGGCTGGCCTGGATGCTCGCGCTCGCGCTGGTCGACGGGGTCGGCGGCGTCGGCGACGTGCTCGACCACCCGTACGAGTACCTGAACACCGCGCGGGCGACGACCGACCTGCCGGCGACCCTGGCCGAGTACGTCAGCCGGATCCCCGTCGACTCCCCCGGCCAGTGGCCCGTGCACATCGCCGGTCACCCGCCGGGCGCGCTGACCTTCTTCGTGGTGCTGGCCCGGCTCGGCCTGGGCAGCGGGCTGGCGGCCGGTCTCGTGGTCACGCTCATCGCGGCCTCGACGGCCGTCGCCGTGCTGCAGACGCTGAAGGTGCTCGGCGCCGAGTCGCACGCCCGGCTGGCCGCGCCGTTCCTGGTGATCGGGCCCGCCGCGATCTGGCAGTGCGTGTCGGCCGACGCGATGTTCGCCGCCTGGGCGGCCTGGGGGATGTGCGCGCTCGCGGTGGCTGCCGTACGCCGCAGCATCGCGTGGTCCGTCGTCGCGGGGCTGCTGCTCGGGTGGTGCGTGATGAACAGCTACGGCCTGCCGCTGCTGGGGTTGCTGGCGGTGGCGGTCCTCGTCGTCGCCCGGTCGTGGCGGCCGATCGTGCCCGCGGCGCTCGCGGCCCTGGCGGTCGTGCTCGCGTACGTCCCGTTCGGGTACGCCTGGTGGGAGGCGCTGCCCGTGCTGCGGGAGCGGTACTGGGACGGGGTCGCCCACAACCGGCCGCCGGAGTACTGGATGTGGGGCAACCTCGCCGCCCTCGCCTTCAGCGCGGGTCCGCTCGCGTTCGCCGGCGTCGCCCACACGTTGAGCCGTCGGCCGACCGCCGCCACCCGCGTCGTGTGGTGGCTCGTGGCTGCGGGCACGGCCATGGTCGTGGCCGCGGACCTCTCCCAGATGAGCCGGGCCGAGGTCGAGCGGATCTGGCTGCCGTTCGTGCCCTGGCTGCTGATCGGCTGCGCCCTGCTGCCCGAGCGGTGGCGCCGCTGGGGCCTCGGCCTCCAGGTGGTCGTGGCCCTCGTCGTGCAGCACCTGCTGGCGACGGGCTGGTGATCAGTCGCGCAGCGGAGCGGTGGCGAACTCGGCCAGTCCCTGCTCGGGGGTGATGGCGGCGGTGAAGCCGAGCTCGGCGGTCGCCCTGGCGGGCGAGGCGACGACGTGGCGGACGTCGCCGGCGCGGTACTGCCCGGTGACCACGGGCTCGCGGTCGGTGCCGGCGAGGATCCGGGCCACGTCGAGGATCGAGACGGGCGAGCCGGAGCAGACGTTGTACGCCGTCATCGCGCCGGTCCCCCGTCGTCCGACGTCCTCGATGGCGGCGAGGTTGGCCCGGGCGACGTCGGCGACGTGCACGAAGTCGCGCATCTGGGCGCCGTCCTCGAAGACCCGCGGCGCCTCCCCACGCTCCAGCGACGAGCGGAAGATGGCGGCCACGCCGGAGTACGGCGTGTCCCGGGGCATCCCGGGCCCGTAGACGTTGTGGTACCTCAGCGCGACCGCGGCGGCGTCGCCCTGCCGGGCCCACGCGGACGTGTAGTGCTCCTGGGCGACCTTGCCGGCGGCGTACGAGCTGCGCGGGTCGAGCCGCGCGGACTCGTCGACCAGCTCCCAGCCCAGCGCCTCGCCGCAGGTGGGGCAGTGGTTGTCGAAGTCGCCGGACTCGAGCGCCGCGACCGACCGGGCCGGCGGCGAGACCGCGCCGTGCGTCGGGCAGACGTAGCGCCCCTCGCCGTAGACGACCATCGACGAGGCGAGCACCAGCCGGCGGACGTCGCGGGCGGACATCGCGGCCAGCAGCGCGGCGGTGCCGAGGTCGTTGTGGGCGGCGTACTCGGGCAGGTCGGCCACCGTGGTCCCCGCACCGACGAGCGCTGCCTGGTGGCACACGACATCGATGCCGTCGAGCAGGTCGGCCCAGTCGGCGGCGTCGCGGACGTCGAGCACGTGCAGGCCGTCGACCACCGGCGGGACGCGGTGCGCCTGCGGCAGCAGCACGTCGACCAGCACGACCTCGTGGCCGGCGGCGTCGAGCTCGCGCCGGATCGCGCCGCCGATGAACCCGGCCGCGCCGGTCAGCAGCACCCTCATGGGACGTCGTAGGTCAGGTCGACGCCGTCGGCCCACGCCGAGCACGCGCAGCCGTCGGGCGACGGCAGGTCGCCGAGCACGGTGGCGAGAATCCCCTTCAGGCGCTCGATGTTCGCGGCGAACATCGCGAACACCTCCGCCTGCCCGACGCCCTCGCCGGCCTCGACGCCGGCGTCCATGTCGGTGACCAGGGCGACCGCGGAGTAGCACATCCGCATCTCGCGGGCGAGGACGGCTTCGGGGTGGCCGGTCATGTTGACCAGGCTCCAGCCCTGCGCGGCGTACGACTGCGACTCGGCGCGGGTGGAGAACCGCGGCCCCTCGATCACCACCATCGCCCCGCCCCGCTTGATGTCCGGGTCGGCGGCGGCCACGGCGGTCGAGAGCCGGTCGCAGTACGGGTCGGCGAACGGGGCGTGCACCGCCCCGCGCTCGACGTAGGTCTGGACGCGACCGCTGGTGCGGTCGACGAGCTGGTCGGGCACGACGATGTCGCCCGGGGCCACGCTGGGCAGCAGGCCGCCGACCGCGCAGGGAGCCAGCACCTGCCGGACGCCGACCGAGCGCAGCGCCCAGAGGTTGGCGCGGTAGTTGATCAGGTGCGGCGGGTAGGCGTGGCCGCGGCCGTGCCGGGGCAGGAAGGCCACCGGCTGCCCGGCGACGGTGCCGATCGCGAGCGGCGCCGACGGGTCGCCGTACGGCGTGGGCACGTCCACGTCGGTGGCGTCGTCGAGGAACTCGTAGAAGCCGGAGCCACCGATGACGGCGACGGCGGCGTGCGGGCTGCTCACCCGCCCACCCTGTCAGAGGGGTGTGCGAGCCTGCGGGGGTGTACGACGCGACGTTCCTGGGGCCGACCGTCGACGTGCCAGAGCCAGTCGGTGAGGTGGCCGACGACGTGCTCGACGTCGACGGCACGACGCAGTGGGACTACACCCACTTCTCGCTGGCCATGAGCGCCTCGCGCCGGCTGGCGCGCTGGGTGGCGTGGCAGATCGACGGGCTGACGCTGTTCCCCGGCGACTCGATCCCGCGCGCCGACGACTTCCGGCTCGACCCGCGGCTGCCGGCCGAGGACAGCAGACAGGCGAGGACGTCTACGCCGGCAACGACCTCGACCGCGGCCACCTCGCACGCCGCTCCGACCTGCTGTGGGGCACCCTCGACGAAGCCCGCGCGGGCAACGAGGACTCGTTCTTCTTCACCAACATCGCGCCGCAGATGAACGACTTCAACCAGTCCGGGCTCGACGGCGTGTGGGGGCTGCTGGAGGACGCGGTGCTCGAGCAGGCCGGGCTCGAGCGCCGCCGGCTGACGCTGTTCGGCGGCCCGGTGCTCACCGACGACGACGTCGTCTACCGCGACGTGCTGATCCCCGGCGCGTTCTGGAAGGTCGTCGTCTACGTCCTCGACGGCACCCTCAGCGCCCGCTGTTTCGTGCTGGCCCAGGAGGTCGACCCGCTCCGGCTCTCGGTCACCCTCGACGACTTCGCGACGTACGAGCTGTCGCTCACGGACACCGAAGCCCTGCTGTCGTTGACGTTCGGGTCGCTGCACGCGTCGACGGTCGCCGTCCCGATGGAGGCGGCGCCGCGGCGGATCGACGACGTGCGCGAGATTTCCTGGTAACGGCGTTGGTCGGGGCGTCCGGCGGGCGATCAGGGGGTGACAAGATCCGTTGCACCCTCGAGGAGCCAGTGTTGAGCGCCATCCAGATCACCCGCCGCGACCAGCTGTGGTCGCCCGCGCAGCGTGCGCGCCTGGTCAGGCTCTGCACCGCGGTCGTGGGTGACGCCTCCGCCGCCGAGGACCTGGCCCAGGAGACCCTGCTGACGGCCTGGCGGCTGCAGCACCGGCTCACCGATCCGTCCGGTGCCGATGCCTGGCTGAACGCCATCGCCCGCAACGTCTGCCGACGCTGGCTGCGAGCCAGCGGCTCGGCGCCCGTGCCGACCGCCGACCTCGACACCGGTGAGGCCCGCGACCTCGACTCCGTGCTGGAGCGCGAGGAGGTCGTGGAGCTGCTCGACCGGGCGCTGGGCCTGCTGCCGGCCGCGACCCGGGACGCGCTGGTCGGGCACTACGTCGAGGAGCTCAGCCACGCGGAGATCGCGACTCGCCTCGGCACGACGCCCGACGCGGTGTCCATGCGCGTGAGCCGCGGACGGTCGCGGCTGAGGTACCTGCTGGAGACCCGGTTCGCGGACGACGCCGTCGCCGAGGGCTGGACCCGCCGCGACGACGCCGGCTGGCGCCCGACCCGGCTGCGCTGCCCCGGCTGCGGGAAGGCGGACGTGCTGATGCGGCAGGACGCCACCGAGGTCGCCTTCCGCTGCCGGACGTGCGACCCGGACGCGTTGTCGACCCGCATGCCGCTGGACGCGCCCGTCTTCGGCGCGCTGCTGGGCGACGTACGCCGGCCGAGTGCGGTCCAGGCGCGGGTCGCGGCGTGGACCGACGCGTACTGGGTGTCGGCGGACCCGAGCTGCGTGCGCTGCGACAGGCCGGTCTCGCCGCGGCCGTACGTCCGCGACGACGTGGAGAGCTGGTCGGGCCGACGCGGCTGGTACGCCGAGTGCGACGGCTGCGGCGAGGTGGTCAGCGGGTCGATGGCCGGACTGACGTTGGCGCGGCCGGAGGTCCGGGCGGCGCTCAAGCGCGAGCCACGGCTGCGGCTGCTGCCCACCCGCGACGTCGTCCGGGACGGGGCGGACGCGAAGGTCGTCAGCGTCGGCAGTGTCGACGGCACTCCCGTGGTCAGCGCGGTCTTCCTGGCCGACTCGCTCCGGCTCGTGCACGTCGGCTAGCCGTGCTCGCCGTCCTCCGGCGGCGCGACTTCTCCCTCCTCTGGCTCTCCGGGCTCGTCTCGGTCGCCGGGGACTGGGTGCTGATGATCGCGCTGCCCTACTACGTCTACGTCACGACCGGCTCCACGCTGGCCACGGCCGGCATGACCGCGGCCGAGCTCGCGCCGGCCATCCTGCTGAGCTCGTTCACCGGGGTCCTCGCCGACCGGTGGGACCGCAAGCGCATCCTGGTCGTCGCCAACCTGCTCCAGGCCCTCGTCGTCGCGTCGCTGCTGCTGGTCGGCGAGGGCTGGCTGTGGGTGGTGTACGTCGTGGCCGCGCTGCAGTCGACGGCCGCCGCGTTCTCCCAGCCGGCCGAGGCGGCGCTGCTGCCGACGCTGGTGCCGGTCGAGCAGCTGGTGCAGGCCAACGCGCTGAACGCGCTCAACAACCGGCTGGGACGGTTCGTCGGCGTCCCCCTCGGCGCCGCGCTGCTCTCGTGGTGGGGGCTCGACGCCGTGGTCGTGGTCGACGCCGTCACGTTCCTGGTCGCGGCGGCGCTGATCGCCCCGATCACCGCACCGGCGCGGGCGGCCGACCCGGACGGCGTACCCGAGGAGCCGCACTTCTGGCGCGAGTGGACCGCCGGTCTGCGCGTCGTCCGCCACGACCGGACGATCGCGGTGCTGTTCGTGGTGTTCGGGCTGATGACGTTCGGGGGCACGATGCTCGACCCGCTGTACGTGCCCTGGATCCGTGACGTGCTCGACGAGGGGGTCGAGGTCGTCGCCGTGATCACCATGACGCACTCGGTCGCCGGCATCGCGGGGTCGCTGCTCGTCGGTACGTGGGGCAGCCGGTTCTCCGCGCGGACCCTGATGGGCTGGGGCTCGGTGATCGCCGGCGTCCTGCTGCTGGTGAAGTTCAACGTCCCGGTGCTGTGGCTGACCCTCGCGCTGTCCGCGATCGGCGGGGCGACCGCCGTCGCCTCCTCGGTCGGCGTGGAGACGCTGGCCCAGGAACGTACGCCCGAGCACGTCCGGGGCCGCGTCTTCGGCTCGCTCCAGGCCTTCATCTGGCTGGCCAGCCTGCTGGGCGCGGTGGTCGGCGGCGTGCTCGGCGAGGTGACGTCGGTGCTCGTGGCGATCAACGTCGCCGCCGGGCTGGTCACCGTCGCGGGGGTCGTCGTGCTGCTCGCGATCCCAGCTAGAGAACGGCCAGCACCGCGTGGGCGTACGCCCGCTCGGGGTCGACGTCGACGTGCCGCGAGCCGTCGGTGAGGACGACGGCATACCCCTCGACCTCGCCCGGCACCCGCTCCATCGCCGCGAACCGGTCGCCCAGCAGCGCCCGCAGCTGGTGCTCCCACGGGATCCACAGCACCTCGTCGGCCGCCACGCTGTCGAGCGCCCACTCGGTGGTGCCGTTGAACCGGATCAGCCGCCCGCTCGGCAGGTCGCGGACCTCGATCACCATCTCGCTGACGATGAACGGGTCGTCGAACCCGCGGTCCGGCACCAGGAACCGGTCGCCCGCGCTCGGGCTCCACGGCACGCCCGCCCCCTCCATCGCCTCGCGCAAGGTACGGGCGGTCTCGAGGGTGATCACCGCCCCAGTCTCTCCCGCGCGATCTAGGCTCCGGTGATGGTGCTGACGATGCGGACGCTGGCGGGCGCGCTGCTCGCCGCACCCGCGGTCGCGCTCCTCGTCTCCGCCGCCGTGGCCCCGGTCGCGTCCACGCCGACCGCGACGGCCTACGTGCCCGTGGTGGTCGCGTCCCCTGCGCCGCTCACCCAGGAGTACTGCGACGCCCACTACGGCCAGCCGGTCGGTGAGGTCTTCACCTGGCGGACCTTCACCTTCCAGACGTACCTCGGCGACGCCCGGTGCGAGACCCACCGCCAGGGGACGTACCTCGCCTCGGGCGTCGCGGTCGACGCCGCCGGCGACCTCGTCATCTCCGCGCGGCGGCACTGCACGGCCGGTCCGGTGGCCGAGGACACTCCCGTCACCGAGGCACCGTGCGAGGGTCCGGTCCAGTACTCCGTGGGGCGGGTGCGGCTCGCGGACTTCCGGGTGCCGGCGACCGACTTCGAGTGGGGGTTCGAGGCGCGGCTGCCCGAGCGATTCGCACCCGGTGCGCGGAGCGCGCTGTGGCTCGTCAACCTCGAGCAGGTCTACTGCGCCCCCGAGTGGGGCGAGCTCGACGTGCTGGAGTGGTACTCCTCCCGGCCCGACCTCCCCGAGGCCGCCACCCACGCCACCTGCACCGACGCGACGTACACGTGCTGGCACCACAAGCCCGCCACCTGGGACTGGGGATCCGGCGGCCGGACCGGCTTCCACCGGTGGGCCGTCCGCAAGGAGACCACCACCGGCCCCGGCGGCCGGACCGTCACCCTCAGCTACCTGTACGACGGCCGCGTCCACGCCGTCGACACCTGCCAGGAGAAGCTGCCCTCCACGACCTGCGACGCCGTGCTCGACACCGCCTGGACGGCGATCCTCCAGACCGCCGTCTTCGGCGACGACTCCGGCCCGTTCCTCCGCCCGGCCGACGACGCCGACTTCCCGACCCAGGAGCTGGTCGTCCGCGACATGTGGGTGAACGCGCTCTAGGGGCGCCTGTCGTAGACGTCGCGTCGGTGGCCCACCGCGAGCACCAGGACGAGCAGCCGACCGTCGTGGATCTCGTAGACGATCCGGAAGTCGCCCGTGCGCACCCGCCACTCCCCCGCACCTCCGACCAGCTTGCGAGCCTTGGGCGGTCGGGGGTCATCGGCCAGCAGCTCGATGGCCGCCTGCACCCGACGGCGAGCCGTCGGGTCGAGCTTGCGCAGCTGACGGACCGCCGCCGGGGCGATCTCGACGGCGTACGTCACGCCAGACCGAGGTCGGCCTTGACCTGCTCCCACGGGACGGCCGACTCGCCGGTCTCGGCCATCTCGTCGCGTGCCGCCCGAGCAGCTTCCGCGTCGACGAAGTCCTCGGCGAGCTCGATCAGCCAGTCGAGATACGCCGCGTCGACCACCGCCGCGACCCGCCGACCGCGCCGGGTCAGGTACACGGGCTCGCGACCGACCCGCGCCTCGTCGACCACGTCGGCCAGCCGGGCTCGGGCCTCACTCACGGTCAGCTCGCTCACTTGTACATCTTAGCGCTCTCGGCGCTCCCGGAGTCACGGATCCACCGCCACCACCGCGGCGCCGGTGGCCCCGATCAGCGCCGACTCCTGCCCACCCGGCACCTTCAGCGGCAGGTGCAGCGGCGCCGTGAGCCGCACGCGGATGGTCTGGGAGGCGGCGTCGGCGCTCACGTACGCCTTGAGCCCGGGGTACTTGGTGTGGGCGCCCGCGCGCTGGAGGTACGCCTGGACGGCCGTTCGCGCCTCGGCCTCGGTGATGGCGAGACGGTCGTCGCCGATGCCGCCGGTGTAGACGTCGTCGCCGGCCGCGCCGAGGTCCGCGCCGGCCAGGGCCGCGCCGTCGGCGAGGTTGTCGAGGCCCTGGCGCTGCAGGTACGCCGCCGACGCGTCCGTCACCACCGCGACGCCCATCGCGAGCACCGTCGCCAGGCCGACGATCAGGATGGTGGCCTGACCGGCCTCGGGTCGAGGCGCGGGTGGTCACGGCGACTCGCCCGGTTCCTGGTACTGCCCGATCGGGACGTCGTGCTCGGCGTCGAGGGCGAACGCCGTCTGGCCACCGAGGAAGTCAGGGACGAACGGCAGCGCGACGTGGGTCTCGACCCGCACGGTGATCACGGCCCCGCCGACGTGGCAGTCGGCCAGGTGTCCGCACGAGACGTCGAGCCGCCACGGGGTGTCGCCGAGGCCCTGGTCGGCCATCGCCACCGCAGCAGCCGCCGTCGCCTGCTGCTTCCCCGAGACGTCGTCGGGAGCGAGGGCGTACGCGCGGCCCGCCGCCCGCGCGGCGGCGGTCACCCCGAACGCGCCCCGCTGCACCTCGAACACCGACAGCACGATCCACACCATCGGGATCAGCAGCAGGATGCCGAGCCAGACGACCTCCACGATGGCCGACCCCGACTCGGTCCGGCGCGTCACCGCTGCTCCTCGATCGGCGTGCCCGGTCACGGTGAGCTCGACGGCCGGACCGCCGATGCCCAACGCCGGCACCACGACGTGGACGACCACCTCGACGCCCGGAGCGCCGTTGACCAGGACCGGACCGGCCCGGACGTCCTCGGCGAACTTGGCGGCCAGCGCCCCCTCGATCTGGGCGCGGGTCCGCGCGGCGCCGTCGTCCGGGCTGCGGTCGAGCGTGGCGGCGTACCGGGCTCCCTCGGACGCGGCGGCGGCCAGGGTGTTGCGCACGAGCAGCACGAGGGCGAGCTGCAGGATGCCCAGGAACACCGGCACCAGCACGACCAGGACGAGCACGAAGTCGACCACCGCAGCGCCGCGCGAGCCGCGCGCCCGCAGGGATCGCAGCCGGTTCAAGGGCTCAGTTCTTCACCGAGTCGAGGGCGTCCTTGAGCATCTGCCGGAGCTGGTCGTCGGCCAGGCCCCAGATCGCCATCACCAGCCCGGCGGTCATCACGGTGACGAGCACCCAGCCGGGTACGTCGCCCCGCTCGTCGCGCCGCGCCAGCGGGCGGACGAGCAGCAGGAGGAACAGCTCCTTCATGGTTTCCCCTTTCACGGGATGGTCAGGCTCAGGCCGATCACGCCCGGGAAGAACGCGAACAGCACGGTCACGGGGAGCACCAGGAAGACGACCGGCACCATCATGAAGACCTCCTTGCGGGCGGCCGTCTCGATGAGCTCGCGCCGCGAGGCCTCCCGTACGTCGGCCGCCTGGGCGTGCAGCACGTCGGCGAGCGGGGTGCCACGCTCGACCGCGACGGCCACGCCCTGCGCGAAGCGGGCGACCACGGGGACGCCGGTGCGGGCGGCCAGGTCGTCGAAGGCCAGCGCGACGGGCTCGCCGGTGCGTACGGAGGCCAGCACCCGGCCCAGGTCGGCCGAGAGCTCGCCGCGGCTGCGGCGGCAGACCCGGTCCAGCGCCGCGACCGGACCCTCCCCCGCCGCCACGGCCAGCGACAGCAGCTCGGCGATGGTCGGGAACTCGGCGAGGATCCGCCGTTCGCGCTGCTTGACCTGGGACGACAGGTGGTTGTCGCGGGCGATCACGCCGGAGGCGAAGCCGATCGCGCACAACAGCACCGACGACAGCACCCCGCCGTCGCCGCCGAGCGTGCGGAGCAGGCAGTACGCCGCGCCAGCACCGAACCCGACCAGCCCCCACACCACCTGCTCGACGCGGAACTCCTGCACGGTCCTGTCGAGGCCCGCCCGGTCGAGTCGGCGACGGACCGACGTCGCCCCGCCGAGGACCGCCTCGACCGCCTCGGCCGCCGAGCGCAGGAACGGTCCGAACACACCGACGAGGGCCGACGCGTTCCCCGTGGGCGCGGTGCGCAGGGCGGGAGGGCGGCCGACCTGCGGGAGGTCGCGGACGTACGGCAGCACGCGGACGGCCAGCTGTGGCTTGCGGATGACGAGCACGCGCGAGACCACGAGCAACAGTCCGCCCGCGGCCACCGCGCCGAGCAGGGCACCCCACAGCGCCAGGTTCACCGCAGGATCCGCCGCTCGACGGGCAACCGGCCGATCCGCATCATCAGCCAGTAGGCCGCCACGCAGAGCGAGGCGCCGACCGCCAGGACCACCACGCCCGCGGGCGAGGCGTAGCGATGGATCACGTCGGACTGGAAGGACATGATCAGCAGCACCAGCCACGGGGCGGCGACGGCCAGCCGGGCGCCGTTGACGGTCCAGGCCTGTCGCGACTCCATCTCCGAACGGGTACGGGCGTCGTCGCGCAGGTAGCCCGACAGGTTGCGCAGCAGCCGGCCGAGCTCGCCGCCGCCGACCTCACGAGCGATCCGGAGACCCTCGACCACGCGGTCGCCGACCGGGTCGGCCAGCTCGTCCTTCAACCGGTCGAGGCACTCGCCGAAACGGCCGGTCACCTGGTAGTCGAGGGCGAACGCGTCGAACGCCGGCCGCAACGGCTCCGGCCCGCGCACGGCCAGCGCGGCCAGCGCGTCGGGCAGCGACATGCCCGCGCGTACCGCTGAAGCCAGGTTGTCGACCGCTTCGGGCCACACCTCCGCGAACTCGCGCAGCCGCCGTCGCGCCCGGGCGGCGACCACCGCGAACGGGAGGTACGCGGCCATCGCGCCGAAGGCCAGCGCCACCGGCGGTGTCCCCGACACGACCTGGACCATCAGCGCGGCGGCGGCACCGAGCGCGAGGCTCAGCAGCACCACGCCCGGGACGGACACGTTGTTCATGCCCGCCTCGCCGAGGCGGGTGGCGATCCAGCCGGACCGGTCGCGCGGCGCCCTCGGGGTGCGCGGCATCGTGAACGCCGACCAGACGAGCAGCAGCCCGACGCCGACCCCGAGCCCGACCAGCGCGCCCATCACCGGGCTCCCGCGAGGATGCCGTGGACGTCGATGCCGAGCCGTTGGAACGACGCCAGCCGCGGCGGCATGCCACCGGTGGCGACCAGCTCGCCACCGGTCCGCTCGAACACCGTCTCGGTCTCGATGATGTCGTTCTCCACCCGCCCCGGCACCGCCACGATCTCGTTGACCCGGCGGACGCCCTCGAGGTCGATGCCGAGGTGCACGACGAGGTCGACGGAGGCGGCCACGGTCGGGACGACGAAGCGGGCGGAGATGTTCTCGCCCGCGAGCAGCGGCAGGGTGCACATCTTCACCAGCGCCTCCCGCGCGCTGTTGGCGTGGAGGGTGCACATGCCCGGCAGCCCGGCGTTGAGGGCGAGCAGCAGGTCCAGGCACTCCTCGGAGCGGACCTCGCCCACGATGATCCGGCTCGGCCGCATCCGCAGGCTCTCGCGGACGAGGTCGCGCAGCGCGATCTCGCCCGTACCTTCCAGCCCGGACTGCCGGGTCTGCATCGGCACCCAGTCGGGGTGCGGGAACCGCAGCTCGAACACCTCCTCGGCCGACACCACCCGGTCGCCGCCCGGGATGGCCGCGGCGAGGCAGTTCAGGAGGGTTGTCTTGCCTGCCTGGGTTCCGCCGGCGACCAGGACGTTCAGCCCGGCGCGCACCGACGCCTCGAGGAACGCCGCGGCCGCCGGGGTCAGGCTGCCGAGCTCGACGAGGTCGGAGAGCCGGGCGGCCTTCAGCACGAACTTGCGGATGTTGACGGCCGTGAACCCGCGGCTGATCCCCTCGAGGACCACGTGCAGCCGGTGGCCCTCCGGCAGCATCGCGTCGACGAACGGCCGCGACAGGTCGATGCGGCGGCCGCTCGACTTCAGCATCCGCTCGACCAGCTCGTCGACCTGGGCGCGGCTCAGGATCAGGTTGGTCAGCTCGTGCCGGCCGTGCCTGGCGACGAACACCCGCGACGGGTCGTTGATCCAGACCTCCTCGACCGCGGGGTCGTCGAGGAACGGCTGGAGCGGACCGAACCCGGAGACCCGGGCCACCAGCTCGCCGACGACCGCCGCCGCGTCGGGCACCGGGGTGACGGCGCCGGTGAGGCTGCGCTCGTCGTGGTCGCGGACGACACCCTCGGCGATGCGGCGGACGACGGGGGCGTCGCGCTGCGGGTCGACACCCTGGCGGCGGACGGCCTCGCGCACGAGCAGGTCGAGCTGCTCGACCAGCTCCCCGTGACCATCGACGGCCGTCGCCGACATGCTGGGTCCCCCTCCCGAGTGAGGTTCCTGCCGGGAGCGTAGGCCGCGGACGGGACCTTGGGAACCACTCACCCCAGGGCTGTGGACAACCCGTTGACCGCGACCCGCGGACTAGGGCCTCACGAAGCTGATCGACTCGGCGGCCCGGGTGACCTTGTCGACCAGGCCCACCGACGAGCCGACCTGGTGCCATGCGTCGACGACGACCGCGGCGCCGTCCAGATCCAGGACCCAGAAGTCGATCACGACGCCGGTGGACCCGTAGCCGTAGTTGATGCCGCGAGTGCCTCGTGGCGTCTCGGCAACCCGGTAGAGCGCGTCGAAGCCACAGTCTTCCTGGATCCGCAGTCGCAGGTGCTGGGCGTCGTAGCCCCAGGCCCTGGTGGGCTCGATCGGCTGGAGCACCGTGCTCCTCGGCAGCTTGGCGAGATCCTGCGCGAGGGCCCGCGCGGACTCGCCCAGGTCGGCATTGGGGGCGTCGGACTCGCAGCCGGACCCGGCGCCGAGGGACCACGGTCGGTACACACCGAACCCTCCGTACTTCCCGGCCTCCAACGTGGTGGGGAAGTTCCCGGCACGCCAGCCCGCCTCCAAGGTCAGGTCCGCCTCGAGGACGAGACCACGGGCGTCGCCCCCCACGAGGACGCGGTACGTGCCCGGCTCGAGTGAGCCCGGAGGGCCGGCGTCCGGTGGCAGGTCCACCGCGGCCTGCGGGTCCCCGGTCGGGTCGGACGTGGCGCTCGGCGCGTCCGCGAGCCTCGAGCCCTGGGCGGTCCCGCCGTCCTGGTGCATGACGGCGTACGCACCACCCCCGACGAGCACGAGCGCCAGAGCGGCGCCGCCGGCCCGCGCCAGGTTGCGGTGCCGCCGACGCTGGCGCCCGCGCGAGGATCAGCCTGTCCACGTCGGGTGGGGTCGCGTACTGCATGTCGGCCTCCTGGCTGAGGATTGCGCGGAGCTCGTCGCCGAGAGTCATGACCCGTCCACCGCCTCTCCCACGCCCGCCGCGGCCGCGGCTCGGCGGAGCGCCGCGATCCCGGACGACGCCTGGGACTTCACGGTGCCCGGCGCGCAGCCGAGGGCCTCGGCGATCTGCGCCTCGCTCAGGTCCTCGTAGTAGCGCAGCACGATCACCGCGCGTTGCCGGTCCGGGAGGGCGCAGACCAGCGGCCAGAGGAGCGAGCGGTCCAGGACGGGCATCTCTGCCGAGTCCCCTGCCACCTCCGGCAGGGCGTCCGTCGGTCGCTCCCGGTGCCAGTGCCGGCGCCGGCTCGACACCAGCGTGTTCGCGAGCATCCTCCGCACGTAGGCCTCGGGGTACTCCATCTGCCCGATGCGGCGCCAGTTCACGTAGGCCTTCTCCAGGGTCGTCTGCAACAGGTCCTCCGCGCCGGTCGGCGACGCCGCGAGCAGGTAGGCCAGCCGGTAGAGCGAGCTCCACCGCGCACGGACGAAGTCGGCGAAGTCCTCGTCGACGCTCATCGGTGACCTCCTGCCTCGGTTCACCCCTGTAACGACATGGTGGACCCATCCGGTTCGCCACCAGTCCGAACCATGTGTCAGCGCCCCGACAGACCCGTACCTCGCCGCTCCAGCACCCTTCGACCCGTGACCCCCGAGACCATCCTCCTCGTCGAGGACGAACGAGACATCGCCTTTCCCCTCGGCCGCACGCTGGAGCGGGAGGGGTACGACGTGGCGTGGGTGGACAACGGGCGCGAGGCGTTCGACGTGGTCGACGACGGCCCGGTGGCCGTGGTGATCCTCGACCTGTCGCTGCCCGACATGGACGGCCTCGACGTGTGCCGGGCGCTCCGGGAGGGCGGGTACTCCGGCGGCATCATGATGATGACCGGCCGGGCGGGCGAGCTCGACATCGTGGTCGGGCTCGACAGCGGCGCCGACGACTACCTGCTCAAGCCGTTCGGGCTGGCCGAGCTGCTGGCCCGGGTCCGTGCGGTGCTGCGCCGCACCCGGCGGCACCGCCCGGGACCCCGCCTGCCCGAGTCGCCGCTGCGGATCGACGTCGACGGCCGCCGCGCGCACGCCGGCGACCCGAGCTGCGCCTGACCAACAAGGAGTTCGGCGTGCTGCGGGTGCTCACCTCGCAGCGGGGCAAGGTCGTGCCGCGCAGCCGGATCATGTCGGAGGTGTGGGACGAGCACTGGTACGGCTCCACCAAGACCCTCGACGTCACCATCGGCCGGCTGCGCGCCAAGCTCGAGGAGGCCCGGCTGCCCGACCGCATCGTGGCGGTCCGGGGCGTCGGGTTCCGGCTCGAGCAGGCCGACGACGCGGACTGACGTCAGGCGGTGACCGGAGCGGCCTTCGTCCGGACCAGGTAGCGCTGGGCGGCGTACGACGACGGGCCGATGCCGAGCGCGGCGACGACCACGATGGCGGCGATCACGATCCAGCCGGGGGGACCCCAGCTCATCGCGAGGTACGTGTAGAGCGCCGGCGCCCACACGTCGCCCATCGTGTAGCCCAGGCCGGAGACGCCCTGGTACTCCCCCAGCCGGTCGGGGTCGGACAGCTCGGAGACCAGCCCCCACATGCCGGCGGACTGGAACAGCTCGGAGCCGGTCACGGTCACGTGCCCGATCCACACCAGGGCGATGGTCACCCAGCCGACGGTGTCGTGGGTGACGAGCACGATCCCGCAGGAGAGCACGAAGCAGGCCGCGCCGCGGTACTGCGCCTGGAGCGACCGTCGTACGTCGACCACGCCGCGCGCCGCCGCCACCTGCAGGCCGACCGCCATCACCGTGTTGGTGCCGAACAGCCACGCGAGCAGCACGTGCGGTGCGTCGGTCTCCTGCACCAGCCACAGCGGGATGACGACGTTGAGCAGCACGCCGTGGGTGCCGAGCACGCCGTTGCAGATGCTCATCAGGAAGAAGCCCCGGTTGTGCAGGGCGCTGCGCTTCTCGCCGGCGTGCTCGACGACCTCCTCGAGCACGGACTCCTGCGACGGCTCGCGGGTCACGTCGGGGAGCTTGAAGACCCACCACGCGTTGAGGGCGAGCAGGAAGGCCGTCAGCAGCGGCACCGCCTGGACGACCTCGTCGCGGCCCGTGGCGAGCGCGACGCCGGCGGCCAGCGCACCGAGCGTGTAGCCGACGTTGCGGGCCGCCCGCATGTAGGCCTGCGAGCGCACCCGCTCCTCGCGGGGGAAGACCGCGATCGTGTAGGCGCCGCGGCCGCTGCGCCGGCCGGCCTCGACGACGCTCATCACGATCATCATCGCGACGAACTGCCAGAAGCCGGCGAGGAACGGCCACCCGGCGTACAGGACGGCCTCGACGGCGCTGGTGACCTGCCACATCCGCTTGGCCCCGACCCGGTCGGCCATCCGGCCGAGCGGCACGGACATGACGAACCGGGCGAGCGCGGCGATGGACAGCCCGAGGCCGACCTGCTGGGCCGAGAGGCCGACGATGACGGTGAAGAAGACGGCGCTGCCGGTGAGGAACGCGCCCTCGCCGAACGCCGAGAGCACCGACTGGCCGGCCAGGCTGCGGACGAGCGGGGTCGGCCCGATCATCCTCAGCAGCCGGTCTCGCACGGCGCCTATCTTGCGGTGACTGCGCCGACAGCGTGAAATCGTTATCGGTCGGTGCGGCGACGGCGTCGGAAGGAGCGGGCACGGCGGACGTCGGCGGCCTCGCGGGCGAGGTCGTCGGCCCGGTAGCGGGCGATCTGGGCGGCGAGGAAGGGGTGGGTTCCGTTGATGGTCATGGCTCCACGTTCGCCGTAAGCCGGGGCCCTGGGATCGGGCGTGATCCCTATCTCTGGCGGGATGCGGGGACCGCGGTCTCGTCTGAGGTACCTGCGCCCGCCCGAGTCCGCACCGGGTCAGGATGTCAGTGCCAGGATCGGGAGGTGCTCGAGGGACTCTCCCCCGCCCGCCGGCGGTTCGTGCTCGGCCTCGCCGTGCTCGCGCTGGTCGCGGCGGCCGGGGTCGGCGCCGCCGTGTGGGCCAACCGCGACGAGGCGGTCCGGCCGGTCTCCCAGGAGAGCCAGGGACCGGTGCTGCTCGTGCCGGGCTACAACGGCGGCACCACCGCGCTGGAGGTGCTGGCCGACGCGCTGCGGTCGCAGGGACGGTCGGTGGTGATCGTCGACCTGCCCGGCGACAACACCGGCGACCTCGACGAGCAGGCCCGGGCGCTCGACAAGGCCGTGGTCCTCCAGATGCAGCGGGACGGCGCCCGGTCGGTGGACGTGGTCGGGTACTCCGCCGGCGGCGTCGTCGCCCGCCTCTGGGCACGCGACCACGGCGGCGACAGCCTGGCCCGCCGGATCGTCACGATCGGCTCGCCGCACCACGGCACCGACCTGGCCGGACTGGGCGCCGACGTCGCCCCGGACTCGTGCCCCGAGGCGTGCCAGCAGCTGCTGCCCGACAGCGAGCTGCTCCGCAAGCTCAACGCCGGCGACGAGACGCCCGCCGGCCCGCTCTGGGTGTCGATCTGGACGACCGACGACCAGGTCGTGGTGCCGCCGTCGTCCGCCGACCTCGACGGCGCCCTCGACTTCACCGTCCAGTCGGTCTGCCCCGGCCTCGAGGTCACCCACGGCGACCTGCCCCGCACGCCCGCGGTCATCGCCGCCGTGACCCGCGAGCTGGCCGTGGCGGAGCCCGCCGTACCCGGCCCGAGATCTGCTCCGGAGACGGTGATTGTCCGAGCGGGTTCGTGACAGGACTTCGTCCTTCCTCAACCAGCGAATGGGTCAGTCCTTGATGTCCTTGGTGCGAAGTTCGCCCAGCCGGCGCCGAGGAACACCAGCACGTACGCGCCCTGCAGCAGCGAGCCGCGGACGACGTCGCGCCAGTGGATCGGGTCGCGGAACAGGTCGACGAAGGCCAGCCAGTAGCGCGTGGGCAGGTACGCCGCGATCGAGTCCGCCGCGTCGAGGGTGAGCAGCAGCGTCGAGGCGACGAGCACCGCCATCGTGCCCATCGCCGCCCCGAGCGGGCTGTCCACGACGGTCGAGAGGAACAGCGCGATCGCGGCCACGCCGAGCATGCACAGCAGCGCGTAGCCCAGCGCCAGGAACGTCCGCCCGATCAGCTGCTGCTGCGAGAGCGCCGTGCCGGACACGGTGGTGGTCTGCCCGATGTCGCCGTTGCCGAGGAGCAGCACGCCGACGACGTACGCCGTGGCGGCGACGATCGCGAGCGTCAGCAGCACGAACGCCATCACGCTGACGAGCTTGGCCAGCAGCAGGCGGGTCCGGCCGACCGGACGGACCAGGAGGTAGCGCAGGGTGCCCTGCTGGGCCTCGCCGGCGATCGCGTCGCCGGCCTGGATGGCCACCGCGATCGGCAGGAACAGCGGCAGCACGATCGCCATCGCCGCCAGCGGGAAGAGGGTGCCGTCGGTCAGCACCGCCGAGAGGAACGCCGGGCCGCTGCCCGGCCGCGGGCCGATGTCGGTGAGGGCGAGCAGCACCGCCACGATCGTGGGCAGCAGGTCGATGAGCAGGATCGTCACCCACGTCCGCCGGCTGCGCACGAGCTGGTGCAGCTCCACCCCGATCAGCCGCGTCATGCTCGCTCGAACCTGTCGCTGCTCGCGGTCGTGGCCTCGAGCACGACGTCCTCCAACGTGTGCTTTTCGGGCGCGAGCACGCTGACCCGTACCCCGCCCTGCACGAGGCGGGCGTTGAGGGCGGCCACGTCGGGCACGCGGACGAGCAGCGACGACTCGTCGTACGACTCGACCTGCCCGTCGAGCAACGCCCGCGCGCGGGCGACGTCGGGCGTGCTGACGTACGTGCGGCCGGTCGGCCGCCGGAGCACGTCGAGCTGTTCCTCGACCACGAGCCGGCCGCGGTCGAGGACGCCGACGCGGGTGGCGATCTGCTCGACCTCGGCGAGCAGGTGGCTGGACAGGAAGATCGTGGTGCCGGCCGCGTTGAGCTCGAGCAGCAGCCCGCGGATCTCCCGGATCCCCTGCGGGTCCAGGCCGTTGGTCGGCTCGTCGAGCACGAGCAGCCGTGGCTGGTGCAGCAGGGCGTGGGCGAGGCCGAGCCGCTGGCGCATGCCGAGGCTGTACGCCGCCACCGGACGTTCGTCGACCCCGCCGAGGCCGACCCGGTCGAGCACGTCGTCGACCCGGCCCGCGCGCCCGGACCGCCGGCCCTTGCCGAGCGCGTCGTGCACGCGGAGGTTGGCCCGCCCGGAGAGCCGGGGGTACGCCGCCGGCGCCTCGACCAGCGCACCGACCTGCGGCAGCACCTCGGCGCCCGCCTTCGGCATCGGCCGGCCGAGCACCTCGGCCGTCCCGCTGGTGGCCAGCACCAGGCCGAGCAGCATCCGCACGGTCGTGGTCTTGCCGGAGCCGTTGGCGCCGAGGAAGCCGTAGACGTCGCCCTCGCGCACGTCGAGGTCGATGCCGTCCACGGCGGTGATCGCGCCGTACCTCTTGGTCAGCCCCTGCGTCGTGATCGCGCTCATCGCCCGTCCCCCACGATGACCGTGCCGCGGAAGAGGTCCTCGGCCGCGGCGGTGAGGGTGTCGGCGGTGACGGTGCCGGCGATCAGCCAGCCGCCCTCGTGCTCGTCGCCGGTCATCAGCACGCCGAGGGGTCCGATGGTGACGAGCGTGCCCTGGGGGACGTTCCGCACGCCGGGGGTGAGCCCCAGCTGCTCGCGCAGCGGGTCGGCCTCGCGGTCCCGGATCGGGATGGTCAGCAGGCGGGTCACGCCGGAGCCGTAGATGCCGACGGCCCGGTCGGCCTGCGGTGCCTTGGCCAGGCCGGCGACGGTGTCGGGGGGCAGCACGGGCGCGTACTGGTTGGCCGCGTCGGCGATGTCGAGCACCGAGTCGAACTCGAAGTCCGCGCCGCGCGGCACCTCGAACCGGGTGCGCTCGACCGGCGGCGTGGCCGCCGAGTACTCCTCGAACGCCGACGTGAAGGCCGGCGTCGCACGGCCCTTTCCGAACACCTCCACGCGCAGCACCACCCCGGTGTCGGGGTCGGCCCACACGTCGACGTGGTCGATGCTCGTCTGCGCAGCTCCCGGGACGAGCCGCAGCCCGAGCGCGTCGACGCCGGCGACGCGGGCGGCGGGCAGCCGGCGTACCTCGGACTCGTCGACGTCGTCGAGCAGGAGGTCCGCGACCTCGGGAGGCACCAGGTCGGCGGTCCGCGGCAGGCGGATGGCGGGGTCGCGGCTCAGGGTGACGTCGTCCTGCTCGTAGCGCCACCGCGTCGTGCCCTGCGCGTTGTGGACCAGGTCCTGCTCGCCGGTCGCGAGCAGCTTGTCGACCCGCCAGTCGTCGGCCGACCGCCACCACACCCGTACGCGGGTGGTGCTCCCGAACAGGTCGCCGACGTCGGTGAACCGGTCCGCCACCGGCAGCTGGAGGGTCCCCCGCGTCTCGACGTAGCCGGAGTACGGGTGGTCGAGGTTGTCCTCGATGGTCGAGAGGAGGTCGGCGGCGCTGACGTCCCGGTCCTGCGCCGGCCAGGCGCGCACGGCGACCGGCGCCGCGACGAGGAGGGCCGTCCCCGCGATCACGGCAGCCCAACGACGGGCAGGCGTCACAGGTCCCCCATGTGGGGAGAGTACGTCGGCGCGGGTGAGGTGGTTCAGCCCTGGGTCAGCCCGGGAAGCCGTGCGCCTGGGGGCGGTAGGACGATGAGGCGACCTTCGCGGACACGCTCGGGTGGACGAGGTCGCCGGGCAGCACCTGCCGCGGCTTCCACCCGCCGAGCAGGCTCCAGACCTTGCCGTTGGTGTGGACGGTGCCCTCCACGCGCTCGGCCGGGACCTCCTCGCCGAGCGGGAAGCCGGCCAGCCGCTTGAACGCCTTGGTGTCGACCTCGAGCCCGGCCCCGACCGCCTCGTCGACCATCCAGCCGAACGCGATGTCGGAGAGGCGGTGGTCGTCGTACTGGCCGCCGACGTCGCTGTGCACGCCGGCGAACCACTGCTCGACGTACCTCCCCTCGGACCCGGCCACGGCCTTCGGGTCGAAGCGGTAGACCGGGTACGGGCGGCGCTTCTCGTCCAGCGCCATCGCGTGCCGGGCGATCTCGACGTTGAGGATGCGCCGCGTCGACGGCCACCGGGCCTGCTCGAACTGCGCCTTGAGGTTCAGCCAGCCGATCGTCTTGACGGTGTCCCACACCCCGAGGAACCGCACCTGGTGCAGGTGCGGGTTGAACGGGTTCGGGAAGTCCGGGTTGCCGAAGCGCTCGTTGAACAGCCGACGCGGCCGGAAGAACTCGGTCTCCTGCTCGGGCGTCGGGTTCTCCGGCCCGTGCTGGGCGTAGAGCTTGAGGGCGTACGGCGTGAGGTTGTCGACCCCGGGCCGCAGCAGGCCGACGGTGCGCAGCATCCCGGTCAGCGCCCGCGCCGTGTAGGCGCCGCGGGAGAAGCCGAAGACGAAGATCCGGTCGCCGCGCTGGTAGTTCGTCGACAGCCAGGTGTAGGCCTCCTCGATGTTGTCCTTCACCCCGAACCCGACCACCAGCCCCGCGACCCGCGTCGCCTTCTTGCCCGTGCTCGTCACCGCCCCGCGCGCGCCCATCGTCCCGACGCCGGGGTCGTAGTAGACGAGCTGGCTCTCGGACTTCACCGCGACGGCGTACGTGCGCGCGACGTTCGTCGTCCCGCTCTCCGGCTCGTTGCTCGTGCCGTCCAGGCAGACCACCAGGTTCCGCGCCACGCCCGCCTCCCTCCGCTCACCACGCTCCTGTGGTCGAGGAGACGCGTCAAGGTACCCACGGACATCGCGCGCCTCTCGCGCGCTGGTCGAGGAGGGACGAAGTCCCGTCACGAGACCCCGCGAGCAAACAATCAGCCTCGGATCGGGCCAGGTCACAAGTAGGTCACGATCGACTCGAACCCCTGTGGATACAGGGGTTCTCGGCCTCGAGTGTCGGTGGTCGATGCTTGGCTTGGTCCCATGAGCACCACGGTCCGGGAGGAGTACGAGGTCGGCGACCTCGACCCGGCCGGCGTGCTCGAAGCCGCCGCCGAGGCCGAACAGACCGAACGACGAGCCGCGTTCCGCAAGCTCCAGCTGGCCGCGCACTGGGCCGACCTCCACCCCGCCACCGCCGACACCGGGGTCGAGACGCCCGGCGGGGCCGCCCTGCTGGCCGACGAGTCACTCGGCGGCGACGGCACCCCACTCGTGGCCGCGTTCACCCCGGAACCGTTCGCGTTGGCGTTGGGCATGTCG
>CAWIVR010000002.1:0-41559 GCA_963839565.1 uncultured Actinomycetota bacterium | reverse complement strand
GAGGAGCTGGCCTGTAGGCCGGGTTCTGTCCCCGGCGGCCTTGCGGCCGATCGGGGGGCGACCATCCATCTGGGACCACCGTTGCCGGTGGCCTCGTGCGGTCTACCCACGTACTCGGGCGGGCAGCCCTCGGACGTACGTGCGCCGGTGGCCTGACATCTCTGCCGGGGCCGCCGGCTTCTTGACCTTGCTCCGGGCGGGGTTTGCCGAGCCGGCCGGGTCGCCCCGGTCGCTGGTGGTCTCTTGCACCACCGTTTCACCCTTACCCGCCCTTCCCCGGCACGTGGCCGGGTCGTGGCAGGCGGTCTGTTCTCTGTGGCACTTTCCCGCGGGTCACCCCGGGTGGGTGTTGCCCACCGCCCTGCCCTACGGAGCCCGGACCTTCCTCGACGCCCGTCTCACGACGTACGCCGCGGTCGCCCGGCCAGCTCCTCCGCAACCGTCAGGATAGCGACCACCGACGGACCGGGCACCTTGCTACGGTGCCGCCATGGTCGAGGCCCCGGTGCGCGTAGCCATCATGAACGACTACGAGGTCGTGGTGGCCGGGGTGCACCGCATGTTGGCACCGTACGAAGGCCGTATCCACGTGGTGGAGCTGGTGTCGCAGCTCCCGGTGCAGAGCAAGGTGGACGTCCTGCTGTACGACGCCTTCAGCAGGGAGCGGGTCGTCGGCCCGGTCGAGCAGGTCATCGCCGAGACCGACGCTCGCGTGATCATCTACACCTGGCACCTCGAGGGCGAGCTCGTGAGCGAGGCCCTCGCCGCCGGGGCAGCCGGGTGCCTCTCCAAGTCGCTCTCCGCCGACGAACTGGTCGAGGCCATCGAGCAGGTGCGGGACGGCGAGACCGTGGTGAGTGCCGACCCCGGACCGGACGCCGTCATGACTCCGGAGGAGTGGCCCGGCAAGAAGTACGGCCTCAGCCCGCGCGAGTCCGAGGTGCTCGCCCTCATCGCGCAGGGCCTCTCCAACCAAGAGGTCGCCGAGCGTGCCTACGTCAGCATCAACTCGGTCAAGACGTTCATCCGCTCGGCCTACCGCAAGATCGGAGTGACGAGAAGGACCCAGGCGGTGCTGTGGGCGACCGACCACGGGATCGTGCCGAAGAGCAGCAGGACCATCCTCGACGAGGGCTGACGCCCGCGGCCTGGGGCCGGTCACTCAGGCTACGGGGCGGACTCGTTCGGAACGTGAGCGACGTGCAGTCCGGTAGGCGGGGAGGCGGAGCCGCGCGAACACGTCGTACTGCTCGAGACCCGGCAGCCGGTTCCGCACGGGGTCGAAGGACACCTGCTCGCCGGGCAGCGTCGGCCCCAGCTCCAGGCGAGCGAACGGCTGCCACGGGCCTCGGGCCCGCGCCCACACCAGCACCCACGAGTCGTCGCCGTGGGGGAGGGCACCGAGGACGACGGGACCGATGCCGGAGCGGTAGGGCAGCAGGCTGCCGAAGAACATCGTCTCGGGATGCCGTCCGGCGTGAAGCAGGAAGCGTCCCCGAGGGCCCCATCCGGTCGAGGCGAGCAACAGGTCCCCGACGCCGCCGCGGGTGAGCGCCACCCGCACCGCGAGCCCGTGCACGTCGGGCCAGCGCGTGGGTAGACCGACGGCGCGTGAGCGGCGGACGAGCACCAGGTCGCTGTCGGGCTCGTCGAGCCACGCGACACCCGTGGCAACACCCGTGCAGCGCGAGACCCTGGCGACAGCGACGGAGCCACGCGGATGCAGGGGCTTGGGGGCCTGCCTGACTGCGCCGACACCGCGGGTGGCCGCGGCCAACAGGGTGCCGGCACCCGAGGCGGCGGTGGCGGTGGCTTGCTCGGTGGTCATGCAGCTCCTGGTCGTGTGAAGGTCCCGCCGGGTACCCACCGGGGGCCAGAAGATGCGCGACCTCGTTTTCCCTCCGTCGGGGGCTTGAACAGGGGTACGTGGGTACACCCCTCAACACACACCTAGAGGGAGGTACGGCATGACCACGAGCTCCATGAGCACGTCCACGGTCCCGGATCCGACGGACCCGACCGCGACGACGACGAATGACCAGGGATCGACCACCGACCAGGCCAAGCACGCGGCGAGCGTGGCGAGCGACGAGGCGAAGCAGGTCGCCTCCGACGTTCGCGACCAGGCCCGCGGCCTGCTGGACGAGACCAAGAACCAGGTGCAGGACCAGTCCCGCACCCAGCGAGACCGCCTGGTCGACACGCTGCGCACCTTCGGCGACGACCTCGACGGCATGGCCCAGGATCGCAACGGCCTGGCGTCTGGCGCGGCGCGCGAGGTAGCGCAGCGAGTGCGCACGATCAGCGAGCGGCTCGACGGCCGGGAGCCGAGTGAGCTGCTGGACGACCTGCGGTCCTTCGCCCGACGGCGCCCCGGCATGTTCCTCGCCGGCGCCCTCGTCTCGGGGGTGGTCGTCGGTCGGCTCCTGCGCGGAGGTCGCGATGCGGCCCAGGCCGACACCGTCGGCGCTGACGACGACATCGCCACGACCCAGCCGCGGCCGGTCGTGCCCGCATCGCCGGCCGTGACGAGCCAGCCGCTCGACCGGGCTGTCGACCCGGCGACCGACCCGGCGTCCGACCCGGCGACCGAGCTCGGGCGACCCGTCGGGACCCCGTGATGACCTCGTACGACGCACCCTCGGGGGTCCCTCTGGAGGAACCGCGGGACGACCGCAGCCTGGGCCAGATCGTCGGTGACATCAGCCAGAACCTGACCACGCTGGTCCGCCAGGAGATGGACCTGGCCAAGACCGAGCTGCGCCAGGAGGCACAACAGGCGGGCAAGGGCATCGGCATGCTCGCCGGTGCCGCCGTGACCGCGCTGCTGATGCTCATCTTCTTGTCGTGGGCCCTGACCTGGCTCCTCGACAACTGGATGCCGGTCGAGGTCGCCGCTCTCATCACCGCGCTGATCTGGGCCGTGGCGACCGGCGTGCTGGCCAGCATCGGCCGCACCAAGCTGCGCGAGGCGAACCCGCAGTTGCCGCAGACACAACAGACACTCAAGGAGGACGCAGCATGGGTACGAGCACAGAAGAGCTGAGCAGCGACATCGCCCAGACCCGCCAGTCGCTGGCGCAGGACGTGGACGCCCTGCAGGACAAGGTCAGCCCGGCCGCGATCATCGAACGGCGCAAGACGGCCGTCCGCGGTCGGCTGAGCACCGCGAAGGACCGAGTCATGGGCGGTGGTCAGGACGCCGTGCACGGTGTGTCCGGCGCGACGTCCGGCGCGGGCGAGGCGATCGAGCAGCGGGTCGAGGGCAGCCCCCTCGCGGCCGGCCTGATCGCGTTCGGCGCCGGCGTCGTCATCGCCGGCCTCATCCCGGCCAGCAAGGTCGAGGCCCAGGGCGCCCAGCGCCTGCAGGAGGCGGTCAAGGAGCACGGACAGCCCGTCATCGACGAGGCCAGCTCGGCCGCCCAGCAGGTCGGCGACCAGCTCAAGGACAAGGCGGGTGAGGCGGCCTCGGAGCTGAGGTCCAGCGCCCAGGAGTCCGCCGAGCGGGTGAAGGAGGAGGCACCGACCTCCTCGTCCACCCCGGACGACGGATTCACGGTGGGCCCCCGCGTCTGAGCAGGGTTGCACGTCACGACGCCGGGTCCGACCACCCCCGAGAGGTGGTCGGACCCGGCGCGTCAGGGTGCTGACTCAGCTCAGGTTGAGCGCCGTGTCGTCGATGACGAACGACGTCTGCAGCGAGGCGAGCAGCGCTCCCGCGAGCACCGCGGCCGTGAGGCCGCCGAGGTGTCTCCCCGTCATCAGTTGGGACATACCTTCTCCTTGTCCGGGACCCGTGTCGGGCCCGCCGAGAGGGCGGCTCGGTCGTGCCTCACCACCCGCGGCCACGGAACGGAGTGCGCCGGGCCGTTGCGCAGACTTGCAACGCGAGCGCAGGCGGTCAACGAACTGCGATTCTCATGTTTGTGCAATGCACGAACATGAGCCTGCTAGGGGCGAGATAGTCACTTCGGGTCACTCCGGATGGTTCCGATGGGTGATTCCGCGCCGCCGAACGGCGTAGCAGTCTTGGTCTACCTGGGAGGACCGAATGTCCCGAGCGAGCACCCGCACACCCGCGGCCACAGTGGCCGCGCTGGTGTTGCTCGCGTGTCTCCTGCCGGCCACGCCGGCCCAGGCGGCGGACGACGGCACGTGTGTCGGCAAGGGTGAGTACAAGGCGATCAAGGCCGGCATGACCATCGAGAAGCTCGGCAAGGTGCTGCACGGTCAGCTGCCCTTCGCGGACACCGACGGCAAGGGCAAGCTGCGCTTCCGCTGGTACGTCGCCTGCGAGGAGTGGCAGCCCGACCTCGACGTCTCCGTGCGCTACCACCAGCCCGTCGTGGGCCGTCGCACCGTCAACAAGAAGGCCCTCGACGTCTACGTGCCCTGACTGCCGCGCTGGTCGAGGAGGGACGAAGTCCCGTCACGAGACCTCAGGTGGGGTCAGGGGTTGGTGAGGATCTCGGCCCCGGTCGGCGTGACGACCAGCGTGTGCTCGAACTGAGCGCTGAGCCGGCCGTCCTTGGTGACGACGGTCCAGCCGTCGTCCCACATGACCCACTCGTGGGTGCCGAGGTTGAGCATCGGCTCGATGGTGAACGTCATGCCGACCTGGATCTCGTCGTCGTACATCGGCGCGTCGTAGTGAGGCACGATCAGGCCGGAGTGGAACGACGTCCCGATGCCGTGGCCGGTGAAGTCGCGGACCACGCCGTAGCCGAAGCGCTTGGCGTAGGACTCGATGACCCGGCCGACCACGTTGAGCCGGCGCCCGGGCTTGACCGCGTTGATGCCGCGCATCAGCGCCTCGTGGGTGCGCTCGACCAGCAGCCGGGTCTCCTCGGCGACGTCGCCGGCGAGGAAGGTCGCGTTGGTGTCGCCGTGCACGCCGTTGATGAAGGCGGTGATGTCGATGTTGACGATGTCGCCGTCCTCGACCACCCGTGAGTCCGGGATGCCGTGGCAGATGACCTCGTTGACGCTCGAGCACAGCGACTTGGGGAAGCCCTTGTAGCCCAGGGTCGACGGGTAGGCGCCGTGGTCGCACAGGAACTCGTGGCCGATCCGGTCCAGCTCGTCGGTCGTCACGCCGGGCTGCACGGCCGCGCCGACGGTCTCCCGGGCCTGCGCGGCGAGCCGGCTGGCGATGCGGATCCGCTCGATCGTGTCGGCGTCCTTGACCTCCGAGCCGGTGAAGCGCTCGGGCTGCGGGCGGTCGACGTACTCCGGCCACGCGATGCCCGGGGGCACCGCACGGCGCGGGGAGATCAGAGCGGGGGCCAGCGGAGTCACCGCGCCAGTCTAGGTTCTTCCCCTTGTGTCCCTAAGGTTGACGGCATGACCGACTCGGAATCTGGCAAGTTCTGGTACTGCGTGAAGCACTCCCGCGTGGAGTCGGGCGAGGACATCTGCCCGCCCATCGACCGGCTCGGCCCGTACGCCACCTACGAGGAGGCGGAGCGCGCCCTCGCCAAGGCCGCCGAGCGCAACGAGGAGTGGGACAACGACCCGGAGTGGAACGACGAGACGCAGTGACGGCCGGCCGGCCGGTACGCGCCAAGGCGTCGCCCTGGCCGTTCGTCGGCATGGCCGGGATGGCGGCGGCGTTCTTCCTGTACGCCGCCTCCGGGCTGGTCGCGCCCTGGTGGGGGCTGACGATCCTGTTGTTCGTCTGGCTCGTGCTGTTCGTGACCGCCTGCCGCTGGTGGACACCGCACCCGGGGCGACTGCCGCTGCTGGCGATCGCGGCGGTGGTCTTCTGGTTCCTCGCCGTCTCTGCCGGCGGCGCCTGGCTGGGCTGGACGGCCTAGAGCCACCCGTTGCCCTCGGCGAGCAGCACCGCCTCGGCGCGGTTGCCGGCGCCGGTCTTGCCGATCGCGGCCGACAGGTGGTTGCGCACGGTGCCCTCCGACAGGTGCACCCGTGAGGCGATGACGGCGACCGACGCACCGTCGCGTGCGGCCTGGAGCACGTCGGTCTCGCGTGCGGTCAGCGGCGAGTCGCCGGCGGTGAGGCTGTCCATCGCCAGGGCGGGGTCGACGACGCGGAGGCCCTGGTGCACCCGGCGTACGGCGTCGGCGAGCTGCGCGGCCGGCGTCTCCTTGACCACGAAGCCCGACGCGCCCGCGGTCAGCGCGCGCTTCAGGTAGCCGGGCCGCCCGAACGTCGTCACCATCAGCACTCGCGTGCCCGGCGAACGTTCGCGGATCACCCGGGCCGCCTCGATGCCGTCGAGCCCGGGCATCTCGACGTCGAGCAACGCGACGTCGGGGGAGTGCTCGAGCACCGCCTCGACCGCCGCGTCGCCGGACCCCACCTCGGCGACCACCTCGAGGTCAGGCTCGAGGCCGAGCAGCGCGGCGATCGCGCCGCGGACGAGCGCCTGGTCGTCGGCCAACACCAGCCGGATCACGGCCGCACCACCGACAGGGAGAAGCCAGGGGACAGGGTCCGGGTGACGACGGTGGCCCCGGCGGCGGCGGCCCGCTCGCGGAGGCCGCTCAGCCCGGAGCCGCCCGACCGACCGGTCTCATCGCTCGCGCCTTCCCCGTCGTCGGCGACCTCGACGGTGGTCGGGCTCAGGGTCACCCGGCAGGTGCGCGCGTGCGAGTGCCGGATCACGTTGGTGACCCCCTCCCGGACCGTCCAGGCGAACAGCTCGCGCAGGTCGGTCGGCACGTCGTCCGTGGTGTTCGGCAGGTCGGCCCGGATCTCGGCCGCTGCCAACGCGGCCCGCGCTCTGGCCAGCTCTCCGGGAAGGCTGAGGTCGCGATAGCCCTCGACGGCGCGTCGTACGTCGGCCAGCGCGTCGCGCGAGAGCCGCTCGAGGTCCGCGACCTCGGCCTTGGCGCGGGCAGGGTCGGCGTCCATCAGTCGCCCGGCGAGCTCGGCCTTGACCGTGATCACGGTCAGGGAGTGGCCGAGGATGTCGTGGAGGTCACGGGCGAAGCGGGAGCGTTCGTTCTCGACCAGCAGGTCGGCGTTCTCCTCGTGGGCGCGGATCAGGTCGATGTTGCGCTTCATCATCGAGGTGATGCCGAAGATGGCCACCGCGGCAGCGCACGTGGCGAAGGCGAGGTCGAGGGCACGGTCCCAGCCGGGCACGGTCTCCCCGAGCACGAGCACGGTCCCCGCGATGAGGAGCGTGATCGTCGCCGCGATCCGGAACGGGAACAGCATCATCGCGGCGACCGCGCAGTAGACCGCCGCGGCCGTGCCGACCTGGCCGAGGGTGAGGCACATCAGCGTGCCGAGCACGAGCAGCGCCGCCAGCCAGGTGACCGCGGTCGACCGCGGCGGGTGCAGCGAGAGCTGCGCGCGGTCGCGGCGCACCGCGACGAAGACCCACAGGTAGAGCGCGCCGAACGCGACCGTCAGCGCCATCCCGAGGACGCCGGCCGCGGTGTCGCGGTGGTGCCACCCGTAGAGCAGCGGGTCCAGCAGGAAGAACAGCCAGACCGCCGCGAACCACGGTCCGCGGCGACCCAACGGCTGCTGCTGCACGTCGGAAAGGCTAGTCACCCGCGCCCCTCACACGCGGGCCGTGTCCTTGCTCATCCGCCAGGCGGCGCCCGCCACGAAGATCGCGAACCACCCGACCGCGTTGACCACGGCGTACCAGGGCAGCTCACGGGTCAGCGGGGAGCGGGCGATCTCGGCGACGCCGTACATCGGCGTCCAGTAGGCGATGTGGCGCACCACGTCGGAGTACTGGTCCAGCGGGATGAACACGCCACCCAGGAACGAGAGCAGTGCCAGGCCGGGACCGAGGATCTGCATGGCGTTCTCACCGGGCACGACGTAGCCGACGAAGACACCCAGCGCCGCGAAGGTCAACGTGCAGAAGAGCGTCACCACGGCACAGGCGACCCAGATGTGGCTCGGCATCGAGGCCTTGCCCTGCACGAGGCCGACGACGTTGACGGCCGCGATCGCCAGCCCACCCATGACCAGGGCGACGATCGTCTTCATCAGGATGTAGGCGACCGGGTGCAGCGGGGTCAGCCGCAGCTGCCGGGACCAGCCGAGCGACCGCTCCAGGGCGACCATCGAGCCGCCGGAGGCGGCCGTGAGGGCGGCGCCGTAGAGGCCCATCGAGACCAGGATGTACGCAGCCACGTTGCCGAGACCCGCGTCGTCGTCCCAGCCCTGCTGCCCGCCGAACGCGAGCAGCAGGGCGGCGGGGAAGACCAGGCTGAAGATGATGGTGCGGCGGTTGCGCAGCATCCGACGCAGCTCGATGGCCAGCACGGTGCCGTTGAGCCCTCCGAGGGGCGGGACGCGCCGGGTGGTCGGGTCGGCGGTGGCGGTTGTCATCGCTCTTCTCCTTCGTCGGTGAGGCTGAGGAACGCCTCCTCGAGGCCGTGAGCGGTGATCTCGAGGTCTCGGGCGTTGGTGGTGGTGAGCAGGAAGCGGGCGACGGCGTCGCTGTCGTTGGCCTGCACGATCACCGACTCACCCCGGGTCTCGACGCCGTCGACGCCGCGGAGCCCGGCGAGCTCGTGGAGGACGTCGCGGCCGGCGTCCGGCAGCGTCGCGCGCACGGTGCGACCGGTGGTCATCGCCTTGACCTGGGCGCCGGTGCCGTCGGCGACGATCCGGCCCTGGCTGATGAGCACGATGCGGTCGGCGTACTGGTCGGCCTCCTCGAGGTAGTGCGTGGCGAAGAGGACCGTCCGGCCGAGGGCGGCGTCCTCGCGGATCGCCGACCAGAAGGCGCGACGGCCCTCGACGTCCATGCCCGTGGTCGGTTCGTCGAGCAGCAGGAGGGCGGGGTCCGACAGCAGCGCCATCGCGAAGCGGAGCCGCTGCTGCTCGCCGCCGGAGCACTTGCCGACCCTGCGGTCGGCGATGCCGGTGATGCCGGCCTTGGCCAGGACGGTGTCGACGTCCTCGGTGTCGGCGAACAGGCTCGCGGTGTAGCGGACGGTCTCGCGAACGGTGAGGTCCTTGAGCAGGCCGCCGGTCTGCATCACGGCCGACACCAGGCCGCGGGCGATGGCGTCCCGGGGCTGGAGCCCGAGCACCTCGACGTCGCCCGTCGTGGGGGTCGAGAGTCCGAGCACCATGTCGATGGTCGTGGTCTTGCCGGCTCCGTTGGGGCCGAGGAAAGCGACGATCTCGCCCTGGGCGAGCTCGAGGTCGATGCCGCGGACGGCGTGGACCGCACCGAAGTCCTTGGTGACGCCGGCCAGCCGTACGGCCGGCACGTGGGTGGTCCGCGCCGAGGTGGTTCCGAGAGTGGTGGTCGTCATGGCAGCAACGGTGCCGCCAGTCGCGCCCTGGTCCCTGGGCGACAGGTCACGAGATGCGGGTGACAGATGTCAGGGTGCTCGCGAGCACCTCAGCCGGCGGGTCGCACCCGCAGCACCGCGTCGTCGCCGCCGTTGTCGGTCGTGATGAGCAGGCTGCCGTTGGGCAGGGCGGTGACGGCGCGGAGGCGGCCGTAGCCCGTCAGCGCGGCCGGGATCCGGACGTCGACGAGCTTGCCGGCGGAGTCGAACTTCATGAACAGCACCTCGCTCGCCTTGAGCGCGGCGACGGCGAGCGTGCCGGCGTACCAACCCCACTCCTTGCCCGCGACGAACGAGGCGCCCGACGTGGCGACGGTCGGCGACCCGGAGCTCCAGGCGGCCGCGACCTGCTTGCCCGGGAGGCCCCGGTCGGTCATCGGGACGGACTCGTTGTAGCCGGGCACGGGGTTCCAGCCGTAGTCGCCACCGTTCCTCAGCAGGTTCACCTCGTCGTCGCGGTCGGGGCCGTGCTCGGCCGACCACAGGGTGCCGTCCTCCCGCTGGGCGAGACCCTGGACGTTGCGGTGGCCGTAGGTGTGGACGTACCGCTGGCGCTTGTTGGCGGCGTTGACGAACGGGTTGTCCGGCCACGGGTCCCCGGAGATGCGGTCGAGCATCAGCGTCTTGCCGCCGAGGGAGGTCTTGTCCTCGGGGTTGGTGCCGGTCGCCGCGTCGCCGGTGCCGACCAGCAGGGCGCCGTCGTCGAGGATGAGCAGCCGGCAGCCGCCGTGGCGGCCGCTGGTCGCCGGGAAGCCCGAGAGCAGGGTGCGCTGGTACGACGCGCGGGTGGCGGCGGCGTTCAGCTTCCACACCATGATGCGCACGTCGGGCGTGCCCTGCGGGTTGCCGCCGCTGCACGTGTAGAACCGGCCGTTGCCGGCGAAGTCGGGGTCGATCGCCAGGCCCATCAGGCCGGTCTCACCGGAGGCCCAGATCAGGTCGGTCGGCATCTGGAGGCGACGGACCTTCCCGTCCTCGATGATCGCCAGGCGGCCGACGCGCTCGGTCACCAGGAACCGCCCCTGCCCGATCGGGTGCACGTCCCAGGGGTGGTCGAGCCCAGTGGCGATCTTCGTGACCTTCAGGCGGGGCGCCGCCTGGGCCGCTCCCTCGCTGGTCTGCGACGGCGCGGAGGACGCCGACGGCGACTCCTCAGCGGTGGTCGACGACGCGGTCACCGACGGGGCCGAACCCTCGGGCTCGGCCTCCGACGCCGACGAGCACGCGGCCCCCGGGACGAGCACGAGGGCGAGCACGGCGGCGAGGAGGCGCGTCATGGGGGTCACGCTACGTCAGCGGTCGTCGCCTCACCCGGCCTCGCCTACGGTGCTGCATATGGGGAACCTGGAGCCTCTGGCCCGTACCTATCCCGCCGGCGTGACCTGCTGGATCGAGGTGTCACAACACGACGTCGAGGCGGCCGTCGCCTTCTACGGCGGCTTGTTCGACTGGGAGTTCGAGGACGTGCTGCCGACCGACGTTCCCGCCCGCTACGTCGTGGCGACACTGGGCGGGCTCGATGTCGCCTCGATCAGCGGGCCCGACGCGAGCGCGGCGTGGGCGACGTACGTGGCGGTCGACGACGCCGACGCCGTCGCGGCTGCGATGGTCGACCTCGGTGCCACGCTGGTCGCCGAGCCGGAGGACGCCGGCCCGGGTGGCCGCGCGGCGACCTTGCGCGACCCGCAGGGAGCGGAGATCAGGTTGTGGCAGGCGCGTCGCCGGCTGGGTGCGCAGCTGACCAACAGCCCCGGCGCCTGGAACTTCAGCGACCTCCACACCACCGACCCGGCCGCCGCCCAGCGGTTCTACGAGGGGGCGCTCGGGTGGCGGGTCGTGGACCAGGGCTGGTCGACCGCGATCCAGGTGCCCGGGTACGGCGACCACCTCGAGGCCACCGTCGACCCCGACATCCGCACCCGGCAGGCCTCGGCCCCGGACGGCTTCGAGGACGTGATCGGCGGCATCGCGGCTGCCGAGGACGGCGAGGAAGCCCACTGGCACGTCACGTTCACCGTCGGCGACCGCGACGACGCCGTCGCCCGCGTCGAGCGGCTGGGAGGTCTGGTGCTGCGGTCCGACGAGAACGACTGGACCCGCAACGCCCTCGTCCGCGACCCGCAGGGGGCGACGTTCACGGTCAGCCAGTTCGCCCCGAAGGAGTGGTCGGCCGACTGAGGATGATGTCCCTCAGCTCACTCAAGGTGTCGATGCGATGGCTGGCCTGCGAGAAGTCCTGCGACTGGGTGAAGTCGTTGTGGACGATGGCGCAGTCGATGCCGGCCGCCACGGCCGAGCTCAGCCCTCTGGATGAGTCCTCGACCACCAGGGTCTCCTGCCGGGTGGCTCCGAAGCGCTTCAAGCCGGTCAGGTACGGCTCCGGGTGCGGCTTGGCGAGCCGGTAGTCCTCGCGAGTGAGGACGAAGTCCATGAAGCTTCGGATGTGGCGCCCTTCGTGGATGATGTCGAAGTCCACGCGTCGGGCGGTCGTCACGATGGCCATGCGGACGTACGTGGCCAGCTCGGCGAGCGCCTCGACGACGCCGTCGATCTCGATGCGCTCGGTCCTCAGGTACTCCTGGTAGTACCCGTTGCGAACCTCGCGCTGCCTGCTGATGGTCTCTTCATCGATCCCTGCCGCCCTGGCTTGGGCCCACGTCGCGAGTCCCTGGTTCATGTCCCGCAGGTACTGGTCCTCGTCCATGGTGAAACCGATGTCCGCCAGGGCGCGGGCCCCTGCTCGGTAGTACCAGAGCTCGGTGTCCACCAGGACGCCGTCATGGTCGAACAGGATGTACTTCTTCACTCACGTGGTCCGTTCGGTGCTCGCGGGCAAGGACGCGCAGATGTCGACGGACCGTACGCGATTCGTCAGCGGTCTGGAGGGTCGTGGCCGCCGGGTGGGTGCTGACGAATCGGGGTGTGCGCAAGGTCAGAACGTGTGCTCGGGACCCGGGAACGAGCCGTCCTTGACCTCGGCCGCGTAGGCGCGGGCGGCGTCGAGGAGGACGCCGTGCACGTCGGCGTACTGCTTGACGAACTTGGCCATCTTGCCGGTGCGCAGGCCGAAGGCGTCCTGCCAGACGAGGACCTGGGCGTCGCAGTCGGGGCCGGCGCCGATGCCGATGGTGGGGATGGCGAGCTCCTTGGTGACCTGGCCGGCGACGTCACCGGGCACCATCTCCATCACGACGGCGAAGGCGCCCGCCTCCTGGATCGCCTGGGCGTCGTCGAGGATGCGCGAGGCGGTGTCGCCGCGGCCCTGGACGCGGTACCCGCCCAGGGCGTGCTCGCTCTGCGGCGTGAAGCCGATGTGCGCCATCACGGGGATGCCCCCACGCGTCAGCAGCTCGATCTGGGGCGCCATCTCGCGTCCGCCCTCGAGCTTGACGCAGTGCGCACCGCCCTCCTTCATGAACCGGACGGCGGTGTCGTACGCCTGCTCGGGCGACCGCTGGTACGACCCGAACGGCAGGTCGCCGACCACGAGCGACCGCTTCACCGACCTCGACACCGCCCGCGTCAGCGGGATCAGCTCGTCCACGGTCACGGGCAGCGACGTCTCGTTGCCGTAGACGTTGTTGCTGGCGCTGTCGCCGACGAGGAGGACCTCGACCCCGGCCTCGTCGAAGGTCTGCGCGGCGTACTGCTCGTAGGCCGTCAGCATCGAGAAGCGCTCGCCGCGCTCCTTCATCTCGCGCAGGTGATGGGTGCGGACCCGCTTGATCGGGGCGGCCGCGGCCGCGGGTCCGGTGCCGTAGGGGGCGGTCTCCTCGGGGGTGCTGGTCACCCCAGCAGGCTAGTCCCGCGTCGTACCGTCGGCCCTGTGACGCTGATCGCAGAGGACTTGCTGCTCCTCCTGCTGGACGACCAGTCGGGCAAGCCGAACACCAGCCACCTGGACCTCGCGCTGGGAGGCGCCGTGCTGGTCGACCTCGCCCTCGAGGGGCTGGTGGAGGTGGCGAGCCACGGGTCGCTCCTGGGTTCGGCGAAGCTGCGACGAGCACCTGGTGCGATGGCGGGAGACCGGATCCTGGCGGGGGCGCTGGGCGCCGTGGCCGAGAACAAGCCGGCGCAGAGGCTCGTGGTGAAGGTCGGCAAGGGCTTGCTCGAGCCGCTCGCCGAGAGGCAGCTCCGGCGAGGGGTCCTGGACCGTCGCGAGGAGAAGGTGCTCGGCCTGGTGACGCGGACGCGATGGCCGTCTCGGGACCCCTCGCGCAAGGAGGCCATCCGTCGCGGGCTCGTGGTCATCCTCGTCCAGGGCGGACGGCCCGACGCCCGGAGTGCCGCGCTCATCGGGCTGCTCCTGGCCGTGAACCGCCTGCACCGGACCGTCTCGCATCCCGATGCCAGTGCTCGCAGCGTGAAGAAGCGAGCCAAGGAGGTCGCCGAGGAGAACTGGGCGAGCCCGACGATCAAGGACGCCGTCGCCGTGGCGACGGCCGCCACCGCTGCCGCGCATTCAACGGCCGTCAACGGAGAGTGACCGCCGGCCGCGCGTCGTACGCTCGGAGCGTGACGCTGATCGCCGAGGACCTGCTGCTGTTGCTGCTCGACGACGAGTCCGGCAAGCCGCAGACCGGCCAGCTCGACACGGCCCTGGGTGGCGCCCTCCTCGTGGAGCTCGCCCTGGCCGGGGCCGTCACCGTCAGCACGGAGACGAAGCCGTCGATCTGGAAGCAGGCCAAGGTCCGGGCCGAGCCCGGCGTCCAGGTGGACGACGTCGTCCTCGCCGAGGCGCTGCGCACCATCGGTGAGCGGGAACGCTCGGCGCAGGACCTGGTCGTGCGGCTCGGCAAGGGCCTCGGCGACACCCTGTGCAGCCGGCTGGCCAAGCGCGGGGTGCTCGAGCGTCACGACGACAAGGTGCTGGGGCTCTTCCCCCGCACACGCTGGCCCGCCCGCGACTGCGCTCACGAGGAGGACGTACGCCGGCAGCTCACCGCCGTGCTCGTCCAGGGGGCCAAGCCGGAGCCGCGCGTCGGCGCGCTGGTCGCCCTGCTGTACGCCGTCGACCGCGCGCACCAGACCGTGCCGCACGACGGGCTGTCCAGCGGGGAGGTACGCAGGCGTGCGAAGGAGGCGGCCGAGGGTCAGTGGGCTGCCGTCGCGGTCAGGAACGCGATCGCCGCCGTCACGGCCGCCACCACAGCCGCCGTGGTGGCCGCCACGACGGCCGCCGCCGTCGGCACCGGGACCTGACCGTCAGGGTCGGTCGTCGAGGTACGCGACGAGCTCGGCGAGCTCCTCGCCCCAGCCCTCGTGGTTGCCGGCGCGGTGCTTCTCGGTGAGGAAGCCGGACTCCCGCACCCGCAGCGTCGTTCCGCCCGCGTCGGTCGCCGTCAGCGTGAACTCGACCGTGGTGACCGGGTCGTCGGTGTTCGACGACTCGTGACCCCAGCTCCACACGAACCGACGCGGCTCGTCGACCTCGTGCACGTGGACCTCGGTGCGGAACTCCTTGCCCTCGATGACCCACACGAGCTCGCCCGTGCCACCGGCCCGCACGTCGAGGGTCGCGGACTCGTTGGGGAACCAGCGGCCGATCTCCGCCGGGTCGCTGATCGCCCGCCAGACGCGTTCGATCGGCTGGGGCAGCTCGACGGTCCGCTCGATGGCGTCCAGGGGCACGTGCGTCGTGGTGTCGTTCACGGGTTCTCCTCCAGGTGTCGGGTCAGGCGGCCGAGGCGGTCGTCCCAAGCGGCGGCGTACGGCGCGAGGAAGTCGGCCAGCTGTCGCAGCGGCTCCGGGTCGACCTCGTGGATCCGCTCGCGGCCGCGTCGCGAGACCGTGATCAGCCCCGCGGCGGCCAGGACGTCGAGGTGCTTGGTGACGCCCTGACGGGTGATCGGCCGACCGTCGGCGAGCGCGCCCAGGGAAGCGGGCCCGTCCGAGCGCAGCTGCTCGAGCAGGCTGCGCCGCACCGGGTCCGCGAGCGCGTCGAAGACGGAGGCCTTCATGTCCACGACGTTAGGCAACCGTTCGGTTGCATGTCAAGAAGGCTGGAACGGCGCCCGAGTCAGCTCGTGGAGCAGCCCGCCGATGGCGACCCGGTCGCTGGCGGTGCCCGCGTGGGGAGCGGCGAACCACGCGGCGTACTGGCTGATCTCGTCGAGCCGCCACTCCAGGTCGAACAGGTCGAGCATGGCCGCGTCCAGGCCCGTTGGGGGAAGGCCGCCGTCGACGAGGGTGCGCCAGTCGCGCTCGGCGGGCGCGAGCCGGACGCTCTCCCAGTCCACGAGCAGGGTGGTGCCCAGGACGACGACCTGGTTGCGCTCGTGGGGCTCGCCGTGCGTGACGACCCAGGGCTTCCGCTGCGCCACCTCCGCCAGCGCGTGGTAGGCCGCCGACCACTCGGCGACCGCGTCGAGGCGCCCGCGCAGGGCACCGCGGGCCCGCTCGCCGTACGGACCGGAGTCCCACCGGGCACTGCCCAGCTCGGCGAGGTCGTCGGGCAGTGAGGGCGCCGTGATCGTGCGCCAGCGGCGGAGTCCCGAGGGCGGCGGCACGGCGTGCAGCCGGGTCAGCAACGCCGACGTCGTCGCCAGGTCGAGGCTCGGGGGAGTCTCGCCGTTGATCCAGGGCGTCACCGACAGGGCTCCGCCGGCGAACGGCGTGGTCAGGGTGCCGGCCGTCGACGGCACGGGTGCCACCACGAAGTCGAGCGGGAACATCAACCGCGACGCAGCGGCGTACGCCGCCTCCAAGCGACTCCGCGTCGTGGTGCGCGCCGAACGAGTCGAGCGTCACGAAGTACGTCGGCCGCCCGCGCACCGAGGCCACCCAGTGGTGGGCGCCGAACCCGACTGGCAGGTGCTCGACCCCGTCGACCTCGGGCGTCCAGCGGTCCCGGATCGCGGACAGGACGTCGCCGTCGGACACGTCGGGAGGGGGCTCGCGCACCCGCTCACCCAAGCACGAGGCGGTCCCGCGGCGCGGGAGGTGTATCTGAGCCTGTGGACGCGGACTCCCTGTGGGGTACGACGTCTCGGGGCGCCATCACCACTCATGCCTGCACGGGGGATCTGCCATGACCTTGCTCGACCCTGCCCTGACGACCCTGACGCCGCGGCTCGAGCTGCACGTGCCGACGGCGCTGACCCGCTTCCGCCAGCTCCGGGCCGCCCTGCCGAGCACGGCGGTGCACTACGCGGTGAAGGCCAACCCGCACCCCGTGCTGCTCCGCGCGCTGGTGGCGGCGGGGTCGAGCTTCGACGTGGCCAGCCCGGCCGAGGTACGGGCGTGCCTCGACGCCGGTGCCCGCGCGGCCGACCTCGTGTACTCCAACCCGATCAAGCTCCGCGCCGACATCGTCTCGGCGGCCGAGCTGGGCGTCCGGCTGTTCGTCGTGGACTCGCCGGAGGAGACCCGCAAGGTCGCCGAGGCCGCGCCGGGGACGGCCGTGCTGTGCCGGATCGTGACGTCCGGCAGCGGCTCCGACTGGCCGCTGTCGCGCAAGTACGGCTGCTCCACGTCCGAGGCCGTCGAGGTGCTCCGCCTCGCCGCAGGGCTCGGGCTCGACGCCGCCGGCGTCTCCTTCCACGTCGGCTCCCAGCAACGCGACCCGTCCGCGTGGGACGCGCCGATCGAGGCCTCGTCACGGATCTTCGCCGCCCTGCGACAGGCCGGTCTGCGGCCCTGGCTGCTCGACCTCGGCGGCGGCTTCCCGGCCGCGCTCGAGGGAGGCGCACCGGCTCTCGACGCGTACGGCGCGGCGATCCGGCGGTCGCTGCGCAAGCGGTTCGGGTCGCGTCGCCCGCGGACGATCATCGAGCCCGGGCGGTCGATCGTCGCCGACTCGGGGCGCCTGGTGACGTCCGTCGTGGCCGTGGTGCACCGCGGCGACACCCGTTGGGTCTACCTCGACGCCGGGGTGTTCACCGGACTCGTCGAGACCCTCGACGAGGCGATCCGCTACCGGCTCGAGACCGACGTCGCCGGACCGACCGGTCCGTGCGTGCTCGCCGGGCCGACGTGCGACAGCGCCGACGTGCTGTACGAGAAGCAGCCCGTGCACCTCCCGCTGACGCTCGCCGAGGGCGATCGGGTCGTGCTGACCTCCGCGGGCGCCTACACGACGTGCTACTCGACGGTCGGGTTCAACGGGTTCGCGCCGTTGCCCACCGAGCTCGTCCTGGGACTGGTGCCTGCATGAACGGGGCCACCCGCGGCACGATCGCGAGCCACGCGGTGGCGGCCGTCGGCATGTCGCTCCCGTGGCCGCTCCTCGTCCTGCTCGTGTGGGAACGGGCCGGCGACGGCTGGGTCCTCGGCGTCGCCGGCGCGGCCCGGATGCTGCCGTACGTCGCGCTGTCCTGGGCGGCGGGCCGGCTCGCGGACCGCTACGCGCGCGACCGCATCGTCCGGCTGACCCTGCTCGCCCGGCTGGGGCTGCTCTTCGGGGTGGCCGCGGCCCTGGCGGTGGGCCAGACCTGGCTCGCCCTGGTGGCCGCGACCCTGGCGATCGCGGTGGCCACCCCGGCGTACCCGGCCCTCGCCGCCGCCATGCCCGGACTCGCCGGTCGGCAGACCGAGCGCGCGACGAGCCTGCTGGTGACGTGCGAGGTCGCGTCGTTCGTGGTGGGTCCGGCGCTGGGCGGGCTGCTGCTCGCGCCGGCCACGCGGCCCCTGGTGCCGTGGGTCGCGGTCGTCTGCCTGGTGGCGGCGTGGGTGCTGTTCGACGGCGTGCGGCTGCCCGCACCCGTCGGCGGCGCGGACACGAAGGCAGGGGGCGTGCTCGCCGCGCTGCGCGCCTCGGCCGTGCTGCGGGGCGCGGTCGCGGCCGTCGCCGTCGTGAACGCCGTGGCCGCCAGCGTCGGCCTGGCCCTGCTCCCGCTCAGCGGTGCCTGGGACGGCGTCAGCGAGGGCACGGCGTTCGGGATCGCGACCGGGGCCCTGGGCTTCGGGGCGCTGGGTGGCCCTCTCCTCGGCCGGATCGCCGCTCGCTGGGGTCTGGGTCCCCGCGTCTGGCTGTTCGTGCTGGCCGGGTGCCTGGTCGGCGTGGCGGCCTCGTCGTCGCTCTGGGTCGCCGTGCCGTTGTTGGTCCTGGCCGGCGCGGCCGCGGTGCAGGTCGAGATCGTGGCCACGGCGTACGTCCAGGGTGCGGCCCCGGACCGGCTGCGGGCGAGCGTCCTGGGGCTGACCGACACGGCGATGGTGGCGGCGGCCCTGGTAGGTGCCCTGGTCGCGCCGGTCCTGGCCGGCGCGCTCGGTCCGCGCATCGTGGTGCTGATCGCCGCGGCCGGGAGCGTCGCCGCGGTCGCGATGGTGCGCCGGCCGGTCGTGCGAGCGGCAACCGTCGGGGAACCGCAGCCTGCGTCTGTCTGAGCAATACAGTGGAGGCGTGGACTTCTGGTCGGCGTACGCCCACGGCTTCGCTCGCGTTGCGGCCTGCACGGTCCCGGTCGCGATCGCGAACCCGGCGCGCAACGCGGAGATCGTGCTCGAGCAGGCTCGCGCGTGCCACGACGACGCGGTCGCGCTCGCGGTGTTCCCGGAGCTCTCGCTGTGCGGCTACTCCATCGACGACCTCCTGATGCAGGACACCCTGCTCGACGGGGTGCTCGCGGCGATCGACACGATCGTGGAGGGTTCGGCGTCGCTCCTCCCCGTCATCGTGGTCGGGGCGCCGCTCGTGCACGGCACGCGGGTCGTCAACTGCGCGGTCGTGATCCACCGGGGCCGCATCCTCGGCGTGGCACCGAAGTCGTACCTGCCGACCTACCGGGAGTTCTACGAGCGACGGTGGTTCGCCCCGGGCGACGACCGGCGCGGCTCCACGATCCGCCTCGGCGGCCGGGACGTGCCGTTCGGCCCCGACCTGATCTTCACGGCGACCGACCTGCGCGGCTTCTCGTTGTTCGTGGAGATCTGCGAGGACATGTGGGTGCCCGTGCCGCCGAGTGCCGAGGCCTCGCTGGCCGGCGCGACGGTGCTGGCCAACCTGTCGGGCAGCCCGATCACCGTGGCCCGCGCCGAGGACCGGCGGCTGCTCGTCCGCTCGGCCAGCGCGCGCTGCAACGCGGCGTACCTCTTTGCGGCCGCGGGCCAGGGCGAGTCCACGACCGACCTGTCGTGGGACGGGCAGACGATGGTCTACGAGTGCGGCGACCTGCTCGCCGAGAGCGACCGGTTCCCCGACGGGCCGCGCCGCGCGGTCGCCGACGTCGACCTCGACCGCATCCGCCAGGACCGGCTCCGCCAGGGCACCCACGACGACAACCGCCGTACCGTGCGCCGACCGCGTCGCGGCGTTCCGCACCGTCGAGTTCGAGCTGGCCGCGCCGACCGGTGACGTCGGGCTGCACCGCAAGGTCGACCGGTTCCCGTTCGTGCCGGACGACCCCGAGAGGCTGGCCCTCGACTGCTACGAGGCCTACAACATCCAGGTCTCCGGGCTCGAGCAGCGCCTGCACGCGATCGGCCAGCCCAAGGTCGTGGTCGGCATCAGCGGCGGCCTCGACTCGACGCACGCCGTCATCGTGGCGGCCAAGGCCATGGACCGTCTCGGCCGGCCGCGGTCCGACATCCACGCGTTCACGATGCCCGGCTTCGCCACGGGGGAGACGACCAAGGGGTACGCCACCCGGCTCGCGAAGTCGCTCGGCGTGACGTTCGAGGAGCTCGACATCACGGCGGCCGCGCGGCAGATGCTGGCCGACATGGACCACCCGTTCGCCGACGGCAAGCCGGTCTACGACGTCACGTTCGAGAACGTGCAGGCCGGGCTGCGCACCGACTACCTCTTCCGGCTGGCCAACCACCGCGGCGGCATCGTGCTCGGCACCGGCGACCTGTCGGAGCTGGCGCTCGGCTGGTGCACGTACGGCGTCGGCGACCAGATGTCGCACTACGGCGTGAACGCCGGCGTCCCCAAGACGCTGATCCAGCACCTGATCCGCTGGGTGATCGCGTCGGAGCAGTTCGACGCCGACACCAACGACGTGCTCGGCGAGATCCTCGAGCAGGAGATCACGCCCGAGCTGATCCCCGACACCGACGGCGTCAAGCCGCAGGCGACCGAGGACACCGTCGGGCCCTACGCGTTGCAGGACTTCACGCTGTACCAGACCATCCGCCGAGGCATGACGCCCAGCAAGATCGCGTTCCTGGCCTGGCATGCGTGGCACGACGCCGGCGTGGGGGAGTGGCCGCCGGGCTACCCGGACACCAAGCACACGGCGTACGACCTGCCGGCGATCCGGCACTGGCTCGAGGTCTTCTGCAAGCGGTTCTTCGCCAACCAGTTCAAGCGCTCGGCCCTGCCCAACGGGCCCAAGGTCAGCGCCGGCGGCACGATGAGCCCGCGTGGCGACTGGCGGATGCCCTCCGACGCGAGCGCCGTCGCGTGGCTCGCCGAGCTCGAGGCGAACGTCCCGACCGGGGGCTGAGCGGACCTTAGGGTGGCGGCCGTGAGCAGCCACCCGTCCGACGTGCTCGACCTGCTGGCCGCCTCCGGCCAGGAACCCGGCGGCGCGGTCGCGGTCGTCCGCGACGGGGTCGTCGAGTGCGACCACTCGGTCGGCACGCGCGACGGTTCCTCGCCGTGGACCTCCGACACGCTGGTGATGACCTTCTCGGTCGCCAAGCCCTTCGCCGCGCTGGCGTTCCTCGACGCCGTGCGCGAGGGTGCCGTCGGCCTCGACCAACCGGTGGCCTCCGTCTGGCCCGAGTTCGGCCGCTTCGGCAAGGACGCCACGACGATGCGGCACCTGCTCTCCCACCAAGCGGGTCTCCCGGCGTTCCCGGCGGAGGCCATCGACCTCAGGTACGACGACCGCGAGGCGCTCGTGGACCTCCTGGCGAACGCGGCTCCGATCCATCCGCCCGGCGCCGGTGTCGCCGAGCACGCCCTGACCTACGGTCACCTGCTCGACGAGGTCCTCCGTCGCACGACGGGCGAGCCACTGGCCGAGCGGTTCGCACGCCTCGTCGACCAGGCCGGCTGGGACCTGCACCTGCGCGTCGAGGAGCACGACCTCGCGCGCGTCGCCACGCTCGTCGAGCCCGGAGGGACGTGGCGGTCGGGCTACCTGGACGACCCGCGGTGGGGCCCCGCGCTGGGCCGACCGCCGGGGCTGCTCGACGTCGACGTGCTGAACTCCGAGAACTTCCGGCGCACTCCGTTCCCCGCCATCGCCCTGCACGCCAGTGCCTTGTCCCTGGCGACGTTCTACGACTCGTTGACCGCACCCGACGGCTTCGTCGCCACCCGCCTCGGTCACGACCTGTGGCGGGCCTACCTCGAACCGGCCGCCGTCGGCCACGACCTGGTGCTCGACCGGCCCGTGACCTGGACCCTCGGGTTCCAGGTCGACGAGGAGGACGGACGGGTCGAGCTGGGCATGGGTGGTGCGGGCGGGTGCTCCGCCTGGACCGAGCCCGCGGCAGGGTTCGGCGCCGCGTACGTGTCTCGACGGCTCGGCACCCACGAGCAGGGCGAGGCGGTGTGGCAGGCCGTCGGCGAGCAGTTCCGACCCTGACGTGGGTCCGCCCCGGATGTGCAAGGGTTCGAGACCACGCCCGAGGAGGAGACATGGACCTGTTCGACATCGACGAGACCCAGCACCTGCGTCGCGAGGAGGCTGCGGCGCGGCTGCACGCCCTCGCCGACTCGCTCGCCCGCAACAACGAGGTCGAGTTCGCTCGCGGGAACGGCCGCATCACCGTGCGCGTGCCCGACGAGGTCGACCTGAAGATCGAGGTCGAGCTGGGCGACGACGGCAACGAGCTGGAGATCGAGCTCACCTGGTGACCTGCATGCAGAACGCTCTTGTAATGAATACATGAGCGTTCTACCCTGGGTGCGGGCGACCGGAGGCAGACATGACGCGAGATTCGGATCCTGCAGACACCCGCATGATGGGCATCGTGCACGCGGCGCTGCGACGCGACCTCGAGCGAGTCCGCGAGGCGGTCACGACCGAGCCGTTCCCCCGAGCCGCGCAGCGGCGGGCGCTCGGGGAGCACGTGGTGTGGTTGATGGACTTCCTTCACGCGCACCACGAGAGCGAGGACCACGGGCTGTGGCCCCTGGTGCGGGTCAGGAACCCCGCTGCGGGTGCCCTGCTGGACTCCCTCGAGGCAGACCATGAGCGCATCGACCCGCTGGCCGTGGCCCTGAGGGAGGCCGGGCGCCGCTACGGCGAGAGGGCCGAGGACGAAGCGCGCAGCACCCTGGCCAAGGCGATCGACGCCCTGGCGCTGGTGCTCTACCCCCACCTGGATCGCGAGGTCGGTGAGGCGATGCCAGTGGTGTCCGCGAGCATCACCCGAGCCGAGTGGCACGAGGTCGAGCAGACCTACACCATCAAGCCCAAGTCGCTGCCCCAGCTGGCGATGGAGGCCCAGTGGGTGATCGACGGGATCGACGCGGAGGAGTATGCCGTGGTGCACGACACGGTGCCGCGGCTCATGCGGTGGGTGGTCCTGCGCGGCTTCGCCGGGAGGTACCGACGGGCCGCTCGGCTCCGTTGGGAAGCCGGCCCGGAGGCTCGGCTGGTGGAGGCGTCGTGAACGAGAGCCAGGAGAGCAGACCGCGGCGCGCCTACAAGTCGGCGCGACGCCAGCAGCAGGCCGTCAACACCAGGGCCGAGGTGCTGGACGCGGCCCTGCTCCTGTTCGCCGACCGCGGGTGGGCCGGGACCGGCATGCGCGACGTCGCCCGGGAGGCGGGAGTGTCCGTCGAGACCGTCTACGCGAACTTTCGTTCCAAGAGCGACCTCTTGATGGCCGCCATCGATGTCGGCGTCGTCGGGGATGCGGAGCCGGTCGCGCTCGCCGACCGGCCGGAGTTCGTCGCCATCGCGCGAGGCGGTCGCCAGGCCCGCGCGCGGGCCGCCGCCCACCTGGTCACCGAGATCCTCCAACGCAACGGGAGCATGATCCGGGTCCTGCGCGAGGCCGCTGCCTCCGATCCGGAGGCGGCACGACTGCTCCGTCAGGGGGAGCTGCAGCAACGCGCCGACGTGGAGCATGCCGCCTCGCTGGTCGCCGGCCGGCCGGTCCCGACCCGGGAGTGCCAGGGCCTGTGGGCCGTGATGGACGTCGAGGTCTTCCGGTTGCTGACCGACGTCAGCGGTTGGACTCCGGACGAGTACGAGTCCTGGTTGGCCGAGGTCATCGACAAGCTGATCCCTCGTCGGGTCCGATCGTCATGAAGCGCCACGTGGCTCGTTCCTGTCGGGTCGAGGTGACCGTGCCGGCTCCGGTCGAGTCCGTGTGGTGTGTCGTCTCGGATCCCACACGCACGGGGGAGTGGAGCCATGAGTGTCGCCAGGTGGTCTGGCTCGATGGCTCCACGTCGGCGGCACCGGGAGCCCGGTTCCGGGGGCGCAACCACAGCGGCCCCTGGCGGTGGAGCCGGACATGTGAGGTGCTGAGCGTCGATCCGCCACACGTCATCACCTGGCGGACCATCCCGACCTGGAGGTTCGTCGACAGCACCGAGTGGACCATCGCCCTGGAGCCGGTCGGGACGGGCACCCGGATCGTCCAGACGTTCGACGTGGTCCGTTGCCCCGACTGGTGGGAGTGGCTCGTCGTCCGGCTGGTCAAGGCGCACATCGATCGCACCAGTGCCCTGACCGAGGACCTGGTCAGACTCGGCGCGATGGTGTCTCCACCTCGTCGAGCATCAGCAGCGACCAGCGATGGACCCGGTCGAGCCTGGCCGCGAACGCCGGGTTGACCTGGGCCATGCCGGTGTACCAGAGGTCGAAGGCGATCTGCCGCACGGCGATGAAGTCGTCCAGGCGCGAGGCGTCGATCTCCCGGTGCTGCCGGTAGCCGTCCAGCAGCGCGTCCCGGAACGGCACGTACCCCCGGCCGTGCCGTTGGGGTCGGTGCACGCGGACGAGGTACCGCCCCGCGGCGCTGTCGTGGCGGAACGTGGTGTTCTCTCCGTGCGTCACGAACGTGAGCCGGCCGTCCGGCAACGTGTAGCGGTCGAGCGCGGCCACCGCCACCAGCCGCATCCGCGCGATCTGCGCGCGCCGCGACGTCATCGTCTCGCGGGTGCCACCACTCACGGCCGGTCCACCTCACCCTCGTCCGGGGCGGTGGGCTCCGCCCCGGGCTTGCCCGCGTCAGCGTAGGACCGGACGACCGAGATGTTGAGCGGGAAGTCGATGGCGAGGTCGCGGAACACCAGCCCGGCCGCCGCGGCGGCGGCCCGGGTGGCCTGCTCGGCGACCGCGTCGGCGAGGGCTTCCGGGGTGTGCACGACGACCTCGTCGTGGAGGAAGAAGACCAGGTGCGGCCGGGACTCGAGCGGCCCGTCTCCGCCCAGGAGCCAGAGCCGGTTGCGCAGCTCGGCGATCCAGCACAGCGCCCACTCCGCGCCGGTGCCCTGCACGACGAAGTTGCGGGTGAACCGGCCGTACGCGCGGCGGTAGCGGGCCAGGCTCTCGGGATCGGCCGGTGGGTCGTCGGGATCGTGGTCCCAGGAGTCCATCCAGCTCGGCGAACCGCGGCCCAGGAGCGTGCGGACCACCTGACCGCGCTCGCCGGCCCGGGCCGCCTCCTCGACGAGGCCGAAGGCGTCGGGGTAGCGGCGGGTGAGCCCCGCGACCATGCGCCCGCTCTCGCCGCTCGTGGCGCCGTACATCGCCCCGAGCAGGCCGAGCTTGGCGTCCTTGCGGCTGGCCACGGCGCCGTCGTCGACCATGCCCTGGTACAGGTCCGCGCCACGCGCCGCCTTGGCCAGCGCGCGGTCTCCGCTCATGCCGGCCAGCACGCGGGGCTCGAGCTGCGCCACGTCGGCGACCACGAACACCCAGCCGTCGTCGGCCACCGCGGCGGGCCTGACCTGGACCGGGATCGACAGCGCGCCGCCACCGTTGGAGGACCACCGGCCGGTGGTCGAGCCGGCGGGCTGGTACGACGGCCGGAACCGGCCGCCGCTCACCCACTGGTCGATCCAGGTCCAGCCGTTGGTCGAGAACAGGTGCGCGAGCTGCTTGTACCGCAGCAGCGGGGCGATGCCCGGGTGCTCGATCGCGCGGAGCGTGGACGCCCGGGTGTCGGCGACCTCCACCCCGGCCCGGCGCAGCGCGGCCAGCAGCTCGGGCCTCGAGTCGGGGTTCAGCGTCGGGGCGTCGAAGGCGTCGCGTACCTCGGCCGCCAGGTCGTCCAGCTTCTGCGGCCGGGCGCCGCGGGGCGGCCTCGGCCCGAGCAGCTCGGCGAGCAGGAGCGCATGGACGTCGGCACGCCACGGCATCCCGGCGTACGTCATCTCGACCGCGACGAGGGCGCCCGCGGACTCGGCCGCGAGCAGCAGACCGAGACGGGTGGCCTCCGACGACGCGGCCACCGCGGCCAGCTGCCGGGCGTCCTCGACGTCGGCCCGCAGGTGCTCGGTCGTGTCGTCGACCGAGAAGAGAGCCGGGTCGGAGGCCGCGCTCGGCCCGAGCCGGTCCCAGTGCTCCGACTGCTCCCCGTCCAGCAGGTCCCGGTCCACGGCGGGAGCCCGACGCAGCAGGTGGTGACCGAGCCGCAGGTCGTGACAGCGGCTGACGCGCACTCCGGCCGCCAGCAGCGACGGGTACCACCGGGCGGTGTCGTCCCACACCCACCGCGGCGTGTCGGCGTCACGCTTGCGCACGTACGCCGGCAGGTCGGCGAGCTCCACCTCGCGCTCGGCATCCCCGTCCACCACGCGCACCCGGTCGCCCGGGAGGCGCGAGAGCGAGACGCGGGTCACCCGGACACCCTGGCACCCCACGGCGACAAGCCTCGGTCCGTGGCGGAGGATGGGCGCGAACAGGCGGACACCCGCCACCAACACGGGGGAGCCCCATGTCGAGCACGACCTTCACGGTGCACACGAGCCTGTCGCCGAACGAGGTGATGGCCCTGATGACCGACTTCGGGCCGAGCCGGGTGGCGAACTGGCCCAACATCGACGAGGCGCACTTCGAGGTGCACGAGACTGGTCCGGACTGGGCCGAGGTCACCGAGGGCACCGCGATGGGGTGGGAACGCGAGCGCTACTCGTGGGACGCGGCGGCCGGGACGATCGCGATCGAGACCCTCGACTCGAACCTCTGGGGACCGGGCAGCGGATGGCGCTACCGGCTCACTCCCGCCGGCGACGGCACCGACGTGCAGGTGACGCTGACCCGCGTCCCGAAGTCGATCGCCGCCCGGGTGCTCGCCGCCCTGATCCCCGTCGTCGGCGGCCGGACCCTGGGCAAGCAGCTCGAGTCGGTGTATCGGAAGGCCGAGTCCCGCTGACGTTGGGCTGGCCTTAACCCGCGGCTGGTTCGCACTTAGCGGCGCCCGGGAGACGGTCTCGGTGTCATCCAAGAGACATCGAGAGGAACCATCATGAAGAAGCTGCCCGTCGTCGCCGGCGTCGCCACCGCCCTGGTCGGGCTGAGCGTGCCCGTCGTGCTGATGCTGACCGACTCCGCGGACGCCCTGACCGGACGCCAGGCGGACGACGACACCGAGCGGACCGTGTCGTGCGGTCAGGCGCTGGTCGAGCTGAACGTCGACAAGGAAGGCAACCGCTTCGAGGTCGACGGTGACGTCGACAACGCCAAGGCGGGAAGCACGTGGAAGGTCGTGCTCCGCCACGACGGTGACCGAGTGCTGAGCCGCACCGTCAAGGCCGACGGTCGAGGGCGACCTCGACGTGGAGACCCTGCGTCCGAACACGGCCGGCTCGGACGTGTTCACCTTCCGCGTGAAGAACGTCGACACCGACGCCAAGGCCTGCAAGGTCACCGTCACCCGCTGACCTCGTTCCTCAGGCGGGCGGCCCCAGCGTCACGTCGGCGCGGGCGCCGCCCGTCGACGTACGTCCCAGGACCAGGCGGCCGCCGGACTCGGCGGCCGTCGCCGCGACGATCGACATCCCGAGGCCCGTCGAGCCCGCGCCGCTGGTGCCCCGGCGGGTCACGTCGAGGTCGTCCGGGTAGCCCGGGCCGTCGTCCTCGACCACCAGCACGAGCCCGCCCTCGGCCCGCGGCGTGAGCGAGATCCGGACGGCCACGCCGTCGTCGGTATGGGTGAACACGTTGTCCATCAGCGCGTCGAGCACGGCGACCAGGTCGGCCGCGCTGGCCCGGACCCGGACCGGCCCCGTCCCGGTGGCGTCGACCCGCAGGACGCGATCCTGGTCCTCCGCCAGCGGCCGCCAGAACTCCGCCCGCTCGGCCAGCACGGCCAGGGCGTCGGTGCCGGCGACCAGACCCTCGCGCTCGGAACGCCTGGCCTCGCGGACGACGTGGTCGACCATGCCCTGGAGCTCGTCGAGGTCCGCCGTCAGCCGCTCGCGCTCCGCCGGGTCGGCGACGCCCTCGACGCGCAGCCGCAGCGCGGTCATCGGCGTCCGCAACCGGTGCGACAGGTCGGCGACCGACTGGCGCTCCCGTTCCAGCAGCACCTCCACGCGCGCGACCAGACGGTTCAGCGCCTCGGCCAGGTCACGTACCTCCGGCGGACCCGACACCTCGGCCGGTACGCCGACCGCGTCGGCCGTGCCCAGCGCACGGGCCCGATCGGCCAGGTCCGCCAGCGGCCGCACGAACGAGCGCCCCAGCCGGTCGGCCAGCACCAGCGCGCCGGCGAGCAGGGCAACCCCGAGGGTGGCGAGCAGCAGCCACGCGCGGCCGACCCCCGACGCCAGGCCCGGTGCCTGCACGTCGACGCGGATCACCGGCGTCTCCCGAGGTTGGCCGGTGCTGCCGCCGAGGGACACCGGCACCAGGATCTGGGCCCCGCCGCCCACGTCGTCGACGCGGGCCTGGCCGGTCCGGCGCGCCTCGGCCACCCGGTCGTCCTCGCCGGGGTTGGGACCGATCCCGGTCCCGTCGGCGTACAGCACGGTCGTCTGGGTGCCGTCGTCGGCGGCGTTGATCTCGTCGACGTAGACCGACACGTCGCCCTTGTCCTGGCCCGACACCACCGTCTCGGTGGCCTGCACCTCCAGGGCCGCCCGCGAGAGCCGGTCCTCCAGGGCGTAGCTGCGGACGAGGACGGCCATCGGCACCAGCATCGCGAGCAGCACCATCGACACCACCGCTGCGACGGTGACGATCAGCTGGCGCCTCATGAAGGAGGTTCGCCGAGCCGTACTCCGACCCCGCGGACGGTGGTCAGGTACCGGGGCTCGGACGCCGTCTCGCCCAGCTTGCGGCGCAGCCAGGACAGGTGCACGTCGACCGTCTTGTCCGAGCCGCCCCAGGCCTGGTGCCACACGTCGGTGAGCAGCTGCCGCTTGGTCACCACGTCGCCGGGCCGCTCGGCCAGGTAGGTCAGCAGGTCGAACTCCCGCGGGCTCAGGTCCAGCTCCGTGTCGTCGAGGGTCGCGCGTCGAGCGGCGACGTCGACCTCGAGGCCGCCGACGACGAGGGTGCGCCGCGCGCCCGCACCCGACGACGTACGGCGCATCACCGCGCGGATCCGCGCCTCCAGCTGGGCCGTCGTGTACGGCTTCACCACGTAGTCGTCGGCACCAGCGTCGAGGGCGCCGACGAGGCTCGGGTCGTCGTCGCGGGCACTCGCGATGATGACCGGCACGTCGCTGACCGCGCGCAGCATCGACAGCACCTGGGTGCCGTCGACGTCGGGCAGGCCGAGGTCGAGGATCACCAGGTCGGGTCGGTTCTCGACGGCCTGGTGCAGGCCGTCCATGCCCGTGCGGGCGGACGACACGGCGTACCCGCGCTCGCCGAGGGCGCGCATCAGCAACGGCCGGATCCGGTCGTCGTCCTCGATGATCAGCACCTGTGCCATCGCGGGTGACGCTAGCCGCTCCACCGCGGTCCGGACGCGCCGGCCGCGAGCCTTAGCCGCGCCTTAACCACCGCCTAGGGCCGGGACGAGACGGGCAGCAGAGAATGGACCCATGCGACGGAGGACCGGCTACGCCCTGGCCTGGCTGCTGGCCACGGGCGTCGCGGTCGCCGTCGGCATCAGCGCCGTCTCGACGGTGGGCGCCCAGGTCCGTGGCCGCGGCCCGCTCGGCAACGAGGTGGTCCGTACCTCCCAGCTCGAGGGCACCAGCACCCCCGACCCCGCCGACGCCACGGTCACCCGGACCATCGAGGGGGAGTGGGGCGGCTTCGTGGTGCGCTGCCAGGGCCCGATCGCGTTCGGCGACGAGGCCCGCCCCGCGCGGGCCGACGGCTGGCGGGTGGTGAGCTTCGAGGGTGGGCCCGACGACGACGTCGACGCGGTGTTCAGCAACGGCCGCCGGTCCTTCGACCTCGAGGTGTTCTGCAACCGCGGCGAGCCGACGGTCGCGGAGATCGAGGAGAACACGCTTCCCGACGACTGACCCCGCACCCCACAATGGGCAGCCTTCGCCGACTCCCAGGAGGACTGCCGTGACCACCGTGACCCGGGCCCTCGCCCTCGTCGTCGCCGCGACGCTGACGCTCTCGCTCGCTCTCGTCGGTCCCACGACCGCCGCCGGCGGCCGCTCCGCTCCCAACACGGTGCTGACCGTCAACGTCCGCTCGTGCGAGGGCTGCGAGATCACGTTGGTCAGCTACCTCGACGGCGACATGGGGGACGGCTGGGCGTCGGACCCCCACACGGTCCAGAACGGCAAGGCGGCCTTCGTGGTGCCGACCGCGAGGACCGTGGGCCTCAGCGTGATGGTCCGTACGCCGTGGGAGGGCCAGACGGGCTACGTGACGATGGTCGTCTTCCGCTACAAGGGTCTCGCCGCGGGCGAGCGGATCGGCTTCAACCGGGCGCGCACGATGAAGAAGGCCAGCGGCTGCTGGGCCGGCACGACCGAGAAGCAGGCCAGCCTGCGGTTCAAGGTCCGCCGCGTCAACGTCCCGGGTGTGCACGGCAAGGTTCCGGGCAACATCGCCTGGGCCCCCACGACCCAGCCTTGGCTTCCGCCGATGCTGCCGGTGTACGGCGGCGTCCTCGGCGCCCAGGACGTCATTCCCTGCCAGGCCTGACCGTCAGCCGAGGCAGGGCGAAGTCCCGTCAGCGAGTCACCCCGGTACGGACTGCCGACCTGTCGCAGGGCTCGCTGACGAATCGCGGCGCGACCTCCTCGACCAGCGGCAATAGGGTGACCCCATGGGCAAGCAGGAAGACTTCGTGCTCCGGGCACTCGAGGAGCGCGACGTCCGGTTCGTGCGGCTGTGGTTCACCGACGTGCTCGGGTTCCTGAAGTCCGTGGCGGTCGCGCCGGCGGAGCTCGAGGGGGCCTTCGACGAGGGGATCGGGTTCGACGGCTCGGCGATCGAGGGGTTCGCCCGGGTGTACGAGGCCGACATGCTGGCCAAGCCCGACCCGGCGACGTTCCAGATCCTGCCGTGGCGCGGCGAGGGCCCGTCGACCGCCCGGATGTTCTGCGACATCGTGATGCCCGACGGCTCCCCGTCGTACGCCGACCCGCGCTACGTCCTCAAGCGGACCCTGACCAAGGCCGCCGACCAGGGGTTCACCTTCTACACGCACCCCGAGATCGAGTTCTACCTGTTCAAGGACACCCCGCAGACGGGTGTGGAGCCGGTACCGGTCGACCGCAGCGGCTACTTCGACCACACGGCGCAGTCGATGGGGGCGGACTTCCGCCGCGAGGCGATCACCATGCTCGAGGCGATGGGCATCTCGGTGGAGTTCAGCCACCACGAGGGCGGCCCGGGCCAGCAGGAGATCGACCTGAGGTACGCCGACGCGCTGAGCACCGCCGACAACATCATGACCTTCCGCACGGTCATCCGTGAGGTGGCGCTGAGCCAGGGCATCTGGGCGTCGTTCATGCCGAAGCCGTTCACCAGCCACCCCGGCTCGGCGATGCACACCCACGTGTCGCTGTTCGAGGGCGACCGCAACGCGTTCTTCGAGGCCGGGTCGCAGTACCAGCTGTCCAAGACCGGCCAGCAGTTCATCGCCGGCATCCTCACCCACGCCAGCGAGATCACGTGCGTCACCAACCAGTGGGTCAACAGCTACAAGCGGCTGCTCGGCGGCGGCGAGGCGCCGTCGTACATCTGCTGGGGCCACAACAACCGCTCGGCCATGGTGCGCGTGCCGATGTACAAGCCCAACAAGGGCCAGTCGACCCGCATCGAGGTACGCAGCGTCGACGCCGCGGCGAACCCCTACCTCGCGTACGCCGCCATCCTCGCCGCCGGCATGAAGGGCATCGAGGAGGGCTACGAGCTCCCGCGTGAGGCCGAGGACGACGTCTGGAGCCTGACCGAGCGCGAGCGCACCAGCATGGGCATCCAGCCGCTGCCCAAGAGCCTGTACGACGCCATCGGGATCGCCGAGCGCTCCGAGCTCCTGGCCGAGACGCTGGGGGAGCACGTCTTCGACTTCTTCCTGCGCAACAAGCGCGCGGAGTGGGAGGAGTACCGGACGCAGGTGTCGGCGTTCGAGCGCGACCGAATGCTGCCGGTCCTGTGAGCCCCGCGACGGAGCCCGGGAGCGCCGAGGAGACGGCACCTCGGCGCGGCCCCCTCGAGCGGCAGCTCAACGTCGGGCTGATGGTCGTCCTGGTCTCGGCCGCGCTGCTGGTCGTCTACGGCGTGGCCTTCATCGCCTCCGCCTGGGACGGCGACGGAGAGCGCTCGCGATCCGAGGCGCTGGGAGTCTCGATCGTGTTCCTGATCCTGCCCGGCATGGTGGTCCTGTTCACGGCCTACTCCGCTCGTCGCCGGTTGACGGCCCAGGTCGTCAGTGCCCGGTTGTTCAGCATCCTCGCCGGGATCTTCGCCATGATGGCCGGCCTGCCGGTGCTGACCACCGTGTTCGGCCTGGTCCTGGTGGTGGCGGGCCTGTTCACGCTCACCTGCGCGATCCTCCTGAAGCGAGACCTGCTGAGATGAGCGGGCCGCGCATCGCTGTCGTCCAGCACGAGGCCGACTGCCCGCCCGCCCTCTTCGGTGGCTGGCTCACCGACGCGGGGGCCGATCTCGAGATCTGCCACGCGTACGCCGGGGAGGACCTGCCCGACCCCGCGACGTACGACGCGCTCGTCGTGCTCGGCGGTGCGATGGGCGCCAACGACGACGCGGACAGCCCGTGGCTCGCCCCCGTGCGCGAACGGATCCGCACGCACGCTGCCGACGGCGTCCCGGTGCTGGGCATCTGCCTCGGTCACCAGCTCGCCGCGGTGGCCCTCGGCGGCGTGGTCGAGACGAACTCCCGGGGCCAGACGTTCGGCCTGCGCACCCTGGGCTGGACTCCCGACGCCCACCTCGACCCGCTGATGTCCACGGTCGCCACCCCGCGCCGCGGCGTGCACTGGCACGACGACGTCGTCACCGACGTGCCCGAGGGCACCGTCGTGCTCGCCCGGGCCGAGGGGGTCGAGGTGCAGGCGGCCAGGTTCGCGCCGACGGTGTGGGGCGTCCAGCACCACCCGGAGGTCGAGGCCGACCTGATCCGTCCCTGGGCCGTGGCCGACCGCGAGCTCCACCTGGCTCAGGGCCTCGACACCGAGGCCGTCCTTGCCGAGATCGACGCCGCGCGTGACGAGCTCGAGGCCGCGTGGCGGCCGCTGGCGGCCCGGTTCGTCGAGCTCACCGACCAGCACCGCTGACGTGACCAGATCCAGGACCAGTCGCAGCGACCTGCTGCGGCACGGGTTCGTCGACTCCGACCGCACCCTGGCGGGCATGGCGCAGCTGGGCGACCACGCCGAGCCGCTGGTCGCCCTGCTCGGGCGCACCGCCGACCCGGACCTCGCCCTGGCCGGCCTGCTGCGGCTCGTCGAGGCCGTCGACGACCCGCTCGAGCTGCTGAACGGCGTCGCCGACGACGAGGGCACGGCCATGCGGCTGCTGAGCGTCCTCGGCGCCAGCCAGGCGCTCACCGACCACCTGGTGCGTCACCCCGAGCAGTGGCGCGAGCTCACCGACCCCACGCTCGGCAGCACCAGGCCGGCGGCGTACGCCGTCCGGGCCGGCCTGCTCGCCGCCGTCGGCGCCGACCCCCTCGCCGACGTCCCGGTCGCCACCCTGCCGGAGGGCCGGGCCCTCGACGCGATGCGCGTCGAGTACCGCCGGGTGCTGGTCCGGCTGGCGGCTCGCGACCTCGCCCACCACGTCAGCGTCGACGACGTGGCCGCCGAGCTGTCCGACCTCGCGGCCGGCACGCTCGACGCCGGCCTCGCGGTCGCCCGGGCCAAGGTGGGGGAGGACGCCGCCTCCGTCCGCCTGGCCGTGATCGCGATGGGCAAGTGCGGCGGGCACGAGCTCAACTACGTCTCCGACGTCGACGTGATCTTCGTGCACGAGCCGGTGGAAGGCGCTTCGGAGGCGGTCGCCACCCGGGCCGCCACCCAGCTCGCGACCCAGCTGATGAGGGCGTGCTCGGAGCACACCGCCGAGGGCACCATCTGGCCGGTCGACGCGGCCCTGCGGCCCGAGGGCAAGTCCGGCCCGCTGGTCCGCACCATGGCCGGGATGCGCGGCTACTACGAGCGGTGGGCCAAGACGTGGGAGTTCCAGGCGCTGCTCAAGGCACGGCCGGTGGCCGGCGACCTGGAGCTCGGCCAGCAGTTCGTCGAGCTGGTCGCCCCCCTCGTCTGGGGCGTCGCCGGACGCGACGGGTTCGTCGGCGACGTGCAGGCCATGCGGCGCCGGGTCGTCGAGACCATCCCGGCCCGCGAGGCCGACCGGCAGCTCAAGCTCGGGGTGGGTGGGCTGCGCGACGTCGAGTTCGCGGTCCAGCTGCTCCAGCTGGTGCACGGCCGCGGCGACGAGTCGCTCCGCGTGGGTGCCACCCTCGGCGCGCTCGCGGCGCTGACGAAGGGCGGGTACGTCGGCCGCGCCGACGGCGAGGCCATGCACCAGGCGTACGCGTTCCTGCGCACCCTCGAGCACCGGATCCAGCTCTTCCAGCTGCGCCGCACGCACGTCGTCCCGAGTGACGAGGCCTCCCTGCGCCGGCTCGCGCGCGGCATGGGCTACGTGAAGGACGCCGAGGCCGCCCTCGACGACGACTGGCAGGGCTGGCGCCGCGAGGTCCGCCGCCTGCACGAGAAGCTGTTCTACCGCCCGTTGCTCGAGGCCGCGGCACGGATGCCCGACCAGATGACCGACGACGAGGCCGGGCTGTCGGCCGACGCGGCCGTCTCGCGGCTGGCCGCCCTCGGGTTCGTGGACCCCAAGGCGGCGCTGCGCAACCTCGAGGCGCTGACCAGCGGCGTGACCCGGACCGCCAGCATCCAGAAGGCGCTGATGCCGGTGATGCTCGGCTGGTTCGCCGACTCGCCCGACCCGGACGCCGCCCTGTTCGGGTTCCGCCGGCTCAGCGAGTCGCTCGGCTCGACCCCGTGGTACCTCTCCACCCTCCGCGACGAGGGACACGTGGCCGAGCGGCTGGCCCGCGTGCTGGGCACCTCACGGTTCGCGACCACGCTCATCGAGCGCGAGCCGCTGGGCGTCCGGATGCTCGGCGAGGACCTCACCCCTCGCGACGTGATCCAGCTGATGTTCGAGATGACCGCGTCGGCCGGCCGCCAGGACGACCTCGTCGAGGCGGTCCGCTCGATCCGTGCCGTGCGCCGTCGTGAGCTGTTGCGGCTCTCGGCCGGCGACCTGTTCGGCGAGATCGACGTGGCCGACGTGGGGGCCGGCCTGTCCCGGCTGACCGACGCCACCCTCGAGGCGACCCTCGAGGCCGTCGGCCGCTCGGTCCGCGAGCAGCAGGGGCTCGACGAGGCGCCGACCGCGATCGCCGTGGTGGCGATGGGGCGGTACGGCGGCTTCGAGCTGTCCTACGGCAGCGACGCCGACGTGATGTTCGTGCACGAGCCGGTGCCCGACGCCGACCCGCACGCCGCGGCGACGTACGCCCAGACCGTCGCCAACGAGCTGCGCCGCCTGCTCGCCCTGCCCATGACCGACCCGCCGCTCGAGGTGGACGCCGACCTGCGGCCCGAGGGCAAGCAGGGCCCGCTGGTGCGGACCCTCGAGTCCTACGCCGCCTACTACGCCAAGTGGTCGGCGGTCTGGGAGTTCCAGGCACTGCTGCGCGCCGACGCCGTCGTCGGCGACGAAGGGGTCAGGCAGCGGTTCACCGAGCTGATCGACCCGCTGCGCTTCCCGGCCGCGGGCATCACCGACGCCGACGTGGCCGAGGTACGTCGGGTGAAGGCGCGCGTCGACCGCGAGCGGCTGCCGCGCGGTGCCGACCCCAACACCCACCTGAAGCTGGGCCGCGGCGGGCTGGCCGACATCGAGTGGACCGTGCAGCTGCTGCAGATGCGCCACGCGGGCACCGAGCCGGGGCTGCGCACGCCGCGGACCCTCGACGCCCTGGGCGCGGCCGGCGAGGCCGGCCTGCTGTCCGCCGAGGACGCGGACGTGCTCGTGCGGTCCTGGCGGATGGTCAGCCGGGTGCGGAACGCGGTCACGCTCGTGCAGGGCAAGGGCAGCGACCAGCTGCCGCGCGACCCGCGGACCAAGACCGCGATGGCCGCCGTCCTCGGCTACCCGCACGGTGGCAGCGACGAGATGGTCAACGACTACCTCCGGACCACGCGACGCGCCCGGGCGGTCGTCGACCGGGTGTTCTGGGGCTGAGTCCGTCCGATCCGCCGGCCCCGGCGTGGTGTGACTCCTGGGACGGGTGTGACGTGGATCATCGAGGGGTGGACGAGCCCCTGGAGGTTCCTCGGCGCTTCTGCCCCTCGTGCGGGCAGTGGACGTCGGGACGCTTCCGCCGCGGGCCCGGCGCGCGCCCGGACGCCCGGTGCCCGCACTGCAAGAGCCTCGAGCGCCAACGGTTCCTGGCCGTCGTCACCTCGTGCCTGAGCCCCGTGGTCGAGATCGGCACGCTGCTCGACATCGCGCCCGCACCGTGCACGACCGCGATCCTCCGCGAGCTGGCGCCGGTGCGGCACATCCGCATGGACATCGGGTACGACGACCGCGGCGTCGACCTGCTCGGCTCGGTCACCGCGATCCCGCTCGAGACCGGCAGCGTCGACATGCTCGTCTGCTACCACGTGCTGGAGCACGTGCCCGACGACGTGGCGGCGATGCGCGAGCTTGCCCGGGTGCTGGCCCCGGGAGGCGTGGGGCTGGTGCAGGTGCCGATCCGCTTCGGCATGCCGACCGACGAGGACCTCTCGGCCGACGAGGCCGAACGCGTCCGCCGGTTCGGTCAGCACGACCACGTCCGCTACTACGGCGACGACTTCGAGCAGCGGCTGCTCGACGCCGGTCTCGTCTTCACCCGTGTCTCGCCGCGGTCGCTCGTGGGGGAGCGGGTCTGCACCGTGCTCGGCCTCATCCCGGACGAGTGGGTCTGGGTGGTCCGCAGCTCGGTGCACGCCGAGGGCGAGGTCGCGCCGCTCGTCGTCCCGCCGCCGACGGGGCTGACCCGCGCCCTCGACGCGATGGTCGAGGCCTGGGTGGCCGACCTGGTCCGGCTGAGCCACGCGCAGCGGCGCGCCCGCCGGCTGCGGACCGAGCTGGACTCCCGGTCCCGGTCCTTCGGGTCGCGACTGCGGGCCAGGGTTCCGGGACGTCGGCACCTGTCGGCATGATCGAGGGATGACCTCCACCGCTGCTCGGGCGACCGAGCTGCTCGCCCTCCACACCAGCCCGAAGATCCTCACGCTCGTCAACGTCTGGGACGTCGCGAGCGCCAAGGCCGTCGCGTCGGTCGAGGGCACGACCGCCCTCGCCACCGCCAGCCACGGCATCGCCGCGACGTACGGCTATCCCGACGGCGAGCAGATCCCCGTCGACCTGATGCTCGAGATGGTCGGCCGGATCGCGGCCGCCGTCGACCTGCCGGTCACCGCCGACCTCGAGGCGGGGTACGGCGACCCGGCCGGCACCATCCGACGCGCGGTGGGTCTCGGCGTCGTCGGCGCCAACCTCGAGGACAAGATGTTGCCGCTCGCCGAGGCGACCGCGGCGGTTGCCGCGGCGCTCGGCGCCGCCGACGCGGAGGGCGTGCCCGACTTCGTCCTCAACGCCCGCACCGACGCGTTCGTCCGCGCCGGCGACCAGGACCGGCGCGAGGTGCTGAAGGAGGCGGTCCTGCGCGGGCGGGCCTACCTCGAGGCCGGGGCGCCGGTCGTGTTCGTGCCCGGCCTCCTCGACGAGAACGAGGTCGAGACCCTCGTCGAGGCGTTCGGTCCCGGCCGTCTCGCCCTGATCGGCGCGCCGGGCATGCCGCCGGCCAGTCGCCTCCAGCAGCTCGGCGTGGCCCGCTTGAGCTTCGGCCCCTACCCGCAGCGGGTCGCCCTCACCGCCCTCCAGGAGCTGGTCGAGGCCGTCGACGAGGGCGTACCTCCCGGCACCAGGATGCTGACGTGAACGACGACGGTCGAGCGGTTCCGAGAGGTCGCGCGGCGGTGCGAGGGGGACGTCTTCTGGACCCCGCGCCGGACGCCCGTGGAGGCCATGACCGACGTCGCGCGGGCCGCCGAGGAGCTCGGTATCGAGCAGTGGGACGTCTACGCCGAGCGCGGCGCCGTCGCCCGGCTCGAGGAGGAGGTCGCCGCGCTGCTGGGCAAGCAGGCCGCCGCGATGTTCCCCAGCGGCGTGATGGCCCAGCAGGCAGCGCTGCGCGTGCACTGCGACCGAGCCGGCTCGCTGCGCGTGGGCATCCCGCAGCTGTCCCACCTCCTGCTGCACGAGGACGACGGCCCGCGGCTCCTGCACGGCTTCCGCTTCGAGCACCTGTCCACCGGCCGCGCCCTGCCCACGGTCGAGGACCTCGACCGGCTCGGGGACGGCCTCGCCGCCGTGCTCCTCGAGCTGCCCCTGCGCGACGCCGGGTGCCTGCTGCCGGAGTGGGACGACCTCACGGCCCTCTCCACGAGGGCCCGCGCGCTCGGCGTGGCCGTGCACGTGGACGGCGCCCGGATCTGGGAGAGCCAGCCGTTCTACGACCGCCCGCTCGACGAGATCGCCGAGGTCGCCGACAGCATCTACGTCTCCTTCTACAAGGGGCTCGGCGGTCTGGCCGGCGCGTGCCTGGCCGGCGACGAGGACCTCGTGGCCGAGGCCCGGCGCTGGCGCAAGCGGATGGGCGGCACCCTGTTCCACCTCACGCCGTACGCCGTGGCCGCCCTCGCGGGGCTGCGCGAGCACCTGCCGCGGATGGGGGAGTACGTCGCGTGGGGCCGCGCCCTCGCGGAGCACCTGGTGGCCGCGGGCATCAAGGTGAACCCGAGCCCGCCGCACACCAACACCTTCGAGCTGTTCGCCGAAGGCGAGGCCGACGCGGTCAACGAGCGCGCCATCGCCTTCATGGAGCGCACCCTGATCCAGCCGTGCGGGACCTGGCGCCCTGCCGACGCCCCGGGGTGGGCGACGTGCGAGGTCGCCGTCCACGCGTCCGCGCTGCCGCGGGAGCCCGCGGAGGTCAGCGCCTGGCTGAGCGAGGTCGTCGGGGCATGAGAGGGGATCGCGCCGCACGAGCGCGGCCGTGGCTCTCGGCTGCGGTGGCAACGCGATCCCCGCGCCGGCCGCGGAGGACCTAGTCTCGTCCGGCGACGAGCCGACGCTGCCCTCCCCCCGTTGGGTCATGACCCCAGCCCTCGGCAGCCACCCCCTCTACACGAAGCCGCGCGAGCGGTCCCGACGATGGTGGTGATCTGATCCAAGGACTCGACGCATGAACTGCTGGCGCCAGCAGTCCGGCATCGCTGCCGGTGAGGCATCGGGGCACGGGATCCCCCGACGTCACACCAACACGGGCGTCATCGGGGTCCGGGACGACGAAGAGCACGCTCACCGTACGCTCCGGATTCGCGGTGCGGCAAGGCAGTAGGGTCGAGACGTCAGGTGCGGCTCCATCCCGGGGACCCGCTCGGGCCTGGCCCGGCCAGGTGGAAGGTCTCGCGTGAACAGCACCGAGTCGTCCGCGTCCGGACGGCCGAGGAGCGTCGTCGCCACGTGCTCGCGCTGGTCGCGGACGCGTCGGCCGACGGGGATCTCCACGGGCTGACGGCCGCCCTCCAACGCGTCTGCCGCGCGGCCACCGCAGCGCTCGGCCTGCGCGGTGCCGCGGTGCACGTGATGGCCGAGAGCGAGGCAGCGGGCGTGGCGGCCTGCTCGGACGCCGAGGCCCGCGCCGTCGCCGAGCTGCAGTTCACCGCCAACGAGGGCCCCGCCTGGGTGGCGTTCCGCACCCGGCGCCCCGTGCTCGTGCCCCTGCTCGACGCGGCCCACGACCGCTGGCCCGGCTTCGCCTCGCTCGCGGTGGTGCGCGGCGTCCGCGCGGTGTTCTCCTTCCCCCTCCAGCAGGGCGCCGTCTCCCTCGGGGTCCTCGACCTGTACGCCGACCGGGCCGGACCGCTGGACGCCGACGGGCTGGCGTTGGGCGCGGGCTTCGCCCGGGTCGCCACCGATCTCCTGCTCGACGGCGACACCGTCAACCGGGCGGGGAGCTCGACGCGGGACTGTCCGCCTCCCTGGTGGACCGGGCGAGGATCCACCAGGCGCAGGGCATGGTGATGGTGGATCTGCGGGTCACCCTGGCCGAGGCGCTGTCCCGCATGCGGGCCCGGGCGTTCGCGTCGGACACCACCCTGCTGGAGGTGGCCGACCAGGTGATCGCGGGGATCCTCACGGCCGAGACCTGGACCTCGGGCGACACTCCTGACGGGACCGAGACCATGACTATCCTGATCATCGAGGAGGCCGCATGATCGGCATCGAACGGCTCGCGGACGTGTTCGTCGGTGTGGCCGACACGCTCGTCGCAGACTTCGACGTGATCGAGTTCCTGCACACCGTCGCCGGCCACGCGACCGAGATGACGGGCGCGGCGGCGGCGGGCCTGATGCTCGTCGGACCTCGACGGTGGTCTGCACTACATGGGCGCCTCCGACGAGAGCGCCCGGCTCCTCGAGCTCTTCCAGATCCAGCACGAGGAAGGTCCCTGCCTCGACTGCTACCGCACCGGGCAGCCGGTCACCGTGGCGGACCTGGCGACGGAGCCCTCGCGCTGGCCCGCGTTCACCGAGCGTGCCCTCGCGTCGGGCGTGAGGTCGGTGCACGCCTTCCCCATGCGGCTGCGCGACCAGGTGATCGGCGCCCTCAACGTCTTCGGGGCCGAGCCGCGAGCCCTGGATCCCGAGGAGGCGCGCGTGGTCCAGGCCCTGGCCGACCTCGCGACGATCGCGATCATCCAGGAGCGGCTGATCCGGCAGGCGGAGCTCCTGACCGAGCAGCTGCAGTTCGCCCTCAACAGCCGGGTGGTGATCGAGCAGGCGAAGGGCGCCATCGCCCGGTCCCTCGGCGTCTCCGTCGAGGAGGCCTTCGACCTGATGCGCGGCCACGCCCGACGCGAGCGGGTCGGCCTGACCGACCTCGCGTTGCGCGTCGTGGAGTCTCCCGAGGGGCCGCAGCTGCTGCGTCCCGGCTCCTGAACCGGCATGGGTCATCCGACATCGGCCGTGGAGCCGATCGCCGAGGCGCTGCCTGCGATGCAGGCGCTCGCCTCTCGTCTCTGGACGCCCGAGGCGCGCCACCACCCGGGCCAGCTCGCGTGGAGCTACGCCTACGGCCTCCCCGAGGTGCTCCACCACGGCCCGGCCGCCGTGTTCAGCCGCGACGACGAGGTGGTCGCCTGGGCGTGGGCGGAGTCCGACGACTGGATGGAGCTCTGCGTCGACCCCGCCGCCCTGGACGCCGGTGACTCCGCCATCGGCTGGTTCCTCGACCGGGCCGGCGAGTCGGCCGTGCGGACCATGGTGCTCGACACCGAGGAGCACGTGATCGCGCTGCTGGACCGGGCCGGGTTCCTGGTCGAGGACGGCCCCTGGTTCACCCACCACTACCTCGACCTCGCCGAGCTCGGCGGTCCTCGAGGTCGAGGGCTACACGTTCCGTCACGTCGAGCCCGACGAGGCGGCCGCCCGGGCCGCCTGCCACCGCGACGCCTGGAGCGCGACCTCGGTGGTCAGCACCGGCGCCTACGAGCGGCTGATGCGCACGCCGCCCTACCGCCCCGACCTCGACTGGGTCGCCCTCGACGCCTCGGGGCGGATGGTCGCCTCGGCGTGCGTGTGGCTGGACCCGGCGACCGGCGTGGCCCTGATCGAGCCGGTCGGCTGCCTGCCCGAGCACCGCGGCCGGGGCCTGGCCGGGGCGGTGAGCGCCGCCGCCCTCCGGGCCGCTCGCGACGCGGGCGCGACGACGGGTCTGGTGTGCCCGCGCGGTGACGACGGCTACCCCGTGCCGATGCGCGTGTACCAGCGCCTGGGCTTCCAGCCCGGCCCTCGCACCATCACCTTGGTCCGCCCCGCCCTGGCCGGCTGAGGCTCCTCGGCCGCAGGGGTGCGCTCCCCTCTCCCACC
>CAWIVR010000001.1:0-45279 GCA_963839565.1 uncultured Actinomycetota bacterium | reverse complement strand
ATCAGCTGCAGCCGCTGGTACTTCCGCAGCCCTCGCACACGTAGCAGGAACCGGCGGGGCGCATCTTGGTGCCGCAGGTCATGCAGAGCGGGGAGTCGACGGCGGTGCCGGTGAGCTGCTCGAAGAGCTCGGCGGAGGTGTGGGCCTGCTTGACCTCGACCTTGCGGCGCCTCGGTGGTTTCGGACGGGCCTGGCGGCCCTCCTCGACCAGCGGAGCGTCGTCCTCGACGATGGTGGCCTCGACGGGGACGTCGGCCTTGAGGGACTCGGCCTCGCTGAGGGCGAGGGCCTCGTACCTGCCGGTCTCGAGGTAGCGCTGGCGCTCGTCGGCGGAGTAGATGCCGAGGGCGGAGCGGGTCTCGAAGTCGAGGTAGTCGAGGGCCAGGCGGCGGAAGATGTAGTCCATGATCGACTTCGCCATCCGGACGTCGGCGTCGTCGGTGAGGCCGGCGGGCTCGAAGGACAGGTTGGTGAACTTCGAGACGTAGGTCTCCAGCGGGACGCCGTACTGCAGGCCGATCGAGACCGCGATGGAGAAGGCGTCCATCACGCCGGCGAGGGTCGAGCCCTGCTTGCCGAGCTTGAGGAAGACCTCGCCGAGCTCGCCGTCGTCGTGGGCGCCGGAGGTCATGTAGCCCTCGGCGCCACCGACGGTGAACGAGGTGGTGCGGGACTGGCGCGACTTCGGGAGGCGCTTGCGGGTCGGGCGGTAGACGATCTTCTCGACGACCTCGGCCTCGGCGGCCGGCGCGGTGGCCGCACCGGCGCGGGCCTGGTCGGCCTTCGAGGAGTCCGACTTGCCGTCGGCCAGCGGCTGGCCGACCTTGCAGTTGTCGCGGTAGACGGCGGTCGCCTTGAGGCCGAGCTTCCAGGACTGGAGGTAGATGTCCTCGATCTCCTCGACCGTGGCGGTCTCGGGGAGGTTGACCGTCTTGGAGATCGCGCCGGACAGGAACGGCTGGGTCGCCGCCATCATCCGGACGTGGCCCATCGGCTTGAGGGCGCGGGCACCCATCGCGGTGTCGAAGATCTCGTAGTGCTCGGTCTTGAGGCCGGGCGCGTCGATGACGTGGCCGTGCTCGGCGATGAACGCGACGATCGCCTCGACCTGCTCCTCGGCGTAGCCGAGCTTGGTCAGCGCCCGCGGGATCGTCTGGTTGACGATCTGCATCGAGCCGCCGCCGACGAGCTTCTTGAACTTCACCAGGGAGAAGTCGGGCTCGATGCCGGTGGTGTCGCAGTCCATCATGAAGCCGATGGTGCCGGTGGGCGCGAGCACGGAGGCCTGCGCGTTGCGGAAGCCGTTGTCCTCGCCGACCTTCTGGACGTCGGCCCACGCGGCGGTGGCCAGCTTGTGGACCTGCGCGTCGGCGATGCCGAGCGTGCGGACCGCGTCGTTGGCGGCCTGGTGCTTGCGCATCACGCGCTTGTGGGCGTCGGCGTTGCGGGCGTAGCCGGCGTACGGGCCGACGACGCCGGCCAGCTCGGCCGAGCGGCGGTAGGAGACGCCGGTCATCAGCGAGGTGATGGTCGCGGCCATCGCGCGGCCACCGTCGGAGTCGTAGCCGAGGCCCATCGCCATCAGCAGCGCGCCGAGGTTGGCGTAGCCGATGCCGAGCTGGCGGTAGTCGACGGTGGTCTTGCCGATCGCCTCGGTCGGGAAGTCGGCGAAGCAGATGGAGATGTCCATCGCGGTGATGATCACCTCGACGGCCTTCGCGAACAGCTCGGCGTCGAAGGTGTTGTCGTCCTTGAGGAACTTCAGCAGGTTCAGCGACGCGAGGTTGCACGAGGAGTTGTCGAGGGACATGTACTCCGAGCACGGGTTGGACGCGGTGATGCGGCCGGTCTCCGGGTTGGTGTGCCAGTCGTTGATCGTGTCGTCGTACTGGAGGCCCGGGTCGGCGCACTCCCACGCGGCCTTGGCGATCTTGGTGAACAGCTCGCGGGCGTCGACGGTCTCGATGACCTCGCCGGTCTTGCGGCCGCGCAGGCCGAACTCGGTGCCCTCCTCGACCGCACGCATGAACTCGTCGCTGACGCGGACGGAGTTGTTGGCGTTCTGGTACTGCACCGAGGTGATGTCGGCGCCGCCGAGGTCCATGTCGAAGCCGGCGTCGCGCAGCGCGCGGATCTTGTCCTCCTCGCGCGCCTTGGTCTCGACGAACTCCACGATGTCGGGGTGGTCGACGTCGAGGACGACCATCTTGGCCGCGCGGCGGGTGGCGCCACCGGACTTGATCGTGCCCGCGGACGCGTCGGCGCCGCGCATGAAGGAGACCGGGCCGGACGCCGTGCCGCCCGAGGAGAGCAGCTCCTTGGAGGAACGGATGCGGGAGAGGTTGAGGCCGGCACCGGAGCCGCCCTTGAAGATGAAGCCCTCCTCCTTGTACCAGTTGAGGATCGAGTCCATCGAGTCGTCGACCGCGAGGATGAAGCAGGCCGAGACCTGCTGCGGCGACGCGGTGCCGACGTTGAACCAGACCGGGGAGTTGAAGGAGAAGTACTGGTTGACCAGCAGCCAGGTCAGCTCGTGCTCGAAGACCTCGGCGTCGGCCGGCGTCGCGAAGTAGCCGTGGTCGCGGCCGCCCTTGACGTACGTCGAGACCACGCGGTCGATGAGCTGCTTGAGGCTCCACTCCCGGGCGTCGGTGCCCACGGCGCCGCGGAAGTACTTGGTGGTGACGATGGTCGAGGCGTTGACCGACCAGGTGGACGGGAACTCCACGCCGCGCTGCTCGAAGACCGTGTCGCCGGTCTTCCAGTTGGTCTGCACGACGTCGCGGCGCTCCCAGGTGAGCTCGTCGTAGGGGTGCACGCCCTCGGTGCTGAACACCCTCGAGATGCTCATCCCGGCGCTGGCCTTGGCTGCGGCCTTGCCGGTGTTCACCGTCTCGGTCATGGGCTCTCCTCGTGCTTCCTCGTGGTGGGCACTGCTCTGGCTGGTGGTGCTGGCGACCGCTGCGGTCACCGGGGTGGTGCGCCCGGGACGGACTGCTTCCCCACAATCCATCCCGGGCGGTCTGGGTCAGCCGGTCGGCACCGGCTGAGGCTCGGCGGCGATCGCTCCGCTCGGAGCAGGGCGATCTCGTCCTCGAAGTCGTCGGCGGACTCGAAGGCCCGGTAGACCGAGGCGAACCGCAGGTAGGCGACCTCGTCGAGCTCACGGAGCGGGCCGAGGATCGCCAGGCCCACCTCGTGGGCCGGCACCTCGGCGGCCCCCTCGAGCCGCAGCGTGTCCTCGACCGCCTGGCCGAGGCAGGCCAGCTGGTCCTCGGTGACCGGGCGGCCCTTGCAGGCCTTGCGGACGCCGGCGACGGCCTTCTCGCGGGTGAACGGCTCGGTCGCCCCGGACCGCTTGAGCACGGTCAGCTGCATCTGCTCGACGGTGGTGAACCGCTTCTGGCAGGCCGAGCACGACCGGCGTCGGCGGATCGACGTACCGTCGTCGGAGACGCGCGAGTCGATGACCCGGGTGTCGGTGTCGCGGCAGTACGGACAGTGCATTCCAGGCCTCCTTCTCGCTGGTCAGGGCGCGCCGAGAAGAACTCACCCTCTCCTGTGGATAACGTCCGCGGAACGGTCAGTAATCCGGGCTGGACTGTGAGTCTCGGGGCCTTGGCTGTGGAAACGATGTGGATAACTACATCGGTGTAACTTCACTATATGTAGGGGCTGGCCCCCTGGCAAGCCCCTAGATAGGCGAGTCTCGATTGGCGCAGGTCAGAGGGGCGCGACACGCTCACGGCGGCGCGACGGGTGGTACAGACCGGCTCCGCGGAGGGGGCCAGAATGGCCCCGTGGAGTCATCGGGCAAGCACGCCGGCAAGCGTCGTGCCGAGCCCGCTCCCAAGGCGCCGGCGAGCGAGGGCGGCGAGTCCTCCGGCCGCCCGTGGGCCAAGCTCCTCCCGCTCGCGCTGGGGGTGACGCTCTGCGTGGTGGCGTGGGGCTACCTCGTCTACGCCGCCATCGACTTCGGCGCGACCGCGCGCGGTGGCGAGACCCGGGCGTGGTGGTTCCTGGCGATGGCCTCGCTGGGCGCGGTGGTCTGCCTGTTCGTCGGCCTGCTGCTCGTCGCCCGCCTGATGCGGCTGGTCGGCGTCACCAAGACCGAGGACGCCGAGCCACCACCCCCGCGGCCGATCGGTGGCAAGCGGGCCGCGCGATGAACGCAGCCCCCTCGGGGTACTCCGGCACGCCGCTCCCCCAGAAGCTCGGCATCAAGCCCGACCACGTGCTGCTCCTCGACGGGCAGCCCGCCGGCCTGGACCTCGGAGACCTGCCGGCCGGGAGCGTCGTACGTCGCCTGCCTCGCTCGCCATGGACGTCACCCTCACCTGGCACACCTCGCTGGCGAGCCTGGAGAAGCGGCTGCCCGTGCTGTTCGAGCGCACCACCACCGCCGGGATGGTGTGGGTGTGCTGGCCGAAGAAGGCCAGCAAGATGCCGACCGACCTCGACGAGAACAAGGTGCGCGACCTCGGCCTCGAGCTGGGGTTCGTCGACGTCAAGGTGGCCGCGATCGACGGCACCTGGTCGGGGCTGAAGTTCGTGCGGAGGCTGCGGGACCGGTAGGTCTGCTCTGATCGGTCACCGGGTCTCGTGACGGGACTTCGTCCCTCCTCGACCAACGGCGGTGCCCGAAGACCGCGAAGGGCGGGACCGGATGGTCCCGCCCTTCGTCTTCCCCGGTCCGCCAGCCGGGGTCGAGTCGGCCAGCGAAGTCTGTGGTGTCGCTCAGTCGGTGGGGACCCGCAGCCGCTGGCCGGCCAGGACCATGCCGGACTCGAGGGCGTTGAGGCGCTCGATGCGGTCGACCATGGCGCGGACGTCGTCCTCGCCGGTGGCGGCGGCCGCGTCGGCGGCGATGGCCCAGAGGGTGTCGCCGGTGCCGACCTGGACGACGCGGGTGGGGTCGGGAGTGCCCGGACGCTCGGTGGCGGCCGAGCCGGCCCCGAGGAAGATGCCGCCGGCCAGCGCGAGCGCCAGGCCGAGCAGGAGGACGGTGACACGACCGCGACGGGTGAGCCGGACGGTCGAGGGGCGCTCGACACGACGGGCGGCCGGTCGGGCCACCCGGGTCGGACTGAGGCGGACCTCGTGGATCGTCATCGTGCTCATCGGGACCTCCTGGGGAAGAGTGGGGCGTTCGATCCCTGTCTAACGGTGACCACCGACATCGGTTCTGGCCCCCGCTCGATCAGACGTTCGATCGAACATGTGATCGAGAGTAGAGCATGTGTTCGAACGATCGCAAGCCCCGATTCGCACAGCTGTTCGAGACACGCCGTTCGAACACGTGTTTGAACATCTGCCCCTCGGGCCACTACCGTGACGCCATGGCAACCGAGGACTCACCGGCCGGACGAGCAGGAACACGGCTCTCGCGGCAAGGCTCACTCCAAGGTCAGCGAGCTGCCCGACGGCCCGCCCGACGCGACCGGCCTCACGCCCCGGCAGCAGCGCGTGCTGGCCCACATCAAGGAGGCCATCGAGAAGCGCGGCTACCCGCCGAGCATGCGCGAGATCGGCGAGGCCGTGGGGCTCACCAGCTCCTCGAGCGTGGCCCACCAGCTCCGCGTGCTGGAGGAGAAGGGCTTCCTCAAGCGCGACCCCAACCGGCCGCGCGCCCTCGAGGTGTTCCTGCCCGAGGTGATGGCGGCGCGGCGCTCGCTCGGCGCGGCCGAGGAGACCCAGTACGACGAGACCGACATCGGCGACACCGTGACGCCGGCGACGTACGTGCCCGTGCTCGGCCGGATCGCCGCGGGTGGCCCGATCCTGGCCGAGGAGCGCGTGGAGGACGTCTTCCCGCTGCCCAAGCAGCTCGTCGGCGAGGGCACCCTCTTCCTGCTGCAGGTCGCGGGCGACTCGATGGTCGACGCCGCGATCTGCGACGGCGACTACGTCGTCATCCGCCAGGAGCAGACCGCCGAGAACGGCGACATCGTGGCCGCGCTGATCGACGGCGAGGCGACGGTCAAGACCTTCCAGCGGAAGAACGGCCAGCTCTGGCTGCTGCCGCACAACGCGGCGTACGACCCGATCGACGGCACCAACGCCAGCATCCTCGGCATCGTCACGGCCGTCCTGCGCAAGGTGTAGCCGCTCGTCCGCCTGACCCTGCCCATCAGTTGTGCGGATTCGGTGGAGAACGCCGTGCCCGCTTGCGGAATGCGGACCGCACCGATGAACGTTGCCCCTACGAGCGGTCTGGTACTCATGGAGTGTCGGTGCCCGCTGCCAAACTTGGCGAAACCGCCGGTATCCACGACGGTGCCGGGGTCTCCTCAGGGGAGGGTCCGGGTAACAACTGATGTGCAGAAGTTGAGGGAACGGGGCAGGCTCTGAACATGGGGAGCACGAGGAACGCGGAGAGCAAGGTCCGGGAGGGAGCCGGGACGAAGGCTGCCACCCGGGGCTGGCGCGCGGCCCTCGTGGAGATGCTCATCATCCTCGCCCTCTACGTCGCCTACTCGGGCTCCCGCCTCTTCGCGAGCGACTCCCTGCGCCCGGCCCAGCGCCGCGCCGCCGAGCTCCTCGACATCGAGAGCGCCCTGCACCTCTCGTGGGAGCCCGCGCTCAACCAGGTCTTCGCGGTCTCCCGCGGGCTGAGCCTGTTCGGCAGCTTCTGGTACGCCACCGCGCACTACGTGGTGACCGCCGTCGTCCTCGTCTGGCTCTACCGTCGCGGCGCCGACGCCTACGTCCCCGCCCGTCGCGCGCTGCTCGTCGGCACGATCATCGCGCTGGTCGCCTACCTCCTGCTGCCGACCGCTCCGCCGCGGCTCTTCGGCGGGTACGCCGACGTGCTGGCGCTGACGTCCGGTGACGGGTGGTGGGGCGGCGACGCCTCGGCCCCCAAGGGCCTGGGCGGCCTGACCAACCAGCTCGCGGCCTTCCCGTCCCTGCACGCCGGCTGGGCGCTGTGGGTGGCGATGGTGCTGCAACGGCACGCCCCGTACCGCTGGATGCGGATCGCCGGCTGGGCGCACGCCTTCATCACCGGGCTCGTCGTCGTCGGCACCGGCAACCACTGGGTCGCCGACGTGCTGATCGGGTGGCTGGTGATCTGGCTCGGCTTCGAGCTGACCTCAGGCGCCACCGGCGCGCGTCTCGGCCAGGCGCTTCAGCGCCTTGCGCACCACGTCGGGATCGGTCGTGGCCCACATGGGCGGGAGGCTGGCCTTCAGGAAGCCGCCGTAGCGCGCGGTGACCAGCCGCGGATCGAGGACGGCGACCACGCCGCGATCGGTCGAGTTCCGGATCAGCCGACCGGTCCCCTGCGCGAGTAGCAGCGCGGCGTGGGTGGCGGCCACCTGCATGAAGCCGTTGCCGCCGGCCTGGTCGGCCGCGCGCTGCCGCGCCGACATCAGCGGGTCGTCGGGCCGGGGGAACGGGATCCGGTCGATGATCACCAGCTGGCACGTCTCGCCGGGCACGTCGAGGCCCTGCCACAGGCTCAGCGTCCCGAACAGGCACGTGTGCGGGTCCTCGACGAACTGCCGCGCCAGCTCGGGCAGCTGCGCGTCGCCCTGGGCGAGCGTGGTCAGGTGCGGCAACCGGGCGCGTACCTCGGCCGCCGCCGTCTCCGCCGCGCGCCGTGAGCTGAACAGCCCGAGCGTGCGGCCCTCGGCGGCGTCGACGAGCTCGACGATCTCGTCGAGCTGGGCCTTGCCCAGGCCGTCGCGACCGGGGGTCGGCAGGTGGCGGGCGACGTACAGGATCGCCTGGCGGCCGTAGTCGAACGGCGAGCCGGCGTCCATGCCGCGCCAGGGCAGGACGTCCTCGTCGGAGGGATTGACGGGTTCGCCGTCGACGACGCGCTCCGCCGGCTTGAGGCCGACGGACACGGCCATCGCCGAGAAGTCGCCGCCGAGCATCAGGGTCGCCGACGTGAAGATCGCGGTCTTGTCGGACAGCAGCTTGTCGCGCATCTGGCCCCACACCTGCAGCGGCGCCACGCACAGCCGCGGCGGGATCCGGTCGCCGCCCTCGTTGAGCCAGAGCACGTCGGCGTCGGAGCCGGCCGCCATCCGCTCGGCGGTCACGAAGACCTCCTGCACCATGCCGCGGGCCTGGGTGCGACCCGCGTCGGCCTCCTTCTCACCCTCGGGCTCGCGCGGGTAGGCCGAGAGCACCGCGCGGGCAGCGTCGCGGACGAGCACCAGCGCGTCCTTCAGCCCCTCGGGCACCTCGTCGAACCGGCCCGGGCTGGCCTCGTCCATCGCGAGCTGCAGGGCGTCGCCCGCGTCGGCCAGGTCGTCGGCCGCGGTGGACTCCCCCACGTGCCGCTGCGACCGCCGGGACGCCCGCTCGACGTCGTTGACCGCCAGCTCGTCGGTGGCGGCCTGCGTCACCCGGGACACCAGCTCGTGCGCCTCGTCGACCACCACGACGTCGTAGTCGGGGATCATCGGCACGCCCTCGATCGCGTCGATCGCGAGCAGCGAGTGGTTGGTGACGATCAGGTGGGACCGGTGCGCCTGCTCGCGGGCCACCTCGACGAAGCACTCCTGGCCGAACGGGCACCGCGTCGCCCCCAGGCACTCGCGGTGGTTGACCGAGACCTGCCGCCACTCACGGTCGGTGTGCCGGGGCGCGTGGTCGCGCTCGCCCGAGCCTCCCGAGCCGGCTTCCTTCTCGGCCCAGGACCGCAGGTCGAGGACCTTCTTGGCCATCGAGCCCTGCGGCACCTCCACCAGCGCCCCCTGCTCGTCGGGCACGCCCTCGCGGATGCGGTGCAGGCAGACGTAGTTGGAGCGGCCCTTCAGGACGGCGTACGACGTGTCGACGGCGCCCTTGAACTCGCTCGCGCCGACCGCCTCGACGAGCCGGGGGATGTCGCGCTCGACCAGCTGGTGCTGGAGGGCGAGGGTCGCGGTGGCGACCACGACCCGGCGGTCGTGGAGCAGGGCGGGGACGAGGTAGCCGAGCGACTTGCCGGTGCCGGTGCCGGCCTGGACGAGCAGGTGCTCGCCGCCGCTCATCGCCGCGGCCACCGCCTCGGCCATCGCCACCTGACCCGGCCGCTCCTCGCCGCCGAGGGCCTCGACCGCCGCGGCCAGCACCCCGCGGACCGTCGCCGGGTCGGCGTTCTGGGGGTCGTCCTCGGGCACCGCGCCACCCTATGTCCGGGTGGGGACAGGGCGGACGGCTCGCCCACAGGTGATGGTTTCGAGGCTCGGGCCTAGCGGCCCTCACACCTCAACCATCGACCGCAATTCGGTGGTTGAGGTGCGAGGAGCGCCAGCGACGAGCCTCGAAACCACCGGCGGCTACGCGCGACACGACGGATCCGTAACACGAACGTGCTTGTGACGACGGAATCCGACGCCCTAGGTTCCGTTCATGTCCGCAGTCCGTCTCGAGTCCGTCACGAAGCGGTTCGGCGCGGTCACGGCGGTCGACGACCTGGACCTCGAGATCCGCGACGGCGAGTTCTTCTCGATGCTCGGGCCGTCGGGATCGGGCAAGACGACGGTGCTCCGGATGATCGCCGGCTTCGAGGCGCCCACGTCGGGGAAGGTCTTCCTCGGCGGGGACGACGTCACCAAGCGGGCGCCGTTCGCCCGCAACGTCAACACGGTCTTCCAGGACTACGCGCTCTTCCCGCACCTCGACGTGCTCGGCAACGTCGAGTACGGCCTGGCGGTCAAGAAGGTGCCGCGGCGCGAGCGTCGGCAGCGCGCCGAGGAGGCGCTGGAGTCCGTGCGCCTCGGCGGGTACGGCGGCCGCAAGCCCGGCCAGCTCTCCGGCGGGCAGCGGCAGCGCGTCGCCCTCGCGCGGGCGCTGGTCAACCGTCCCCAGGTGCTGCTGCTCGACGAGCCGCTGGGCGCCCTGGACCTCAAGCTGCGCCGCGAGATGCAGATCGAGCTCAAGCAGCTGCAGCGCGACGTCGGCATCACCTTCGTGTTCGTCACCCACGACCAGGAGGAGGCGCTCACGATGAGCGACCGCATCGCGGTCTTCAACGACGGGCGCATCGAGCAGGTCGCCGCGCCCGCCGAGCTGTACGAGGCGCCGGCGTCGTCGTTCGTGGCCGGGTTCGTCGGCACCTCCAACCTGCTGACGGGCGAGACCGCCCGCGTGGTCCTCGGCCGCAGCGGCATGTTCTCGATCCGGCCCGAGAAGATCCACCTCGGTGGCGCCGACGAGGCGGCCGGCCTGCGCGCCCGGGCCACCGGCGTGATCGAGGCGGTGGTCTACCTCGGCTCGGTCAACCACTACGTCGTCCGCCTCGACGAGGGCGGCACCCTCACGGTGCTGCGGCAGAACCTGCACGGCACCAGCGACCAGCAGGTCGGTACCGAGGGCGAGAAGGTCACGCTCGCGTGGTCCGACGAGCACCTCATCGACCTGACCCCCACCGCCTCGGGACCCCACCAGGAGGAAACATGAGAAACAGACGCACCTTTGCCGGAGCCGCCGCGTTGGGCTTCGCCCTCGCGGTCAGCCTGGCTGCCTGTGGCACCGACTCGGGCGGCGACAGCGGCGCCGACAGCGGGGAGGAGGCCGCCGAGGAGCAGGGCGGGTTCGTCCCACCCGACATCCCGATGGCCGAAGAGGTCGGCGATGGCGAGGGCTCGCTGTCGGTGCTCGCGTGGCCGGGCTACGCCGAGGACGGCAGCACCGACAAGTCGGTCGACTGGGTGACGCCCTTCGAGGAGGAGACCGGCTGCGAGGTCTCGGTGAAGTACTTCGGCACCTCCGACGAGGCCGTCACGCTGATGAAGAGCGGCCAGTACGACGTGGTGTCGGCCTCCGGCGACGCGACGCTGCGCATGATCGCGGCGGGCGACGTGGCCCCGGTCAACACCGACCTGATCCCCAACTACGCCGACGAGTGGGACTTCCTCAAGGACCGGCCGTGGAACTCCGTCAACGGGCAGATGTACGGCGTCCCGCACGGCTACGGCGCCAACCTGCTGATGTACAACACCGACGTCGTCAGCCCCGAGCCGACGAGCTGGGGTGCGGTCTTCGACGGCGCGGCGGACTACAGCGGCAAGGTGACGTCGTACGACTCGCCGATCTACATCGCCGACGCCGCGCTCTACCTGATGAAGACCCAGCCCGACCTGGGCATCGAGGACCCCTACGCCCTCGACGCCGACCAGCTGGCCGCTGCCGTCGACCTGCTCAAGGCGCAGCGCGAGCACGTGGGTGAGTACTGGTCGGACTACCTCAAGGAGATCCAGGCCTTCCAGACCGGCGACAGCGTCATCGGCACCACCTGGCAGGTCATCGTGAACCTGGCCGAGGCCGACACTCCGGTGAAGGCGATCCTGCCCGAGGAGGGCGCGACCGGCTGGTCGGACACCTGGATGATCGGGGCCGACACCGAGGTCCCGAACTGTGCCTACCTGTGGCTCAACCACATCGTCAGCCCGGAGGCCAACGCCGCCGTGGCCGAGTGGTTCGGTGAGGCACCGGCCAACAGCAAGGCCTGCGACCTGACGTCCGAGGGCTTCTGCGACAGCTACCACGCCGGCGACGAGGCCTACGCCGAGCAGATCCACTACTGGACCACGCCGATCGAGCAGTGCCTCGACGGGCGCACGGACGTCACGTGCACGACGTACCAGGAGTGGACCCAGGCCTGGACCGAGATCAAGGGCTAGTCCTTGTCAGGAACCCTGCACCGTCACCCCCGGCTACGGCTCGGGCTGCTCCTCGGGCCGCCCATGCTGTGGCTGGGGGTGGCGTACCTCGGCGCGCTCGCGGCGCTGTTCATCACGGCGCTGTGGACCGCCAACGGGTTCACCGGCAACATCGAGCGGACGTGGACGCTCGACAACTTCCGCGAGCTCTTCAGCCTCGAGGTCTACCGCACCATCACCATCCGTACCCTGCTCACCGCGGTCGGGGTGACGATCATCGACGCGGTGATCGCGTTCCCGGTCGCGCTGTACATGGCGAAGGTCGCCTCGCCGAGAGCCCAACGCCTGCTGGTGATCGCGATCCTCACGCCGCTGTGGGCGTCGTACCTCGTGAAGGCGTACGCCTGGCGAGGCATGTTCTCCGGGAGTGGCCCCATCGACTGGCTGCTGTCGCCGTTCGGGCTCAGCTCGCCCGGCTACGGGTTGTTCGCGACGGTGGTGACGCTGTCGTACCTGTGGCTGCCGTACATGATCCTGCCGATGTACGCCGGCCTCGAACGGCTGCCGAACTCCCTCCTGGAGGCGTCGGCCGACCTCGGCGCGGGCGCCGGTCTGACGATGCGGCGGGTCGTCCTGCCGGTGCTGTTCCCGGCGATCGTCGCCGGGTCGATCTTCGCGTTCTCGCTGACGCTCGGCGACTACATCGCGGTGCAGATCGTCGGCGGCGCCAACCAGATGCTCGGCAACGTCATCTACGACAACGTGCTGAAGGGCAACAACCTGCCGTTCGCCGCGGCCGTGGCGACGATCCCCGTCGTGATCATGCTCGTCTACCTGGCCGCCGTCCGCCGGACCGGCGCATTGGAGAACCTGTGACGCTCTCGCCGCTCATGCGCCGCGTGCTCGCCATCAGCACGGGGCTCGCGCTGCTGTTCGTGTACGCGCCGCTGGCTCTGGTGGTGCTCAACTCGTTCAACACCTCGCGCACGTTCGCCTGGCCGCCGCCCGGCTACACCACCGAGTGGTGGCAGGCGGCCTGGCACTCCCAGGGCGCCCGCGACGCGGTCTGGGTGTCGGTGCAGGTGGCCATCGTCGCGACCCTGGTGGCGCTGGTGCTCGGCACCATGGCCGCGCTGGCCCTCCAACGGTTCCGCTTCTTCGGCCGCGACACGGTGTCGCTGCTGATCATCCTGCCGATCGCGCTGCCCGGCGTGGTGACCGGCATCGCGCTGGCCAACTTCTTCACCACCATGATCGGGATCAAGCTGGGCATGTTCACCCTCATCGTGTCGCACGCGACGTTCTGCATCGTCACGGTCTTCAACAACGCGGTCGCGCGGCTGCGCCGGCTCGGCAGCAACCTCGAGGAGGCGTCGATGGACCTCGGCGCCGGCACGTTCCGCACGTTCTACAAGATCACCCTGCCGATGCTGCGCTCCTCGCTGCTGGCGGGCTGCCTGCTGGCGTTCGCGCTGAGCTTCGACGAGATCATCGTGACCACGTTCACCGTCGGTCAGGGCATCCAGACCCTGCCCATCTGGATCTACCAGAACCTCTTCCGCCCCAACCAGGCCCCGATCGTCAACGTCGTCGCCGCCGTGCTGATCCTCGCGTCGATCGTGCCGATCTGGCTCGCCCAGAAGCTCGCAGGTACGGACGAGAGCGTGGCGGCCGCGCGCTGACGAAGGTCCGCTGGTTGAGGCAGGCGCGTTAGCAGCACTGACCACGTGACCTGCAGCGCTTGGTCAGTGACTGGACATCGTCCCGCGTTACAAGCCCGATCAGCCAGCGAAGAGAGCGAGCACCGAGTCGGCGGAGGCGAAGGTGATGTCGCCGTGGCCGGCGCCGGGGAGCACGGTGAAGGTGGCGTGCGGGACGAGCCCGGCCAGCCGGTGGCCGTGGGCCACCGGCACCATCTGGTCGGCGTCGCCGTACAGCAGGTGGACCGGGGCGGTCACGGCCGAGAGGTCCACGTCCCACGTACCTCCCCACGACAGGTTGTCGCGGGCGAAGCCGTCGGGCGGGTCGAGGGCACGGCGCAGGTCGGCGAAGAAGATGGCGGCCTCGGCCGGGCGGTCGTCGAAGTAGTGCTCGTTCGGCGGCCGGTCGGCCGCCATCGCGGCCTGGAACGCGGCGGGGTCGAGGGGCAGCAGGCGGTCGGCGAACTCACGGACCTCGGCCGCGAGCTCGTCCGGCGAGGGTTCCTCCTCGGACGGACCCGGCCCGGCCGCGACCGCGACCCGCGTCACCCGGTCGGGCGCGACCGCCGCGGTCGCGAGGGCGTACGGCCCGCCACCTGAGGAGCCGAACGTCCCGAACGTCGACCAGCCCAGGAGGTCGGCCAGCTCGACGACCTGGCGCCCCACCGAGGCCAGGCTCGGCGGCGTGGAGGTCGAGGCGCCGTACCCCGGCCGGGACACGGAGACCAGCCGTACGCCGCGACTGCGGGCGGCCTCGTCGAGCAGCGCACCTCCGCCGGCCGTGCTCGGCGTGCCCGGCTGGTACACCACCGGCACACCGTCCGGGTCGCCGAGGTCGACGTACTCGAGGACCAGCCCGCTCGGCAGGCGAGCTTCGGTGAACACCTGCCGAGCGTAGGACTACTTCGGCACCACCACGCCGGCGGCGCCGCCACCGCGGCGGACGGGCTCGGCGACGGCGACGACCTGGCCGTTGTCGAGGAACTCGATCGCGGTCGCGGCACCGATCTCGGCGGCCGACGTCCCCGGCGCACCGGCGGCGGTGAACGTGTGGCCGAGCGCGCCGAGCAGCCCGCCGTACGCGTCGATGAACGACTGCTCCGCCGTGACCGAGGCCGTGTTGCGCTGCGAGGCGCGGGGCGCCGCGATGGCCTGCTCGATCGTCATCCCGCGGTCGATGCGGTTGAACAGCATCTGCAGCACCGTGGTGATGATGGTCGAGCCGCCGGGCGAGCCGAGCGCGAGCCAGGGCTCACCGTCCTTCGAGCACGATGGTCGGCGACATCGACGAGCGCGGGCGCTTGCCGGGCTGGATCCGGTTCGGGTCCGACGCGCTGTAGACCGTCGAGAAGTCGGTCAGCTCGTTGTTGAGGATGAACCCGCGGCCCGGCACGACGATGCCCGAGCCGCCGGTCTGCTCGATCGTCAGCGTGTACTCGACGACGTTGCCCCACCGGTCGCTCACGGTCAGGTTGGTGGTCGAGATGTTCTCGGTGTCCGCGTCGTCGCGCGAGGCGCCGGGGGCGGGGGTCGCGCAGCTCCCGTCGTACGCCGCGGGGTTGCCCGCCGCGACCGGCTTCGTCGCCGCGGTGGTCTCGCTGATCTTGCACGCCCGCTCGGCCGCGAAGGTGTCGTCGAGGAGAGCGGACAGCGGGACGTCCACCTTGTTCGGGTCGCCGACGTAGGCGCCCCGGTCGGCGAACGCCAGGGCCGAGGCCTCGAGGTAGTGGTGCAGCGCGTTGGTGTCGGTCATGGCACCGAGGTCGTAGCGCTCCATGATGTTGAGCGCCTCGCCGACGGTCGAGCCGCCGCTGGAGGACGGCGCCATGCCGAACACGTCGTACCCGCGGTAGCCCACCGACGTGGGCTTCCGGTTGACGGCGCGGTAGCCGTTGAGGTCGGCGGTCGTCATCGACCCCGCCGGCACGGGCAGCGTGGTGGTCGCCGTCTTCGGGGGCTTCTGCACGGTCCGCGAGATCTCACCGGCGAGCTTGCCCTGGTAGAACTTCTTGACGCCCTTGTCGGCGAGCAACCGGTAGGTGTCGGCGAGGTCGGGGTTCTTCAGCACGCTGCCGACCGCGGGCGGCTGGCCGCCGGGCAGGTAGATCTCGCTGGTCGAGGGGAACGCCTCGAAGCGCTTCTGGTTCTCCGCGGTCTGCAGGCGGAACGTCGGGTCGACGATGAACCCGCGGTCGGCCAGCTTGATGGCCGGCTTCAGGGCCTGGTCGAGGCCCCAGGTGCCCCAGCGCCGCAGCGCCTTGTCCCAGGTCGCGGGCGTGCCGGGCACGCCGACGGACACGCCGCTGGTCACCAGCTCCGGCGTGAAGTTGTAGGGCTTGCCGGTCGCCGGGTCGATGAACGCGTCGGGCTTGATGCCCGCGGGCGCCTTCTCGCGGCCGTCGATGGTCTGCACCTTGCCCTTCTCGGCGTTGTAGAACACGAAGTACCCGCCACCCCCGATGCCGGAGCTGTAGGGCTCGGTCACGCCGAGGGCCGCGGCCGTCGCGATCGCGGCGTCGACGGCGTTGCCGCCCTTCTTGAGCACGCGCAGACCGACCTTCGTCGCGGCCGTGTCGACGGTGCTCACGGCGCCGCCGAGGCCGGTGCTGGTCGAGGTCGTGCCGCCGCCGGCGCGGGCGGTGGAGCGGGGTCCGCACCCTGGGCGGGTACGGCGAGCAGCCGGCGTCGCGACCAGGGCAGCGACGGCGAGCGGGGCGATCAGGCGTGCGTGCATGGACGTCCTCCCGAGCAGAGACAGTCCCTCCACCCTCACCCGATCGGGCTCGGATGTCGACCGCCCTGCGGGGTGGACTCTCCTAGAGGGAGTACGACGCGAGCTCGCCCGCCAGCGCCTCGTTGGCGCGGCCGCGGACCAGCGTGCCGTCGCCGGTGTGCTCCATGGAGTCGATCTCGCCGTGCTGGTGGATCCGGTCGATGAGGTCGCCGCGGGCGTAGGGCACGAGGGCCTCGAACTCGACCCCGAGCCGGGGCAGCTCGTCCTCGACCACGCGCAGCACGTCGTCGACGCCCTCGCCGGTCTTGGCCGAGACGACGACCGAGTGCGGCTCGCGCTGACGCAGCCGGGCGATCACCATCGGGTCGGCCGCGTCGGCCTTGTTGATGACGATGACCTCGGGCACCTTGTCGGCGCCGATCTCGGCCAGCACCGTGCGGACGGCGGAGATCTGGCCCTCGGGGTCGGGGTGCGAGCCGTCGACGACGTGCAGGATCAGGTCGGAGTCGGCGACCTCCTCCAGCGTCGACCGGAACGCCTCGACGAGGCCGTGGGGCAGGTCGCGGACGAAGCCCACCGTGTCGCTCATCGTGTACACGCGGCCGTCACTGGTCGCCGTACGCCGGGTGGTCGGGTCGAGGGTCGCGAACAGCGAGTCCTCGACCAGCACCCCCGCGCCGGTCAGCCGGTTGAGCAGCGAGGACTTGCCGGCGTTGGTGTAGCCGGCGATCGCGACCGACGGGATCTCGTGACGCTTGCGCTCCTGGCGCTTGGTGTCGCGGGTGCCCTTCATGTGCGCGAGCTCGCGGCGCAGCTTGGCGATCTTGGTGTTGATGCGGCGCCGGTCGGTCTCGATCTTGGTCTCACCGGGGCCGCGGCCACCGATGCCGCCGCCGTCCGCGCCGACCCGGCCGCCGGCCTGGCGGGAGAGGTTGCCACCCCAGCCGCGCAGCCGCTGCTTCATGTAGTTCAGCTGGGCCAGCTCGACCTGCGCCTGGCCCTCCTTCGACTTCGCGTGCTGGGCGAAGATGTCGAGGATCAGGGCGGTCCGGTCGACGACCTTGACCTTGAGCCGGTCCTCGAGGTTCCTCAGCTGGCTGGGCGCGAGCTCGCCGTCGCAGATCACCGTGTCGGCGCCGGTCGCCTGCACCATCTCCTTGAGGCCCTCGACCTTGCCGCGGCCGATGTACGTCGCCGGGTCGGGCTTGTTGCGCCGCTGGTAGATCGCGTCGAGCACCGTCGAGCCGGCCGTCTCGGCCAGCAGCGCGAGCTCGGTCATGGAGTTCTCGGCGTCCTCGACGGAGCGGGTGGTCCACACCCCGACGAGCACCACGCGCTCGAGCCGCAGCTGGCGGTACTCGACCTCGGAGATGTCCTCGAGCTCGGTCGACAGGCCCGCGACGCGGCGCAGGGCGTGCCGCTCGGCGAGGTCCTGCATGCCGACGGTGAGCTCCCCGTCATCGAGCAAAGCCTCCTCGGGGTCGGGCTCGTCGGCGTAGCCCGAGGCCCAGTCGTCGCCAACAGCGGGGTCAGCGTCCAGGGCGATCTCGGACTCGGGGTCGTCGAGGTCCCAGCCGGCCGTCTCGTCGAGCTCGGCCTCGAGGGAGAAGTTTTCGTTCTTTGCGTTCGTCATCCGGCCTCCAGGGTAGGTGGCCGGGCATGAGCAGGGCGAACCATTAGGCGTCTGCCGCCGCCCGGCACTCCCCCACCAGGGTCGCGAGCAGGGCGCTCGCGTCCCAGTCGTCGGGCTCGTCGACGTGCCGACGGTTCGTCGAGCCAGCGGGCCAGCTCGCTGCGACCGGCGTCGGTGATGCCGTGCTGGGATGATCCGGGCGTGACCTCACCACCCACCCTGCTCGTCGCGGTCGCGCACCCGGACGACGAGACGTTCGGCTGTGGCTCGCTGCTGATGCACGCGGCGGCGCGCGGCGTCCGCACGGTCGTCGTCTGTGCGACCCGCGGCGAGGCGGGCGAGGTCGAGACCGACGTCCCGGTGCCGGCCGGTGGCGTCGGTGAGCTCCGTGAGTCGGAGCTGCGGGCGGCGGCCGCCGCACTCGGCGTCGCCGACGTCGAGCTGCTGCCGTTCGCGGACTCCGGCCTCACCGGCGCTGCCGACCCCGGCTCGCTCGCCGGCACCCCCTTCGACGAGGTGGTCGACACCCTCCGCGGCTGCCTCGACCGTCACCGCCCCGACGTCGTCGTGACCCTCGACGGGAGCGACGGGCACCGCGATCACGTGCGTGTCCGCGACGCGATGACGGCCTTGATCCTGGGGACCGCCACGCCGCTGTACCTCCAGTGCCTGCCGCGCTCGCTCATGCACGCCTGGATCCGGCACCACGCCGCCGACGAGGGCAAGGCGGCGTACACGACCCTCCCCGACATCGGCACGCCCGACGAGGACATGACCACCCTGATCGACACCGCCGGGCTGCTGACACGGCGACGCGCGGCGATCGCCCTCCACAGGTCGCAACGCTCGCCGTTCGAGGGGCTGCCCGACGACGTGCAGCTCCGGTGGCTCGGTCGCGAGCACCTGGTCCGCGTCAACCCGCCGTGGAACGGGGGGCCGCTGGAGACGGACCTGATGGGTCTGTAGCCGGTCGACGTCAACCTCGCATCACCGCTGTTGCGTTGAGAGGGTGAGGGGGTGTCCATGCGGGCCGCGGATCGAGCGTCGTTCGAGGAGTGGGCCCGGGCGCGCCAGCAGCACCTGGTGCGGTCGGCGTACCTCCTCACCGGCGACTTCCAGCGCGCCGAGGACCTCGTGCAGGAGGCGCTTGATCCGAGCCGCGCTGCAGTGGGACCGGCTGCGCGAGGGCAACCCCGACGCGTGGATGCGCACCGTCGTCTACCGCGAGCACGTCTCCTGGTGGCGGCGACGCCGGCGCGAGGTGCTTGGTCGACGAGGTGCCGGAGGAGGCGTCGTACGACACGTCCTCGCTGCCCGCGGGAGACCTGGTCGCCGCGCTGGCCACGCTGACGTGGAACCAGCGCGCGGTCGTGCTGCTGCGGTTCGCCGAGGACCTGAGCGTGGCCGAGACGGCCGCGGTGCTCGGCGTCAGCGACGGCACCGTCAAGCGGCAGACGTCCGTCGCGCTGGCCCACCTGCGCGCCCTGGACCTGGACCCCGTGGAGGACCGATGAACCTGCGTGAGCTGATCGACGAGGTGGACGTGCCGGCCACCCGGGTCGCGGAAGGTACGTGGGAGCGGGCCCGTGGACGGGTGCGTCGGCGCCGCTGGGTCACGGCCGGTGCCGCCGGGCTGGCGGTGGCTGCGGTGGCGGTCGCCGCCAGCGTGCTGCCCGGAAGCGAGCGGGCCGACGGCCCAGCGGACCCGCCCTCGACCGAGATGGTCATCACGACCCCGGACTGGGACGCGTTGGCCGTCAACCGGGTGCCCGCCCCTTCCCCGGACGCCGAACCCCTGAGCGAGAACCCGGTCAGGCACGCGGCCCTGGTGGTGGCGGACCCGGACGACGAGGCCGGCGCCTACGTCTTGGGGGACGACGGCGACTGGCGGCACCTCGACGTCGACGGACTGGTGCCCGTCGGGGTCGACGAGGTGTTCACGACACCCGTCGTCCGGGCGACCGGGTTGGACGACGGCGCGACCCGGCTCGCGATCCCGCAGCCGGGCGGCCTGGTCGTGGTGGACCTGACGAGCGGAGACGCGGAGCGGTACGACGTGCCGGGATCGCCGTCGTACGTGTCGTGGCTCGACGACTCGCACGTGCTCGTCGCCGACGGTCGTGCGCCCACCGGCACGGTGGTCGACCTGGCCGACGGCTCGACCGAGCGGTCGCCGTACGGCCCGTCCACCCGCGTGCTCGCCGACGGGTCGGCGCTGACCTGGGACGGTCGGGGTCCCCTGGAGTGGAGCGACGGCCGGATCGTCACCACGCCGGCCAACAACGCGGCCGGCTACTACCCGCAGCCGCCGCTGGTCCGGGACGGGGTCGTCATCGGCCAGCACCAGAGGAACTCGGTCCGGAACCCGCCGCCGGGGAACCCTCCGGCCGTGCTGTCCGAGGGCAGCGGCCTGGTGGCCGTCGACGGTGACACCGGCGCGCCGGTCGCGTTCCTGCCGCTCGGCGACGACATCGCGGCTACCAGCCTGCTGGGCTGGGCCGGGGACCTCCCCGTGGTCGGCCTGGTCGGCTTGGAGGACGACGTCCTGCAGACCCGCGTCGCGACGTGGGACTACATGAGCGGCGAGCTGTACCCCCTCGCCGTCCTGCCGAGCTCGTGGGTCGCCTGGGGCGTCGGCCTCTGATCGGGTCGTGTGCCTGAGGCAGCGCCATTGCGCTGCGTGGGGCACACGACCCTCTGACAGAGTGCTCCCGTGGCTCGCCGAACTCCCCGCCCGCGCGCGCGTCGTCGTCATCGGGGGCGGTGTCATCGGTACCTCGATCGCCTACCACCTCGCCCACCTCGGGTGGGGCAGCGAGGTCGTCCTCCTCGAGCGCGACCGGCTGACCAGCGGGACGACGTGGCACGCGGCGGGGCTGATGACGTGCTTCGGGTCGTTCTCGGAGACGTCGACGTCGATGCGGCTGTACTCCCGGGAGCTGTACGCCCGGTTGGAGGCCGAGACCGGCCAGGCCACCGGCTTCAAGCCGGTGGGGCTGATCGAGGCGGCGGCGGACGCCGACCGGCTGGAGGAGTACCGCCGGGTCGCCGCGTTCCAGCGCCACCTCGGCCTGGAGGTCGACGAGATCTCCCCCGCCGAGATGAACGCGCTCTTCCCCTGGGCCAAGACCGACGACCTGCTGGCCGGCTTCCACGTACCCGGCGACGGCCGGGTCAACCCCGTCGACCTGACGACCGCACTGGCCAAGGGCGCGCGACAGCTCGGCGTACGGGTCCTCGAGGGCGTCACCGTCACCGACGTCGTCACCGAGACCCGCGGCCGCGTCGAGAGCGTCACCGGCGTGCGCGTGGGCGACGAGGACGATCGAGTGCGAGTACGTCGTCAACGCCACCGGCATGTGGGCCCGCGAGCTCGCGTTGAGGTCCGGCCTCAACGTGCCCAACACCGCGGCCGAGCACTACTACCTGATCACCGACACGATCGAGGGCCTCGGCCCGGACACCCCGGTCTTCGAGGACCCCGCCGCGCACGGCTACTACCGCGAGGAGGGCGGCGGGATGATGGTCGGCCTCTTCGAGCCGCGCGCCGCCGCGTGGCACCCCGAGGGCGTGCCGGCAGGCTCGTCGTTCACCACGCTCAAGCCCGACTGGGACCGGATGGGCCCGTTCCTGGAGACCGCGATGTCCCGCGTGCCGGTGACGCTGGAGGCCGGCGTCCGCACGTTCTTCTGCGGGCCCGAGTCGTTCACGCCCGACCTGTCGCCGATCGTCGGCGAGGCGCCGGGCACCCGCGGGTACTTCGTGGCCGCCGGCATGAACTCCGTCGGCGTGCTGTCGGCCGGCGGCCTCGGCCGGGTCGTCGCGCAGTGGATCGTCGACGGCAAGCCCGACGTCGACGTGACCGGGTTCGACGTGGACCGGTTCCGCGCGTACCAGGCCGAGGAGACGTACCGGGCCACCCGGACCACCGAGATCCTCGGCACCGTGTACGCCGCCCACACGCCGGGCAAGCAGCTGTACTCCGCCCGCGGCGCCAAGCTCTCGCCGGTGCACGACCGGCTGGTGGCCAACGGCGGGTACCTGCGCGAGGTCTCCGGCTGGGAGGGCGCCGACTGGTTCGCCGGCCCGGGCGTGACCCCGGAGGCGACGCCCACCTGGGGTCACGCCGACTGGTTCCCGCGCTGGGAGGCCGAGCACCGCGCCGTGCGCGAGGGCGCCGGGCTGATGGACATGTCGTTCATGACCAAGCTCCGCGTCACCGGTGCCGACGCGGGGCGGGTGCTCGACCACGTCTCGGCCGGCGCCGTCGACGGCGAGGCCGAGCGGATCACCTACACCCAGTGGCTCGACCCGGACGGCAAGCTCCAGGCCGACCTCACCGTCACCAAGCTCGCCGACGACGACTTCTGGGTGGTCGCCTCCGACACCGCGCACGGCCACGTGCTCGCCTGGCTGGCCAAGCACATCGGCGGCGCCGACGTCACGATCGAGGACGTCACCGAGGACTGGGCCCAGCTCAACGTCCAGGGCCCGCAGTCCCGCGACCTGCTCGCCACCCTCACGGACGCCGACCTGGCGACCGAGGCCTTCCCCTTCCGCACCGCGCGCTTCGTCACCCTCGCCGGGGTCCGCGTGCTGCTCGTGCGGATCACGTACGTCGGCGAGCTCGGCTACGAGCTGTACCTCCCGGCCGCCGGTGCGCTGGCCGTGTACGACGCGGTGGCCGCCGCCGGGCGCCACCCCCGTCGGCCTCAAGACGCTGGCGAGCTGCCGGATGGAGAAGGGCTACCGCGACTTCGGGCACGACATCGACAACACCGACAACGTGATCGAGGTCGGGCTCGGCTTCGCGGTCGACCTCGACAAGCCGAACTTCATCGGTCGCGACGCCGTGGTCCGCATCAAGGCCGCGGGAGTCCCGCACCGCCGGCTGGTCCAGGTCCGCCTCACCGACCCCGGACCGGTGCTGCACCACGCCGAGCTGGTGCTGCGCGACGGCGAGGTGGTCGGCTACGTCCGCGCCGCGTCGTACGGCTGGACCCTCGGCGGCGCCGTCGGCCTCGCCCTGCTCGACGCCGGCGAGCCGCTGACCGCCGACTGGATCAAGGCGGGTACGTGGACCGTCGACGTCGCCGGCACGGTGCACGAGGCCGTGGTGTCGCTGCGGCCGATGTACGACCCGACGAACGAGCGGATCAAGGCCTGAGACCCACCGTGGTTTCGTGACGGGACTTCGTCCCTCCTCAACCAGCGGTGGCACTACTTCGGGGGCATCCGGATGCCGCCGTCGACGCGGATCGTCTCGCCGTTCATGTAGGTGTTGGTGAGGCAGGCGAGGACCATGCCGGCGAGCTCGTCGGGGGTGCCGAGGCGCTTGGGGAACAGCACCGACTGGCCGAGCTGCTCCTTGAACGCCTCGGGCTCGGGCACGAAGTCGTAGATCGGGGTGTCGATCAGGCCGGGCGCCACGGTGTTGAGGCGGATGCCGGAAGCGGCCAGGTCACGGGCCACCGGCAGCGTCAGGCCGACGAGGCCGCCCTTCGACGCGGCGTACGCCGCCTGGCCGATCTGTCCGTCGAACGCCGCGACCGACGACACGTTGACGATCGCGCCGCGCTCGCCGGCGGCGTCGGGCTCGTTGCGGCTCATCGCAGTGGCGCCGATGCGCACGGCGTCGAAGGTGCCGATCAGGTTGATCGCGACGACCCTCTTGAAGGCGTCGAGGTCGTGCGCGGAGTCGTACTCGCCGTCGCGACCGATCGTCCGCTGGGCCCAGCCGATGCCGGCCGAGTTGACCAGCGCGCGCAGCGGACCCAGCTCGAGGGCCTGGTCGACGGCCTGCTGGATCTGGGTCGTGCTCGTGACGTCGACCGGCACGAACATGCCGCCGATCTCGCTCGCGACGGCCTCGCCCTTCTCGGCGTTGAGGTCGGCCACGACGACCCGGGCGCCGTGGGCGGCGAGCTGGCGGGCGCACGCGGCGCCGATGCCCGACGCGGCTCCGGTGACGACGGCAGAGGCTCCCTCGAGGTCCATGGACGGGAGCATAGGGAGGGCTAGAGCGACGTGGTTCCCCGGGCCACGACGACCGCGGGGCCGGTGAGCAGGACCCGGTCGTCCTCGGTCCAGGTCAGGGTGAGGGTGCCGCCGGGGACGTCGACGGTGTACGTCGCCGGGCGGGGCGCCGCGTCGGCCGTCGCCACCGCCACGAGCACGGCGCCGGCGCCGGTGCCGCAGGACCGCGTCTCCCCAGAACCACGCTCGTGGACGCGCATCGCCACGTGCCGCTCACCGCGCCGCACGACGAGCTCGACGTTGACCCCGTCGGGGTAGACCCCCTCGTCGTGCTCGGGTGGCCGGGTCAGGTCGAGGGCGGCCAGGGTGGCCTCGTCGTCGACGAACGCGACCGCGTGCGGGTTGCCCATGTCCACGTGGATGGCCGGCCAGCTCGTCGCCCCGATCGTCACCTTGGTCTCGGGGAGCACCTGCGCGACGCCGAGGTCGACCGTCACCAGGTCGCCCTCGAGGAGCAGCGTCTTGATGCCGTCCCGGGTGGCGATGTCGATCGGGCCGGACGGCTCGACCAGGCCCTCCTCGACGAGGTGGCGCACGAAGACCCGGATCCCGTTGCCGCACATCTCGGAGATCGACCCGTCGGCGTTGCGGTAGTCCATGAACCACCCGTCGCCCTCCCGCACCACGCGCAGCACGCCGTCGCCGCCGATGCCGGCGTGGCGGTCGCAGAGGGCCCGTACGCGCGCGGCCATCTCGTCCGCGGTCAGGTCGCCGTGGATGGTCCCCTCGTGGTCGGGCAGCAGCACGAAGTCGTTCTCCGTGCCGTGTCCCTTGAGGAACGGATAGTCACCCACGCGCCCATGGTCCCACGGCGGCGAGCGCCCGCTCGAGGCGTTGCGGGTCGTCGTACTGCACCCACGTGACCCGAGGGTCCTTCCTGAACCAGGAGTCCTGCCGTGCGCGCGAACCGCCGCGTGGCGACGACGGTCCGCTCGCGTGCCTCGTCGAGGGTGAGGTCGCCGTCGAGGTACGCCGCCACCTCGCGGTAGCCGATGGCGCTCGCGGCGGTCCGTCCCTCCCGCAGGCCGGCGGCGAGCAGCCGCTCCACCTCCGCGACGAACCCGGCGGCGAACATCCCCTCCACCCGCCGCTCGATGCGCTCGTCGAGGGTGGGCCGGTCGATGTCGACGCCGATCTGCACGCTGAGCGGGTCGGCGTACTCGAGCACGGGCAGCGTGGCGGAGAAGGGCCGGCCGGTGATCTCGACGACCTCGAGGGCGCGCACGATGCGGCGGCCGTTGTCGACCAGGATGTTGCCGGCCGCGACCGGGTCGACCTCCGCGAGCCGCTGGTGCAGCGTGGGCGCGCCCACCTCGGCGAGCTCGGACTCGAGGCGGCGGCGGACGGCCTCGTCGGTGCCCGGGAACTCGAAGCGGTCCAGCACCGCCCGGGTGTAGAGCGCGGAGCCGCCGACCAGCACGGGCACTCCGCCACGCGCGCGGATCTCGGCCATCACTCGACGGGCGTCCCGCTGGAACTGCGCGACCGTCAACGGCTCGTTGACACCCATGGAGTCCAGCAGGTGGTGCTCGATGCCTCGCCGCTCGGCGACCGGGAGCTTGGCCGTCCCGATGTCCATGCCGCGGTAGACCGCCATCGCGTCGGTGTTCACGATCTCGCCCCCGAGGCGTTCGGCGAGGTCCAGCGCCAGGTCGCTCTTGCCCGACGCCGTCGCGCCGACGACCGCGACGATCGGCGGAAGGGCGGACATACCCGCGAGTCTCCCAGCCTCACCCCCCGGGGCGGTTGAAGTCTGCCCACGAGGCCGGTTTGGTGGAAGGCGGGAGAAGGACGGAGCTTCCGTCCGGAGGGAGAGAACCGCCATGACGACCACACCAGACCCGAACGAACCGCTGCCGCCCGGGGATCCCATCCCCACGCCGGACCCCGGTTCCGAGCCGCCATCGCCGAGCGACCCGATTCCGAGCGACCCGGTCCCGGGCAACCCGGACCCGGACATCGTCCCGAGCGGGGACCCCCATGGGGAGGTCCGTCCGTGATCGACGTCGGCCCGATGCCCACCCCGCGGGTGGAGGAGCCCGAACGGTTCCCGGGCGGTGCCGACGCGCTCGACGACCAGTCGCGCTACGGCGAGATCCCGGACGGACCGATGGGGGTCGACCTGCCCACGGACAAGAACCCCGTGACGGCCGGCGCCGACGACCGCGTCCCCGACGCGATCACGGAGCCCGACGACGAGAAGAGCCAGGAGCCCACGCCCGAGGAAGAGGCCTCGGACGAGCCCGAGACCCCTGTCTGAGCGGGGTTAGGCTGGCGTCGTCGTGGTCATCCGGGGCCACGGAACCGAAGGGTGCGCCATGGGTTTCCTCGACGACGCGGTGGACAAGGCCCAGGGATTGGTCGACCAGAACGACGAGAAGGTCGACGACGCCATCGAGAAGGCCGGCGACCTGGTCGACGACAAGACCGGCGACAAGTACGCCGGCCACGTCGACAAGGCACAGGACCTGCTCCAGGAGAAGACCGGCGAGGGCGACACCAACCGGTGATCGACCCGGCGACGGGAGTCGCGACGGCGGGCACGCTCGACAGGTTCGTCGTGGTGCCCGCTTCGTACGTCTTCTTCCTGCGCGACGACCGGGTCCTCCTCCAGCTGCGTCAGAACACCGGCTTCATGGACGACCACTGGGCCGCCGCCGCGGCCGGTCACGTCGAGAAGGGCGAGACGGCGTACGACGCGGCCCGCCGCGAGGCCGTCGAGGAGGTCGGGGTGACCGACCTCGAGCTGGAGTTCGTGACCGCCATGCAGCGCACCCGGGGCGGCGAGCCGATCGACGAACGCATCGACTTCTTCTTCACCTGCCGGTCGTGGTCGGGCGAACACCGCATCGTCGAGACGGCCAAGGCGGCAGCCCTCGAGTGGTTCCCCCTCGACGCGCTGCCCGACCCCGTCGTCCCCCACGAGCTCGCGGTGCTGCAGGGACTGACCGGCGGCATCGCGCCGTACTCGACCTTCGGCTTCGACCCCATCGCTGGTTGAGGAGGGCCGAAGGCCCGTCACGAAACCGGCGCGCCGACCGCCGGCATCCCGAGGCCGACCACGGGCGCGGTCGGGGCTGCCGTCCGCGCCTCCCAGGCGTCACCGGACCGCGTCCGCCGCACGGCCAGCACGCCGCCGTCGGCGACCAGGTGGTGCGGGGCGGCGCGGGTGATCTCGACGGTGACCATGTCGCCGGGCCTCACAGCCTCGGCGCCGACGGGGTCGAAGTGGACGAGCCGGTTGTCCGGGCCGCGCCCCGAGAGCCGGTGGGTGGCGGCGTCCTTGCGACCCTCGCCCTCGGCGACCATCAGCTCGACGGTGCGACCGACCAGCCGCTGGTTCTCGTCCCACGCGATGTCGTTGACGAGGGCGACCAGCCGCTCGTAGCGGTGCCGCACCACGTCGGGCGGGACCTGGTCGGGGAGGGTGGCGGCCGGCGTACCCGGCCGCTTGGAGTACTGGAACGTGTAGGCGCCCGAGAACCGGGCGGCCGCGACGACCTCGAGGGTCTGCGCGAAGTCCTCCTCGGTCTCGCCGGGGAAGCCGACGATGATGTCGGTGGTGATCGCGGCGTCGGGCATGACGGCCCGGACGCGGTCGATGATGCCGAGGTACTTCTCGCGGCGGTAGGACCGGCGCATCGCCTTGAGGATGCGGTCACTGCCGGACTGCAGCGGCATGTGCAGCTGCGGCATCACGTTCGGGGTCTCGGCCATCGCGGCGATCACGTCGTCGGTGAACTCCGCGGGGTGCGGGCTGGTGAACCGCACCCGCTCGAGGCCCTCGACCTCGCCGCACGCCCGCAGCAGCTTCGAGAACGCCTGCCGGTCGCCGAACTCCACGCCGTAGGCGTTCACGTTCTGCCCCAGCAGGGTGACCTCGCTGACGCCCTCGGCCACCAGCGCGCGGACCTCGGCCAGGATGTCGCCGGGCCGGCGGTCCATCTCCTTGCCGCGCAGGCTCGGGACGATGCAGAACGTGCACGTGTTGTTGCAGCCGACGGAGACCGAGACCCAGGCGGCGTACGCCGACTCGCGCCGGGTCGGCAGCGTGGACGGGAAGACCTCGAGCGACTCGAGGATCTCGACCTGCGCCTCGTCGTTGACCCGGGCCCGCTCCAGCAGCGCCGGCAGCGAGCCGATGTTGTGGGTGCCGAACACCACGTCGACCCACGGCGCCTTGCGGGTGATCTCGCTGCGGTCCTTCTGGGCGAGGCAGCCGCCGACGGCGATCTGCATCCCGGGCCTCGTGGCCTTGACCGGCGCGAGGTGGCCGAGGTTGCCGTAGAGCTTGTTGTCGGCGTTCTCCCGCACGGCGCACGTGTTGAAGACGACGACATCGGCCTGGTCGTCCGCCGGTGCGGGGACGTACCCCGCCTCCTCCAGCAGCCCGGTCAGGCGTTCGGAGTCGTGGACGTTCATCTGGCACCCGTAGGTGCGGACCTCGTAAGTGCGCGGCATGGCCGCCCAAGCGTACGGCGTGGCTCAGGCCTCGGCGGATTCGGCGACCTTGCGCCGGACGTCGTCCATGTCGAGGGCACGGACGGCGTCGATGAGCTGGTCGAGCATCGGGGCGGGCAGCGCGCCGGGCTGGCGGAAGACCATGATCCCGTCGCGGAAGGCCATCAGCGTGGGGATGGAGCTGATCTGGAGCCCGCCGGACAGGTCCCGCTCGTCCTCGGTGTTGATGCTGCCGAAGACGATGTCGGGGTTGGCCTCCGACGCGGCCTCGTAGACCGGCGCGAAGCTGCGGCACGGGCCGCACCACGATGCCCAGAAGTCGAGCAGGACGATGCCGTCCTGCTCGATGGTGGTCGCGAAGTTATCGACACCGACGGTGACGGTCGACATGGGTGGCCCTTTCCCTGCTGCAAGCTGTTGATCGGTCGTGCAGTCCATGTAACCAAGCCTGCCGCCGAAACCTTCCCCGTGGCCGATCCGCGCGCGTACGGCTAGGGTCTGGAAATGACCGTCTCCGACACGGCCACCTCGGACAACCCCCACCAACGGGGCACGGACGACGCGCTCGTCGTGCTCGACCACGTCGACAAGCACTTCGGCGACCTGCACGTCCTGCGCGACATCAACGTCAGCATCAAGCGCGGTGAGGTCGTCGTCGTCATCGGCCCGTCCGGGTCCGGCAAGTCGACGCTGTGCCGCACCATCAACCGGCTCGAGACGATCGACGGCGGCACCATCAGCCTGAACGGCGTCCCGCTGCCGGAGGAGGGCAAGGAGCTCGCGGCCCTGCGTGCCGAGGTCGGGATGGTCTTCCAGAGCTTCAACCTCTTCGCCCACAAGACGATCCTCGAGAACGTCACCCTCGGCCTGACCAAGGTGCGCAAGACGCCCAAGAAGGCGGCCGACGAGCGGGCCATGCGCCAGCTGAAGCGGGTCGGCGTGGCCGAGCAGGCCGGCAAGTACCCCGCCCAGCTCTCCGGTGGCCAGCAGCAGCGCGTGGCGATCGCCCGCGCGCTGGCCATGGAGCCGCAGCTGATGCTCTTCGACGAGCCGACGTCGGCGCTGGACCCCGAGATGATCAAGGAGGTCCTCGACGTGATGGTCGGCCTCGCCAAGCCCGAGCAGGGCGAGGCGATGACGATGGTCGTGGTGACCCACGAGATGGGCTTCGCCCGGACCGCCGCCGACCGCGTGCTCTTCATGGCCGACGGACAGATCGTGGAGGAGAACACCCCCGAGGAGTTCTTCACCAACCCGCGCAGCGAGCGCGCCAAGGACTTCCTCGGAAAGATCCTCAAACACTGACCCAGCTCCCACCCCTCGGAAGAAGGAGAAAACAGGATGCGACTCATCAGGACGAAGGCGGCCGTGGCAGGACTCGGCCTCGCCCTCTCTCTCGTCGCCTGCGGTGACGCCGGCGACGACGACAGCGCAGGCTGTCGACGTCGAGGTCGCAGGAGGACGCCGCCAGCGAGTTCGACGACGGCACGCGCATGAAGGAGCTCGCCGACTCCGGCGACGTCATCATCGGCGTCAAGTTCGACCAGCCGGGCATCGGCTTCAAGGGCGCCACCGACGACATGCCCGTCGGCTTCGACCCGGAGCTGGGGAAGGTGCTCGCGGCCTCGTTGGGCATCGCGCCCGAGGACATCACCTGGACCGAGACGATCTCCGACAACCGGGAGCCGTTCCTGCAGTCGGGCGAGGTCGACCTGGTGCTGGCGTCGTACTCGATCACCGACGAGCGTCGGGCCGTCGTCGGTCAGGCGGGCCCGTACTACGTCACCGGCCAGCAGCTGCTGGTCGCCTCCGACAGCGACATCGACAGCCTCGACGACGTCAAGGGCACCGAGGTCTGCTCGGTGACCGGCTCCACGTCGCTGGAGAACATCGAGGCCGAGGGCGCCACGCCGCGCGGCTTCGACACGTACTCCGAGTGCGTCGACCAGGTGCTCAGCGGCGCCGTCGACGCGATGACGACCGACGGCGCGATCCTGCTGGGCTACGCCGCCGAGCACCCGGACGAGCTCAAGGTCGTCGTGGAGCCGTTCTCGGAGGAGCGGTACGGCGTCGGCTACTCGCTGGACCACCCGGAGATGTGCCAGTGGATCGTCGACACGCTGACGGCCGCGCAGGAGGACGGCACGTGGGAGGACGCGTTCGCGGCCACGCTGGGCGCGTCCGGGCGTCGAGACCCCGGAGCCGCCGGCGATGGACGAGTGCCCCGCCGCCTGACCGTCCACATCACTCGCTGAGTGCCGGCCCCGCCCCCACGGGGCGGGGCCGGCACCCGCCACCGAAGGAGGACGACCCGCCGTGGAGCTGGTGTTGTCGAACTTCGACCTCTACCTGAGCGCGTTCCGGCTGACCATCGGGCTGTTCCTGGTGTCGGCCGTGGGGTCGCTCGTCCTCGGAACCCTGCTGGCGGCGATGCGGGTCGGGCCGATCGCGTTCATGTCGAAGGCCGCGACCGTCTACATCACCGTGGTCCGCAACACCCCGCTGCTGATCATCTTCGTCTTCGTCATCATCGGCCTCCCGAAGCTCGGCATCCTGTTCCGCTCGGTCGAGGAGCTCGGGATCAGCTCGTTCTTCTTCCGGGCCTGCCTCGCGCTCACGCTGTACACGTCCACGTTCGTGGCCGAGGCGATCCGCTCCGGCATCAACGCGGTCCCGCTGGGGCAGGCGGAGGCCGCTCGGGCCATCGGCCTCACGTTCGGCGGCACGATGACGCAGGTCGTGCTGCCGCAGGCCTTCCGCGCCACGGTGCCGCCGCTGGCCAGCGTCTTCATCGCGCTGCTGAAGAACACCTCCGTGGCGTACGCCTTCGGGATCCTGGAGGCCACCGCCCGGATGAAGTACTTCACCAACATCAGCGGCAACGACCTGCCGATCTTCCTGATCTTCGCCGCCGGGTACGTCGTCCTCGTCGAGATCGTCTCGTTCGGCGCCAACCGCCTCGAGCGTCGCTGGAGCGTGGCGCGATGAGCCAGACCAGCGTTCTCTTCGACGTGGCCGGTCCGCGCACGCGGGCCCGGCACCGGATCTACACGATCATCTCGCTCGTGGTCATCCTCGGCCTGGCCGCGCTCCTGGTCCTGCGGATGGCCGACCGCGGCCAGTTCGCCTACGACCTGTGGGAGCCGTTCCTCACGCCCGACTACATCCGGGCGCTGCTGGTGGACGGCCTGCTCACGACGCTGCGGATGGCGTTCTTCTCGGTGATCCTCGCCGTGGTCTTCGGCACGATCTTCGGGGTCGGCAAGCTCTCTGACCACGCCAGCGTGCGCTGGGTGTGCTGGTCGGTCGTGGAGTTCTTCCGCGCCGTGCCCGTGCTGATGCTGATGATCTTCCTGTACTTCGGCTACGGCGCGGGCCCCGGCGGTCTGGACGCCTTCTGGTGCGTGGTCATCGCCCTGACGCTCTACAACGGCTCGGTGCTGGCCGAGGTCTTCCGGGCCGGCATCCTGGCCGTGCCGCGCGGGCAGTCCGAGGCGGCGTACGCGATCGGCATGCGCAAGACCCAGGTGATGACGCAGATCCTGCTGCCGCAGGCCGTCAAGATCATGCTGCCGGCGATCATCAGCCAGTGCGTGGTGGCGCTGAAGGACACCAGCCTCGGCTACGCGATCACCGCCCCGGGACTCACCTTCGTCGGGAAGCAGATCTACACCGACTTCCAGAACCAGCTGCAGACCGTGATCGTGATCGCCGCGATGTACGTGTCCGTCAACCTGGTCCTGACGTGGATCGCGACCTGGGTGCAGAGGAAGTTCGTCGGCGAGAAGAAGATCCTGGAGGTGTCGATGGTGGCGGAGACCGACGCGGGGACGGGGCTCGCTCCGGGCGCCCGCTGAGCAACCGCTGGTCGAGGAGGGCCGTCAAGGCCCGTCACGAGACCCCGGACCGGACCGCGGCCAGGTCACCGGGTTTCGTGACAGGCGCCAGCGCGCCTTCCTCAACCAGCGCGCGTCGACAGGTGCTGCACCAGGAACTCGATGGCGGCGGGGTACGCGTCGATCCGGTTGGCGCGCTTGGCGAGGCCGTGACCCTCGTCGTCGTACACCCGCAGCTCGCAGTCGACACCCTTGCCGTCGAGGGCGGCCTTGATCTGCCGGGCCTCGGACAGCGGGACGCGCGGGTCGTTGGCGCCGTGGATCACGAACAGCGGCGCGACCATGTCGTCGAGGTAGGTGAGCGGCGAGGCCTTCTCGAGGAAGTCGCGGTGACGGTCGAGGAAGCCGTACTCGCGCTCGCGGTAGGCCCGCCGGTACGCCGAGGTGTTCTCGAGGAACGTCACCAGCGACGAGATCCCGACGATGTCGACCCCCGCGGCCCACCGGTCCGGCTGCATGGCGACGCCGGCGAGCACCATGTACCCGCCGTACGAGCCACCCCACAGGGCCGAGCGCGACGCGTCGAGCCCGACCGACGGCAGCCAGTCGTGGATGGCCGCCAGGTCCGCCACCGAGTCGAGGCGGAGCTCGAGGTCGTCGAGGGAGACCCAGCGCTTCCCGTACCCCGCCGAGCCGCGCACGTTGGGCACCAGCACGTCGAAGCCGGCCATCGCCAGCGACTGCCACACGGCCGAGAACATCCGGGTCGCCTCGGACTCGGGACCGCCGTGCACGTGCACGACGGAAGCCCCGGCCAGTACGTCGTCCGGAGACGCCGCCGCGAACCGGAAGCACGGCACCTGCTCGCCGTCGGGCGTCGGGATGCGGTGCACGGTCGGGGTCACCAGCCGGTCCCGCAGCTCGGCCGGCACGGTGGCGCGGCCGTCGACGAGCTGGGTCACCGCGCCGGTGGTCGCGTCGACGCTGAGGATCGAGCCCGGGTCGACGGGCGTCATCGCGGTCAGCACGAAGCGGGACCCGTCGTCCGCCCAGCGCACCGACAACGGCACGACGGGTCCGAGGTCGACGTCGACGCGGTGGCGGCCGTCGGCCTCGTGGATCGCGAGGACGTCGAGGCCGTCGACGTGGTGGCTGACGAGCAGGCACGAGCCGTCCCGCGAGGCCGCGGCGCCGAGGTCGTGCTCGTCGTCCTCGACGAGGACGCGCCAGGTGCCCTCGAGGTCGACGTGCCAGACGGCGTGGTGGTCGCGGTCGTGGTCGGAGGCCACGAGCACGCCGTCGTCGTCCGCCGCCCAGCCGACCACGTGGTGGTTGGCGTGCTCGTCGGGGCTGGTCAGCGCACCCGAGCCGAGCGGGCCCGCGAGCGAGACGACGGTCCCGTTGGGCTGGAGGCTCAGCGCCGTCACGGCCACCGACGACTCGTCGTGCGAGACCGAGGTCTGCACGACGTACCCGCCGTCGTCGAAGACCACGGTCTCCTCGCCGGAGTCCAGGTCGCGCACCACGATGTCCATGTCGACCTCGTTGCGCCGGTTGGTCGAGTAGATCAAGGACGTGCTGGTGACGTCGTGCAGCACGTTCATGTGCTCGGCGTCGCGGACAACCGGCGTCAGGTCGTCGAGCCCGACCGGTGACGCGGGCATGGCCGAGAGGTCGAGCAGGGAGATCTGCCACTTCTCGTCGCCGCCCGAGTCGTGCTCGACGAGCACCTGGCGGCGCCCCGGCACGTACCTCCCGGCGCACCGCGACGGCAGGTCGGTCAGCTCGGTGGTGGTCCCGTCGGGGGCGATCTCGACCAGCTGGAGGCTGCCGAGGTCGTCGTGGCCGGCCAGCACGCGGCCGTCGTCGTCGATGTCGAACGCCAGCCAGAGGCGGACGTCGAGGAGGGCCTTCACCGTTCCTGAGATGGACTCAGCGAGGTCGCCCGAGAGATCGCGATGGGTCACCGTTGGACGCTAGCACCGGCACGCGCCTGGCAGACTGGGCTCGAACGGGCCATCGACCGCCCGCCTCCCCCGCCAGGAAGAAGTGGTTCCCGATGTGCAGTCCGGTGCGTTGCCGCACGTGCGGCAAGATCACCTGGTCCGGCTGCGGCGACCACGTCGACCAGGTCCGCGCGATGGTGCCCGACGACATGTGGTGCCCCGGCCACGACGAGGACCCGGGTGGCAACGCCCCGCAGGGGTTCTTCCAGCGCCTAGGCCGCTAGCCGCTCCAGGACCTCGACCCGGTTGCCGTGCGGGTCGAAGGCGTGGAAGCGCAGGTAGCCCTCGAAGGTCGTCCGCTCGCGCTCGTCCACCTCGAACCCGCGCCTCGCGCAGTCGCGCGGCCACCGCGTCGAGGTCGTCGACCACGAACGCCGGGTGCGCCTTGCGCGCAGGCGACGAACGGCTCCTCCACGCCGACGTGGAGCTCGGCGAGGACGTCGCCGCGGTCGCCGTACGCACGGAACCACGCCCCGCCGCGCGCCCGCAGGTCCGCGGGCTTCTCGACCTCGACCAGCCCGAGCCCGTCGGCGTAGAAGGCCCGCGCGGCGTCCTCGCCGCCCGATGGGCAGGCGACCTGGACGTGGTGCAGGGCGATCACGCTGTCACCCGACCCACGACGAAGACGCGGCGGAACGGCAGCACCACGCGGCCGTCGCGATCCGGGTACGCCGCCCGCAGCCGCCGCTTGAACTCCTCCTCGAAGCGGACCCGGAGGTCGTCGGGCAGCGCCTGGAGCGTCGGCCGGGCGCCGGTGCCCGAGACCCAGGTGAACACCGGGTCCTCGCCGTCGAGGACGTGGAGGTACGTCGTCTCCCAGGCGTCGACCTCGCAGCCGAGCCCGCGCAGCGCGGCAGGTAGACCGCCGGGTCGTGCGAGTTGGGCACGGTGACCTCGACCGCGGCCGTGTGCTCGGCGTACGGCGCCTGCGCGGCAAGCTCGGCGCGGATCGTGTGGCTCGGCTCGTCGAAGTTGCCGGGCACCTGGAAGGCCAGCCAGCCGCCGGGGTTCACCCGGGCGACCAGGTCCGGCAGCAGCTCGAGGTGGCCGGGCACCCACTGCAGCGTCGCGTTGGAGACCAGGACGTCGACCTGGTCCGCGCCGGTCGCCCAGTCCCGCAGGTCCGCCACGTGGAAGTCCACCGCGGGTGTCGTGGCCCGCGCCTTCTCGATCATCTCGGCGCTGGAGTCGAGGCCGACGACGCGCGCTCCGGGCCAGCGCTCGACGAGCAGCGCGGTGAGGTTGCCGGGCCCGCAGCCGAGGTCGACGACGGTGGCGGGGTCGGCGGCGCCCACCCGGGCCAGCAGCTCGACGAACGGGCGGCCGCGCTCGTCGGCGTAGGTGAGGTAGCGGTCGGGGTCCCAGGTGTGCACGGCAGCATCCTCCGTCGCAGATCTCTTGATGTCAAGATTCTTGACCGATCGCTACACTGCCCCCATGCGCGACGACGTCGACGAGCTCGCCGAGGCCTGGGCCCGCGAACGCCCCGACCTCGACCTGGCGCCCGTCGCGGTCTTCAGCCGGATCTCCCGCCTCTCGCGGCACCTCGACCTGGCGCGCCGCGACGCGTTCGCGGCGTACGCGATCGAGCTGTGGGAGTTCGACGTGCTGGCCGCCCTGCGGCGGACCGGGGCGCCGTACGAGCTCTCCCCCGGCCGCCTGCTCCGCGAGACCCTGGTGACCAGCGGCACGATGACGAACCGCGTCGACCGTCTCGCCGCCCGGGGCTTCGTCGAGCGCTTCCCCGACCCCGACGACCGCCGCGGCGTCATCGTCCGGCTCACCCCCGACGGCAAGGCGGCCGTGGACGGCGCCTTCGCGGCCCTGCTGGACGCCGAGCACCAGCTGCTGGCCGACCTGCCCGACCGCGACCGCCAGCGCCTCGCGGCCCTGCTGCGCACCCTGCTCGCGCCGTACGCCGAGGCGAAGTGAGATGGAGGAGCACCACTACCTGATCCGCGGCGGCATCGCGGGCCGGGAGCGGCTGCGCGTGCTGGCCCGCGTGATGCGCCCCGCCACCCTCGCCCTCCTCGAGCGGGCCGGCGTCACTGCGGGGCTGCGCTGCCTCGACGTCGGCTGCGGCGGCGGGGACGTGACGTTCGACCTGGCCTCCCTGGTCGGGATCACCGGCCACGTCGTCGGCGTGGACCTCGACGCCACCAAGGTCGAGCTCGCTCGCGGCGACGCCGAGCAGGCCGAGGTCGCGAACGTCGAGTTCCGGGTCGCGGACCTGACCCAGGGGCTGGGCGAGGCGGAGTACGACGTCGTGTACGCGCGCTTCCTGCTCACCCACCTGCGCGACCCGGCCGCCGGCGTCGCGCTGATGCAGGCCGCCCTGAGGCCGGGCGGGCGGATCGTGCTGGAGGACATCGACTACCGGGGGTCGCTCTGCTATCCCGAGTCCGACGTGTTCCGCCGCAACAACGAGATCTACGAGGAGACGGCCCGCCGCAACGGCGGCGACCCGCACGTCGGCATCCGGCTGGCCCGCCTGCTGCTCGACGCCGGGTTCGAGCGGGTCCAGCCCTCCATCGCGCACCCCGTCGGCCTCGAGGGCGAGGTCAAGCTGCTGCCCCCGCTCACGATCGAGAACATCAAGGCGATGGCCGTCGCGCACGGCGTCGCCACGGCCGAGGAGATCGACGCGGTCGTCGACGAGCTGTACGCGATCGCCCGCGACCCCACGATCATGGTCAGCAACCCGTACATCTTCCAGGCCTGGGGCACTCTCGCTGTTGAGGACGCACGCCCGCTGGTTGAGGAAGGCGCGCTAGCGCCTGTCACGAAACCCGGTGAGCCACGCACGAGCAGATCCGGCGACGGGCGCTACTCCAGCTGCTCGGCGGCCTCCAGCCACTCCGACTCCAGCTCGTCGCGCTGCGCGGCGAGGGCCTGGAGCTCGGCGGACAGCTGGGCCAGCCGCTCGTAGTCCTGGCCGGCACCGAGGATCGCGGCGTTGAGCGCGGCCTCCTGCTCGGTGACCCGTTCGAGCTGCTTGTCGAGGCGCGCCAGGGTCTTGCGCGCGGCCCGCTCCTCGGCGCTGCCGGCGCGGGCGCGGTCGACGGGGGCGGACTCCGTCGTCGCGGCGATGTCAGCGGCGGCGGCCGCGAGGTCCGCGGCCCGCCGGCGGAGGTACTCGTCGACCCCACCCGGCAGCATCGAGATCTGGCCGTCCCCCAGCAGCGCCCACACCGAGTCGGTGACCCGCTCGAGGAAGTAGCGGTCGTGGGAGACGACCACGAGCGTGCCGGGCCAGCCGTCGAGGAAGTCCTCGAGGACGTTGAGGGTGTCGATGTCGAGGTCGTTGGTGGGCTCGTCGAGCAGCAGCATGTTGGGCTCGGTCATCAGCAGGCGCAGCAGCTGGAAGCGCCGCCGCTCACCGCCGGACAGGTCGCCGATCCGGGTGGTGAGCCGGTCGCCGGTGAAGCCGAACCTCTCGAGCAGCGAGCTGGCGGTGATCTCGCCGGACTCGGTGCGCGAGACCCGCTTGACGGACTCCAGCGTCGGCAGCACCCGTCCCTCCGGGTCGAGGTCGTCGAGGTCCTGGGTCAGGTGCTGCAGGGCGACGGTGCGGCCGTGACGTACGCGCCCGGCTGACGGGGCGATCGAGCCGTCGAGCAGCCCGAGCACCGACGTCTTGCCGGCGCCGTTCACGCCGACGATGCCGACCCGGTCGCCGGGACCGAGCCGCCAGGTGGCGTGGTGCAGCAGGGTGCGGTCGCCGCGCACCAGGTCGACGTCCTCGACGTCGACGACGTCCTTGCCGAGCCGCTGCGTCGCGAACCGCTGCAGCTCGAAGCGGTCCCGCGGCGGCGGGACGTCCTCGATGAGCTGGTTGGCCGCGTCGATGCGGAACTTCGGCTTCGAGGTCCGCGCGGGCGGGCCGCGGCGCAACCAGGCGAGCTCCTTGCGCACCAGGTTCTGCCGGCGCTCCTCGGTGGCCGCGGACTGACGGCTGCGCTCCGCCTTGGCCAGCACGTACGCCGCGTAGCCGCCCTCGTACGCGTCCACCTGGCCGTCGTGCACCTCCCACGTCCACTGGCAGACGGCGTCGAGGAACCAGCGGTCGTGGGTGACGACCACGAGGGCGGACGGGCGGGCGGCGAGGTGCCGGGCCAGCCAGTCGACCGCCTCCACGTCGAGGTGGTTGGTCGGCTCGTCGAGCACGATCAGGTCGTGGTCGCCGAGCAGGAGCGCGGCCAGCGAGCAGCGACGGCGCTCGCCGCCCGAGAGGCCGAGGACGGCGCGGTCGAGGGTGACCCCGGCGAGCAGCTCCTCGACGATCTCCCGGGTGCGGGGGTCGGCGGCCCACTCGTGGTCGGCCCGACCGGCGAGCACCGCCTCGCGCACCGAGTGGGTGTCGACGAGCGCGTCGTGCTGGTGCAGGAAGCCGACCAGCAGCCCGCGGGACCGCGAGACCCGGCCGGAGTCCGCCGGCTCCTGGCCGGTCATCACTTCCAGCAGCGTGGTCTTGCCGTCGCCGTTGCGGCCCACCACGCCGATGCGCTCGCCCTCGCCGATGCCGAGCGAGACGTCCGCGAGCAGCGGGCGGACGCCGTACGCCTTGGAGACCCGTTCGAGGTTGAGGAGGTTGGCCATCAGTGCGGACTCATGGGAGGACGTGCGCGCCCGCCACGGGGCCGTTGGCGACCAGGACGACCGGCAGGTCGTCGCCCTGGAGGGTGTCGGCCAGGGAGCGCGCGTGGTCGCCCGACCAGCAGAGGAAGGCCACCGTGGGCCCGGAGCCCGACACGATGCCGCGCAGGGCGCCCTCGGCCTCGCCGTGGGCGATCAGGTCGCCGAGGGCCGGGCGCAGGTCGATGGCGGGGGCCTCGAGGTCGTTGTGGAGGGCGGCGGCGAGCCGGTCGGGGTCACCGGCCGCCAGGGCGGCGAGGGTGCCGGCCGAGCTCGCCGGGGTGGCCGGCGCGTCGGGGAACATCTCGTCGAACCGGCGGTAGACCGACGGGGTCGCCAGCCCCTCGGGCGACGGGACCACGACCCACCACCAGGTGGTCGGGTCGGGGATGGCGTGCAGCACCTCGCCGCGGCCGGTGCCGTGCGCGGACCCGCCGAGCAGCGAGAAGGGCACGTCGCTGCCGAGCGCGGCGGCCAGCTCGAGGAGCATGTCATCGGGAGTGCCCAGGTCCCAGAGCCGGTCCAGGGCGACGAGGGTCGCGGCGGCGTCGGCGGACCCGCCGGCCATCCCGCCCGCGACCGGGATCCGCTTCTCGACGAGCAGGTCGACGAGCGGCAGCTCGTCGGGGGCGACCGCGGTCGCGGCGAGCAGGCGGGCCGCGAGCGTGACGATGTTGCTGTCCGGACTCGCGAGGTCGTCGAGCACGCTGGCGGGCAGGTACGACGCCGGCTCGACCGTCACGGTGCCGTCACCGTCGGTGGCCCGCACGTCGTCGTAGAGCCCGACGGCCTGGAAGACCGTGTCGAGCGGGTGGAAGCCGTCCTCGCGCGGGCGGCCGACCCCGAGGTGGAGGTTGATCTTGGCCGGCGCGCGCACGGTGACCGAGCGCTGCGCGTCGGGCTGGATCGAGAGGGTCATCCTTGGTCGCTCTCCAGCGCCTCGGCGATGCGGGTGAAGTCCGCGACCGTCAGCGACTCACCGCGCTCCAAGGGGGCGATGCCGGCGACGGCCAGGGCCTTCTCGGCCGCCTCGGTGGAGCCGGCCAGCCCGCGCAGCGCGCCGCGCAGACCCTTGCGGCGCTGGGCGAACGCCGCGTCGACGACCGCGAACACCTGCTGACGGGTCGCGGTGGTGGCGGGCGGGTCGCGACGTACCCACGAGACCAGGCCGGAGTCGACGTTGGGCTCGGGCCAGAACACGTGGCGGCCGACGGTGCCCGCGCGGCGTACGTCGGCGAACCAGGCGGCCTTGACCGACGGGATGCCGTAGACCTTCGAGCCCGGACCGGCGGCGAGCCGGTCGGCCACCTCGGCCTGCACCATGACCAGGCCGCGCTCGAGCGAGGGCAGCAGCGTGAGGAGGTGGAGCAGGACCGGCACGGAGACGTTGTACGGGAGGTTGGCGACCAGGGTGGTCGGCGGCGGCCCGGGGACCTCGGTGACGCGCAGCGCGTCGGCCGCGACGACGTGGAGCCGGTCGAGCGCCCCTGGCGCGTGCTCGGCGACGGTGGCGGGCAGTCGCGTGGCGAGCCGTTCGTCGATCTCGACCGCCACGACGCGCGCGCCTACCTCCAGCAGGGCCAGGGTCAGCGAGCCCAGGCCCGGGCCGACCTCGAGCACCACGTCATCGGGCCCGACGCCCGCCTCGCGGACGATGCGCCGCACGGTGTTGGCGTCGATGACGAAGTTCTGCCCGCGCTGCTTGGTCGGCCGCAGGTCGAGCTCGGCGGCGAGCTGACGGACCTCCGCCGGCCCGAGGAGTCTCGGACCGGCGGTGGGCATGAGACTCAACCTAGCGAGGCAGGCCCAGGCTGGCGGCACACGCCGGCCACGCGCCGTACCCGCCCGAGGCGTCGCGGACCTTGGTGGCGATGGCGATCTGCGTCTCGCGGCTGGCGTTGCTGGGGAGCCCGCTGCCGCCGTACGCCTGCCACGTGCCCAGCGAGAACTGCAGGCCGCCGTAGTAGCCGTTGCCGGTGTTGATGGCCCAGTTGCCGCCGGACTCGCACTGCGCGAGGGCGTCCCAGACGGTGTTGCCGCCGGCGAAGTTCGTGGTCGCGACCTCGCGGGTGCCGACCGTGACGATCGCGGCGACGGGCTTGTCGAGCACCCGCTGGTGCAGCACCTTGCGGACGACGAGGTGGCCGTTGCGGAACGTGATCTCGTACGTCACGTCGCGCAGCCCGTCCTCGCCCTCGCGGACGACGCTGGTCGTGCCCTTGTCCATGGAGTCGTCGGACTGCTCCACGGTGCCGTGCTCGACGACCTCGCGCTTGACGCGCTTGGTGACCGTCTTGATGCGCGTGACCACGACCTTGTCGCCGTCGTCGATGGTGGCGCCGAGGGCCGGCTTGACCTTGTCGTCCTTGTCGACCTGGACCTCGAGGCTCTCGAGCAGGTCGCGCACGTCCAGCGCGGCGACGGTCTTCGCCTTCGCCTTGGCTCCGCCGACCTTGACGGTGACGCGCTTCGGGGTGGCGACCTCGAGGGACAGGCCACCGCGGTCGATGCCCGGTGCCGCGGCTGACCGAGAGCGCGGCGCCGGTGAAGGCCCGGCCGATCTGCTGCAGGGCGCCGTCGACGGTGGTCGCGGTCACCCAGTACGTCTGCTCGTTGCCGTCGACGCTCAGCGCCAGCTGGCGGGCGTACCGGACGCTGATCTTGGTGCCTTCGGTGACCTCGTCGTCGAGGCCGGGAGCGACCTGGTCGTGGTCGCGGAGCTCGATGCCTTCGGCGTCGAGGAGGTCACCCACGGTGCCGCCGAGGGCGGTCACCTGCTGGGACTCACCGTCGACCGACAGGGTCACGGACTTGGTCATGGACGCGTACGCGACGGTGGTACCGGCGACCGCGAGGGCCACGAGCGCCACGAGGACGGCCAGCAGGCCGCGCTTGCGACTGAGGTTGTCGAGCTTGAAAAGCAAAACACTCCGAACGTAGAAGTTCCGGATCGTGTGTTCGTGCTTCCCCCGATCGAATCCGGCCAACAATCACGAGACGATAACGAGCACCGGGATTGTCGACAAATGCCCGCGCGCTGTTTCTGGGCTACCAGGCGCCCCCGAAGGCGGCGTCCGTGGCGAGGCTCACAGCCACGCAGAGCGCCTCCAGGTCGTCCCCGCGGACCTCGGCCATGGCCCGCATCGTGTGCGGGACCAGGTACGACGCGTTGGGGCGGCCGCGGTACGGCGCGGGGGTGAGGTACGGCGCGTCGGTCTCCACCAGCAGTCGGTCGGCGGGCACCACGACGAGCGCGTTGCGCAGCCGTTGGGCGTTCTTGAACGTCACCGTGCCGGCGAACGAGAGGTACGCACCGCGGTCCAGGCACCGTTTCGCGAAGTCCACGTCGCCGGAGAAGCAGTGCATCACCCAACGCTCGGGCGCGCCCTCGCTGTCGATCACCTCGAGCACCTCGTCGTGGGCGTCGCGGTCGTGGATGACCAGCGTCTTGTCGAGCCGCTTGGCCAGGTCGATGTGCCGCCTGAACGACTCCACCTGGGCCGCGCGTCCCTCCGGCCCGGTACGGAAGTGGTCGAGCCCGGTCTCGCCGACCGCCCGGACCTTGTCGTGGGCCTGGGCGAGGCGTTCGATCTCCTCCAGCGCCGCGTCCAGGTCGCCGGTCGCGGCCAGCCGGGGCGCCTCGTTGGGGTGCAGCGCCACGCCGGCGACCAGGGCGTCGTACGCCGCCGCGGCCTCCACCGCCCACCGCGCGCCGGGCAGGTCGCAGCCGATCTGCACGATGCGAGGGACGCCGACCTGGGTCGCCGCCGCGATCGCGTCCTCGGTCGTCGAGCCACTCGCCGTCGGCGATGTCGAGGTGGCAGTGGTTGTCGACCACCGGGTGCGGCAGCGGCTCCGGCAACGGCGGCCTCTCCCGGTCCCGCCGCGCCCCGTCCTCCGTCGTCCCCGCCCGCCTCCGCGTCGGCTCCTCGGTCACGCCGCCAACTTATCCACAGCCCACTTCGGATAGTCCCGTGACGAAGTGCACGTCGATGAAACGTTCCAGAACGACCATTTCGTGACGGGACTATCCCGAAGGCGCACGGTGGACGGCGTCGTAGACCTCGCGCTTGGGGACGGCGGCGGCCCTGGCGACGTCGGCGATGGCGGCCTTGCGCGACGTACCTGCGGACTCCAGGGCGGCCACGGCGGCGCGCCAGTCGTCGGGGGTGGGGCCGACGGTACGGACGTCGGTGGCGCCCTGCACGACGACGGTGACCTCGCCGCGGACGCCCTCGGCGGCCCAGGCGACGAGGTCGGCCAGCGGGCCGCGGCGTACCTCCTCGTGCGTCTTGGTCAGCTCGCGGCAGACCGCGGCGGGGCGGTCGGCCCCGAACGCCTCCGCCATCGCCGCCAGCGCCGTCTCGGTGCGGTGGGGCGCCTCGAAGAACACCATCGTGCGCTGCTCGGCGGCCAGGTCGGCGAGGCGCCGGGCCCGCTCGCCGGCCTTGCGGGGCAGGAAGCCCTCGAAGCAGAACCGGTCGACCGGGAGCCCCGAGACCGCCAGCGCCGTGAGCACGGCCGAGGGGCCGGGGACGGCGATGACGTCGACGCCGGCCTCGAGGGCGGCCGCGACCAGCCGGTACCCGGGGTCGGACACGCTGGGCATCCCCGCGTCGGTCACCAGCAGCACCCGCTCGCCGGCGAGCATCGCCTCGACGAGCGACGGGGTGCGGGCGGTCTCGTTGCCCTCGAAGTACGAGACCACCCGGCCGGTCACGGTCACGCCGAGCTCGCGGGTCAGCCGCCCGAGCCGCCGGGTGTCCTCGGCGGCGACCACGTCGGCGGTGGCCAGCTCGTGCGCCAGCCGCGGCGAGGCGTCGTCGACGCGCCCGATCGGCGTCGCTGCGAGAACCAGCACGCCCGTAGTCTTGCCGACCGTGACGACCGCCGCGCCGGTGAGGCCGCCTCAGAGCCCGGACGAACGCTCCGGGCTCTCGCGTACCTCCGACGGCCGCGTCGTCCCGCCGGCCGCCGAACGCGCCGTACGGCGGCTGCGCGCGGAGGACCCGTTCGTCGGCTGGGTCGGCGCCATCTCGGTCGGGCTGCTGGCGCTGTTCCTGCGGCTGTGGAAGCTGGGCACGCCGCACGAGTTCCTCTTCGACGAGACCTACTACGCCAAGGACGCGTGGTCGCTGCTGCACTTCGGGTACGCCCGCGAGTACGCCGACGGCACCAAGGCGAACGCCGCGATCCTGGCCGGGAACCCCGACGGGCTGTGGAAGGACAACGCCTCGATGGCGGTCCACCCGGACTTCGGCAAGTGGCTGATCGGGCTGGGCGAGAAGGCCTTCGGCATGGACCCGTTCGGGTGGCGCATCGCCGCGGCCGTCGTGGGCTCGCTGATGGTCGTGGTGTTGGTCCGCCTCGTCCGCCGGATGACCGGCTCGACCCTGCTCGGCGTGGTGGCGGGCCTGCTGCTGTGCTTCGACGGCATGCACTTCGTGCTCTCGCGGATCGCGCTGCTGGACATCTTCGTGGCGTTCTTCATCCTGCTGGCCGTGCACTGCCACGTGGCCGACCGCGACTGGTCGCGCGCCCGGCTCGCGCGCCTGCTCGAACCGGACGGCGGGCACGTCACCGCCGGCACCGGACCCGTCCGCGGCCTGCTCTGGCGCCCCTGGCTGGTCGCGGCCGGCGTCACCTGGGGGCTGGCGTGCGGCACCAAGTGGGAGGCGGTCTACCCGCTCGCGGCCTTCGGGCTGCTGACGTTCTTCTGGAGCGTCGGGGCCCGCCGATCCTTCGGCGTCCGCGGCGCCTTCCTGCGGTCGGTGCTCGCCGACGGCATCCCCGCGTTCGTCAGCGTGGTCCTGGTGGGCGTCATCGTCTACGTGGCCACCTGGACGGGCTGGCTGATGCACGCGTCAGCCAGTACGAGAAGGACCTCTCCTCGTCGCAGTACACGCAGTACACCGGCCAGGGCCACTGCCAGGACAAGTCCTACGTCTCCGACAACCCCGACAGCAAGGCCCGATGGCCCACCGCGAGCGAGCCCGACGCCAGCGGCGTGGGCGAGGTCGTCCAGTCCCTGCGGTCGCTCTGGTACTACCACCAGGACGTCTACACGTTCCACACGCACTTCCTGAACTGCTCCACCCACACGTACGCCTCGAAGCCGTCGGGCTGGCTGCTGCTCAACCGCCCGGTGGGCGTCGACGCCGACACCGCGATCCAGCCCGGCACGCAGGGGTGCGACGCCCCCAAGGGCAGCGACTGCCTGCGGGTGATCACGCTGCTCGGCACGCCGGCCCTGTGGTGGGGCGGCTGCCTGGCCGTGCTCGTCGCGGCCGCGCTCTGGGTGGGCGCGCGGGACTGGAGGTACGGCGTCGCGGTCGTCGGCACGCTGTCGACGTGGCTGCCGTGGCTGCAGTACGACGACCGGCCGATCTTCGCCTTCTACGCGATCATCACCATCCCCTTCATGATCCTGGCCATCACGCTGCTGATGGGCCGGATGCTGGGGACGTCGACCACGCCGACCCCACGACGAACCCTCGGGGTGATCGTGTCGGGCGCCTTCTTCGTGCTCGTGCTGCTCAACTTCGCGTGGTTCTGGCCGATCTACACCGACCAGCTGCTCACCCACCGCGAGTGGCTGGACCGCATCTGGTTCACCCGCTGGATCTGACGCAGCC